>CAWCRC010000012.1:0-294586 GCA_963797805.1 uncultured Actinomycetes bacterium | reverse complement strand
CTCGTCCTCCGGCACCGCTATGCGGTGCTCGTCGCGTGGCTCGTCGTGTTCGTCGTCGCGGGCTGGGCGTCGTCGCAGCTCTCCGGCCTGCTCACGAACCGGTTCACGCTGCCCGGCACGGACACGCGGCGGGCGGAGGTGATCCTCAAGGACCACTTCGGGCAGCGGTCGACCGGCTCGTTCACGGTCGTCGCCCGGAGCGACGGCCGGGCACGCGCCCTCGTGCCCGAGGTGCGCGCCGCCGCCGAGCGCGCCGTCGCCGAGCTGCCGACGAGCCGCCTCGTCAGCGTCACGCCCGTCACGCCGGACGTGACGGTCGCCCAGATCGTCTCCGACCTCGAGCCGGCCGACTCGAAGAGCCACACGGACGACATGCGCGCGGCGATCGGCGCGATCCCGGGGGCGACGGTCTTCCTGACGGGACAGGCGGCGATCGAGCACGACCTCGACCCCGTGTTCGGGGAGGACCTCGTCCGTGGCGAGCTGATCGCGCTCCCGATCGCGCTGGCGATCCTCATCGTCACGTTCGGGACGCTCTCGTTCCTGATCCCGTTCGCATTCGCGCTCGTGACGATCCCGACGACGCTCGCGATCGTGTGGGTCTTCGCGAACTTCATGGAGCTGTCGACCTACCTGCAGAACCTCGTGTCCCTGATCGGCCTCGGGATCGCGATCGACTACTCGCTCCTCGTCGTCTACCGCTTCCGCGAGGAGCTACGAGCCGGGCTCCCCCGCGACGAGGCGATCGTCAAGACGATGGCCACCGCCGGACGCGCGGTTGTCTTCAGCGGGACGGCGGTCGCGATCGGGCTGGCGATGCTCGTCTTCATGCCCCTTCCGTTCCTCCGCGGGTTCGGGATCGGCGGGCTGTTCATCCCCGCCGTG
Source organism: uncultured Actinomycetes bacterium (assembly GCA_963797805.1). Taxonomy (GTDB): domain Bacteria; phylum Actinomycetota; class Thermoleophilia; order Gaiellales; family Gaiellaceae; genus Gaiella. The sequence continues at coordinate 293,701 of CAWCRC010000012.1, read as the reverse complement.
TCGGTGCTCGCCGCCGTCACCTTCCTTCCCGTCGTGCTATCGGTGGCCGGCGAGCGTCTCGACCGCGTTCGCGTTCTCCCTCGCGGCTGGCTCGACCACCGCGACGACACGGAGCACGGCTTCTGGGCGGTCCTCGCGCGCTTCATCATGCGGTACCCGAAGCTCGTCGCGAGCGCGACCGCCGGCTTCCTGATCCTGCTCACGCTGCCGCTGCTCTCGCTCCAGCTCGGGCCCGGCTCGAACGAGGGCATCCCACGAGACCTTCCGGCGGTGCGGGGCTACGACGTCCTCACCGCGGCGGTCGGTGCGGGGGCGGTCGCGCCGACGAACATCGTCATCGACACGGGCCGCGCGGGCGGCGCCGCGGAGCCGGCGGTCACGGCCGCGGTGGGCCGCCTCGAGCGCCGTCTCGCAGACCGACCCGGAGGTCGCGCTGGTGCAGTTCGAGGACACGCCGCAACACGTCGACCCGACGCAGCGGTACCTGAACGTCGAGGTGACCGGGAAGCGCGACTACGGGAAGCCGGAGAGCCTCGCGTTCGTCTCCCGCCTCCGGGACGAGATCGTCCCGGGCGCCGGGTTCCCCGGCGGCGTGTCCGTCTACGCCGGCGGCGGGCCGCCCGGAGGCAAGGACTTCCTCCACCTCACCTACAGCTGGTTCCCATGGCTGCTCGGCGCCGTCCTCCTCGCGACGTTCGTCCTGCTCATGCGGGCGTTCCGCTCGATCGTGCTCCCACTGAAGGCGATCGTCCTCAACCTGCTCTCGATCGGCGCCGCATACGGGCTCCTCGTCGTCGTCTTCAAGTGGGGCGCCGGCGAGTGGGTCGGGCTCATCCCCTACGACCAGATCGAGGGCTGGATCCCGGTCTTCCTGTTCGCCATGCTCTTCGGGCTCTCGATGGACTACGAGGTGTTCCTCGTCTCCCGGATGCGTGAGGAGTGGGACAGCGGCGCGACGAACGAGGAAGCCGTCGTTCTCGGCCTGACGAAGACGGGCCGGCTCGTCACGGCCGCGGGCTTCATCATGTTCGCCGCCTTCATGGGGTTCGTCGCGGGATCGATCGTCGGCCTGCAGCAGTTCGGGTTCGGGCTCGCCGCCGCGATCCTCATCGACGTGACGATCGTGCGCGCGCTCCTCGTCCCGAGCGCGATGAAGCTGTTCGGGAAGTGGAACTGGTGGATGCCGGACGGCCTCGCGCGGGTCGTCCGCGTCGAGCCGTCACCCCTCGGGGAGCACCACCCCGCGCTCGGGCAGAGCCACCACTGACGCCGGCCCCGCGCCCGTGCCTCAGCCGAGCAGGCGTACTTCCTCGCGTCGCTCGCGGGCGAAGAAGTGGATGCCGTCGTCGAAGCGCACCCAGTTGCAGCGCATGCACATGATCAGCGAGTGCGTTCGCGCCGAGTCCGCGAGGAACCGGACACCCCGCAGGAGGTCGCCGTTCGTGACCCCGGTAGCGACGACGATCACGTCGCCCCTCGCCAGATCCTCCTGGGTGAAGACCCGCGTCACGTCCTCGACGCCGAGCTCGCGCGCGGACTCGATCTGCGAACGGCTGGTCGGCCAGAGCTGTGCCTGCAGCCCGCCCCCGAGGCAACGGAGCGCAGCCGCCGACAGCACCGCCTGCCGTGTGCCGCCGATCCCGATCGAGAGGTGGTCGTTCGTGCCGCGGATCGCGGCGGAGATCGACGCGGTCACGGTCCCGTCACCGATCAGCTTGATGCGCGTGCCGGCGGCGCGGAGCTCCTCGACGAGGTCGTGGTGCCGTGGGCGGTCGAGCACGAGCGCGGTGATGTCGATCGGCTGGCGGTCGAAGCTCTCCGCGACCGCGCGCACGTTGTCGGCGACCGGCCGATCGAGGTCGATCACGCCCCGGGCGCGCGGCCCGACCGCGATCGTCCGCATGTACATGTCGGGCAGCGGCAGGAGCGCGCCCTCGGGAGCGACAGCGAGCATCGCGACCGCTCCCACGCCGCCGCGCGCGACGACGCCGCGACCCTCGATCGGGTCGAGCGCGAGATCGACGCGGTCGCCGCCGGCGCCCGTCTTGCCACCGGGCGGCAGCGCCTCGCCGGTGCGCGCGCCGATCACGATCTGCCCGTCGATGGGCATCTGGTCGAGCGCCGCCTTCATGCCGTTCGCGGCCGCTTCCTCGGCAGCTTCCTCGTCGGCACGGCCGAGCCAGCGCGCACCCGCGAGCGCCGCCCACTCGGTCGCCCGCGCGTAGCGGGTGCAGAGGCAGTCCGCCATTGCCGCGTACGCTACGTGCGGACGAGCCGGTCGGCGGTCGAGAGCACCAGGTCGAGAACCTCGCCCAGCGCCTGGTCGAGCGTCGTGTTCATGATCACCGGCACGTCGAATCGGTGCGCCCGCTCGGTCAGGGCCTCCTGGATGAGCCGGATCTCAGGCATGCCTTCGATGTACTTCTCGAGCGGCCGCAGGCCCTCGGTCGCGTAGTCGCGCACCCAGAAGTGGCTCCGATGGAGGTCCTCGTCGTCGATCGCGATCAGGCACTGGACGACGATCGCCTTCGCGCGATCGACCTCGACCATTCCCGGAACGAGGTGGACGCCCTCGAGCACCATCGACCAGCCCTCGGCGAGCGAGCGGTCGATCGCCGCTTCGACGCCGACGAGGACGTTTCGCGTCTGGTCGAGGAAGCCGAGAAGACGTGCGTCGCCGGCCTCCTCCTCCTCCGCCTTCGTCAATCCGAGGCCTGCCTCGAAGCTCGAGAAGTGGACGGACGGCATGAACGCCGGCGAGAAGAAGGCCCGCATCGTCTGCCGGATGAAGTCCGTGGACGTGACGCGCGTGATCCCCAGCCGGTGCGCCGTCTCGGTCGCGATCGTCGACTTGCCGGTACCCGTCGCGCCTCCGATGAGGAGGATGATCGGGCTGTCGAGCTGGCGGAGCGCGTGCAGCCGGCGGAGGCGGCGCATGGTGCGCCCGCCCTCGGCCTCGCCGAGCACCTCGGCCGCCAGCTCGCCGAACCGGTCGAGATCCAGCCGGTCGGACTCGCGCGTCACGAGGTCGGCGTCGGCGCGGCGGGCGAGATCGTACGCACGCGTCACCGTGAGCCCCGTGGCAGCGAGTGCACGCGCCATCAGGCCTTTCGACCAGGGCGGCCCGTCGTCCCCGCCCAGCGGCAGCGGGGCGAGATAGCGACGCTCGCTCACCGCAGGACCTGCGGCCGGTGAGCAACTGCCTCGGCCGCGAGGCGCTCGAGCTCGGCGTCGAGGGCAGGCTCGCCCGGGATCGGGATCACGTCGTTCGCAGCGAGGACGACGCGGACGCCGCGGCGATGTGCCTCCTCGGCGACGACGTCCACTGCAGCCGCCTTCAGCTCGACGACGAAGACCTCGGCGTCGATGCGGTCGAGATCCTGCCGCAGGCGGGCGCGGTCGGCGAGATTGCCCGAGACATCGGTGACACGCGCCCCGTGCAGCTCGTCGAGATGCCGGGCGAGGCGCTCGTGCTCGGTCGGCGGCGCGGTGCAGAAGAACGCCACGCGGGCGTCCGCGACGGGCTCGAGCGGCCGCGGTCGCAACACGGCACGGACGACGGGCGTTCCCGTCCTGACGAGTCCCCGCATTGCATCTGCCAGCTCGGCATGCGGCGCATCCGGCTCCGCCATCGTCACGAGGACGAGGTCCGCGATTCGCGCGCGGTAGGCGTTCAGATATCCGGCCGCGACGTCGACGGGCTGGGCGGCCGACGTCACGAGGAGGCGGCGGCCGGCATCCACGGGCGGCAGTGCCGCGCCACTGCCGTCGAGCAGGACGAGGTCGGGCGACAGCGAGCGCGCGACGCCGACGCCCTCGAGGACGTTCGACACCGCGACGGCGCCGGCCAGACCGCCGCCGCAGCGGCGGCAGCCGACCGTCGCGACACCGGCGACGACCGCAGTCTCGAGATGGTCCGAAGCGGCGTGACGGCCGCCACGGGAGAGCTCGAGCAGCGACTCCAGCGTCGGCGGGATGAGCACGGCCTCGGGCTCGGGCGGTCCACCCCGCCCCATCGCCACGACGACGACGTCGAGCGATCGCGAGAGCTGCCGCGCGACGTGACCGGTGACGGCGGTCTTCCCCACTCGCTTGCCCGTCCCGATCACGGCGAGCGTGGGCACGTCGACGGCCTCCATCCGCGGAGGCGCGAAGCGGAAGTCGGGCCCCTCGTACGGCACCCCGAGCGCCAGCGCGCGGCTGACGAGCGCGAGCCGCTCCCGCGGGCCGAGGACGGGCTCGTCGGACAGGTCGAGCACGAGGTCGGGCTGGTGGTTCGCCACCGCGGCCTCGAGCGTCGGCTCGAGGGGGACGCCGTACCCGTCGACGTCTGCGCGCAGCTTCTCCGTCCCGCCGACGAGGACCGCGGCGACAACGAGGTCCTCGACCTCTTCGAGGGCGGCGCGCACGACGGGCGGGTAGTGCTCCCCGTCGACGATCGCGACAGCACGTCTCGGCGTGCTCATCCCCGCGTCGTCACCTCCTGTTCGATCCTGCTCGTGTACTTCTCGTACTCGAACGTCTCGGTCGAGAACTGGATGATGCGTTCCTCCCCGTGGAACGGATGCCTGCGGGAGATGGAGACGTGGTGCCCGTTGACCTCGATCACGTTGTAACAGGGCCTGGTGTTCCCGCGAAGACGCAGCGATGAAACCGTGCCCGTGTTCACGACGAAGAGGTTCTCCAGCCGCCACGCATACGGGACATGCTTGTGCCCGGAGAGCACGAGGTGGACGCCCGCGCGGAGTAGGCACTCGAGCGCGTCTCCCGCGTCGTAGACCACGTTCCGTTCCCGTCCGGTGCCGGGCACGGGGAGCAGGTGGTGGTGGAGCATGAAGATCCGCAGCGCGGCAGGCGCCGCGGCGAACTGCTCCTCGATCCAGGGGTAGCGGCCCCGGCCGATCTGCCCGTGGTCGAGGTCCGGCTCGGTCGAGTCGACGGCGACGACGGTCACGTCCTCCTTGCTCAGGACGCTGTTTCGGTTGCCGAAGAGGTCCTCGAAGTGGACGTAGCCGACGTTCCGCGCGTCGTGGTTCCCCGGCACCACGACGAAGGAGTCGCAGACGATCCGATCGAGGTACGAGCGGGCCATCTGGTACTCGTGCTTGAAGCCGAAGGTCGTCAGGTCGCCCGTGCAGATGACCATGTCCGGGCGGAGCTCGTTGATCTCCGAGATCGCGCGCTCGAGCAAGTTCGGCTCGAAATACGTCCCTCCGCAGTGGAGGTCCGAGAGGTGGGCGATGCGGAACGGCCGTGCGGCGGAGGCCATCGCGGGGAGTCTACGGTGCACCGGCGAGGGATTGCGACCGCGCAAGGCGACCCTTCAGGGGTGTCCCCGCGCCGCAGGCCGAGGGATCCGGGCGGCGGGAAGACACGCCGGCGAATACGTGCTCGCAAACGTGCCGTCGGGGTCGTCCGAGGGCGTCGGTACCCTCGAAGAGGTGTCACAGACGCCTCCGGAATCTGGCGCGTTCCAGGCATATCGTGGCTCCGAGCCGCCTCGTTTCGTCAACGGCGCAGAGCTCGAGTGCGCTCGGATCCTCGACTGGTACCGGATCCCCTGGGAGTACGAGCCCCGGTCGTTCGTGCTCGAGCGTGACGCGGAAGGCCGCGTGACGAGCGCCTTCACGCCCGACTTCTACCTCCCCGAGCAGGACCTCTACATCGAGGTCACGGTCATGAAGCAGTCGCTCGTCACGCGCAAGAACCGCAAGCTGCGCGAGGTCCGGCGGCTCTATCCGGATGTCAACGTCAAGCTGTTCTACCGCCGCGACATCGAGCGGCTGGCGCAGCGCTACCGGCTCCGGATCGCGTCGTGAGGGTCTCCGCGGCGGAACGCCTGCGTGCGCAGGGACAGCCGATCGGAGAGGTCTATCTCGGCAGGGACGAGATCGCGGCGCGCGTCGCGGAGCTCGGCGCCGAGATCGCGACTGCGTACGCCGGCCGCGTTCCGTTGCTCGTCGCGCCGCTGAAGTCCAGCGCCGTCTTCCTTGCCGATCTCTCGCGTGCGCTCCCCCTCGCGCACGAGCTCGACGTCATCGAGCTCGCTCCCTACGGCAGCGGTCGCGCAGGCGGTGGCGTGCGCCTGCTCAAGGACCTCGATGTCCCGCTCGACGGGCGCGACGTGCTCCTTGTCGAGGACGTCGTCGACACGGGCCTCACGCTCGGCTTCCTGAACCGCTCCTTCGTCGAGCGCGGCCCGGCGAGCCTCGCCGCCGTGACGCTCCTCGATCGCCCGTACCGTCGGCTGGTGGACGACATCCCGCTCGAGTACATCGGCTTCACCGTTCCCGACGAGCTCTTCGCCGGCTACGGCCTCGGGCTCGACGAGCGCTGGCGCGCGCTCGCCGACCTCCACATCGTGCTCGCGGACGAGCTTCCCGTCGCCATCGACGCCGCCTGAGAGGCACCGGGCGGGCGCGGCGTCGCGGCCGCCCGCTAGAGGTACCCGAGCGGATCCACGGCGCTGCCGTTGACCCGCACCTCGAAATGGACGTGCGGCCCGCTCGAGTGCCCGGTGCTTCCCGAGTACGAGACGACCTGCCCGGCGGCGACGGACTGGCCGACGGAGGATGCAAACGACGAGTTGTGGGCGTAGGCCGTGGAGAGGCCGCCTCCGTGGTCGACGACGACGAGATTGCCGTAGCCGCCGAGCCACCCCGCGTAGATCACCGTCCCCGCCGCGGCAGCCCGGACCGGCGTTCCCGTCGAGGTCATGATGTCGATCCCCTCGTGCATCCGGCCCCAGCGCATGCCGAAGCCGCTCGTAACAGGGCCGGAGACGGGCCAGCCCAGCTGGCCGCTGCCGGACGGCGGAACGATCGACGGCGTCGAGGCCTGCTCCTGTGCGGCGCGAATCTGCGCGGCGAGCTGCGCGCTCTGCTGCTCGAGTGCTTGGATCTCCTCGAGCATCGCGTCCTGGTCCTCCTCGATCGACGCGAGCGTCGCGGACTTGGCCCGCTGCGCGGCCGCGAGGGCGTCACGACTCGAAACGAGCCGCGTCACGACGCCGCGCTGCTCGGCTGCGGCAGCCGAGGCGGCCGCCTCCACCTGCGCCTGCTCGGCGCGCGCGAGCCGTGTGGCCTTCCGTGCCTCGGCGACGCCGTCGCGCGCGTGCTTCACGCGCGCCGCGATCCGCTCGTCCTGGCGCCCGATCCGGGAGAGCAGCTCGAGGTTGTCGAGGATGTCGACGAAGGAGGACGTCCCGAGGACGAACGAGAGCACGTCCGGGCCGTCGGTCATGTAGAGCTCGCGCACCCGCTGCTCGAGGCGCGCCAGCGCGACGCGGTACTCGCCGCGCAGCCGCTCGAGGCGCGCGGTCTGCTTCTCGATCGTCCGGTCGAGGGTCTCGAGCCGCGCGCGCGCCTGCGACAGCCTGCCCTCGAGGACGGAGAGCCGGGCCTGCTGGGCGTCCACGCCCGCCTGAAGCTCGCGGACGCGCCCGGCGACGGCGCTCAGCTCCTCGGTGAGCACGCCTGCCCGCTCGTCCGCCTGCTCGGACTGCCCGCGGAGCTCGCCGAGCTCGCCGTCGACGCGGGCCTTCTCCGTCCCGGGATCGCCCGCCGCCACTCCCGTCGCGAGCATCGCCGCGATCAGAACGGTGGAAGCGGCCGTCACGAGGCCGGCACGACGCCCCATCAGTCGCCTTTCGCCCCCCCGTCGCGTGTCCCTGCCGCGAGCCGGTCGAGCGTCCGGAGGGCCTGCGCCGCCTCCTGCCGGAGCGGGCCGACGACGCTTCGGTAGTCCTCATCCGAAAGCCGGCCGGCGCGGTGGTCGGCCTCCAGCTCCTTGAGCGCCGCGAGGGCCCGATCCCGCTCCTCCTCGGCTTCGAGAAGCTCTCGCTCGGGACCGTCGAGCTCGTGTAGCGCGTCCGAGGCGGGGGCCGGCTCGCGCAGGAACGGCAACGCGACCACGACGACGACCGCGACGGCGAGCGCCGCCGCGAGCAGGAGCCAGCCGCTCACGTCGTCGCGTGCGTCTCGGAGCGCTCCTCCGCGCGTGCGTACCGCGTCGCGAGCCGCCGCTCCTCCCGCGGGTCCGGCCAGAGCGCGATGAGCGAGCCGAGCACGAAGACGATCCCGGCGAGCCAGATGAGGTTGACGAGCGGCTTGACGAAGACGCGGAAGACGACGGCGCCGTCGTCGCGCACCTGCTCGGCGATGACGAAGAGATCCTCGCCGGTGAGGAGGTCGGAGCGGATCCCGACCTCGTTCGATACCTGTTGCTCGACGCTGTACGCATTCTTGCCCGCCGCGATCGTTCCCAGATCGTCGCTCCCGCGTCGGACGTCGAGGACCGCCCGGATCTCCGTCGCGTTCGGGCCGTCGCGCTCCGTGAGCTCGCGATACGTCAGGGTGTAGCCGCCGACGGAGAGCGAATCGCCGCGCGCGAGCCTCGCTTCCGCCACCGAGTCGTACGCGCTCGAGCCCGCGACGCCGATGGCGAGCAGCACGACCGCCGCGTGGACGACATAGCCGCCGTACCGCCGCCGGTTCCGCCCGACGAGCTGAGCGAACGCCCTCGGCACGGGCTCGCCGGTGAGCGCGCGTCGCGCCGCGGTGCCGCGCGCGAACTCGACGACGATCGCTGCGAGCACGAAGGCCGAGAACGTGTACGCGATCAGCCCGGGGATCGACGACCCGGCTCCGAGCGCGACGAGCACGACGCCCGTCGCGAGGGCGATGCCCGCGGGCCACGCGACGGCCCGCACGAGCCCGCGGAGCGAGGCGCGCCGCCAGGCGACAAGGGGCCCGATCCCCATCAGCAGGAGGAGCGGGAGCCCGAAGACCCGCAGGAAGAAGTCGTAGTACGGCCGGCCGACGACCACCGACTCGCCGCGCACCGCCTCGGAGACCATCGGCCACGCGGTCCCCCACAGGATCGTCAGGCAGAGCGCGACGAGGAGCAGGTTGTTGTAGAGGAACGCCGCCTCGCGCGAGACGAGCGATTCGAGCTTCGCGGTCGTCCGCAGCTGCGGGAGCCGCAGCCAGATCATCGCGGTCGAGAATGCGACCGCGACGATGATGAACCCGAGGAACCACGGGCCGATCGCGCTCTGCGTGAACGAGTGGATCGAGCTGACGACGCCCGAGCGTGTGAGGAACGTCCCGAACAGCGAGAGGCAGAACGCGAGGCTGACGAGCGCGACGTTCCAGACGCGGAGCATCCCGCGCTTCTCCTGGATCATGACGGAGTGGAGAAACGCCGTGGCGGCGAGCCACGGGATCAGCGCCGCGTTCTCGACGGGATCCCAGGCGTAGTAGCCGCCCCACCCCACCTCCTCGTACGCCCAGTGCGCGCCGAGGAGCTGTCCGATCCCGAGCGCGGTCCATGCGACGAGCGTCCAGCGTCGCGTCGCGACGATCCAGCGCTCGTCGGTCCGGCCGGAGAGCAGCGCGCCCATCGCGAACGCGAACGGCACGGCGAGGCCCACGTAGCCGAGGTAGAGGAAGACCGGGTGGGCGACCATGTACGGGTTCTGGAGGCTCGGGTTGAGCCCGTTTCCGTCCGCCGGCGCCGGGATCGTCTCGAACGGGCTCGAGACCGCGACGAGCAGCCAGGAGAACCCGAGCGCGATCCCGCCCAGCACGGGCGTCACCCAGACGACGAGGTCGCGGGCCCGCTTGCGCGCGAACCAGACGGCGAGGGCGGAGTAGGCGGTCAGGACGAGCAGCCACAGGAGCAGCGATCCTTCCTGCCCGCCCCAGAAGGCGGAGAGCTTGTACTGGATCGGCAGCGCCTCGCTCGAGTGGCCGGCGACGTACGCGAGTGAGAAGTCGTCGCGCGCGAAGCCGACGACGAGCACGAGCGCCGCGACGAGCGTCGAGAAGAACGAGGCGAGGAGCGCGTTCCGGGCCGAGTGCGCGAGCCGGCGCCGGCCGAGCCAGGCGGCGGCCCCGCCTGCGACGAGCGCGTAGCCCGAGAGCCCGAGAGTGACGAGGAGCGCTGCGCGGCCGAGCTCGGCCATCTACTGGAGGATTCGGCGGCCTGGTATTTCGATGGGCACTTCGTGATCATCGACCCGGGTGTCGTCACGAAGAGCCCGTTCGGCCGCTGCGTGCCGGTCACTACGACGTCGCGACCGGTACGGAAGAGGTCGGGCACCGATCCCTTGTAGAGGACCGTCACGCGCTGCTTGTGCGCGCCCTCGATGTCCTCGACCACGAAGCGCATCCCCGCTCCGTGCGCGTCACCCGTGGGAGCGCCGACGACGCGGCCCGCGAGCGAGACCTCACCCGTCTTCGTCGCGAGCTCGCTCGGCGAGACGGACGGCGTGCCGCCGCCCGCGAGCGACGTGTAGAGGAGGAAGATCGCAAGCACTCCGGCGACGGAGAGCGCGATGACCAGCCGGGCAGGAGAGGACGTCCTGGCCACGCCCGACAGTCTAGATACAGGTGGGCGAACCCATGTCCCCACCGACCCCTCCTTCTGGCCACCAAGATTCAACCCGCAACCGGCCTCCGGCCGCATTCCGCTGCGCCCGGGCGATGGCGGAGTGCACGGCGCCGCCGTGCCAGAGATCGCGCTCGACGCCGGAGCTATGCCTCGGCGGCGTCGCGCGCGCGCCGCTTGGGCACGTCGTAGCCGTGCTCGAGGCAGAGCGATCCCGGCGCGTCCTCGGTGAGCGCGTCGCAATAGCCCTTGCCGTACGCCGCGCGCATGAAGGCCGAGACGACCTCGAGGTTCCATTCGGTGATCTCCGCCGCCTCGCGCCAGAGGTCGGTGAGACGGAGATCGATGTCGAGCTCGAGGAGATCGATTCGCGTGGGCTGCATGCCTTCGAGGCTACGGACCCCGTCGGACGACATGGCCCGTTTGCAGCGGAAAGGATGTCAGCGCGGCGCGAGAACGACGAACTGCCCGACGTCGACCCGCCGGTAGCCGTGGCTGCGGATGTCGGGAGCGTCATCGCGGTGTTCCGGAGAACGGCTCGGGTGGCCCAGTAGGATCGGCCGGTGCCGCGGGTCGACCGCTCCTCGCCCGCTCTCGTCGCGCTGACCGCGCTGCTCCTCTACGCCGCGTGGGTCGGTTGGGCGCACCACATCGGGCACGACTGGCAGGACTGGGCGGCCATCGGCAGGCACTTCGTCGGCGCGAGCGAGACGAGCCCCGCGATCGCGCGCGACGCGCCGAACGCGACGAGCACGGTTCGGGTACGACGGCCAGTTCTTCCTCTACATCGCCCGCGACCCGGCCGGCGCCGTCCCGTACCTCGACAATGCGAGCTACCGCTACGGCCGGATCGTCTACCCGCTCGCGGCACGCGGGCTCGCGCTCGGACGTCAAGAGGCGATTCCGCTTGCCCTGATCGTCCTCAACCTGCTCGCCGTCGCCGTGGGCACCTGGGCGATCGCCGCATGGCTGCGCCGCGAGCGCTTCCCGGAGTGGTTCGCGCTCCTCTACGCGGCGTTTCCCGGCGTGTTCTTCGGCGTCTGGCGCGACCTCTCCGAGCCGCTTGCCTATTCGCTGACCGCGGTCGCCCTGCTCGCCTTCGACGGTGACCGGCCGCGCCGGATCGCGCTCTCCGCCGTCGCTCTTCGCCGTCGCGATCCTCACCCGGGAGGGAGCCGCCGTCTTCGCGCTCGTCTGGGCCGCAGCGCTCGCCGTCCAGGGTCGGCGGCTGCGTGCGACCCTCTTCGCGATCGGCTCGCTCCTGCCCTATCTCGCGTACCGGTTCGTGTTCCTGAACCTGTGGCTCGGGAACGCCGGGCTCCCGGAGAAGCTGCAGCCGACGCCGGTGCCATTCGGCGGGATCGGCCACTACTTCCCGTGGGGCGGCGTCGAACTGCAGCGCGTCTACGCCGTGCTCTTACCCGGATGCTTCTGCGTCGCGCTCGCCGTCGTCGCCCTCGTCCGGGGCGCGAGAGCCCCCGCCGTCTGGGCGCTGCTCGCGAATGCGCTCCTCTTCGTGGTGTTCCTGCCGGCCGCCGCCTACGAGGACTACGCGTCGGCAGGCCGGATCTCGACGAGCGTCTTCCTTGCGTTCCTGCTGTCGCTGCCGGCCCTGACGCGGGTGTTTCCGACGACGCGCGCATGGATGTGGTTGCCGACGGTGGCATGGTTCGCCCCCTGGTACGTGCTCCTGCCGCTCGCGCTCGAGATCAGATTGGGGCTGATCGTCCGCGCGGGCTGTGAAGTCGCGTTCACGGTGGCGGCGCGAAGACGACGAACGGGCCGACCGTCGCCTCGCGGTATCCATGGTCACGGAGCTCCGTCACCAGGCCTTGCAGTTGCTCGGCGCGCTCGCGTGCCGGCTTTCCCGGACTCCGGTCGGCACCCCGAGCGATCGACTCGCGGAAGAAGACGAAGCCGTGACGGGCGTCCTCGACTTCGGTCTCGTAGGGCGGATACCGGATGAACGGGTGTCGGGACGCCACAGCCTGACCTCCCTCGAACCGCAGCTCGGTGAACTTGTTCTGCGCGGCGATGATCCGCTCGTCCGTGTCGAACGTGAGCCGGTACGCGAGCCAGAAATCCGCATAGACGCGATCCACCCCCAGGTCGTCGAGGGTGGAGATCAGCGGACCGAGGTCACGTGGCGCGACCGGAGGTCGCACCGGGACCGTGCGGAAATACGTGTCCATCTTGTGCAGTGTCCCGATCGACAACGCGAGCGCGACCCCGACGAGCGCGACGGCGCGCCAGTAGGTCGACGCCAGCTGTGCGACGAGCAGCACGAGGACGGGGCTCAGGACCACGAGGTACTTGGGCTCCTGGCTGAAGAGCGTCGCCGGTGCGAGCGCATACAGCAGGGGGAAGCAGGCGGCGACGACGTACAGGAGCGAGGCCTCCCTCCTGCGAGCCCGATAGGCGCCGTAGGCGAAGAGCCCGAGGAGGCCCGCATACACGAGGCAGGGCGACAACCGGGACGAGCAGCTCCTGGGTGAACGGTGTGCGGAGGCCGAGCATCATCGGCAGGAGCGGCGACGCAAAGATGCGAAGCCGATGCTGGTACGACGTCGTGTCCTCGATCGGTGATGCGAGCGATCCCCAGCCGTGTCGGGCGTTCCACACGATCGCGGGAAGCGCGCCGAGCGCGGCGAGCAGGGCCGCGATCCAGATCCGACGAAGCCATGCGGGCTGCTTCCAGATCGCCCACAGCGATCGCCGGTAGCACGATCGGCACGAGCTGCGTGCTCTGCCAGAGGGCGAGCCCGACGACCAGCCCGAAGGAGGCGACACGCATCTTCGTCGGTCGCTCGACCATCCGCAGGGTGACCAGCAGCAGGAGTCCGGTGTACAGCGTCCCGCTCGCGTAGAAGCCCCACTGATGCGTGAGCTTGTAGATGACGAACGGGGGCCAGATCCACGACACGCAGCCCGCGACCACGGCGGCAGGCTCTCCGATCGTCCGTCGGCCGACCCTCCATACCACGACAGCCGTCACGGCCGAGAGCGCGATGGGAACGAGCCGAAGCGTCAGCCAGCCGCTGCCCGCGACCCAGAAGAGCGGCACCGTGGCGAGCACTTCCTGCGAGCCGCCGTACGCCTGGCCCCAGAAGTAGGTCGCGAGCTCACCACCCGCGAAATGGCGGGCCATCAGCCCGACAACCGCCTCGTCGCTGTCCGGGATCCCGAGCGACGACCGGTAGACCCACACGCGAAGGGCTGTGCCTGCGACGGCGGCGAGCAGGACCAGGACTCCCCACCGTGTGGACGCGAAGCGTCCGAGGCGCTTGCCCGTTTCGGCCGTGCGGCTCATCGGCGTGTCATCGGCCCGTAGACCGCGAAGCCGTCCACGACCGAGCGCACGTAGCCCGCGCGTTCGAGCACGCGCCGCACCAAGACGGCCCCCCGCTCACGGCGGAGGAGCACGACGAAGCCGGCGTTCGGGTCGGCGCGAACGACCGTGTCATAGGCCGGATGCCGGCTCTCGTCGTACTTCCGCGGAACCCTCGGCAACACCCGGCCGTTCCTGTCGAGTCGATCGTCGGGAGCCTCGCCTCTGCGGCAACGATCCGCTCGTCCGGTCTCGAAGTCGATCCGGTAGGCGGGCCAGTAGCTGGCGAACACGTGCTCGAGACCCCTCCGGTCGAGCTCGGCGATGACGGGGTCGAAGTCGGCAGGGACGAAGAGCCCGTCGGCTCGCTCCACGAACGCCGGGGACGACGTCAGGTGCCACAGCACGAGCAGGGAGAGTGCGGCCGCAGCGGCTATCGCGACGGCCGCCCGCCAGACGGTCGTCAGCACCTGCGCGACCAGGAGCGAGACCACGGGCAGGAGCACCACGACATAGCGAGGCTCGTCCACCAGCCACGTCGACGGCGACAGCGCGTAGAGGAACGGGAAGGCGGCGACGACGCCGAACAGGAGACCGCTCGGAGACGACCGCCGTCGCCACCAGGCGATCACGAACAGGACGATCAGAGCCCCATACGCGACTGCGGACAGCACCTTCCCGAGGGGCCACTCGGACGTGAACGGAACCCGAAGGCCGAGTGCCATCGGGAACGTCGCGGAGAAGAACCCCCGGAGACGCGTCGGGTACGGCGTCTGACCGGAGTCCACGTCGAACGACCACCAATCGTGCTGCGAGGTTGGAGAGCAGCCAGGGGAGCGCGCCGAGCACGGCGACCGGCAGCACGATCCAGACGTCGCGCCAGATCTCCCGCTGCTTCCAGAGGAGCCACGCGAGCGCGGGGACCGCGATGGGGAGCACCTGGGGGGTCTGCCACCACCCGAGCCCGAGCACGAGGCCGAGGAGCGCCGCGTCGAGCCGGCTTCGCCTCTCGGAAAGTCGGAGGACGAGCAGGAGGATGAGACAGACGAAGACGAGGCCGGAGCCGTAGAAGCCGTGCGCCCGATCGGACTTCCACACGAGATAGGGGGGCCAGACCCAGAAGAACACGGCGGCGATCCGTGCCGCCGGTTCGCCCACGGTCCGTTTCCCGATTCGCCAGACGAGGACGGCGGCGACGGCCGTGCAGACGAGCGGGACGACCCGGATGACCTCTGTGCTCATGCCGAAGAGAGCCACGAGAGGCGCGGTTGCGAGCACCTCCTGCGTGCCGCCGTACCCCTGTCCCCAGAGGAACGCCGAGAGCTCCCCCTGCCGGACGTGACGCGCCATCAGACCCCAGACGGCTTCGTCTCCGTCGAGCGTGCCGAGCGACGAGACATGCGCGAAGACCCGAAGGCCGATTCCGGCGACCACGCCGAAGACGACAACTGCTGTAAGGCCCCGTGCGTTCGGCTCGGACCGAGGCCGAATCCACAGGCTGAACGATTACCCGGTTCCTCGGACGCCGTCAGGTCGAAAACGTACTTCGGGCGGTCTGGAGCCAGAGCAGCGGCACGGCAGCGAGTCTAAGGCAACCCGCCAGACGAGCGCCCGGCGAGGAACGCCGCCCCACCGGAGCGTCACCGGCGGGCGGCATCGCCCCTGCGAGACGGCGTGCCGTAGAGTCGCGGCATGGGACGGATCCGCGTCGGCCCCGCCCGTGTGCCCTCGCAGGACAGCCCCGAGGCCGCGATCGAGCTCGTCCGCGAACGGGGCTACGACGCCTGCGAGATCGACTTCGAGTCCGGGTTCTGGATGGACTACCCGTGGGCCGAGCGGTTCGGTGAGGTCGCACGCGAGAACGACGTCGCGCTCTCCGTCCACGCACCGCTGTTCGGCTGGGTCGGCCACCTCGAGGCGAGCGGCCGCAAGTGGTCGTCGGCGCTCGGCGCGCTCGACCGGAGCGCGGGCATCGCCACCACCTGCGGCGCCGAGGTCGTCGTGTTCCACCCCGGCTTCCTGCTGGGCCGCAGCCGCGAGGACGCGATCGACTCGGTCGTCGAGCAACTCGCGCTCGTGCGCGAGCGGCTCGAGGGGAAGGGGCGCGCGGTCCCGTTCGGCATCGAGGTGATGGGCCGGGTCCGCGACCTCGGCTCGCTCGAGGACTGCGTCGAGATCAGCCGCCGCACCGGCTGGGTCCGCCCCGTGGTCGACTTCGCGCACATGCACGCGACGAGCGACGGTGCGTTCCTCGAGCCGGAGCCGTTCCGGGAGGCGCTCGAGCTGGTCGACGGCGTCCTCCCGTCGGACGCTCCGTTCCACATCCACTTCTCCGACATCGCCTTCGCGAACCGCAACGAGACGAAGCACCTGCCCTACGGCGAGGGGACGCTACGCGCGGATCCGCTTCGGGAGGCGCTCGCGGCGTTCGAGCGGCCGGCGACGGTCGTCTCGGAGTCGCCGGACGAGGAGTCGACTCAGATGATCCGCGCGGCGCTCACCGGCTGAAGCATCGCGTCGAGCCGGCTCTCGATCTCCGCCGCCTCGTCGTCCCGCTCCCGGCTCGCGCAGGAACCGCGCGTACGCGGCGAGCGGCTCCGGCTCGACGTTGCGGTAGTCGGTCTCCGCGAGCGTGTCGATCGCCTGCCGGAAGAGCAGCTCGGCCTCGTCGTCGCGGCCCTGCGCGGCGCGCACCTGGCCGAGCACCATCTGGACGTTCGCCCGGGACATCATGTCCTGCATCCCGACCGTCTCCACGGCGGAGAGCGCCCAGCGCTCGGCCTCCTCGACATGCCCCTTCGCGAGCACGAGCTCGGCGAGGGTGCGCTGCGCCTCGATCACCTTCGCCCGCTCCTCGAGCGAGAGCAGCGAGCGCACGGCCTCGCGGACGAGCTGCTCGGCGCGATCGGGATCGCCCGCCTGCCAGACCGCGACGCCCTCGAGCTGCTGCGTTCGGGCCGCGTCCGGGGTCGCGCCGATCTCGTCGAAGAAGTCGCGCGACGTCCGGAACTCGACGGCGGCCTCCTCGAAGCGTCCGCGGCGCAGGAGGATCGAGCCGCGAACGCGGGCCGCCCAGGCGGCGGCCGAGAGGCTTCCGCTCGACTCCGCGAGCGTCGAGGCGGCAGCGTTGACCTCCTCAGCCCTGCCCAGCTCGAGCCGGGCGAGGTGGGCCGCGGCGAGCTCCGACAATGCGAGGCTCTCGAGATCCGCCCGCGCGGCCTCCCGCGCGATCTCGAGCGCCTCGCTCGTGTAGCGCTCGACGCTGCACGAGATCGCCCTGCCACCAGCCGACGCCCGAGAGCAGCGTCAGCGCCTCCGAGCGCGCGTCGCCGGGCGCCGCGGCGAGCAGCTCGAGCGCCTCGCGGCCCAGCTCGCGCGCCTGCGGGACGTCCGCGTTCCGGTTGAGCGCGATCTCGGCGATCTGGACGAGGGCGAGCCCCTCGGTCGTCCGGTCGCCGACCTCGCGCGCCTCCTCGCGTACCGCCTCCATCTCGACGGACGCCGCCGGAAGCTCCCAGAGCCGCCAGGCCGCCCGTGCCGCGCAGAACCGGCGGTCGAGGCTCGGCTCGAGCTCCATCGCCCGGAGCAGCAGCCGCCGCGCGCGACGATTCGCCTCGCGCTCGAGTGCCCGTCGCCCCGCACGTCCGAGAGCGTCCGCCGCCTCGGCCCGGAGGTCGTCGGGCACGCGACCGTCCAGCTCCGCAAAGAGCGCCGCCGCGCGCTCGAGGTGGAACGCCTGCGTCTCGACGAGCTCGTCGTGGGAGCGCCCGCGAAGCCACTCGGCGAACGTCCGGTGGAGCGTCGCCCGCACGCTCTTCGCGAGGCCGCCGTAGGCGACGTCGCGGATCAGCACGTGCCGGAAGCGGAACGCCACCTCGCCCGTCAGCGTCGAGAGCGGCTCGCGCGTCAGCAGCTGGCGGTCCACGAGATCGGAGAGCGCCGCGTCGACGTCGAGCGACGGGTCGAGCTCGAGGATCGCGCCGCGCCAGAAGACGCGGCCGATCAGGGCCCCGTGACGGAGGACCGAGCGCGAGGCCGGCGGGAGCGTGTCGATGCGCGCCGCGATGAGCGCCTGCAGCGTGTCCGGGATCCGCACCGCGGCGCCTTCGCCCTGCTCGACGAGCATCCTGACCGTCTCCTCGACGAACAGCGGGTTCCCCTCGGTCTTCTCGAGGAGAACGCCGCGGAGCCCGTCCGGCAGCGCCGCGCCGTCGACGAGCGCGTCGACGAGCTCGGCGGTCTCCGAGTCGGGCAGCGGCGCGAGCTCGATCGTGATCGACGCGACGCCTGCCTCCTCCCCAGCCCGGCCGCGCGTCGAGCAGCTCGGGGCGCGCGAGGCAGACGATCAGCACCGGTGCGTCGTCGATGCGGTCGGCGAGGTGCTCGACGAGGTCGAGGAGCGGCTCCTCCGCCCAGTGCACGTCCTCGAACCCGAGCACGACGGGCTGCGCCTCCGCGAGGCTCGTCGCCCACTCGTGCGCCGCCCAGGCGATCTCCTGGCCGCGGCGAGGGCCCGAGACGTTGTCCAGCACGCCCGAGGCGAGGCCGAGCAGGTCGGCGACCGCGTCGCTCGTGCACGCGTCGCGCAGCTTCTCGATCGCCTCCTCGGGCGAGTCGTCGTCGGAGATCCCGGCTGCCGCCTGCACCATCTCCGCGAGCGGCCGGTAGGCGATCCCCTCGCCGAACGGCATGCAGCGTCCCGTCAGGACGCTCGTCCGCTCGAGCCCGGCGTAGAACTCCTGGGCGAGGCGGCTCTTGCCGATCCCCGGATCACCGAAGATCGTCACGAGCTGCGCCCGCCGGTCGCGGACGACGCGGGCGAACACGTTGCTCAGCAGCTCGAGCTCCTCCTCGCGCCCGACGTACGGCGCCGACACGTTGAGTGGGCGCCCGACGGGCCGGTCGGCGCAGACGACGCGCCTGACCGCGATCTCGCCGTTGAGGCCCTTGAGGGCGCGCTCGCCGACCGGCTCGACGGTGATCCTGCCGCGCCGTGAGGCCGTACGCCGTCGGCCCGATGAGGATCTCGCCCGGCTCCGCGCCCTGCTGGAGGCGCGCGGCGACGTTGAGCGCCTCGCCCGTCGCGAACGTCGAGTCGCCCGACTCCGCGACGACCTCACCCGCCTCGATCCCGATCCGCACGGGAAGCTCGCCGTCGCCCGTCTCGAGGATCGCGACGGCCGCGCGCACGGCCCGCTCGGCGTCGTCCTCGTGTGCGATCGGGACGCCGAAGACGGCGACGACGGCGTCGCCCGCAAACTTCTCGACGGTGCCGCCGTACGCGGCGATGTGCGCGGCGGCCCGCTCGAAGAAGGCGGTCACGCGCCGCCGGACGACCTCCGGGTCGCTTCCGGCGACGAGTGCGGTGGAATCGACGAGATCGACGAACAGCGCCGTCGCGAGCTTGCGCTCCATGGTCGAAGTCTAGGTTCGCCGGCGGCCCTGACGGGCGGCGGTTGACCGCACTCTTCGGCCCGCGGGGCTCCGGGCGCATCCGCGGGTTCCGAGCCTCTAGCATCCGGCGCGTGCTCGCCCCGACCGTCTTCAAGGCCTACGACATCCGCGGGATCCACCCGACGGAGCTCGACGAGGACGGCGCCTACCGGATCGGACGGGGCTACGTCGAGCACTTCCGGCCGACCCGGATCGCCGTGGGGCGCGACATGCGGCTCGCGGCGCCGGCGATGACGTCCGCGCTGATCGAGGGAGCGGCCGACGGGGGCGCCGACGTCCTCGACCTCGGGCTCGTCGGCACCGAGATGGTCTACTACGCAGTCGGCGAGCTCGGCCTCGACGGCGGCGTGTGCGTCACCGCGTCGCACAACCCGAAGGAGTACACGGGGATGAAGATCGTGCGCGCGGGCGCGCTTCCCGTCGGCGGCGACTCGGGTCTCGAGGACGTCCGGCGACACGCGGAAGGTCCGTTCTTCGAGGTCGCGCAGCGCGGCGAGGTGACGCCGACCGACGTCTGGGACGGGTTCGTCGCGAAGGTCCTCTCGTTCGTCGACGAGGAGGCCGTCCGACCACTGCGGATCGTCGTCGACGCGGCGAACGGGATGGCGGGGACGATGCTCACGCCGGTGCTGGCGCGGCTCCCGCAGCTCGACGTCGTCGAGTGCTACTTCGAGCCCGACGGCTCGTTCCCGAATCACGAGCCGAACCCGCTGGTGCCGGAGAACCGCGCCTTCATCGTCGAGAAGACGCAATCGGAGGGCGCCGACCTGGGGGTGGCATACGACGGCGACGCGGACCGCTGCTTCTTCGTCGACGACACCGGCGATTTCGTCCCGGGCGACTTCGTCACCGCGCTCCTCGCGCAGGCGATGCTGGAGAAGGAACCGGGCGCGAAGGTGATCTACGACGTCCGCGCGAGCTGGGCCGTGCCGCGTGCGATCGAGGAGGCGGGCGGCGTGCCGCTGGTCAACCGGGTCGGGCACGCCTTCATCAAGCACCGGATGCGCGAGGAGGACGCCCTCTTCGCGGGCGAGGTCTCCGCGCACTACTACTTCCGCGACTTCACGCAGGCCGACACGGGCGTCGTCCCCTTCCTCGTGATGCTCGAGCTCCTCTCGCGCGCGGGGAAGCCGCTGTCCGAGCTCCTCGCGCCCTTCCGGGACCGCTACTTCATCACCGGCGAGATCAACACGCCCGTCGCGAACGTCGACGCGAAGCTTCGCGAGATCGAGGAGCGCTACGCGGCCACAGGCGGACGCGTCACCCACCTCGACGGCGTCTCCGTCGATTTCGACGACTGGCACTTCAACGTCCGCCCGTCGAACACCGAGCCGCTCCTGCGGCTCAACCTCGAGGCCCTCTCGGAGCCGGAGATGGAGGCGCGGCGCGACGAGGTCCTCGACCTGATCCGATCCTGAGCCTGGAGGGGCAGATGCCGACACTCGTGCAGTTCGACTTCCCGATGCAGGGCCCGTGGGGCGACGAGATGGCCACCGCGTTCCGTGACCTCGCCGGCATCATCAGCCGCTCTCCCGGGCTCCGCTGGAAGATCTGGACGGAGAACGAGACCGAGCAGACGGGCGGCGGCATCTACCTCTTCGAGGACGAGGACTCCGCCCGTGCATATGTCGAGGAGCACACGGCCCGGCTCGAGGGCTTCGGCGTGAAGGACATCCGCGCCCGGGTGTTCGAGGTCAACGAGTCGCTCACGGAGATGACCCGCGGGCCGCTCGGCGGCGCGTGACGACGACGCTCGAGCTCGGCCGGGTCACGGACCGGCGGCCGCCGTTCAAGTACTCCGCGCTCACGCGCGTCTGGTTCTCCGACACGGACGCCCAGGGCGTCGTCTACTACGGGCGCTACCTGCCGTACTTCGATCACGCCCGCACCGAGTACCACCGGCACCTCGGCACCCTCCGCGTCGACGGCGCCGAGTTCGTCTTGCGCGCCTCGGACGTCGAGTACCACGCGCCTGCGCGGTTCGACGACCTCCTCGAGTGCTTCGTCCGCGTCCAGCGGCTCGGGCGGACGAGCATTGCGTACGACCTCTGCGCGCTCCGACTCCCGGACGACACGTTGATGGTCACCGCGACGCAGACCCTCGTCCTCGTCGACCTCGAGACCCGGCGCCCCACGCCGATCCCCGACGCCGCGCGCGAGCCGATCCGCGCCTTCGAAGGCGTCGACCTCCTCGAGTGATCACACCGACCTGAGCGCGTCGACCGGCGCGAGCCGTGCCGCTCGAAGCGCCGGATAGAGACCCGCCACCGCGCCGACCGCAACGGATGCGAGCACCCCGCCCGCGAGCACGACGGCCGGCACGACGACCTCCCAGCCGCGGCTCGACGCGTATGCCGCCGCGACCACGCCGCCGAGCGCGGCACCGGCGATCCCGCCGGCGAGCGAGAGCAGGAGCGACTCCGTGAGGAACTGGACGCCGAGGTGGCGGCGCGTGGCGCCGAGCGCACGCCGGAGCCCGATCTCGGAGCGGCGCTCGAGGACCGAGATGACCATCACGTTCGCGATCCCGACGCCGCCCACGAGCAGCGCCACCGCGCCGAGGCCGAGGAAGAGCGACGTGAAGGCGCTCTTCGCCGCCGCGCGCGCCTCGATCGCGTCGGACGGCCGCGAGACGTCCACTTCGTCGGGGTGCTCGGGGCTCGCGGTGAGGGCGAGCACGGGCTGGACGTCGTCGACGTCCTCGGGATCGCTCCGGACGTACAGCGACGAGACATCGCCCTCGTCGTCGAGGTAGCGGCGCGCGGCTTCGAAGCCGACCAGCGCCGCGGTGTCGAGGCCCGGCGCCAGCGTGACCGGCTCGAGGATCCCGACGACCGTGAAGCGTTGCCGGCCGAGCACGACCTGGACCCCGCCGCCGGCCCGGGAGATGCCGAGCCGGCGGGCAGCCGTCGATCCCAGGACGACGGCGGGGTACCGGGCCGACGCAGCGTCGAGGAAGACGCCGTCGGCGAGCGTGGCGCCGACCGTCACGGGCAGCGACGGGTCGGCGGCAAGGGTCGTGAGCCCCTTCGTCTCGGTGCTCCGGATGAGCTCGGAGCGGTAGACGGGCGTCGAGACGGACCCTGTCGCCGATACCGCCTCGACCGGGCCGATGCGCCCCACCATCGACCGCGCGCTGTCCGGCAGCGTCGCCTCCTCTCCGAAGATCGACTGCCCCGGCGAGACGGTGAGCAGGTTCGTGCCGAGCCGGTCGAGCGACGACAGGAGGTCGGCCTTGCTCGACTCGGAGATCGCGAGCACCGCGACCATCGCGGCGATGCCGATCGCAATCCCGAGGCCGGAGAGCGCGGCACGAAGCTTGCGCGCGGAGAGCCCCACCGCCCCGACGCGGAGGACGTCGCCCGGGGCGAGACGGCTCGGTGCGAGCTCCATCACGCGGCCGCCTTCGTGTCGAGCTCCACGAGCCCGTCTCGGAGCTCGACGCGTCGCGGCAGCGATTCGGCGAGCTCCCGCTCGTGCGTGATCACGACGACGGTAGTGCCCGTGCGATTCAGCTCCCGAAGGAGCGAGACGACACCCTGGCCGGACTGCGTGTCGAGGTTCCCCGTGGGCTCGTCCGCGAACAGGATCCGCGGCCGGCCGACCACCGCACGTGCGACGGCCACCCGTTGACGCTCGCCGCCCGACAGCTGGTTCGGCCGGTGCTCGAGGCGGTGTCCGAGACCGACCTCGCCCAGTGTGTCCTCAGCTCTCGCCCGTCGCTCCCGGAGCGGGAGGCCCGTGTAGAGGAGCCCGTCGGCGACGTTGTCGCGCGCCGAGCGTCCGTCGAGCAGGAAGAACTGCTGGAAGACGAACCCGATCGCACGCGCGCGGAGCGCGGCGAGCGCACGGTCGGGGAGCTCCGAGGCGGGATGCCCGTCGATGCGGATCGTCCCCGCCGACGGGCGCTCCAGCGTGCCGAGGAGGTGGAGGAGCGTCGACTTGCCGGACCCGGACGGCCCGACGATCGCGAGCAGTTCCCCCTCTTCGATCGAGAGCGACACGCCGCGGAGCGCGGCGACGTCGGCGCCGTAGCGCTTCTCGAGCCCGGCGGCCTCCAGCACGGTCCTCATTCGGGAACCGCCACGGTCGCGCCCTCGGCGACGCCGCGCCCCTCGACCTCGACGTACCCGTCGGCGAACGTCCCCGTCTCGACCGCGGTCAGCCGCGACCCGCCGGTCGAGTCGACGAGCTCGAGCGCCATTCCGCCGCCCTCGAGCGCGAGGAGCGCCTCCACGGGGACGGCGAGGACGCCCTTGGCGCGCTCCCGTTCGAGCGAGACGACGACCGGAGCGCCGTCGAGACCGTCGCGCTTCGCCGGCTCGTCGAGCCGGATCACGACGGACACCGTCGGGAGGCCGGGCTCGCCCTGGGCCGTCGTCTCCGTCACGGCGACCTTGCCCACCGACGTGATCGTCCCGCGCACGATGCGGCCCGACGGAAGCTCTATCCGGACGGCGTCCCCGGCGGTCGTCAGCTCCTGCCGTCGAGCGTCGAGGTCGATCGTGACGGCGGGCGTCGTCCCGGTCAGCTGCATCACCTCCTGGCCCGGCTGGAGCTGCGACCCGACTGCGACCGCAAGCTGACCGATGCGACGGGGGCCCGGGAGGAAGACGGCGTCGCCCGGCTCCACCGCTCCGGTCTCGGTCACGCCGAGCGCGTCCTGCCAGGACTTCACCGCCTGCGCGGTGTCCGCGTCGAACGTCTCGTCGATGGTCATCCCCGACGGGTCGTGGCCCAGCTCGACGAGGTTCCGCTCGAGCTGCTCCACGTCGGCGCCGTCGGCGACGCCGGCAGCGAGGCGGCGCCACATCGGCACGCGCCCGTAGAGGAGGCGGACGGGGCGTGCGTTCGCCTCGTACAGCGCCTTGCCGCGCGTGACGGCAGAGCCCTCGACGGGGAGACGCGTCACGGTGCCCGGCGCCGACGCCACGAGCGAGCGGGCGTCCGCGTATCCGAGCGTCCCGTCGACCTCGTCCCGCAGGACGAGATCGCGGCGCGCGACCTTCGCGGTCGCCACCGGCGAGTTGTCGGTCGCAGCCGTCGCCGACCCGCCCTGCCCGCCGGTCGCGAGCGCGACGGCTCCGATCCCGCCGATCGCGACCCCCATCGCCGCGCCGACGACGTACACGCGCCTCACGATGCGTCCTCCTGCCGGTTCGTGCTCGGCCCGTCTTCGCCCGGACCACCGCCGACCCGCAGCCCAGGCCCGCGGCCGCCGAAGGCATCGCCGATGATGTCCTGGCAGGCCTCCTGCGCCTTCTGGAAGGTCGAGCTCTGCGGGTCGATGTTCGCGCCGCCGAACCCGAAGCGGCCGCCCCCGCCCGAGAAGTCGGGATCCGGCATGTCGACCCCGTGCTCGCGCATGCACGCGGCGAACTCGAGCATCGTCTCCTGCATCTGCGCGCGCTCTTCCTCGGAGAGCTGCGGCGGGCCGTCGTCGCCAAACGGGGTGCCGCACTCCTCGCGCGCCTTCTCGAACGTGTCGTCCTGCACGCCCTCCGCGGCCCTGCGGCCCTGGATCATCACGCGGACACGGCCGTTCTCGTCGACCTCCGGGTCGGGCACGTCGATGCCCTGCTCGCGCATGCACTTCGCCCACGCGAGCGCCACCTCCCCGGGGTCGTCGTCCCCGTTGCTGTTGCTCGCCGTGCTCTCGTCCTCCTCCGAGGTCGTGGCGGCCCCGTCGTCGAGCGCTGCGACGCCGTCGTCGGACGACGTCGACCCGCACCCGCTTGCGAGGGCCGCGACCGCGAGGAGGAGCACGACGAGCGCCGCCGCGAGCGTGCCGGTGCGGATGTTCACGGTTCTCCTTTCGTCGCCGGGCTTCACGACGTCTCAGGGAACCGGTCGCGCGTGAGATGCGCCTGAGCCGCCCCTAAGAACTCGCTGAGAGGCGCGGCGCGACGGGAAGGTCGATCCGGAACCGTGCGCCGCCGCCGTCCGCCCGCTCGACGGACGCCGTGCCGCCGTGGGTGTCGGCCACCTGGCGCACGATCGCGAGCCCCAGCCCGGAGCCCGGCCGTCCGCGAGCACGCGCCGACCGGTAGAAGCGGTCGAACAGCCGCTCGGCATCCTCGTCCGAAATGCCGGGGCCATGGTCACGCACGGCGACGCTGCCGTCGGCGACCGCGACCTCGATCGGCTCGTCCGGCGGCCCCCAGGCGACCGCGTTGTCGAGCAGGTTGACCACTGCACGGGCGAGTCGCGCGGGCGACCCGCGGACGAGCGTCGGCTGGAGGGACACGACGAACGTCCGGGTGGGCGCGCGCCGCCGCACGCGCGCGACCGAGTCGGCGACGAGCACGTCCAGGCGGACGTCCTCGATCGCGTCGTCGCGCTCGCCGTTGCGGCCGAGCTCGACGAGATCGCCGACGAGCCCGGTCAGTTCCTCGAGCTGCGCGACGACGTCGGCGGCCATCTGCCGGCGCTCGACGCGGTCGGTCACGTCGTCGCGGGCGAGCATCTCGACGTTCGTCCGGATGCTCGTCAGCGGCGTTCGGAGCTCGTGCGAGGCGTCGGCGACGAGATTGCGCTGCGCGGCGACCGATCGCTCGAGCGACGCGAGCATCTCGTTCACGGTCGCTGCGAGCCGGTTGAGCTCGTCGTCCCCCGTCACCTCGATCCTCCGCGAGAGGTCGGCGGTGCGCGTGATCTCCTCCGCCGTGACGGTCAGCCTCCGCACGGGCTGCAACGCCGAGCGCGCGACGAGCAGCCCGAGGAGCGCCGCGCCGCCGATCCCCGCGATCCCGATCGCGACGAGGATGGCCCGCAGCCGTCCCAGGGTCTCGTGCACCTCGGTGAGCGGGCGCGCGACGAGCACGGCATACCCGGGCGCGAGGCGCTGGACGTACGCGCGGACGGCCACGCCTTGCAGCTCGAGCGTCCGGAAACCCGCCGCACGACGGCCGGCCGCGACGGCGCGGTCGCTGTCGACGACGGGGACGATCTCGGGCGGCACACCGAGGTCGTCGGTCGCGGCAGGGACGATCTGCGCGAGCGTGCCGCTCGTCCCGAGCGGCCCGGCGGGGAGCCGGATCACGAAGCCGGCCGGCGTGTCGCGCAACACCGCCTCCCGGGCCTTCTCCTGAAGCTCCGTGTCGACCTGGCCGTAGAGGACGTCGCGCGCGATCAGGTAGGTCGTGACGGACAGGACCGCCACGGCGACGGCCACCGCGACGGCGGCGACGAGCGTCAGGCGCGCCCGGAAGCTCATCGGGCCTCGCGCAGCGCGTAGCCGACGCCCCGAACCGTGTGGATGAGCCGCGGCTCCCGCCGGGCCTCGAGCTTTCGGCGGAGGTACCCGACGTAGACCTCCAGCGAGTTCGACGTCGGCCCGAAGTCGTAGCCCCACACGCGGTCGAAGATCAGCGCCCGCGGCAGCACCTGCCGCGGGTTGAGAAGGAACAGCTCGAGGAGGAGGAACTCGGTGCGCGTCAGCTCGACCTCACGATCGCCGCGTCGGACCTCGCGCGTCGCGGGGTCGAGCGACAGGTCGGAGAAGCGGAGGACGCCGTGGGGATCGCCGTTGACGGTGCGTCGGAGCAGGGCGCGCACGCGCGCCAGGAGCTCCTCGAGCGCGAACGGCTTGACGAGATAGTCGTCGGCGCCGGCGTCGAGCCCGGAAACCCGGTCCGAGACGGCGTCGCGGGCGGTCAGCATGAGGATCGGCGTCCGGTCCCCGTTGCTCCGAAGCCTGCGGCACACGGCGACGCCGTCGAGCTCAGGCATGAGGACATCGAGCACCACGAGCTCCGGCCGCTCGCGCTGGATCGCGCCGAGCGCCGCGGGGCCGTCCTCGGCGGCGACGACCTCGTACCCGTCGAGCGTCAGCGCGCGCGTGACCGCGGCGCGGACGGCCGGCTCGTCGTCGACCACGAGGACGCGCACCCTGCGAGTCTTGCGGGGCTACCTGAAAGGTTCGTGAAAGGACGTGTTAGGGGTCCGTGAACGCGGGGTGAGCCTGCATATCCCCCAAAAAAGGCCGGCGCGCCCGCCCGGCGAGCCGGACGGGCGCGGCACGGCTTCCCCTCCCCCAGTCCCGTTGTACTCACCCCCAGAAGGGTGACTATCCCTCGTTTCAGGGATGCTGCTCCCTCGTTCGAGGTACCCCCCTCGAACGAGGGATCATCCCTCGTCCGAGGGATTCTCGGTCAGCCCAGGAGGTCGCGGGCGAGCTCGATGGCCTCCTTGCGGTCGATCTGTGCCTCGATCCGCAAGGTCAAGCCGTTCGCAGCGACGAGCAACGTGTTCCCGGCGAGCCAGCCCAGGTCGTCGTGGACGTTGCCGTCCGGGGCGACGAACAGGACTGCGTGCGGCCCGCCCTCGAGCCAGAGCGCTCGGTTCCCGTCGACGTAGACCAGCTCGATGCGCGTTCCGGAGGAGACGAACTTCTTGATCAGCCCCGGGTCGGTCGCGTCACCGGGGAACTGCGTCACCAGGAGCCGGACGCGCTTGCCTTCGTGCCACACGTAGGTCACGCGCATACCCGGCGCGACGCGGATCTCGTCGGGCGGCCGCTCGTCGTCGGGCGGGTCCACGAACGGGAACCCGGCGCGCAGGCGCGCCTCCTCGAGGGTCGCGCGCTGGCCGAGGATCTCGAGCCCGGGCGTGGGTGCGAGCGACGGCAGCTCGTCGACACGGATGATGCGCGCGCTGCCGATCCCGAGCCAGTCGAGGATCGCGGTTCGGGCGGGCGGCACGGCGAGCACGGCGAGAAGGGCCGCAAGGAGGACGGCGAGCGCCAGCACGAGGGGCCGCCGGCGCGGCGCCCCCCGCGGCCGCTCGTCCGCGATCGACGCGAGGACGGCGGAAGACACGTCGGGCGCGTCCGGCCAGTCGACGGCCGAGGCGAGGCCCTGGAGCTCGCGCTCGAGCGGCGTCATTCCCCCACCTCCGGCACCTGCGCGCGCAGACGCTCGAGGGCACGCGACGTGCGGGACTTGACGGTCCCGCGCCGGATCCCGAGGGCCTCCGCGGTCTCCTGCTCGTCGAGCTCGAGCAGGAAGCGGTGGACGAGGATGTCACGGTCGCGATCGTCGAGGCGCCCGATGGCGTCGAGCAGCTCTCCGCGCCGCTCCCCGGTGAGGACCGCCGCCTCGGGGGACGGAGCCGCGTCCCCCGAGGCCGCAGTCCCCGCGACGCGGAGCGTCAGACCCGCGCGGCGACCGGCCGAGCGCCTCCGGTTGCGCGCCTCGTTCGCGACGATCTTCAGGAGCCACGGACGGAACGGCGCGCCGTCGCGAAAGCGGCCGAGCGCGCGGTACGCCTTCACGAACGCGTCCTGGACGGCCTCCTCGGCGTCGGCGCGATCGCCGGCGTTCACGAGCGCAACGCGGAACGCGACGGCCTGATGCATGCGCACGAGCTCCTCGTAGGCGGCTGCCTCGCCGCGGCGGGCGCGCGCGACGAGCGTCGATTCGTCCGGTGGCCGGCTCTCCACCGATCCCTTGTACACCGGGGGCGCCGAAAGCGTTCCGAGCGCGTAGTCTCGAGGCGTGAAGGGCGACGGCTGGCAGACGCTCCGGCTCGCCGAGCTCGAGCCGATCCTCGCAGCGGGCGTGCATTGGAAGCCGCTTCGGCGGACGCTCGGGATCGAGGCGTTCGGAACGAACGCATACGTCGCAGGCCCGGGCGAGGACATCGTCGAGGCACACTCGGAGGAGAACCTCGGCCACGAGGAGGTCTACGTCGTGCTCCGCGGCCGGGCGACGTTCACGCTCGACGACAAGACGCACGACGCGCCCGCCGGGACAGTGGTCCACCTCGCCGACCCGTCGGTTCGACGCTACGCCCGCGCGGAGGAGCCCGGAACGCTCGTCCTCGCGATCGGCGCCAAGCCGGGCGAGCCGTACAGCCCCTCCGCCTGGGAGTGGTACTTCGAGGCGGAGAAGTTCCGCCCCTCGATGGACACCGACGCGGCGCTCGCGTTCCTGTCCGAGGGCCTCGAGCGGTTCCCCGACCACTTCGGGATGGTCTACTCGTTCGCCTGCTGGCAAGCGCTCGGCGGACGCGAGGACGAGGCGCTCGAGACGCTTCGCCGAGCCGAGGCGCTCGACCCGCGTGTCCGCGAGTGGGCGGCGAACGACAAGGATCTCGCCTCCGTTCGCGACCGTTTTCTCGAGCAGTCGTAAACCGTCGCGGCGGCGGCTACCGCCGCGGCCGAAGGCCGGCTTGGCCGGCCGGGAGGCCCGCCTCGCCTCTCCGGTTCACGGCCGGAAGGAGGGGGTTCGTGGGGGAACCATGGCACCACGTCTGAAGGAGGGGGCTCGTGTGGGAACCATGGGTTCCCCCACGGTCCTAGCCTCCCGGGGTCTGCCGGTAGGCGTCGAAGACGCCGTCGAGGTCCCGCAACGTCTTGAGCAGCGACCGGAGGTCCTTCACGTCGCCGATCTCCGCGGTGTACCAGTTCCGCGCCATACCGTCCTCGACGGTGCCGCCGTACGCCACGATGTTCGCGCCGTGGTCCGAGAACCTCCGGGCCACGTCCTCGAGCAGTCGGGCGCGGTCCCACGCCTCGACCGAGATCTGCACCCGGAAGCTCGCGGACGCCGCGCTGCCCTCCCACTCGACCGGAGTGAAGCGCTCCGGGTTCCGCATCAGAGCGCGGACGTTCGGGCAGTCGGCGCGGTGGATCGTGATCCCGCGCCCGAGCGAGATGTAGCCGAGGATGTCGTCCCCCGGCACCGGCGTGCAGCACTTCGCGAGGCGGACGAGCACGTCCTCGACGCCGGGCACGAGGACGCCGAGCGACTCGCCGGTGACCGTACGCTTGTGGCCCGCCGGCTTCGCCGTGACGAGCGGCTCGTCGGCGACCCCCTCGGTCTTCAGGCGCTGGAGCACCTTGTTGACGACCTGGCCGGTGCCGATCTTCCCCGAGCCGAGCGCCAGGTAGAAGTCCTCCGCCTTCTTGAAGCCCATCTCGCGGATCACGGAGGCGAGTACGCTCGAGCCCTGGAGCTTCCGGTACGGGAGGTTCTGGGCCTTGAGCGCCTGGTCGAGCAGGTCTCGCCCCTTCTGCTCGGTCTCACCCTTCGTCTCGCGCTGGTACCACTGGCGGATCTTGTTACGCGCCCGCGACGAGGCAACGAGCGAGAGCCAGTCGCGCGATGGCCCGCGTCCCGACTTCGACGTGAGGATCTCGACGAAGTCGCCGTTCTTCAGGCGGTAGTGGAGCGGGACGATCCGCCCATTGACCTTCGCGCCGACCGTCCGGTGGCCGACATCCGTGTGCACGGCGTACGCGAAGTCGATCGGGGTCGCGCCGGCGGGGAGCGTCTTCACCTCGCCCTTCGGCGTGAACACATAGACCTCGTCGTCGAACAGGTCGGTGCGGAGCGTCCGCATGAACTCGGTCGCGTCGTGCTCGTCGTCGCCGTGCCAGTCCATCAGCGAGCGCACCCACGTGAGCCAATCGTCGTCCTGCTTCCCCGTCCGGCCGCGCTTGTAGAGCCAGTGGGCCGCGACGCCGAGCTCCGCCTCCTCGTGCATCTCGCGCGTCCGCACCTGGATCTCGAGCGGCCGCCCGGAGGGGCCGATCACGGTCGTGTGCAGCGAGCGGTAGCGGTTCAGCTTCGGCATCGCGATGAAGTCCTTGAACCGCCCGGGCATCGGCTTCCAGAGCGAGTGGAGGATCCCGAGCGCGCCGTAGCAGTCGCGCGTCCCTTCCTCGCCCGAGCGCTCGACGATGACGCGCATGGCCGTCAGGTCGTAGATCTCGTTGAACTCGCGGCCCTTCTTCGCCATCTTGTCGTAGATCGAGTAGAAGTGCTTCGCGCGGCCGAGGATGACAGCGGGGATGTCCGCCTTCTCCAGCTCGAGCCCGAGGATCGTCGTCGCCTGCTCGACCTGCTCCTCGCGGTCGGCGCGCCGGTCGGCGACCATCGCCTTGATCTCCGCGTACTTGCGCGGATGGAGGATCTGGAACGAGAGGTCCTCGAGCTCCCACTTGAGCGCGTGGATCCCGAGCCGGTGCGCGAGCGGCGCGTAGACCTCGAGGGTCTCCTTGGCCTTCTGCACCTGCTTCTGCTTGCCGAGGTACTCGATCGTCCGCATGTTGTGGAGGCGGTCGGCGAGCTTGATGAGGATGACCCGAACGTCCTGGGCCATCGCGACGATCATCTTCCGGTAGTTCTCCGCCTCGGCCTGCTCGCGGCTCGAGAACTGGATCCGGGTCAGCTTGGTGACGCCTTCGACGAGCAGCGCGATGTCGGGACCGAACTCCGCGCGCACCTCGTCGAGCTCGGTGTCGGTATCCTCGACGACGTCGTGGAGCAACGCGGCGGCGATGGTCTGCTCGTCGAGATGTAGCTCCGCGCAGATACGGGCAACACCCCACGGATGGTGGATGAACTCCTCACCAGAGCGACGGACCTGGCCGCGGTGCTGCGCCTCGGCGAACTCGAACGCCCGGCGGATCAGTTCGCGGTCGACGCCGGGGTTGTAGACCTCGACGCTCGCGATCAGCTCCTCGACGAGGTTCTCGTGCTCTCGCCCTGCGCTGACGACCGTCATTTCCCCAGTGTACGGCCCGCGTGGACGAGTTCCCTCCTTCGGGGAGGTACGGGAGAGACCGCAGCGAACCGATAGGACGGCATGCGGCTCTTCTTCGACTACCTCGAGCGCCGCCGCCTTCGGCGGATGCTCATCCTGCTCGCGGCGTCCTCGCGGCGCTAGCCCGAGCGGGGCTCCGGCCACGTCGGCTCTATGATCGGCCGCATGGCCGAGCTTCGGCGTGTCAACTTCCAGGACCTCGTCCCCGAGTACGACGACACGGACCCGGACGGATATCGCGCCGGGATGGCGCGCTTCGGGCCGGCGCTCGGCGCGTCGATGATGGGCGCGTCGCTGTACGAGCTCCCGCCTGGGCAGAGCATCTGCCCGTACCACTACGAGTACCCGGACGAAGAGTGGCTCGTCGTCGTCGAGGGGCGCGTCACCGTGCGCCACCCGGGCGGCGAGGAGGCGCTCGGGAAGGGCGACATCGTGTGCTTCCCGCCGGGCCCGGAGGGCGCCCACAAGGTCAGCTGCCTCGGCGACGAGACGGCGCGCGTCCTCATGACGTCCACGAAGCAGAAGCCGGCGGTCTGCGTCTACCCGGACAGCGGAAAGGTCGGCATCTGGCCGGGCGACGAGCGAGACGTGCTCATGATGCGGCGCGACTCGCTCGGGTACTACGACGGCGAGGCGTAGACCGGGCTACGCAGCCTCGGGAAGCGCGACGTCGGGCTGCTCGAGGAGCGCCCGGAACCGCTCCGACTCGAGCAGCTGCCGGCGCGCGCCGCCCTCGGTCAGGCCGAGCTCCGCGAAGATCGCGCGGGCATCCGGCGCCCGCTCGTCCACCCCTGCCCGCCACTGCTCGGCGAGCCACGCGCGGAGCGACGCGTATGCAGGAGCGGCGTCGAACACCCGCCGGACGACGAGCTGCGGCGCGACGGTGCCGTTCCAGCGGTTCTCCTTGAGGCGGAACGCGACGTCGTAGCGGGCGGGCTCGCTGGAGCCGGTCGAGCTGTGTCCCGAAGCCGAAGGCGATCGCCGATCCTCCATCGCGCTCGTGCTGGCGGATGCGGAAGCGAAGGTGCTTCCCCTCGCCGACCGTGCTCGCGGACACCGCCTCGACGCTCGCCACGAGCAGCGTCGGCTCGGGGTTGCCGAGGCCGAACGGGGCGAGCCGGTCGAGCTCCTCCGCGAGCTCCAGCGTGAGCGAGTGGGCCGGCACGATCGCGTCGATGACGGTCACCGGACGCAGGTCGGCGTCCGAGAGGGCGCCGTCGGCATGTCGGCCGAACGCCTCGCGGAACGCCTCGAGCTGCTCGGTCTCGATCGACAGCCCGGCGGCGGCGCGATGGCCGCCGAAGCGCTCGAGGTGCTCGGCGCAGGCGCCGAGGCCGCCGTGGAGGTCGAACGACGAGATCGAGCGCCCCGAGCCCTTCCAGCCGGTGGCGCTCTGGGCGATCAGCACCACCGGGCGGTTGAAGCGCTCGACGAGCCGTGACGCGACGATTCCGTTGACGCCCTCGTGCCACGTCTCGTCCCAGAGGACGTACGCGCGCCGCGCCCGCTCCTCGGGCGTCCACGACTCGACGAGCGCGACCGCCTCGCGGAGGATGCGCTCCTCGACGGACTGCCGCTCGCGGTTGAGCTCCTCGAGCTGGGCGGCGAGCCGCTCCGCTTCGCCGGCGTCCTCGGTGAGCATGAGCTCCAGGGCGACGTCCGGTCGTCCGAGCCGACCGGCGGCGTTGATCCGCGGCGCGAGCCGGAAGCCGACCGCCGTGGCGTCGACGGTCGCGGGATCGACGCGCGCGGCCTTCATCAGCGCCTGGAGGCCGGGGCGACGCGTGCGCGCGAGCGCCCGCAGCCCGGCCGCGGCGAGCGCGCGGTTCTCGTCGACGAGCGGGACGACGTCCGCGATCGTCGCGAGAGCGACGAGGTCGAGCGCGCGCGCGATCGCGGGGTGCTCGTCGCCGAGGAGGGCGCGGGCGAGCGTGTGGACGACGCCGGTGCCACAGAGGTCGGGGCACGGATAGGCGGAGGGGCGCGTCGCGACGACCGGGCAGTCGGGGAGCGTCTCGGCCGGCCGGTGGTGATCCGTGACGATGACGTCCAGGCCGAGCTCACGGGCACGCGCGACCTCGGCCACGGCGGTGATGCCGCAGTCGACGGTGACGACGAGGTCGACGCCGTCGGCCGCGAGCTGCTCGATCGTCTCGAGCGCGAGGCCGTAGCCCTCGTCGAAGCGGCTCGGGAGGCGCCACTCCACATCGGCGCCGAGCTCCCGCAGGACGAGAACGCAGACGGCCGTCGCGGAGATCCCGTCGACGTCGTAGTCGCCGTGAACACAGATCCGCTCGCCGTCGGCGACGGCCTTCCGGATCCGCTCCACCGCGACCGCCATGTCACCGAGCGTCAGCGGGTCGTGGCGGGGATCCTCGGCGTCGAGGAACGCGCGCGCCTCGGCAGGATCGCCGAGCCCACGGCGGACGAGGACGGTGGCCGTCGTGTCACTGAGCCCGAGCTCCTCCGCGAGCGCCTCGACACGCGTCCAGTCGCACGATCGGGTGATCCAGCGGCCGTCCTGCATCGCCCGATCGACGGTACGGACCGCATCGGATGACGCCCCACCGAGCACGCGTAGGGGCGAGAGGGTTGCGGCGGCGAAGCCGACGCCTTCAGGGATCTGCCCCGCCGAAGGCGGGGATCAAGCGGCGGGATTCCGCTTCTGCGGAATCCCGCTTCGCGCGGCAAGCGAATCCCGCCGCTCGCGGCGCAGCTGGATGATCACCTTGACCCAGATCAGCACGACGCCGACAGTGGCGCCGATGACGCAGACGGCGATCGGGGCGAACAACGCCATCTGCTCCAGCGAGTACTTCGTGACCGCCGCGCCGACGAGCCAGATGACCACGACGGCCACGATCACGGCCGCGAGGAGGCGGTGATCCTTCACATCCGCAGGCTAGCCTGCGAACGTGCGGGACGACGGCGAGAACTACTGCTCGGGGGACGCGTACGCGCTCGAGTTCCTCGGCTACCACTTCTCGTTCGGCGGGCCCGATTTCGAGGAGCGCGTCGCCGCCGCGGCCGTCCGGCTCGGGCTCGTCGCGTCGAACGACCTCGACGACGAGGAGGTCGCCGACCTCGTCGAGCTCGCCGCCGACGGACGGATCGCCGAGGCGCGAAGCCCGCTCGGCTCGTACCTCGTCAGGCACTGGGAGCGCATCGCCCTCGTCGACGGCGAGTCGCTCGTCTACTGGCTCCGCAAGCTCGTCTTCCGCGGTGCGTACCTCGACCACCGCGTGAAGGAAGGCCTGCTCGAGATCACCTGGGACGACGACAGCGGCGAGTTCGCCTACGCCGAGCCACAGGGCGGCCGCGCGCTCCTCGAGCTCGCCCCGACGCCGTCCTGGCACGCCCTCCAGTACCGGCGCTGAGAGCCGCTCAGCCGGCCGTGCCGGCGCTCGTGAAGCCGACGGCCTGCTCCGGCCCCGGGGCGCCGATCCGGATCTCGCGCACGGCGCCGAGCGGGACGATGATCTCCTGCGGATCGTCGTCCTCGCAGTGCGGGCAGAAGCTGACGAATCCGAAGCCGGGCTCGGCGGAGACCGTCCTGAGCCGGTGGAGCGACCCGTCAGCGAGCTCGATGGTCACCTCGACCTCGGCGAGGGCGTGCTCCTCCTTGAAGCGCTCGACGCGACGCTCGATCCGCTTCACGAGCTCCTCGAGCGGCCCGGCCATGCCGGGCGTCCAGAGCTGGTTGCTCAGAAGAGGCTCCCCACGTCGCGCACCGTCCCGAGGTGCGCGCGCCCGAGGTCGGTGATGATCCGACCGCGCGGCGTGCGCTGCAGGAAGCCGAGCTGGAGAAGGTACGGCTCGTAGACGTCCTCGATCGTGTCGGTCTCCTCGCCCAACGCGACGGCGAGGGTCGAGAGCCCGACGGGGCCGCCCCCGAACTTCAACGCGATCGCCTCGAGCAGCTCGCGGTCCATCCGCTCGAGCCCCTGCTCGTCGACCTCGTGCAGCTCGAGGGCCTCGCGGGCGACGTCGGACGTGATCGCGCCCTGGTGCCGCACCTCGGCGACGTCGCGCACGCGACGGAGGATCCGGTTGGCGATCCGCGGTGTGCCGCGCGAGCGCGAGGCGATCTCGTCCGCCGCGTCGTCGGCGATCTCGACGCCGAGGATCCGAGCCGAGCGGCGCACGATCGTCGAGAGCTGCCCGGGGTCGTAGTAGCCGAGGCGGAACGTCATCCCGAACCGGTCGCGCAACGGCGTCGTCAGGAGCCCGGTGCGGGTCGTCGCGCCGACGAGCGTGAACGGCGGGAGGTCGAGCGTCAGCGTCCGGGCGGCGGCGCCCTGGCCGAAGACGATGTCGAGCCGGAAGTCCTCGAGGGCCGGGTAGAGGATCTCCTCCGCGGAGCGGTTGAGGCGATGGATCTCGTCGACGAAGAGCACGTCGCGGGGCTCGAGCGCTGTGAGGATCGCGGCGATGTCCTTCTTCTCCAGCGCCGGCCCGGCGACCGTCCGGAGTCCGACGCCGAGCTCCTCGCGCACGATCTGCGCCAGCGTCGTCTTCCCGAGCCCGGGCGGGCCGGCGAGCAAGACGTGGTCGAGCGCGTCCGAGCGCGCCTTCGCCGCCTCGAGCGCGATCCGGAGCTGCTCCTTGACCCGCTCCTGGCCGACGAAGTCGTCGAGCCGCTTCGGGCGCAGCGACTGCTCTGCCTCGTCCTCCTCGGGCCGGAGAGCCGGTGCGAGGAACTGGCTCATGAGCCGACTCCCGTCGGCTCATGAGCGAGGAGGGGTGTGGGGAACCGGGAGGTTCCCCACGCACTCCAGAAGAAGGGGGCTCGTGGGGGAAACATGGGTTCCCCCGCGGGAGCGAGCCGAAGGCGAGCGACGCTCATGCTGCGGCGCTCCGCAGGGCGAGCTTGACCCGCTCCTCGGGCGGCAGGTCGGGGTCGATCTCGGCGAGGGCGCGCTCGGCGTCGACGAGGGTGTAGCCGAGCTCCACGAGCGCATCGCGCGCGACGATGTGCCCGGGCATGTCGCCGACGACGGCCAGGCCTGTCTCGGAGACCGAGCCGAGCTTCTCGCGGAGCTCGAGGACGATTCGCTCGGCGGTCTTCTTCCCGATCCCGGGGATCGCCTGGAAGCGCGCGTGATCGCCGAGCGCGATGGCCTTGCGCAGCTCCCCGGGCGGAGAGCCCGAGACGACGGCGAGCGCGACCTTCGGTCCGACACCGCTGACCGTGAGGAGGTGCACGAAGAGCTCGCGCTCCTCCGCATCGGCGAACCCGTACAGCTGGAGGGCGTCCTCGCGGACGTGGAGGTACGTCTCGACCGTCACCTCGCTGCCCGCGCCCGCCCGTCGCAGGACGGACGGCGTCGCGGCGACGAGGTACCCGACGCCGTTCACGTCGAGGACGAGCCCCTCGTTCGTCCTGCCGACCGGGCGACCTCTGAGGCGTGCGATCACCGGTCCCTCCTCACGCGATGCGTGCGAGTGGAGGCATCGACGCATGGCAGATCGCGACGGCGAGCGCGTCCGCCTCGTGCGAGGTCGGCGGCTCGGCCTCGAGCGCGAGCAGCATGCGCACCATCCGCGAGACCTGCCCCTTGTCCGCTCGGCCGTAGCCGCACACCGCCTGCTTGACGCGCGCCGGCGCGTACTCCGTGCACGCGATCCCTCGCGTGGCGGCCGCGACGAGCGCGGCGCCGCGTGCCTGCCCGACGAAGAGCGCGATGCGGGCGTCGGCACCGACGAACGACTCCTCCAGGGCGACGGCGTCCGGCTCGTGCTCCTGGATGAGGGCGCCGACCCCGTCGAAGATCGTCCTGAGCCGCTGTTCCGGGCGCTCGCGTGCGCCTGATGTCCAGCATCCGTGGCCGAGGGCCCGGAGGTGCCCGCCGCTTTCGTGGACGATCCCGTACCCGCACGCAGCCGTCCCTGGGTCGATACCGAGGACCTTCACGGCCAGAGGGTACGCACGGCCTCGGACGGCTACCGTCAGCGCGTGGAACTCGTCGACCTGACCACGATCGCGGGCCGAGGGCCGGCCTGGGGCATGGAGACCGAGGACTTGAACGCGACGCTGCTCGTCTGGCGCGAGGGCGAGGGACAGCCCGCTCATGTCAACGCGGAGCGGGACGTCGCGATCGTCGCGATCGTCGGGTCAGGGACGCTCGTCGTCGACGGCGACGAGCACTTGCTCCGGCCCGGGATGCTCGCGGTCGTGCCCCGCGGCGCGCGGCGAAGCGTCGTGGCCGGACCGGACGGGCTCCGCTGCGTCACCGTCCACCGGCGCCGCGGCGGGCTCCAGATCACACCGCGCAAGGTGCCTGGCTGAAGCCAGGCACCTCCTGCTCGTTCGACGTGGGGAACCCCTGGTTCCCCCACGCCCCTCCTCAGGAGGCGACGGCCTCCAGCACGGCCTCCGGGATGTCGAAGTTCGCGTAGACGTCCTGCACGTCGTCGTTGTCCTCGAGTCCCTCGACGAGGCGGACGACCTGCTTCGCGGTCGACTCCTCGGCGATCGCGACCGTCGTCTTGGGGACCATCGACAGCCCGACAGACTCGAGTGCGAATCCGGCGGCCTCGAGGGCCTCCCGCACCGCCGTCAGCTCCTCCGGGCTCGACGAGACCACGAACGTGTCGCCGTCGCGCTCGACGTCGTCGGCGCCGGCGTCCGCCGCGACGAGCACGAGCTCGTCCTCGTCGATGCCGTCCCCCGCGACGAGGACGACTCCGCGCCGCTCGAACTGCCACGCGACGGCTCCCGTCGCGCCGAGGTTGCCGCCGTGCTTCGAGAAGAGGTGCCGGACGTCGGATGCCGTCCGGTTCCGGTTGTCGGTCAGCGCCTCGACGATGACGGCGACGCCCTCGGGCCCGTACCCCTCGTACACGACCGTCTCGAACGTCGAGCCGTCGGTGCCCTCGCCGGCGCCCTTCGCGATCGCACGCTCGATGTTGTCCTTCGGCATCGAGTACGAGCGCGCCTTCTCGATCGCGTTCTGGAGCGCGAGGTTCGAGCCCACGTCAGCGCCGCCCTCCTTCGCCGCCACCATGATCGCGCGCGAGAGCTTCGAGAAGAGCTTGCCGCGCTTCGCGTCGGCCGCGCCCTTCTTGTGCTTGATCGTCGACCACTTGCTATGCCCTGACACTCATCGCCTCCGTGACCAGCTCGAGGAACCGTTCGTGGATCCGGGGATCGTCCGTGAGCTCGGGATGGAATGCCGCCACGAGGATGCGCCCGTCGCGGAGCAGCACCGGCTCACCGTCGTGCTCGGCGAGCACCTCGACGCCGGGACCGACATCGGACACGCGCGGCGCGCGGATGAAGACACCGCGGAACGGCGCGTCACCGTCCCCGAGCTCGAGGTCGGACTCGAAGCTCGCGACCTGGCGCCCGTACGCGTTCCGCGCGACCTCGAGGTCGGCGAGGCCGAGGTGCCGGCGGTCGAGCACGATCATTCCCGCGCACGTCCCGAAGATCGGGCGATCGAATGCGCGGATCGCGTCGTCGAGCCCGTACTGGGCGGCCAGCTTCATGATCGTCGTCGACTCGCCACCCGGGACGACCAGCCCGTCGAGCCCGTGGAGTTGCTGCGGGAGCCGCACCTCGACGACGTCCGCGCCCGATCGCCGGAGCGCACGGGCATGCTCGCGGAAGGCCCCCTGAAGGGCCAGAACGCCGATCCGGGGCTTTCGCTCCACGAGAAAGAGTGTAGATCCGGCCCGGCTCATCCCCCGAACGAGGGAGCGACGACCCTTCGCTGCCCTGATACTCCGAAAGTGATCGTGCGGCGCGACGGATCGATCGATTTCAGGGTACTCGCGGGCCGGGTCGCGGCCTACGGCATCGTCGTCGTGATCGCGCTCGCCCTCGGCGCGCTGATCGCGTTCGTCGGCTCCTAGCCGAGCTACCAGCCGCGCACTTCGAGCCGCTCCTCCTCGGGGAGCGTGCTCGCGGAGATCCCGACCATCGGCGTGCCGAGCCCGGCGGAGACGTCGGCCAGGATCTTCGGATCCGCGTAGTGGGTCGTCGCCTCGACGATCGCCTTCGCGCGGCGGGAGACGTCCTCGACCCAGCCGTCGTGGTCGAGCACCATGTCGCGGCCGGACTTGAAGATTCCCGAGCCGACGAAGACGCCGTCGGCGCCGAGCTGCATGCAGAGCGCCGCGTCCGCCGGGGTCGCGATCCCGCCGGCCGTGAACGTTACGACGGGAAGCCTCCCGTTCTCGGCCACCCAGCGGACGAGCTCGAAGGGCGCGCGGTGCTCCTTCGCGGCGGCGTAGAGCTCCTCCTCGCGCAGGCCCTGCAGCCCTCGAATCGCGCCGAACACGGACCGCATGTGGGTCACCGCGTTGACGATGTCGCCGGTGCCCGCCTCGCCCTTCGTTCGGATCATCGCCGCCCCCTCGGCGATGCGGCGGAGCGCCTCGCCGAGGTTCGTCGCGCCGCAGACGAACGGCACCGTGAACGCGTGCTTGTCGACGTGGTGCACGACGTCGGCGGGGGTCAGCACCTCGGACTCGTCGATGTAGTCGATCTCGAGCGCCTCGAGGATCTGCGCCTCGACGAAGTGGCCGATCCGGCACTTCGCCATCACGGGGATCGAGACCGCTTCCTGGATCTCGCGGATCTTCTGCGGATCGGACATGCGCGCCACGCCACCGTCGCGCCGGATGTCGGCCGGGACCCGCTCGAGCGCCATCACCGCGCAGGCTCCCGCCTCCTCTGCGATCCGCGCCTGCTCGGCGTCGACGACGTCCATGATCACGCCGCCCTTGAGCATCTCCGCGAGGCCGGTCTTGACGCGCAGGGTGCCGATGTCGGTCATCGGCCTGAGTGTAGCCGGGCCGCCCCGCCGCTAAAGGGACGAGGCGGCCCTCGAGACGTCTGTCAGGAGGCTTCTCGGCGCGTCGTCGGGTGCGTCGGGTGCCGGCGGAGGAGGAGGCGGCGGCGGCTCGGCGGGAGGCTCGACGGTCGTCGCGGGCGGCGGCTCCAAGGGCGCGGCGGGTGCCGCTGCCGGCGCGTCGGTGCGATCGCCGGCGCCCCTCGCAGATGCGGCCGCGCCGGCGAGTGACGAGCGGACGTCCGCCAGGCTGTCGCCCGACGCCTGCATGTTCATCCAGGCGCCCACCACCAGGATGATGGCGAGGGCCAGTCCGAGCCAGGCCCAGATCGTCCGGTCGATGACGTCGGCGGCGATGCTCCCGCCCGGCTTGTCGATGAAGCGGATGAACACGAAGAGCAGCGTGA
Organism: uncultured Actinomycetes bacterium; assembly: GCA_963797805.1. GTDB lineage: Bacteria > Actinomycetota > Thermoleophilia > Gaiellales > Gaiellaceae > Gaiella. The sequence goes on along the minus strand of CAWCRC010000012.1, from coordinate 252,770 downwards.
GAATGGCCAGCGCAGCCGTGATCATCGACGACGTCACCCCGACCTCGAGGTTGATGTTCGCGATGCGCAGCGCCTGCCACACGATCAGGGCCAGGAGCAGCAGCCCGGCGAGGAAGCCGATCCCGTGCCACATGCTCTCGCCCCCGAACCCCTCGACCTCGAACCAGTTGAAGAATGAGACGATCAAAAGCACGATGGCAGCGCCGAGCACCATCTTCGCGCCCGTGGTGAGTTCGTTGAACTTGTCCATTTTCCGCCGTTTCCTTTCCGAGGGTTGGCGAATTCTCTCGCATTCGAGCGCCGGATGTGGAACAGATACGAATCTCGCGGCGCGACTCCTCTCCCCGCAGGCGGTACCCCCGCCTGACCTCACGTTGCGCCGTGCGCGAGGGGCTCCGCTTGCGGGGCCCCTCTTCTTGCCAGGGGGGCCTGCGCGGACGTCGGCCGGCACGTTAAGGGCCGGCTGGGCCGCCGCACCTCAGGGGAGGGGGCAGCGGCGGCGCTCAGCCGGCCCTCGAGGTAGGGCTCCCACCCCACCCCGGGCGCGACCCATGAGGAAGGGCCGCAGAGAACACTTACGGTCTCTCCGGCGGGGTTCCTTGTCGGCCCACCGAGGACCTCGTTAGCATCCCGCCGTGCTGATGTGTGACGAGTGCGGGTGTGTGAGCGACCAGCTCGGACGCTCGTGGGCGGCATTCACCGGCGAGGACCCGGACGGCATGGAGCGCACGACCGTGGCGATCATGTGCCCGGTCTGCGCCGCCCGAGAGTTCGAGTGGCGGCCGGAGTACGCGTCGGACTACGTCTGAAGCTGGCCGTCGGCGCGGACGTGATCCGCGCGAGGATCCGACTGCACGCGCTCAGATGACCGGCCCGGGGACCGGATCCGGCTCGTCGGGCGGGAGCGGATCCGGTGACGGCAGCGGGTCGGGCGTCGGGATCGGAGGCTCGGGCGACGGCGGAAGCGGCGTCTCGGTCGGCATGGGCCATGCGTGCCCGATCCCGAGCGGATGCAAACGGAGACCGCGTGCGGCGCGCGCTTGGCGCTTAGGCTGCGCGCTCGGAGCTCAGGTCGATCGCGCTGAGACGCCTGCCGAAGACGTTGCCGAGCGCCTCGATCGCCTGTCGATGGGCACGCGCCCGCTCCTCCGCATCGAGGTACTCGGCCATCGCCCGCCGGTGACGCTCTACCTCGACCTTCGTGTTCGCCTCGTTGATCTGGCTCCGGAGCGTCGCGAGGTAGCCCGCGAGCTCCCTGACGGGGATCGGGCCGAAGCGGAGGGACTCCGCGTTCACGAGCTTCCACGGCGCATCCGCCGGCCCTGACTCGTCGAAGGCGGCGACCCACTCGTCGTCGACGACGCCGCTCAGGCCGAGCACACCGGCGACGTTGAAGTCGACGTCGACCTCGATGTTCGACTCTTCGAATTGCCCGCTCACTAGGCCGAGGTTCAGGTTGATCTCCATCGCGCCGGATCGTAGGTCGCTCCCCCTCCGTCACGACCCCCCGAACGTCCAGCCTTGACCAGGTCTCCCGACCAGCGCAGGCTGAACGAGGTCTCCCTTGTCCACGTCGGTCGGCGCGGGTTAGAGTCGCATCGGGGAAGGGAGACGGGTGCTCTACTGCATCGAGTGCGGCTGCTGCTCGGGCGAGCTCGGCAAGGGCTGGGTCGCTGTGCGCTGCGACGATCCGGACCCCGACGTGCACGACCCGCCGGCCATCGCCCTGTACTGCCCACCGTGCGCCGCCTCCGAGTTCGGCTATCGGCCGGACGTCGCCGCCAACTACGTCTGCGCCTGGGATCCCATCCCGAGGCGACCCGCCGAGCACCCGTAGATGCGCGCGCACACGATGAATCCGACGCCTGTCGTCCGCGCCGCCCGGAGCTTCCTGGTCGTGCTCGCCGTCGCGATTCCGGTGTTCGCCGTCGCGAAGTGGGTCGGCCTGGACGGTCGGCCTTGGAGCGGGGTCCTCACGGCAGCCGTCGCGATCGCCGCGCTGGTCGCGACCTGGCGCCTCGTCGTCACCGCGAAGGCGGCATCGCAATAAGCGCGGCTCGTCGGACCCGTCCCATGCGGCCGCGAACGCCGCGCCGTACCGGGGAGACGACCGCAGGTTTCTGTGCTGACGGAGCTTCGCGAAACGTTCGGAGACATTGAAGACAGCAGCCCTCTCGCGGTATCGGTCGTCTCATGGAGTAGTGCTGGCGGCCCCGTCTTCATGAGGGCGAGGCCGCCGGCCGAAGCGTCGCAGCTCGTGCTGTGCCGGGTCAGGCTGAAGGGACGCCTCGTCCATCACGTCGGACGATCCCCGGGTCACGACCGTCGCGACGCCGTACCCCACTGCATCGCGTCGGACGAATGACCAGGCGGCCCGAGCCTTCGCGACAACCCGACCCCCGGGCGCTACCTCGGCCGGAACCGGCGCTTCGTCGTAGGCAGTTCGTCGAAGGCCCCGACGGCGGCGCCTAGAGCTCACCGCGATCGTCCGGTGCCGTTACTCACCGATCTGGATCGCCAGCGCCGCACGACGTACAGCGCGATCAACCCGAGCGACCACACGATCGCGACCGGTAAGAGCAGTAGGACGAGCATGTCGGCGAACGTGAAGCAGAGAAAGGAGCACGCTTCGTCGTCGGCGAAGGCGGCAGCCAGGGCGACCCACGAGATCCCGACGAACGTCGACCAACCGAGGAACCATCCGCGTGTCATGGCCGCACGATATGGCGGTCTGTGCGACACGATCAGGGGGCTACCCCTGAACACGACTCGGGGTGGTCCTCTAGGACCTGGCCTGGGTCGAGTAGCCGTCCAGCCGAAGAGTCGAAGAGCGGCTGAGCTCCCGCGGTTAGGGACGAGGCCGAGCGAGCCCCGCAGAGCCTGTTGCTTCACCTGCAGTCAGGTTCGTTCGGGAGGATCTCGGTAGGCGCGGGTGCGAACGAGGTGTTCAGCCTTCGGATTCTCGTGCCCAAGCTCGGACCGGGAGCCATGGGCGGAGTCCAGGGCGGCCTCCAAAGGTTCCTGACCCGCGCACGATCTGGATCGAGTGACCGCCGGGGCGCTGCCTAGCATTGCTCGTGTGCACGAGACGCGTCCCCGCGGTCACCAGCGCTCGTCGAGCACCGTCGAGCCCCCTGACGACTGGCTCGGCGACATCTCGGATGACGACTGGGACGAGAGCGTGCCGGAACGCGCCGAGAGCCGACGCGCCTCGCCCGCATCCCATGAGCTCCCGTCACCCGAGGTCGAGGACTGGCGCCACCCGACAGCCGATCCCGCTGCCCGACGGGTCGCCGCCGCCGAAGACCACCGCGCGGTCATCGAACGCCGACGCCTCGTCGCCGGGCTCGTGGTCGTGGTGGTACTCGCACTTGGCGCTGTGATCGCGGTGCTTCTCCTCCGGGACGGAGATCAGGCGCCGGTCGCACCTGTCGCCGCTTCCACCAGCACCACGCCCGCGCCGGGTGAGGCCCGTCCGTCGGCCGGCGCCTACGGCGCCGAGCCCGTCGACAACGCCGTCGACCACGCCATCCACGGACGGCGCCTCGACGTTCGCGCTCCCCGAGGGCACGAAGCTCCAGCGCGGTGAAGGCGATCCCGCGCTCATCGAAGAGCTCCAGCAGGCCCTGTCGAAGGCCGGCTACGACCCCGGCCCGGCCGACGGGACGTTCGGTCGGCTGACGGAAGCGGCCGTCGTCGCATTCCAGGAAGCGAATGGTCTCTCCGTCGACGGTCGGGTCGGGCCCGAGACCGCGTCCGCGCTGAACAGCGCCGTCGCGGACGGCTGACGCCTCCACCGCTGACGACGGCCGGCCGAGATGCCGTAGCCGTCACGTCGCAGCCCGGCCGCCCGGTCGACGAGGTCAGGAGTCAGGAGTCGACGTCTGATCGAGCGGTTTCGGCGATCCGCTCGAGCGCGTCCGCCACAGCGGACACGGGAGCGCGAGTATCGATCTCGTCCGTCGCACCGGCCCGGAGCAGCGGTTCGACCGAAGCGATGTCCTCGAGGATGAACCTGCGCTGCACGTCGGACTTGCCAGAGTCGTTGGTATCGCGCTGGGCCACCCGTTCCAGGATCACTTCGGTGGGGGCGCTCAGAAGCACGATCGCGTCGAAGCCGCCGTAGAACCTTCCCTGGTTGCCGACCGTCCCCGAGACGAACAGCGCGTCGTCATCATGTTCTGCCAGTAGCGCATCGATCCGGTCCTCGCGCCAGAGCGGCTCCGAGGGGCGCCCATCGGTCGAAGGCGCTTCCACGATCCAGCCTCCGTCGTCCGTGTCGACGACCCGATGTCCGCGACGAGCCAACTCGGCCAACGCCGACGACTTGCCCGTACCGGACATTCCCGTCACGAGCACGACCGGCATGTGTCCATTCTGGCGCTTCCAGGCGCCCGGGCGTCCCGGCGTGGGTGTCGTATGGTCCTCGCGACCGTGGGCGAGACTCTCAGGACGGTGGTAGGCCCCGATGGGCGGACGCTGGCGTTCGCCGTGTGGGGCGATCCCGACGGGTTCCCTGTGCTGTCGCTGCACGGCACACCGGGGTGCCGGCTCAACCGGTGGCCGGACGAGGATCTCTATCGGCGGCTTGGAGTGTGCCTGGTCACCCACGACAGGGCGGGGTACGGCCGCTCCGACCGTCGGCACGGACGGCGGGTCGCAGACGAGGCCGACGATGTGGTCGTGCTCGCCGATCATCTGGGGTTCGAGCGCTTCGGGGTCACGGGAGCGTCCGGGGGCGGGCCGCACGCACTTGCCTGCGCCGCCCTCCTGCCCGATCGCGTCGTCCGAGCCGCGTGCCTGGTCGGCGGTGCACCGTTGGGGTCGCCAGGACTCGAACGGGAGGAGTGGCTTGCGGGGCAGGATCCCGAGAACGTCAAGGAGTTCGGCTGGGCAATGACGGGAGAGGATGCCCTGTACCCGGAGCTCGAGCGTGAGCTCGCTGAGATGGCTGCGCGAGTGGCGGTCGACCCGTCGACCGTCCTCGGCAACTTCGAGCTCAGCGAGGAGGACCGCGCTCAGCTCGCTCTCACGGAGCACCAGCAGATCGTCCGCGAGTCGATCACCGAGCTGGCCGCCACCGGTGTCGCGGGGTGGGTCGACGACGACCTTGCGTTCGTCAAACCATGGGGTTTCGCGGTCGACCAGATCGCCGTACGGGTGCTCGTTCGCTATGGGGCGACCGACGTGCTCGTCCCTCCGGCCCACGGCGAGTGGCTGGCCGCGAACGTCCCCGGCTGCGTCGTCAAGGTCGACGGCACAGCGGGCCACCTCGGATCCGACCCCGTGGAGGAGATAACCGAGTACCTCAACTGGCTGCGCGACGGCGTGCCCCCACCGGGAAGTCGGTAGGGGACTCCTACTCGGATCGGCGCTGGCCCCGCAGTCGCCTTGGCTCAGGGCTGGCCCAGCGGGCCGAGCAGCCTTCCCGCCCCACGGCCGGCGTCGAGGATCGGACTGCGCAGGTAGCGCCGATAAAGGGCGAGCTCAGGCGCGTCGAGGTTGACGAGGAACCAGTAGTCGGCCACGAGGCCGTGATGCCACGTGCTCGGTGCGTGCAAGACCACTCCTTCGCGTGAGAAGAACGGAAACGCTCACTGAGCGAAGTGGCCCGGGCTTACACGCGGCCGATCCTCGGCTCGGGTGCACGACACGGCAAGAGCTCGTGCAACATTTCCCGCTCGCTGCGGCAGGCGACCGTCAGGTCGTCCGACGGGCTACTCCCCGATGAGTGGGCCTTCGCCGCTCACGTGCTGATGGATGCGCGCCGAGAGGCACTGACGATGCGGGTCACGGTACGAGCCCCTCCGGTGGTGTCCAGCCGGGGAGAACGGCCCGCAGGCCGGCCTCGACACAGGCGCGGTCGTCGTCACCGCTCGCGCCACTCGCTCCGGCTGCACCCAGGACGCCCTCGCCACTCCGGATCAACACTGAGCCCGGGCCGGGAATGAGAGGCAGCCGCACAAGCCGGCTGACGGCGTCGAAGAATCCCTCGTGGGACTCGCGGCTGGCAGCGAGCTGCTCGCCGTCGCGGTGCCAGAGCGCTGTCCCGGCTGCCTTCGCTTCGGCGATGCGTGCGGAGAGCGGGAAAGCGCCGTCCATGCGGCCGAGCGCGACGAGGAGTCCGCCCTCGTCGACGACCGCGACCGCGATCTTCCAGCCGTTGGCGAGGGCGTGGTCGTTCGCGGCCGCGATGAGGACGTGTGCCTGTGCGAGGCTCAGCGGCATCGTCGCAACGTATCAGCGGTGGTGCTCAGGATGACAACGGGCGGCACGCGCCGCCCGCGCCGGTTGGGCGGGGTTGCCCACGCCGGGCGCACACCCTGGCTGCGCGTGCGATCACGGACTTTACTTTGTATAGTTTTGCCGTTAGGCTGGGGTTCCGCGGCACATCGCCGCAAACAATCCGGAGGAGGAGCAGTCGATGTCGGGTCGCGAAGAGATCACCGCCGAGGACGAGGCGCAGACGGGCACAGGCTCCGCTCCGCAGCTGACCGGCCCCGTCGGCGCCATCCTCACGACGGACGAGCTTCGCCTCCGGCTTGGTTCCCCCAACGTGACGATCGTGGACGTGCGACCGCTGTACGCATACAACGGTTGGTCGAACGGCGACGCGAGAGGTGGTCATGTCCCCGGTGCGGTCGCATTCCCGAGCGCGTGGCTGGCGAGCACCGACGACGCGGAGATCGTCCGGCTCCTGGACGCGAAGAACATCGTCCCCGATCGCGAGATCGTCCTCTACGGCGACCCCGCCGAGGTCGCGGCGGTCGGTAGCAGGCTCGCGGCGCTCGGTCACTCGGCGCCTCACGTCTACGCCGGCTGGTCGGAGTGGGCGGCGGACGAGAGCCTGCCGGTCGAACGTCTCCCGAACTACCACTCGCTCGTGCACACCGACTGGCTCCGGCTCGTCCTGGACGGCGAGCGGCCGGAAGCCGCGCCGACGGGGCGGTTCCTTCTCTTCCACGTCAACTTCGGGGTCCCTGAGGAGTACGAGGAGGACCACCTCCCGGGCGCGCTCTACCTCGACACCAACCAGCTCGAGAACCCGGTCGATTGGAACCGACGGACGCCGGAGGAGCTCGAGGCGACGCTGGCCGCGCTCGGCATCACGCGCGACGCGACCATCGTCCTGTACGGCCGCGACACGGAGGGCGACGCGAATGAGAAGTGGCCGGGTCGCCGGGCGGGACAGATCGCTGCGACGCGCGCGGCCATGATCCTTCGCTACGCCGGTGTGGACGACATCCGGCTGCTCGACGGTGGCTACGACGCGTGGGTCCGGGCAGGGAACAAGGTCGAAACGACAATGCGCACGCCAAGCCCCGTGGAGTCGTTCGGCGTTCCGATCCCCTTTCGCCCCGAGGTGATCGTCGACCTCGACGAGGCAAGGCAGATCCTCGCCGACCCCGACGGCGCGGCGCTCGTCAGCGTCCGAACCTGGCGCGAGCACATCGGCGAAGTGAGCGGCTACAACTACATCGGCCCGGCGGGCCGCATCCCGGGTGACGTCTGGGGCAACTGCGGCAGCGACGCGTACCACATGCAGCACTACCGCACCGTCGACAACACGATGCGGCCGTACCCGGAGATCGCCGCCAACTGGGAGCAGGCGGGAATCACGCCGGACAAATGGGTCGCGTTCTACTGCGGCACCGGCTGGCGCGCCAGCGAAACGTGGTTCTACGCGTACCTCATGGACTGGAAGCGGGTCGCCGTCTACGACGGCGGCTGGTTCGAGTGGAGCAGCAACCCCACGGAGAACCCGATCGAGGTCGGAGAACCGGCCGACGAAGTCGCCGCATAGCCGAGCACGCAGGGCCCCTCGCACTCGAGCTACTTCCGGCACCTGGCACCTGAGGGCCTCCCCTCGCGATGGTCGGGGCGATGGGGCCTGGCGCCGGGTGACGACGCGCGTTGCGGCGCCCAGCGATAACTCGGATCTGGACCTTTGGGCAGTCCCGTCGGCGGCGGTTTGTCGTCATCGTTCGACTTGTCGGTCGCGGTGCGGGCCGTAGCAGTTGGCTGGGGAACAGCTGTGCGTCGAAGCAAGAGCGCCGGGAGTCCCGGATGGGACACGGCGGCGGTTCACGCCTTGGGGGAGGCGGCGCTCGCCCCTCCGGGACAAGGGGAGGGGGAGCTTCATGGAAGGATCGACGAAGGCTCGGAGGCGAGGCCGGCTCGGCCTGGTCCTCGGCTTGACACTGAGCACTCTGGCGTGCGCCGCTGTCGCGTACGCAGACGACGCGATACTCGGACGGCGACGGGGTCACGCCGGTCACGAATCAGAACATGAGCTTCGGGGCCGTCAGCTGCGCGACGCCGACGTCCAAGTCGGCGCTGGTGGCAGTGACGCGAAACGGCGCGGCAGGGTCGACGAACGTCTTCAAGGACGCTCGACCGTCACGGTGTCGGTTCAGTCCGTCACGGGTGCCGGTCTCACCGCGTCCGTTGGGGCTCCCGCGCACGATCACGCTGCCCGCGAACTGGGGCACGCTGGACAACAACACGTCTGACCAGCGCGCTCACCTCGCTGGTGACCGTCAGACTCGACCACGCCAGGGGCCGGAACCGGAACCGTCGTCTACCAGGCGCAGGGGAGCAATTCGAGTCAACGCCACGATCACGCGCACGGACACGATGGACGTGAGCTGGACGACGGGGAGTTGCGCGCCAACCGACGGCACCGCGCCGGCCGGGTCGGTCGTGATCGACGGCAACGCGCCGTTCACGAGCTCTACGTCGGTCGACCTCGACCTGTCGGCGACCGACGCGGCCGGCGTGACGTCTTACCGCGTCGCGAACGGCAGTGACTGCTCAGCCGCGACCTGGGTCGCCGTCATCGCCACGACCAGTTTCGCCCAGACGATCCCCCATACCCTTGCGTCGGGCCAGGGGGCGAAGACGGTGTGCGCGCAGTACAGAGATGCGGCCGGAAACGTCTCAGCCACCGCAACCGACACGATCGTGCTCGACACCCTCGCGCCCGTCATCCAGGACGCGGGCGTCCAGAGCGGGACCGCAGGCGCGAACGGCTGGTACGTCTCCGCCGTCACGAACCGATTCACGGCTTCGGACGGCGGCTCGGGGCTCGACCCTGGCTGCGCGGCGGCGTTCCCGAAGAACGTCTCGACCGGCTCGAGCGAGGGCACGACGGTCACGGTCTCGTCGGGAGCGTGCTCCGATCTCGCGGGAAACACCAACCCCGGGATCTCGAGCGCCTCCTTCGAGATAGACCTGACCGACCCGACGGCGATCCTGGCCGTCACGGCCGGAACGCCCGGCACGCACGGGTGGTACGTAAGTGATGTGACCGTGACGACGAGCGGGGTGGAGACGGTCAGCGGCCCGCTCTCCTGCACGGCCGCTCAGCAACAGACCGCCGAGACGAACGGCGCGGTGTTCAACGGGTCCTGCACCAACCAGGCGGGTCGGAGCGCGACCGCGGCCCCACTGACGGTGAAGCTCGACAAGACCGGTCCGTCGGCCGCGCTCGCGGTCACGGCCGGCACGCTCGGCGCCCACGGCTGGTACACGAGCGACGTCACGGTCTCGACCAGCGGCAGCGACTCGGTCAGCGGCCCCGTCGTCTGCACCGCCGACCAGCAGCAGACCGACGAGACGAGCGGCCAGGCGCTCACCGGCTCCTGCACCAACGACGCAGGCATCACCACGAACGCCGCGCCGTTGACGGTCAAGCTCGACAAGACCGGTCCGTCGGCCGCGCTTGCCGTGACGGCCGGCGCGCTCGGCGCCAACGGCTGGTACACGAGCGACGTGACCATCGAGACAACGGGAGCGGACACCATCAGCGGCCCGGTGACCTGCACCGGTGACCAGCACCAGACGATCGAGACCGTGGGTCAGACGTTCACCGGCTCGTGCGTGAATTCGGCAGGCCTCGCCGGCAACGCTGCCCCCTTGACGGTGAAGCTCGACAAGACCGGGCCGTCCGCGACGCTGACGGCGACGGGGACGCTTGGCGCCCACGGCTGGTACACGAGCGACGTGACCGTCGACACGAAAGGAACCGACAGCGTCAGCAGCCCCGTCGTCTGCACCGCCGACGAGACCCAGACGGAGGAGACCACCGGTGAGCTCTTCACCGGGTCGTGCACCAACGACGCCGGCCTCAGCACCGACGCAACCCCGCTGACGGTCAAGCTGGACAAGACCGCCCCCTCGGCGACGCTGACGGCCTCGGGGACGCTCGGCGCGAACGGCTGGTACACGAGCAACGTGACCGTCGAGACCACGGGCGCCGACACGATCAGCGGCCTGGTCACCTGCACGGCTATACAGTCGCAGACGAACGAAACGACCGGGCACGAGTTCGGTGGCTCCTGCACCAACGGGGCGGGGCTGATCGGCGCGGCAAGTCCGTTGACCGTGAAGCTGGACAAGACCGCTCCCTCGGCAACGCTCACAGCGAGTGGGTCGCAAGGGACGAACGGCTGGTTCCTCGACGACGTCACAGTCAAGACGACGGGAGCCGACACGATCAGCGGCCCGGTCACCTGCACGCCGGACCAGCTGCAGACCGCCGAGACAGCCGGCCAGAGCTTCAACGGGGCGTGCACGAACCAGGCCGGGATCATCGGCAACGCCACGTCGCTCGTCGTCAAACTCGACAAGACGAACCCCTCGGTGGCCATCACGGCGCCCGCAGGTGGGAGCACCACGATCGCCACGGCTGTGACGGTCAGCGGCACGGACGGCGATGCGACCAGCGGGATCGCCGGTGTCACGGTTAACAGCGTGGCTGCGACGTTCGGCTCGGGCACCTTCAGCAAGACGGGCATCGCCCTGGCGTGCGGCGCCAACACGCTCACCGCCGTTGCGACCGACAAAGCGGGCCGAACGGGCACGGACTCGATCACCGTCACGAGACAGTGCTTCGGGCTTCAGTTCCTGCAGCCGCTCGATCAGTCCACCACGGCTCCGATCATGAACAAGGGCAAGTACGGCCGTGTGATCCCGGTCAAGGTGCTCCTCTCGCTCACGGGAGGCACGACGCTCGGCAGCTCCGCGCTTGCAAACAACGGCTGGACGCTGCAGATGGGTGTCAACGGGGCCTCGTGCTCTACCGGAGCAGGAACCGATGAGATCGAGGCCTACGCCGACGCCGGTGCCTCGGCGGCCGGCTCGAATCTGTTCCGTTGGGATTCGAGCGCGGGACAGTGGATCTACAACCTCGATACGAAGGCGCCGCCCGGCATGACGATGACCGTCGGCAGCTGCTACCGCCTCGACGTCTACGTCAGCGACGGCAGCAACAAGGTCGTCCTCTCGACCGCCACATACGCGGTCTTCCAGCCGACCAAGTAGCGGCGTGCGATTCGGGAATCAGACGGGGGACGCGCATCCGCGCGTCCCCCGTCACGGCGCAGGCGGCTGAGAGACGTCGCGGTGGTCGCCGGCCGCGACGATGGGTCATACGAACCGGTCGAGGACGCGTCCCAGCGCGATCAGCCAGCCGGCCTCGAGAAGAGCCACAAGACGAGGGCCGGCCACTGGATCCGACGTGCGAACCGATCGGCAGCACTCCTCCTCGATCGTCTCTTCGAGCTGAACTGTCTCCGGGTAGTCGACGTACTCCGCGAATGCTGGCTGGCGAGGGCACTCAGACGACGGCGGAGCCGCGCCCACCTCGACCCTTGCAGCGCTTGCCTCGACCCCTGCGCTCATGTCCACTTGCTCTCCCCCGATCGAACCCTGTAGCGACGTACGCCTCCATGTCGACGCGAAACGATCCCTGCTCGAGGACACGGGCGATCGCTCGAGCCGCTAACGCCGAGCTAACGTCCGGCCCACGTAGGACGGGACAGAGTGTCCTGTCACCTTTGCTCGAGTCGTCGGTGCTGTGCCCGGGTGTCGGTGAGCGCGAAGTTGGCCGGGGTTCGGGACACGTACTCGAACCCCGGGTAGCGCACGACGCATCCGATCAGCCGCCGACCGCTTCGAGAACGAAGTCGGTGCCGAAGCCAAGCGCAAGCCCGAGGAGCAGCATCCATGCAGTGAGCGTCGTTCGGTTGCTGCGTCGCGAGAGGGCAAAGAGCTCTTGGACGACGAAGAGGATCGATCCGGCTGCGATCGCGAAGAAGACGACGGAGACGGCTTCGCTGACCCAAGCCTGGCCGATGACGGTGCCGATGAAGGTGGGTCCGCCTCCGATGAGTCCGAGCAGCGCGAGGAAAGCCCAGCTCGGCGGTGATGTCTCTCCCGCCATCGGGCCGACGATTCCGAAGCCCTCGGTTGCGTTGTGGAGCCCGAACCCGATGATCAGCGTTAGCGCGAGCGCCAGCTCACCGGCCGCGGCCGACTGACCGATTGCTAGGCCCTCGCCAAAGTTGTGCAGACCGATCCCAGTCGCGATCAGGAGCGCCAGCCTCCTTCCGGGCGAGAGGGTCGCGAGCCATGGTTTCCGCTCGTACTCCGCGAGCGCGGCCGCCCCAGGGCCGATCAACTTCGAGGGACGGATCCGCCTGTCGATCCAGCGGTTGTAGTACACGAGGCTCAAGAGACCTGTGGCGACGCCACCCGCGAGCAGAGCCGCAAGCCCGACGAACTCGCCCCACCCCGCGGTCCCATCGGTGGCCTCGTGGAGTGCCTCCTCGACGGGCTCGACGGCCTGCGCAAGGACATCCCACAACAGGAAGAGGAGGATCCCAAGAGCGAACGCGTTGAGCGCCGCGGTCGCCACTCGGCTCGTGCTGCGAACCCGGGCGAGAGGAAGACCAAGGAAGATCGTGAAGCCGGCGAGAGCTCCCAGCAGAACTGTCTGCGAGAACGACATGTAAGGCGTACCTTATAACCAAGGTAAGGAAATAGTTCTTACAGACTCCCGTCAGGACGCCAAACGGATATCGCCTTCACCGCGGCGGGCCTGCCCGGTCGTGTTGCCACCGGGCAAGTCGGTTGCCGCGTCTCTCAGGTCGAGCTAGAGCTGGTCGCGCTATGGGGGCGGGTCCACCGGTACGCACCGAGGGGGAATGGCGCGGCAACCGGCTGGGGAGAGGCTGGACCCGCCCCACGTCACGGTAGACGTCCGAGGGGACGTAGCCGGTCTTGCACAGTTGGTCCCGGTGGCGACAGCCCCTTCGGCGCGGCGTGTCGTCGTGCGGGAGCGACGACTGGCGGATCGTCCCCGAGTTGACTCCGCGCGACGAGTCGCTGGTCGAGAAGAGTTACGGCGACTCCTTCGGGTGACGATGCACCTCGCCGGCGTCGCGCTTCGAGACGAAGCAGTCCTCGAGCTCGTCCGCCTGGTCGACGACGACGCCCTCAGCGCCCGGCTCAAGACTGCCTACGCGACGGGTTGGTCTGAAGGCAGCAAAGGAGTACAACAGAGGGGTACTGCCCGTGGTGCCGTCGCTGCTGGGGAGACGATCTCTCGTCGCTCGGGGGAGGTGACGGCACCACGACTCTGTGCGCCCCGGCTGTCCTAAGGGTCGGACAGCGTTACGCGGGGGAACGCAGCAGTCAGTCTGCAGGTCGAGACCATCGGGGGAGGTGAAGGCCTGACCAAGATCGGCAGAAGCTGCTGCCACGCCCCCCGCGCCTAGAAGTGTGACAGATGCCCGCTGGCCGCCCTCGAGGAGCTCCGCGGGATGCTGCTCGCCGAGCACACCTGGCGACAACGGGATGCGCCGTAGCGAGGACCTTGGACGCTGGCTCGTTCGAGGAGTAGCGTCGCCGCGACTTCGTGAAGGGTGAGACAACGATGCCGTACGTGATCGCCTCGCACCGAACCGCGCTGCTGATCGCCACGATCCTGCTGCCTGTCGCGGCGATTCTGATGCACGCCACGACCGGAGACGCACTCCGCATGCCCGTCGGCCTGAGAATCCGGGCGTGGTCGCCGTCCGGGCCCTGACAGTCGTCGTGGCCCTGGCGCTCGGGGTGCTCTGCGCCGTCGGCGTCCTCGTCGCGGCGCTCTTCGAGCGCGACGGGTTCGGCGATCGCGACGGAGAGTCGAGCACGGCGTACCTGCTCGCCCTCGCCGTCGGGCTCGTGGCCTCGGTCGGCCTACCCCTGGTGCTGTGGCGGATGCTGTTGCCCAGTCGTTTCTCGTGGCCCGCCGCGCTCACCGCGACTATCGTGGCCGTCGCGGGCGTGGTCTGGATCCTCGGGATCTCGCTTGCGGGGTGACCCAGTGTCCGCGCGATCCGAACGGCTTCGGCAGCTACGCCCGCATGGTGTCCGGTTCACCCAGGACGGCCAGCCCCAGTCGCGGGAACTCCTGCGACCGCAGGTCGCGTCGTTGGCTGACTGGCGGGGGAAGGGATTCTCCGGGCTACCTGTCTGGACGAACAGGCCGCCGGAGTCTTCACAGTGTGCGCTCGACGCGGACTTCCCGTCAAGTATCTCCCTGCAAACAGACGGTTTGCAACTCCGGGGTAGGCCGCGGCGCAAAGATGGCCGGCGGATACGGGGCCGGGGTTCGCTGGTCTCGCCGAGCGGGGCCAACCCCCGTCTAGCCGAACGCCCATCCAAACAAGATGACGAAGGTGATGATTCTGGACACGATCATCGCGGCCAGGGTGAGCAGGATGCTCGAGATGATCTGCCGACGGCTCGCACCGGCCCGCCAGTCGAGCCATCCGGCGAACGCGGCCACGACAGCGACAAGAAGGAACCCGAAGCGATCGTCGTCTGGGCCGACGAACGACGAGACACCGAGGAACGACCCTGCTATGAGGGCCACTCGCTGCGCCGTGCGAAGTCGTGGTGCGCTCCGGGTCATCGGCGTGAGGGGTTCTACCTGCGAACCGTTCGCCCTTCCCCGGACGTCCCGCTTTCGGTGCGCCGCCCGCCCGACTCCCACACTCCCAATGCCAGCTCGCTCCCGCCGCCGCGACGACAGCCCACGTGTGCGCCCGACGCCGGCGCTGCGCCGGGGTCTCTCTAGAGGTTCACGCGCGACGAGATCCGCGAGCTCGCCGACGCTCCCACCCCCTATCTCGAGGCCAGCACGCTCTTGCAAGACGGGCACAAATCGCACAACCCGCACCGCATGGTTGAGCCAACCGCATGGCTATTGGCGTTGATACGGGCCCGCCTGCGGCAGAACCCCGAGCCGATCGTCTCGCGCTCGGGGATCGTGACATGGTTCGTGAATCGTGCGTCGCGTTGCAATCTCCGCGGTGGTGCTTGTTTGCGCGGCGACGCTCACGGCGGGCTGTGGCGACTCCGACCAGAGGATGGATGCTGGTGGTGGGGAGAAGCGACTGACCGTTGAGGATCTCCGGCCGCTGGTCACGGTGTCGCCCGAAGCGACGGGCTGGAGCTGGAACGTGGAGCCTCAAACCCATCTCCGGACACCCCCGCCGCCAAAACTCGACGAGGCAGAGCCCAGCTATGCGATCCAGATGGCTCTCTTGGACGCCTACACGGACGCCGGACTGGTGAGAACTGCGACCAGCAGTTGGTGGGACTACGCGAGCGCGAAGAAAGCGTCCTCGTTCGCCTACCTCGTCACTGCACCCGACACGGCGAGAGCAGCGCTGGAAGCCGAGAAGGAGTTCGCCCGCCACTGGTTCCCCGAGTTCGAACACCAGGAGATCCGTGAGATCGACGCCGATGGGATCGGTGAGGAAAGCTGGGCGGTGCGTGGCGGAACGGACGACGCTGGTTTCGTCGAGATCGGTTGGCGGCGGGCGAACGCCACCCTGGCGGTCTACGTCAACTGCCGCCCCTGCGACTCCGACCTTGCAGACGCCGCCCGCAGCTGGGCGCAGAAGATCGACGACGCGGCACGAACTGCCGCCGACGGCTGACTGGCTGGTCGTCCTCGCGGGCGACCAGATCCCACACAACGGTCTGACGTAACCGTCTATTGTCACCAGTGGCGGGTCCCACCTTCCCCTGTCGGGCGCTGCGCCACCCCCACAGCGCGTCCGGCGGACCCGCCTAGCCAGGACGGTTGGGATTCCGTGGAAGGCGCGGAGCCAGTGCGGGCGGCATCGGCTGGAGTCGACCGCGGTCCACCCGCCAGCCGTCCCCCCGCGCCGCCCGCAGGACCGATCCTGCCGACGCTGCCGACGCGATGGGCTAGACGCATGGCCAGGGATTCGGGCTGAGAGGGCTAGTCCGGGGTTGCGCGGGTGCCGGTGACAAGTGGCGACTTCGGGGACCTGATCGTCGCATCGGTCGGCCCTACCCCATAGACGGCACGGGAGGGTGGAGTCGGCCTAACACCGCGCCGCCTTCTCCGCCCTCAGCAGAAACGCTGGCGGGTTGCGCCTCCCCTTGTCAATAGACGCGCCCCACCAGCGTCCCACTCACCGTAAGCGGGCATCGTGGCATGAGCCAGGCCCCGGAGAGGTGCCCTCGCGGGGGCTGGAGCCGGCTGAGAGTGTGTGGCGGGACAAGGAAGAAGAGCGCTGATGCGATACCGGATTCGACCCGGTGCGCGTCGGCCCGCCAGGACATGTTGTCGCAGCCTTCATCCATGCCGCGGCAGTCGAGCCGGAGGAAGCCTTCGAGGAACCTGATCACGCCCAGAATCGCGAGCCCGACGACGCCGAGCCGTGCAAGCCAACCGGATCCGAGCGCACCCCAGAGGCCCAACGCGAAAGCGACGATCAGGAGCCCGTTGAGGTTCGCTGCGAATTGGTTGTAAAGCCAGGCTTGGTCGGCCGTCCGCGCGCCGAGATCGCTGATGTCGTCGTTGGCCGGGCTGAACCCGTCGGGCTGGGCGAAGTCGCCGAGCACGAGGCCGGCGACGAACGTCACCGGCGCCAGTAGCCCGCAGATAGCGGCGGCGCGAAGCGGCACCCCGCGAATCTGGCAGAGCTCGAGCTCGAGACGCCGGGCGGCGTCCAAGCCCAGATCTTCTAGGCCGGCGTTTTTGCGCAGCGCGTGCGGCGGGCGGCGCGTGGCAGCGGGCGCCGTGCGAGGGTCAGCTGGATGACTTGGAATGCGGGGGCACTGCCCGCATCCCAGCCACAGTCGGCTCGATGCATCTCGTGGCTCCGTTCTTGACGAACACCACTTCGCACGTCCGCCCGGGGGGCGGCTCCTCGAGCGCGGGTAGGACAACGAACCACATCGTCGCGACCGCGAGCCCAAGGACAAGAATCATGAGCGGGACGACAGGGCTGGGCTCGCTCGCGCGCACACTCGAGCGGTCGCTTCCATAGACAACCCCACTCACCACCCCACCCCCTCGCCGCAGAACGCCCGCGACGCATTATGCAGCCCGCGCTAGTTCCCCGCCAGGTTACGCCGGGAGCGACCCCCCTAGGTGTTGGTCGAGGCGCATGTCGGCCGAGTGATCTGGAAGACGGTCTCGGTGTGACACTGCGCCGGCGGCGAGCGACCAGGGAGCGCGGAGAACTTCGAACTTGAGTGTTCGCAGGATTCGCGTGTTGTTTGAATCGTTCCTAGCGTGTCGGTGCTCTATCGAGGCTCTGCCCGGGCACCGGTACTTGCCAGGAGGTTTCCGACCTCCTCGGCGCAGCGCACTTGCTCAATGATCTCGACCTCGGCCCGTACGGGACACGATTGGGTCAATTCGCCCTCTGTTGCAGGCGATACACATGCTCTGTCGCGTGCGGTGACGACGGCGGAGAGGCCGCCTCCTAGGCTCGCCACATGGTCGAACGGTCGAGAAGGAGGCGCGGCATGTACGACATCAGCAAGACACGGATGCTGCTGACAACGGCGGCACTCGCCGCGGTCGCGGCGCTGTTCGCGGCCGGGGCAAACGCGAGGATTCCGGAGGACACCAGTTCTGCCAGCACAGCGCAGGAGTCGCTCCGGCTCGGCCGCTACGCGGCCCAGGCGCCCAGCTGGCGGGGCAAAGGCGGCAAGGGCGAGGAGACCGAGGGCTACCGCGGACAGGCCCTCGTGACAAGCATCGAGGCGGCCCAGGCGCCCAGCTGGCAGGGAAAGGGCGGCAAGGGCGAGGAATGACGGCTCTGCTCCCCGCGGGAGTTGCCGGCGTGGTGTCAACGACCCGGCGCCGCGGCGGAGTCGCTCTCCCGTAGCGACCGTTCGACACGGGAACCGAGGCGGGACGGCTCCGGAAGGGCCGCCCCGTTTCGCTGGTCCGCTCGATCGACTGCCAGCTCTACGGAGAACCGGGGCCGGGCGGCTGGCTGAACGCCGTCCGTAACGGCCGCCCATAGTCCGGCAGCACGCGAACCGGACGAGCGCGCGACCTCGAGGGCAGGTTCCCGGTCGGTCGCCGGGCTAGACGAGCCCGTCCCGGACCCGGCCGACGTGCTCGCGCAGCAGCACGGCGCGGACTCCTCCGCGGCCGGCCTATCCGATGGGTGGCCTTGGAGGCACGTCGCCGTAAGCGCCGCAGCGACGGCAGGAGAGATACGCCTCGCCTGCGGTGACGGTCGTCTCCCACTTGTGGAAGCCGAGCCAGCAGAGCAACTTCCCCACCTCGAGCGGTTTAGACGCCGGTACCGCCGTCGCCACCGCCACCGTAGCCGGTGGAAGTACCGGAACCCGGATAACCGCCATAGCTCGGATCGGCTTCCTGATGACGAATGTACTTCTCAGCGCCGCGTGGCGGCTTGCCGCATTTCGAGCAGACCGTGTAGCTCTCCCCCTGTTCGACGCGGGTCGTCAAGACGTGCCTCCGAACCAACAGCGAAACCTCATCGCGACACTCTGCTCATCGATTGTGATGAAAGCAACACAGCCTCCCTTGCACGACTATGCCAAGCCGTCGCGCTTCCGGCCGACGTGCTCGCGCAGCAGCACCGCACGGAGCTCCACAAGGCGGTGGTAGGCGCTAGGCGCTGCAGCGTCATGGAAGGACAGTCAACGCGGCTCCGGTTGCTGATCGACACCGGCATCCGGACACCAATCGGCGGCCGCCCCGCCTCGTAAGACCGCCTACGGCCGCAAGGCAAGAGGTGCTCGCGCGCACGATCCCCGAGCGCGAGACGATCATCCGGACGCTCGACGTTCCCCCTCCGGGGCTCGAGGAGCTCCGCGCCGTACTGCCTCCAGGAACAGGAGGTGGCGGCTTCGCCGCCTAACGCCGGCGCCACCACGCCGCACATGTCGAAGTCGCCCTCTTCCGTGTTAGAGGCTGGTCGGTCACGCCCCGAGCTCAGAAGACTGGCGGGGGCGCGACGCCCGTGCGCAAATCCCAGGGCCTCCCCCATGACGCCCCAGGCTGGCCGCAGAACCGCCCCACCCCCGCACGGATTCTCAGCGACCCTGGCGCCACGCGCAATAGTGTCCGCGTGCAGGGTGTCCCGACCCTCGGCCCGGCCTCGATGAGTTCCGCGCCGTAGCTGCTCCGTGAGCACGTCGGCCTAGCTCGGGACGGGCTGGTCTAGCCGAGCCCTCCGACCGGGATCCGGAACAATCACCCGTCGTCAGGGCCGCCGCTCATAACTCGGCTTGCCATTCGCCGCTGAGTTGCGGCGTAACGAGGGGCGCCAAGACCGGAGCAGGCGGGGGGCTTACGCCGTTCCCCACAAGCCGAGAGGCCACCCCCTGGTCTACCCGACCCGGAGTGAGCACCCCCGCCAACCTTCACGGCTATCACGGATCGTCGTTAGGAGTCCGTTAGAAAACCCGGCGATTCCCGCAAATAGCGTGAGGTAAAGGAGCGGCGGAACGGATCTCGTAGGTGTGGCGGCGTAAGGTGCCGTAACGGCGTTCAGGCTCCGGAAGGGGCGAGAACGTCGGGCTTGCGGGGTGCGCTTCGACGCTGAGGCTCTGTTCGGGTTTCGCGCCAGCGGCCGTGAACTGTTCAGTTCGGTCATCGAACGCCCAGGTCTCTAGCGACGCCGACCCCACCACATCGGAGGCCGCCCCCTCCGCCTCCGCCAGCAGCCGCCCTGCGCCTTCCGTACAGGGACCCTCCCCATATCCCCGAAGTCGCGGGGCGGCTGCGCACTCCTGCCACCCAAGAAGCTGTCCTCGCCGTCCTCCGCGACCCTCTCGGCGGCCTCTGCGAGCTCGGCGTAGCCTTGATGGTCGAGCACGTCGGCCGAGTGCGGGCCGGTCTCGTCCAGCCGAGCACGCGAAGCCTGACGCCTAGCCCGGGGCCGGGGCAGGCTTGTCGCTGACGGGCGTGATCTCGCAGGTCGTCACCGCTGCCCCGGGCCGGAGGAACGTCTGGAGATGCGCGATGTCGTCCGTCTCGATGACGAGGTACGTCGTGTGCTGCGGGAACGCCAGCCAATAGCCGTGGATCTTGACGTCCTTCGATGCGCCGTCGAAGAGCGACGTCGAGCCCCCTTTGCCGTACGGGCAATCTTGGGGCGCGTGTGTCTGCTTGATGTGGAAGAGCATCCCGAGGGCCTCCCGGTCTCGTGGCGCCCCCTCGCGCCGGTTGCCGTCGCGGAGATCGTAGTCTTGCCCTCGCCGGAGGCGTAGAAATTGGCTGCTCCGCTCATGTGGCTTCCGCTGATCCCACCCAACGCTGAGTCATTGGTCGGTCGTTGGCGCGCCGAACACGACGTCGCAGCGCGCTAGTCGTCGGGCGGAACCGTGATCGTTGCGTGTCTGGCTGTCCCGTCCCGCCGTCCGCGCCGTATGGCCGTCCGGGGACGTGATGCTCGTTATCGCCCACGCACTGCCGTGACGCTCGAACGTGTCTCCCACGTCGAAGACGCTCGCGGTCAGCCAATACTCGGTCCGCCCGTCGGGAAGAAAATCGTTAGCTGACGTGGCATGAATCCCCTCTTTCCGCCCCGACCTGGCGCGATGGCTCAGGAGCGGGTCACGGCGGAAGGAGGGCTATGCGCTGAACAGAGCCGACTCCTCGAACGTGTCCGTCTTCAGCGCGGCGTTGTCGTCGTGCGCGTCGCCGATCGGCCGAGCGAAGGCGACGAAGGCTGTCAAACTCCCGGCATGAGCGAGACGTACACGACCTGCCCGATCTGCGATCGAGCGATCGACCCCGACCAGCCGGATGCGGTGCTCGCCGAGAAGGTCGATGACCATGCGGGGTTCCGGGCGCACGACCTGACCTGGACGCCCGCTGGCTACGCACACCAGGAGTGTCTGGCCGGTGCCAACGGCTTCCGGGCGGCAGCCGAGCCGATGTACTCCCACTCACCGGCCGGGGGCGAATCCCGACCCAGCACCGACCCACAACCTGCTTTTTTCCGGCCCCGACGACACACCTGACCCGCACGGCGCGGCGCAACAACGGCTTTCGCGCCGGTAACGGGCGATCCTGGGCTGAGCGTGTGGAGCGCATCGACGGCTTGTCTCGTAGACGGCGATGGTCGTACGATCCCGAATGTTCCTCTGACGGGAGGTGCGAGATGCACGCAGTCGTCGTGAAGGTCAACATCACCGGCGATCCGGAGACCGCGCAGCAAGGCTTACGTGACCAGGTGATCCCGCGGGTGTCGCAAGCGCCGGGGTTCGTCGCCGGGTATTGGACTCGCTCCGACGATGGACACAACGGCGTGTCCATGATCGTGTTCGACTCCGAGGAAGGTGCTCGCCGTGCGGCGGAGATGATTCAAGGGCCGGAGGCTATGCGTCCTGAAACCGTGACGCTCGAAAGCGTTGAGGTTCGTGAGGTAGTCGGGAACGCTTAATCCGACTACTCGAGGCGATCGTTATCGACTACGCGAGGCGTTCGTTTGCGTCTTGAGCGCGACCGGGGCTTTTCCCGAGGACCGCACCGGGGACCGCACGGTTTCGCAAATCCGGCACAAATCGCATGAACCGCACCGCATGGTTGAGCCAAACCGCATGGCTACTGGGTCGATATGGGCCCGCCTGGACTCGAACCAGGGACCTACCGATTATGAGTCGGCTGCTCTGACCAGCTGAGCTACGGGCCCGCCCCAGCAATCATGCGGCAAGGCGGCCCCCTCCGGGGGCCGCAGCCGCGCCTGGGGCGACAGATGGGTCAACACCAACTCCCGGGTCATCTGAGCCGCCGGGGTGCGGCACGCGAACGGATGCACCGTAAGCGTGCTGCAATGCCAGTCCCGGCTGAAGGTCCAGTTCTGGTCCAGCCCGACGGAACGACGGCCGAATCCCGTGCCGACGAGACTCGACGCCGACGCCGCAACCACGGCGCGGCGACCGCTGCCGGCGCCGCGTCCGGCGCGCGGCTGACACAATGAACCGCGACCGATGGCGAGCGCTCCCGAAACGACCGACGTCGACGCCCCGAACGGCGGCTCGCTGAAGTCCTTCCACCGCGAGACCCCGCTCCGCACAGCGGGCGGATTGAGCGTGACGGACATCACCGAGCAGGTCCAGGAGGCAGTGGGCGAGAGCGGCGTGCGCGACGGCGTCTGCTGCGTCTACTCACCGCACACGACGTGCTCCGTGCGCGTCAACGAGTACGAGCGCGGATTCCTCGAGGACTTCTCGGTGCTCCTCCGGCGCCTCGTGCCGACCGAGCACTACTACGCGCACGACGACTGGGACCGACGGACGGAGAACGTCTCCGACGAAGAGGACATGGCGGCGTCGAACGGCCACGCGCACTGCATGTCGATGCTGATGGGGCCTGCAGGCGAGTCGATCCCCGTCCGCGACGGCGTCCTCTGCCTCGGCCGCTGGCAGCGCGTCCTCTTCCTCGAGCTCGATCGCGAGCGCGACCGCCGCTGGCTCGTGCACGTCGTCGGCGTCTAGAGCCGTGGGGAACCCCTGGTTCCCCCACGAACCCTCGTCAGCCGCGGTTCGGCACGCGGTCTAGGGTTGCGCCATGAGTGCCGTCGAGAACCTCGTCATCGCCGGCGAGCGTGTCCCGGCCGCTGAGGGCCGCACCTTCGAGTCCATCAACCCGGCGAACGGCGAGGTGTTCCGGACCGTCGCCGAGGCAGGGGCCGAGGACGCAGACCGCGCCGTCCGGTCGGCGGCCGCGGCGTTCGAGGACTGGGGCGCGCGGACGGCCGTCCAGCGCGCGAAGATCCTGTACCGCTGGGCCGACCTCATCGAGGCGCACGTCGAGGAGCTCGGGCTCCTCGAGACGCGCGACATGGGGATGGCGCTCGGTGACGCGCGGTGGTGCGCCGGGAACGCCGCTGCCGTGATGCGCTACTACGCGGGCGCCGTCGACAAGTTCTTCGGCTCGACGATCCCGGTCGACCGCGACGGGATCGTGCTGACCTTCCGCGAGCCGATCGGCGTCACCGCGCTGATCACGCCGTGGAACTTCCCGCTCAACATCGCGAACTGGAAGACGGCACCCGCGATCGCCGCCGGGAACACGGTCGTCCTCAAGCCCGCGAGCCTCTCCCCTCTCACGGCCCTCCGCTACGCGGAGCTCGGGCTCGAGGCGGGGCTGCCGCCGGGCGTCCTCAACGTCGTCCCGGGACCGGGACGTGGCGTCGGCGACGCGCTCGTCGAGCATCCGCTCGTGGGCAAGGTCGGCTTCACCGGCTCGACCGAGGTCGGCGTCGAGATCGCGCGCAAGGCGGCCGGCACCGTGAAGCGCGTCACGCTCGAGCTCGGCGGAAAGAGCGCCTGCATCATCTTCGCCGACGCCGATCTCGAGAAGGCGGGGCGCATGGCGCCGTTCTCGGTCTTCGAGAACGCGGGCCAGGACTGCTGCGCGCGCTCGCGCCTGCTCGTGCAGGCGTCGGTGAAGGACGAGCTGCTCGAGCACTACGTCGCTGCGACCCACGCCATCGTCGTCGGCGACCCGGAGGCCGAGGAAACGCAGATGGGGCCCCTCGTCTCGGCGGCACAGCGCGAGACCGTCGAGGGGTACGTCGCGCGGGGCGTCGACGAGGGCGCGACCGTCCTCGAAGGAGGAACCCGCCCGGACGGGGACGGGCTCTCCGGCGGCTTCTACCTCCTGCCGACCGTCCTCGACGACTGCACGAACGACATGGTCGTCGCGCGCGAGGAGATCTTCGGCCCCGTCGTATCGGTCATCTCCTTCGAGACCGAGGAGGAGGCCGTCCGGATCGCGAACGACACGCCGTATGGCCTCTCGGGGTCGCTCTGGACACGCGACGGCGCCCGTCAGCTCCGGGTCGCCCGGGCGCTTCGAACGGGTGCGATCGGCGTCAACTCGAACAGCTCGGTGTTCCCGCAGGCGCCGTTCGGCGGCTACAAGGCGTCGGGGGTCGGCAAAGAGCTCGGCATGGAGGGCCTCGTGCACAACACCGAGCTGAAGAGCGTGTTCGTCTCTACGGAGCGGTAGCGCCGACCGCCTCCGACGGTTCGTCCGTCACGACGTCCGGGGCGGGTGGGACCGATCCGTTCCGCGCCGCCCGCCGAAGCTCTCGCTTCTCCTGCTTGCGGGCGCGTCGCTCTCGGACTGCCTGCTCACGGGCGCGCTTCGCCTGTGTCATCTGCTGTTTCGATGCCATCTGGTACCTCCGGTGTCGGGTCCTGGTGATCGGTCACGTTCGGCAGCTGTTCTCCGCACGAGATGCAGGACGTCGCGATGTGCCACGCGCCGCCGGTCGTACTCGGGTAGTGGCGCCACCCGCATTCGGGGCAGTCGATCCACGGCACGGGGATGGGTCGAGGCCGACCGGCACCGGCCTGCGCCGCGCTGAACGGGCCGATCTCGGTCGGCCGTTCGCCCGGTGTGAACGGTGGCTCCGAGCTACTCAACGGAGCGCGACACCATGGCGTTCGGGGAGACCCATTGACTACCCCTGCCCTCGATACGTCGTTGGCGCAGGCCGTCGGCGCGCCTGCTTGGTCGACCGAGGGCCCTGTCACGGGATGCCTCGGCTGCTCACACGGTAGCCAACGCGGCTGACGACGGCTTCTGCGCTACGTGGCTACGCGCGCGCGACGTCCGACCGTGACCGAACGTCGAGCGCGAGCCCGGCGCGGAACGCCTGCTCCACCTCGGCCGCCGTCCAGTCGTGGCAGTCGACGTCGAGGTTGTACGACTGCTCGCCCATCGCGCTCTCGACGAGCGCCGGCAGGTCGTCCTCGGTCACGCCCACGTCGCTGAGGGTCGGGATTCCGGCTGCCGCGAGGACGCGGCGCACGGCCCGGACGGCGCGCGAGCCGTCGCTCGTCCCGTCTGCCGGCTCGCCGAGGGCGTCCGCGACGCGCTCGAGCCGGTCGGCGCACTGCGCACGCGAGAGGTCCATCGTCTCGGCGACGACGAGCCCGATCGTGAGCCCGTGCGGGAGGTGCTTGACGCTGCCGAGCGCCTGGCCGAGCGCGTGGTCGGCCGCGCAGTCCGAGAGGTTCATCGCGAGCCCGGCGGTGAGGCTCGCGACGGCGAGACGCCGGCGCGCCTCGGCGTTCGACCCGTCGTCGATCGCCCCGAGCAGCGAGCCCGCCACGTGATGACAGGCCTCGAGGCCGAATGCGACCGAGAGGGGCGACGAGTTCGCGACGGTGCAAGCGCCGATCGCCTGCGCCATCGCGTCGACGCCCGAGTGCGCCGTCGGGCCCGGAGGGAGGCCGTGCGTGAGGACCGGATCGACGAGCGCATGCTGCGCGCGCATGTTCGGGTGCCCGAAGCCGATCTTGCGGTCGCGCTCGGTGTCCGTCAGCACGCTCGCGCCCGACACCTCGCTCCCCGTCCCGGACGTAGTCGGGCACAGGACGAGACCCTTGCGCGGCGGTTGGGGAGTCCGCTCCCCTCCCGCGTACTCGGCGACCGAGCCGCCCTGGTCGGCGGCAATGCGCGCCGCCTTCGCGACATCGAGCGCCGATCCGCCGCCGATGCCGACGACAGCATCGAGGCCACCGTCACGCACGAGGGCGGCGAGCTCGTCGGCGAGGGCGAACGTCGGCTCGCCCGGCCCCTTGACCACGCGCTCGAGCCGGATGCCCGCGCCCTCGGCGGCGGCGAGTGCGGCGAGGACGTCGGCGTGCGCCGCGACGGGCTCCTCGACGACGACGAGCGCGCTCGTCGCCCCGAGCGCCGCGAGCGCGCCGGGAAGCTCCGCGATGACGCCGTCGCCGAAGGCGACCGCGACCGGCAGCTGCGAGTGGAACGGCGTGACGGACGGGCGCACGGTGCGATTCTCGCCCATCGCACCGACACGCGCGCGCGATCAGTCGGAGGCGCCCTCAGTCGAGCACCGCGACGGGCCGTGCGTCCCGTCGCTCGCGCGCGTAGAGACGGGCTTCGCCGACGAGCGCCTCGAACAGGCGCTTGTCCTCTTCCATCTCGGGATGCCAGAGGACCGCGATCGCGAAGCGCTTGCCCGGGTCCTCGAGCCCTTCGAGGGAGCCGTCCTGGGCCCACGCCGTCTCGACGAGCCCGTCGCCCACGCGGCCGACGCCCTGGTGATGGCTCGACTGCACGGAGTCGTGACGCGATCGCCGAGGATCGCAGCCAGCCGTGTCCCCTCCCTGACCTCCACTCCGTGCTCGGAGAACGCGCCCAGTCGCTCGCGGTGCCCCTCGTGGCCGACCGACTCGGGAAGGTGCTGAACTAGGTCGCCGCCGCGGAGGACGTTGAGCAGCTGGAACCCGCGGCAGATCGCCAGTGTCGGCACGTCGCGCTCGAGCGCGCGCGAGAGGAGAGCGAGCTCACCCGCGTCGCGGTGCGCCTGCGCCGGGTCGGTCTCCGGGTGGCGCTCCGCACCGTAGTTCGACGGGTCGATGTCGATCCCGCCGGAGAACACGACGCCGTCGAGCACGTCGAGCGTCTCGTCGACGGCGTCGGTGCTCGGCGGCACGACGAGCGCGCGCCCACCGGCACGCTCGACGGACTCGACGTAGTAGAGAGGTACGAGCGCCGCGGGCAGCTCCCAGCTCCCCCAGCGCGCCGGCTGGGCGTACGACGTGATGCCGATCAGCGGCCGACGCTCCACGAATCGCACGGTAGCGGAGCGGCGGCCGGTGGTCAGGCGGCGAGCGCCGCCTCGAGCGCCGACCGCTCCGCGTCGTTGAGGGGCCGCGAGCGGCCCGTCTCGCGGTCGCGCGCGACGATCACCGACTCCGCCTCGGCCGCGAGCGTGCCGTCGAGCTTCCGGATCTCCTCCTTCACCGTGAAGCTCGACGTGCCGACCCGGACGAGCGTCGAGCGGACGATCACTGCGTCGTCCTCCTGCCGCACCTCGATGCGAAAGTCGATCGCGACGCGTGCCATGACGAAGTCCCACGGGTCCGCGACCGGTCCGAGCACGATGTCCACCCACTCGTCCCGGCACTCCTCGAGGTAAGTCGCGTAGACGGCGTTGTTCACGTGGCGGAGCGCGTCGACGTCGCGCCAGCGGACCTCGATGCGCTTCTCGTGCGTCACGCGGGACTAGGAGGGTTTGACGAAATGGACGCCAGGTTCCCAGGGGAGCGCCGGATCGTCGGGATGCGGCGTCCTCGGTCGCGTCCATATCTCCGGATATGGACGCTCCCTGCGTCTTGCCTCACGACGACCGGCGGCACCCTGGTAACGGGGACCATTTCGCCAAACCCTCCTAGCCGCGCTCGAAGTACCGGGCGCGCTCCCAGTCCGTGACGAATCGGTCGTAGAGGCCTTGCTCGGTGCGCGCGTAGTTGAGGTAGTGGTCGACGACCTGGTCGCCGAAAGCAGCTCGGGCCATCGTCCCGGACTCGAGGGCGGCGATCGCGTCCCGCATCGTCGACGGGAACCGGTCGGCGTCCGACTCGTAGGCGTTGCCCTGGAGCGGCGGCGGCGCGTCGAGTCCCTGCTCGATGCCGTGCAGGCCCGCCGCGATCATCGCCGCGAAGGCGAGATACGGGTTGACGTCGCCTCCGGGGATCCGGGTCTCGACCCGCCGCGCCTTGCCGTGCCCGACGACGCGGAAGCCGCACGTGCGGTTGTCGTGACCCCAGGCGAGCGTCGTCGGCGCCCAGCTCCCGGCGGCGTACCGCTTGTACGAGTTGATCGTCGGCGCGAAGAACACGGCGAGCTCCTTCGCGCACGCGATCTGACCGGCGAGCCAGCGGTCGAACAGCGTGTCGTCGTCCGCGAACGCCGCCTCGCCGTCCCTCTGGAGCGACGAGTGGATATGGCAGGAGTTGCCGATCCAGTCCTGGAACGGCTTCGCCATGAACGTGATCGAGCAGCCGTGCTGGAACGCGATCTCCTTGGCGCCGTTCTTGTAGACGACGTGGTTGTCGGCCATCGTCACCGCGTCGGCGTACCGGAAGTTGATCTCCTGCTGGCCCGGCCAGGCCTCGCCCTTCGAGGTCTCGACGCGCATCCCGGCGGCCTGCATGCCGTTGCGGATCGCGCGCAGCAGCGGCTCGTCGTACGTCGTGCCGAGGACGTGGTAGTCGAGGACGTACGGCACGGACGGCGTCAGGCCCGCATAGCCCTTCGCGTGCGCCTCCTGGAAGGTCTCCTTGAGGAGGTAGAACTCGAGCTCCGAGCCGGCCATCGGGACGTAGCCGAGGGCGGCCGCGCGCTCCATCTGCGCCTTCAGGACCTGGCGCGGGGACGGCCCGACCGGCGACCCGTCGTGCCACTGCACGTCACCGAGGACGAGCGCGGTCGCCTCCAGCCACGGGATCCGCCGCAGCGTCCCGAGGTCGGGCACGATGTCGAAGTCGCCGTATCCCTGGTCCCAGCTGGCGATCTCGTACCCCGGCACGGGGTCCATCTCCATCTCGAGGGCAAGGAGGTAGTTGCAGCCCTCGACGGCGTGCACCGCGTCGAGCACCTCCTCGA
This sequence comes from uncultured Actinomycetes bacterium, assembly GCA_963797805.1. Taxonomy (GTDB): domain Bacteria; phylum Actinomycetota; class Thermoleophilia; order Gaiellales; family Gaiellaceae; genus Gaiella. The sequence goes on along the minus strand of CAWCRC010000012.1, from coordinate 224,248 downwards.
CGAAGAACTCGCCGTGGAGCCGCTTGCCCATGAGGCGTCCCTGCATGTCGGTGAACGCGACGACGACCGTGTCGATCTCACCGGTCGCAACGTGCTCCCGCAGCTCGTCGGCGCCCAGCATCGGCGCGATCCTATGCCGAACGACGTCTGCCCGGCGCGGGACACTCACGACGATCGGTGACATGCCTTGACAGCGGCCCGCCAGCCCTGGGTGAATACGGCGGCACAACCGGGGGTCGGACCACACAAGGGAGGACGACAGACATGAGCGCAGCGCCCGAAGGCGGCGGGTACCACACCTCGACGGACGAACAGACCCTCCATCGGCTCGGCTACGCGCAGGAGCTGTTCCGAGCGATGGGCGGGTTCCAGAACTTCGCCATCAGCTTCACGATCATCTCGATCCTCGCGGGGTGCCTCACGTCGTACTACATCGCGTTCGGCCAGGGCGGCCCGATCGCGGTGACCTGGGGCTGGCTGCTCGTCGGGCTCATGAGCACGATCGTCGCGCTCTCGATGGCCGAGATCGCCTCGGCCTTCCCGACGGCGGGCGGCCTCTACTACTGGGCCTCCAAGCTCGGCTCGCCCGCGTGGGGCTGGTTCACCGGCTGGTTCAACCTCATCGGCCAGGTCGCGGTGACCGCGGCGATCGGCTACGGGCTCGCGACGTTCGGGACGGCGCTCCTGAACTTCTGGTTCGACTACCCGAACACGAAGGAGTACATCTTCCTCCTGTACCTCATCTTCCTCGCCGCAGCGCTCGTGATCAACCTCATGAACGTCTCGTTCACGGCGCTGCTGAACACGATCTCGGCCTACTGGCACATGGCCGGAGTGGTGTTCATCGTCCTCGTGCTGGCGGTGGTGCCGGACAACCACCAGTCGTTCGGGTACGTCTTCGGCGAGACCGTCAACGCGACCGGGTTCGGCGGGGACAAGACGACCGGGTTCGTCTTCGTCTACGTGTTCCTCACCGGGCTCCTGATGGCCCAGTACACGATCACGGGGTTCGACGCGTCCGCGCACATGGCCGAGGAGACCCACCAGGCGTCCCGTTCCGCCGCGGTCGGGATGTACATGTCGGTTGTCGCGTCGGTCGTCTTCGGCTTCATCCTCCTCGTGGCGGTGACGTTCGCCGTCCCGAGCACGGACGGCGCGATCGAGAACCTCGGGTTCCTCGTCCCGTGGATCTGGGCGGAGTCGATGGGGCAGAACTGGGCGGAGGCGCTGCTCTTCATCTGCGTCATCGCGCAGTTCTTCTGCGTGACGGCGTCGATCACGTCCGCGTCGCGGATGCTTTTCGCGTTCTCGCGTGACGGCGCCGTTCCCGGTCACCGGCTCTGGCGGCAGGTGGGCCGGAACCGCGTCCCGCAGCTCTCCGTGACCGCGATCGTGATCGCATCCGCAGTGATCATGATCCCCGCGTACTGGAACTACCTCGTGGGCTACCTGGTCGGGACCGGGATCGCGGTGATCGGCCTCTACGTCGCGTTCATCCTTCCGGTCGTCCTGCGCTTCCGGCTCGGCGACCGCTTCGAGCCGGGTGCCTGGACGCTCGGGAAGCACTACAAGTGGATCGACCTGATCGCGATCATCTGGGTCGCGTTCATCTGTCTCGTCTTCCTCATGCCCCCGTACAAGTCGAGCGTGCCGTGGGAGGACGACTTCAGCTGGGAGGCGCTCAACTACGCACCCATCCTCGTCGGCGGAGCGCTGATTCTGTTCGGCGGGTGGTACGTCGTGTCCGCGCACAAGTGGTTCAAGGGCCCGGTGCGCATGGGCACGGAGGAGGAGCTCGAGCGGCTCGAAGAGCAGCAGCTCGGAGACTTCGCGCTTCCGACAGAGTCGGCATAGCCGGTCGTGAGCGAGCGCTGCGAGGGGGCGCCCCGGCGCCCCCTCGTCGTTCTCAGAGGCCCAGCGCGGCTTTGAACTCGGGCTCGTCGGCCGTGCGCTGCATGCGCTCGAAGTGCTCCGTCGCGTAGCCGGGGAAGTCGAAGTCGAGCGTCGACACCGCGGTCTGCACGACGCCCCACATCGCCTCGCGGAAGTCCGACATGAACCGCATCAGCTCGAGGGCGCGCTGCTGCTCCGGTCGAACGGAGCCGAAGTAGGTCTCGAGGAGGGCACGGCGGCCGTCGGCGTCGAGCTCGTGGTTGATCGCAAAGTTCGCGAGGTCGAAGAACACGTCCCCCATGCCCGCATACTCCCAGTCGACGATCCGGATCCGCCGGCCGTCGTCGATGAAGTTCGCGTTGAGGAGGTCGTTGTGACACGGGCGCTCCGGCGCAGCGCGGCGCAGCTGCTCGATGCGCCGGGCGAGCTGCCGTGCCCAGGCGTAGGTCGGCGGGACGTCGGCGCCGCGGTCGAACGCGGTCGTCCGGTAGTCCTCGACGATGCGGAAGGAGTTGAACCGGCCGTGCACGGGCGGCCCGGAGTGGACGGCGCGCAGCGCACGCGCGACGCGCTGCAGCGTCCCCGGCTCGCGCATCCGCTCGACCGGCGGGATCCCCCCCTCGACGAAGCGGGTCACGAGCCAGCCCTCCGGCTCGACGAAGTCGACGACCTCGGGGCCGACGCCCACGGCCGCCGCGGCGCGCGTCGCCTCGAGCTCCGTCCGCCGGTCGATCCCGAGCAGCTCCGTGTTCTGCCCGGCGACCCGGAGGACGAACACCCCGTCGGGGCGGGTGACCTTGACGTTGTGGTTCGTGATCCCGCCGCCGAGGACCTCCCAGCTCGAGGCGCCCTCGGGCCAGACGCGACCGACGATCTCGTCGTAGTCGGTCATCCGCGGACCCGCTCCCCCGCCGGGTCGAACAGCGGCTCGGCGGCGACGGCGCCCTCCACCCAGGTTCCGAAGATCTCGACGGCCACCTCGGTTTGGACGTCGTGCTCGGCCGGGAGATAGGCGTACGCGATCGAAGCGCCGACGGTGTAGCCGAAGCCGCCGCTCGTCACTCGCCCGACGGTCGCGTCGCCGACCCGGACGGGCTCCGAGCCGAGCGCGATCGCCCTCGGGTCGGAGAGGATCAGGCAGCGCAGCCGACGCTCGGGCTCGCCGGCGGTGTCGAGGGCTTCGCGGCCGACGAAGTCCTTGTCGAGCTTCACCGCGAAGCCGAGCCCGGCCTCGAAGGGCGTGTCCTCGGGCGAGATGTCCGCGCCCCAGACGCGGTAGCCCTTCTCGAGGCGCAGCGCGTCGATCGCCTTGTACCCGCCGGCGACGAGGCCGTGCGCCTCCCCCGCCTCCCAGAGCGTGTCCCACAGCCGCAGGCCGTACTCGGTCGAGCAGTAGAGCTCCCAGCCGAGCTCGCCGACGTAGGTAACCCGTACGGCGAGGCACGGCACCGATCCGATCGTGAGCTCGCGCGCCGTCATGTACGGGAACGCGTCGTTTCCGAGGTCGGTCGTCGTCAGCGGGTGCAGGATCGCACGGCTCTCCGGCCCCCACACGCCGAGGCAGGCGTACTGCGAGGTGACGTCGGCGACGTGCACCGACCCGTCATCGGGCGCGTGCTGGCGGAGCCAGGCGAGATCGTGCCGCCCGAATGCCGTGCCGGTCACGATCCGGAATCGGTCGTCTGCGAGCCGCGTGACGGTGAAGTCGCACTCGATCCCGCCACGCCGGTTGAGCATCTGGGTGTACGTGACCCGGCCGACGTCGCGCGCCACGCGGTTGGCGCACAGCCCTTCGAGGAACGCGGCGGCGCCCTCTCCGGACACCTCGATCTTGGCGAAGGAGGACTCGTCGAACAGCGCCGCGGCCTCGCGACACGCGGTGTGCTCGGCACCGATGGCCGGCGACCACAGCTTGCCCGCCCAGCCGCGCGGACGAAGCGACTCGTCTCCCCGTCCGGCGTTTCGCTCGAACCAGTTCGCGCGCTCCCACCCCGACTTCTCCCCGAAGGCCGCGCCGAGCTCGGCGAGCCGCGGATACGCGGCCGACAAGCGGAGCGGCCGCCCGGCCTCGCGCTCGTGCCCCGGGTACTTCACGTCGTAGTACGTCTCGTAGACCTCCTTCGTCCGCGCGACCGTGTGCTCGAGCGAGCGGTACGCGGCGCCGAAGCGGCGGGAGTCCATGTGCCAGACGTCGAGCGACGGCGTCCCCTCCACGATCCACTCGGCCACGAGCCGGCCCATGCCGCCGGCCCCCGCGAGTCCGTGCGCGCAGAAGCCGGCAGCGACCCAGAAGCCGCGCACGTCGGAAGGCCCGAGGATGAACTCGCCGTCGGGCGTGAATGCCTCGGGACCGTTGATAAGCCGCACGACGCCCATCTCCGCGAGGGAGGGAACGCGGACGATCGCGTTCTGCATCAGCTCCTCGAAGCGCGGCCAGTCCTCCTCGAGCAGCTTGCCGTTGAAGTCCGCCGGGATCCCGTCGAGCGACCAGGGCGCGCAGTGCCGCTCGTAGCCGCCCATGATCAGGCCGCCCGACTCCGGCCGGAAGTACACGAGGAGCGACGGGTCGCGCATGGTCGGCATGTCGAGCGGCAGCCCGCTCGGCTCCAGCACGAGGTACTCGTGCGCCATCGGCACGATCGGCACGACGACGCCCGCGAGCGCCCCGATCTCGCGCGCGTACATCCCGCCGGCGTTGACGACGACCTCGGTCTCGATCGTCCCGCTGTCCGTCTCGACCGCCGCGACCCGCCCGCGGACGGTACGGATCCCCGTGACCCGTGTCGACGTCATCACCGCCGCCCCGCGTCGCCGCGCGCCCTCGGCGAGCGCAAACGTCAGCTGGCTCGGATCGATGTAGCCGTCGGTCGAGAGGTAGGCGGCGCCGACGACGCCGTCGAGCGACATCGACGGGAAGAGCTCCTCCGCCTCCGCGGGCGAGACGAGCTCGAGCGGGAGGCCGAACGTCTTCGCCCAGCCGGCCTGACGGGTGATCTCCTGGAGCCGCTCCTCGGATGAGGCGAGGCGCAGCGAGCCGACCTCGCGCCAGCCGGTCTCGAGCCCGACCTCGTCGCCGAGACTGCGGTACAGCTCGACGGAGTCCATCATCATCCGCGTCAGCGACAGCGACGAGCGAAGCTGCCCGACGAGACCCGCGGAGTGGAAGGTCGAGCCGCTCGTCAGGTCGGCGCGCTCGACGAGGACCACGTCGTCCCAGCCGAGGCGGGCGAGCCAGTACAGGATCGAGCAGCCGCCGACGCCGCCTCCGATCACAACCGCTCGCGCTCGCTCTCGCATCCGCTCCTCGCCCCCCTACTGCCGTCGAATCAGGAGAACCTAGACTGTGCGCCCGGGGGTCGTCGCGTCACCCGAGACGGAGGAAGCCGACCGTGCCGTACATCGTCAGGATCGAGCACCCGGTGCCGAGCTACGAGGGCTGGAAGCAGGCGTTCGACGCAGACCCCATCGACCGGGAGCGGAGCGGCGTCACGCGCTACCGGATCGTCCGCGACACCGCCGACCCGAGCTACGTCCAGATCGACCTGGAGTTCGACGAACGCGGCGAGGCCGATGCGTTCCACGTGCGGCTGCAGGAGCTCTGGGAGCGTGTGTCGGTGGTGCACGACCCGGCCGCTCGCGTCGTCGAGGTCGTCGAATCGCACACCTACCGGCCGGGTCGCGCCGAGGACTGAGCGCGGCGCCGCTCAGCCCGTCCAGGCGCCGCCGTTCTGGTCGATCGCCTGCCCCGTGATGCCTCGCGCGTCCGGCGAGAGCAGCCACGCGACGGTGCCGGCGACGTCCTCCGGTTGCGACATGCGCCGGAGCGGGACCTCGCGCATCGCGTCGCGGTAGGCGTCGTCCCGCGTGCCGCCGGTCGCTGCGGCGATCGCGTCCAGGCCGTTCCATGCCATGTCGGTCTCGACCCAGCCGGGACAGATCGCGTTCACCTGGACGTCGTCCGGCGCCAGCTCGGCGGCGAACGACCGTACGAGCCCGAGAAGGCCGGCCTTGGAGGCGCTGTACCCCGTGTACCCCGGGACGGCGATCCGCGCGAGGATCGACGACAGAACGACGACGTGGCGCGTCCCGGGCCCCGGCGCGAGCTGCCGGAGCGTCGCGCGGACGCAGTAGTACGTCCCGTTGAGGTTGGTCGCGACGAGGTCGTCGAAGCGGTCCCCGCCGTCGTCGTCCTCGCCGTTCCCCCCGCCGATGCCGCTGCAAGCGACGAGCGCGTGGACAGGCCCGAGCTCGCGCGCGGCGCCGGCAAACGCGTCGTCGACGGCCCTGCGGTCGCGGATGTCACACGGTGCGATCCAGACGTCGCCGTCGATCGACGCGGCCGTCTCCTCGAGGCGGGCGCGATCGCGCGCGACCAGCGTGACCGCGGCCCCGTCTCCTGCCACCCGGAAGGCGATCGCGCGCCCGATCCCCGTCCCTGCTCCGGTCACCACCACGTGCCTGTCGCTCATCCGCTCTCCACTCGTCGCAATTTGCGGGGTTTCCGTCGTCGGATCCCCTTGCACCCGACGGCCGCGAAAGCGTAGATTGCCGCTGCGCCGAGCACGGGACGCGACTAGGACGAAGCTCTCCCGGAGGGCCGTACGCGGAAGCGGAAGGTCAGTCGGGAAAGTGGACGAAAGCGCACCCGGCTCGGCGAATCCTTGGTCCCGTTTATGTAGAGCACGTGCGACTCAACGCAAGTATGTGCGGTTTGTAAAGAAAAAGTCGCAAAGAGCGCGAATCGAGTTCCCGGACTTCTTGACGCAGCCACGGGCGACCCGTAGTCTCCCAATTGCACCGAGGACGGAGCGCCAGAGGTTGATGGCCCTCCGAGCGGCAGTCGCTTCGGCGGCGGTCGGTCGGAAGACCGGACGAAGGCGAGACGGACTCGGTGCGTTTTTGCTTGGACCGGTAATTCCCGGACGAATCGGCGCACTGAGCCAGGTCGTGAATCCCTTGAGTCACTGCGTAAACATGAATCCCGCAATTTGCGCACGAAAGGCATTCCGCATGGGTTGACCTGCACTGAAATCGCGGATACCTTTCCGATTGCACCGAGCACGGAGCGCCGAAGGTTGAAGGCTCTCCCGGCAGGCAGTCGCCTCGGCGGCGGTCGATCGGGGAAGCTGGACGGAGGCGAGACCGACTCGGTGCATTTCTTTGGGCCGGGGCGGGGCGACGAGGCGCCGCGTATCCTCGTCGTGATGCGCCGCGTCCTGGTCGTCACGGGGTCGATCGTCTTCCTCGACGCGATGCTGTTCGGGGCGATCATCCCGCTTCTTCCCGAGTTCGCCGACACGTACGACCTCACGAAGCTCGAGGCGGGCGCGCTCCTCGGCGCGTACGGCGCGGGGGCGCTCCTCGGCGGCGTCCCCGGCGGGCTACTGGTCGGCCGGATCGGCCCCAAGCGCGGCGTGCTCCTGGGGCTCGCGGTGCTCGCCGCCGCGAGCCTCGGGTTCGCGCTCGCGGGCGGGCCGGTCGCGCTCGGCGTCGCGCGCTTCGTCCAGGGTGTCTCGAGCGCGACGACGTGGGCGGCGGCGCTCGCTTGGGTGGCGGTGAGCGCACCGCGCGAGCGGCGCGGCCAGGCGCTCGGCACCGTGTTCGGCACGGCGGTGCTCGGCTTCGTCGTCGGCCCGATGTTCGGCGGCGTAGCCGACATCGTCGGCATCCGCTGGTCGTTCGTCGGCGTCTCGCTCGTCGCCGTGGGCCTCGCGTTCGCGCTCGTCCTGCTCGAGCCGCCGGGTGTGGAGAAGGGACAGCCGGGGGCGATCCGCCGCGCGCTCCGCGACCACGTTTTCGTCGGCGGGCTGTGGCTGAACACGCTGCCGGCGCTGTTCTTCGGCGTCCTCGACGTGCTCGTGCCGCTCCGTCTCGACGACGCGGGGTACGGCGCGATCGCGATCGCCGCGGTGTTCGTGACCGCCGGGCTCGTCGAGGTCGTCGTGAACCCGATCGTCGGCCGCGTCTCCGACCGCCACGGTCGCCTCCTCCCCGTGCGCGTGTCGCTGACCGCGTCGATCGTCGTGGCCTGCCTCATCGCGTTCGCGACGCAGCCGCTCGCGGTCGCGGCACTCGTCGTCGCCGCCTCGGTCACCTTCGGCGGCTTCTACACCCCCGGCATGGCGCTCGTCTCCGACCGCGCCGACCGGGCCGGCCTTCCCCAGGGGATCGGGTTCGGCGTGACGAACACCGCGTGGGCGGCGGGCGCGCTCGTCGGCCCCGTCGTCGGCGGCGCGCTCGCCCAGGCCTTCGGCGATCCCGTCCCGTATCTCCTCTGCGGCGCGCTCTGCGCGCTCACGCTGCTGGCCGCGAAGCGCGGCGTCGCACGCCTCCGACCGGCCTGACCGTTCAGGCCACGGCCGGGAACCGCGCGAGCGCCCATCGCGCGTCGAGCGGCTCGAGCCGGTAGTCGCGGCCGTTGACGAGGACGTAGTCGCGCCTCCGCGGATCCATCGGGAGCCGCGCCTCGACGGGGTACCACCGGTTGTGACGCTCGATCAGCTCGTTCACCTCGTCGAAGCTCCAGCCTGCGATCAGCTCGTCCCACGCGTCCGCGAACCGCTCCGGCGGCACCTCCGATCCGAGCCGGTCGCGGGCGGCCGCGAGCGACTGCTCGTGCGCGACGGTCAGCGCCTCGATCTCGCGCAGGCGGACCATGTACGGCAGCGGCCCGCCGATCGACGCGAGATAGCTCTCCGCGGTGGGACGGAAGTTGCGTAGCCGGAGCGGAAGGGGCTTCCCGCGGAGCGGCGTCGAGCGGAGATCCTCGTCGAGGTCGGCGAGCTGTCTGCGCTCTCTCGGCGTCTGCGCCCGCGGCGCGTCCTCCCGGAGCACGGCATCGCGGTCCTGCGCTCTCACGCTTCCAGTACAGCAGACCGCCTGCCGCCTGCACGCCGGTCGAGCCTGAGGAGCGCGAGCCCGCCGAGGACGGCCGCGATGACCCCGATCACGGCGAACATCGCCCAGGTCGCCTCGTCCCCGAAGCTGTTCCGCACCTGGAGGCCGATGAGCGGCGCGAGGGCGAACCCGATCGCCGGCGCGCTCCCGAAGGCCCCCATGTAGGCGCCGCGGATGTCCGCGGGCGCCAAATCGGCGACGACCGCCTGGGAGGTCGGCACCCAGAGCATCTCGCCGAACACGAACACCACGACGACGAACACGATCGCGGCGAGCGAGTGCGTCCAGACGAGCACGAGGTACGGCAGGCCCATGACGAGCATCGCGAGCATCAGCTTCGGCGCGGGCGAGAGCGGCGTCGCGAACCGCGTGAGCCGCACCTGGAACAGCGTCACCAGCAGCGGGTTCACCCAGACGAGGAATCCCCACGCCGACGGCTCGTAGCCGTACCCGTCGACGATCGAGACGGGCAGCACGACCTCGTAGGCGACGTACGTCAGCCATGCGAACACGGCCGAGCCGAGGAAGAGCAGGAACCGCCGGTCGGAGAAGATCACGAGAGAGAGCCGCCTTCGGGCGGCCCCTCCGGCGCGAATGGGCCCCGGTGCGGCAGAAAGCGGAACGCGATGAGCCACGCGATCCCCGAGAGCACCGCCACGGTCGGGAAGAGCGCCGACCACGAGCCGAGCACGAGCAACAGGCCGCCGAGCGGCGGCCCGATCACGACACCGACGTTCGCGGCGACGCGAACCGACGCGTACGCCGCCTGGTGGCGCTCCGGCGCGACGAGGTCGGCGACCATCGCCTGCCCGACGGAGCCGCCGAGCGCGCCGAACATGCCCGCCAGCGAGAGCGCGATGAGCCCGGCCCACTTCGCGCTCGACAGCGCGAGCAGGAGGAGCGGGTACCCGACCATCACCCCCTGGCCGAACAGGATCACGCGTCGCCGCCCGATGCGGTCGGAGAGGTAGCCGCCGAGGAAGCCGCTCGTCGCGGCGAAGACCGCGCCGATCAGGAGCGCGAAGGGAAGCTCGGCTTTCGCGTCGAGTTCCTCGATCGCCCAGATCGCCATGAAGCTCCAGGTCGCGGAACCGGCGGCCGAGCTCGCGAGTGTGACGCCGAGAACCGGGCGCAGGGCGTCGTCGAGATCGTCCCCCCAGATGAGGTGGATGACGCGGCGAACGACCCCCACGCGGGAAACGCTAGCCACGACACGTAGAACCGGCGGTGCGGAGAACCGCACCGGCCGAGGCGTGCTCTAGCGGCCCAACAGGCGCCCGAACCAGCCGGGCTGCGACGTTTCGGGCTCCTCGGAGGCTGCGAGCTCCCCGGTCGTCTCGGGCTCCGGCACCAGCTCTGGCACGGGCTCGGCCGCGGGTGGCTCGGGCGGCTCCACTGCCGGCTTCGGGGGCGACTCGACGGGGGGAGCGGCCGCTTCGACCGGCTCCGGCTCGGGCGTTTGGGTTTCGCGCGGCGAAAGGGTCGCCGAGACGCCGCGCTCGCGCAGGCGCTCGAAGTCACCGCGGAGCGCCTTCGACATCTCGTCCTTGTGGCTCTGCTCCTTCACCCGCGGGACGCTTCACCGCGTCGGCCTCGACTCCTTCCTCGGGGCGCTCCGGCCGGAGCCAGCGCCACGCCGCGATCGTCGCGAGGCCGAGGAGCAGCGTCGGGATGATCGTGAATGCGCGGTAGACCAGCACCCCGGCGACGACCTCGGCGTTCGCCCCGCCGAGCCCGACGAGAATCCCCGACAGGCCGAGCTCGACCGGCCCCACCCCGCCGGGTGTGAGCGGGATGAGCTGGAGCGCGCGCGCGAGCGACCAGCCCGCGAACGCCTCGATCCACGTCACCTCGCTCGCCGTGATCCCCACGGCGCGCAGCGAGACGAGCAGAACGAGGAAGACGGTGAGGTTCCCGGCGATCGCGGCCAGCGTGAGCAGCCACCAGCGGCGCTGGATCAGCCCGACGGTGTCCTGGCGGAAGCGAACGAGCCCGTCCGGCCAGCCGTCGACGGGCCCGCGACGGATCGCTCGGAGCAAGCGGTTGACGAGCCGCTCCGCGAGCGCGCCGACCGAGCCCGCGAGGCTGTCCGTCCAGAGGATGAGCACGAGCGCTCCGACGACGACGGTGAACACGACGGCGCCGACGACGGCCGCCGTCGTGAGCACGGCATCCTGCCCGCCCTCGATGCTCAGGAGGGTGACCGCGACCACGGGAAGCAGCAGGTTCGACAGCTGGTTCCAGATCCCGGTGATCGCGACGGCGCGCGCGACCTCCCCCGACTCGAACCCCCACGCTCGGAGCAGCCCGAACGAGCCGGCCATTCCGACGATCCCGCCGCCGGGCGCGATGTATGTGAACGCTGTCGAGGCCTGCGTGAACGGGAGCGCCTGCCGGAAGGGGAGCCCGGGCAGCGCGATCATCCACGGCGGCGCATACGTGACGATGTTCAGGACGACGGCTCCCGCGAGCACGAGCAGCCAGGCCGCGTCGAGTGTCTTGACGACGTCCCAGACGTCCCGGTAGTTCGCGATCCGCGGGAGGACGACGGCGAACGTCACGACGACGACCGCCAGCCCGAGCGCGCCGAAGACGAGGTTTCGGGTGCGCGGGCTCACCGGTCCAGCCTACGAGACTCAGTCGAGAAACGACGAGGCGCCGCGGAGCACCGAGAGGAGAAGCCCGAGCGGCAGGCGTTCGGCGGCGAAGGTGAGCGCCCCGGCGGTCGACGTGCCGATGAGGTCGTCCTTCTCGGCCTCGTCGACGGCGCGCACGAGCCCCGCGCGGAGGGCGTCCTCGAGGTCGTCGCGCGAGCGGCCCTCTCGCTCGGCGAGGCCGTCGAGCTCGTCGACGCTCCGCAGCGCGATGACGAGGTCCTCGCGCGACACTCCGAGCTCACACGCGGTCTGGTCGGCGGCGGCGAGCAGCACGACCTCGATGCGCTCACCGGTGCCCGTCGTCTCGCGCTGGGGACGGGGCGCGCACGGGTCCGCCACTGCCGTCGGCTCGTACGAGAGCCCTCCGAACGCGACGTAGGCGACCGCGAGCCCTACCGAGACGGCGATACAGGCGAGCAGCGGCGTCATCGCCTTCACAGGCTCGGCTCCCGACGGGCGAGGAAGATCGGCACGAGGGCGGCGAGCGCCAGCAGCGCAGCGAGGAGGAAGGGCCGCGAGAAGGCGGCGGTCACCGCGCGATCGAGCTCGGAGACGAGCTGCTCCTCGAGCGTCCGGTACTCGGCGTCGTCGGGGCGGTCGTCGAACGCACGGCGGACGTCGGGCACCTCGCGGTCGGCGGCACGCACGAGCGCGAGGACGTCCTGGGCGACACCGAGCTTGTCCAGTGGCGGGATCGAGCTGTCGAGGACTGCCGCAGCGCCCGCCCGGAGGGCGCGGTCCTCGTTTCGATCGAGCGCGGTCGTGAAGACCGGCGTGAGGAGAAGCAGCCCCACGACGACTCCCGCATGGCGCGCCGCGATCGTCCAGCCGCCGTGCACCGCCTGCGGCGAGCGACCGTGGAGCGCGCGCTCGGTCAGCGCGGACAGCGTGAGCCCAAGGCCGATCCCGACGAGGATCTGCGGGGCGATCGTCCACCACCAGGCGGAGCCGGGCAGCACGCCGAGCGCGGTGAGGCCGCCAGCGATGAGGATGCAGCCGCAGGCCGAGCGCGTGACGAGACTGCCGAAGCGAGATGCGACTGCAGACGTGGCGATCGCCGCGGCCGGCATGACGGTCACGATGATCCCGGCCGCAGCCGCGGGAATGCGCCAGCCGTCGACGAGGAGCAGGACGAGAAGGAACAGCGCCGCCGTCAGGGCGCCCGAGACGAGCAGCAGCGCGAGGTTCGCCCCGAGGTTCGGTCGTCCCGCCGGCTCGACCAGCGGCCGGACCCGAAGACGCCAGCACGCGAGGAGCGTCACGAGCGCGAGCGGCGCCTGGACGAGGAAGATCGACTCCCAGCCGAGCGTCTCGGTGAGGATCCCGCCGACGGCCGGGCCGAGCGCCGCGCCGATCACGCCCGCCGAGGCCCACGTCCGCACGGCGCGCCCGTCGGACCCGACGACTTCCGTCAGGAGGTCGAGCGCGGCGCAGACAAGGAGGGCGCCGCCGAGTGCCTGAACACAGCGCGCGCCGACGAGCGCGCCGAAGGACGGGGCGAGCCCGCACGCGAGGGAGGCACCCGCGAACACGAGCGTCCCGAGAACGAACGCGATCACCGGTCGCCGGCGCGCCGCGTACGCCGCCGGCACCGCCGAGAGCGCGAGCACGAGGTTGTACGACGTGAGCACCCACGCCACCTGTGGGATCTCGACGTCGAACTCGCGCAGGATGTCGGGCAGCGCGAGCGTGACGACGGACGAGTCCGCGAGCGCGAGCCCGATCCCGAGACCGATCAGCACACGGCGAGGGGCTGCTGTCACGCGTCAGAATGTAGGGGCTTGCGGCCGCGTAGCGGACGCCTTCGGAGATCTGCCCCGCCGAAGGCGGGGATCCGAGCGGCGGGAATCCACTCGGTGGATTCCCGCTCCCGAACAACAGTGGGTACCATCGCCGCGTGCCGATCTGGGCCTGGATCCCGCTGTTCGTGCTGCTTTTCGTCGCGGTGCTGCTCGCGATCGTCGTGGTGCTCGGGCGCGTGCGCGGCGGGCGCTACCTGCGACCCATCGTCACCTTCCTCTCGAAGGTGCCGCTGCTCAAGCGGTGGTTCCAGCGGATGTCGATCGCCGCCCTCGAGCGCCAGAACCCCGAGCTCGCCTCCGCGATGAAGAAGATGCAGGCGTTTGGCGAGCCGAAGACGGCAGAGCAGGCACAGCGGATGCTGAACCTCCTCACCCCGTCCGAGCGCCGCGCCTACATGGATGCCGTCGGGCAGGAAGCGGAGATGCCCGAGGCGACGAACCGCCAGCTCCGCCGGCGCATGGAGCACGGCGGCGCGGGGATGCCGGTCCGGGCCGCGCCCGCTCCGCAGCGTCCCGGCTCCGCTGGACGCAAGAGCGGCAAGAACGCCAAGAAGAAGCGCTAGGAGGGTTTGGCGAAGCAGTCGCCATGTCCCCAGGGGAGCGCCCTGGCGACGGGGACCGTTGCGCCAAACCCTCCTAGCCCGCGCGGGCGAGCTCGGCGCCGACCTCTCGCGTCAGCTCGACGAGCGTCCGGACGTCGTCGTCGGTCGTGCGGTAGTTGACGATGCACGGCCGCAGGCAGACACGGCCGTCGACCTTCGCCGGCGCGATCCAGACGCGCCCGTCCTCCTGGAGCGCGCGCACGAGCCGGGCGTTGTGGTCGTCGAGATCGCCGACGCCCGACGGGACGTGGCGGAAGGGGACGACGGACAGTGCCGGTGGCCCGCAGAGCGGCTCGAGATCGTCGTGCCGGCCGATCTCCTCGTACAGGAGCTTCGCCTGGCCGAGATTCCGCTCGATCGCGGCGCGGATCGCGTCGGCACCGTGGGCGCGGAACGCAAGCCAGAGCTTCAGCGCCCGGAACGGCCGCGAGTACTCGAGCGTGATGTCGACCATGTGGTGCTCGGGCCGCTCGTGCGGGATGTAGTCCTCCTCGTGCGCGAGGGCGCCGTGGAGGTCCTCGCGACGGCGCACGAGCACGACCCCGCAGGCCTTCGGCAGGAAGAGCCACTTGTGGGCGTCGAGCGTGACGGAGTCGGACCGCTCGATCCCGGCGAAGAGCGTCGCCGCCGACGGCGTCGACGCGGCGGCCACGCCGTACGCTCCGTCCACATGGAGCCAGACGCCGCGCGGCTCGCACACGTCCGCGAGGGCGTCGATCCGGTCGACGGCGCCGGTGAGCGTCGTCCCCGCAGTCGCGACCACCGCGACGGGCGCGACGCCTGCGGCGACGTCGGCGTCGATCGCCTGCGCGACCGCCTCGGGTTGCAACCGGCGGTGGTCGTCGAGCGGCAGCGACCGCACGCTCTCGGAGCCCAGCCCGAGAAGCTCGGCGGCACGAACGACCGAGTAGTGCGCCTCGCGCGAGCAGTAGACCGCCGCGGGCCGGCCGCGCACGCCGTCGTGCCGTGATCCCGGGAGAGCCCGCTCGCGGGCGGCGGCGAGCGCGGTGACGTTCGAGATCGTCCCCCCGCTGGTGAATGCGCCTGCCGCTGCCGGGTAGCCGACGAACTCGCCGACCCAGCGGACCGCCTGGTCCTCCACGGCCGACGCGGCTCCCGACCACACGGCCAGATTGACGTCGAAGCACGACGCGAGCAGGTCGCCGATGACGCCGATCTCGAGCCCGGACGAACCGACGAACGCGAAGAACCGCGGCCGTGGCTGCGCGATCGAGACGTCGAGGACGCTCGCGGCATCGTCGAGCGCGGCGAGCACGCTCGACCCGTCACCCGGGAGCGCATCCCGAAGGAGGGCCTCCAGGCGCTCGTCGATGCGCGGCTCGCCGGGGCGGGCCTGGTCGAAGCTCCGCCACGCCTCCGTGACGATCGCGGTCGCGTGCGCGAGTGCCTCCTCCCGTGAGGCGTCGAGGCGGAGCGACGGTGCGTTGGACATGGCGCTCATCGGCCGCGGAGTCTAGGAGGTTGGCGGAGCGGGCCTCGTCTCCAGGGTGCCGGCGGTCGTCGTGAGACAAGGACGCAGGAAGCGTCCAGATCGATGATATGGGCGCGACCGAGGACGCAGCATCACGGCAATCCGGCGCGCTCCCCTGGGGACTCGGTGTCCGTTCCGCCAGACCTCCTACGTACCAAGGAGGGCGCGGGCCTCGCGGAGCCGGCGGGGCTCGTCGACGACGAGCGCCGCAACCGGCTCACCGTCCGCGTCCCGCCCGATCCGCATGCCTCCCTCGTCGACCCACTCGTCCGCCGCGTCGGCCCAGCCGACCTCGGCGAACGTGTGCGCCCCGATGTCGGTCCACCAGTACGGCAGCCGGTCGAGCTTGCCGTCGACCCCTGCGATCGCGTCCGCGGCCCGCTCCCCCGTCCCGATCGCCATGTCCCAGTGTGGGAAGCGGATCGGGCCGAAGCGAGCATGGGGCACGACGATCAGGTCACCGACCGCGTAGACGCGCTCGTACTCCGGGACGCGTAGCGCGGAGTCGACCTCCAGCGGCAGGCGAAGCTCGCTCCCCTCCAGGCCGGGCGGCGCGAACGGCGTTCCGCCGGTCGCGACGAGGACGAGGTCGGCCGTGAGGGGACCGAGATTGCAACTCACGGTCACGCGCTCCTCGTCGCGCCGGAGCCCGGCGATCGTCACTCCGCCCTCGAACCGCGCGCCGGTCGTTGCGAGCGCATCCGCCCCGAGGGCGGGAAGCGGATCGTGGAGCCGGTCGAGCGGCCGCTCGAGGACGTCCAGCACCGTCACGCCGTGACCGGCTCTCGCGAGCGTCGCGGCGCTCTCGGTTCCGATCAGGCCTGCGCCGATGACCACGACGCGTCGCCCACCCGACGCGAGCGCCGCCGCGATCGCGTCGAGGCTCGCGGGGTCGGCGTTCACGTGTCGCGAGCTCGATGCCGGGGATCGGCGGCCGCCCGTAGCGCAGGCCGGTCGCGAGGACGATCGCCTCTGCCTCGACCTCCGTCCCGTCGTCCAGGCGGAGGCGCTTTGCACCGAGGTCGGCGTCGTCGACGTGCCCTTCGAGGCGGTCGATCCCGCGCTCGGCGAGCCGCTGCTCGTCGGAGAGGAGCCGCGCCCGACCGTCTGCGAGCGCCGCTTTCGTGAGCGGCGGACGGTCGACGGGCAGCCCGCGACCGATCAGCAGCGGCCGGATCCCGTGTCGCGCGAGCCGGGCCGCGCACGCGAATCCCCCGACACCGTTGCCGAGGATCGCGACCTCGGCTCTCGTCGAGGTCACGCCGTCGTGCCGTCGAGGATCTGGAGCGTCTTCAGGTCGGAATAGAAGTCGAGCGCGTAATCGCCACCCTCGCGGCCGATCCCCGAGATCCCGATCCCGCCGAACGGGGCGGTGAGGTCGCGGACGAGGAAAGTGTTCACCCAGACGGTGCCCGCGCGCACCCCGCGCCCGACGCGCTCCGCGCGCTCCTCCGAGCCGGTGTAGACGATCCCGGAGAGACCGTAGCGCGTCGAGTTGGCGAGCACGATCCCCTCGTCCTCGTCGGCGAACGTCTGGAACGTCAGCACCGGCCCGAAGACCTCTCGCTGGACGATCTCCGAGTCGTTCGACCGCGGGCGGACGAGCGTCGGGTCGTAGAACAGCGGCCCGACGTCGTCGCGCCGCCTGCCGCCGCGGACGATCTCGTCGCCGTTTGCGCGTGCGCGCTCGACGAACCCCTCGACCCGCGCGAGGTGGTCGGGGTGGATCAGCGGCGAGACGGTCGTCGTGTCGTTGCGGGGGTCGCCGAGGACGTGCTCGGCGGTGAAGCGGTCGAAGAGCTCGAGGAACCCGTCGGCGACGGACTCCTCGACGAGGACGCGCGTGCCTGCCAGGCACACCTGGCCCGCGTCGTCGTACTGCCCGGCCGCCTTCCGCGCAGCCGCCTCGAGGTCGGCGTCGGCGAAGACGAGCAGCGGGCCCTTCCCTCCCAGCTCGCCCGTGAACGGCACGACGTTGCGCGCCGCGGCCGTGCCGATGTGCACCGCCGTCTCCGGCGAGCCGGTGAACGATATGCGCCGGACGCCCGGGGACCGCGTGAGCGCGGCGCCGATCTCCTCTCCGATCCCCTGGACGACGTTGAAGACCCCCGGCGGGAGTCCCGCCTCGGCGACGAGATCGCAGAGGAGAGAGCAGGAGAGCGGCGACCACTCGGCCGGCTTGAGAATCACGGTGCAGCCCGCCGCGAGCGCCGGTGCCGTCTTCCACGTCGAGAGCATGAACGGCGCGTTCCACGGCGTGATCACGACAGCAGGCCCGCTCGGCATCCGCACGACGCGGTTGCGCGTGCCGTTCGACTCCCAGACCCGCTCCTCGTACGCGACGGCGAGGTCGGCGTAGGCGCGGAAGTTCCGCGCGCCGCGCGAGATGACGCGCGCGCGGAGCGACCGGAGCAGCATCGCCATGTCCGCGCACTCGACCGCGGCGAGCCGCTCGACGTTCCCGTCGATCAGGTCGGCGAGCCGGCGGAGGTGCTCCGCACGCCCTTTCGCGCCGAGCGCCGCCCAGGCGGGGAACGCCTCGTTCGCCGCCGCCACCGCCAGCTCGGCCTCACGTTCGCCGCCGCGTGCGACCTCCGCGAGCGGCTGCGCGTCGATCGGCGAGAGGTCCGTGAAGGTGGCGTCGCTCGCAACGCGGTGTCCGCCGATGAAGTGCTCCGTCGAGACGGCGACACCCGCGACGTCGACCTCCGCGCTCACCGGACGCCCCGCAGAGGGATCGCGCCGACATCCACGACAGTTGCCCCGCCGTCGACGGTGAGCACCGCACCGTTGACGCCCGACGCGTCCTCGGAGAGCAGCCAGGCGATCACGGCTGCCACCTCGTCCGGGTCGTTGGCCCGTCGGGACGGCGCGTACTGAGCGGCGAGCGCATACCCCTCCTCCCGTCCACCGCCGCCCAGCGCGCCGAGCTCGTCCATCATCGTCGTCCACCAGCGGCGTCCGCACCCAGCCGGGACATACGCAGTTCGCACGCACGCCGGCCGGCCCGTGATCGAGTGCGATGCATCGCGTCAGATGGATCAAGCCCGCCTTGGACGAGCAGTACGCCAGCCCGCGCTCGTGCGCTACGAGGCCCGCCACCGACGCGACGGTGACCAGCGCTCCCCGTCGCTCGACGAGGTGGGCGATCGCCGCGCGACCGACGAGGAACGCCCCGAGGAGATTGACGCGGAGCACTCCGAGGAAGCCGTCCGGGTCAGCGTCGACGAGCGAGCCGGGGCTGCCCGTCCCCGCGTTCAGCACCAACCCGTCGAGTCCGCCGAACGCATCGATCGTCTCGCTCACGGCGCGCTCGGCATCGGCGGCGACGGAGGTGTCGGCGACGACCGCGAGCCCACCGATCTCTCCTGCGACGGCCTCCACGGGCTCGCGCCGGCGTCCCATGACGCCAACGTTCCAGCCGTCTGCCGCGAGGCGCCGTGCCACCGCCGCGCCGATCCCCGTGCCGCCGCCCGTGACGAGTGCGACCGGCGTCACAGCTCCTTCACCGTCTCCAGGTCGTCGACCGTGTAGGCGAAGGTGAATCGGTACCCGCGCCCGATCCGCACGGGCGCGAGCGCATCGATCTCCTCGTGGCCGGCGCCGTGGAGCGCGAGCGTCGCGCTGCCTTCCCAGACCTCGGAGCCGGCGCGGTCACGCGAGACGGCGCGCACCAGCTCGTGCACGGCCGGCTGGTCGTGACGCCCCGCGGCGAGCCGTGGGAAGTGGCGGACGTTCACGATCGGCGGCGCGTTGTGGAACGGCCCGCCGGCGGACGGATGCTCGAGCGTCACGGTCGCCTCGGCGACCCGCCGCTCGTAGGCGGCGCACGTCGCCCCGAAGCGCGCGCCTGCCTCCATGCCCGGGTCGGCAGGTCCGCCCAGCCCGAAGCTCCGCGTGATCCAGATCGACCCGAGCTTCTTCGGGAAGCCCTGGATCCAGCCGCGCGTCAGCGCGAAGTCGCGGTCGACCCAGATGTACGTGCAGACCGTCACCTCCTCGCCGTCGAGAAGCCCGTTGACGACGACGAAGACCTCCTTGTACTGCGAGCGCGAGGGATCGACGAGCTCGTCGCCCTTCTCCGAGCACGACTGCCAGTCCGCCGCGACGAACGCGCAGCGGCCGGGGTCGGGGTGCGGGTCGATGCCCGCGGGGAGGAAGGCGACTGCCTTCTCGGGATCTGCCCAGTAGTCGATGACGAGGAAGGCCCCGACGTAGTGCCACGGCGGGTACGGGACGAGCGACGAGCGCCCCTCGGGCGTTCGCGGGACGGTGTAGCCCTTGAGCGTCACGCGGCCTCCTCCGGCGGTGGGAGCAACCGGCCGCGCGTCTCCCAGCTCTCGCGCTCGAACTCGACGGCGACCGGGTCGAAGCGGAAGTACGAGCGCGGCGGGAGGGGCCCCCAGGTGTTCGACGAGTAGCGGTCGTCCGGGAAGACGCGGGGGACGTGGTCGTCGGCCAGCCGCTCCATGTCGCAGTAGAGCTCGACGTGGCAGGGCTCCTCGGTGATCCGGACGTACGTCGCGATGTTCCCGGCGATCCCGTGCCGTGTCGGCCCCCACGAGACCCAGCGCCCGTGGCGTGCGAGGTGGTCGAGCAGATCGCGCATCTTCCCGATGTCGACGACGTCGAACGCCAGGTGGTGGAAGTGCGCGTCGCCCGTCTCGACGAGCGCCATGACGTGGTGCTCGGAGTCGATGTGGAGCCAGACTCCGGCGTCGCCGAGCCAGTCGGAGACCCGCATCCCTAGGACGTCGGTATAGAAGGAAACGTTTGCGGCGATGTCGCCCGTAAGGCAGTTCACATGGCCGAGGCGGCGCGGGCCGCCGATGTGCACCGTCGACGACGGGCGGGCGTGCTGGGGCCACCGGTCGACGTCGGAGGCGTGCTGCCGAGGCGGCATGAGCTGGATCGACCGCCCGTCGGGGTCGGCCACCCAGAGGGACGCCTCGCGCTCCTCGACGGCGACGTCCCGCTCCCAGAGCAGCCCGCTCGCCGCCTCGAACGCGCACTCGCGATGCAGCTCGTACGCGACGTGATCGAAGCCCGGCTCGCCGCCCTCCACGAGCTCGACGCAATAGGGCTCGTCGTTGCAGGCGAGGAACGCACGTCCTGCGTCGCGGCCGCGCTCGACGAGCCCGAGCTGGACGCACCACCGCGCCGCGGCCTCGTCCAGGTCGGCGACCCGTAGACCGACATGGTCGATGCGGCCGAGGCGGATCAGGGCGCGCGGCCTTCGTTCGTCCGCAGCGCCGCGATGCGCAGAAGCGCATCCCGGCTCGCGAGAATCCCTGAAGCGGCCGCCTTTCGGCGGCCGAGGTCGCCGGTCACGACAAACGCCCCTCGGTGACCATGCGCTCGGCCTCGTCCTCGGGGATCGCGAGCGCGACGTGGAGCGTCTGGGCGGAGACCTGCAGCTGCTCGCCGGGGCCGGCGAGGTCGACGTCCCACTCCTCGACCGTGTTCGTCAGCCGGCAGAGGCCCTCGATGTCGACCTCGACGACGTCGCCCGGCTTCATGGGGCGCGAGTTCGCCGGCGTCCCCGTGAGGACGACGTCGCCCGGCTCGAGCGTGATCGTCCGACAGAGGTCCGCCAGCTGGTACGCGACACCGAAGAGGAGGTCGTCGGCCGTCGTCTCCTGCACGAGCTGCTCGTTGACGTACGTGCGGAGCGTGAAGTCCGCCGCGTCGAACTCCGATGCCGGCACGAGCTCGGGGCCGAGGGGGAGGAACCCGTCCTGTCCCTTGACGCGCAGCATCGACCCGCGGTCGGCGTGCCGGAAGTCGTGCATCCCGACGTCGTTCGCGCACGTGTAACCCGCGACATGGTCGAGCACCTCGTGCACCGGCACGCCCTTCATCCGCCTGCCCACGACGACCGCGAGCTCGCCCTCGTAGTTGAGGAACTGTGCTCCCTTCGCCATCCGGATCGGTCGGCGGTGGCCGTTCAGGGTCGTCGGCGGCTTGACGAAGTACGACGGCTCGGGCGGTGTCCGGGCGGCGTACTCCTCGACGCGCGACCGGTAGGTCAGGTGGACCGCGAGGATCTTCGTCGGCTCCGCCGGCGCGAGGTACAGCGCGTCGCTCTCCGCGATCCTGTGTCCCGTCGTCGAGCACGATCGAGCCGCCGTCGGGCGTGCCCCAGCGCGGCTCGCCGTCGACCTCGACGCGGACGCGGCGCTCAGAGGTGGGCGGCATACTCCTCGATCTCCCAGGTGCTGACGACCTCGGGGTCGAGCTCGCCGACGGCGTCGCCGAACCGCTCGACCTCGAAGCGCTTCATCGCGACGAACGTCGCGACGAGGTCATCGCCGAGGCGCTCGGTCAGCCAGGTGTCCGCCTCGAGCGCGTCGAGCGCCGCGCCCAGGTCGGCGGGGAGGCGCGATCCGGCGTGCGCGTCGTCCATCCGGTAGGCGTCGCCCGTGACCGGCTCGGGCGGCGAGAGCTCGCGCTCGATCCCGTCGAGGCCGGCGAGGAGGAGCGCGGCAGTGATCAGGTGCGCGCAGGCGGAGCCGTCGCCCGTCCGGACCTCGACCCGCGAGCGGGCGCCGCGCTCCAGCGGCACGCGGCACATCGCGGTGCGGTTGTCGTGGCCCCAGTTGCCATGGGTCGGCGCGAGGCTGTCCGGGAGGATGCGCTTGTACGCGTTCACCGTCGGGCCGAGGAGCGCCTGGAGGCCTGCGGCATGCTCGAGGATGCCCGCGATGAAGCTGCCGGCGAGCGGGCTGAGCCCGTCCGCCCCGCCCTCGTCCGCGAACGCGTTGTGGCGGGCTCCCTCCTGGAGGGAGATGTGGAGGTGGAAGCCGGAGCCGCCCTGATCGCCGAACGGCCGGCCCATGAAGGTGGCGAGGAGCCCCTCGCGGGCGGCGATCTCCTTGACGGCGGCCTTGAGCATGAACGCCCGGTCGGCGGCGTCGAGCGCGCCCGAGTGCTTCACGTTGATCTCGTACTGGGAGTTCATGAACTCGTGGTTGGCCGCGAAGGCCTCGAGCCCGAGCTCGTCGCACCAGAGCAGCATCCGGAGCACCACCTCGCGGGGGTCGGACACCGCGCCCACGGTGTAGACGCGCGAGAGCTCGTCGACGTAGCGCCGAAGCCCCCCGTCCTCGGCGCGCTCGCGCTCGGCGAGGAAGAACTCGAGCTCGGGAGCGACGACGGGCGAGAGGCCGCGCTCCGCGTAGGCGTCGACGACCCGCGCGAGGAGCGCACGCGGGCACGACGGCCAGTGCTCGGCGCCGTCCAGCGTCCATGCCTCGCCGAGGCACCAGGCGAGCTCGGGAAGCCAGGGGACGCGCCGCATCGTCGAGAGGTCCGGCTTGACGGCGAAGTCGACGTAGCCGATCTCCCCGCCGACGACCGGCGTGTGGCGCAGGTCCAGTCCCCATAACGGCGGCGCAGAAGTTCGCGCCCTCCTCACAGAGCCCCGCGAAGTGGCGCAGCGGGATGTCCTTGCCGCGCGCGACGCCGTGCAGGTCGGTGTAGAGGAGCCGAACGGCCCGCACGCCCTGCTCCCCCAGCTCGTGCGCGACCGCCTCCGGGTCGTTCGTCGTCATTCGCTCGCTCCTCGTGTCGGTCACGCCGTCACCCGCACGGGCATGCGCTTGATGCCGTTGAAGAAGTTCGAGCGTAGCCGCACCGGCTCGCCTGTCAGCTCGAGGCGGGACAGGTACGGGGCCATCTCCTCGAGCCAGACCTTGATCTCGAGCTTCGCGAGGTGCGCGCCGAGGCAGAAGTGCGGCCCGCCGAGCCCGAAGGTGACGTGACGGTTGGGCGCTCGGCCGACGTCGAGCCGGTACGGGTCGGCGAACTTCTCCTCGTCGTAGTTCGCTCCCGCGTACCAGATCGTCAGCTTGTCGCCGCTCCGGATCGTGCGCCCGTGGAGCTCGACGTCGCGCGTCGCGGTGCGGCGGAAGTGGTGCACCGGATGGGCGCGGCGGAGGATCTCGTCGGCGGCGGTGCCCGCCAGCGAGGGGTCGGCGACGAGCCGCGCGAGTTCCTCGGGATGGGCGAGCAGGTCGGCGAGCCCGAGGCTGATCGTGTGACGTGTCGTCTCGTTCCCCGCGGTCGTCAGCAGGATGAACATCGTCCCGAACTCCTGCTCGGTCAGCCGCGACCCCTCGATCTCGGCCTCGACGAGCCTCGTCGTGATGTCCTCGCGCGGCTCGTGTCGGCGCTTCTCTCCGAGCCCGCGCCCGTACTCGATCAGGTCGAGCGAGAACGGGCTCGAGAACGGGAGCATGCGCATCTTCGGATCGCGAAGCGCACGCTCGACGACGTTCTCCGCGCCGACGACGTCGGGGTCGGTGTTGCCGAGGATCTTGTCGCCGAGCTCGATGATCAGCTTCCGGTCCTCGACGGGCAGCCCCATGATCTCGGAGAAGACCCACATCGGGATCTCGGCCGCGACCGACTCGACCCAGTCGAACTCGTCGAGCTCGAACGCGGCGGCGAGAATGCCCTGCGCGAGGCCGCGGATCCGCTCCTCGTAGGTGTTGATCACGCGCGGCGTGAAGCCCTTGTTCACCAGCCCGCGCATCCGCGTGTGCGGGGGCGGATCGGTGTCGAGCATCGACTTCCGCGCCTCGAGCTCCGCGGGCGTGAGGTCCTGGAGCGACGTCCCGCCGAGCTCGCTCGAGAACGTCTCCCAGTCCTTCGAGATCGCGACGACGTCGTCGTACCGCGTGAACGCCCAGAAGCCGTTGCCCTCGACCTCCGGCTGCCAGAAGACCGGCGCGTCGCGGCGGAGGAGCGCGAGCCAGTCGTACGGCACCCGCTCCTCCCAGGTGTCGAGGTCGGTGAGGTCGACGTCGTCGAGCGACAGCCCCTCGAGGACGGGGCCGGAGACGGTGACTGCGCGCGCCTCCTCTGCCGTGACGTGGTCGTCGCGGGCGTGGGCTGCCTCCTCGGCGACCGGCGGGGGCGCGAGCCGGACGAGCAGCGCGCCGCTGTCAACGCGCGCCTCGTAGATCGGGAGCGGCTCGAGCGCCGGTGGCGTCAGCACGTCCCCGGTCCGCACGTCGAACTCCGAGCCGTGGCAGGGGCAGACGACGACCACGCTGTCGAGCTCGCCCTCGGCGAGCGAGCACTCCTCGTGCGTGCAGGTGTCGTCGAACGCGATCCACGCGTCGCCGAGGCGGCCGACGCACACCGCGCGCCCACCGGCCTCGACGCGCCGGAGTTGACCCTCCGGCGCGTCGCCGGCCGGACCGACGTCGTGCCACTCCCGTTCCGCCACTACTGCGCTGGACGGTAGTCGAGCGTCTCGTCCAGCGGGGGAACGCCGTGATGCTCGGCGGCGTGCGCGGCGGCGTTGTCGACCCGGTCGCGTCGCGTCACGAGGAGGATCACGAACCACACGAGCGCGATGGCGATGAGCCCGAGCGTCCAGTACATCGCGACCCAGTTGTAGTTCGACCCATCGTGCGGCTCGGGGTTCAGCGCTCCGTAGAACCCGAGGATCGGCGTCGCGACCGCGACCGCCACGATCAGGTACTGCCACCACTGCGTCGCGAGCCTGAACGCGACGACGGCGAGGATCAGGTAGACGAGCTCGACCGCGAACGACCCGATGGTCGCCGAGAGGATGAACGTCGCGAACTGGTCGTTGGGGAAGAAGGGGACGAACTTGCCGTCTTCGCCGAGGAACCCGAACGACGACGCATAGTCGGTCGTCTGGACGAGCACGATCAGGCCGATGCAGCCGACGGCGACCATGAGGTTCCCGACCCACGGCGTGTTGTATCGCGACGTCCGCGCGAAGAAGCCGGGCAGCAGCCCGTCCCGGCCGAGCGCGAAGAAGCCACGGCCGATGAGCACGCAGATCGCCAGCGCGAGCGCCATCGCGTCGAGGATGACGACGAGCTCGAGGAGCGTCGCGTACCAGGAGCCGATGTACTTCGTCGCCATCTCGCTCACGGGACCCGGCGAGAAGGCCCACGCGCCCTCCGAGACCGCCGCCTTGCCGTAGCCGATCGAGAAGGCGAAGGCCATGAAGACGAAGAACGCGCCGGCGGCGCCGATCGTCCAGAGCACGGCCCGCGGGATCGAGCGGTGCGGGTCCGACGACTCCTCCCCGAGCGATGCCGCCGCCTCGAAGCCCACGAACAGGAGGATCCCGAGCAGCACACCGCCGAGCACCCCGCCGCCGGTGACGCCGAACACCGACGTCTCGTTCGGGTTGAACATCGAGAACGTGACGCCGTCCTCGCCGCCCTTGCCGATGATCACGAGGCCGAGGATGACCATCGGGACGAACGAGACGAGCGCAAACGTGAGCATCGCGCCCACGGCGATACGAACGCCGCGGTAGTTGAGCGCGAGGACGAGTGCCAGCGTCGCGAGCGCCCAGATCCACCAGGCCGGACCGGAGTCGGAGATGTGCGCCGTCCAGAAGCCGTCGACAAGGATGCCGAGCCCGAGATAGATGCCCCCACCGCCGAGGAACAGCACGCCGACGAAGAAGAACCCGGCCGTCAGGACGCCGAGCCAGGGATGCGCGCCATGGGTGAGGTACTCGTAGACGGCGCCCGCGCCCGCGAAGCGGCGCGCGTAGAGCGCGACGACGTAGCCGATCGCGAGGACACCGAGCGTCGCGACGAGCACGGCAAGCGCGGCATTCCACCCCGCGCCGATGTCGGGGCGAGAGATTCCGCCGAGGATCAGCGCCACCGAGAACATCGGCCCGATCGCCAGCGACTGGGCGACCGCATGGATCGTCGAGAGGTTCTTCTCGCCGAGGCTCGCGCCCGGGGCCGTCGAGTCCGCCTCACTCATCCGTTCCTCCTCCAGCTGCCCGGCGCCCCTTGCGCCGGGGACCCGAGCGGTATACAACGTTCGAACATCGAATGTCAACCTTCCAGGTGAGCCGCTGATGGGGACGACACCCGGCCCGCTCCGCGTGCGCTCGGTCGTCGGTCTCGCCTACGACGAGCTCCGCGCGATGATCGTCGACGGACGCCTCGCTCCCGGCGCGCGGGTCGGGCAGGCTGAGCTCGCCGACGCGCTCGGGATCTCGCGCGGCTCCGTCCGCGAGGCGCTGCGGCGGCTCGCCGGCGACGGGCTCGTCGAGTTCGAGGTGAATCGCGGCTTCTTCGTCGCCGACCTCGGGCTCGACCGAGTTCTCGAGCGCCTCGAGGCCCGCCTCCATCTCGAGCCCGTGCTCGCGCGGCTCGCCGCCGAGCGCCGGACGGACGACGACCTCGCCGCGCTCCGCGCCTCGATCGAGGACGAGCGCACCGCGCGAACCGCGGCGGCGGCGCACGACGCGAGCCGCGCGTTCCACCTCGCGGTCGCGACGGCGACGAGGAACGCCGCACTCGTCCGGCTGATCGACTCGCTGTGGATCGCGGACGTCGGCCGCCGACTCCTCGCACGCCGGCGGACGCAGCCCGACTGGCAGGAGGCCGACGTCGCCGAGCACCTCGAGCTGCTCGCCGCGATCGAGGCGCGCGACGGCGACCGCGCGGAGACGCTCATGCGCGAGCACGTCGAGAGCGCCTGGCGTCACTGGTCGGGGCAGGCGCACACGGCGTGAACGTCCGGCTCGTCCACGTCCTCTCGGAGAACTGGACGATGGCCGACCCCCGCGACCTGCGCGGGCTCGTCCGCATGGCCGTGGAGGCCGAGGAGGCCGGCTTCGATGCGGTCATGCTCAGCGAGCACGTCGTCCTCGGCCGAAGCGCCGACGCGGACGGCCTCATGCCCAACCCGCGCGAGTACGCGCTTCCGGGAAATCAGGACCCGGCGATGCCGTGGCCCAGCTCTCTCGTCCTCCTCTCGGCGATCGCGGCGGCGACGACCCGGCTCCGCCTCGCTGCGGCGGCGATCATCGCGCCGCTCCGTCATCCGCTGCTCCTCGCGAAGGACCTCGCGACGCTCGACCTGCTCTCGGGGGGCCGACTCGTCGTCCTCCCGACGGTCAGCTGGCACGAGGAGGAGTACGCGGCGCTCGGCATCCCCTTCGAGCACCGGGGCAGGCGGCTCGACGAGCAGCTCGCCGCCTGGCAGGCCGCGTGGGGCCCTTCGCCGGCGACGCTTCGAGGGGCGCTTCTACTCGTTCCGGGACGTCTGGACGGAGCCGAAGCCGTTCCGGCCCGACGGCGTCCGCATGTGGTTCGGCTCGTCGACGCTCCACGATCGGCTGCTCAGGCGGATGGTTCGCTACGGGCACGGCTGGAACCCGCTCGGCCGCCCTTCGGACGAGGACGTCGAGCGCCTGCGCGCGGCGCTCGTCGAGGTGGGCCGCGATCCGGCGGGTTTCGAGCTCGTCGGCGGGACGCGCGGCCGCTTCCCCGACGCGGACAGCCCGGCCGACCTCGACGAGGCGCTCGCGACGATTCCTGCCCAGCTCGAGCGCGGCTTCACGTCGATCTGCATCAAGCCGTCGCAGTTCCTCGACGACCGCTCGCGGCACGCGGAGTGGTGCCGCGAGGTCGTGCGGAAGGTGGATGCCATGACGGCAGGTGACGCCTGACC
Organism: uncultured Actinomycetes bacterium; assembly: GCA_963797805.1. Taxonomy (GTDB): domain Bacteria; phylum Actinomycetota; class Thermoleophilia; order Gaiellales; family Gaiellaceae; genus Gaiella. The sequence goes on along the minus strand of CAWCRC010000012.1, from coordinate 196,431 downwards.
AGTTCCCGGTCAGGCGTCTAGGCTCCGCGCGTGCAGCCGCGCATGCACGAGAGCTGGCTCGCCGTGCTCGGGGACGAGCTCGAGACGCCGCACATGACCGAGCTCCGCTCCTTTCTCGTCGCCGAGGTGTCCGCGGGGCGGCGGTTCTACCCGCCCGCCGACCGTGTCTTCAACGCGATGGAGCTGACGCCGTTCGAGGAGGTCCGCGTCGTCATCCTCGGCCAGGACCCGTACCACGGGGCCGGCCAGGCGATGGGGCTCTGCTTCTCCGTGCCCCAGGGCGTGTCGTTGCCGCCGTCGCTTCGGAACATCTACGAGGAGCTCTCGAACGACCTCGGTGTCCCCCGCCCCACGACCGGCGACCTGACGCCCTGGGCCGAGCGCGGCGTCCTGTTGCTGAACGCCGTGCTGACGGTCTCGCCCGGGAAGCCGGCGTCACACGCGGGCAAGGGGTGGGAGCAGTTCACGGACCGTGCGATCACCGAGCTCTCCACGCGCCGCGACGGGATCGTGTTCCTCCTGTGGGGCAAGTACGCCCAGGACAAGGGATCGAAGGTCGACACGAGCCGCCATCACGTCCTGACCGCACGGCACCCGTCGCCGTACAGCGTCAGCGGCTTCTTCGGCTGCCGGCACTTCTCGAAGGCGAACGCGCTCCTCGAGTCGAACGGCGGGACGGTGATCGACTGGCGCCTTCCCTGAGGCGCGGCGCGGCTACAGGCTCTTGAGCAGCTCGCGGAGCCCCGTGTCCCGGAGCACCCGGGCCTTGCCGCTCGCGTACGACGTGCCCTGGACCCAGGTGCGGTTGCGCACCCAGTAGACATCCGGGCTCAACGGTCCTGCGCCGGCCGCGAACCCGCGCAGCGCAGCCTCGATCATGCGGTCGAGCGCGACCGAGGCGTCCGCCCGGTCGATCGGGCGCCAGAGCAGCTGGTGCCGGTTCGGGACGGCGACGAGGAACCCGCGACCCCAGTCGTTCTCGTCCGTGAAGTGCTCGACCGCCTCGGGCAGCAGCAGCGCGAGGCTGGCGGTGAAGACGGAGCCCCCGGTGATCGCGGTGAAGCGGCCGCTCTCGCCCTCCCCCACGGTCTCGGCGACGAGACTCGGATCGCGCAGCAGCCCTCGAAGGTTCTCCCGTCCGCGCTCGAGCAGGTTGCCGATCGTCCCCCATTCGGCGAGCTCCTCGCGCGTCGGCGTCGCGACGGAGTCGGGAAGGTCGACCGACAGCACCTCCAGCAGCCCCGGCGCGACGACCCGCGCGTAGCCCAGCGCATCGGAGTCGCGCACCGACACCGTCTCGACGAGGCGCAGGGTGAGGCCCGACTCGATCTCCTCCTGCGAGAGGTCGGAGAGCTCCCGTGTCGGCGTCGTGACAAGACGGACGTGGTCGTCGACGAGCGCCGGCCAGTCGCTCGGGCTCGCGCCGACGCAGAGGGCGCCGATGTTCCAGAGCCGGAAGGTCGTCCCGCTGCGATCCTCCACGCGGTCGGGATACACGGTGACCTCGCGCCCCGCGGCCGCGAACGACCGCTCCACCAGGCGGCGGAAGTCGTTCGCCTCGGACACGCTGAAGTACGTGAGCTCGGCGTCGGCCTGACGCGGCGGTGTGCGGTTGAGGAGACGCATGGGGGTCTGCTCACGGTGACACCGCTCCCGCTCGTTGCGAATGCCTCATCCGAGGGAACGGGCCGCCACGCGGCACCGGTCGACGACTCGCGTAGCATCCCCATCGATGCCGTTCGGGCTCGGGATCTGGGAGATCGTCATCCTCGTCGGCGTCCTTGCGCTCCTCTTCGGGGCGAAGGGCGTGCCGCAGGTCGCGAAGCGGCTCGGAACCGGCATGCGCGAGATCAAGGACGCCGTCGCCGAGGTCGATCCGCGGCGGATGCTCGAGGCCGGGGACGACGAGAAGGCAAAGTCGGCGCAGAAGCCGACACCGAAGCCGGCGCAGAAGCCGACACCGAAGCCGCCGCCGGCGTCCGGTGACGGCCCGCCGACGTCGTGAAGTCGTACAACCTGTTCGACGGCGACCTCGACCTGAGCCGCGACCGCCCCGGCTTCTCGTGGCGGCGGGCATCGGTCGGCGAGCGAATCGGCGCCGAGAAGCTCGGCGCGAGCGTCTACGTGCTCGAGCCCGGCGAGCGGACCTTCCCGTACCACTACGAGTACGGCACCGAGGAGTGGCTCCTCGTGATCGACGGCCGCCCCACCCTCCGCGACCCGGACGGGGAGCACGAGCTCCGGCCGGGCGACGTCGTGTGCTTCCGGGAAGGGCCGGAGGGAGCGCACCAGGTCCGCAACGACACGAGTGAGCCGATCCGCGTGCTCATCCTCTCCACCAAGCAGAGCCCGGACGCGGCGGTGTACCCCGACAGCGGCAAGATCGGGATCTGGCCGGGCAATCCCGCCGACCCGGGACGGCTGTTCCGCATCGACAGCGAGGTCGATTACTGGGACGGCGAGGCCTGACGCGATGAGCGACGCCGAGATCGCGGACGTCACGAGACGAACGCGTCTCGCAGCCGAGCGGACGTGGCTCGCATGGTGGCGTACGGGGATCGCCGCCACGACCGCATCGATCGCGGTCGGCGGCCTCGTCCCGCAGCTCGTCGAAGGGATCGGGCTGGCCCTACATCCTCCTCGGGATCGGATACGCCCTGCTCGCGGTCTCGATGTTCGCCGCCGGCGAGCTGCGCAAGCGGGCGGTCGACGAGGCGCTGGACGAGGGCAGCTACGCGCCGCTGCCGGCCGTCTGGACGATGGCGCTCTCCTGCGCCGGCGGCGTCCTCGCCGTGGCGACCCTGCTCGTGGTCATCTTCGCCTAGAGGATTGACTCCGAACAGGCGTGCGCGCGGGGATGGCTGTGACCGAGCATGGCGCGGGGAGCGGCGACGGCGCGTATCCGGTGATACGTGTCGTTGCCGATCGTCACGCCAGGCGATGTGTCACAGCCGCCAGCCGCGTGTGCGGTTGTTCGGAATCAATCCTCTAGTGTCGCGGCCGTGAGCGCGGCCCGGAAGCTGCTCGTCGCGAACCGCGGTGAGATCGCCGTCCGCATCTTCTCCACGTGCCGTCGGCTCGGGATCGGGACGGTCGCGGTGACGGGGCCGGGCGACGAGAGCGCCTTCCACGCGCGCGTGGCCGACTCGGTCGTCGCGGTGCCGTCGTACCTCGATGCCGACGCGCTCCTCGCGGCCGCGACCGACTCGGGCGCCACGTTGGTCCATCCCGGGTACGGCTTCCTCGCGGAGAGCGCCCCGTTCGCGGAGTCGGTGACCGAGGCAGCCCTCGTGTGGGTCGGGCCGCCGGCCGACGTCCTGCGCCGAGGCGGCGACAAGCTCGAGGCGAAGCGCATCGCCGCCGCGGCGGGCGTGCCGACGCTCCCGACCGGGACGGCCGAGGAGCTCGGCTTCCCCCTGCTCGTCAAGGCGTCCGCGGGCGGCGGCGGCCGTGGGATGCGCGTCGTCGAGAGCCCCGACGACCTCGCCGACGCGCTCGAGTCCGCCGCGCGCGAGGCCGAGGCGGCGTTCGGCGACGGCACGGTCTACTGCGAGCGCCTCCTGCGGAGCCCACGACACGTCGAGGTGCAGCTGCTCGGGGACCGGCACGGGACGGTGCTCGCCCTCGGCGCGCGCGACTGCTCGGTCCAGCGCCGCCACCAGAAGGTCGTCGAGGAGTCACCGCCGCCGGGGCTGTCGGAGACGGTGCGCGAGGGGATCGCGGCGCACGCCGTCTCGTTCGCACGCGAGCTCGGCTACGAGAGCGCCGGAACGGCCGAATTCCTCGTCGAGGGCGACGAGGTGTTCTTCCTCGAGCTGAACGGCCGCATCCAGGTCGAGCACCCCGTGACGGAGGCGGTGACCGGCCTCGACCTCGTCGAGCTCCAGCTGCGCGTGGCCGACGGCGCGCCGCTCGCGGGGCTCGAGGTGACGCACAGCGGCCACGCCCTCGAGGCGCGCCTCTACGCGGAGGATCCGCGCACCTTCCTCCCCCAGCCCGGCACCGTGCGCCGGCTGCGCCTCCCCGCCGGGATCCGCGTCGACGCGGGCATCGAGGAGGGCGACGAGATCTCGGGGAGCTACGACGCCATGATCGCGAAGCTGATCGCCCACGGCACCGACCGCGGGGAGGCGCTCGAGCGGCTGCGGGCGGCGCTCGACGACACGACCGTCGAGGGGTTGACGACGAACCTGCCCTTCCTCCGCTGGCTCGTCGCGCACCCGGCCTTCCGGAGAGGCGACGTCTCGACCGACTTCCTGACGCGGTATCCGCCGCTCTCGCCCGCGCCGCTCGAGCCCCCGCCGGGCCCGTGGGACGGCGCGTGGCGGCTCAACCTCCCGGCGGCCGCGACCTTCGCGCCGCTGCACGTCGACGAGACGGCCCGCGCCGGGAGCGCGGGCGCCGGCGGCGACGGCCGCATCACCGCGCCGATGCCCGGGAAGGTGATCGAGATCCGCGTCGACACGGGCGACGCCGTCGCGTCGCACCAGGCACTCGTCGTGCTCGAGGCGATGAAGATGGAGCAGGTGGTGACCGCGCCCTACGACGGAGCCGTCCGCTCGGTCGACGTCCGCGTCGGCGACCAGGTGACATCGGGCGCGATCCTCGTCACGCTGGAGGCCGCATGACCGTTCTCACCTCCCACGTCGTCCGCGACGAGACGTTCGCGCGCCGCGCCGCGCGCATGGACGAGCTCGTCGCAGAGCTCCGCGACCGATCGACGCTCGTCGCGGCAGGCGGCGGCGAGGCGTCGGTCGAGCGTCATCGCTCGCGCGGCAAGCTGCCGGCGCGCGAGCGCATCGACCGGCTCGTCGACCCCGGCTCGGCATTCCTCGAGCTGAACGCGCTCGCCGCCTGGGAGCTGTACGACGGCCAGGCGCCGTCGGCGGGGATCGTCACGGGCATCGGGATCGTCGAGGGCCGCGCATGCGTGATCGTCGCCAACGACGCCACCGTGAAGGGCGGCACCTACTTCCCGCTGACGGTGAAGAAGCACCTGCGCGCGCAGGAGGTCGCGGAGCAGAACCACCTGCCGTGCATCTACCTCGTCGACTCCGGCGGGGCGTTCCTGCCGCTCCAGGACGAGGTGTTCCCGGACCGCGACCACTTCGGGCGGATCTTCTTCAACCAGGCGCGCATGTCGGCGAAGGGCATCTCGCAGATCGCGGTCGTGATGGGGTCGTGCACGGCCGGCGGCGCGTACGTGCCGGCGATGTCGGACGAGACGATCATCGTCCGCGGAACGGGGACGATCTTCATCGGCGGTCCGCCGCTCGTGAAGGCCGCGACCGGAGAGGAAGTGACGGCCGAGGAGCTCGGCGGCGCCGACGTCCACACACGACGCTCGGGCGTCGCCGACCACTATGCGACGTCGGACGAGCACGCGCTCGCGCTCGCCCGCCAGATCGTCCGCAACCTCGGCGACGCGCCGCCGTGCCCGTGGGAGCTCGAGGCGCCCGAGCGGCCCGTCGTCGATCCTGCCGACCTGTACGGGCTCGTCCCGGAGGACTTCCGTCACGAGCTCGATCCGCTCGAGCTCATCGCGCGGATCGTCGACGGCAGCCGCTTCCACGAGTTCAAGGCGCTCTACGGCGACACGCTCGTCTGCGGCTTCGCCCGCATCGAGGGCTTCCCCGTCGGGATCCTCGCCAACCGCGGGATTCTCTTCGCGGAGTCGTCTCAGAAGGGCGCGCACTTCGTCGAGCTCGCCTGCAAGCGGCGCATCCCGCTCGTCTTCCTCCAGAACATCACCGGGTTCATGGTCGGCCGCGAGTACGAGGAGGGCGGTATCGCACGCGACGGCGCGAAGCTCGTGATGGCTGTCGCTTGTGCCAACGTGCCGAAGTTCACCGTCGTCACCGGCGGGTCGTTCGGGGCGGGGAACTACGCGATGTGCGGCCGCGCCTATGGCCCGCGGCAGCTCTGGATGTGGCCGAACGCCCGCATCAGCGTGATGGGCGGCGAGCAGGCCGCGACCGTGCTCACGATGGTCGGCGACGCCGACCCGGACGAGATCCGCGCGAAGTACGAGCGCGAGGGCTCCCCGTACCACTCGACCGCGCGACTCTGGGACGACGGGATCATCGACCCTCGCGACACGCGACGCGTGCTCGCCCTCGGCCTCGCCGCTTCGGCGAACGCCCCCGTCCCGGAGACGACGTTCGGCGTGTTTCGCATGTAGCCGAAGGCTTTTCCGCGGACAGGCACGGGGCTTACGATCGTCGGGTCATGTCCTCTGGCGTCGTGGGACGGGAGGCCGAGCTCGCGTCCCTACGCGACTTCGTGTCGAGCATCCCCTCGGGAGCGGTCGTAGTCGCGCTCGAAGGCGACGCCGGCGTCGGGAAGACCACCCTCTTGGAGGCTGGTCTCGAGGAAGCGGGCGACCGTGGGTTCCGCGTCCTCGGAGCCCGTCCGGCCGAGAGCGAGTCGACCCTCTCCTTCTCCGGCATCGGCGATCTGCTGGACCCCGTGCTCGACCTGGCGCTCGCGTCCTTGCCGACGCAACAGAGCCGCGCGCTTTCGCGCGCGCTCCTCCTCGGTGACGACGAAGGACCGCCACCGGACCCCCACGCGATCGGTCTCGCGCTCTTGACGTCGCTGCGTGCGCTCGCCGACGATCGCCCCGTCGTCGTCGCGGTCGATGACGTCCAGTGGCTCGACCCGGCCTCGGCCGCAGGCCTCGCCTACGCGGGCCGACGACTGCAGTCCGAGCGCGTCGGCGTGCTCCTCTCGCGCCGTTCGGGACTCGAAAGCAACCTCCTCAGCGAGCTCCGACGTGCGCTGCCCCGCGACCGCGTCACGGAGGTCGATGTGGGTCCACTCGACGCCGGCGCGCTGCATCGCGTCGTGCAGGCCCACCTGGGACTGGTGTTGCCGAGGCCGGTTCTCGACGAAGTGCGCGACGCGTCCGGCGGCAACCCGTTCTACGCCCTCGAGATCGTCCGCAACCTGCAGCGAAGCGGCGTCTCCGTGGATGGAGGGCAGCCCTTGCCGATCCCCGAGTCGCTGCACGACCTCGTCCACGGACGCCTGCTCGCACTGCCTCCGCAATGCCGCGAGTTCCTGCTCGCCGCAGCGGCGCATGCACATCCCACCATCGACGTCACGGAAGCAGCGTCGGGAATCGACCGTGAGGCAGGCCTTCGCCCCGCGCTCGAGGCGCACGTCGTCGACCTCGACGAGGGCCGAATCCGCTTCACGCATCCGCTCCTCGCCGCAGGCGCCTATGAGACGGACGATCCTGCGCGGCGGGCGGAGATACACGCTCGGCTGGCCGAGCTCCTCGAGGATTCCGAAGCGCGAGCATGGCAGCTGGCCGCGTCGATCGGATCGCCGGACGAAGCGGCGGCGGACGCGCTCGAGGAAGCGGCAGGGCACGCACGGCGCCGAGGAGCACTGCGGTCCGCCGCGCTCATGCTCGATCGGGCAAGCGCGTTGACACCATTAGGTCTCCGAGACGACGCGCTGCGACGAGCCGTGGACGCTGCCTACCTGCATTTCGAGTCGGGCGACTCACGTCGTGCCGAATCGCAGCTCCGTGAGGTGATCGCGCCGCTGCCACCGGGTCCGCCTCGAGCCCGCGCCACCGTGATCCTTGCGCGCATCCGCCTCTATGAGACGCCGGACGAGGCGGCCGACCTCTTCGCCCAGGTCGTAGAAGAGGCCGCCGACGATCGCCCGACGCTCGCCGTGGCCCATGAAGGCGTCGCTGCGTGCTGTCTGTGGATGTACGAGCGGTTCGAGGCCGTGCTGCGGCATGCCGAGGTCGCGTTCGCCCTCGCTCTGGAGATGGACGACGAGGCGCTCGCTGCGGACGTGGTCCTGACCCGGCTTTCGGCGGAAGCGCTGCTGGGCCTGCCAACTGCGACGGCGACCGCCGACCAGGCTGCTGCGCTGCAGGACTCCGCAGCGGACCGGCGCGTGCTGGACCAGCCGCTGGTCTCACTCGCCGAGTACTGGAAATGGGTCGACTCGCACGAACGGTCGCGCGCGGTCCTCGTCGATCTGATGCGACGCGCACAGGAATTGGGCGACGAGAGCGCCTTGCCGTGGCTCCTCTTCCTTCTTGGCGATGTGGAGCGTCTGCTCGGCAATCTCGACACTGCACTCGATCGCGCCCGTGAGGGGCGGGCAGCGGCAGAGCAGGCTGGACAGCGTCTCTTTGCCAGGCACAACCTCGCACTCGAAGGCTTGGTCCACGCACAGTTGGGTCGTCCAGATCAGGCGAGACAGGCAACCCGTCGCGCACTCGAGGAAACGCGGGACAACTACGTTCTGGGCCTCGCCGCGGAGGCGCTCGGCCAGCTCGACCTCACGCTCGGGGCGCCAGAAGGTGCCGTCGCGCACATCGAGCCGCGCGTCGCATTCGCTCGCGCGGAGGCCGTCGCCGAGCCCGGGGCCACGCGGTTCACCGTCGATCTGATCGAAGCCCTCGTCGAGATGGGGCGGCGAGACGAAGCCCTCGAGATGCTCGGCTGGTACGAGGGCAACGCTCGCCGGCTCGAGCGCGCCTCGGCGCTCGCCAACTGCCAACGCGGCCGGGGGCTCCTTGCCGCGCAGGCCGGACAGATCGAAGCCGCGCTCGCCGACTACGAAGACGCACTCGGGTGGCATGACCGGGCCAGGATCCCGCTCGACCACGGCCGGACGTTGCTCGCGCTCGGTGTTGCGCAGCGACGCGCGAAACGACGACGCGAGGCGCGCGCGACGCTGGAGGAAGCGCTCGCCCTCTTCGAACAGATCGGAGCCATGCTCTGGGCCGAGCGTGCTCGCGGTGAGCTCCGCCGGATCAGCGGTCGTGCACCGACGACGGGCGGGCTCACCCCCGCCGAGGAACGTGTCGCGGCTCTCGTCGCCCGGGGGAAGACGAATCGCGAGGTCGCGGCCGCGCTGTTCCTCTCCGATCGGACGGTGGAGGGGCACCTTTCGCACATCTTCGGAAAGCTCGGCGTCAGGCACCGCACCGAGCTGGCCCGAGCGCTCGAAGCCCGCCAATCACAGGGGGTCACGGAGTCAAACACGGGGGATTCGCCCGTTTCGCCGAGCCCACCGCTCCCTAGCCTCGAGACGGGTGGCCAGAAGGTCGCCTCGAGACAAGGAGATGGAGCGATGACCCCCAAGATCTCGTTCATCACCGCGATCGTCGGCGCGGCGCTCGTGCTCGCCGTTCCCGCGTCCGGGGACTCGTGGGGCGCCGACCGGAATCAGGCAACCGTACGCGTCTCGCCCGACCTCGTCGATCGTGTTGCCGCGGCGAGGCAGCAGGAGCTGTCGACATGCTCGACGCCCGTGAGCGTTCCTTCGCGGCGAAGACTGAGGCCACGAGAGTCGTCTCGCCGGATCCCGTTCGCGACGACCGCTTTCGGCTCGACCCGGTGAGCATCCCGAGCGCCGCCGCGACGATCAGCTCGGCTCACGGAGCCGAGTGGCTGCAGATCGGGATGGGATTCGGTGGCGGCGTCCTGCTCGTCATCGGCCTCCTCCTGGCCGCGCGGATGACGCGACCCCGCCTGCCCGCCCACTGATCAGTCCATCGACCAGTCGGAAACCCTGAAATGACCCACCCGATGCACGACTCCCGCAACACGGCCTATGAGGAGCAGCTGTGTACCGATTAGCTGGCCTTGGGGGCACGTCGAGGCCGCCGAGAGGCGGCCTCGACGCAGTCATACCTCCGCTCGGAAGCTGCGTGCTCAGCGGGAAGCGCTACTTCGCGCGCACCGTTGAGCTGCCGCGACGAGGAGCCGGCGCGGGCAAGCTCTACGGAAGGAGCCAGAACGGGCCCGTCAGGCCGAGACCGTCGAGGATCGCCTGGTTCTGCTCCCGGGTGTGCGGCCGCCAGTCGGGCGCGAGGCGGTCGTGCCACCACGCGACCGCGAGGGCGGCGAGCGTCGTCACCGGTATCGTCGCGCCCGGCTCGCGCCCGTCGAGCCAGCGCTCGATGTGCTCCTCCGACCGGAAGAGGTTCATCGCGCCTCAGGTGAAGACGATGTCCGCCCACCAGCGCCCGGCCGGGACGAGGCAGTGGAAGAGGAGGCTCTCGTCGCTCGGCCGGCCGTCGCGGACCTCGATCTCGAGAGGCTCGCCGCAATCCGGGCACCGGGTCTCGAACCGCCCATCGGCGTGGAGCGCCGCGCAGATCCCGAACGCGTCCCACGCGCAGTTGGCGTACCACGAGCGGCCGTCCGCCTCGACGCGGTACGAGGTCGCGACGGCGGAGAACGGGTTCGCCATCCGCAGGCGCTCGCCGTCGTCGGTGAGCACGATCGCATGCTGGTCGTGGAGCCGCCGCCAGCCGGCCCGCACCTCGTCTTCGGTCGACGCCCCACGCTCGGCGACCTCCGAGAGCGTCGGCGCACGGCCGAGCTCGACGAAGAGCCCGTAGGTCAGGTTCCGGAGCGCGAGGTCGGCGGCCTCCACGTCACTCTCCGGTGAACTCGGGCCGGCGCTTCTCGACGAAGGCATCGACACCCTCGCGGAAGTCGTGCGTCTGCCGCAGGAGCCCGTACGCGAGACCCTCGAGCTCGAGGCCGACGTGGAGCGGGCTGTCGTAGGCGGTGTTCAGCACGCGCTTGGCCATCGCCAGCGCGAGCGGCGAGTTGGCCGAGAGCTCGTCGACGAGCGAGGCGACGGCCGCGTCGAGCTCGGCGGTCGGGACGACGCGCGTGACCAGTCCGAGCGCGAGCGCCTCGCCCGCCGGCACGCGACGGCCGCGCATGACGATGTCCTTCGCGCGACCGAGCCCGACGAGCCGCGCGAGGCGCTGCGTGCCGCCCGAGCCCGGGATCATCCCGATCGTCACCTCGGGGAGGCCGAGCTGGACGTCGTCCGCCGCGAGTCGGAAGTCGCACGCGAGGGCGAGCTCGAGACCGACGCCGAGGACGTATCCCTCGAGGCGTGCGATGACGGGCTTCGAGCACCGCTCGGGGGCGGCGACGTTGCGGGCGAGCTGCGAGACCGTCCACGGGGAGCGCTCGAGGAAACCGGCGACGTCGCCGCCCGCCGTGAATGCCCCACCGGCCCCCGTGAGGACGACGAACCGCACGGAGTCGTCGGCGTCGAGCTCGGCGAAGACCGCCGAGAGCTGGTCGCGCGCGGCCATGGAGACCCGGTTGAGCTTGCCGGGGACGTCGAGGGTGATCGTCGCGAGCGGCCCGTCGCGCTCGACCGTGAATCCGTCGCGCTCTGTCACGTGGTCTCCTCGTCTCGAAGCAGTCGTCGCAGGATCTTCCCCGATGCGCTCTTCGGCAGCGCGTCGGTACGGCGGTACTCGCGCGGCCGCTTGAAGCGGGCGAGGGACGAGCCGAGGCAGTGCTCGTCGAGCTCCTCGGCGCTGGCCGACCCGACGACGACCGCGACGACCCGCTGGCCGAGCCGCTCGTCCACCGCGCCGATGACCGCGACCTCCACCACGCCGGGATGGGCTGCGAGCACCTCCTCGACCTCGAGCGGGTGGATGTTCTCGCCGCCCGACACGATCATGTCGTCGACCCGCCCGTCGAGCCACAGATCGCCGTCCTCGTCGAGGTGCCCGGTGTCGCCGGTCCGGTACCAGCCGCCCTCGATCGCCTTCGCGTCGGCGTCCGGCCGGTTCCAGTAGCCGGCGAATGCCTCGTCCGACCCGAGATGCACGAGGATCTCGCCGCTCTCGTCGAGACGGAGCCTCGTGTTGACGGCCGGGCGGCCGGCGCAACCCGGCTTCGCGAGCTGGTCACGGCCGATCGTGAACGTGTAGATCTCGGTCGAGCCGTAGTGGTTGACGAACACCTCCGGCCGGAACACGTCGACGCAGCGCCGGACGAGGCTCGACGTCATCGCTGCGCCGGCATATCCGAGCGCGCGCACTGAGGAGAGGTCGGCCGTTGCGACGTCCGGGTGGTGGACGAGATCGTGGAAGAGCGTCGGCGCGAGGTACAGCGAGCTGACGCGCTGCTCCGCGACCACGCGGAGCGCTTCGCCGGCGTCCCAGCGCGCCTGCGGCACGAAGCAGCCGCCGACGAGATGCATCGCGAGGAGCGAGTGGAGTCCCATCGTGTGGTAGAGCGGCATCACACCGAGCGTGCGGTCGCCCCAGCCGTAGCCGTGCTGGAGCGCCTGCGACCACCCGCCCGCGCGGTCGGCGGCGTGCGACCGCGGCACGCCCTTCGGCCGGCCGGTCGTCCCCGAGGTGTAGAGGAGCAGCGACGTCTCGCGCTCATCGCGGTCGAGCGCCCCGGGGTGCTCGGCTCCGGCCGGGAGCGCCTCGTTCTCCCGGATGACGAGCGCCGCGCCGCAGTCCTCGATGCAATACCCGAGCTCGTCGTCGGAGAGGCGCCACGAGAGCGGGACGGCGACGGCCCCGGCCCACTGGCACGCCCAGTACACGAGCGGGGTCTCGACCCGGTTGTCGAGCACGAACGCGACGCGCTCGCCGGGCTCGACGCCGAGCCCGCCCGCGATCCGCCGGATCCGCGGCAGCAGCTTGCCGTACGTGATCCCCGGGAACGCCTCGAGCTCGGGATGGCGCTCGCAGGCTCCGAGCAGCGACTCGGCGAGGTTCATCCGCGCGCCGCTTCCTCGATTGCGTCGACGATCGGCGCGTAGCCGGTGCAGCGGCAGAGGTGCCCGGAGAGCATGTCGACGATCTCGTCTCGGGTCGGCGTGCCGCGCGTGAGGAGATCGGTCGCCGCCATGAGGATCCCGGGCGTGCAGAACCCGCACTGGAGTGCGTGGTGGCGCCGGAACGCCTGCTGCAGCGGAGTGAGGCCCGACGCGTCCGCGAGCGACTCCACGGTCGAGACGGTCGGCCCCGTCGGTCTGCACGGCGAGCAGGCAGCAGCCGCGCACCGCGACGCCGTCGAGGAGCACCGTGCACGCGCCGCAGATGCCGTGCTCGCAGCCGACGTGCGTCCCCGTGAGACCGAGCCGGTGGCGAAGGAAGTCGGTCAGCAGCAGACGCGGCTCGACCGCCTCTCGCACCGTGCGCCCGTTGACCATGAGCTCGATCGGGATCATCGCGCCCGCTCGACGGCTCGCCGGACGAGCGTCCCGGTGAGAGACCGGAGGTAGCGGGACGAGGCGTGTGTCGTGGACGCAGGCTCGACGAGGCGTGCGGCGAGCGCGCCGGCGTCGGCCGCCGCATCGTCACCCGAGGAGCCGACGAGCAGTGCCTCGACGTCGGGAAGGCGTGTCGGCCGGTCGGTCACGGCGCCGACGCCCACGCGCGCCTCGACCACGATCCCGCTCTCGCGGCGGAGCACGACCGCGGCCATCGACTGCGCGAAGTCGCCCGTACGGAGCGCGAGCTCCTCGAACGCGCTCGCCTCGCCATCCCTCGCGAGCGGCCAGACGGTTGCGACGACGAGCTCACCGGGCTCGAGCGTCGTGAGGAAGTGGGTGACGAAGAAGTCCGCGGCGGCGATCTCGCGCCTGGCTCGTTGGCTCTCCACGACCACTCCCGCGTCCAGGACGGCCAGGCAGAGCGGCAGCTCGGCGGCGCCGTCCGCATGGGCGATCGAGCCGCCGACCGTGCCGCGGTTCCGGGTGACGAAGTGCCCGACGAACGGCAGCGCCTGCCGGACGAGAGGATGCACGCGCTCGTCGACGGCGAGCGCCGCCTGCCGGATGGTCGCGCCGATCCGGAGGGTGCCGTTTGCCGCGATCTCGCCCAGGCCGGCGTGGTTCACGTCGACGAGCACGCTCGGCCGGACGAGGCGCATCGTCAGCGCCGGGACGAGGCTCTGGCCGCCGGCGAGCGGCTTCGCGTCTTCGCCACCGTCGGCGAGCGCGGCGAGCGCCTCCTCGACCGAGCCGGCGCGGACGTACTCGAAGGGGGCCGGCTTCACGCGTTCTCCGGGTGGAGCAGGGCCCAGACGCGCGGCGCCGTGAGCGGTAGCTCGACGTCGTCCCGCCCGAGCGCGTTCGCCACGGCGTTCGCGATCGCGACCGGGGCGGACATCGTGCTCCCCTCCCCCAGTCCCTTCGCGCCGAGCGCCGTGAACGGAGAGGGCGAGGAGAGGTGTCCGATCCGCGGGACGGGGAGATCGGGCGCGGTCGGCGTCAGGTAGTCGACGAGCGAGCCGGTCATGAGGCTGCCCGAGTCGTCGTAGACGTGGCGCTCGAAGAGCGCGGCCGCCGCGCCGTGCGCGAGGCCGCCCACGATCTGCCCGTCGGCGAGGAGCGGGTTGAGCAGGACGCCCGCGTCGTGCACGGTCACGTAGTCGACGACCTCGACGGCGCCGGTCTCGGCGTCGATCTCGACCGCGCAGACGTCGACGATGAACCCGTGCGCTCCGGAGGACGCGACCCGGTCCTCGGCATCCGGCGGCTCGAGGTTCGGCGCCGCCCAGAACGCGATCGTGCTGAGGCCCGGCTCCATGTTCTCCGGAAGCCCCTCGGGGTTCCAGTGGGCCATCCCGGCCACCTTGCGCAGCGGCAGCTCCGGGTCGCCGGCGTGCTCGCGGATCGCGTCGATCTTCGCGCGGACGCGGCTCGCTGCGAGTTGCACCGCCCCGACGCCGACCCCCGAGAACCGCGAGGAGTAGTTGCCCGACGCGACCGTCCAGGGCGTCGTCTGCGTGTCGAGCTCGGACAGGACCGTGACGTCTTCCGGTGCGCAGCCGAGCTCGTCGGCGACCACCTGGGCGCACACCGTGCGATGCCCCTGACCCTGCGGCGTCGTCCCGAGGCGGACGCTGATCCCGCCGAGCGGGTCGATGGACACCGACGCCCCCTCCGCGTTGCCCGACTTCGGCGCCTGCCCCGCACGCTCGACCGCCGTCTGGGCGAGCGTGATGTAGCCCATGTTCGAGATCGACGGCTCGACGACGCACGCGAGCCCGATCCCGGCCAGACGGCCCTCGTCCCGCGCACGGGAGATGCGGTCGCGGAGCTCGTCGTACCGCGCCAGCTCGAGCGCGCGGTCGAGGCACGCCTCGTAGTTCCCCGAGTCGTAGAGCGAGCCCGACGGCGTCCGGTACGGCATCCGGTCGGCGGGAACGAGGTTCCGGCGGGCGAGCTCGGCCGGGTCGAGCCCGAGTCGACCCGCGGCGATCGCCATCACGCGCTCGAGGCCGAAGTAGAGCTGCGGCCCGCCGAACCCGCGGTTGAGCCCCGACGGGAGTGTGTTGGTCAGCACGACGCGGTAACGCGCGGCGACATTGCGGACGCGATACGCGCCCGAGAGCGAGCCGTGCATCCGGTAGAGCGTCGCCGGCTCGGGTGCGCGGACGTAGGCGCCCACGTCCTCGATCGCGTCGTACCGGAGCGCGACGAGCTCCCCGTCATCCGTGAACCCCGCCTCGACGGTCGTCACGCGTCCGGTCGCCGCGGCGCTCGCGGCGAGATGCTCGAGCCGGTCCTCGATCCAGCGCACGGGCACGCCGAGCGCGCGCGATGCGAGCCCGAGGAGCACGACGTACGGGAGGACGGCGGCCTTGATCCCGAACGAGCCGCCCGAGTCCGGCGGCGTCAGGAGCCGGAGCCGGTCGCCGCGAAGGCCGAGCGCCGCGGCGGCGACACCGTGCAGCGTGAACGGCCCCTGGAAGTTCGCCCAGGCGGTCAGCCTGCTGCCCGCCTCGTCCCAGTCACAGACGACGCCGAAGCACTCGACCGGCATGCACGTGAACCGCGGAACGCGGAACGTCTCGCGCACGACGAGATCGGCTCGCGCGAGCGCCTCGTCGACGTCGCCGTAGTGGAACGAGCGGTCGTGGATCGCCGGCGCCTCGAGGGGGTCGAGCACGGGATCGAACGGCTCGTAGTCGACGGCCACGAGCTCGGCCGCGTCCTCGGCGACGTACCGGTCGCGCGCAACGACCACGGCGAGGGGCTCGCCCACGTACCGCGCGGTTCCCGCGGCCGCGGCGTAATGCGGGACGGGAGACTCGATTCCCGCGGGGAACGGCTTCGAGAGGCGGACGACGTCCTCTCCGCTCAGGACGCCGCGCACACCGTCGACGGCGAGCGCGGCCGTCGGGTCGACGGCAACCCTCGCGTGAGCGAGCTGCGAGCGGACGATCGCGGCGTGCCAGGCGTGCGGGACCGGCTCGAGGTCGTCGATGAACCGCCCCTCGCCGCGAAGGAGCGCCTCGTCCTCGACGCGCTCGAGCGAGCGCCCGACCCACGTCGTGTGCTCCGCGGCGACCGCCACGGGAGGAGCATCGCACGGGCGCGGTGGTTACCGGCGCGGGAGCCGCAGGCGCGCGGCGGCGAGCTGCGCCTCGGTCGGGCCTGCACCGTCGAGCGCCCGGAACGCCTCGAGGACCGCACGCGGGCTTCGCGCGTGACGGGTGGCCGCGAGCGTCAGCGGCTCGCGCACCGCGCCGCCGCAGTGGGCGCACGGGAACTGGATGTCCCCCATGAGCTTCGCGGCGCGGCCGTCCGGGAACATCCGCAGCAGCTCGAGGATGGTCGTGGAGCCGCGGATCTCGCGGCCGACGTCGTCCGCGGCCGCCGCGCCTGAGGCGCGAAGCCCCGGGATCGTGCGGCGCGCGGGGTCGTCCATCTACGTCTGCCCGGCGTACGCGAACACGCGGCGGTCCGCGTGGTCCATCCGCACCGCGTTCCGCGGCAGCTGGTAGCGGGCGTACGGAAGGACGACGACCTTGGCGTCGGGGCCATGGCGCTCGAACGCGGCGGCGAGCGCCCCGTCGATCGAGGTCGTGGCGTCGATCCCGATGTCCGCGGCCATCTCGAGGTTCTCCTCGAGCGTCACGACCGTGAGGTGCTTGCGCGTCATCACCTCGTAGATCGGTACCCAGATGCAGCCGGCCCACATCTGGATCGCGCGCGCGTGGATGTCCCTCGAGGACGCGCTGGTAGTTCTCGGGTGTCGGCGGCATGTACGGCTTCATGAGGTCCATGAGCGCGAGCCCCGGGAAGTCCCCGATCGCGGTCGACACGCCCGGCGAAGGGCTCGCGTAGACGAGCGTGCCGCCGTCCTTCACCACGAGGTCGGCGGACATGCAGCCCCAACCCGTGTGGAAGAACAGGTGGTCGGTGGGTGCGAACACGCCGCAGATCGCGATGTCGGCCTGGCCGTGCTCGGGCACGAACGACTCGTACGCGTAGATCTCGTTGAAGCGGCGGATCGCCTCGCGATGCGCCTCGGGGTGCGAGCCGAAGATGACGTCGATCACGCGCCCGTGCGTGTCCAGGAGCACGTTCATGGTGCAGTCGAGCCCGCACATGGATGCGACCTCGTCGATGTCGGAGCGCATCGGGCCGACGTACGCCCCGTAGTGCGTCTGCGGCGAGGTGACGAACGCGCAGTGATTCGACTCCACGGTCTCGTCCGAGACGACGCCCGGGAGGATCAGCTTGCCGCCGCCGCCCGCCCCCCAGTGGTTCGCCTGCGCCTGGCCGATCGTGATCTTCAGGTCCGCCGACGCGACCTCGTTCAGCAGCCACACGGGCGTTCCGCCCGACGACACGCCGACGTAGGTGTACGCGTCGGGGTTCTGGGGGTCGTTCTGCGAGAACGACCAGCCGTTCGTCTCCATCCGCGCGAGGTTCTCGCGACCGACCTTCTGCTCCGTGTCCGACTCGGACATCGGGAAGACCTTCCCGTTCGCGCAGCAGACGCGTACGTCCGTGACCCCGGCGGCATCGATCGCGTCGAAGACCGCGGGCAGGAGCTTCGACGACGGAGTCGGGCGGAACTGGTTGTCGATCACGACCGCGACGCTCCGCTTCCCCCGCAGCAACTCGGCGAACGACGGCCCACTCGTCGGCGCAGCGAGCGCGGCACGCGCGGCCTCGGTCGGGTCGCCGACATGCGCCGGCTCGTCCGGCTGCACGACCGTGATCAGGCTGGCCGTGGGGATGTCGACCTCGAGCGTGTCGCGATGCTTCTTCGACTCGTCGTCCGTCGCTCCGATCGCGAGCGGGTCCATCGACTCGTACGGGATGACGACGCGTGTTGTCTCGCTCATCGGTCCTCCAGGCTCGTCGATGGGTCCACGCGCGAGGTTAGACGATCCTGTGACCGACTTCAGTCGGAGACCTGCTCTACCGTGGCGGCATGGATGCTGGGCCGGTCCTCGACCTCGTCGCCGCGGCCATGCCCGACCGGCCCTTCACCTTCGTCGGGATCGGCGGCCGCGGCGGAGCGGGGAAGTCGACGCTCGCCGCGCGCATCGACGGTGCGCAGGTCGTCTCGACGGACGAGTTCTGGGACGGCGAGGGCTTCGAGCTGTCGCGCCTGCGTTCCGAGGTGTTCGAGCCGCTTCTCGCCGGGCGCGCCGCGGCGTACGCCTCGTGGGACTGGGTCGCGCGCCGACCGGGAGGGATCCACCGCGTGGAGCCGTCTGGGATCGTCGTCGTGGAGGGTGTCTGTGCCCTCCATCGCATGTTCCGCGACGACTACGACGTGCGCGTCTGGGTCGAGGCGCCGTACGAGACGCGGCTCGCGCGGGGTGTCGCGCGCGACGGCGAGGCGGCCCGCGCGACCTGGGTCGAACGGTGGATGCCGGCCGAGGACCGGTACGTCGAGCGCGACGACCCGATCGCCTGCGCGGACCTCCTGGTCGACGGAGGCGATCGTCCGGCCGAGGAGTGACGATGGAGCACCACGTCACTCCCAGGAGGTGCTCCGATGCGCGTCAGCCCGTCGACCATCCTCGCCGGCGCCGCACTGTTCTTCGCCCTCGGCGGCTCGGCCATCGCCGTCACGGACGCCGTTCGTCCCCAGCCGCGCTGCCAGCCCGGAGCGGTACGCGGCTACATCGCCGTCAACGGCGATCCGTCGAAGGGCATCGCCAACATCGGCGACGTCTTCACGAGCGCCCGCTCCGTCATCGGCGCGCGCTTCAACTGTTCCGGCGCGGCACCGCAGGCCCGACGGGTCAACGTCGGCGTCTACGAGGTGCGGTTCGGCGGAAACGCCGGGCAGATCGCCGTCGCGAGCTCGGCAGGCGCGGAGACGACGGTCGCCGCGGTCGGGGGCGGCGTCTTCCGGATCGGCCTCTGGGTGCCCGGGCGACAGGACGCGATCGACACGCCCTTCAGCGTGGTTCTCGTGTAGCCAGCGTCAGCCGTTGCAGACGAGGGCGTTCGGGTAGTCGTTCAGCACCCGGGCGCCCTCGTCCGCGCACACCACGACGTTCTCGATCCGCAGGCCGAACGCCTGCCGGACGATGATCGACGGCTCGTCCGTGAACGTCATCCCGGCCTCGAGCGGTGTCTCGTCCTCCGGCGAGAGGAACGGCCGCTCGTGCACGTCCATCCCGATCCCATGGCCCATCCGGTGGCGAAAGTGCTCACCGAGCCCGGCCGCGTCGATCGGAGCACGGCATGCGGCGTTCACGTCCCGAGCGAGCGCGCCGGGCCGGCACGAGGTTCGGCCCGCCTCGAACGCGGCGAGCATCACGTCGTGCGCGTCGCGAAGCTCCTGCGGCGGCTCGCCGGCCACCACCGTCCTCCCGAAGTCCGAGCAGTAGCCGTCGACGACGCCGCCGAAGTCGAAGAGCACCGCGGTCCCGTCTGCGAGCGGCTCTCGCTCCGTCGCGGCGTGGTTGTCGAGGCTGTCCTCGTCCATGCCGGTGAAGACGTGCGTCGCGAACGACGGAGTCCGCGAGCCGGCACGGCGCAGCGCGGCCTCGACCGCCTCCGAGAGCTCGGCCATCGTCACGCCGGGCCGGACGGCGGGCGCGACCTCGTCCATCGCCTGCTCGACCGTCCGGCAGGCGCGGCTCATCGCGTCGAGCTCCTCCGGGCTCTTGACCCGACGGAGGACGTTCACGAGCGACGACCCGGTGCGAAGGCGGTCTGCGCCGAAGATCCGCCCGAGCTGGAGGGCGGTCTCCGCCCACACCCGATCGCCGACAGCGACCGATCCCGTTCCGCCGCCGAGGCCCTTCGCGACCCGCTCGAAAACGGCAACCCCGTCGTCGGTCTCGTCGACGACCACGATCTCGCCGTCGGGGCGGATGGGGAGGTCGAAGACGACGACCATGCGCGGGAAGACGTAGACCGGATCCGCGTCGGGGCGAAAGAAGCCGCCCGCCACCCAGCCGTGGGGATACGAGCTCTGCCCGAAGAACGGGATGCCCCGTTCGACGCCGGACAGGTACTCGAGGTCGCTCGACATCCCGAGGAAGAGGAGATCGACACCCTCCCCGCGCATGCGCTCGGACAGACGGCGCCGCCGCTCCGCGTAGTCGAACACTGAGGCGATACTACGGAGCGCTGAGGTACCGCTCGTCGGCGTTCGACCAGTGCCATGTCCCGGCGCCGGAGCGGAAGACCTCCTGCAGGCGCGGGAACCGCTCGGCCAACTCGCCGACGGGGCTCCACTCGAACTCCTCCGGCCCGAGCCCGGGCTCGTCCCCGTACCCGACCGTCCAGCCGCTGTCGGCCGCGTCGTTCACATGCTCCGGCGGCCGCTTCGAGACCACCCGCGGCGGCGCGGCGTTCACGAAGACGCGCCTGCTGGTCCAGGCGTGCTGGGACTCGTCGTAGCCGAGTTCCGCAGATTCCCCCGAGGACACGCACTCACCGTATGGAGTTGCCCGTAGGACGCAATCCTCCGAAACGGTGAGTGCCTCGCCGTGCGAGACTCCGGTGATGAGCGCCTTCGACGACCTCTCCGCCATCGGCCCGCAGCAGCTCTTCGCGGGCTACCTCGCCCGGGCTGTCCACGGTGAGGGGCTCACCTTCGCTGTCGTCGAGATCGAACCGGGAGCCGCGCTTCCCGAGCACCACCACGAGAACGAGCAGCTGGGCATGGTCATCCGAGGCTCGATGACGTTCCGCGTGGGCGACGAGGTGCGGGAGCTCGGGCCGGGCGGCATCTGGCGGATCCCGCCCAACGTCCCGCACTCCGCGTCGGGCGGGCCCGACGGGGCGGTCGCCCTGGACGTGTTCACGCCGCCGCGCGAGGACTGGAACGCGCTCGACGCCGACGAGCCGCAGCCGCCGCTCTGGCCGTCGCGCTAGCGCCCGTTCGCCGAGAAGTGCATGTAGTCGCGCGTGTCGCCGGTCCAGGCGCCGCCCCAGCCCCAGCCGATGGACCGGAATGCGCGTTCGACGGCTGCCGTGACCATTCCCGGCCTCGTCCGCGAGCGGTCGAGGTAGGGGTCGCTCGCCCGGTCGCGCACGCGCCCGCACCCGACGTACGGGTTCTCGAGTGGGTTGAGGTCGATGGCGCGACCGTAGGCGTGATTCGACCAGTTCCCCGAGCCGGAGCCGCACGGCGAGGGCACGGCCTTGCGGCAGTGGAACGACCCGCTGACGTCGCGCGCCGGTCGGTCGTCCGCACGTCCGTACGAGGCCGCGATGCTCAGGTGACGGATGCGGAACCGCTGGTCGTAGAGCTGCCGGAAGACGCCACGGAGCGGATCGGCGTACTCGCGCGCGACAACGAGCTGCCCCGTTCGCGACTTCCCGCTGAGATCCCAGTGCCTGACCGTGAGCAGTCGCAGATCGGAGAGCGTCACCGGGCATCCCGGCCGCCAGAACTCGCCGGTGAGCTGCGCCCGGAGGGTCGGCGACAGCTCACGGACGGTCGAGTGGAACGGAGGCTCGGCCGCGCCGGCGGTCCCTGCAAGCGCGGTGACGACGAGCGCCAGTGCCGCGACGAGCCCGGCCCGGCGCGTCATGCGCGGCCGCGAGCCGACCAGGCACGGGCGGTCGCCACGAAGGGCCCGTCCGGCAGCAGTTCCCGGCAGCGCTCACGCAGCTCGGCCTGCCGCTCGGGGTCGAGGCCTGCCACGTACATGCCGGCCGGCCCGACGCCGAGCGTGTACGGCTCCCACCACTCCTCGAAGCTCGCGTGCTCGACGCTCACCGAGACCGAGCCGTCCGCCACGTCGCGCAGACCTGCGGCCTCGAAGAGCTCCCCGAGATGGCCCTCGCGCGCCCCCGCGAGCTGCGACTCGTCATGGACGTCGGGGTCGAAGGCGTGGGCGGCCTCCCAGAAGACGCTCAGTGGGCCTCCGCCTCCCGCGTGATCCCAGACGCAGGCCGCGACCACGCCGCTCGTCCGTGTCACCCGCCCCATCTCGGCGAGCCCGGCGACGGGATCCGCCATGAAGTGGACGACGAGCTGCGCCAGCGTCGCGTCGAAGGCGTTGTCGTCGAACGGAAGCTCCTCCGCCGTCGCGCGGCGGATGTCGACGCCGGGGTTTCGCTCCTGCGCCGCGGCAACGAAGGCCTCCGTCGGATCGACGGCCGTCACCCCGTCGGCACCGGCCCGTCCGACGAGCTCGACGGTCAGCGCACCGGGGCCGCACCCGACGTCGAGCACCCGTTGGCCTGCCGCGACGCCGGCAAAATCGGCGAACGGCACGGCCAGCGGCCCCGAGTACCTCCCCATGAAGCGGTCGTATGCGTCGGCTCCGACGGCGAAGCTCATCGGCCCGACCCTACCTCCATGGCCTGCCGTGCTACCGCAGTCGGCGCCACACGCGTGGTCGCGAAGATCGCCTGGCGGAACTCACCCGCCTGCGGCTCCGCCGCGACCGAGAGGACCGGGACCGGCCGCCCACCGACGAACGACACCGAGATGTAGTCGGCGAGCATGCGCCCAAGGCTTGTCTCGGCGACCCACGTCGGCGACATCGACTCGGCGTTGATGCGCCGCGGCGGCTGCCAGGTGCGGCCGCCGTCCACGGAGGTGACGAGGAACGCGTCGACGCCTTCGCACGGAACGCAGCCATCGGCCTGGACGGCCGAGTACGCGGCGATCGCGACGCTGGCTCGCGCACCCGACGTGGCGGGGTCGACCGCGAGCGTCGGGACGAAGCGGTCGATGCCGTTCTCCGTCCGGCCGAACGGAACTCGCCGCGGCGGCGTCCAGGTCAACGCCGTCGCGCGAGGAACTGAGGTCGATGCTGTTCGCCGTGCATTCGGTGCTGAAGCGACGGTCAGACCATGCCGCGTAGACCGTTCCGGCGCTGTCGACGTCGAGCCCGGCCCCACACGCGGCCGCGTCCGTCGCGCCGTCGGCGTGGAGTGCGATCCGGTCCGCGCCCGCCTGTCCGAGAACGGTGTCGCGCCCGGCCCCGCCGTTCAGGACGTCCGGGCCGCCGCCGCCCTCGATGCGGTCGTTCCCACCGCGTCCACGGATCGTGTCGGGCCCGCGGGTGCCGACGAGCCGGTCCGCACGCTCCGTCCCGGTGAGCTCTGCGGCGCGGGCGACTCCGAGTGCCGACAGTGCGGCCAGCGCCGCGAGGGAGGCGAGCGCGCCGCGGGCAGACATCCTGCGAGCAGCCTAGAACAGCAACGGCGGATCCGGGATGCGTTCTCAGATGGCCCGCACGAACGAGCCGCCGCCCAAAATCCTGGCCGGGACGTCTCCCAGCCGTGCGCGGAGCCCGCGATCGGAGCTGACGAGCCACCATGGGCAGTCGAAGCCCGCAGCGAGCTCGACGATCGCGTCGTCGGCGTTACGCGAGCCGACGAGATCCGGTGCGTCCTCGGGCGCTTCGCCGTCGAACACGATCAGCAGCTCGTGCCCCTCGCGGCCGGCCCACGCGCGCACGCGATCGACCAGCTCCTCCCGCGAGAGATTCGGCCACCGGGAGCGGCGCACGTTCTCCGCGTCGACGACCACGAGCGCCACCGCACGGAGTATCGATGTCCGCGGGGAGCTCCGCGATCTCGTGCGCCCGCCGTCCACGCGTAGGGTCCGGCCGTGCGTTCGGCGACCGAGGATCCCTCGGCGGCCCTTTCCGCCGCGATCGACGAGCTGTATGCCGTCTTCGACCTGCGAATCGCAGCGTCGCGACTCTCGCGCTCGGTTCCTCGTCACCGTTTCGCGCGCTCCGAGAGTTGACCCAATCGTGTCCCGTACCGCGCCGTCGCCCGCATCTACCGTTGTCCCTGCGAGCCCGTTGCAGTAGGGCAACCCGCGTCAACAGGGTCGATTGTCGCCGGGGGGTAGTTGGCGGCATCCCCTTGCGGCAGGCAGGCCCGCGCGGGCTCGCTCTCACTGCACGAGAGACTCGTCTCCTCCCCCGCGAGTCTCTTGCGCATTCCTCGTTCCGCGTATGCGGATCCCGATGACCGAGGTCCTCGGAAAGTCTCTCCGCCGCCTCCGGTGACAGGTCGCGCGCACCTGTCGTGTGCCCGCGACGCTAGGCGCGTGTCGAGCGCCGGAACAGCCTCGCGATCCAAGCACCTGCGCCGATGACGGCGGCGAGGCCGAGCGCGATCGCATTCGTCTGGACGCAGGCGCGACAGGCGTTGCAGCAGACGGCCGCCATCGGCGCTTGGTCGCCGAGCTTTGTTGCTGCCTGATTGATCCGCCCGGTTGCGAACGTCTTCACGCAGCGATTGTAATGCGTGCTGGGACCCTCGAGCCAGCCGCTACGCCTCCCGAACGGGCTGCGATCGCCGCGTGCTGTCGACGATCGGCGCCGCGAGGTCCCTGCCGCCTCCTTTTGGGGATGTGGCCCTCCTCGTGGCCGGCCGATGGTCGGAGTATCACCTTCCGAGAGTCCTACCCGCCGCGCATCTGCACGCCCGTCTGAATGGCGTTCCCCCGGCGCCGCGTCTTCCCGGTCGCGATCCTGGTCGCCGCCGCAGCGTGCGCCGGCGGCGGCGCGGAGGATGCCGCGTCCGTCGCGCTCCAGGCGCTGACCCCCACCGCTGTCGCCGGCCCGTGCGGCCTGCGCCTGCCGCCGCCGGTCCGGGGCGAGCTCGCGTTCAGAACGCCCTCCGGAGGTCGACCTGCCCGTCGTCGGCTGGCCGGGCGACGGTTGCTCTGCACGCTGTTCCGCAGAGACGGGAGCCGATTCGCGCACCTGTACAGCGACTCGCATCGACGTGTTCTCTCCGTGGCGTTCTTCCGGCCGTCCGGGGTGCTGCGGACTGCGTCCGACGCCGTGTATGCCGTGACTCCGGCGGAGACGGGGTCGGACGTGAAGTGCGACAGCTCATCACAGGCATCGATCGGGACGACGTACTGGCGGACGACGAGGAAGTGGTGGATCGGCGCGACGGCGCCGGGTATCGACCGCGAGGCGGTCGTCGAGGCCGTTCGGAACGCCCAGAGCCAATGGACGGACAACGTCAACTGGTGCGGCATCAAGGACCAGGCGAACCCGCCCGCACACTACGAGGGCAAGACATCCCGCGCAGCCAAGCACGACGGCTACAGCACGGTCGATTGGGGCGGCATGAAGAACGACCAGAACTGCAGCGGCGCGCTCGCGTGCACGGTGATCGCGTATGACGAGCAGGGCAACCCAGTCGAGGCGGACATCCGGTTCAACACCGAGTTCAAGTGGTCGACGACCGGCGCCTCGGGCGCATACGACATCCAGTCCGTGGCAGCGCACGAGATCGGCCACGCCATCCAGTTCGACCACGTCACGAACTCCTCGAAGCGTGATCACACGCTGGTGATGTGGCCATATCTCGATATGGGAGACACGTCCGGCCGCAAGCTCGGCCGCGGTGACGCGCTCGCGAACAACAGCCACTACTGAGGACGTCTCGCCAGGCTTGGCCTCGAAAGGATCGGCGGTATCGGGACTACTGACTCGTCGTTGGCGTCGAGCTCGACTGATCGCCGTCACCGAACTGAACAACGGGCTTGCGCGGTCATGCCTGTTGTCACAGAATCAGGGGTGGGGGTGCGGGGGCTTCTCCGGAGGTATTCGGCTCGGACTGGGACTGGAACCCGACGCGTGCTGAATCGTCCGGGATCATGGGGTCGTCGCGCCCCCGTTCAGAGAAGTCCGTCGCGCACGCGGCCGCCGTGCTCGCAGAGCAGCACGGCGCGTCATCCGGTGGGCGACAGCGTCGGCGGCTGGTGCCGATGGCTGCCTGAGCTACGTGACCTCGACCGGCCGGTAGCCCCACGCCTGCATCATCCGCGGCGTGCCGATCAGCGTCTCGTCGTCTGCCGCGAGCCGATAGAGATCGTCGACGAGCGAGTCGAGCTCGCTGCGCTCGGCGATATCCAGCGCGAGGATCGCGTCGGCAATGCTCTCGAGCGTAACCGGCGCGGTCAGCTTCACGTCGCCTTCATAGCCCTTGGGCTGCCTGCCGACCGGTTGCACGACGTTCACCCGCACCGGCCGGCAGCCTGCGTCGGCGAGGATCGCCGGGATGCGCGGGCCGATGTCCGGATCGACGCCGCGTGCTCGCGCCGCAAGTGTGTACAGCTCGATGTATCGCTCGAAGGAGCGGTGTGGCGGCTCGCAGAGCGTGGCCGTCTTTTCGATATCCACGACGACGAGCGCGCCTCCCGGGCGGAGCACCCGGACGAGGCCGTCCACGGCCGCCTGCGGATCGACCAGATGGCTCAGGACGAAGCGAGCATGTACGACGTCGAATGCGGGCCCGAGATCGGGGTTCCGCAGGTCCTGACAGCGGTAATCGATGTTGTCGGCGCCGGCCTCGCGTGCCTCCGCGCGGGCGATCTCGAGCTTCGCTTCGTCGAGATCGATTCCGACAACGCGCCCGGCGTGGGCTCGCCGGGCGAGCTCGAGCGTGACATCGCCCCCTCCGCATCCGACATCGAGGCAGTCCGCGTCGTGCGCGACTCCGACGCGATCGAGCAGCTCGCCGGTGCTGGGCGCCATCACCCGCGCCACGAGGCGCAGCCGCTCGCGCCCCTCTGGCCCGCCCCGGATGATGTAGGTGGACTCACGAGCCATGATCACATTGTGCTTCAAGCGGTCGGCCCGACTCGAGTGAGAGCCGCTGCTCAGCAGCTTCGCGTGTCGGCCGCGCAATGCAACCTCCGCGACGGAGCGAACAAGACCACGGCAAACGGCCATCCGCCCCGCCCGAGCAGTCCGACCCGCCGGCCGCGACGCTGCGGAGATCTGTTTGAGAGGCTGAGGCTGCGCTACGTCAGCGCCGCGTACAGGTTGACCCGTACGCCGTCCGGGTCACCGAGCAGGGCGTAGCGCTGGCCCCAGAACGCGTCCCACGGCTCCTTCTCGCCCTCGAAGCCCGCCGCGACCACTCGCGCGTACACCTCGTCGACTTCGGCAGGGCTCCCGCATTCGAACGCGAGCGAGACCTGATTTCCGTTCGCTCGCGTCCAGTCGGGGAGGAAGCTTTCGATGATCTCCTCCGTGTCGAACATCAGGCGGGTCCCGTTCGCCATCGTCGCTTCGACGTGGCCCTCCGTGGAATCCTCGGGGAGGTCGAGTCCGAGCAGCCGGTAGAACCGCATCGAGCGCGGTAGATCCGCCACTGCGATGCCGACGGCGTTCAATTCGGGCACACGGCAACGCTACACGCGGTGGTTGCGTCTCGGCGCCAGGCGCGCGCGGCAGAGCTGGTCAGCCTCGTCTGACGCTCCGTGAGCTAGTCACCCGTTCGGCACTTACCCCGGTGCTACCGGGCTCTTACCAGCCCGCAACCGCGTGACTCGATCGTACCGGCGAAGCGGGATGAGCCCGCCGACCGGAAGGAGTGCACGTGAGCACCACCATCGAAACGGTTCGCAACGGCGTCGACACGCACACGCTGTTCGCGACCCTCGACGCCGTCAAGGCACAGCCGGAGCTCGGGACGTTCCAGTTCCGGGTGCACAACCGCTGGCTCGACGGCGCGCACAACCGATCGACCATCAAGGGCTTCTACGCCGCGGGCGGAGAGGACACCTCGCGTGCCGAGGCGTTCGAGCTCGACGCGGGTGAGCCGGCGATCCTGATCGGGACCGACACCGGCCCAAACCCGGCCGAGCTCCTCCTGCACGCGCTGGCCGCGTGCCTGACGACATCGCTCGTCTACGTCGCCGCGGCGCGCGGCGTGCGCCTGACGCGCGTGGAGTCGCGGCTCGAGGGCGACATGGACGTCCGCGGCGCGCTCGGGCTCTCCGACGAGGTGCGCAACGGATTCGAACGGATCCGGGTCGCCTTCCTCGTCGAGGGCGACGCCCCGCCGGAGAAGCTCCGGGGGCTGGTCGAGCGGGCGAAGGCGCGCTCTGCCGTGTTCGACATGGTCACGAACGGCGTCCCGGTGGACGTCGGGGTCGAGGCGTGAGGACGACCCGCGGCGCCCGGTTCGGCCGGGCGCCGCGCCCCGTCTCGCCGGTCGAGATCGAGACCGTCGTCGTCGGCGCCGGTCAGGCCGGGCTCGCGCTCAGCCACCATCTCTCTCGTGCCGGGCACGAGCACGTCCTGCTCGAGCGCGGCAGCGTCGGGCAGCGCTGGCACGAGCGCTGGGACTCGCTCACGCTGCTCTCGCCGAACTGGATGAACCGCCTCCCCGGCGTGCCGGCCGCGAACGATCCCGATGGTTTCGTGTCCCGGACTGACGTGATCGCGCATCTCGAGGCGTACGCGCGGTCGTTCGACGCTCCGGTGCTCGAAGGGCTCGAGGTCACGCGGATAGTGCGACGTGGCGCGTCCTTCCACGTCGAGACGACTGGCGGCTCCTGGGTCGCCCGCAGCGTCGTGCTCGCGACCGGCGACGCCGCGGCCCCGTACGCGCCCTTCCCGGCACCGCCGGAGATCGCCTCACTTCATTCCGCCGACTACCGGCGGGCCGACTTGCTCCCCGACGGGCCACTCCTCGTCGTCGGCGCCGGTGCGACGGGGCAGCAGCTCGCTCTCGAGCTGTCCCTCTCCGGGCGGGGCGTCGTCCTGTCGGTCGGGCGCCATTCGCGCGCGCCGCGCCGGTACCGCGGCCGCGACATCTTCGACTGGCTCGAAGTGCTCGGCGACTTCGACCGGAAGGTCGACGAGCTGTCCAATGTCGAGGCGGCGAAGCGCGTGCCGCTGTTTCCGCTCAGCGGCGCGAACGGCGGCGAGGACCTCGGCCTCGACCGTCTCGCGGCCCTCGGCATCACGATCACCGGCCGCCTCGAGGGCTTCGACGGGCTCCGTGCCGTATTCGCCGACGATCTGACCGAGAACGTTGCAGCGGCAGACGCGCGCCTCGTCAAGGTGTTGCGCCGCATCGACGCGCATCCGCTGGCACGGGGGACGGACGAGGCTCATCCGACGCCCCTCGTCCTTCCGGCCGGGCCACGCACCGTCGACCTCGACGGCTTCGGCGCCGTCGTGTGGGCCACGGGGTTCCGTCCTGCGTATCCGTTCCTGCAGATCGACGGTGCGCTCGACCGCGGCGGCGAGATCATCCAGCAGCACGGGATGACGCGGGTCTCTGGGCTGTACGTCCTCGGCCTCGCCTACCAGTCGCGGCGCAGCTCGCACTTCATCGGCGGTGTGGGCCGCGATGCCGAGACGATCGCCCGTCGGATCGTCGCCCGCCCTGTCCGGCGGCGTCGCCGCCGTGTCGGGTGGCGGCGGACAGCGGCCGCGGCGCTCGGCGCGCTTCTGCTCCTGCCCGCGGCGTCGCCCGCGGCCGTGAAGCGCCCGCGTCCGCCCGACGTCCCGTTCGCCGAGACCGCGATGGCCCCGAACGGCTACCAGGTCTACAACGACTACGCGTCGACCGAGCGCACGTACTCGTCCGAACGGGCCGTCGTCCACTACGTCGTGCTCGGAATCGACGCGCCGCCGCTGAACGACGACGACGCCGACGGAGTCCCCGACTACGTGGAGCTCATCGGCAGAGCCGCCGACCGTGCGCTCGACTACTACGAGCGGCGCGGATTTCATGCGCCGCTGCCTGACGAGGACGGGCCTGACGCGCGCCCCGACCTGTACGTCACACGGTTCATGCCGGGGACACTCGGCATCGCCTTCCCGGCTGCCGGCGCGGCCGGCGGCGCGTTCGCGGTCGTGTCCAACAACCTCGATCCGAGCGCTGAGCGGAGCTTCGCGAGCGTCCACGCCACCGTGGCGCATGAGGTCTTCCACCTCGTGCAGTTCTCGTACTTCCCCGCGGATGACGCGGCTGCGCTCCCACCGCCGTGGATCCTCGAAGGGACGGCCGCCGCTCTCGAGAGTCGGGTCGCACCGGACCTCGACGACCTCGTGTCCACGCTTCAGCTGCGCCGCTGGTTCGCGGCGACGAAGCGGAGCATCGTCACACAGAGCTACGGCGCCCAGCTGCTGTGGCGAAGCCTGGACATCGAGCAGCCTCGGTTCCTCCCCGCGCTGTTCCAACGCCTCGCCGCCGAGCCGCTCGCCGGAGAGGGAGGCGGCGCGGTCGCCGCAACGTATGCGCGGATCTCGGGGAGGCCGTTCTCGCAGGCATTCCACAGGTTCGCCGTCGCGCTCGCGGGCGACCACGGCGATGTGATCGAGCCGGTGTTCAGCCTTGGCCCCATCGCACGGCGCAGCGCCGTCGTCGCACCGCTCGCCGTGCACTACGTCCGCCCGGTACTGCCCCGGTCCGGCAGCTATTCGCTCACCGTCACCTTCCCGCACGGACATGGCTCGGCGTCCGCCACCATGACCTACCAGCTCGAGAGCGAGGTGGCGGGCGGCCGGCCGTCCCTTCGGCGGATCGCGGGGCGAACCTCCGGCGACGGCCGGACGACGACGTTCGCAGTGCCGGCACCGGCGCGCGCCGACCCGCGCCTGGAGAGCCCGCTGCTCGTCGTCTCGAACGGGGGCGGGCGCGCCGTCCGTTACGCCGTCAGTGCGCGCTGAACGCGCCGGCGCGCGCTGACATAGCCGAGTCGCTCGGCGATCCCGGCCGCCTCGCCGACGAGCTCGGCGGCCTCGTCCGTCTGCCCGACCTTTCGCAGCACCTCGGCGCACTCGATGAGAGCGTCCGCCTCCATACGGCTTCCCGGGCCGCTCGCGGAAGCGATGCCGGCGCGTGCCTCTCCGACGAGTCGGAGAGCCTCGGCCGTATGGCCGCGGTTTGCCTCGACGAGCGCGAGGACGATTCGCCACCCGACGTCCACCCACAGTCCGGGCGTCGGGACGCGCTCGGCGACGTGCGCGAAGCGCTCTGCCTCGTCGCTTCGCCCCTGCCGCGCGAGCAGCAGCCCCAATCGCCACGCGACGTTCGCCCTCGAGAGCTCGTCGTGGGACCGGGCGAGGGTCTCGAAGCCGCTCCGGAGCACGCGTTCGGCAGCTGCGTCATCGGCGGCCATCAGCTCGACTTCGGCGACGGCGATCGAGTGCCCTGCGGCCGACACCCACAGGCCGAGCTCCTCGAGTGCCTGTCGGGTCTCCTCCACGAGCGCGCGCGCCTGCTCGAACTCGCCGCTCGCTGCCCGCAGGAGACCGAGTGCGCCGCGGGCCGAGGCGTAGACGTAGGCGGAGGTGGACACCTCGGCGATCTCCTGGACCTGGCGAATCGCGTCGTCGACCGGGACGCTGCCCCCCGGCAGCGTGATGCAGATCCAGCTCATGACGCGGTGTTCGATCTCCCGCTCGTTGGCCTTTCTCGCGTAATCCAGCGCAAGGGACAACCGCTCCTCCGAGCTCGGCAGCCGGCTACGGTCGAGCGCGTGGAACCGCACGAGCTCGGCCATCGCGAGGGCGCCGTAATCGCGGGCACGCTCGAGGACAGGCACCGCGTCTTCGACGTCGCGGAGCATCCGGTCAGGCGGCACCGGCCCCTCACCCCACATCAGCGCGAGCGCCGTTGCGAGCCGCGCCCGTACTGCGAGCCGCGCGTCGCCGATCTCCGTCGCGACGGCATGTGCCTCGGCGAGCACGTCGCGCGCCGTCCCGCGCTCGCCGCGCCAGACGAGCGCCTCGCCGAGCTTCGGCAGGAGCTCCACACGCTCGCGCGCATCGCGCGGCAGGAGCTCGCACGCCCTTGCGAGCAGCGACGAAGCCGCCGACCAGTCGTCCCGGTCGAAGGCGGCGAGGCCCGCTCGGCGCAGGTGCACGGCCGCCCGCTGTGCGAGCCGGTCCACGGCCTCGCCGCCCTCTCCCGTCTCGCGTCGTGCGCGCAGCGCCATGTCGAGGTGGTGCGCCGCCGAGACGTCTCCGTCGACGCCTGCCTCGAGCGCGCGCTCGGCAAGGCGCTCGTGCAGCTCGGCGCGACGCCACTTCGGCACGCCGGCGTAGGCGACGTCGCGCACGAGGGCGTGCCGGAACGACCAGCCGCCACCCTCGACGTCGTCGGCCTCGCCGGGGCTGATGAGCTCCCTCCGGACGAGCGTCACCAGCGAGGCGGCCACGTCCTCGCCGACGAGCGCCGATACCTCGTCGGACGTGAACGATGTGCCGCACACCGCCGCGGCCTGGATGACGGCTCGATCGGCCTCGTCGAGCCGGTCGAGGCGCGCGGCCAGCAGCATCTGGATCGAGTCCGGGAGCGTGGCGAGGTCGCCGTCGAGCTCGGCGGCGAGCAGCTGCTCGATGAAGAGCGGATTGCCTTCTGCGGTCTCGAGGATGCGGCCGCGTGCGGCGGCGTCGAGCCGACGATCCGAAGAGAGCAAGTCGAGGAGCGTCGCCGATGCCGGCGCGGGCAACGCGTCGAGCAGCATCGTCGAGCTGCTCATGCGCCCGCCGCCCCAGTGCGGCCTGAGGTCGAGCATGTCGGGACGCGCCAGGCACAGCACCAGGATCGGAGCGTGGGCGAGCTCGACGACCGACTCGACGAGGTCGAGGAACGCGGGTGCGGCCCAGTGCACGTCCTCGACGACCAGGAGCAGCGGGCGCACGCCCGCGAGGCCTGCGAGCAGCCTGCGGGTGGCGAGGGCAGCGTCCTCGGCGTGCGCGGTTCCCGTTGCGAATCCGACGGCGACCGCGAGCTGGTCGGCCAGGTGCGGGGCGTCGTCGGTCCCGAGCCGTCGGCGAAGCCACGCGGCCGGGTCGTCGTCGGCGAGCTCGCTCAGGAGGTCGCGAAGCGGCGCGTACGTGTCGTCGCGACCGTCGGCGCGGCAATGGGTCACGGCTGCGCTGGCCACGCTTTGCAGGCGAACGACGCACTCGGCCGCGAGGCGCGTCTTGCCCAGCCCTGGGGCGCCGAAGACCGTGACGAGACCGGGAAGCCCGGCGCCGACGGCGGACTCGAATGACTTGGTGATCTCGCGCAGCTCTCGTTCCCGCCCCACGAGCGGCGTCTCGAGCCGGCGGACCAGCGGCGCTGCCTGAGTATCAACGGAGTCGACCGCCCAGCCGTCCTCCCGCTGCGAGGCCTCGACCGCGTGCCGGACGGCCCGCCAGGTCCGCGGCGACGCAAGGACGTCACCGGTGCCCGCCTGCTCCTGGAGACGCGCGGCCTCGTCGACCGGAGTGCCCGCGACGAGCGGGTCCCCTGTCACGACCTCGCCGGTCGAAAGACCCATGCGGACGGCGAGGCCCGAGGAGCGGAGCGCCATGGCCGCCGTGACCGCGCGCAGCGCGTCGTCGTCCCGGGTCGTCGGGACGCCGAACACGCCGAGCACGCGTCCGCCGCCGAACCCGGCGACACTCGCGCCGTGGCCAGCGAGCTCCTGCTCGGCGGCGCGGGTCCGCTCGAGCAGCGCGGCGCGCTGAGCCTCCGGGTCGTCGAGCGCGTGCGTCGCCCTGACGTCCGCAACGAGGACGGTGACGAGCTTGCGCGACTCCGCGAGGATCGGAGGCGGAGGCATGGAGGCCGCTGTTGCCGGCGGCGTGTCCGGGGCCGGGTGCGCGCTCCGTCGAGACGAGATCGAGCGACCGGTCCTGCTGCAGCATCCGCCGTTGGAGCTCCTTGAGCCTCGGCGGCGGATCGATCCCGAGCTCGTCGTCGAGCGTTCGGCGGAATCGCTGGAACGCCTCCAGCGCTTCGGCGTGCCGGCCGCAGCGGTAGAGCGCCAGCATCAGCTGGCCTCGCGGCCGCTCGCGGAGCGGATGGCGGCGGACGAGCGCCTCGAGCTCGGCGACGAGCTCCGCCTCGCGCCCGAGGGCCAGCTCGGCGTCGACGCGCTCCTCGAGGCAGGTGAGCTGCTGCTCGACGAGCCGTGCCTCCTCCAGCCGGGCGAAGGGCTCTGCGAACTCCGCGAGCGGCACGCCGCGCCACAGGTCCAGCGCACGCCGCAGCTCTCGGGCGGCCTCGTCCGAGCGGCCGGCCGCGAGCGCCTCCCGTCCCCGCGCATGCAGCTCCTCGAACACCTGCAGGTCGAGCGTGTGGCCGTCGAGCTCGAGGCGGTACCCGGGCGACCGCGTCTGGATCAGCCCTCGCGGAAGCCTCTTGCGGAGCTGGGAGACGAAGATCTGCACCATCTTGGGCGCGCTCTCCGGGACGTCCTCGCCCCAGAGCCCGTCGACGAGGCGATCCATCGGCACGACCCGGCCCGCCTGGAGCAGCAGAAACGCCAGCAGCGCCGTCTGCTTGCCGCCGGCCAGGTCGACGCTCGCCCCGTCGTCCACGGCGTCGAGCGGTCCGAGAATCGAGAACTCCACGTCCCTCCCGGCGATCCTTCCCTGCGGGCTCCGTGCTGCGGTTACCGGCCATATACCGCCGGACAACTCGACCTGCAACCGACGCGGTGTCTGCTGCCGGTCGACAGCTCCGGCACCGCCGGGGAACGGACTGGAAGGAGACATCCATGAAGAAGCGCATCTCGACGCTGCTTGCGCTCGTAGCGGCCTCCCTCGCCGTCGTCGTCTCGGCGCACGCAGGGATGACCGCGAACGAGCGCCTCTCGATCGCATACGCCGGGTATGTCCCGTGCGCGAACGGCGGTGCGGGCGAGCTGCTGACCGGCACGATCGACGCGCACAACCTCGCCTCGGAAACGGTAAACGGCAACCACGCGGCGTGGCAGTTCCTCTTCGAGCGGCACGGCGAGCTCGTCGGCCAGATCACCGGCGACACCTACCGCCTCAACGGGGTGGAGCACGGCGCGTACACGCAGAGCCTCGACAGCGATCACTCGACGCTCACGTACGTGAACAGGTACCGGCTGGTCGGGCCAGGCTCGGGCAACGATCTGATCGTGCGCGAGAGCGCACACATCACGCTCGACGCGGACGAGAACGTGGTCGTGCAGCGCAACGACTTCACCGTCGACTGCACGTAGCGCGGACAACGTGATGCGTAGAGCCGCCGTTCCGCGGCTCTACGCATCGTGCCCTGCCGCGGGGTGAGGGGACACAAACGGGGGTTCGAGCCGCCGCGACCGCGACGACACCGCTCGAGGCCGGTCCCGCAGGGAGACCGGACTGTGGTGCGCCTGTTAGGCGGCAGTTAGCGCCCGCTCTTAGCCTCGGGATCCTCAGGTGCGGAAGGTCCCTTCTTCGTTCGGACGGGAGGCGAATCCATGACCACTGGGTCTGTTCTCAGTCGACTGTCCGGGCGTGGGCGTACCTTCCGCCGACCACACCCAGTTGTGCGAGGAGCCAATGGAACGGGGGGTTCGATGCGTGCTTCTCCATCGCGGCACCACGGGTTCTGTCTGCTGGCAGCACTGACGGTAGCCCTGTCTGTTCTCTCCGCCGGGAGCCTGGCGCGCGCCGCAGGCGTCGCGGCGGTGGCGTTTCCGGGCAAGAACGGGCTGATTGCGTTCAACTCGGACGGGAGTGTGTACGTGGTGAGCCCGAACGGGAGCGGGTTGCGGCTGGTCACGCAGACCGGGATCCAGGACGGATATCCGGGTGTCTCGTTCTCGCCGGACGGGAAGTTGATCGCGTTCTCTGCAATGAGCGCGACCGACCCTGACATCTACACGGTCCGCCCGGATGGGTCCGGCCGTAAGCCGCTCACCTTCTCCCGCGGCGTCGACTCGGACCCGACCTGGTCGGGTGACGGCAAGCGGATCGCATTCGAAACCAACCGCAACGGCAACATCGACATCTACTCGGTCGACCGCGCCGGCAGGAACCCTCAGCAGCTGACGAAAGGGCCGCTGGACGAGCAGGATCCCGCCTGGTCGGCGAAGGGCAACCGGATCGCCTACACGGTCGCCTCGAAGGACGGTCTGTCCAGCCAGATCTGGGTGATGGACGGGGACGGGGGCAACCCTGTCCAGTTGACGGACACGCCGAACTTCAGCGAGAACCCGAACTGGTCACCTGACGGGGCGCGGATCGTGTTCGACAGCGACCGTGTCGAGGAGGGCGATCTCGAGATCTACTCGATGAAGGCCGACGGCAGCGACGTCCGACGGCTCACGAACAGCCCGGCGCTGGACGCCCTGCCCGCCTACTCGCCGGACGGCAAGAGGATCGTGTTCGTGAGCGACCGTCTGCAGAAGGACAGCCGGCGCCTCTTCACGATGTCCTCCACCGGAGCGAAGCCGAAGCGCGTCGTGGCAGGCGAGGCCCCGAACTTCCAGATGGTGCCGGATTGGCAGCCCCTGCGCCTGGGCGTACGTGAGAAGGCGCCTGTTCCGCCGGGGCCACCGCTGCCTACGGGCGGGGTGACCGACAAGGTCGACCCGCTCTACGACCAGTCGGACGCCTGGTCGGTGAGGATGGAGCCGGGTATCACCTATCGGATCAACCTGTCGCCCCGCAAGGGGTGCGTGTCGATCGGCGTCTACCCGCCCGCAACCCGATCGTTCGGCTCCGGCCGACGTGTCGTCTTCCGCGAGTGCGGCGGCTACTTCACGGTGACTCCCGGGCCGGACCGCGGCGGCACCTACAGCCTGCTCGTGTCAGCACCACCCGGCACCGGGCCGTCGTCGGGTACCACCTCCAGGCCGCAGCAGCGCAACCGGACGACCAGGGCCCTGGAGTCCCGCTGAGCAGTGACGCGAGGGTCTCGGGATCGTTGTCCGGCACGGGCATCGACGTGGTCGACCTCTACCGCTTCGATGTCGGGAGGCTGAGCACCGTCCAGGCAGCCCTGGCGTCCTCCGCCGGCATCCAGCTTGCTCTCACGCGCCTGGACGGAACGCGGATCGCCGACACCACTCCCGGGTCGACGCTGCGAGAGACGCTGAAGCAGGGCACCTACCTGCTCGCGGTGAGTGCTCCGGGTCGCATCGGCGGCAGCTACACGCTGGCACTGCTCGTTCGCGTCGTCACGAAGACGACGCTGACTGCTGACGGGAAAGCGAGGGTTACCGTCCCGGTCGGCAACACGGTCGTTCTCCGGACCGAGACGACACCGACTCCTGGCGGCGGCACCGCGCGACTGGTGCTCGAGTACCAGGATCCCCTCGCCGGCTGGGTCTACCGCCGATCGTGGGACGTGAGCCCGGGCTCGAGCGTTCAGTTCACGCCTCCCGCCGTCGGCGCCTGGCGTGTGCGGGCGACGTTCTTCGGAACGAGAGCGTCTAGCCCGAGCGCATCGCACCTCGTTTACGTCGACGCAACGACAGCCGGATAGCACCATCTGCCTGCGCTGGTGGGCGGACGACACCGCCCACCAGCGCAGGCTTTTCACGATGGACGCCCAGCACGAAGCACCGGGGCCGGGCTCGCCGCGGGTACTGATTGGGGTGCTGCTCACGTCGAGCTCGGCGGCGATACGGCCGCTGCGATGCCGGGGGCTTCGGCCTCGGCGATCGTTCGATTGCGGGGGTCGCCGCGCCCGAGTGCGACACTCGTCGCGACCGTCCAGACGAGCATCGCGGGAATCACCA
This sequence comes from uncultured Actinomycetes bacterium, assembly GCA_963797805.1. Lineage (GTDB taxonomy): Bacteria > Actinomycetota > Thermoleophilia > Gaiellales > Gaiellaceae > Gaiella. The sequence goes on along the minus strand of CAWCRC010000012.1, from coordinate 159,167 downwards.
TCACTCCCGAAAGAGCGACGTTCGCGAGGACGATCACGAGAGCGGCTGCGGCGCCGACCCATGCGAGCCAGCGGCCGAAGACGGCGGTTCGTACGATCAGCCACGACGTCGTCGCCATCGTGACCGCGGCAGCGAGTAGGCCGCCGGCTCCGAGCGCCGCGTAGCCGATCGTCGGGAAGTAGCGAAGCGTGTCGGCTCCCGGGAGCACCTCGTTGCCCACCGGGGACTTGATCGCGAAGCCGATCCCGCCTCGGGCGGCGGCGGCGACGAAGAGCATCGCCACGAAGACGGCGCCGCTCGCGACGGCGAGGGAGGTGAGCTCACCTGTTCCGCCTTCCGCCGTCAGCAGCCGAGACCGAAGCTTGGCCAGGAAGACGAGAAAGCAGAGACCGGCGAGGACGAAGAAGTACATCGAGACGACGGTTGTCGCCTGGTGCCCGCTGTCGGTCCACCAGGCGACCATCTCCCGGTCGCTCACGCCGTGGGGAAGGTCCAGCATCGCGGTACCCATGAAGAAGAAGAAGGAGAACGCCAGACCGGCCAGCGCGCCGAGTCTTCTCCCTGCCGTCCTCGCCGTCACTGTCGCGTGTGTGCCTACCGTTGCTGTCGCGGACACCTTCGACCTCCTTGTCGTGCGCGGTTCGCGCGTCGGCTGTGTCGGCTTGCGGAGGCTCACGCTAGGACTGCGATGCGTCCCGGGGGTAGAGGGCGGTGTCCCGAATCCGTCCCGGCGCGCGTCACGAATGCGGTTGCGCCGCTGTTCAAACCCTCCGGGTGGATCTACGCTCGCCGCATGACGCGCGTCGGGGAGCAGGTGTCACGGAGGCTGTAGCGAGCACCCGGGTTCCTCGATCGTCGTCCGCGCGGGAGCGGGCGGGGGCCAGAGCAGGCTGGTTCCTGGGCGGCGTGACGACGGCGTTGCTCCTGGGGGCGCTTGCACTCGACCTTCACACAGGCTCGTACCGACAGCTTCTCTATCTCGCGATCGGGCTGGCAATGACCTGCCTCGGCGTGCTCTTGACGACGCGCAAGCCCGAGCACCCGATCTCGTGGGGATTCGCCGCGACGGGATTCCTGTGGGCCGTAGGCGCCGCCGCGTACGCCTACGCGATCGCTGCGCTGGTCGCCCATCCGCAGTCGTTGCCGGCAGGTCGGGCGGCGGCGTGGGTCGACAGCTGGTGTTGGCTGCCGAGCCTCGCACTTCCGATGGGCCTGCTCTTGCTCGTCGTGCCGGACGGGCGGCTGCTCTCGCCACGCTGGAGACCGGCCGTGGCTGCCCTGGTCGCTGGCTCGGTCCTCGGATCCCTCGGGCTCTCCGGCTCACCAACGTTCGATCTCGGCTCGGACCAGCCGATCGAAAACCCGCTCGCATTCGACACGACGGCCTGGCACGTCGCGGCGACGCTCGGGTACGCGCTCGTGGCCGGGGCGGTCGTCGTGTCGCTTGTGTCGTTCGTTCTGCGCTTCCGACACGCGGCCGGGGAGGAGCGCCAGCAGCTTCGCTGGATCGGCGGCGGTCTCGGCCTGGCGGTCTGCCTCGGCACGGTCGGGGCGTTCACCTGGGGCGTGTTCCCCTACGCCTACATCCTCCATGCGATCGCCCTGTTGGCGCTTCCGGTCGGCACCGCGGTCGCGATTCTCAAGTACCGGCTGTACGAGCTGGATCTCGTCGTCAACCGCGCCCTCGTCTACGGGGTCATGACGATCGGCGTGGTCGCTGCCTACGTGCTCGTCGTCGGCCTGATCGGCGCAAAGCTCTCCCACGGGGGGAGCCTCGTGCTCTCGGTGGCACTCACCGGCGTCGTCGCCGTCGGTTTCCAGCCGGTCCGGGAACGCGTGCAGCGGTACGTGAACGAGCTCATGTACGGCGAGCGGGACGACCCCTACGTGGCGCTCGCCCGCCTCGGCCGCCGGCTCGAGAGCTCCCTGGGCGCTGATGCCGTCCTCCCGACGGTGGTCGAAACCATCGGCCAGACCCTGCGGCTGTCATACGTCGCGCTCACACTCGGCGGCGACGACGAAGTCACCGTGGCGTACGGCAGTCCCGACCCGGTCCCACTCCGCTTTCCGCTGGTGCATCAGGGTCTGGCCGTCGGAGAGCTCCGGCTCGCGCCGAGGCCGGGTGAGCAGCTGCGTGAGGCCGACCGCCGCCTGATCGCCGACCTCGCACCCCAGGTGGCGGCGGCCGTTCATGCCGTCGGCCTCGCCCACGAGCTGCAGGCCGCCCGCCGCCGCCTCGTCGAGCTGCGCGAAGAGGAGCGTCGCCGAATCCGCCGCGACCTGCACGACGGCCTGGGGCCGGCGCTCGCCGGCCTCACGTTCACGCTCGACGCGGTGCACAACCTCGCCGCCTCCGACCGGGAGCGCGCCAACGCGCTGCTCGCCTCGGCCACCGAGCAGACACAAACGATGATCGGCGACGTCAGGCGGCTGATCTACGGACTGCGCCCACCGGCACTCGACGAGCTCGGACTGGTCGAGTCGCTACGCGGAATCGCCTCGCGAGAGATCTCCGTGCCGATCGCCGTCGTCGTCGAGGCGCCCGAGGTGTTGCCGCCGCTTCCCGCGGCCGTCGAGGTCGCCGCCTACCGCATCGTGCAAGAGGCGCTCACCAACGTTGCGCGGCACGCCCGAGCCCGATCCTGCACGCTCCGCATCTCGGTTCGACCGGATGCCGTGCTCCTCGACATCGCCGACGACGGACAGGGCATCGCGCAGGGCCCGGCCGGCGTCGGCCTGCAGACGATGCAGGAGCGTGCCGCCGAGCTCGGAGGTAGCTGCAAGATCACGTCGCATGCCGGCGACGGCACGACCGTCACCGTGCGTCTCCCGCGCCAGGCCCCCACCGCGCCAGTCGGATGAGCACGTCGATCAGGATCCTGATCGCCGACGACCACCCGCTCTTCCGCGGCGGATTGCGGGCGCTCCTCGAATCCGTGTCCGACACCGAGGTGATCGGCGAAGCCACGAGCGGCCACGAAGCCGTCGAGCTGACGCGCACGCTCACGCCTGACGTCGTCGTGATGGACATCAACATGCCCGACCTGAACGGGATCGAGGCGACGCGCCAGATCGTTCAGGAGACACCGGACGTCCACGTCCTCGTCATGACGATGCACGAAGACGACGAGTCCGTTTTCGCCGCCCTGCGCGCCGGCGCTCGCGGCTACCAGCTCAAGGGCGCAGCCCAGACCGAGACACTGCGAGCGATCCGCGCCGTCGCCAACGGCGAGGCAATTCTCGGCCCGGGCGTCGCAGCCCGGCTGCAGCGCTATCTCACCGCACCGCCAACCGCCGACCCGGGCGACTCCTTCCCGCAACTCACGGAACGCGAGCTCGAAGTCCTCCACCTCCTCGCCCAGCGCCGCAGCAACGCCGAGATCGCCGCCAGCCTCTTCCTCAGCCAGAAGACCGTCCGCAACTACGTCTCCGGGATCCTCGCCAAGCTCCAGGTCGCCGATCGCGCAGAGGCGCGCCTCGTGGCCCGCGCCGCCGGGCTCGGAGACACGACCACGTAGGGCACGGCACGTCCTCGGTCAGCCTCCTACGATCGGTGGCCGTGCCTCGCACGCTTCGCGTTCCGGCAGCGCTCACGGCACTGGCGCTCGGCGTCCGTGGATCGCTCGAGCGCGTTTGCGATCCAGGGGATGATGGCGATGGAGGGGCCGGGGTGCGATGCGATCATTCGATCTGGCTCTGGGTCGCGTTGAGCACGGCGATGTCCGCGTGCGGCCGTCGCTCCGTTGCCGGCGGCGACGCTGTTCGGCTTCACGCGCGAGTTCGACTACTTCGGCTGACCTCTCGCAGGAACCCTGAAGATCGCCTCGGCCTGGGCTCCGGCTCGTCTTCTAGGCGTCGAGTGACGCCATGTTCTTCTCGACGACTTCGAGCGTCTGCTGGAGCTCGGTCGTGGGGCTGAACTCGACGACCTCGGAGCCGCCGTAGAGGTAGGGCAGGTGGCCCGGTGGGGCGTAGTACGCCTCGCCCGCCTCGTACACCTCCTCCGTCCCATCAGTGAAGGTGAACTTCACCTTCCCGGAGACGACGTATCCCATGTGCGGGCATTGGCAGCGGTCGTCGGGGAGGCCGGCGAAGAGCGGCGCGAGGTCGGCGTCGGCGTGGTACCGCTCGAACCCGACCGTGTAGGGGCCGAAGTCCTCGAAGTGGCCCTCGTAGCCCTCGAGCTCGATCGACTCCGAGGCAGTCGTCCTGGATGCCTTGGGCATGGGATTGCATTCCTTTCGATCGGGGTCAGACGCCGGCGATTGCCGGCTCGTCGGTGAGCTGACGCATGAGCCCGGCAACGTTCGTCAGGCACCAGTAGCCGACGAACCTGCCGTCCGCGACGCGGAAGACCTCTGCGCATTCGGTCGCCACATGGCGTCCCGTCGCGGGGATGCCCTTGTACTCGCCGTCGTGCGTGCCGGTGAGGGTCGAGCGGAGGAAGACGCGGTCTCCCTCGGCGATCAGGTCCTCGAGGGAGACGTGCAGGTCGGGAAACGCCTCGAAGTAGCGGAAGCACCCCGACCTCACTCCCTCGACCATCCGCTCGTCGACGAAGAAGTCGCCGACGGCCTCCAGATCTCGGCCGTTGATCACGCGGGCGTAGTAGTCGCGGACGGCTTCCTTGTTCTGCTCGGACATCACATCCTCCCTTCGTCGACCCTCCGAGGGTGGCGCATGGAAGCGGTCGGCGGTAGGGGGATCTCCCCTATTCGCTTTCGAGGTTGCGGACGGCGAACGCGGCCGCCTCGGCGCGGGTGCTCACCCCGAGCTTGGCGTACACACGGCCGACATGGTGCTCGGCGGTCTTCGGGCTGATGAACAGCCTCCGGGCGATCTCCCGGTTCGAAACCCCTTCCGCCAGGAGCCGGAGCACCTCCGTCTCCCTCCGGCTGAGCAGCCCCGCCGCCCGTGGCCCCGCGCGACCCTTCACGCCGAGCGTCCGCATGAAGGCGGCCGCGGCGTCCGCATCGCGAAGTGCCCCGAGGGCCTCCAGCTCCGTGCGGGCGTGCCGGGCGGTGTCGATCGCGACGTCCGGTGACGAGACAGCGAGCGAGCGCGCAAGCTCGAGCCGCGCCTGCGCGGCGTCGAGGCGCGCACCGAGCTCCGCGAAGCGGTTGACGGCCTGCAGCAGCAGCTCGGATGCGTCCTCGCGGCCCTCGACGAGGGCGATCCGACCGCGGGCCGACACGGCCAGCGCGTCGACCCGCTCGCGCTGACCCGCGGCGGCGATCGCGTCGAGCGCGGATGCAGCGGCGGTCGCCGCATCGAGGTATCCCTCGAGCAGCCGAGCCTCCACGAGCTGGGCGAGCAGCGGCGCGGCGGGCAGGCTGGTCCACCCGAGCTCGTCCAGCCTCCGTGTCAGAAGCGCAGCCGCGGCTGCCGGCTCGCCGCGCGCGAGGCGGAGCGCGACGCGGGCCTGGAGAGCCTCCGGCTCGTCCTCGAGCCCTGCGAGCAGCCGGTCGGCGTCGTCGTAGCGGCCCTGCTGCACCCTGATCTCCGCCAGGCGCGCCGACGGCGGGACGCACCGCGAGCGCTGGCCCGCGGCGGTGAGCTCGTCCACCGCGAGCTCCAGCTCCGCCTCCGCCGCGTCGATCCGTCCGTTCGCCGAGTAGACGTCCGCGCAGCACGTTCGGCAGAAGGCGAGCAGCGTCACGTGGTCGTGCGCTCGCACGAAGTCGTCGAGGACCGAGCTCCACTGCTGCAGACGCTCGGCGTCCCCGGCCCGCTCGCACGCGAGCATCAGCGTGCAGCAGATGTCCGCGAACGTCTCGAGGGTCGCAGGCTCGCCGCTCGTTGCCGCTGCCATCGCCTCGTCGAGCCGGGCGAGGCCCCGGTCGATCTCTCCCTGCGTCACCTCGGCGAGCCCGAGCTGCGCCAGCGCTCGCAGCTCGAGGTCGGCATCGGCGGTGGCGAGCGCGACGTCGAGAGCGGCGGACGCGAGCTCGGCCGAGGTGCGTGCGTCGCGCGTGCCCTCGGAGCGCGTCAGGTCGAGCCAGCCCTGTTCGGCTCCCGCCGTGACGTCGCGGAGGAGCCGTTCGGCCCGCGCGAGCCAGCCGCGTGCTGCCGCGGCGTTGCCGAACACCAATCCGTACTCGCGGGAGAGCCAGAGCGCGATCCGCGCCGCGCGTGCGAGCTGGCCGTCACGGCGGAATCCTGCGTACGCGCGCTCCCGGTGGACGATCGCCCCGCGCTCGTCCCGGAGCCACCAGAGCGCCCGGCCGAGCCCGTCCAGCGCCTCGGGCGAGTCGCTCAGGTCGAGCACTTCCTGGAACGAATCGCGTGCGGCGCCCCACCTCCCAGACGCCAGCGCCTCGTATCCGCGAGCGACCGCGTCCTCCGCGGCAGTCGTCGTCACGACGCCATCGTGGCACCTCGGCACGGCGATTGCGAGTGTCCGGTCGTGGCATCCGGCCGAGCTGCGAAAGGCGATGACGCTCAGCGTCGACGTCGACCCGTAGACGCGGGACGAGCCGCGTCGTAGGCTGACCCGATGCGGATCCTCTACCTCTCCACAGCGGGGTCGTCCGACCCGACGCGCGCGTCGCTCCCGCTCCACTTCGCGGCCAACGGGTCGATCGAAGCAGGACAGGAGTGCGCCGTCGTGCTGGCCGGCGACGCGACGGAGCTCGCCTCACGCGAGACGGCCGAGCGACTCGAGGGCGTCGGCGTCCCGCCCGTGCGGGCGCTGCTCGCGAAGCTCGTCGACAATCAGGTTCCCGTCTACATCTGAAAAGCCTGCGCGGTCGCCCGTGGGGCGACCGACGAAGATCTCGAGTGGCTCGGGGCGAGTTGGACCACGCCACCAGAGCTCGCCCGGATGATCGCCGAGTACGACCGCGTCGTCGGCTCCTGAGGTCTCGAGCCGGTAGCCAGTATGGAAGCGTCTCTGCCGTTCAGCCTCGTCGCGACGCGCACGCCGCGATCGCGTTGACGAACATCCCGATCAGCGAAACTGCGCACGTGACGACGTCACCGAACGGTCGTGAGCACCTCGGTTCGAGAGCGTGGATGGACGAGGCGGTCCGTCGCATCGAAGCCGATGCGAATCGCTCGGCCGACACGCATCTGCACGCCTTTCCGCTGCCCGAGGCGTGGGGGATCGACCTGTACCTCAAGGACGAATCGGTCCACCCGACGGGCTCGTTGAAGCATCGGCTCGCCCGCTCGCTCTTCCTCTACGGCCTGTGCAACGGCTGGATCGCGGAGCGGTCGACCGTCGTCGACGCGTCCAGCGGCTCGACGGCGGTCTCCGAGGCGTACTTCGCGCGGTTCCTCGGCCTGCCGTTCGTCGCCGTCATGCCGGCCTCCACCAGTCCCGAGAAGATCGCGCTGATCGAGGCGCAGGACGGCGTCGTGTCATCTGGTCGACGACCCCACGACCGTGTACGACGAAGCGCACCGGCTCGCGACGGAGCGCGGCGGATACTTCCTCGACCAGTTCACGTACGCGGAGCGCGCCACCGACTGGCGCTCCAACAACAACATCGCGGAGTCGATCTTCAGCCAGATGGCGATGGAGCGACACCCGGTTCCCGCGTGGGTCGTCGTGGGCGCCGGGACCGGCGGGACGAGCGCGACGATCGGCCGCTACGCACGCTTCGGCCGGTACCCCACGCGGATGTGCGTCGTCGACCCGGAGGACTCGATCTTCTACTCGGCTGGGCCGGCGACCCGTCCGCGTTCACCGGCCGCCCGTCGCGGATCGAAGGCATCGGACGCCAGCGCGTGGAACCGTCGTTCCTCCCGGACGTCGTCGACCGAATGATCCAGGTTCCGGACGCCGCCTCGATCGCGACGATGCGCCTCGTGCGCGAGCGCACGGGACGCAGCGTCGGCGGCTCCACCGGGACCAACGTCTGGGGAGCCTTCGTGCTCGTCGCGGAGATGCTCGCCCGTGGCGAGCGCGGCAGCGTCGTCACCCTCATCTGCGACGGCGGCGACCGCTACGCCGGCACCTACTACAGCGACGCCTGGGTGAGCGATCAGGGGCTCGAGCTCGCGCCCTATACCGAGGCGCTCGAGGCGTTCCTCGAGCGGGCGCGTTCCCGGTGTCGGGGTCGGAAGCGTCGACCTCGGTGATCACGCCGTGAATGGCGTCCACGACCTCCGGCGGGACCTCGTCCATGCCATGGGCATCGCGCGCGTGTGAGTGGATGGCGGCGAACAGCTCCTGCTCGTCCTCGCTGCGCGTCACCCACTGGCAGCCCGGCACGACGTCGCCGCACTTGAATTGCTTCACGGAACCCTCCTGACGGTGTTGTGCGGCCAACACTAGCCGCGCCCGAAGGACGGCGGCTGACGAAAAGCGGCGCCGACGAGCCCGAGTACGATCGGCGCATGTGCCGGATCCTGGCCTACCTCGGCGAGCCGCTCCCCGTCCAGAACCTGCTCTTCGACACCGACAACAGCCTCGTCCGGCAGTCGTACAGCCCGCGGATGATGAACACGTTCCTCAACCTCGCGGGCTTCGGCATGAAGGCGTGGGATCCGACCTCCCTGCGGCCGGAGGATCCGTTCACCTATCGCACGACCACCCTGCCGTCGTTCGACCGCAACCTCCGCTTCCTCTCGTCGAAGCTCGCGCCGACGTGTCTGGTCGCCCACGTTCGCGGCGTCACGTACTCCGGCGAGGCGGTCGTGGCCGACACGAACCTGCACCCCTTCCACTTCGTCGGCGCCCGCGTCGTCCTCGCGCACAACGGGCACCTGCGGCAGTTCCCGCGCATGCGCTACGCGCTCGTCGAGCACGTCCGGCCGGAGCTTGCGCAGTGCATCGAGGGAACCACCGACTCCGAGTGGATCTACGCGCTCGTCCTGTCGCAGCTCGACGATCCCTTCGGGCTCCCGGAGACGCGCGAGCTCGCGGACGCCACCGCCGAGCGCCCTCCGCATCCTGCGCGCCGTCCGCGCCGAGCACGGCATCGACACCTCGTCGCCGGTCAACCTGTGCGTCAGCACCGGCCGCGCTCTCGTCGCCACCCGCCTCTCGTTCGACTACGGCTGGTATCCGCCCGAGGACGAGATGCTCGAGACCGACCTCCCGTTCGTCAGCCTCTGGTACGCCATCGGGGGCGAGTACGCGGAGCGCGAGGACGGCTGGCAGATGACCGCCGGCGATCCGCCCCGCTCGGCGATCATCGCCTCCGAGCCGCTGACGACCGACGTCTCGAGCTGGCTCGAGGTGCCCGAGTACTCGATGCTGACCGCCGAGCTCACGCCGGAAGGGCTCGAGTTCGAGACGCGCGACCTCGATGTCTGACCGCGAGACCGTCGACTTCCTCGCCACCGTTCCGCTCCTCGAGGGCCGAGACGAAGGCGGAGCTCGCCGAGCTGGCGCGGGTGACGCGCCGGCGGACGGTCGGGAGGGCGAGCTCCTCTGGCGCCAGGGGGACGACGCGCGCGAGATGGTGTTCATCGTCGACGGCGCCGTCTCGGCATCGCTGCACGTGCCCGGGGATCGAACGGCGGAGATCGGCAGAGCCGGCCCGGGGGAGGTCGTCGGCGAGATCGGGCTGCTCGACGGGGAGGGGCACACGATGAGCGTGCGCGTGACCGAGACCGCAACGGTGCTCGCGCTCGGCCGGACCGACTTCGCGGCGCTGCTCGCCCGCCAGGATCCGTCGGCGTTCAGGCTGAGACGCCGCCTCGCGGCGCTCTTCACGGCACGGCTTCGCAATCAGCTGCGGCACCTCGCCGTCTCGCTCGGCGGCGAGGTGGCCGGCCCGCCGGCCGAGGACGCGGCTCGGGGTGTTCGCCGAGTCGGAGTACTGCGGCCCGCCCGACAGCACGTACGTGCGTCGCATGGCGACCTTCCACGACTTCGAATCGCTGGCGCTCTGGGGCTTCCTGACGTCCGGGAGCTATGTCCGGTGCCCGCCCGGACGCACGCTGCTCGTCGAAGGGGCGCCCTCGACGGCCTGCTACCTCACGATCAACGGCGCGGTCGAGAAGGTGCTGGTTCGCGGCGACCGGCGCATCCGCGTCGGACTGGCGGGACCGGGGAAGGCGTTCGGCTACGAGGGCCTCGTCGACGGTCGGCCCTCCCCCTTCACCGCGATCACGCGGGAGCGGGCGCTCCTGCTCGTCCTGCCGCGCGACCCGTTCGAGCAGCTCTTCAACGGGGAGGACGCCGTCTCCCGCGTGTTCCTCGACGTGATCCAGCGGGATCTGGTGGCGACGCTGCGCCAGACGCTGCGCCCGCACGCGCGCCTCGCGGCGAGCGTCTAGACGCGCTGATCGTCTGATCTAGACGGGTACGGGGTCGGTGCTCGCCTGGGAGTCGGCGACCTGTGACTCGTACGCGAACCGGCAGAGCTGTTCGGCGGTCTCGCGGTAGATGTCGCCCGCGGATCGGTACTCGTGGGTGAAATCGACCGCTCCGTTCAGCTCGAGGATCGTGTAGCCGCCGTCGGGCGTCGGCAAGAGGTCGACTCCGACGAGTGCTGCGTTCGTCGCACGCGCGGCGGCCAGCGCCAGAAGGCGGGCTGTGCGGTCTGGCATGACGGGCACCCGTTTCGCGCCGAGAGCGACGTTCGTCCGCCACTCCCCGGGCGCCGCCTCGCGCCGTACGGCGCCGACGACGCGATCGCCCGCGACGATGACGCGAAGATCCGATCCGGTCGGAGGAACGACCTCCTGCACGAGGGCGCCGTGCTCGATGTACCACGCCTCTCCGTGGATGGCCCCGAGCGTGGCGACGAGCGACTCGTCCGTCTCGCAGATGACGACGTTCCTGCCCCAGCTTCCGTGCCGGGGCTTGACCACGACAGGAGCGTGCACGTCCTCCAGTGGTCGCCCGGGGCGGACGTGTCGCGTCCACGGGTGAGGAAGCCCCGAACGGCGAAGCAGGCGGGCCGTCACCAGCTTGTCGTGGGTGGCGATGAGCGTGCCGGGGGAGTTCAGCACGGTGACGCCGCGCGCCGCGAGCACACCCAGTGCCCAGAGGCCGTCGTCGATGCCGTCGAGCGTCTTGCGTACGTCGAGGCGGCCGAGGGCGACATCGCCCGGCGCGAGCGATGCGGCCGCGTCGGCCGGAGTCATCGCAGTGATGTCCACGCCCGGCAGTCGCACCGCCGCGAGGTCGCGCGTGGTTCGACTGGGGCTCGTGGAGACGACGGCGAGTCTCACGCCCGTACTCAACCCTCTACAGGTGTCTTGTGGCAAGGGCGTTCACCAGTCCGTAACGATCTCACTACCGGAAGTGCGGTCCTGCCGACGTGTTTCGGCCACCACGCTACGGGCGAGCGGCCGGTGAGCGGCGTGGCGCGCTCGCCGCCGTACCACGCCTTTCCGGCTGTGCTCGGGGACCGGGACACGAGCCCGAAGTCGTTGTCGTTGACGATCACGAGCAGCGCACGGCTCGGCCCGCAGCGGGCAACGGCCCTTCAAGCCGGAGGCCACTCCGTCCGATGAACCAGGAAACGGCGCAGGAGGGCGGATGACGGAGAAGACGCGGAGCAACGGAGGAGACCCGGCGCACAGCGAGCCGGATCCGAGGGCCGTTGGCAAGCGGATCGCCATCGCCCGCAAGGAGGCAGGGGGAATGACGCAGGGGGAGCTCGCGGACGCTCTCCAGGTCAGCAAGCGGTCGGTGGCGGCCTACGAAGCCGGCGCCGTCTTGCCGTTCCGGTACCTCGGCAGGATCGAGACAGCGGTCTCGAAGCCGAAGGCGTGGCTTCTCTACGGCGACGAGGCACTCCCGAGCCCGAACGCCATCCTCGCGAGGCTCGACGGAGTTCTCGACGAGATCGTGAGGCGGCTGGACGGCCTGGAGAACCGCGTCGAGCAGCTTCCCGATCGACGCGAGGCATCCCCTCGGGACGCGGAAGCGCACGCCGGCGAAGGCGCCGCAGTGATCGACGATCTCAACCGACTCGTCGAGCTGCGCTATCAGGAGATGATCAGCGAGGCCGAGTTCGTGGCCGCCAAGGCGCTTCTATTCGGTCTGGGTCGCACGGCAGGCTGACTTCGCGCGCTGCGTGTGCGAGTAGGGTGGATGTCGTGATCCCCTGGCTCATCCTCGCCGTCGTCGCGGTCCCGCTCGTCGTGATCGGGTTCGCGTCGATGCGCCGCCGCACCGCGGCCGCCGAGCACCCCGTCGCCGAGGACGATGCAGCCCGTGCCCGCACCGAGCGCGAGTTCGCCGAGGCGGAGGCGTACGAGGAGCAGTGGCGCGAGGAGAACAAGGATCACCACCGCGAGCGCATCCCGTAGCGCACGCTCCGGTGCTCACAGCAGGCCCGACCTCGAGCTGACGACGATCGCGGCCGGTCCGCCGACGCCGATGCGCAAGAATCGTCGCATCGGCGGCGACGCGGCAGGCGACACCGAGCGGGACGCTGCAGCCTTCGCGGCCGCACAGGTCGCCGCTGTCCGCGACGACCCGGCAGGACGGCTCGCCCTCGCTCGCACGATGTACGAGGAGCCGATCGGCAGACGGGCACCGCGCCTCCGGTTCCAGCGCGCCGCCTTCGCCTTCATGCGGTGGATGGCGGAACGCGGCGTGCTCAACCCGCTCGACGGCACGCGGCCAGGCAGCCGGTGGTGGCGGGCGATGAACGAGCGGATCCTGCGCGACAGCTGCGAGGCTCTCGCACGCGCCGCGGGCCGCGGCGGCCCACCGTCGACCACCGCGGTCGAGCACTGGACGGCCTTCATCGACCAACCGACCGCGCAGAGCTGGTACCGAGCGCACAACGCGAGCGTCGTCACTGCCTACCTCGAGCACCGCGATCTCGCCGCGCACGAGAACCGGATCGAATGCTTCTTCCTCAACGTCGTTCTCGCCCGCGTCCTGTACGCGCACGCGCTCGTCGCCGCGCCTCGGCTCGCGCTGGGCCCTATCGCCCGCTGCGGCCCCGTCCTGGCCGACCCACGCCGCGGAACCGTCGACATCTTCCTCGCCATGGGGCGCGTCCTCCCCGACGGCTACCCCGCCGAGGGCGAGCTTCGCGACTACCTGCACCTGGAACGCAAGCTCGGCCGCGTGCTCGACTACGCCGTGATCCAGCCGCGCCTACGCCGCCTCTACGACTGGTCGGCCCAGGCGCTCGACCGACCCGAGCTCGCCGAGCTCGTCGTCGACGACGCCCCCGCGTACGTCTGGCCATCGGAGGATCGACAGGCGTGGCGCCCGCCGCGACTCTCCTTCACCGCGAGAGCGCTCGGGTCGCTCACGGCGCCTCGCTAGAAGGGCCTGGGACACGGCGTAGGGCGGGGTCTTGCCGTGGCGGAGCCGACAGCTCCGACAGGTCGAGCGTGTCGGCGGGGGCGTTCTCGCGTCTCGACAGGACGAGGAACGGAACCGCGAGCGTCGAGATCCCCGCTCCGATGAGGTAGGACGGGGCATAGCCCCAGACGTCGGCCGCGCGACCGAGCAAGGGCTGCGTCCACACCCCGCCCGTCGAGTCCATCATCGAGTCGAACGACAGGATCGTCGCACGCTGCCGGGAGGGGATGAGCCCGTTGAGGTAGGCCTTGCGAATCGGCATCGCGGCCGAGAACAGCAGGCCCCAGACGACGATCAGACCGAGGACGGCCCAGAAGCTGTCGGCGAGGCCGATCAGGGCGAGCGTGGCCACGTTGAGCACGGCGACGACGATCAGGGCCGACGTTCGGCGGCCGAAGCGCTGCCGGATCCGCGGCGCCGCAATGCCGCCGACGATCTGGGCACCGGCGACGACGGCCGCCACGAGCCCGGCGATCTGATACGCCTCCGGGTCTCCGTACAGCTCGAGCAGGTACGGCTGGAGCGCGTAGAACGCGTAGATGCCGACGCCGCCGACGGCGAGCGCCTCGACCATCAGCCACTTGACGGCCGGCACCCGCCAGCCGTATTCGATCGAAGCCGAGGCGACGTTCCGCACCTCGTCCGTAATCCGGCCGCCTTTCTCCGGTGTGAACCCGATGTCGTGCATGAGCCGGAGGGCGACGGCGAACATCACGACGAGGATCAGCCCGCGGAGCACGAACGGCACCGCGAGGCTCCACTGCTCCGCGATGAAACCGCCGGCCACCGACCCCCCGAGCATCGCCGCTCCGGACACGACCTGCCCGCGACCGAACACCGACTCGACCGAGCCCGTGAAGCCGGTGGCCGTGAGGGCATCGACGAGCCAGGCCTCGACGGCGCCCGAGAAGAAGGTGAAGCCGAGGCCGATCAGCACCGAGGCGACCGCCCACGCCCAGAACGGCGCCTCGATCTGCCACAGGACCACGTACAGCAGCGTCGAGAGAGCGAGCGTGAGGGTGCCCAGCAGGTACGACGTCCGCCGGCCGGCGGTGTCGGCGACGACGCCCGTCGGCACCTCGAAGAGGACCATTCCCGCCGTGAAGAACGCGTTCGCCGCGAACGCCTCGAGGTTCGAGAGCCCCGCATCGAGGAGGAAGATCGTGTTGATGCCCCAGATCAGGGACGCCGCCAGGGTGTTCCCGAACAGCAGCACGAGGTAGCGGGCCTGGATCGAGCGGGGTGTGGGCAGCTCTCGCGCCACTATTCATTCGAACGCGCGTCGCGCCGCCGGCACGGTACGGGATACCGAACTCCGGCCGTCGTGCCGGCGCGTCCTCCGTGGCGGCGCGGACGCGCGCGAAGCGTCACGACGAACCTGGTGAGGCGAAAGCCGATCGGGACTCGGCGCGCGCCTGTCGCCACCAGACGAGCTCGTAGGCGTGCAGGCCCAGCCAGACCACCGTGACGAGCGCCAGCGCGGCGAGCGCGGGGATCTCCGTCGCGAGCGGGAGGATCAGGAGAAGCGCGACCGCCGCGACGAATCGACCCCGACTCACCGACAGCCGGCGGACGATCCGGATTCGGATCGCGGAATACGTCAGCAGGTAGATCGCGGACCCGCCGCAGAGCGCGAAGGCCGTGACGAAGTCGAGTTGCTCGTCGACGTGTCCGACGATCGTTTTCATCGCGAACGCGAAGAGCACGATGCCGACGATCATCGGAAAGTGCGCATATGCATAGAGGTCGCGCGCGAGCGCGACCCGTTCCGGCCCCTGGACGTCGTGGAGCATCCGCTCGCCGCGGAGAGAGAAGAAGTCGAAGTAGGCGAGCCAGAACGAGGTGGCGATGAGGAGCCCGAGGATCGAAGCCACCACGATTCGGAGCCCGATGGTGATCCCCGTCGCGCCGATCCCGATCGAGATGAACGCCTCGCCGAGCGCGATGATCATCACGAGGCCGTAGCGCTCCGCGAAGTGCGACGGGTACAGCTGCCAGCCTGCCGTCCCGCTCAAACCCGCTCCGACGTACGTGACCGCGAGCGCTGCCACCCAGAGCCATGTCCGCAGGCCGTCCGTGAACCCCGCGACGAGGATCAGCGTCGCGCCGAGCAGGACCCACGGTGCCAGCCGGATCACGGCGCGGAGCAGCTCCGGATCCTGGCGGGCGGCGAGTGAGTAGAGGACGGTGTGCATAGCGCAGACGACCAGGAAGGCGGCGCCGAAGAGCACCCCGTCGTCGTCGAACACCCCCGGCACCGCCAGTGCGGCGACGAACATCGCGATCAGCGCGACAAGCAGCGCGGTACCGACGACGCCCTCCTCCGGGTCGACGGTGTTGGTCAGCCAGGCGTACGCGGTCCACGCCCACCAGAGCGCGGCGAGCACGAGCACGCCGTGGCCGATCCCCGTGAACGTCGGTTCGTGCGCCAGGAGCGTCGCGACCTGCGTGAACGCGAAGACGAAGACGAGGTCGAAGAAGAGCTCACGTGGCGTGACGCGGTGCTCCTCTGCGACTGCCGTCGCGACCATCTGGCGACCCTACCCGGGCTCTCTGCAGTCGAGCGAACGACGTCGACCTGCTGCGCTAGACGCTCGAGACGAGGCGCGTCATCGCGTCGACGGCCTGCGTCCGCGAGAGGCCCTGCCTGCGCACGAGCGAGCGCCACGTCTCGAACTCGAGCGCGTGCCCGATCGCCGCTCTGACGCTCTTGCGGCGCGGCCAGCCGAGCGAGACAGCGTCGGCCAACGTCGCGAGGTGAGACAGCCTCCTGCCGGTGATCTCCGGCGGGACGACGGAGGCGTCACGAACGAACAGCGCCAACTCGGCCTCGACGGACTCGTACCACGCGTACATCTCGCCGAGAGCGCGGCGAAGGCGCCGAACCGGGTTCTCGATCTCGGCCAGCGTCGCGATGTCCGGCAGTGGATGCCTCCCGGTCCAGTGCTCGGAGCATGCCTGGAAAAGCGCAGGCTCGTCGGGGAAGTGCGCGTAGACGGTGTGCCGCTCCACACCGGCCCGCTCGGCAATCCCGCTGATCGTCGTCCGCGCGGGGCCGACGCTCGTGTGCAGCTCGACGGCGGCCTCGACGATCCGCTGCCGCGTCTCCGCCTGGCGCCGTGCCCGCTCCTTCAGCTCGTACTTCCTATTCATTGCACATCAGTGTACCGCGAATCTTGACGTGGGGGAAACGTCTTCCCTATATTCGTTGCACATTACTGTGCAATCAAAGGAGAACAACACCATGATCGCCTTCGATCTCGACGACTTCGAGCTCGCCCCCACGGCCCCCGGGCTGCGGGTCAGCTTCCCCGTCCACAGCGCGGCCGGAGCGGCGAGCACAGCGACGGTTCTCTTCGAGCTCGATCCCGGCGCCGAGCTCGCGACGCACACGGACAGCGCAGAGGAGCTCCTGATCGTCGTGCAGGGCACGGCCGAGGCACGCATCGGCGACGAGGTCGGCCGCCTCGAGACACATCAGGTTGGGCTCGTCCCGCCGATGGCTCCGCACGGGCTGCGCAACATCGGCAACGACGTGCTCCGCGTGTTCGGGACCTTCTCGGCCTCGACGGTCGTCTCGACCTTCGAGCGCCCGTTCGAGGAGGACGGGCCGGACGTGATCGTCATCGGCTCGCCCGTCGCCCTGGGCGGTCGCCGCGAGGAGGCGGTCCTCGCCTAGATCGTCGTCGGGCGTCGTGCCTCGGCACGGGGCCTGCGTCTACCGACCGTCTCGTCGAGCACCTGCTCGTGCTCGGCGAGGCGGTCGGGGGCACCTCGTTCTCGCCGCTTCTCGCCCGCCTCAGGCGTCGTCGGGAACGCGCTCCACCTCGGCGCGCTCGAGCGTCGCTGCCCAGCTCGCGAGGAGGTCGATGGCTTCCGCCGACCGGGAGCCGGGCTCTGCGGTGTAGACGAACACCATCAGTGTCGGGTCCGCAGCGAGCGTCATGTTCTCGTAGGTGAGCTCGAGCTCACCGACGACCGCGTGGTGGAAGCGCTTGGAGCCGGTGTCGTGGAAGCGGACGTTGTGCGCGGCCCACCGCGTACGGAACATCTCGCTTCGCGTCGACAGCTCGCCGACGAGGTCCGACAGGCCGCGGTCGTAGGGGTCGCGTCCGGCCTCGGAGCGGAGGACGGCAACGGCGTCGGTCGCGACCTGCTCCCAGTCGACATAGAAGTCGCGTGCCCGCGGGTCGAGGAAGATGAAGCGTGCCGAGTTCGGTGGGCCGTGTGGGCTGTCGAAGTGCTGCGAGTAGAAGGCGCGGCCCAGGGCGTTCGCTGCCAGCAGGTCCATCCGTCCGTTCCGCACGAACGCCGGTGCGGCGACGATTGCGTCGAGCATGCGCTGCACGCTCGGCCGCAGGCGCTGCGGCGCGGCGCGGCGGCGACGTCGCGGAGTCGTGCTCGACGCGCGGGCGAGATCGAAGAGATGTGCACGCTCGGCCTCGTCGAGCTGCAGGGCGCGTGCGAGCGCCTCGAGTACCGTCTCCGACACCCCGGTGGCGGTGCCGCGTTCGAGGCGGGTGTAGTAGTCGACGCTGACGCCGGCAAGGAGCGCAACCTCCTCACGTCGGAGTCCCGGCACGCGTCGATTGCCTCCGAACCAGGGCAGGCCCGCGTGCTCGGGTGTGATCCTGGCCCGCCGAGAGGTCAGGAACTCGCTCATCTCGTTCCTCGCGTCCACGGGACGAGGGTATTCCTCTCTCGACTGCGCCGAGGGGACCTGCCAGTACCTGGATCGGCAGGGCCGGTCACCGGCCGCGCGCCCGTGCTTCAGTGGTCGTCATGTACCCGCTAGGAGGTCTCTCTGATGCAGAAGCGCACTCTCGGAAACTCGCTCGAGGTCTCGGCGATCGGGCTCGGCTGCATGGGCATGAGCCAGAGCTACCCGCCGTTCCCCGACCGGAGCGAGGCGCTGGCGCTCATTCGCACGGCCGTCGAGCGCGGCGTCACGTTCTTCGACACCGCCCAGGTCTACGGCCCGTTCACGAACGAGGAGCTCGTGGGGGAGGCGTTGGCGCCGGTCCGGGAGCGGGTCGTGATCGCGACCAAGTTCGGCTTCGACCTGGAGGGGAACGGGCACGGCGGGGTCGACAGCCGCCCGGAGACGATCAGGCGGAGCGTCGAGGGCTCGCTCACGCGGCTTCGGACAGACACCATCGACCTGCTCTACCAGCATCGGGTCGACCCGGAGGTTCCGATCGAAGAGGTCGCCGGTGCCGTCAAGGGCTTGATCGAGGAGGGCAAGGTCAAGCACTTCGGCCTCTCCGAGGCCGGCGTCCAGACGATCCGCCGGGCGCATGCGGTGCAGCAGGTCACCGCCCTCCAGAGCGAGTACTCGCTCTGGTGGCGTGAGCCCGAGGATGCGATCCTGCCGACGCTCGAGGAGCTCGGGATCGGCTTCGTCCCCTTCAGCCCTCTCGGCAAGGGCTTCCTCACCGGCACGATCGACCCGAGACGCGACCTTCGAAGGCAGCGACTTCCGCAACACCGTTCCGCGTTTCGACATCGCGGCGCGGGAGGCGAACCAGGCATTCGTCGAGCTGCTTCGCCGAATCGCCGAGCGCAAGAACGCGACTCCGGCCCAGGTCGCGCTCGCCTGGCTCCTGGCCGGGAAGCCGTGGATCGTGCCGATCCCGGGCACGACGAAGCTCCATCGCCTCGAGGAGAACATCGCCGCGGCTGATCTCGAGCTCACCTCCGACGATCTCCGCGAGATCGAGGAGGCACAGCTCGAGGCAGAGGGTGCACGCTACGCCGAGGCGCAGCAGCGGATGATCGACCGCTGAGCGTCGACGAACGGTGGATCGACGTCGAGGAGGAGACCGTGGAGATCACGAGGAACGGCATCGAGACGCGGACGGGACCGGCCGACTGGTTCACGGGGGCCGTCTACATCGACGCGGTCGCGGCGCCGTCCGGCGCGTCGCGCCTGAGCGCGAGTCGCGTCCACTTCGCGCCGGGCGCGCGAACGGCATGGCATACGCACCCCAACGGGCAGACGATCTACGTCCTCGAGGGACTCGGTCGCGCCCAGCGCCGCGGCGGACCTGTCGAGGTGATCCGCCCCGGTGACCGTGTCTTCTTCGAGCCCGGCGAGGAGCACTGGCACGGCGCCGCGCCCGATCGCTTCATGGCGCACCTCGCGATGCTCGACGTCGACGACGAGGGCAACAGCGCGACCTGGGGCGATCACGTCACCGACGAGGAGTACGCATCCTCGAGGCCGATCGAGGGCTGACCTCGCGCGCGTCGCAACCCGCTAGGTGCCGAGGACGTTCACCGCGCGCGCGGCGACGAGCAGGATGGTGATGGCCGAGATCGCCGACTCGAAGCCCATCATCGCCTTCGCGCGCAGCGTCAGCGGCATGGTGTCGGTCGGGCTGAAGGCGATCGAGTTCGTCAGCGAGACGTAGAGGTAGTCCCAGACCTGGGGGCTCCAGGCGTCCGGGCCGGGCTGCGGGCCCTCGTCCTGCGGGAATCGCAGGTCCGGGGCCGCGCGCGACCGCGCGTACCGACGCGCGACGGGGCCGCCGGCCTCGAGCTCCCAGAAGGCGAGCCCGAAGACGATGACGTTCGCGCTCCAGATCGCGAACGCGGTCAGCAGGAGCTCGCCGCCACCGAGATCGGACGCCGCCGTCGTCACGAGGCCGGCGACGAGGACCGCGAGCGCGACCAGGTTGCCGATCGCCAGGACGCCGAGGAGCGTGAGCGCCGCCTGACGGGAGCGAACGAGGCCGGCGCCGTGGTAGCTCAGCGTCAGATCGATCGTCAGCAGGAGGAACGGGACCGCGACGAGGAGCCAGATCCACCACGGCAGCTGGAGCAGCTCCCAGCCCTGCGCCCGGCTCACGAGAGCGAGCGCCACGAAGATCAGGAGCGCGACAAACGCCGCCGGGGCCGCCTCGCGCCGCCCTTCAGCGCGGGCGTCGCCCTCGCCGGTCGCCATTCACCGGTATTCGCGCTTCGCCGCCGCCGTTCCTCTCGGCAGTCGTCGCGGCGTGCGCGCGCCCGAGTCCGTCGGTCGCGTGCGGTCATGCTGGCGTGGCTCCATGGAGAGTCGCGCGATCCTCCCACCGAAGCGCCGCTTCCTGCTCGTCCGCCTCGGCGAGGTCGTCAAGGACTCGTTCTGGCTCATCCCGACGCTCTTCCTCGTCGGTGCGATCGTGGTCGGCTTCCTCCTCCGCGTCCTCGACGACCACCTCGCGGTCGACGCGTCCGACACGCCCTGGTGGGTCGGGAGCCCGGGGCCGCGAGCGACATCCTCGCGACGATCGCGACCGCGATCCTCACGTTCCTCGGGGTGGTGTTCTCGATCACGCTCGTCGCGCTCCAGCTCGCGAGCCAGCAGTTCTCCCCGCGCGTCACGCGGACGTTCGTGCGCGCGGCGTCGACCAAGGTCGCGCTCGGGACGTTCATCGCGACCTTCGTCGTCTCGCTCCTCGCGCTGACCGGCATCGAGACGGGCGACCGCGAGTCGGCGACGGCGCCCGTGGCGTCCGTGACCGTGGCGCAGGTGCTCGTCGGCCTGAGCCTCGTCGTCTTCATCGTGTTCGTGAACTCGACGACGCGCCTCATCCGCATCAACTTCATCATCAGCGCCGTCGCCGGGGAGACCCGCCACGCGATCGACGTGAACCATCCGCCCGTGCACGCCTACGTGCCCGTCGAGGTTCCCGAGACCAGCCCGCCCGACGCCGTCGTCGGGAGCGACCTTCCGGCGCGGCTCGCCCGGCGCACGTACCGCGGCGTCCTGCTCGGGATCGACTCGAAGGCGCTCGTCGAGATCGCGTCAGGCACGGATGCGTCTTCAGCCTGACCCGTCGCATCGGCGAGTACGTCCCGCGCGGCGCGCCGCTCATCGAGGTGCACGGGGGGACGAGCCCAGTCCGAGGACCTGATGCGCGCCGTCGATCTCGGCCGGGAGCGGACGCTCTTCCAGGATCCGCTGTACGGCATCCGACAGCTCGTCGACATCGGGACCCAGGCGCTCTCCCCGGCGATCAACGCCCCGACCTCGGCCGTCCAGGTGCTCGATCGGCTGAGCGACCTGCTGCCCCAGATCGCGGAGCGTCCGATCCGACTCGCTTGTTCGCCGACCGGTCGGGGAAGGTACGGCTGATCGTTCCCGTCATCGGTGGTCCCGCATCGTCGAGCTCGCCTTCACCGAGCTCCGCACCTTCGGAGCAGGCTCGCCGCAGGTGACCCGGCGGCTCCTCGCCTGCTTCGACGGCTCCTCGCCGACCTCCCGAGCGAGCGTCATCCGCCTCTCGAGCGGCAGCGCCGCCTCCTCATGGCTGCCGTCGAGAGGCTCGTCCCGGACGGCGACGAACGCGGAGACCGCCTCGAGCCCGACGCTCTCGCCCTCGGCGGAAGGTCAGCCGAGGCCGTCGAGGAGCTCGACCTCGGCCGGCGTCAGCTCGAAGTCGAAGATCGCCGCGTTCTCGGCGATGCGCTCGGCGTTCGTGGACTTCGGGATCGCAACGATCCGGTGCTCGACGTGCCAGCGGAGGATGACCTGCGCCGGGGTGACGCCGTGCTCCTCCGCAATCTCGCACGAGTCGAGGGTCGCGGAGGTTCATCGTCCTGAGTGGGCTGTAGCCCTCGAGCTGCACGCCGCGGCGGCGATGCCCGTCGAGCACGTCGCGGTCGAACAGCGCCGGGCTCCACTCGATCTGGTTGACGGCCGGGAGACGGCCCGTCGCCCGCTCGAGCTCGTCGATCTGTCGGAGGCTGTAATTGCTTACCCCGACGTCGCGCGCGCGTCCCTCCGCCTGGAGCTCGAGCAGCCGCTCCCAGACGTCCGGCCGAGCGCGCCGCCCGGCGGCCAGTGGATCAGCCACAGGTCGATGTACTCGACGCCGAGCGCTGCGAGGCTCTCCGCGAGCGTCTGCCGTTCCCGTCCCGCGTTCCCCTGCGGCAGCTTCGTCGTCAGGAAGATCTCCGCGCGCGGCACGCCGCTCTCCGCGATGGCCTGCCCGACCTCTCGCTCGTTGGCGTACATCGTCGCCGTGTCGATGTGCCGGTAGCCGACGTCGAGCGCAGTGCGAACCGCGCCGGCAGCGCCTGGCCCGCGCGCCTGCCACGTGCCGAGCCCGAGGAGCGGCATCCTCGCGCCCGAGGCAGCTCGACGCTCCGTTCCGCCATCAGCCCATCGTTGCTCACGGCTCCATTCTGGTCGTCCGCCGCGCGCTGCGGGCGGCACACGCGGTTCGCCTTCGGCCGGTTCTGCCGCCTCCGCCGCTCGCGCCGTCCGACCGCTCCCGTGGGGTAGCGCGAAGACGTGTCGTTCGGTGTCGTTCCGAGGGGGTCCGGTCGTCTCGCGTCGCGTGCTCAGCCGAACGTTGACCGCCGCACCCCAAACCGAACCGGTCGAGCGAGGCGGCCTCGCTCAGCGGTACGGCTTCCCGGCAGCGAACGAGCGTCGATCCACCAGCAGGTGAGGCTTCGGCGCAGACCGCAACCGTCGCTGACCCGCGACCGGCCGTCGCTCTCGGTCACCGAGCAGCATGGTCTTCGGCTTCTTGTCCTCCTCGACGTGTACCCGGAGCTCGACGTCGACGCGCTGGAGCCCGCCGTCCGTGCTGCTCGGGCCGAGCCGCACGATCTCGTAGGAAACGAACTTCGGCGGGCAGCAGCCCTCGATGTAGCCGATCAGCCCGCTTACGATCTGCGGGCAGTCGATCGGCCTCAGCACGCTCGAGTCGGGGTCGTTGCCCCACAGGTCGAAGCGCCCGGAGATACGCGCCACGACGCTGCAGAAACGCGCGCCGTCCCGCCTGTTGATCGCGTCGACGTAGGCCCGCACGACGTCGGCGGGGCTCAGGCTGCGCTCCGGCGGGTACGCGCCGGGCTCACGACCACCAATCGCGTGGCCCGCCGCCGCGGTGACGACGAGCATGCCGTTCGTCGAGAGCTGCGGTTTCCGCAACGGCGTGCGTCACCCTTCGCGCCCTGGGGGTGCGCCGTTGCTCTCATCCCCGCGTGACGCCGGCCGTGGCTAGTGTCGGCGGATGGTTCCCGTCTCGGTCCTGGACGTCGCACCGATCGTCGTCGGCGCGAGCCCCGGTGACGCCCTCCGCAACTCGATGGACCTCGCGCGGCATGCCGATCGGCTCGGGTTCACGCGGTACTGGGTCGCGGAGCACCACAACCTGAACGGCATCGCGAGCGCCGCGACGTCCGTCGTGATCGGACATCTCGCGCAGGTCACCGAGCGGATCCGGGTCGGTGCAGGCGGCGTGATGCTGCCGAACCATCCGCCGCTCGTGATCGCCGAGCAGTTCGGGACGCTGGCGGAGCTCCACCCGGGCCGGATCGACCTCGGCCTCGGCCGTGCTCCCGGAACCGACCCGCTGACGCTTCGCGCCCTCCGCCAGGATCCGAGCGCCGATTCGTTCCCCCAGGACGTGCTCGAGCTGCAGGCGCTCCTCGGCGATCCGCGGCCGGGCCAGCGCGTGTTCGCGATCCCGGGCGTCGGCACGCACGTGCCGCTCTGGATCCTCGGCTCGAGCCTGTACGGGGCCGAGCTGGCCGCCGTTCTCGGGCTGCCGTATGCGTTCGCCTCGCACTTCGCGCCGGACGCGCTGCTCGCCGCGCTCCAGACCTACCGGGCGCGGTTCCAGCCGTCCGACCAGCTGGACGCGCCGTACGCCATGGTCGCGGTCAACGTCGTCGCCGCGGACGACGAGGCGATCGCACGGCGCCTCTTCACCTCGCCGCAGCAGTCGTTCACCAACGTGTTCCGTGGAGCGCGCGGACAACTTCCGCCGCCGATCGACGACATCGAGCCGTTCTGGTCCCCGGAGGAGAGGGCTCGCGTGTCGCGGATGCTCGCCCGCTCGTACGTCGGCACCGCCGAGACGGTGCGCGACGGTCTGGGCGGCCTCCTCGCCGAGACGGGCGCGGACGAGCTGATCGTGGCCTCGGCGATCCACGACCACGCGGCTCGCGTCCGGTCGTACGAGATCCTCGCGGAGATCCGCGGGGAACTGGCCGCTCCGCTGACGGCGTCAACGTCCATCACCCCAGCCTGATCTGTGACGGGACTGCCGTGTTCAGCCCGGCCGCGGGCGGATCCGCCGCGTCGCTAGCCTCTGCGGATGGAGGCGCCGATCGGGGACACCGCCGGCCGCGTGCAGATCCGTGAGCTCGACGACTCGCGGCTCGAGCAGGCCGTGCGACTGTGGGAGAGCGACGCGGACGGCGACGCCGAGTCGCCGTTCTCGCTCGCGGCGTCGGGACCGATCTCCTCCGGACGCTCGAACGTCGCCTGCAGGCGCTTGGCGTGCGGGAGATCTCGATGCTGACCGCACACGGCGAGGCGGCGGTCTCGGCCGCCCAGGCGGCGGGCTACATCCTCCAGGACGGCACGACGTTCGCGAAGGCGATCGCCGGGCGCCTCGGGTGGGCGTTCGTGGAGGTGTTCCCGAGCCAGCTCGCCGGCGTCGACGCGCACGGGCGCGCCGGTGCGTTGCGCGACCTCTTGGGCGCATCGTGAATCTCGACCGGGTCGTCGTCTTCATCGACGAGGTAGAGGAGATCGCCTCCATCGCCAGGAACGACCTGAGACCCGCGTCATGGCCAACGAGTTGCTGAAGCTGATCCCGGCCTTCCGCGACGGCGACTCGCGCCTGCTCGTGGTGGCGACCAACTCGGTGCGCGACCTCGACCACGCCTTCACGCGGCTGGGCCGGTTCGACTACCTGCTCCCGGTCGGTCCGCCCGACCGGATCGCCCGGATGGGGATCTGGGAGCGCTACGTCGCCGGGATCACGGACGCCGACGTCGACCTCGGCGAGCTCGCGGAGCGGTCGCAGTTCTTCTCCGCGGCCGACGTCGGGTTCGCCGCGAGGAAGGCCGCGCAGGCTGCGTTCGAGCGATCGCTCGGGAGCGAGCACACGCCCGCGACGACGGGCGACTTCGTCGCCGCGATCGCCGAGGCTCGGCCGTCGGTCACCGCCGCGATGGCGCGCGAGTTCGACGAGGACATCGACCGCTTCGCGCGGTTCTGACCAAGTCGGATGCCGGTAACGGTCGACGAGGTTCGCGCGCTGGCGGTGACGCTCCCGCGGAGCACCGAGGTCGTCGTCCGCGGACGACTCAAGTTCCGGATCGGGCGCATCGTCTACCTCTCGTTCTCACCGGACGGCGAGACGATGGGCTTCGGCTATCCGAGGGACTGGCGCGAGGCGCTCGTCGCATCGGACCCCGCGAAGTTCGCGCTCCCGGAGGAATCGGACATGCGCTTCAACTGGGCGCACGTCCGCCTGGCGGCGATCGACGCCGAGGAGATGCGTGAGCTGGTCGAGGGCGCGTGGGCGATGGTCGTGCCGAAGCGCGTGGCGGCCGAGTACCTCGCCTCGCGGCCGACACTGAGCGGCGTCCGACTACTTCTTCCGCCAGCTCGTCAGGTCGTAGACGCGGTTGAGCTCGCGCAGGACCTGGCGCGCGATGATGTCGCCGCCCTCGCGCTCGAAGTGCACGCCGTCGCCGGCCCTGACCTTGACGAGCTTTCCGCTCGAGTTCGGCAGGTACTCCGCGTACCCACCGTCGTCGCCCGCGAACAGGGTGTACGTGTCGATGAACGCGGCGCGCCCCTCGCGCTTGCGCGCCTCTCGCTGGACGACGGCGTTCACGACGTCGAAGCGCTGCGTCTGCTCCGGCGAACGGGTCTGCGGGAGGCCGATCCACACGACGAACGCGCCCGCCCGGTTGATCATGTCCATGAGGCCGCCCACCCGGCGCGCGTACTCACTGCGCCAGACCGAGCCGCCGAAGGCGTCGATCGACACGCCGTCGGGGAGGCCCGTCATGTACGCCTTGTCGTCGTTGCCGCCGAAAGCCAGGACGACCGCACGCGGCTTCAGCTCCTTCAGCTGGCGGCGGATCTCCTCGAACCAGTTGAAGACGTCCGGTCGGGTGAGCCCGGTCGCGACCCGCCCCTCGACTCCGCCCACCGACTCGATCGCCGGGCTCGCGCCCGAGGCGCGGACGACCGCGAAGCCGGGCGTGATGACGAGCGAGTCGCCCGCGACCCAGAGGCGCAGCTTCCTGTCGGGCGTGAACGCGACCTTCTTCGGCTGCGCCGGCGTGGGCTTCGGCGTGGTGGGCTTCGTCGGCTTCGGCTCGGCCGGAGTCCGGGTCGGCATCGAGGGCGTCGGCGACGCCGTCCCCGGGAGCGCGATCTGCGTGTCGATCTCATCGTCGTCCGATCGCCCGACCGCGGCCTGGACCGCCTTGCGAGGCCGGTCGAGCAGGAGCGCGTGGCTCACGTCCGCGAGCGGCCCGGTGAAGGCGAGGGCGACGTCCCGCTGCCAGCCGTCCGGCTTGTTGTACGCCGACTTGTGGATCCCGGGCGCGTTCAGCACGAGCCCGATCCCGAGCGCGAGGACGCAGACGATCAGCGCGTGACCCGCGCTCCAGAGACGGCGCGGCGGGCCGTCGGCATCCGACGACGCCCGTCGACGACGCGGGCGCGTCGGCTCAGCCGTCGGCTCGGACGGGACGGCCGCCTCGACGGTCCGAGTCTCGTCGGGCTCGGGCAGGAGCGGCGGGAGCAGAGGTGGCGGCGCGTCGGACATCAGAACTGGAAGTAGATGAAGGGTGCCACGCCCTCCGGGCCGAGGACGCTCGTGAGCATGAGCGCCAGCGCGAGCACCGTCGCCTGGCCCAGGACCGGGAGCCGGGAGAAGCGCGCCATGATGATGCGCGGGATTCGCGCGGGGAGATACTGAGAGCCGATCCCGACCCCGATCGCGAGCAGGACGCCACCGGTGACGAGCGGCGACGCCTCGCCCCAGCCGGTGAAGAGGCCCTCGATCATGTCCCAGGCGGCGCCGAACGAGTCGGAGCGGAAGAAGATCCAGGCGAAGCAGACGAAGTGGAACGTCGCGATCCGTGCGAGCCAGAGTCTCCGCGTCGACGGCGGCGCCGTCGCCGGCCCGCGCCGCTCGTGCCACCAGCGCTCGGAGGCGAGGGCCAGACCGTGGAGACCGCCCCAGACGACGAAAGTCCACGCCGCGCCGTGCCAGAGGCCGCCGATCAGCATCGTCAGCATCAGGTTGCGATACGTCATCAGCCGACCGCGCCTGTTGCCGCCGAGCGGGATGTAGAGGTAGTCGCGGAGCCAGCGCGAGAGCGTCATGTGCCAGCGCCGCCAGAAGTCCTGGACTGACGTCGCGGCATAGGGCGAGTCGAAGTTCTGCGGGAACGTGAAGCCGAGCAGGAGCGCGATGCCGATCGCGATGTCGGTGTAGCCGGAGAAGTCGGCGTAGATCTGGACCGCATAGGCGTAGATCGCGATCAGGATCTCGAGCGACGAGTGCTGGCCCGGGGCGGCGAAGACCTCGTCGACGATCGACGACGCGAGGTAGTTCGCGATCACCACCTTCTTGAAGAGGCCCGTCGCGATGAGGTAGAAGGCGCGGCTCGTGTCGACGCGACGTGGGTTCCGCGGCGTCTCGATCTGGGGGATGAGCTCGGACGGGCGCACGATCGGCCCGGCGACCAGGTGGGGGAAGAACGAGAGGTAGACGGCGAACTTCTCGAGCGTCGTCGGCTCGAACTCGCCCCGATAGGCGTCGACGACGTAGCTGATCGCCATGAACGTGTAGAAGGAGATGCCGACGGGGAGCACGACCGCCTTGAGGCTGAGCGGCAGGTCGAGGCCGACGATCGCCGCCATGTTGTCGGTCGAGGAGACGAAGAAGTCGTAGTACTTGAAGTACCCGAGCACGCCGAGGTTGCCGGCGAGCGCGAGCCAGAGCAGGGCGCGCCGCCGGGTCTGCGAGCGGCTCCGCCAGATGCGGACCGCGAGCACCTGGTTCCAGAGCGTGCAGCCGGCGAGGAGGAAGACGAACCGCCAGTCCCACCAGCCGTAGAAGACGTAGCTCGCAACGATGATGAACGGCCGCCAGCGATGCGGCCACGGCATCGTCAGCCACGAGAGCGGCAGGACGACCAGGAAGAAGAGCGCGAAGGTTGCGGTGGGGAAGAGCAAGCTCGCGGAAGCCTACGGCCCGTCCGCGGCGGTCGAACTCCCGATGCGTCGAGGCCTACGGCCTGCGCTCGGCCGTGGTCTCGACCTCGTCCGGGACGGCCGGCAGCCGCGTCACCTCGGTGACGTTGTCCTCGGCGCCGGCGTCCAGCAGGGTCTGCTCGACCGGTGGGCTGAACCACGCCGGGTCCGCCGCGGGTGGCAGCGGCGTCTGCGGCACGTAGAGCGCCGTCTCGGGGCGGCGGTCCGCGCGCGACGCGGCCCACTCGATGAGCGCGACGATGACCCACGCCCCGACCATGATCCCCGCGATGGCGACGGGATCGAGCTCCGCGACGGCGGCGACGGTGGCGGCCGCGGCGAGGAACAGCCCTTCGAGCAGCATGCGCGGCACCTGCGGCCGTCGCCGGACCGGCGGCTCGAGCGCGCCGAGCCAGGCATATGCAGCCGGCGTCACCGCCGGCTCCGGCTGCTGCGGCGAGGCGGGCAGCGCGCCGACCGCGCCGAGCCGACGCACCTCGCCCCGGAGCGCGGTGACCTGCTCCTCGAGGCGCGCGAGCGCCGCCCCCTCGGTGGCCTCGCCGACCGGCTGCTCGCTCACGACGGCCGGTCCTGCATCGCCTCGATCGCCTCCTGCGCCTTTGCGTGGACGCGGGAGCGGCGCTCCTCGAGTGTCTCGGTCGGCTCCGCCGGCGGTGCGATGTCCTGCGACTCCGACGGCTCGTCCGGCGTCGCGCGCGTCGCGGACAGCTTGCGGCGCAGCTCCTCGGCGGGATCGGATGCGGGCGCCGGCGCTCGGAGGACGCGGACGGAGCCCCGTGCCGGGGCCGTCTTCGCGCTAGCACGCGAGCGAGCGCGGCGATGCCGACGAGCCCCGCCACCCACGCGAACAGCCTCCGCACGACGGCAGTGTATTCGTTCCCAGGCGGGACTCCGTTTCTCGGCGAGGCAGATCTGAAGGCGTCGCTCTTGGCGCCGCACGCGCCGACCCTCCCAGATGGCGCCTCCGGCCGCGGCCATGTTCGTTGCTACCCTTCCGGTGCTTCCTGCCACGCCGCGCGACGCCGATTCCCGGGCGTCGCAGACTCCGGCGGGGCCGATTCAGACCGAAGGAAGGAGAGAGGGAAACGCTGTGACCGAATACGAGATCCTGCTGCTGCTCGATCCCGACCTGCCCGAGGAAAAGCAGGGCGAGGTCGTCGGACGGGTGCGCACGCTCATCGAGAAGGGCGGAGGGACCGTCGAGCGCCACGACGCGTGGGGCCGCCGCCGGCTCGCCTATCCGATCGCGAAGAAGGAGGAGGGCGTCTACCACCTCGTCAGCTTCGCGTCGGCCCCCGAGACGCTCGACGAGCTGTCGCGCGTGCTGAAGATCGACGACGACGTTCTCCGTCACATGGCGACGCGTCGCCCCGAGGGAGGTCCCTCCGAGCCAGTAGCGGTCGGTGCCGCGATCGGCGACGATGCCTCCACGCCCGCGGACGCCCCGGAGGAGGAGGAGTAATGGCTTCCATCAATCGTGTCGTGCTCGTCGGAAACCTGACCCGCGACCCGGAGCTCCGTCACACGCAGTCGGGCATGGCCGTCTGCAGCCTCCGCCTCGCCGTGAACACGCGGCGCAAGGACGAGACGGGCCAGTGGGTCGACAAGCCGAACTACTTCGACATCACGGTGTGGGGCAACCAGGGCGAGCGCTGCGCGCAGTACCTCTCGAAGGGCCGCCCCGTCGCGATCGACGGCCGCCTCGAGTGGCGCGAATGGGAGACGCCGGAGGGGAACAAGCGCCAGGCGGTCGACGTGGTCGCCGACACGGTCCAGTTCCTCGGCAGCCGTGGCGACGGCGACGGCGGCAGCGGCGGCTACATCCCGAGCGAGGTCGCAACCCCCGCGGGCGACTTCCCGACCTCCCCGACCGACGACGACATCCCGTTCTAGGAGGCCCCGCATGGCTGCGAAGACCCAACCGCGCAAGCGGACCGCCGCCGGGGCCACCGGAGGGCGACGCAAGAGCTGCCACTTCTGCAAGGACAAGGTCGCAGAGGTGGACTACAAGAACGTCAACCAGCTGCGGCGGTACATCTCGGAGAAGGGCAAGATCCGCAACCGCCGGATCACCGGCGCGTGCCGCCGCCACCAGCGGCAGGTCGCCGTCGCGGTGAAGCGGGCCCGCGAGATGGCGCTGCTGCCGTACGTGCAGGGGTAGCGATGGAAGTCATCCTGACCAGTGACGTCGAGAAGCTCGGCCTGAAGGGCGAGGTCGTCGACGTGAAGCGCGGGTACGCCCGCAACTACCTCCTGCCGCGACGGCTGGCCGAGGTCGCGACGCCCGGACGCGTTGCCGAGATCCGCCGCATCGACGAGGAGCGCGCCCGCCACGAGGCGCGGTCGGCCGACCAGGCCGGCGAGATCGCGGAGACGCTGACGAAGACGGTGCTCCGCTTCGAGGTGAAGGCCGGGCCGACCGGGGCGCTCTTCGGCTCCGTGACGCCGACCGACATCGCGGAGGAGCTCTGGCGGACGCGGAAGATCCGCGTCGACCGGCGCAAGATCGACCTCGACGTGATCAAGCGGATCGGGCGCTACTCGATCCCCGTCCACGTGTTCGAGGGCGTGACGGCCGAGGTGAAGACCCTCGTCGTCCCCGAGGGCGGCGAGCTGCCGCCCGAGGAGGAGCTCGCGGCGCTCGAGGCGGCGGAGCGGGCCGAGGCGGAGGCCGCCGAGGAGGCCCACGTCGAGGCCATCCGCGAGACCGAGGCGGCGATCGCGGAGGAGGACGCGCTCCGGGCCGAGGTGCTCGACGACGACGCCGAGGAGCCGTTCGCGGAGGATGGCGATCCGGCCGAGGACGCCGAAGCGACGGCGTCCGAGCCCGCCGCAGAGTGACCACGAGGGCCCTGCGGGGCCCTCGTCTTTTGTCCACACCGTCGTTCACACCGTCCACAGCGTCGGCCTCCCGCCTGTGGACGGACTCCGGGAATCTCCGCTGCGAGCGGGCTCGGCGTACCGGGGAACTGCACAGCACCCTGTGGGCATGTCCGGCCAACCTGTTAGAACTTCAGCGAACACATGTTCTATTTGGCTGGTCATCGGGCGCTTTTCCGGCGACGCTCGTTCGGACCGGTCGAGTTGGACACGCCCGCTGGCGACGGCTTCAATCCCGCGCCGTGAGCACGACGCATGCTCCCCCGTCGGCGCTCGTGCCGCCGCAGAACCTCGAGGCCGAGGAGTCGGTGCTCGGCGCGATGCTCCTCTCCGAGACGGCCATCGGGGCCGTCACGGAGATCCTCGACGCCTCCGACTTCTACCGTGGGTCGCACGGGACGATCTACCGCGCGATGCTCGCGCTCTGGTCGAAGGGCGAGCCCGTCGACGCGATCACGCTCGCGAACGAGCTGGAAGAGCGCGGCGAGATCGAGCAGATCGGGGGCAGCTCCCGCGTCGCCGAGCTCGCGGCGCTCGTGCCGGCGGCGGCCAACGTCGACCACTATGCGCAGATCGTCAAGGAGGCGGCGACCCTCCGGGCGCTCATCCAGGCGGGGCAGGAGATCGCGCGGCTCGGCCGCGAGCGGATCGGCGAGACGACCGAGCTCGTCGACCGCGCCGAGCAGATCGTCTTCGACCTCTCCCAGGAGCGGATCCGGGGGGACTTCGCGCACATCGGCCCGCTCCTCACCGAGAGCTTCGAGCGAATCACGAAGCTCTACGAGGCGGGCGTGGACGTCACCGGGGTGCCGAGCGGCTTCCGCGACCTCGACCGGCTCACCTCCGGCCTCCAGCCGGGCAACCTCGTGATCCTCGCCGCGCGTCCGTCGATGGGGAAGTCGGCGCTCGCGCTCTGCATGGCCGCGAACCTCGGCGTCCGCAGCTCGACGCCCGTCGCGCTCTTCACGCTCGAGATGTCGAAGGCGGAGGTGACGCAGCGCCTGATGTGCAGCGAGGCGAAGGTCGAGTCCAACCGGGTCCGGTCGGGGAAGCTCACCCAGGAGGACTGGCCGCGGCTCACGGCTGCGTGCGACAAGCTCATGAAGGCGCCGATCTACGTCGACGACACGGGCTCGATCACGATGATGGAGCTCCGCTCGAAGGCTCGCCGTCTGAAGGCGCGCGAGCCCGCGCTCGGGATGATCATCGTCGACTACCTCCAGCTGATGACCTCGGGCTCGTCGGCCGAGAACCGCGTGCAGGAGGTGTCGCAGATCTCCCGGAACCTCAAGGTTCTCGCGCGCGATCTCGACGTGCCGATCCTCGCGCTCTCGCAGCTCTCCCGCGCGGTCGAGCAGCGCCACGACAAGCGGCCGATCCTCTCCGACCTGCGGGAGTCGGGCTCGATCGAGCAGGACGCCGACCTCGTCCTGTTCGTCTACCGGGACGAGTACTACAACGGCGAGGAGTCCGACTCGCAGGGCGTTGCCGAGCTGATCCTCGCGAAGCACCGCAACGGCCCGACCGACGCGGTGAAGCTGAGCTTCCTCAAGCGGTACGCGAAGTTCGCCGACCTCGCGGCCGGCGCGTAGCGCCCGCGGTCAGGTCGGCGACGAGGCGAACGCGGCCTCGATCGCCGCCACGGTCTCCGAGACGAGCCGCCGTGCGTCGATCACGTGCCCCGTCCCGGCGCCGAGTGGGCCGGAGCGCCCGCCGCCGGACGCCAGCGTGCGCGCGACGAAGTGCTCGACGTAGTCGCGTCCGGCCGTCAGGGTCCCGTAATCGAGCGCCCCCGAGCCGGTGTCGATGTCGTGGATCGTCAGCCACTCGCGCCGGCCGTCGACGAGCACCGGGCACCGCCAGGCGGCCCGCCGCTTCCCCTCGACCCGCGCGACCGCCTCCGCGTGGTGGACGAGGGTCGCCGTGTCCAACGGCGCCGCGAGCAGGACCACCTGACCGCCGTGCGCGACGATCCGGGCGTACGGCGTGCCGTTGCCGTACGCGTCGTCGAGGGGATGCGGCAGTGCGATCGCCCGCGCGTCCCGTCCGACGGCGGCGACGCCCGCCTCGGGGTGACCCGAGTGCACCGCGCCGGGCCAGGTGCGGAGTGCCTCGGCCAGGCGTCCGTGGTCGCGCCTCGCGCGCCCGACCACGGGGTCGTAGACCGGCTGCTCGGCGAGCACAAGCTCGCGGTCCGGGGACGAGAGCGCCTCGAGATCATCCGGCGGGGCGTCCTCCCAGCCCGTGTACGCGACGATCGTTCCCTCCGGCCCGACCGCGTCGAGGAGCGCGCGCACGACGGTCTCCGCTCCGCCGACGACGGTGCCGAGCTCCGACATGCGGCAGTGGACGAGCGCGACGACGCCCGGTCGCACTCCGAGCGCTCGGAGGTCATGTGCGAGCTGCGTCCGCCCGATCCGCACCGGCCGAGGCTATCCGCGGCGGTCGGCGCGCCCGCGTGCGAGAATGGCCCATGTGCCTGCGACCGTGATCGTCGGGGCGCAGTGGGGCGACGAGGGGAAGGGCAAGATCGTCGACCTGCTCGCCCAGGAGTCCGACCTCGTCTGCCGCTACCAGGGCGGCCCGAACGCGGGCCACACGATCGTCGTCGACGGCGAGACGTACAAGATCCGTGCGATCCCGTCCGGGATCGTCGGCGGTGTCGCGAGCGCGATCGGCGCCGGCTGCGTCGTCGACCCTCAGGTGCTGATCGACGAGCTCGACGAGCTCGAGGGTCGCGGTCACCGCACCGACGGCCTCGTCTTCGTCTCGGGCAACGCGCACCTGATCATGCCGTGGCACGTCGCGCTCGACGGGGCGCGTGAGCGGCGGCTCGGGAAGCTGCAGATCGGCACGACGCGTCGCGGCATCGGGCCTGCCTACGCGGACAAGGCGACGAGGATCGGCATCCGCGTCCAGGATCTCCTCGACCCGAAGATCCTGCGGGAGAAGGTCGAGCTCGCGGCTGGCGAGAAGAACGTCTGGCTCGAGCGCGTCTACGGCATCGAGCCGTTCGACGTCGGCGAGGTCGTCGAGCTCACCCTCGGTCATGCGGAGCGTCTCGCGCCGTATGTCGCCGACACCTCGCTGCTCGTCGACCGGGCGCTCCGCGACGGGCGGAAGGTGCTGTTCGAGGGCGCCCAGGGGACGCTCCTCGACCTCGACCACGGCACCTACCCGTTCGTGACCTCCTCGAGCCCGATTGCCGCCGGCGCGGCGGTCAGCTTCGGCATCGGACCGCAGCGGATCGACGACGTCGTGGGCGTGTCGAAGGCATACGTGACGCGCGTCGGCGAGGGGCCCTTCCCGAGCGAGATCGCCGGGCCTGCGCAGGAACGGGTACGCGAGATCGGCGGCGAGTTCGGCACCGTCACCGGGCGGGAGCGGCGTTGCGGCTGGCTCGATCTCGTCGCGCTCCGGTTCGCCGTGCGCGTGAACGGGATCACGTCGCTCGCGCTCACGAAGCTCGACGTCCTCTCCGAGTTCGACGAGCTCCCGGTCTGCGTCCGGTATCGCCTCCCCGACGGGAGCGAGACGGAGGACTTCCCTGCCCACCAGTCCGACTTCCACCACTGCGAGCCGGTCTTCGACGTGCTCGCCGGGTGGCGCGAGGAGCTCGCCGGCCCGGTGCTGCCGGCCGCCGCGGCCGCCTACGTCGAGTTCGTCGCGGTCGCGCTCGACGTCCCGGTCGCGCTCGTCGGCACCGGCGCCTCACGCGACGCGGTGCTCGCGCTGTAGGCCGCCGGTCGGGCTCGTAGACTCTCGACGGTGCGCGTCCTCCTCGTCGGCTCGGGCGGTCGGGAGCACGCGCTGGCGTGGAAGCTCGCGTCGTCGGCGTCACTCGACGAGCTCCACGCGGCGCCGGGAAGCCCGGGAATCGCAGCGCTCGCCACGTGTCATCCGGTCGCTGCGGACGATGCCGACGGGCTGCTCGGGCTCGCGCGCTTCCTGGACGCCGATCTCGTGGTCGTCGGCCCGGAGGCGCCGCTGGTGGCGGGCGTCGCCGACGCGCTCCGGCACTCGGGCATCTCCGTGTTCGGGCCATCCGCGGCCGCGGCGCGCATCGAGGGCTCGAAGCGATTCGCGAAGGACGTGATGGCTACGGCGGGCGTCCCCACCGCAAAGCTCCTCTCGACGCCCCGAGCGCCGTGTGTGCTGAAGGCGAACGGCCTCGCTGCGGGCAAGGGGGTGGTGGTCTGTCGCACCGAGGACGAGCTCCGCGTGGGTCTCGAGGCGGCGCGCAGCTTCGGCGACGACGTCCTCGTCGAGGAGCTGCTCGACGGGCCGGAGGTGTCCGTGTTCGCCGTCTGCGACGGCGCCGACGTCGTCGTGCTGGCGCCTGCGACGGACTTCAAGCGCGCATACGAGGGAGACACCGGACCGAACACCGGTGGCATGGGCTCATTCGCTCCCGTCGCAACGCTCGACGGCGAGCTGCTCGACGACGTCGTCGACGGGACCGTCCGGCCGATCCTTGCGGAGCTCGCGCGCCGGGGAGCGCCCTTCGTCGGGACGCTGTTCGCCGGGCTGATGCTCACGGAGGAGGGGGCCCGTGTGCTCGAGTACAACTGCCGCTTCGGCGACCCGGAGACGCAGTCGGTCATGCCGCTCGTCGACGGCGACTTCCTCGCCGTACTCGCCGGCGCGGCTCAGGGGTCGCTGGCGGGAGTCGCGCTCGGACGTGTCGACGGAGCGGCGGTCACCGTGGTGCTGGCCGCGGGCGACTACCCGTCGTCGGGTGACCGCGGGACGCCGATCGAGGGCGTGAGCGACGCCGAGGCGAGCGGCGCGCTCGTCTTCCATGCCGGCACGGCCCTCGACGGCGGTCGGCTGGTGACGAGCGGGGGGCGGCTGCTCGGCGTGACCGCGAACGGGCAGACGCTCGCCGACGCGCGGGCGCGCGCGTACGACGCTGCCGACCTGATCCGGATCCCGGGCGCTCGGCGGCGGGAGGACATCGCGCTTGCGGCGGCGAGTGCGGGTTGAGGCGCAAATTGCGCACTTCCTCTGGGGCACCCCATCCCACCACCCACTTCCAATTCTATCGCCCAGAGAGACAACAGAAGCGCGCGATCCGTGCCAGCTCCGTGCCGTCATCGTCACCGTCCGAGGCCGGACGACGGCAGGTGCCGCGTCTAGGATGACGTAGTGATCTCGCGCTACTCCCGTCCCGCCATGGCTCGGATCTGGTCGGACGAAGCGAGGCTCGCGCGGATGCTCGACGTCGAGCTCGCGGCGCTCGCAGGCTGGTCGGCCATTGGAGTCCTGCCCGCAGACGCGGTCGATCGCATCGCCGCCGCGGCGAAGGCGCCGACCCCGGAACGAGTTGCCGAGCTCGAACGCGAGACGAACCACGATGTCGCGGCGTTCGTCGACGCGGTCGCGGACGAACTCGGTGAGGACGGGCGTTGGTTCCATTTCGGTCTCACCTCCTCGGACGTAGTCGACACCGCCCTCTCTCTCGCAGTCCAGGAAGCGGGCTCGCTCGTGCTCGAGGGCATCGAGCGCGCGTTCCACGTCGTCGTCGACCAGGCGGAGGCACATCGGGAAACGCTCTGCATGGGCCGCACGCATGGTGTGCATGCGGAGCCCACGACGTTCGGGTTGAAGCTCGCCGGCTGGGCGTTCGCACTCGACCGGGACCGCCTGCGGATCGAGCATGCGCTCGACGGCCTGCGGGTGGGCAAGCTCTCGGGCGCGGTCGGCCAGTACGCGGCGATCGACCCCGAGGTCGAGCGGATCGCGTGCGAGCGTCTGGGCCTCGAGCCGGCGCCGAGCTCGACCCAGATCCTGCAGCGCGACCGACACGCCGAGCTATTGTCGGCGCTCGCGCTCGTGGGATCGTCGCTCGAGCGATTCGCGCTCGAGATCCGTCATCTCGCGCGAACGGAGGTGCGCGAGGTCGAGGAGCCGTTCGGTCGCGGGCAGAAGGGCTCGTCGGCAATGCCGCACAAGCGGAACCCGATCGTCTCCGAGCGGATCTGCGGGCTCGCGCGCGTTCTCCGCGGGAACGCCCAGGTAGGCCTCGAGAACATCGCGCTCTGGCACGAGCGGGACATCTCGCACTCGTCGGCCGAGCGGATCGTGCTGCCGGACTCGTTCCTGGCCGTCGACTACGCCCTCGATCGTTTCGCCTGGTTGGTCGAGGGGCTGGTCGTGCGTCCGGCCCGCATGCGCGCGAACCTCGAGTCGAGCCACGGGCTGTTCTTCAGCCAGCGGCTGCTACTCGCCCTGGTCGCGAGCGGCCTCTCGCGGGACGTCGCCTACCGGCTGGTGCAGCGCCACGCGATGCGCGCGTGGGAGGAGGAGCTCGACTTCCGCGAGCTCGTCCGGGCCGACGCCGAGGTGTCCGCGCGCGTGGAGCTCGACGAGGTCTTCGACCTGGGCGCCTACACGACGCACGTCGACACGGTGTTCGAGCGGCTGCGAGCCCTCGTCGCCGCGCGAGGCCCCGTCCATGCCTGAGGCCGTGCATCTCGGCAGCGGGAAGGTCCGCGAGATCTACGCGCTCGGCGAAGCCGAGCTGCTCCTCGTCGCCTCCGATCGCATCTCGACGTTCGATGTCGTGCTTCCGACCGACATCCCCGACAAGGGGCGCGTCCTGACGGGACTGTCCGTTTTCTGGTTCGAGCGGACGCGCGACATCGTCGGAAACCACCTCGTCGGCATGCGTCCGGATGGCCGGTCGATCGAGTGCCGGCGCCTGGAGATGCTGCCCGTCGAGTTCGTCGTCCGCGGCTACCTCGCCGGCTCGGGATGGGTCGAGTATCGCGAGACCGGCTCGATCTGCGGCCACCAACTGCCCGCGGGGCTGGTCGAGGCCGACCGGCTGCCCGAGCCGATCCTCACCCCCGCGACGAAGGCGGTCGAGGGCCACGACCTCAACATCACCGAGCCGGAGGCGGAAGACCTGTGCGGCCGGGACGCGTATCGCGCAGCCCGAGATGCCGCGATCGCGCTCTACCGGTTCGGTGCCGCCCATGCCGGGGCGCGAGGTCTCGTCCTCGCTGACACGAAGTTCGAGTTCGGCCTCGACGCCGACGGGCACGTGACGCTCGGTGACGAGGCGCTCACGCCGGACTCCTCCCGCTACTGGTCGGCGACGGAGTATGCGCCGGGCGGATCGCCGCCTTCGTTCGACAAGCAGTACGTGCGCGACTGGTGCCTCGCAACCGGGTGGGACCGGACACCGCCCGGCCCGGCCCTGCCAGAGGACGTCGTCGCCGGCACCCGTGCGCGGTACGTCGAGGCGTTCGAGCGCGTTACCGACATTGCCTTCGACCGGTATCTGGAGGATCCGGGGGTCGTGCTCTGCGCCTGACCGTCCTCATCAGACCGAAGGCAGGGATTCTCGACCCGCAAGGCGAGGCGGTCCAGGCATCGCTCGCGACGCTCGGGTTCTCGGTGAGCCGCGCCCGCGTGGGCCGCCTGGTCGACCTCGAGGTCGCGACGGACGACCCTGCCGTCGCGCGGGAGGAGGTCGAGCGCATGTGCGCGGAGCTCCTCGCCAACCCGCTGATCGAGAGCTTCGAAGTCGTCGTGGGGGACGCATGAGCGAGCGTCGGCCGCGGATCGCGGTCGTGACGTTCCCCGGCTCCAACGACGACGCCGATGCGCGACTCGCGCTCGAGCTGCTGGGGGCCGAGGCGGTCGCCGTGTGGCATGCCGAGAAGACCCTGCCGCAGGGAACGGGCGGCGTCGTGTTGCCGGGGGGCTTCTCGTACGGCGACTACCTCCGCTGCGGTGCGATCGCGCGCTTCGCGCCCGTCATGGATGCAGTCCGACGCTTTGCCGAGGACGGCGGGCCGGTGCTCGGGATCTGCAACGGCTTTCAGATCCTGTGCGAGGCAGGGCTGCTGCCGGGCGTGCTGCGCCCGAACCGCCAGCTCGAGTTCGTCTGCGCGGACGTTCGGCTCACCGTCGAGTCGAGCGCGACGCCGTTCACGGCGGCCGCGGAGCCCGGCGACGAGCTCGTCATCCCCGTGAAGCACGGAGAGGGCTGCTGGGTCGCCGCCGACGAGCTCTTCGCCCAGGTCGTCGACAGGGGGCAGGTCGTGCTCCGGTATGCGGACGACGTCAACGGCGCGCGCGATCGCGTCGCGGGCGTTGCGAACGAGGAGGGGAACGTCCTCGGACTGATGCCGCACCCCGAGCACGCGATCGACCCGCTGCTCGGACCGACGGGAGGTGTGCCACTCCTCGAGGGGCTGCTCGCGGCGGCCCGGGAGCGCGTCCCCCTCGGCGCGGCGCTCTGAGGGCTTGCCCGATCCCGACTCGGCGCGGCGGCGCCGGCCGGCCCGTGCCGGGGAGCTCAGGCCGCGTCATCGAGACCGTCCGCTCGGCCGAGCACGAGACGACGGAGCGCCGGCGCACGCTCGAGCGCCACACGGAGCTTCACGAGGTCGCGCTCGCGGAGGGTCACCGGCCCTCTCCGGCCCGTCCCGTCCGTCGCGTACGAAAAGCGGACGAGCCGCTCGCCTCCGTCCGTCTCGAGGAGCTCGACACGCGTCGTGAAGCGCCGGTCGCCCGACCGCTGCGGCACGGTCACCGCCTCGACGCTCTCCGCCTTGCCCCAGGGTGTCGTCACCGTCGTCATCACGGACAACGTAGCGTGGCAGGCGTGACGCGACTGCGCCGGGATCGTGCCGGGTTTGCGACGATCCGCGCGTGCTCGAGCACCTGAACGCGCATCACGCCGAGCCGGCCGACGGTCATCGGCACCGGGCGCAGACCCGCGCCGAGTGGCCCACACTCGCTCGAGCTCGAGCGTGTCTGACGACCGCGGATCCCGGCCGAGCCGCGCCTGCTAGAGCCGCTCGACGAGACGGAATCGCGAGCAGACGACGAGCGTGTCGTCGTCGATCGCGACGGGCGGGTCTCCGAGGAGCGCGACCATCTCCGGGCTCGTGAAGAACCGGACGTGGGCCTCACGCCAGTCGTGGAGCGTCTCGAAGCCCTCGCCCTCCTCGATCGCGAAGGCGAGGTCGACGTGACCCATCCGCTTCACCTCGATCTCGGTCGTCTCGATCACAGCGACGCCGCGTCCCCGGGAGTCGATGACGAGCTCACGATGGCCGACCGGGCAGATCGCCTCGCCCTCGCGGACGTACTCCTCGTGGAGCCCGGTTGTCGACGTCTTGTCGCCCGCGAGGATCGCCGCGACGAGTCGGTCGCGCAAGGGTCCC
This sequence comes from uncultured Actinomycetes bacterium, assembly GCA_963797805.1. Classification (GTDB taxonomy): domain Bacteria; phylum Actinomycetota; class Thermoleophilia; order Gaiellales; family Gaiellaceae; genus Gaiella. The sequence continues at coordinate 118,831 of CAWCRC010000012.1, read as the reverse complement.
GGGAACGCGAACTCGGCGACGGGCAGATCGGCGGGGCTCGTCATTCCGCCGCCGGCTCGTCGTCTGCGAGCGATCGCATCGCGACGCGAACGCGGTCGCGGTCGATGCCGTGTTCGGCGAGCACCCGGGCCGCGATGCCTTTCCGCTCGCGGAGGAGCGCGAGAAGGAGGTGCTCCGTGCCGATTCGCTGGGCGCGCAGGGCGAGTGCCTCGCGGAGCGAGAGCTCGAGCGCCTTCTTCGCGCCCGGTGAGAACGGGATGTGGCGTCCCGGGGAATCCGTGCCGGGCCGGACGACCGTCGTCACCTCACGCTCGACGCCGGCCCGATCGAGCCCGCACGCGGTGAGCACGGCCGTTCCCGTGGCGTCGAGCCCGGCGGAGAGGAGCCCGAGCAGCAGGTGCTCGGTGTCGACGTGGTCGTGGGCCATCGCCCGTGCGGCTGCCTGCGCCTCGACGACGGCGCGCCGGGCATCGGGCCCGAACCGCGTCACCGGGGACGGGCCGCGGCGCCCGACGAGTGGCACGCGTCGCATGAGCCCGCCGTAGCGCTGCTGAGCGCCCTGACGGGTGACGCCGAGCACGGACCCGATCTGTGCCCAGGAGCACCCGTCGCGACGGGCGGCGTCGACGAAGTGGTCGACCACCTGGTCGCCGAGCACGCTGAGCTCCGCGCAGAGGTCGCGCGCCGCGGCGACCCGGGCGAGGGGGTCGTCGGTCAGGGTCTGTCGCTCTGCCTGCGCGATCAGCTCCTGCAGCTCCACGCGTCAACTTGTAGTTGACGGACGAGCGGATGTCAACGCCGGCTTGACATGCGCGCCTCGTATGCTCGGCCGACCCTCTCGATGCGCGCGCCGTGACCGACCGCCCCGTCCTCTGCTGCCCCGACAAGTTCCGTGGCAGCCTCACCGCGCCCCGTGCCGCGGAGGCGCTCGCCGTCGGGGTCGAGCGGGCGGGCCGGCCGGCGATCCGCCTGCCGCTCGCCGACGGTGGCGAGGGGACGCTCGACGCGCTCTGCCCGTCCGTCGCGGACCGCCGGCGGGCGCTTGTACGCGGCCCTCTCGGGGCGCCGGTCGACGCGGAGTGGGGGATGCGCGGCGACGTCGCGGTGGTCGAGATGGCGCGCGCGAGCGGTCTCGCGCTGGTCGCGGCGGCGAACGACCCACTCGCGGCGACGACGCACGGCACCGGCGAGCTCATCCGGGCCGCGCTCGACGCCGGTGCGGAGCGCATCCTCGTCGCGGTCGGAGGCTCGGCGACGACGGACGGAGGCCTCGGGGCGCTCGAGGCGCTCGACTTCGATCTCCGCGGCGCGGACGTCGAGGTCGCCTGCGACGTCACGACGACGTTCGTCGACGCGGCGCGTGTCTACGGGCCGCAGAAGGGGGCGGACGTCGCGATGGTCGCGGAGCTCGAGCGACGACTCGAGGCGCTCGCCGAGCGCTACCGCGTGACGCTCGGCGTCGACGTGCGCGGGCGTCCGGGCGCCGGCGCGGCGGGTGGGCTGGCCGGCGGGCTCGCCGCCGTCGGCGCACATCTCGTCCCCGGCGCCGCGCTCGTCGGCAACGTGGTCTGCCTCCGCGAGAAGCTCTCGGACGCCTCCCTCGCGATCACCGGAGAGGGGCGCCTGGACGCGACCTCATTGGCGGGCAAGGTCGTCGGGCACGTGCTCCAGGAGGCGGGTGCGCTGCGGACGCCGGTCGCCGTCGTCGCGGGCGACGTCGAGCCGCGACGCCTCCCGCGCGATGTGCCATGGCGGTCCCTCATCGAGCGCGCGGGCTCGGCGGAGGTCGCCCTCCGGGACGCGGCGTCCCTCGCTGCCGACGCCGCCGAGTCGCTCGTCCGCGAGGCCTGAACCGCACCTACAGAAGTCGGTCGACCCCTGGGTCGGGTTCGGAGAACCGCACCGAGATCGGCGTGCCCGGCCGGGATGCTGGCCGCAGAAACCACGCACCCAGGGAGATCACACGCACATGCCTCAACTCATCGACACCGGAAACGCACGACGCACCGCAGCCTCACCCGCGATCCTCACCTTCCCCGGGGATCCCGGCTGGGACGAGGCGCGACGCGCCTGGAACCTCGCTGTCGACCAGCGGCCCGCGGCGGTCGCCCTTCCCGAGACCGTCGACGACGTCGTCGCGGCCGTCGACTACGCGCGGACCGTCGGGCTCCGCATCGCCGTCCAGGGCACGGGTCACGGCGCGCGCCACGACCTGCTCGACGGCACGCTGCTCGTGAACATGGCCCGGATGACCGGCGTCGAGATCGACGCCGAGGCCCGGGTTGCGCGGGTCGCCGCCGGCACGATCTGGATCGACGTGGTCGACGCCGCGATCGAGCACGGCCTGACCGCGCTCCATGGCTCGTCCCAGGACGTCGGCGTCGTCGGCTACTCGCTCGGCGGCGGCATTGGCTGGCTCGCGCGCACGCACGGGCTCTCCTCCTCGAGCGTCCTCTCGGCCCAGGTCGTCACCGCCGAGGGCGAGGTCGTCCGCGCCGACGCGGAGACGAACCCGGACCTGTTCTGGGCGCTCAGGGGCGGCGGCGGCAGCTTCGGCGTCGTCACCGAGGTCGAGATCGCCCTCTACCCCGTTACGGAGGCGTACGCCGGCTGGCTCATCTGGCCGATGGAGCGCGCGGGCGAGGTGCTCGGCGCCTGGGCCGAGTGGACCCGCGACTTGCCGGCGGAGGTCACCTCCGTCGGGCGCATGCTCCAGCTCCCGCCGATCCCGGACATCCCGGAGATTCTCCGCGGGCGCCAGGTCGTGGTCGTCGAGGCCGCGTACCAGGGAGACGAGGCATCGGGCCGCGAGCTCCTCGCCCCGTTGCTCGCCCTCGAGCCGGAGATCGACACCTTTGCGACCGTCCCGGCGCGGGCGCTGACCGAGCTGCATCAGGATCCGCCTGCACCGGTTCCGGGCGTCTCCGACGGGTGGCTGCTCGACTCGCTCGACGCGCGCGGCGCGGCGGCGATCGCCGAGGCGGCGCGCATGGACGGAACGGCGCCGCTCATCTCCGTCGAGATACGGCACCTGGACGGCGCGGTGGGCACGCCCGATCCGAACGGCGGCGTGCTCTCGCACCTCGAGGCGCCCTACGCGATGTTCTCGGTCGGCGTCCCGATGGGCCCCGTCACCGGCGCCGCGATCGAGGAGCGGATCGGCGAGCTCCGGGCCTCCGCGGAGCCGTGGCTCTCGCGCAGCACGTACCTCAACTTCACCGAGAACGACGTCGACCCGACCGTCTTCTTTCCCGGGGGCGCCTACGAGCGGCTCGCGGCGATCCGCGCGGAGGTCGACCCCGACGGGCTCTTCCGCTCGAGGCACACGATCTAGCATCACCGGCCGTGGCCGGGGGCGGACGCTCCCGGCCACGGCCGACCCGCGGCCTCTGTCGGAGCCCTTCGCCCGCTCTGAACGACCTCTGAAGGTGGGGGTGCAGTATGGGCGCATGGACGAACACACGAACACCGACGAGCGGGCCGCGGCGCTGACACGGCGCGGCTCCCTCCTCCGCCTCGGCGGGCTCGCCGCCGGGGCGCTCGGGGCGACGGCGTGGAAGCTCGAGTCGGCGGACGACGCGTCAGGGGCCGGCGCCGGTCCCGCGGCGGTCGCCGCAGGCCTCGTCAGCTGCGTCCTCTCGCCCGAGCAGACGGAAGGCCCGTATTACCTCGAGGGCGACAAGGTCCGGCGCGACGTTCGCGAGGGGCGGCCGGGCGTTCCCCTCCAGCTCCGAACGACGGTCGTCGACGTCTCCGACTGCAAGCCGATTCGGAGCGCGGCCGTGGATATCTGGCATTGCGACGCCGCGGGCACGTACTCCGGCTTCGCGCAGGAGGACACCGAGGGCGAGACTTTCATGCGCGGCATCCAGCGGACCGATCGCGCCGGGCTCGCGCTGTTCCAGACGATCTACCCGGGTTGGTACGCGGGGCGCACCGTGCACATCCACGTTCAGGTGCACCTCGGCGGGGACGTCCTGCACACGGGGCAGCTCTACTTCCCGGACACGCTCACGGATGCGGTCTACCGCCGGGCGCCGTACAACCGCCGGCCCGGCCGCACGACGCGCAACGCGTCGGACGCGATCTTCCGGAACGGCGGCGGCCGCTCGATGCTGAGGCTCGCCCGGAACGGGAGCGGCTACGTCGGCCGGATCACGATGGGCGTGCAGACGAGCTGAGGGCGCTGCGGGGAGCCGTCGCGGCTCCCCGCCGATCGCCCGCGCTCAGGCCTCGGGCTCGTTCTCGGGCTCGTCCTCGGAGAGGATCCGGTAGAGGCTGCGGCGCGCGTCGCGCAGCACGGTCTGCGCGGTCTCGAGTTGTGCGGCGGTGCCCGCATGGGCGACCTGCCGCGTCGCGGCGATCACCTGGTGCGCGAGCTCGTGCAGCGCGACGAGCGCGTCCTCGCTCTCGCCTGCGACCGCGCTCCACGGCGCGGGGCTCGCGGCCGCCTGCTCGCGGCCCGCGTCCGTCAGCTCGTAGACGCGCTTGCCCGACTCGGACGCGGTCTCGCGGACGAGGTCCTCGTCCTCGAGCTGCTGCAGCGTCGGATAGACGGAGCCCGGGCTCGGCCGCCACATGCCCCCGGTGCGCTCGGTGAGCTCCTGGATGATCTGGTAGCCGTGCATGGGCTGCTCGGCGAGCAGCGCGAGGATCGCGGCGCGGATGTCGCCGCGTCCTGCGCGCCGGCCGAAGGCATACCCCGGGCCGTAGTGGCGGTGCCGCCGCCGGCCATGGCGTCCGCCGCTCATATGGCGGATGCCGTCGTGGAGGCGGAACGGGCGACCGCCAATCGCAAATGCCGTCACGTGGTTCTCCTTCGTATCGTTGGCATATCGCGATATATCGTAACACATCGCGAGTTGGGCGTCGCGTTGCATGAGCGGAGCCCGCGCGGGGCCGCGTGGTGTCCGGGCATCGCCGCCCCGCCTGCCGCCTCGGAGCATTCCGGGCCGCGCGGGGCCTTTGTCGCTCCGGGTCCTGTTCAGCTGCGTGTTCCGCGCGAGCGCCCGGGACGTCGCCGCCGAGATCGGGGCGATGCCCCACCCGCGCGCCACACCCGCGCGAGGTCGCGCGCAGGCTCGCCGCGTCGCGGTAGCCGTCGCGCGCCTACGATGCCGCCATGGCCACTTTCCTCCACACCATGGTTCGCATCACCGACCCGCAGCGCAGCCGGGGCTTCTACGAGGCGCTCGGGTTTCGCTTCTCACGGGACATGGACATCGTCCGGAACGGCGAGCTCGAGGCGACGAACTACTTCTTCTCGCTGGGCGACGCCGACAACGTCCTCGAGCTGACCTACAACCACGACGGCCGCACGTACGACATGGGCACGGCGTACGGTCACATCGCCGTCGGCGTCGACGACCTCGACGGGACGCTCGCCGCCCTGAAGAGCCAGCACGGCATCGAGCCGGAGCGGCCGCCCTATCAGGTGAGCGAGGGCGGCTCGCGGATCTGCTTCGTGCGCGACCCCGACGACTATCGGATCGAGCTCATCGAGCGCTCCGGCTAGGCCGGCAATCCGTGCGGGTAGCCGGACCGGGGCGTGACGGCGCGCATGTAGCCTCGACCGCGTGAACCCGCGCACGCACGGCGTCAACCCCTGGCTCGTCCTGGTCCTCGTCTGCCTCGCGCAGTTCATGGTGATCCTCGACGCGACGATCGTGAACGTCGCGCTCCCCTCGATCCAGGCCGATCTCGGCATGTCCGAGTCGGGCCTCCAGTGGGTCGTCAACGCCTACGCGCTGCTCTTCGGCGGGTTCCTCCTGCTCGGTGGGCGCGCCGGCGACCTGATCGGGCGCAAGCGCATCTTCCTCGTCGGGCTCGTCGTCTTCACGTCCGCCTCGCTCCTCTGCGCGCTGGCGACGGGTGAGAGATGGCTGATCCTCGCGCGCGGGCTCCAGGGCCTCGGCGCCGCCCTCGTCTCGCCCGCGGCGCTCTCGATCGTCACGACCACGTTCAGGGAGGGCGCGGAGCGGACGAAGGCGCTCGGTGTCTGGGCGGCGATCGCGGTCGGCGGCGGCGCCGTCGGCCTCGTGCTCGGCGGGCTGCTCGTCGAGACGCTCTCCTGGCCGTGGATCTTCTTCGTCAACGTCCCGGTCGGGATCGCGGCGTTCGTCGTCTCCCTTCGTTTCGTCCCGGAGTCGAAGGACGAGCACATGCACAAGAGCTTCGACCTCGCCGGTGCCGTGACCGTGACGGGTGGCCTGATCGCGCTCGTCTACGGCATCGTGCGGTCGGCCGAGTCGGGCTGGGGCTCGGGCGAGGTGCTCGGCTTTCTGGCTCTGTCGGCCGTGCTGCTCGTCGCCTTCGTGCTGATCGAGCGCCGCTCCGCCGAGCCGCTCGTCCGGCTCTCGATCTTCTCGGTGAAGACCGTTCGCGGCGCGAACGCCGCGATGTTCGTCGTTGCCGCCGGCCTGTTCGCGATGTTCTTCTTCAACACGCTCTACGTCCAGCGCGTGCTCGGCTTCTCGCCCCTCGAGGCGGGGTTCGCGTTCGTGCCGTTCACCGCGGGCGTGATCGTCGGCGCCGGGCTCTCGCAGAAGCTCGTACCGGCGCTGGGCGCGCGCGAAGTGCCTCTGATCGGCGCGGCGGTCGGCGCGCTCGGCCTGCTGACCTTCCTGCGGCTGACGCCGGACTCCTCGTACGCCACCGACCTGCTGCCGGGGATCCTGCTGACCTCGGTCGGCATGGGCCTCGTCTTCGTGCCGATCACCCTGATCGCGACGAGCGGCGTCCCGGTCGACGACGCCGGCCTCGCCTCCGGGCTCTTCAACACGGCACAGCAGATCGGCGGCGCCCTCGGGCTCGCGCTCCTGTCGACGCTCGCGACGAACAAGACGGAGGACGAGCTCGCCTCGTTCGGGACGGCACAGCCGTCCGAGGCCCAGCGCGCGGAGGCGCTCGTCAGCGGGTTCCACGTCACGTGGCTCGCGAGCGCGATCCTCCTCGCCGCCGGCGGACTGCTGCTTCTCGTGCTGGTCCGCCGCCGCGACGTCGAGGCGGTCGCCCACGGCGAGGCCGCCCCCGTCGCCGTCTAGGCGGCCCGCCGTTCGACGACGTCGTCGAGCGCGTGACGCAGCCCGGAGGCGAGCGCGCCGGTCAGGACGGCGGCCTCTCCGAGCGAGGAGACCTCCACGCGCGGCGGGTAGGGGATCCAGCTCTCGAGCCGCCCGCGTACCGGCTCGAGCAACAGATCGCCGTTGGCGCCGAGCCCGCCACCGAGCACGACGAGCGACACATCGGTGACCGCGGCGACCGGGACGATGTGGAGCGCGATCCTGCGCGCGACCTCGTCTACGACCTCGCCCGCGAGGGCGTCGCTCGCGCGGGCCGCGGCGAAGATCTCCCGCGCGTCGAACGGCGGCGCGAGCACGGTCGCCCCGCCTCGCTCCGCGGCGAGCTGCGCGGCGAACGCCGAGACTGCGCCCGCGCACGGGTCGACGTCCTGCGCCAGCCCGACGAGCGCGAAGTCGACCTCTCCGGCCGCGCCGTTGTGTCCGCGATGGAGCTCGCCGCGCAGAACGAGGCCGGCACCCATGCCCGTGCCGATCGAGAGAAAGAGGAAGTCCTCGACCCCGCGCGCGACGCCCTGCCAGTGCTCGCCGAGCGCCGCGAGGTTGACGTCGTTCTCGAGCGTCACGGACAGCCCGAGCCGTCGCCCGAGGTCCGCCGCGAACGTGTCACCCTCGAGACCAGCGACGCTCGTCGCGAGCGCGATCCCGCGGCGCTCGGCGTCGACGACGCCCGGGACGCCGACGACTGCCCCGTTCAGGAGCGTGCCGTCGAGGCCCGTCGCGGCGACCAGCCGCTCCCGGAGGCCGCTGATCTGGTCGAGGACGCGCCCGGCGTCGCTCCCTTCGATCTCGACGTCGAGGCGCGCGCGGGTGTCCCCGCGAAGGTCACAGATCGCGCCGCGCAGGAAGCGGCCGCCCACGTCGAGACCGAGCACGAGCGCGGCCTCCGGCACCGGCTCGAAGAACACGGCACCGTAGCGCGGCCCTGCGGGCTCGCTCGTCGCCTCGCGGACGAGGCCCGCCTCGAGGAGCGATTGGAGCGCGAGCGAGACGGTCGGCTTGGAGATTCCCGCGCGGCGCGAGATCTCGGCGCGCGAGATGGGCGCCCCGGAGCGGATCGCCTCGAGCACGGTCCGCTCGTTCATGTGCTTGAGAAGCGGCGGGAGGGCCGGAGCGGAGACGTGGGATTGCGGATTCATGGATGTTCTCGGATGGAATCCTAACCAGACGGGCAGACCGGCTCCCACTCCTTGACTCTGATGAGCACCAAGTCTAGGGTTCTGATTCGTAAAGTTTCCTAACCCCGCTTGCCGCCGGAACGGGTCGAGCGAGGAGATCCGCAGCGACCGTCCAAGGAGGAGGTCCCGATGAGACGCAAAGCGGCGATGGTCGTCGCTCTCGCAGGTCTCGTGCTCGCCGCCGCGTTCGGCGCGGCAGGCACGTCGGCGGCGCCGGAGCGCGCCACCGCGACGAAGCTGACGATCTGGGTCGGCTGGAGCGCCGGTCACGAGCTGAAAGAGTTCGAGAAGGTGGTCGCGGAGTACGACCAGAAGAACCCGAACGTCGACATCGACGTCGTCGGCGGGATCAGCGACGACAAGATCATCGCCGCGATCCGCTCGGGCAACGTCCCCGACGTCGTGAGCTCGTTCTCGTCGCAGAACGTCGGGGTGTACTGCCCGACGGGGGGCTGGGTCGATCTCGCGCCCTATCTCAAGCAGGACAAGATCAACGTCAACATCTTTCCTGCTGCGTCGCGGTACTACACCCAGTACAAGGGGACGCGTTGCGCACTGCCGCTCCTCGCCGACAGCTACGGCTTCTACTACAACAAGAAGCTCTTCAAGCAGGCCGGGCTGACCCGCCCGCCGAGGACGTTCTCGGAGCTCACCGCGTACGCCAAGAAGCTCACGCAGCGAAACGCCGACGGCTCGCTTAAGGTCGTCGGCTACGACCCGAACCCGTTCTTCTACCACGGCGGCGCGGGCATCGGCGCCTACGGCGCGCTGATCGGCGCCACCTACTTCGACAGCGCGGGGAAGTCCAACCTCTCGCGACAGCCAGGGTGGACACGCCTACTCAACTGGCAGAAGAGCCTCATCGACTACTACGGGTACGGCAAGCTCGTCCGCTGGCAGACCGGAGCCGGCGACGAGTTCTCGGCTTCCCACGCGTTCGAGTCCGGGAAGCTGGCAATGATGCTCGACGGTGAGTGGCGAGTCGCGTTCCTCAAGAACGAGCACCCCGAGCTCGCGTACGGCACCGCACCGATGCCCGTGGACAACGCACAGCCGTCGCGATACGGAGGGGGCAACGTCAACGGGACGATCATCGGCATTCCCAAGGGCGGCGGGAACCGAGACGAGGCGTGGAAGCTCGTCAAGTACCTGACCACGAACGACCATGCGCTTGCGAAGTTCTCGAACGGGATCAGGAACGTCCCCTCGACGGTCAGCTCGTCGAAGTCGCCCGAGTTGCTCCCCGATGCGCACTTCAGCACGTTCCTGAAAGTGTTCACGAACAAGAGCTCGACGACGACGCCGATCACGCCGATCGGCCAGGACCATCTCCAGACGTTCTCCAACTTCCTGGCGAAGTGGTACGCCGGCAAGGTGAGCAATCTCCAGGCGGGTCTCGCTGCGGTCGACAAGACGATCGACGCGAAGATCAAGCAGGCCGGGAAGGGCGGGGGCGGCGTGCCGTGAGCCTCACGCCGGTCGCGGAGGCCGGGGCCTCGGCCCCGGCCGCGCCGGCACTCGCCCGTCGGCGTGCCAGGAGCCGGGCCGCGTGGCGGCGCAGGCTCGTCGTGCTCGCGTTCCTCAGCCCGTGGATCGTCGGCTTCACGGTGTTCTTCGGCTATCCGCTCGTGATGGTCGGGTATCTCTCGTTCACGCACTACGACCTCCTCAGCCCCCCGCGCTGGATCGGGCTGGCCAACTACCGCTACCTCCTCGGCGAAGACCCGGAGGTCTGGCCGGCTGTGCGCAACACGCTGTGGATCATCGCCGTCGCGGTCCCCCTCCAGGTGCTCTTCGCATTCGGCATCGCGGTGATGCTCACGCGCGCACGACGTGGCGTCGGGGCGTTCCGTACCGTCTTCTACCTTCCGGCCCTCGTGCCACCCGTCGCGGCCACGCTGGGATTCGTCTACCTCCTGAATCCAGCCACCGGGCCCGTCAACGTCATCCTCGGCAAGCTCGGGATCGAAGGGCCGCTGTGGTTCAACGACCCGGGATGGGCGAAGCCGTCACTCGTGATGCTCGGCCTGTGGGGGATCGGCAACACGATGGTGATCTTCCTCGCCGCGGTGCTCGACGTCCCGAAGCATCTCTACGAGTCGGCCGACCTCGACGGGGCTGGGGCGTACCAGCGCATGCGCTGGGTGACGCTCCCGCTGATCAGCCCCGTGCTCCTGTTCGCCGTGATCCTGGGGGTGATCCAGGGGCTCCAGTACTTCACCCAGGCGTATGTGGCGGCGAGCGTGGCGGCCGGGCAGGCGTCGCAGGCAGGTGGGACGAGCACGCTCGAGCTCGGGTATCCGGAGGGGTCGACGCTCTTCTATCCGATCCTCCTTTACTACCACGGGTTCCGGTACTTCCACATGGGTTACGCGTCGGCGATGGCGGTGCTGCTGCTCGCCGTCGCATTCGCTCTCACCCTCGTGATCATCCGCGGCTCCAGACGTTTCGTGCATTACCAGGGGGCGGCACGGTGAGCACCGCCGACCTCCCGGTGGAGGCCGTTCCCGCGGCGCGGCGTCGCCCCCCGAAGGCGGTCCGACGGCGCCGGCTGCTCGTCTCGATCGCCGATCACAGCTTGCTGATCGCGGCCGCTGCGATCTTCGTCGCACCCGTCGTGTTCATCGGCCTCACGTCGCTGATGACGAACGACCAGGCGCTGTCGTCACGGCTGTGGCCGGAACCGTTTCGCTGGGAGAACTACGTCGACGTCTTCTCCAGCGCTCCGCTGTGGCGCTGGGCGGTCAACTCGTTCATCTACGCGACCCTCGCGACGCTCGGTCTGCTGCTGTCGAGCGTCCCCGTCGCCTACGCGTTCGCGCGACTCAAATGGCGCGGTCGGGATGCGATGTTCCTGGTCGTCCTCGTCGCCCTCATACTGCCGCCCCAGATCACGGTCGTCCCGCTGTACGTGATGTGGGCCAAGTTGCACCTGGTCGGGACGCTCTGGCCGCTGATCATCCCGAACTGGTTCGGCGACGCGTTTGCGATCTTCCTGCTCCGCCAGTTCTTTCTCACGATCCCCGAGGAGTACCTGGACGCCGCCCGCGTGGACGGGTGTAGCGAGTTCCGGATCCTCACCACCGTCGTGCTCCGTCTGGCCAAGCCGGCAATCGCCGCTGTCGCGCTCTTCTCGGTTCTCTACACGTGGAACGACTTCTTCCTGCCGCTGCTCTATACGAGCGAGAACCCGGACAGCTGGGTGACGTCGATCGGGTTGTCGCAGTTCCGGAACCTCCACCAGGTGCAGTGGAATCTGACGATGGCCGCGACCCTGCTCGTGATGCTGCCGGTCGTCCTCGTGTTCTTCCTCGCTCAGAAGGCATTCGTCGAGGGCGTGACGCTGACAGGAGTCAAGGGTTGAAGCTCGCCGTGATAGGAGGCGGCTCGACGTACACGCCGGAGCTCGTCTCGGGTCTCTCGCGGGAGCGCCACCGCGTCCCCGTGGACGAGCTCGTCCTGCACGACATCGACCGCGAGCGACGGACCGTGGTCGGGGAGATGGCGGCCCGCATGCTCGAGCGCCAGGGCTTCCGCGGCACGTTGACCGTAACGGACGATCTCGACGCGGCGGTCAGGGACGCCTCGTTCGTCCTCCTCCAGCTGCGCGTCGGCGGCCAGGTCGCGCGGCTGCGCGACGAGACGATCCCGCTCGCCTGCGGCTGCATCGGCCAGGAGACGACCGGCGCAGGCGGCTTTGCGAAGGCGATGCGCACCGTGCCGGTCGTGCTCGAGATCGCCGAGCGCGTGCGCGCGCTCGCCGCGCCGGACGCGTGGATCGTCGACTTCACGAACCCCGTCGGGATCGTCACGCGCGCGCTGCTCGACGCCGGCCACCGCGCGATCGGGCTCTGCAACGTCGCGATCACCGTCCAGCGCGAGATCGCCCGGCTGCTCGGCATCGCCCCGGAGCGCGTCCTCGTCGACCACGTCGGCCTCAACCACCTCACGTGGGTTCGGCAGGTGCTCGTCGACGGTGACGACGCGCTGCCGGACCTCCTCGAACGGCACGGCGACGAGCTCGCGGCGCACGCGGGGCTTCCGCTCCGCCTCCTCGAGGAGCTCGGCGCGATCCCGTCCTCCTACCTCCGCTACTTCTATGCTCACGACGCCGTCCTCGTGGAGCAGCGCCAGGGCGTGCCGCGTGCCGCAGCCGTGGCGGAGATCGAGGCACGTCTGCTCGAGATCTACCGGGACGCCGAGGTCGCCGAGAAGCCCGTCCTGCTCGAGCAGCGCGGCGGCGCGTTCTACAGCGAGGCGGCGACGGCGCTCGTCGCGTCGCTCTCGGCGGAGACAGGGGACGTGCAGGTCGTCGACGTCCGGAACGGCGCCGTCGTCGAGGGGCTGAAGGGCGACGACGTCGTCGAGCTGCCCGCTCGGATCGGATCGGCGGGCGCTGAGCCGCTCCCGCAGGCACCGCTCGCGCCCGAGCTCCTCGGGCTCGTCCAGCATGTCGCGGCGTACGAGCGGCTGACGGCAGAGGCGGCGGTGACGCGCGATCCGCTCACGGCCCGAAAGGCGCTCCTCACACATCCGCTGATCGGGCAGGACGAGCTCTCGGGCGCGCTGCTGGAGAGCCTTCTCGCCGAAGAGCCGCTGTCGCTCGAGGGAGCGGCACGATGAGCGAGCGGGTCGTCCTCGCCGTCGACGGCGGCAACTCGAAGACCGACCTCGCGCTCGTCCGTGGCGACGGCTCGCTGCTCGCGCACGTCCGCGGCCCGCTTTCCTCGCCGCACCACCTCGGCCTCAAGGAATCGGTGAGCCTGCTCCAGCGGCTGCGGGACGAGGCGATCGGCGCCGGCGCGAACGGCGGGCCGACGCCTGCGGTCGCAGAGGTCTTCCTCGCCGGGGTCGACTTCCCCTCCGAGGAGGAGGGGCTGCGCGCCGAGCTCGAGGCCTGCGGGTTCGCGAGCCACGTGGTCGTCGGGAACGACACACTGGCGCTCCTCCGGGCCGGCACCGAGCGCGGCTGGGGCGTCGCCGTCGTCTGCGGCGCCGGGATCAACTGCGTCGGCGTCGGCCCGGACGGGTCGCACGTGCGCTTCCCGGCGCTCGGCGCCATGACCGGCGACTGGGGCGGCGGCTACGACGTCGGGTCCGAGGCGCTCTTCGTGGCCGCGCGGAGCGAGGACGGCCGCGGCGCGCGGACGAGCCTCGAGCTCGCTGTGCCCCGCCACTTCGGCCTCGACTCGCCGCGCCGTCTCGCCGAGGAGATGCACGTCGGTCGGATCTCGCACCGGCGCCTGATCGAGCTCGCTCCCGTCGTCTTCGCGGAGGCGGAGCGCGACCCCGCGGCCGCCGCGATCGTCGCGCGGCTGGCGGCCGAGGTGGTCGCGCTGGCGCGCGTCGCGCTCACGCGGCTCGGCCTCGGCCGGGAGCCCGTCGAGGTCGTGCTCGGCGGAGGCCTGCTCCGGGCCGGGGACGAGCGGCTCCAGGCGGCGATCGCCGCCGGGCTGGCCGAGGTAGGGCCTGCGATCGCGGTGCACACGACCGATGCGCCGCCGGTGGTCGGAGCGGCCCTCCTCGGGCTCGACTGGCTCGGCGTGGACGACGTCGCCAAGGAGCGTGCGCGACGCGAGCTCATCGCCGCCGCGGACGCGGACGACGACCTCGACCCGGCGCGCCCGGTCGGCGTGGAGGCACGGCGTGGCTGACATCCGGTTCGAGCGCGCGACGCGCATCTACCCGGGGACCGACGCGCCGGCGGTCGATGCGCTCGACCTCCATATCGCAGACGCCGAGCTGATGGTGCTGGTCGGCCCCTCCGGGTCGGGCAAGTCGACCGCACTTCGCATGCTCGCAGGGCTCGAAGACGTCGACGACGGCGGCATCTGGATCGGCGACCGCGACGTCACCTACGTTCGGCCCCGGGATCGCGACGTCGCGATGGTGTTCCAGAACTACGCGCTCTACCCCTACCTCACGGTCGCCCAGAACATCGCGTTCCCGCTCAAGATGGCGCGGAGGCTCAAGCGGAGCGAGCGAGATCTCCGTGTCCGTGAGGTCGCCGACCTGCTCGGCCTCACCGACCTCCTCGAGCGCAAGCCCGGTCAGCTCTCGGGCGGCCAGCGCCAGCGCGTCGCGATGGGCCGCGCGATCGTGCGTTCGCCGACTGCGTACCTCATGGACGAGCCGCTCTCGAATCTGGACGCGAAGCTCCGCGTCCAGATGCGCGCCGACATCGCCGATCTCCAGGCGCGGCTCGGCGTGACGACTGTCTACGTCACGCACGACCAGTCCGAGGCCATGACGCTCGGCAGCCGAGTCGCGGTGCTGCGCGACGGCCGCCTGCAGCAATGCGCGCCGCCGCGGGAGCTCTACGACCGCCCGGCGAACGCGTTCGTCGCAGGCTTCATCGGCTCGCCGGCGATGAGCCTGATCGAGGTCCCTTTCGGGACGAACGGCTCGGTCGACCTCGGCGGCGTCCGACTGCCGCTTCCCGACGGGGCGGCTTCCGCGGCGTCGGCGCGCGGGCTCGCCCGGCTCCTCGTAGGGCTCCGTCCCGAGTCGCTCCGGCTCTCTGCCGACGGCATCCCCGCGCGGGTCGAGGCAGTCGAGGTCCTCGGTGCCGACGCGTACGTCTTCTGCTCGGCGGAGGTCGGTGGGGCAGAGACCCGGATCACCGCCCGTGCGGACGCCCGCGTCGCCCCGGAGCGCGGCGACGCGGTGCGCCTCGTCGTCGAGAGCCGTGACGCGCATCTCTTCGATCCCGAGAGCGGTGAGCGGCTCCCTGCCTGATCGAGGGCTCGGCGCCGCGCCCGACGCCGGGCGGCGGGACGCCCTCCTCCGGCCGCCCGGCGCGCGGAGGGGCACACTGACGGCCTGACCCGCGTTCCCGAAAGGAGAGCCCATGGCGCGTGATGCTCTGTTCCCGGACGGCCTCGTCCGCCCGAAGGCCCCGTACTCGCCCGTCGTCGTGAGCGGCGACCTCGTCTACACCGCCGGTCAGGTCGCGTTCGACGCGAGCGGCACGCTCGTCGCCGGCGGGATCGCCGAGCAGACGACGCAGGTGCTCGCGAACCTCCGCGCCTGCCTCCTCGCGGCGGGGTGCACGCTCGACGACGTCGTGAAGGTGAATGTCTTCCTCGTCGACCTCGCCGAGTTCGACGCGTTCAACGAGGCCTACCGGGCCGCGTTCGCGGAGCCGTACCCGGTTCGGACGACCGTCCAGGCAGGCCTCCCGGGCGGGATCCGGGTCGAGATCGAGGCGGTCGCACGGATCCCGACGACGTGATCGAGGTCGACACCCCGGCCGTCGTCGCGACCTCGACCGCCTCGAGCGCAACCTCGATGGTGGCAGCGGCACTGCGACGCGGTCGGCCTCGCGAACCGCCCGCAGTGGGCGTCGGGCGAGCTTCGGCCGACCGTCACCGAGTACCGCGTCGGCACGCCTTCCACGACCGTGCGACGGTCGCGTTCCGCGGGCGGGACGTCGACGAGGTCGCGCCCACGGTGGTCAGCCGCCCGGCGGCCGACCGCGCTGTCCTCGACTCCGGGAGCAAGGCCCCTCATGCAGGATCCCGGCCGGACAGCGGCTTCGGGACGATCCTCGAGGCGCCGGCGTCGACGGTCGAGTGGCTGAGCGAGGAGCCCGCCGTCGTCTCGCTCCCGCCGGAGGATTCGCCCGAGCTCGGTCAGCAGGTGCGGGTGGTCCCGAACCACGTCTGCGTGGTCGTCAACCTCGCCGACGAGGTGATCGTCGACGGCGCAGGCGTCGAGCCGACGGCCTGGCCGGTGGACGCGCGCGGCCGCTCGCGCTGACCCGCGGTCAGCCGCCGCGCGCGGCGACCTTCACGGCCTCCGAGATCGTCGGGTGCGTATGCACGGTCGCGAGCAGCGGCGCGAGCGTTCCGCCCGGCGCGTTCATCGCGACCTGCGGGCCGGGGAGGAGGTCGGCGCCGTCGCGCGCAAGGATCCCGACGCCGAGGATCACGCCCGTCCGCGCCTCGAGGATGAACTTCACGCGCCCGCGGCGGTCGCCGATCGCCCGCGCCTTGCCGCGCGTCCCCACGTCCGAGCGCCGGATCTCGACGTCGTAGCCGCCGGCGCGCGCCTGGCTCTCCGTGAGCCCGACCGCGGCCAGGACCGGGTCGGTGAACGTCGCGCGCGGCATCGTGCGGTAGTCCGGCTCCACGTCCGTCGGGTCGAGCATGTTCGCGATCGCGGACGGCGCCTCGTAGGTCGCGACGTGCGTGAACATCATCCCGCCGTTGGCGTCGCCCACCGAGTACACGTGCGGGAGCGACGTGCGGAGGTGGCGGTCCGTGACGACCCCGCGCGACCCGTGAGCGATGCCGACGTCGTCGAGGCCGAGCCCGTCCACGACCGGCGCGCGGCCCACCGCGAGGAGCACCTGGTCGCCGACGACGCGGTGCCCCCCTGCGCCCACGACCGCGGGCCGGCCGTCGACGAGCTCGAGGCGCACGACAGCGGAGTCGGTCAGCACGCGGATCCCTTCCTCCTCGAGGTACGCCTTCAGCAGGTCCCCGAGCTCCTCGTCCTCACCGTGCGCGAGGTGCGGGCCGCGCTGCACGATCGTCACGTCGGCGCCGAGCCGCCGGTACGCCTGGGCGAACTCGAGCGAGACCGCCCCGGCGCCGACGCACACGAGGTGACCGGGGAGCTCGGTGACGTGCATCAGGTCGTCGCTGTCGACGGTCGGGACGGTGTCGGCGCCGGGGACGTCGAGCGACCGAGGACGCGCGCCCGTGGCGATCAGCGCGTGGCGGAAGCGGACGCGCAGGTCGCCGGCCTCGATCTCGTTCGGCCGGACGAACCGGGCCGGGAGGCGGACGAGATCCACCCCGCGCTCCGCGAGGAGGCGCTCGTAGTACTCCGTTCCCTCGTCGATGACCCGCCGGACGCGCGCCATCACCGCGGCGAAGTCGACCTCGGCGCCGGGCACGCGGATGCCGAACTCCTCGGCCCGGTGCGTGATGTCGTGGGCGATCTCGGCGGCCCTGACCAGGGCCTTGGTGGGGATGCACCCCCGCGTGATTCAGGTGCCGCCGATCGGGCCGGGGTCGAACAGCACGACCCGCACACCGCGCCGGCGCGCCTCGAGCGCGCCGGAGATGCCCGCCATGCCGCCGCCGATGATCGCGACGTCGACGGGCTCGCCCGTCACGCCTGCCTCCGGGGTGCGGTCAGAGGCGCCGGTCTGCCGAGGTGGCCCACGCCGCGAGGGCGCACGGGAGGCTCGCAAGCGCGATCACGATTCCGGCCACTCCAGCCCGATGGCGTACAGCACGATGCCGCCGATGAGCGCGGCGAAGAATGCACCTACAGCGATGAGGAACGGCATCGGGCCTCCTTGGGACGAGAAGCGTGACCCTATCGCGCGGCGCCCGCGTCGCGATACCCCGCCCGCCCTCGGAGCTGAGACGATGCTTCCGTGGAGCTGACGCCCTTCCGCATCGAGCGCTGGTACGACCGCTACGAGTTCACGACCGAGCTCATGCTCTCGTCGAGCGACTGCGAGTCGGTGACGGTCTCGGATCTGCTCGCGCTCGAGCCGGATGCGCGCGAGCGCCTCGAGACGATGCGGCTCGGCTATACCGAGGTGCCGGGCTCGCCCGAGCTCCGTGCCGCGATCGCTGCGCTCTACGAGCGCACTCCGCCGGAGGCCGTGGTCTCGCTCGCCGCCGCCGAGGAGGGGATACTCGCCGTCGAGCACGCCGTCCTCGGTCCGGGCGACCACGCGGTGGTCGAGACGCCCTGCTACGAGTCGGCGCTCGCGCTCGCGCGCTCGACCGGCGCGACCGTGGACGAGTGGCGACGCGCCTATGCCGACGGCTGGGGGCACGACCTCGACGCCCTGCGGAAGCTCGTCCGCCCGGAGACAGAGCTCGTCTACGTGAACACCCCGCACAACCCGACGGGTCTCCAGATGCCCCGGGCGGTGCTCGACGGCGTTGTCGAGCTCTGCGCCGAGGCCGGCGCGGTGCTCTTCTGCGACGAGGTCTACCGCGAGCTCGAGCACGACCCCGCCGACCGCCTGCCGGCTGCGTGCGACCTCTACGAGCGTGCGGTGTCCCTGGGGAGCGTCTCGAAGACCTATGGGCTCCCGGGGCTTCGCACGGGCTGGATCGCGTGCCGTGACAACGCGCTCCGCGACGCGATCGTGGCGGTCAAGCTCTACACGACGATCTGCTCGAGCGGCCCGAGCGAGCTGCTCTCCGCCATCGGGCTCCGCAACCGGGAGCTGCTCGTCGAGCGGAACCGGCGGCTCGTCCTCGAGAACCTCGCGTTCGCGGACAGGTTCGTCGAGGCGCACGCCGACCTCGTCGAGTGGGTCCGGCCGAACGCCTCGCCCATCGGCTTCCCACGCCTCCACGTCGCGGACACGCAGGCGTTCTGCGAGCAGCTCGCGGCCGAGGCGGGCGTGCTGCTGCTGCCGGGCGAGGTGTACGACGCGCCCGGACACGTCCGCTTCGGCCTCGGTCGGCTCGGCACGGCCGAGGCGTTCGCGCGGCTGTCCGACTTCGTCTCCCGCTAGGACGGGCCGAGGTCCTCCTCGACGAGCCCGAACAGCACGCCGTCGACCCACTCGCCGTCGCGCCAGTACGCCTTCCGGCGGACGCCCTCCCGCACCCAGCCGGCACGCTCCGAGTGGCGCAGAGAACGCTCGTTGAAGCCGTAGACCTCCATCTGGATCCGGTGGAAGCCCACGTCGCGAATCAGGTGGCGCTGGAGAGCTCTCGCGGCCTCGACGCCGACCCCCCGGCCCCGAAGGCGGGGGGCGATGGCGAGCCCGCTGACGGACGCGATCCGGGAGCGCCGGTTGACGCGCTCCCACGTGACGGTTCCGGCCGGCTCGCCGTCGAGCTCGACCACCAGCACGCCGAACGCGTCGGGCTCGCGCTCCGAGCGGTCGATCTCCGCCGCGACCGCTTCCGGCGTCGACGCCCGGACGGCGGCCAGGAAGGGCGCGACGTCCGCGTCGGTGAGAAGCCCGACGAGGAACGGGACGTCGTCCGCCGTCGCGCGACGGAGCGTGACGCTCACCGCGCGACCGCCTCGGCCGTCTTCCGCGCCGACGAGCGGCGGAGCGCGCCCGAGCCGAGCGCGACGCCCGCGAGGATCAGCGCCAGCCCTCCGAGCGCCGCGGCCGTGATCGGCTCGTCGAGCAGGAGGGCGCCGTAGACGAGCGCGAAGCCGGGCATGAGGTACGTGACGAGGCTCGCGCTCCGGGCTCCGAAGAGGTTCAGCATCCGGTACAGGACGAGCTGGGCCAGCGCCGTTCCGAGGACCGCGAGCGCGAGGAGCGAGAGGATCGCGTCCGTGTCGGGCATCGTCGTCGGCGCCTGGAGGACGGCCGCCGGGAGCAGCGTGATCGCAGCGGCCGTCATCGCGCCCGTCGCGAGCACCGGCCCCGGCGTGCCCGACACGCTGCGCTGGCCGATGACGTTCCCGCACGCGTACGCGAGCGACGAGAGGACGACGGCGAGCGTGCCCGCCACACCCCACCAGCCGCCGTCGGGGTGCCCGCCGGCGAGGACGCCGACGCCGATCAGCCCGAGCGCGAAGCCGACCAGCTGGCCGCGCGAGAGCGGCTCGTGCGGGAGGAAGCGGAGCCCGAGGAGGATCGTGAAGAGCGGCACCGTCGACTGCGCGATCGCCGCGATGCCCGAGTCGACGTGCTTCTCGCCCCAGGCGACGAGCCAGAACGGGACCGCGTTGGCGACCGCGCCGATCGCAACCCACTGGCGCCACGACGCGCGGAGCTCGGCGATCGTCCGCCGCCGCCCCAGCGTCCGCAGGACGTACACGAAGAGGATCGTCGCGGCGATCGCCGCGCGGGCGCACATGAGGGGCGCCGGCTCGAGCCCGCCGTCCACCGCCACCTTGATGAAGAGGTAGGACGCGCCCCACACGGACGCGAGCAGGAGGAGCAGCGGCCAGTAGCGGCTCACGAGGCCACGCTACCCACGGGCGCGCCCCACTCCGGTAGCGAGCGTGGTGCCGCCGAGGATCAGCGCGAGGCCGACGAGCGACGAGGTTGCGACGGGCTCGTCGAGCAGGACCGCGCCGTAGACGAGGGCGAATGCCGGCACGAGATAGGTGACGAGGATCGCCCGCGATGCGCCGGCGCTCGCGATCAGCGCGAAGTAGAGGAGGTACGCGACGCCCGACCCGAGGGCGCCGAGCGCGACGACCGCGGCGATCGCCCCGGCGGACGGGGGCTCCGACGGGGCCTGCGCGAGGCCGAAGGGGGCGATGATGAGCGCGCCGGCGGCGAGCTGCCCGATCGACACCTGGAGTGGCGGGAGCGAGCGGACGGTGCGGCCGGCGACCAGGACCGAGACGGCGTAGCAGGCGGCCGTGCCGATCACCGCGAGCGCGCCGACGAGCTGTCCGCCTTCCTGGATGCCGACGAGGAGGACGACTCCCAGGAACCCGACGCCGATCCCGGCGAGCCGCGTCCCGCGGACGCGCTGGGACCGGTCGATCCACGCCGCGAGGACGACGGTGAACACCGGCGCCGCCGCCTGGATCACCGCGGTGAGCCCCGAGTCGATCCGCGTCTCCGCGAAGCCGAGGAGCCAGAACGGCAGCGCGTTGTTCAGCCCGCCGAGCAGGACGAGCGTCCGGACGTGGCCGCGGAGCACGCCGAGCCCGCCGCGACCGACGAGGAGGGGAAGGAGCACGAGCGCGCCGACGACGGTCCGCCCGAGGACCACGACCGCCGGCTCGAGCTCGTCGACTCCGAGCTTGATGAAGAGAAACGACGAGCCCCAGATCGCGGAGAGCAGGAGCAGGAGGCCGAGGTCGCGCCGGGACACGGGGGCGACGCTAGACGCCGAGGCCAGGGGGCCGTCGCACCTCCCGGCTAGACTGGCCGCCTGAGCTTCGTAGCGGAACAGCCGCTCCATCGCCAGCTCGGCCTCACGGACGGGGAGCTCGACCGCATCGTCACGCTGCTGGGCCGCGACCCGAACCACTTCGAGCTGGCGGTCTTCTCGCTGCTCTGGTCGGAGCACTGCGGATACAAGCACTCGGCGCTCCTGCTCCGCCGGCTACCGAGCGATGGGCCGCGCGTCCTCCAGGGGCCGGGGGAGAACGCGGGGGTGGTCGACCTCGGTGACGGGCTGGCCGTCGCCTTCAAGGTCGAGAGCCACAACCATCCGTCGGCGGTCGAGCCGTTCCAGGGCGCCGCGACCGGCGTCGGCGGGATTCTCCGCGACGTCTCGGCGATGGGCGCCCGTCCGATCGCGCTGCTCGACGGCCTCCGCTTCGGCGCGGCGGACGACCACTTCTCGCGCGCCGTCGGCGGGATCGGCCACTACGGCAACTGCGTCGGCGTCCCCAACGTCGGCGGCGAGGTCGTGTTCGACGATGCGTACGCCTCGAACTGCCTCGTGAACGCGATGTGCGTCGGCCTGCTCCCGGCCGCGCGGCTCACCCGCGCGAAGGCGACCCGTGAGGGCGCGCTCGTCGTCCTCTACGGCGCGACGACCGGGCGCGACGGGATCGGCGGCGCGTCCGTGCTCGCGAGCGCCGAGCTCGGGGAGGGCGACGCCGACAAGCGCCCCTCGGTGCAGGTCGGCGACCCGTTCACCGGGAAGCGCCTGATCGAGGTCTCCGTCGAGCTCGTCGAGCGCGGGCTCGTCCTCTCGCTGCAGGACTGCGGCGCCGCCGGGCTCGCGTCGTCGCTCTCGGAGATGGCGGCCGACTACGGGATCGACGTCCACCTCGACCGCGTGCCGCAGCGGGAGGAGGGGATGGAGGCGTGGGAGGTGATGATCTCCGAGTCCCAGGAGCGGATGGTCGCGATCGTCGACCCCGAGCGCCTCCCCGACGTCGAGGCCGTGATCGACCGCTGGGAGCTTCATCGCGCCGTCGTCGGGGAGGTCACGGCAACCGGCCTTCTGCGCGCGTTCTGGGACGACGACGAGGTCGGCTCGATCCCTGCCCGGCTGCTCACGGACGAGTGCCCGCGCTACGCGGTCGACCGCGCCCCGCGCGTCCCGCCGGCCGAGCGCCCGACCTCCGTGCCGGACACACGCACGGCGCTGCTCGAGCTCCTCTCCTCGCCGCAGCTCCGGTCGCGTGCCTTCGTGACGCGGCGCTACGACCAGCTCGTCCAGTCGCGGACCGTCAGGCGGCCGGGGCTCGACGCAGCCGTCCTCCGTCTCCGGCCGGGTCTTCGCGGCCTCGCGGTGACGCTCGACGGGCAGGCGCGCATCGGATCGCTCGACCCACGGGTCGGCGGCCAGCTCGCCGTTCTCGAGGCGGCGCGGAACGTCGCGTGCGTGGGCGGCGAGCCGCTCGCGTTCACCGACTGCCTCAACCTCGGCAACCCGGAGAAGCCGGAGATCGGCTGGGAGCTCGCCGAGACGATCGAGGGGATGGCGCTCGCCTGCGAGGCGCTCGGCGTCCCGATCGTGTCCGGGAACGTCTCGCTCTACAACGACACGGACGGCCGCTCGATCCCGCCGACGCCCGTCGTCGGCTGCGTCGGCCTCGTCGCGGACGTCCGCCGAGTCCCGGGCCGCTGGCGGGAGGGCGATGCGATCCTGCTCGTTCGGTCGCGCTCGCCGCTGACGCTTGCGGGCTCGGAGGCACAGGCGCGCTGGGGCTCGCCCGGAGGCTCACCGTTGCTCGACCTCGCGTCGGAGGTCGCGCTCGTGCGGGCGACGACGGTCATGGCGCAGTCCGCGTCTCTCGTCCACGACGTCTCGGAGGGCGGCCTCGCGGTTGCCCTCGCGGAGGCGGCGCTCTGGAGCGGCGTCGGCGCCACGCTCGATCTCGACGAGGACCCGCTCACGCTCTACGGCGAGGTCGGCGGCCAGGTGATCGTCGCCGTCGAGCCGGGGCAGGTGGAGCCGGACCCGACCGGCGCCGACGTCGACGTCCGGCGCATCGGCGCCGTCGGCGGCGACAGCGTCCTCGGGATCGGCCTCGTCGAGCTCGCGCGCGCGCACGTGGGCGACGCCTGATGTGCGGCATCTTCGGTGTTCGGTCGGTCGAGCGCGACGTCGCGCGCCTGACGTACTTCGGCCTCTTCGCGCTCCAGCACCGCGGCCAGGAGTCGGCCGGGATCGCCGTGTGGGAAGGCGGCCGCGTGACGGCGGTCCGGGAGATGGGCCTCGTACCGCAGGTGTTCGACGAGGAGAAGCTCGCGGCGCTGCCCGGCGAGGTCGCGATCGGCCACACGCGCTACTCGACGACGGGCGGCGCGCGCTGGGCCAACGCGCAGCCGCTCGTCTTCCACGGCTCTGCGCGGACGGTCGCGCTGGGGCACAACGGCAACCTCGTCGATCCCGGGCCGCTCCGCGACGAGCTCCTCGCCGCCGGCGTCCGGCTCGCCTCGAGCTCCGACACGGAGGTGATCGCGGCGCTGCTCTCCCGCGAGCCCGGCCCGCTGCCCGACGCCGTCGCGGCGACGATGCGCCGGCTCGACGGCGCGTACTCGGTCGTCGCGATCGCCGACGGAGCGCTCGTCGCGTTCCGCGACCCGCTCGGCATCCGCCCGCTCACCCTCGGCCAGGTCGGGGACGACTGGGTCGTCGCCTCGGAGACCTGCGCGCTCGACCTCGTCGGCGCGGACGTCGTCCGGGACCTGAGTCCCGGCGAAGTGATCTGGGTCGACGAGGACGGCTGCCACAGCGCGCAGGCGGTGCCCCAGGGCCGGGGCGCAGCGTGCATCTTCGAGCACGTCTACTTCGCGCGGCCCGACTCGATACTCGACGGGACGGGAGTCCACGCCGGGCGCGTCCGTATGGGCGAGCGGCTCGCCGAGGAGGCGCCCGTCGAGGCCGATCTCGTGATGCCGATCCCCGACTCCGGGACGCCCGCGGCGATCGGGTTCGCGAAGCGCTCCGGGATCCCGTTCGAGGAGGGCCTGATCAAGAACCGCTACGTCGGGCGCACGTTCATCGAGCCCGACCACGAACTCCGGCGGCAGGGTATCCGGCTCAAGTTCAACCCGCTTGCGGAGATCGCCGGACGGCGGATCGTGGTCGTCGACGACTCGATCGTCCGCGGCAACACGATGCGTGCCCTGGTCCAGATGCTGTTTGCGGGCGGCGCCGCCGAGGTGCACGTCCGGATCTCGTCGCCGCCGGTCGTCTCACCGTGCTTCTACGGGATCGACATGGCCGACGAGGACGAGCTCGCCGCCGCGCACCGCTCGGTCGACGAGATGCGCGAGCACATCGGCGCCACGGGCCTCCACTACCTCTCGCTCGACGGGATGCAGTGGGCGACGGGGCTCGCCGAGGAGGCGGTCTGCCGCGCCTGCTTCACGCGGAGCTACCCCACGAGCGTCCCTGCCGAGCGGCTGGCGGCGAAGCACCGCTTCGAGACGGTCGGCGCGGCACAGCGCTGAACGGCGCCGCATCCGGGCGGCCCGCAGCCTTGCGCCCGTCGGTTGCCGGCGCTACCCTGCACGACGCTTTGTCCCTTCGTGACACACGAAACGAGGTGAACGACGTGCTCTCGGCGACGCGACAGCAGCATCGCGTCCGCGTCCTACCGACGTAGGTCCGCTCCCGCCTGGAACGGACCGAAGGGAGGAGAGCACGATGGGACTTCCGTATCGCGCCCGGCTCGACGAGCGCTGGTATCTCGACCTGCCTGGCGTCAGCGACAACGAGGCCTACGTGCTCGCGTACGTCGAGAACACGAGCGAGTGCGGCCTCCGCTCGGACCCGTCGTGCGACGAGACGTGCAGCTGCTGTCCGGAGAACTTCGAGCCGCGCGTCGTCTTCGAGCTCGGGAACCGCCGGAGTCGCTTCCGGATGCCCCTCTGGGTCGAGGAGCCCTGGCGCAGGCAGTCGCTCCACACGGTCGACACGCTGATCGCCGCCCTCCAGGCGATGCGGTCGGCGATCCTCGCCGAGTGCGACGAGTACGACCGTCGGAAGCGTCTTCTCGAAGAGGAGCGGAACATCAGCAGCTGAGTGGCCTGTGGGGCGGCGCGAGAGCGTCGCCCCACGCTCGTCCCGAGCCGCACGCGGCTCAGCCGAACGAGACGACGAGGCGCCGGATCTGCTCCCGGTCGACGACGAGCCGCATCTCGCCCGACCGCTCACCGCCGTCGCTCGACCACGAGAAGCTCTCGACGACCGTGCCGTCCGGCTCGACCGCGGTGTCGAGGATCGTCATCGTGTCGGTCGGCGGCTGCGCGGCGTATGCGGCCGCGATCGCACCGCGTCCCTCGAGCGGGCCGACCGGGACGCCGACGAACTCGAGGCGCGCGTCCGGTGCGAACAGCTCCACGAGAGACGCGAAGTCGCCGCTCTCGACGGCGGCGTTGAATGTCCGAACGTGTCGCTCGAGGAACGCCCTCGGCGGATCACCCATCCGAGGCACCCTATCCTCACGCCCGTCCGGGACGGTCGACTACGCTCGCACCGTGTCGCCGGACGAGCAGACGTACGCCGCCGCGGGGGTCTCCCTCGCAACCGCCGACGCCATCGTCGGCCGCCTGCGCGACGCCGTGGAGGCGACACGGACGAGCCGCGTCGCCGGCGGCTTCGGAGCTTTCGCCGGCCTCATCGCGATCGACGACGAGCGCCTGCTCGCCGCCTCGACCGACTCGGTCGGCTCGAAGCTCGTCCTCGGTCGGCGAGCGGGAAAGCTCCGTTGGTGCGGCGCCGACCTCGCCGCGCACGGGATCAACGACGTCCTGACGACGGGAGCCGAGCCCCTCTTCTTCCTCGACTACGTCGCCGCGAACACGATCGACCCGGAGCAGGTCGCCGAGCTCGTCGAGGGCGCCGCCGACGTGTGCCGCTCGGCGGGATGCGCGATCCTCGGCGGCGAGACGGCGGAGCTGCCGGGGATCTACCGCGAGGACGAGCTCGACTTCTGCGGCACCGTCGTGGGCGTCGTCCACCGCGGCGACCTGATCGACGGGAGCCGGGTCGAGCCCGGCGACGTCGTGCTCGGGCTCGCCTCGGCGGGCATCCACGCGAACGGCTTCTCGCTCGTGCGGCGGATCGTCGGCGACGACCCGTTCGACGCCGACCTGCTGCTGCCCCCGACCGTGTGCTACCTCGAGGGCGTCCGCGCGCTGCGCGCGCGGGCCGACGTGCGCGCGCTCGCCCATGTGACCGGCGGCGGGATCGCGGGGAACCTCGCTCGCGTGCTCCCCGCCGGCGTCGGCGCCCTGATCGACGCGGGCGCGTGGGAGCGGCCCGCCGTGTTCCGCTGGCTGGCGGATCACGGCGTCGCGGAAGACGAGCTCCGGCGCGTGTTCAACATCGGCGTCGGCTACTGCGCCGTTGTGCCGCCGGACCACGTCGGCGCATCCGACCTGGTCATCGGCCGCATCGAGGCGGGCCGGTCCGGCGTCGAGTGGAGCGATGCATGATCGGCGTCCTGTGCAGCGGTGAGGGGACGAATCTCCAGGCGCTGATCGATGCGGGCCTGCCGATCGTCGCGGCGGCGTCCAACCGGCCTGGCGTCCGGGCGCTCGAGCGAGCCGAGGCGGCAGGCATCCCGACGGCCGTGTTCGATGCCGCGGACTACGCGGGCCGCGAGCAGCGCGACGAGGCGCTCGCGCGGTGGCTCCGGGAGGGCGGTGTCGAGCTCCTCGTCCTCGCCGGGTACATGCAGCTGCTCCGTCCGCGGTTCTTCGAGGTCTTCGGCCGCCGCGTCGTGAACACCCACTCGGCGCCGTTGCCCGCGTTCCCGGGGAGCCACCCCATCGAGGACGTCCTCGCGGCGGGCGTTCGCGAGACCGCTGCGACCGTCCACTGGGTCGACGAGGGGATCGACACGGGACCGGTGATCCGCGCCGAGCCGGTCGCGGTCGAGCCCGGCGACACGACCGAGACGCTGCGCGCGCGGGTGCAGGCGGTCGAGCACCGGTTGCTCCCGTCCGTCGTCAGGGAGCTGATCGCGTCGTGACGATCCACCGTGCGCTGATCTCGGTCTACGACAAGACAGGTGTCGCCGCGTTCGCGCGCGAGCTCGAGCGGCTGGGCGTCGAGATCCTCGCGAGCGGCGGCACCGCCCGCGCGCTCGCCGACGAGCGGATCTCCGTGACCCCGCTCGAGACGCTGACCGGGTTCGGCGAGCTCCTCGGCCACCGGGTCGTGACGCTCCATCCCGCGGTGCACGCGGGGATCCTCGCGCGGCGTGACCCTGCCGACCTCGCAGAGCTCGACGCTCACGGGATCCTGCCGATCGACCTCGTCTGTGTGAACCTCTATCCGTTCGAGCGGACCGTCGGCCGCCTCGATGTCGCGTGGGAGGACGCGATCGAGCAGATCGACGTCGGAGGGCCGGCGATGCTGCGCGCTGCGGCCAAGAACCACGCGCATGTCGTGCCGATCTGCCGGCCGGCGGACTACGAGGCGGTGCTCGAGGAGTACCGCTCGCGGGCGGAGGTGTCTCCCGAGACGAGGCGCGCGCTCGCGACCCGCGCCTTCGAGACGACGGCCGCCTACGACGCGGCGGTCGCCCGCTGGTTCGGTCGCGAGGAGGACTTCCCGGAGACCTACGTGCCCGTCTTCGACCGGGTCACCGAGCTCGCCTACGGCGAGAACCCGCACCAGCGCGCGGCGTACTACGCCCAGCGCGGAGTGCGCACCCACCTCCTGGCACGGGTCGACCAGATCCAGGGCAAGCCGCTCTCGTTCAACAATCTCGGCGACCTCTCGGCCGCACGGATGCTGGCCCGCGAGCTCGATGGGCCGGCGGCGGTGATCGTCAAGCACGCGAACCCGTGCGGCGTCGCGCTTGGCGCGACGCTCGAGGAGGCGTTCCAGAAGGCGCTTGCGTCAGACCCGGTTTCCGCCTACGGCGGGGTGGTCGTCCTCAACCGGCCGGTCGGCGCCGAGCTCGGGAAAACGCTGGCTGCGCAGTTCGTGGAGGTCCTGTTCGCTCCGGGTTACAACGACGCCGCGCTCGAGGCCCTCGAGGGGAAGGGGACGCGGGTCCTCGCCGACGGCGAGCGGCGCAGCTTCGTCACGAGCGAGCGCGACCTGCGGCGGGTCTTCGGCGGGCTGCTCGTCCAGGACCGCGACGCCGACGGCGACCCGCTCGACGCGATGGACGTCGTCTGCGGCGACCCCGACGAGCGCATGTGGGAAGACCTCCTCTTCGCCTGGACGGTCGTCAAGCACGTGACGTCGAACGCGATCGTCATCGCCAGGAACGGCCAGACGCTCGGCGTCGGCGCCGGGCAGATGAGCCGGGTCGACGCCACCCGGATCGCGGTCGAGAAGGCACGCGAGCTCGGCCACGACCTCGCGGGCGCGGTGCTCGCGTCCGACGCGTTCTTCCCGTTCGCCGACGGACCGCAGGTCGCGCTCGACGCGGGCGTCCACGCGATCATCCAGCCCGGCGGCTCGAAGCGCGATCCCGAGGTGCTCGAGGCCGTGCGCGCCGCGGGAGCCGTGATGGTCGTCACGGGCCGGCGGCACTTCCGGCACTAGCTCGTGTTCGCGAGCGCGACTCCGCTCCCGCGGAATCGCGCCGCTCGGATCCCCGCCCTTCGGGCGGGCAGATCCCTGAAGGCGTCCGCTGTCGCGGCCGCAGACCCTCGCCGCTCGCACGGAAGATCCCTCGCTTCAGGGTTCGGATTCCGTTAGCCCTGCGCCGAAAGATGTACGACTGCTGCTACCGTCCCGCGGTCGCTGACACCGACGGCGCGCCCATCCGGGCTCGACTTCGACGCCGTCCCGTGCCGCCTCTCCCGTGCCGATGCCTCTTCGCCTCAGCCTGCTTGCCGTTGTCGGAGCCCTGGTCGTCGGCGGCACGACGACGGACACGCAGGCCGCGCGGCCCGTCAAGGCCGTCGGGCCGGTGAAGGCCCCCGTGCACTTCATCCTCCCCAAGCACCCGAAGCCGCTCTCGATCGCGCAGCGGGCCGTCCGCATCGCCCGGACGCAGCTCGGCGTCCCGTACCAGTACGGCGGTGCCTCGCCCGGCGGCTTCGACTGCTCGGGGCTCGTCATGTGGGTCTACGGCAGGCTCGGGATCTCACTGCCGCACAATGCCGCCGCCCTCTACGGCGTCGGCCGCGCCGTCAGCCGCTCGCGGCTCCGCCCGGGCGACCTGCTCTTCTTCCACGGGCTCGGCCATGTCGGCCTGTACATCGGCCACGGCCGCATGATCCATGCGCCGCAGTCCGGCCAAACGGTCGAGATCCAGTCGCTCTCCGTTCGCAGCGGCTCGCTCGTCGGCGCCCGCCGCGTCGCCGCGTAGGCGTCGCCGGCTGCGCTCGAGCGGCGGAGCCGGCACGGTTCTCGCGGATCGCCTGTGCGCATCCCGTCGCGGCCGGAGGCCGGCTTTGCCGGCCGGGAGGCCACGTGCGACGGGCTGTGTCGCGCCGATGAGGAGGGGTCGGCGGGGGAACCAGGGGTTTCCCCGCCCCAGATAGGCTTGCGCGCGCATGGGCCGCACGTACCCGACCGTGCTCGACCTCGTCGGCTCGACGCCGATCGTGCGCCTCGTCGACTTCGGCCGTGAGACGGGCGCGACGCTGATCGCGAAGCTCGAGTTCATGAACCCGGGCGGCTCGAACAAGGACCGGATCGGCATCTCGATGATCGAGGCGGCGGAGCGCGACGGCCGCCTGCGCCCGGGTGGGACGATCGTCGAGCCGACGTCGGGCAACACGGGCGTCGGGCTCGCGATCGCCGCGGCGCACAAGGGCTACCGCTGCATCTTTGTGATGCCCGACAAGATGAGCCAGGAGAAGATCTCGACGCTCCGTGCGTACGGCGCCGAGGTCGTGATCACTCCGACGGCGGTCGACCACGACTCGCCGGAGAGCTATTACTCGGTCTCCGACCGGCTCGCCGAGGAGATCCCCGGCGGGTTCAAGCCCGACCAGTACTCCAACCGAGGCGAACCCCGAGGCGCACTACGAGACGACGGGACCGGAGCTCTGGGAGCAGACCGGCGGCGAGGTCGACGCGATCGTCGTGTCGGTCGGCACGGGCGGCTCGATCTCGGGCATCGGGCGGTACTTCAAGGAGCGCAAGCCGGAGGTGCTGATCGTCGGCGCCGATCCGGAGGGATCGGTCTTCACAGCGGACGACGCTCACCCCGTGCATCCGTACCTCGTCGAGGGGATCGGGAAGGACACGTGGCCCGAGACGATGGACCCGAACGTCGTCGACGAGTGGGTCCGCGTCTCCGACCGCGACTCGTTCCTCACCGCTCGCCGCCTCGCGCGGGAGGAGGGGCTGCTGGTCGGCGGCTCGTGCGGCTCGACGGCGTGGGCGGGGCTCCAGGTCGCACGCAAGCTCGGCCCGGGCGCGACCGTCCTCATGACCTTCCCCGACGCCGGCCGCTCCTACCTCTCGAAGTTCTACGACGACAACTGGATGATCCAGTACGGGTTCATGGAGCGCCGCGCGCCGTCGCCGACCGTCGACGAGGTGATCCGCTTCAAGATCGGCGAGGACTCCGGCGTCCCGGAGCTCGTCGTCGTCGACGCGCACAAGAAGGTCGGCGCGGCGATCGACCTGATGCAGCGCTACGGCATCTCGCAGCTGCCGGTCGTTCGCACGGAGCCGGTCGACGACCTGACGGACGTCGTCGGGTCACTCCAGGAGCGGAGCCTCCTCGACCGCGTCTTCCGGAACCCGGACGCGCTGAACGACGACGTCGCCGTCGCGATGCAGCCGCCGCTCGCGGCGGTCGACTCGGGCGCCTCCGTCGACGAGGTGTTCGCGGAGCTGACCGGGAGCGGCGCGGCCGTCGTGGTCGCGCGGGCCGGGAACCCGGTGGCGATCCTCACCCGGTCGGATCTGCTCGAGTTTCTCGCGGCGCAGCGGACGAAGGTCGAGGTGTAGCCGGCTCGGCGCGGCCCTCGCGCCGTGCCGTGACGACCACAGCCCCGACGATAAGCGCCGCCCCGGCGAGCGTCGTCGACCCGGGGCGCTCGTCGAGGAGGAGCGCGCCGAGCGCGACGGCGACGAGCGGGTTGACGTACTGGTGCGTCACGACCTGCGAGATCGGGGCGTTGTCGAGCAGCCAGACGTACGAGGTGAACCCGATCACCGAGCCGACGATCGCGAGGTACGCCCAGGCCGCGATGGGGCCCGGCTCGAAGGCGCTCGAGTCGAGGCGAGAGGCCTCCCCCGCGACGACCGCGGCGACGACGAGGACGAGCCCGCCGCCGAGCATCTCGTAGACCGTCGCGACCACGGGGTCGCCGGGCAGCGTGAGCTTCCGCGACTTGAACGAGCCGCTCGACCACGAGATCGATGCCGTGAGCATCACGAGGAGGCCGACCGCCGTGGAGCCCCCGGCGATCCCCTCGGGCCCGACGACGAGCGCGAGGCCCACGAGGCCGACGAGTGCGGCGATCGCCGTCTGGCGCGGAACCTTCTCACCGGCCGCAAGTCGCCAGACGACGATCTGGAGCGGGACGGAGCCCGCGATCATCGCCGCGACGCCGGAGTCGATGCGCGTCTCCGCCACGTGCACGAGGCCGACGCCGAGCGCGAGCAACCACACGCCGACCCCCATGGCCGTCAGCGCCTCGCGCCGCCCGACGCGGAGCGACCGCCGGGCGACGAGGACGATGAGCGCCAGGATCGCCGAGGCCGCGAGAAACCGCGTCCCGGCGGTGAGGAGCGGCGGCAGCGTTCGCACCGCGACCTTGATCGCGAGATAGGTCGATCCCCACGCGAGGTAGACGATCCAGAGCGCCGTCCAGAGGCGAATCCGGTCGCGCCTCACCACGAGCGCCCGTTCCGGGGCGCCCTCTGCGGGCAGCGGTCGCGGATCGCCGTCATGATTGCTCCAACGATGGGGCTGCTCGATTCCATCCGGAGGCTCTTCGGCCGCGCCGAGGACGCGATGAACGACGTCGACTATGCGGCGCTCGACGCGGTGCACCAGGCCGAGGACAGGATCGACGACGCCACGGGAGGCCGCTACTACGACGCCGTCGAGAAGGCGGACGAGGAGGCGGGGGAGCTCCTCGAACGGCTCCACCTCGACGGTGAGCCCGGCCAGGGGCGCGAAGCGGCGGGCGACGCCACCGACTCCGAGCCCGACTCGGGGCCGGCTGCGGCCTAGAGGGCGCGCCGGTCGACGAACGCGGCGCGGTGGCCGCGCTCGTTCGCCTCGGCGATCTCGGCCTCGTCGAGCGCCCCGATCCGGTGCAGCAGCGCGAACTCGTCGCGCAGGTGCGTCCGCATCATCTCCGGGCCGTCCGTCGCGATCGTGAACGCGACGCCGTTCTCGACGAAGCGGCGGAAGGTCTCGCGCACGGCGTCCTCGTCACGCAGCGCGCGGGTGAGCAGGTTCGACGTCGGGCAGATCTCCAGCGTCACGCTCGCATCGCGGAGGAGCCCCATGAGCTCGGGGTCGCGGGCGGCGAGGATCCCATGGCCGATCCGCTCGGGACGGAGCGACTCGACGACCTCGCCGATCTCCTCGACGCCGGTCGGTCCCTCCTCGCCGACGTGGATCGTCACGCCGAGGCCGGCCTCGCGGGCGGTCTCGACCATCGGCGCGAGCGCGCTGTAGTCGTAGCGCCGCCCGCCGGGCCGCGGCCCGGCGATGTCGACGCCGACGACGCCGCGGCTCGCCCAGCGCACGGCCTTCTCGACGATGATCTCGTTCTGCCGGCGGTCGAACGTGCGGTCCATCATCAGGATCAGGCCTGCGCTGACCTGCGGGTACTCGAGCTTCGCCAGATCGACGCCCCGGATCGCGGCGAGGATGATGTGGTCGAGGTCGCGCTCGCCGCCGCGGTTCCGCTTCATGGGGTTGAACCGCAGCTCGAGCGTCGTGATCCGCTGCGAGCGGTACGCGCCTCCGATCGCCGCGTGGACCGACCGCTCGACCGCGAGCGGCGACGACTGGATCAGCTCCGTCCAGTGGTAGATCGCGTCGAGCGCGTCGAGGTTCTCGACGCCGCGGGGGTCCGACACGGTGACGAGCGCGTCGAACTCCCAGTAGTCCTTCACGGGCAAGGCGATCCCCTGCTCGTGGGCGAGGCTCCACATGATGTCCGAGGCGACCGAGCCGCCGAGATGCGTGTGGAGCTCGGCGAGCCCGACGTCGGGAAGCAGCATCCGCGGAGTATGCCGAGGCAGAGCCTCCGGCCCGGCCAGGGCGTCGTCGTGCCGAGCGGGGCAACGGCTCACGGCGGTGAACGAGCGTCTGGCGTTGCCGAGGTTGTTGCGGCCACGCATGTGGCCGCCTTCAGGGATGTGCCCCGCCGGAGGCGGGGATCAGCGGCGTGATTCCGCTATCGCGGAATCACGCTTCGCGAGACAAGGTCGCGCAGCGGGTCGAGCCAGGCGGGGTCGATCATGTGGGGCACCGGCGACTCGAGGTGGACGACGTCGGCGCCGGCTGCGGCGAGCGTCTCGGCCGCCTCGGCGCCGAAGCGGGCGGGGATCACCGGGTCGAGGCTCCCGTGCGCGACGGCGACGGGCACGCCGGCGAGCCGCTCCGGGTCGAGCGGGAACCCGTCGACGCGCGGGAGGAAGCCCGAGAGCGCGACGAGCCCTGCAGGTCGCGGCCGGTCCGGGCCGAGGGCCATCGCCCAGCTCATCACCGTGCCCTGGGAGAAGCCGCCGAGGACGAGTCGGTTCGCAGGCACGGGGAGCGCGTCGAGGAAGGCCGCGAGCCGTGGCGCGGTGGCGAAGAACGTCTCGGGGTCCGGCGTCGGGATCCCGCCCAGCGCGTACCAGTGGCGCCCGCCGGGCGGCAGCTCGAGCGGCCCGCGCGGGGTCACGCCGAGGAGCCGCCGCTCGGGATCGAGCAGGTCGAGCAGGGGGTAGAGGTCGTGCTCGTCGGCCCCGCGGCCGTGGAGCAGCACGAGTGCGCCGGCAACGCGCTCCGAACGGGGATCGTCTCCCTGCGACTCGGCGGGTCGCCAGCGCGCCTCGAGCGGTGCGACCGACGTCATCGAGCCCATGCGGCGCGCGGGTCCGGAAGCGGCGTGAGGGCGCGCTCGACCTGCGGGCGGAGGTGCTCGAACGCCGGCGGCAGGATGAGCGACTCGCCGAGGTGCTCGGGATCCTCGTCGATGCCGAAGCCCGGGCCGAGCGTCGCGATCTCGAAGAGCACGCCGCTCGGCTCCCGGAAGTAGATCGAGCGGAACCAGAAGCGGTCGATCACCGGTGTGGCGTGCGCGCCTGCCTCCGTCACGAGGCGCTGCCAGTGCTCGTGATCCTCCATCGTCGACGCCCATGCGACGTGGTGGACCGTCCCGGCGCCGGGCACGCCCGGCCCGGAGGCGGGCGGTGCGTCGTATGCGAAGTAGCCACCGCGCTCGGCGCCGCGGACCTCCCAGGACGCCGCACCGGTCGGACTCGAAGCGGAGGACGCCTTCGAGGAGCTCGCGGCTGCGCTCGGGATCGCTCGCGAAGGCCCGAACGCCGTCGAAGCCCTGGATCGCGAGCCTCCGCCGGGATCTCCGGATGAACGGCGACGAGCGGCCTGTCCGTCGTGTTCGAGACGACGAGCTCGAGGCCGAGCCCCTCCGGGTCCTCGAACCGGAGCCTGCCCGGCGACCGCTGCGGGAACGCGCCCGCCGAGACGAGTCGCTCCTCCCAGAACGCGAGCGCGTCCTCGGAGGCGACCCGAAAGCTCACGGTGTGCACCATCCCGGCGCCCGCGCGGCCGCGGCGTGCGCCCGGGTACTCGAAGAACGTGATGTCGGCACCCGCGCTTCCCTCCTCGTCCGCGTAGAAGAGGTGGTAGACCGTCGGGTCGTCCTGGTTTACGGTCTTCTTCACGAGGCGCAGGCCGAGGACGCCCGCGTAGAACTCGACATTGACCGGCGCGTTGCCGGTGATGCACGTCACGTGGTGGATCCCCTCGAGCCTCATCGTCCCCTCTTCTGCCGGCGTCGCACCCTCCAGCCTGCCGTATGTGGATACTGTCATCTGTGTTGACTCCTGATAAGCTTGTGCGTGCAATCAATTATATTTGAAGATGCAAGTATCTGAGGTCAAACAGCTCAACGACAGAGAGCTCGCGGCATGGAAAGGGTTTCTCCGTCTGCATGCGGCGCTGGTCCGCGAGCTCGACCGCGAGCTCGAGGAGTCGCACGGGCTGCCGCTGACGCACTACGAGGTGCTCTTCCACCTCTTTATCGCGCCCGACAACCGCCTGCGGATGAGCGACCTCGCCTCCGAGGTGCTCCTCAGCCAGAGCGGTGTGACCCGTCTCGTCGACCGGCTCGAGCGCGCCGGCCACGTCGCCCGGCACCGGTGCGCCGACGACCGACGGGTCCTCTACGCGCAGCTCACGGATCGCGGCCTGGCGCGCCTGATGGAGGCGCGCCCCACGCTCCTCGAGGGCGTCCGCGCCCGCTTCCTCGCGCACTTCGACGACGTCGAGCTGGACGAGCTCGCGGCCGCCTGGGAGCGCGTGCAGCCGGGCATCACCGAGTAGCGGCTCCGACCGGGTGGTGCTACCCGAACGGTCGGGCGGCCTCCCGCTCGTTAGGCTCCCGGCGTGAAGATCGGCATCGTCGTGCCGTTCTCGTGGTCATTCTGGGGCGCGGTCGTGGAGCACGCCGAGCTCCAGGCCGCCGCTCTCGAGGCGCGGGGCCATGAGGTGCGCCTGGTGATGGGCAACGATCCGCCCGGGCAGTTCACGCGGGCGCTCCACCCGCGCGTCGGTCGTCACGGGGATCCGCCCGCGAACGTGATCCCCGTCGGACGGTCGGTGATCGTCCCTGCGAACGGGTCGTTGCCGAACATCGTCCTGAGCCCGCGCTCCGTCTTCCGGATCCGGCGCGTGCTCGAGCGAGAGCGGTTCGACGTGCTCCACCTCCACGAGCCCATGACCCCGGCGATCTGCGTTGCTGTCCTCGCGCTCTCGACGACGCCCATGGTCGCGACCTTCCACGCCTCGGGCGATCTCGGCTGGATGCGCTTCGGCATGCCGGCCTGGGGGTTCCTCATGGACCGAATCGATTGGCGCATCGCCGTCTCCGAGCGTGCGCGCGCGTCCGCGTCGCGCTGGCTCGGCGGCGACTGGGAGATCGTCCCGAACGGCGTTCTCGTCCCCGAGCAGGCCGATCCGGCCGGACGCGAGCACACGGTGGTGTTCGCCGGACGGCACGAGCCGCGAAAGGGCCTCCACGTCCTCCTGCGCGCGTGGCCCGAGATCCGGCGCCGCACCGGGGCGCGCCTCGTCGTCGCCGGCGCGGACCCGCTCGCCGTCCGGCTGCTCCTGACGCGGATCGGCGTATCGGACGAGGGCATCGACGTCGTCGGCTTCCTCAGCCAGGCCGAGCTGACCGACCTCCTGCGCTCGACGAAGGCGCTCGTCGCGCCGTCCGCTCGGCGGCGAGAGCTTCGGGATGGTCCTCACGCGCGCGTTCGCGTGCGCGACCCCCGTCGTGGCATCCGACATCGAGGGTTACCAGGAGGTCGTGACACCCGGGACCGCCGTCCCCGTGGCGCCCGGCGACCCCGCCGCGCTCGTGGCGGCCGTCGAGGCCCTCCTCGCGGACGAGCCGCGGCGGGTCGCGATGGGCGAGGCGGCGCGACTCCTCGCCCGAGAGCGATACGGGTGGCCGGACATCGCAGCGCGGCTCGAGGGGATCTACGAGCGCGTCGTCGGGGCCCCGAGCGTGAGGGCGGCCGCATGAGGAGGCTGGAGGCGCTCGCGCGGAACCCCTGGGCGCGCGGGCTCTTCGTCCTCGCGTCGCTCGTCCTCGCGATCCTCCTCCTCTGGTGGCGCGGACCCGAGTGGGACACCGTCTACCACGCGTTCGACTTCGTCAGCTGGCGGTGGGTCGTCGTCGGCGTCATCCTCAACCTCCTCTCCGTCCTCGCCCGCACCCTCTCGTGGAACGTGACGATCCACCAGGCGCTGCCCCCGCCGCGTCCGACCTTCCCACAGGTGTTCTCCGCCTTCGGCGTCGGTCTGCTGGGCAACGCCGTCCTCCCCGCGCGAGCGGGCGAGCTGGCCCGGGTCGCCGTGCTGCGCCGGCACCTGCCCGGACGCCCCGGTACGAGCGCGACCCTCCTCGGGACGGTGTTCTCCCACCGGCTGTTCGACCTGTTCCCGATCGCGCTGCTCGTCGCGTACGTCCTCGCGACGGCGAAGCTGCCGCACTGGGCCGTGACCGGCGTCGTGATCGTCGGGATGGTCGGGCTGGCGCTGCTCACCGTGGCGATGATCATGGCGCGCCGCGCGCACGCCGGCGTCCCGCAGGGCCCGCGGACGCCCAGTCGCCTCCTCGCGATGGCTCGTCAGGGGCTCGCCGTGCTCCGCACGCCGGGGGCCGCGTTCGCCGCGATTCTGCTGCAGACGCTCGGGTGGGTGCTCCAGCTCCTCGCCGTCTGGGCGGTGACCGAGGCGTTCGACCTCGACGTGCCGCTCCCGGCGGCGGCGCTCGTCCTTCTCCTGATGAACATCGCGACGGTGTTCCCGCTCTGGCCGGGGAACGTCGGCCTGCTGCAGGCGGCCGTCGCGCTGCCGCTCGTCCAGTACGGCGTCGCGTACGGCACGGGCTTCGCCTACGGCCTCGTGCTGCAGGCGATCGAGATGTCCGTCGGCGTCGGCGTCGGGCTCGTGATGCTCGCCCGCGAGGGGCTCTCGTTCGCCGCCCTCAAGCGGATGGAGGAGCAGGAGGAGACATCCGCGGAGGACGTTCTCGACGAGGTCGACGAGGAGTCGGACGAGGACTACGCGACGGACGGCGAGCGCCAGCTCGTCACACGCGGCCAGTCCCGGCGCTGAGCGACCCGAGCCGCGCCGCGATCACCGTGTCCGCCGCCGCCGCGCTCGGCGCATGGCCCGTGACGGCGGCGACGAACGGATCCCGCTCGAGCGCGACGAGCTCCACGTCGGTGACCGCCACCGCGGTCGCCGTCCGCGGGACGTCGCGGAGGAGCGCGATCTCACCGAACGCCTCACCCGGGCCGAACGTCCGTCCGAGGATCGACACCTGACCCGACGCGGACGACGTAGAAGCGGTCTCCGGGCTCCCCCTCGCGCACGATGGGGATGCCGGCCTGGAACTCGACCGGGGTCGCCTCGCGCGCGAGCCGCTCCACCACCGGCTCGGGCAGTGCCGCGAGCAAGGGCACGCCGCGCAGCAACCCGGTCGCCTCGGGCGCGCTCGACATCCGGTCGATCGCGCGGAGTCGGGGGCGCGTCAGGAGCGCCAGGACCGGCAGCACCGCGCCGGTGACGACCAGCGCGGCCTCCGGCCCGACGAGGTCGATTAGGACTGGCGCCACGAGCGCGCCGAGCCCGAGCGTCGCGAGGAGCAGCCCTTCGAGCGCGCCGAGCGCGCGGCCGAGGACGGCGTCGGGCACCGCGCGCTGCATGATCGTGAGCGCGTTGACGTCGACGATCGAGTTCCCGATCCCGAGCACGCCAAGCGCGACGACGGCGACGACTGCGATCGGGAAGCCTCCGACCACCAGCAGAGGGAGGCCGAACAATGCGAGCCCAAGCGCGAAATCGCGAGCGAGGCGGCCGCTCGGAGAGAGGACGAGAGCGACGAACCCGCCCACCAATCCACCGACGCCGACCGCGGCGTAGAGCAGGCCGACGCCCGCCTCGTCGAGGTCGAGCAGCTCGAAGGCGGTAACGACGACGAGCACGTTCAGCGCGCCGGCGACGAGCGTCTGTGCGGCGTACAGACCCGACGAGCACGCGGAGGTTCGGCTCGGTCGCGATCGTCGAGATGCCGGCGAGCATGCTCGGCGAAGCGTCCTGATGCACCGACCTCGCGGGACGAGGCCTCGCGCGGCTGATCCGCGCCGCGCAGGCCGATGACGAGGAACGCCGACCACAGGAACGTCAGCGCCGTTCGCGGCGAACACGACCGCCGTGTCGCTCACCGCGAGGAGTGCACCCCCGAGGGCCGGCCCGAGGAACGTGCCGACGCTCTCCAGCGTGCTGGAGGCGACGTTCGCCGCGGTCAGTTCGGCGGGCGAGGAGACGAGTGAGGGGAGGAGAGCTGACTGCGCCGGCCCGAACACGGTGCCGGCGATGGTCGTGAGGGCGACGATCACGTAGACGACCGGCGCCGGCCCGTCGGTCGGCGATCACGATGGCCGCCGCCACCATCAGGCCGAAGCGGACGAGATCGCTCGCGACCATCACGGAGACGCGCGAGAAGCGATCGGCGAGCGTGGCCGTGAACGGCGAGACGATCGCGGCCGGGAAGGAGACGGATCAGGCCGACGAGCCCGACCGCGCTCGCGCCTCCCTGCTCGTACGCGTACACGCCGAGCGCGACCATGTACGCCCAGCCGCCGAGAATCGAGCCGAGCCAGGCCAGTTGAAGGCGTCGGAGCGCTCGGGCTCGAAAGCACCGCTCCGAGCGCCCGGAAGGAAGCGCGCGCACGCCACTCGGCCCCCCGTTGCTCCGACGCCGCCATCGACGTTGCAAACGACATCAGAAATGCGGGAAGATTTCATCTCTCCCGCACGTCGTGTGGGTGAGACGAACCTCGTACCGCGTCGAAAGGAGCAGCACCGTGTCGGACGACGAGAACGTGGAAGGGAAGGACGAGGAGTTCGAGGCGCACAAGCTTCGAGCCCACGGGTAACGAGCTCGAGAAGCTTCAGCCCACGGGTAACGACCCCGAGCGCGTCGAGGGCGAGGCCGGGGACGACGACTTCGAGGCACACAAGCTTCAGCCCACGGGTAACGAGCTCGAGTAGGTCCAGGGGATCTAGGGCGGCAGTCGTTGGCCGACCCTCCCGCGGGGGGCCGGCGCGGTTCGGAAACGGCGCCTCGGCGCCGTTTCCGTTTCTAGGAGCGGCGTGTCGACAGGACGCGCACGATCGCCTCGAGGAGCGCTGTACCGGCGTCGTCGTCCGCATCGTCGAGGAGTGAGGCGATTCGCGCGACGAGCGCCCCTCTGCCGTCCTCGCCGAGCGCGGCGCGCGCGCGGCGCGCGCGCAGGAGCAGGTCGAGCCCGATCGCCGCCTGGGTCGAGAACCGCGAGAGGAGATCGAGCTCCGCGACGCCGAAGGGCCGATCGGGGTCGCGGTCGAGCACGGAGAGCACGCCGAGCGCTCGCTCGTCGTGGAGCAGCGGCGCCGCGACGATGCTGGTCGGCACGAATCCCGTCGAGGCGGCGCGCTCGCGCGAGAAGCGCGGGTCGTTCTGGAGATCGTCCACGACGAGCGGCTGGCGCGTCACGAGGGCGAACCCGGCGATCCCCGTGCTGGACGGGAAGCGCGCCCCCACCAGCGTGTCCCCGCCCTGGCCCGACACGGCCTCGAAGACGAGCTCGTCTGCTTCCTCGTCGTAGAGGAAGACCGACGCCGCCTGCGCGCCGAAGATCGTGCGCGCGACGTCGACGATCGATTGCAGGAGCGCCCGGTAGGTGCCCTCGTCGCCGCCCATCATCCCGGCGGCGGCCGCTCTGTGGGCATCGAGACCGTCGGTCACGGTGCCTCCTGCGTGTTGGACGCGGTGAGGTGGAGCACGCTCTTGAGCTGGAAGGGCGTCAGCTCCGGGTGCTTCGCGAGAACGAGCGCCGTCACGCCCGCGATGTGCGGCGCCGCGAAGCTGTTTCCGGTGCAGCGCAGCGTGCCGCCTCCCGACCACGCGACGTCGACGTCGACGCCGCGCGCGAAGAGCTCGACGGGTGGGCTCGGGTTCGCGTACCAGGCGAGCGGATCGCTTTCCTCGTGGCTGCCGACCGAGATGACCGACGAGAAGCGCCACGGGTAGCTGTCGACGGGCATGTTGTGCGCCGAGGCGACGATGACCGTCCGGTTGAAGTACGCGAGATCGGCGAGCTCGTGGAGCGCCTCGGCAAAGCGGCGCTTGGTCGTCGAGAGGCTGAGGTTGATGACCCGGTGCCCGGCCCCGATCGCGTGGCGCAGGCCGGCGAGGATGAGATCGCCCGCACCCGTCGCACCCGCCCCGAGCACGCGCACGCTGTGCAGCCGGCAGCCCGGGGCGATCGAGCGGACGATCCCCGCGCACGCGGTCCCGTGCCCGCAGACGTCGCCGGCGTCGTCCTCGACGATCGAGATGTCGTCGCCGTCGCGGACGACGGCCACCGAGCTGACGACCGGCCCGACGAGCGGGTGGTCGGGCTCGATGCCGGAGTCGACGATGCAGACGTCCACGTCGCCGCTCGACCCCCCGATCGCCCACTCGCGCGTGACGGCCTCGCGCCAGGCGTCGGGCACCGCCACCGGCGGCGGCTCGCCGGACGGCAGGCTCCAGGCCGGCAGCGGGCGGGAGCTCATGTCTGGGACAACGCGACGTCCCGCGCGGTCGCCGCCGCCTCCGCCGCGGCGTCCGCGCGCGCGCAGAGCTCGTCGTCCGGGCGCGTGGCGAGGTTCACGTGCACGAGGCGGGCCGCGGCGACGCTCGCTGCTTCGGCCAGGGTCGCGGCGGCCCACGCGTCGCCGCGAACCTTTTCGGCGCCGTCGCGCGCCGCCAGGGCCGCGAGGGCGGCGACGTCGGCCGCCGTCTCGGAGATCCTGAGCGGCACCTCCGCAGCGCGACGAAGCGCACGGCCAAGCGCCGCGTCGCGGTCGGGGGCGCGAAGCTGCTCGACGGCGTGGGCGTAGGCGAGGTGATCCTCGTCCGCGAGCGCGAGCGAGCGATCGCCGAGCGCGGCGGCCTGGGCCGCGATCCCCGGCGCCTCCTCCCACTCGTGCGAGACGCGCGCCACGAGGCGGACGAGCCCCGAGGCCATCGACGTCGCCAGTGCCGCTGCCGACCCGCCGGCCGGCCCGGTCCCCGCCTCCGCCAGGACGTCGTGGAGCCTGCCCGCCGGGAGGCTCGAGAGCGAGACGCCGGTCTCGGCGAGGCTCACGTCGCGAGGCGGCGGCGCAGGTGGGCGACGACGACGGGCGTCGGCTCGACGCCTTCGGCGCGGAGCATCGCCTCGAGGTCGGCAATCGCGGCCTCACGGAACCGCTCGTCGCGCTCGATCCGCTCGAAGATCGTCTCGAGCTCGCGTCGAGCGACGGGCAGCTCCTTCGCGGCCTCCACCCAGCCCACTGGGGGCGCGGGAAGGGCGCGCAGTGCCTGTGCGATGTGCTCCTCGGGGGTCATCGTCGTTCTCCCACCTTCTCACCCGACGGAGGAGGTGGCTGTTTTCTTCCCGGCTCGAGAACGTCGCGTAGTCGCGTGAGGCACCGGGCGATCCGGCTCGCGATGGTGCCCGACGGCAGCTCGAGCTCGGCGGAGATCGTGCGGTAGCTCTCGTCCCGGCAGAAGAAGCGGTCGAGGATCTCGCGGCAGTCCGGCGAGAGGGTGTCGAGCGCGGCGTGGACCGTCAGAGCCTCGTCCAGCCGCTCGAGGCCCTCGTCGATGTCCTCGGGTACCGAGTCGACCACCGTCTCCCGGCCGGCGCGCCGAAGCGTGTCGACGGCGCAGTTGCGCGTCGTCTGCGCGATCCACGGCCGGAGCGCGTCGCCGTCGCGCAGCGTGTCGAGCCGCTCGAAGACGCGCGCGAACACCTCCTGGAACACGTCCTCGGCGTCCTCGGGGCCGAGGCGGTAGACGCGCGTCGCGATGGCGTAGACGTACCGCGCGTACCGGTCGACGAGCGCGTGCCACGCCGTCTCGTCACCGGCCCGACAGCGGGCGACCAGCTCGGCGTCGGACGCGGCGTCCACCGCGTCGGGTTACCGGTGCTCTGCGGCGCGCAGGCGCTCGGCGAGCAGCTCGAGCAGCTTCCAGGTCACGGACGGGCGCGACTCCGCGAAGCTCCGGAAGCTCCATACCGGCAGCGCGTACGCCCGCAGGGGCGTGGTCGCCGTCACGGTGGCCGACCGCGCGGACTTGTCCACGAGCGCGATCTCCCCGAACGAGGCGCCCGGGCCGAGCGTCGCGACGCTCGAGCCG
Organism: uncultured Actinomycetes bacterium; assembly: GCA_963797805.1. Classification (GTDB taxonomy): domain Bacteria; phylum Actinomycetota; class Thermoleophilia; order Gaiellales; family Gaiellaceae; genus Gaiella. The sequence continues at coordinate 75,833 of CAWCRC010000012.1, read as the reverse complement.
CCGACGGAGACGTCGGCGGTCCCGCTCTCGACGACGAAGAAGTTCAGGCCGCCTTCGCCCTCGGTTGCGATCGGCTGGCCGGCATCGAACTCGCGCTCGATGAAGTCGCTCGCCAGCTGCTTGACGGACGCGTCGTCGAGGTCCGCGAAGATCGCAATCCCCCGGATCAGTTCTGCGCTCGGCTGTGCCATAGCGTGCGACCTTACCCGTCCGGCGCGGTGCTGTCACCCTCGAGGTTGCGCTCTCCGAGCCGGAGCTCCTCGATACGGAGCTCGGCCCGGTCGAGCCTCTCCGCGCAGGCGCGGTGGAGCTCCTGACCGCGCTCCCAGAGCGCCAGCGCCTCGTCGAGCGGGACGTCGCCGCGCTCGAGGCGCGCGACGAGCTCGTCCAGCTCGCGCTGGAGCTCCTCGAAGCTCGGCTCGCTCACGGGCGCACCTCCTCGACGCGCGCGCCGAGCCCGCCGGAGGCGAGCTCGACGTCGATCGCCCCACCGACTCCGACGGCCCGGGCGTCCCGGACGGCGGCTCCCCCGGCGCGCACGATCGCGTAGCCGCGGGCGAGGGTCGCGCGCGGCGAGAGCGCCTGGAGCCTCACCCCGGCCCGGTCGAGGCCGGCACGGCGGCGCTCGACGAGCAGTCCGGGCGCGACGACGAGCCGCTCGTCGGCTTCGCTCGAGCCGGGCGCGGTCGCGCTCGAGCACGCGGCCCCCAGCGGCGCCGATGCGCTGGCGGGAGCGCTCGAGCCCCGCGCGGAGCTCGTCGAGGTCCGGCACGACGAGGCGCGCGGCCGCGGTCGGCGTCGCGGCGCGGACGTCCGCGGCGAGATCGCAGAGCGGCTCGTCTTGCTCGTGACCGACCGCAGAGACGATCGGCACCGGGCACGCCGCGACCGCCCGGACGACGCGCTCGTCGCTGAAGGGCAGGAGGTCCTCGAAGCTCCCTCCTCCTCGCGCGAGGATGATCACGTCGACGCCCTCGCACGCGGCGAGCGACGACAGCGTCCGCACGATGGAGACCGGTGCGGCGGGGCCCTGCACGCGCGTCTCGGCGACGACGATGCGGACGGCCGGGTAGCGCGTGGTGATCGCGGCGACGACGTCGCCGCGGGCCGCGGCCTCGACGCCCGTGAGGAGCCCGACGGCGCGTGGGAAGCGCGGCAGGCGGCGCTTGCGCTCGGCTGCGAAGAGTCCCTCCTCCGCGAGCGTGCGTCGCAGGCGCTCGAGCGCCTGCGCGTGATCGCCTGCGCCGACGCGCTCGACGGCCGTGATGCGGAAGCTCAGCTCGCCCCGCACCTCGTAGAGCTGCAGCCGTCCCATCGCCTGGACGCGCTCGCCCTCGGCGGGTGTCGGTGTCAGGGCGTCGAAGCTCCGCCGTGCCATCGTGGCCGGCAGGCTCGCCCCGGTCTCGGGGTCCTTCAGCGTGAGGAAGACGGTCGCCCACGCAGGGCTCCGCCTGAGCTCCGAGACCTCGCCCTCCACCCAGACGTCGCGCACCCGCGCGAGATACCCGGCGAGCCTGCGGTTGAAGGCGCCGACGGGGTAGACGCGGCGCTCACCGAGCGCGAGCTGCTCCATGGCGCAGAGCGTATGTCAGCAAGGCCCAGGTCCACCCGAACAGGGATCGGTCGGGGAAGATGAGGGTGTGCGGCCGCGACAGCGGACGCCTTTAGGGGTGTGCCGCCCGGAGGGCGGATCCCCGCGGTGGGTTCCGCTTCTGCGGAATCCGCCTTGCGGGACTAGGGAGGGTGTGCGGCCGCGACAGCGGACGCCTTTAGGGGTGTGCCCGCCCGGAGGGCGGGGATCCCCGCGGTGGGTTCCGCTTCTGCGGAATCCGCCTTGCGGGACTAGGGAGGGTGTGCGGCCGCGACAGCGGACGCCTTTAGGGGTGTGCCCCGCCCGGAGGGCGGGGATCCCCGCGGTGGGTTCCGCTTCTGCGGAATCCGCCTTGCGGGACTAGAGAAGAATCTCGGCCGCGACGATCGGGTCGCAGCCCTGGCCGACGAGCTCGACGCAGGTGTGCAGGTCGGCTTCGCTCGCGGCGAGACGCTCGGCGAGCGGCAGGGGGAAACCTGCCTCGATGAGCACGTGCAGCCGCCAGCTCTCCACCTTGGACTGCTCGTCCTCGCGCCACAGTGGTGTTGTCTCGGTCGCCTCGGCCATCGTTGCTCGGGTGATTCGTTCTGGCTCTGACGATCCCTGCCGCAGAAAAGTTTGTCCCGCAGGGCGGATTCCGCAGAAGCGGACCCGCCGCGGGGGATCCCCGCCTACGGCGGGCACACCCCTGAAGGCGCCCGCTTCGCGGTCGCAACACCAGTGCAGCCGCCGACTAGCCGGCGTCGAGGCGCTGGGCGAGCTCCTCGCGGGCGAGGATCTCGACCGCGCGGTCGAGCTCGCGCTTGAGGCGCGTCGCCGCCTCCTCCCGTGCCTCACGGAGCCGCTCGTCGAGCGCGAGCATCGCGAGCTGCACGTGGTGCTCCACCTCACGCTCGGTCACGCGCTCGAGCCGGTCGCTCTGGCGCCGCTCCCACTCGACGAGGGCCACGTCGAGCCGTGCGCGGACGTCCGACTCGGCCTTCTCGATCGAGTCGGCGACCGCGGCCTCCCGGGCGCGGAGTCGCTCGGTGATCTCCTCGATCGCGCGACGCCGGTCGAGCGTCTGCGCCTCGAGCTCGTCGAGGGCCTCCGTGACGGCCTGGCCGGCGGCGCGCTCGAGCTCCTCGCGAAGGCGGAGCACGGTCTTCTTCTGCTCGTCGGCAGTCGAGCCGAGCTCGGAGGCCTCGGCCTCGAGCCGCGCCTCGACGTCGGCGATTGCCTGCTGGTTTCGCTGCTGGAGGCGTGCGAGCTGCTCCTCGAGGTGGCGCTGCGCGCGCTCGAGGTCCTCCGAGAAGCCGCGGAGCCGCTCCTCGAGGCGGCGCTCCCCCCGGGCGAGCTCTCCGGAGAGGCGCTCGGCGGTGTCGCGCTCGCGCACCTCGAAGGCGATCCGCCGCTCCTCGGCGAGCCGGCGCTCCTCCGCCGCGAGGAGCGACGCCGTCTCCGCGCGCTCGCGCGCGAGGACACGGCGAATCTCCTCGTTGTGCGCTGCCGTCTCCACGGCGACGGCCTCGCGGATGGCGCGGCGGGCGTCGTCGACGAGCTGGTCGGACACCGCGGCAGCCGCCCGTGCGCGTCGGAAGGCGACCCAGAGCGCGACCGCGGCGAGCACGGCGACGACGAGACACCCGCCGAGGATCCAGACGGACACTAGCCAGGATGGTAGTTGCCCCGAGCCTGCCGGCTGCTACTAACACATATACGGTAGGGCCGTCGTAGTAGAGGGGGAGGATCTTTTTGGGGTCGCGCATCCGTATCCGTCACGTCGCAGCCATGATGCTCCCGATCGTGGGGCTCTTCGCCGTGCTCCTGCTCCTCCCGGAGGAGGCGTTCGCGGCGGGGCTACGGAACGGCCTCCGCGACGGCCTCGTCGGGATCGCCGAGGCGGATGGGCGGTGGCTCGCAAGTCACCGGCGTGCTGATGGCCGCGTCGATCGCCGGCAGCGCCCTCGCGTGGCGCGCCGTGCTCCAGGCCTGCGGCGTCTCGTGCGGCCCCGTCGACGCGATTGCGCGGTACGGGATCGGGTCGCTCGCCAACGCCGTCCTCCCGACGCGCATCGGCGGCGTCCTGCGGATCGGGCTCTTCTCGCGCCTCGTCCACCGTGAAGGCGCGGTCTGGACGACGGGCGGCGCAGCGGCGGTCGCCGGGATCGCGCGGTCGCTCTGGATGGGTGTGCTGGTCGCGATCGCCTCGACGACCGGCCTGCTGCCGACCTGGCCCGCCTTCGTGCTCGCCGGGGTGGGATGCGTCGGCATCCTGGTCGCGCTCGTCGCGCTGCGAACCCGCCACCGCGCGCGTGCCCTGCACGTGCTCGACGCGTTCCGCGCGCTCTACGCGCAGCCGCGTGCGGCGGGCTCCGTGATGCTCTGCGTCGGCGCCTCGCTCGGCGCGCGGGTCGCGGGCGCGGCCGCGTTCGCGATGGCCTTCGGCGTCGACCGCCCGCTTGCGGCAGGGCTCCTCGCCGTCGCGGCGATGGAGCTCGCCGCGATCCTCCCGGTGAGCCCGGGCGGCGCCGGGATGGCGGGCGGCGCGGTCGCCTTCGCGTTCACGGCGCACGGCGTCGCGGGCGGCGTGGCGGTCTCGGCCGGCATGGCCTTCGCGGCCGCAGAGGCGACGACGGCCGTCGTCGTCGGCGGGCTCGGCGGGGTCGTCCTGGCGCTGCCGGCGCTCGCGCGCTGGGCACGGCGTGTGCCCCGGCCCGCGGTCGTTCCGGCCGTCGCCGAGGACTAAGCCCCTCCTAGAGCCGGATCGCGAGGAGCGTCGCTGCGATCGCCACCGTCGCGGCGGCGAGCAGCTTGAGCGCCGCCTCGGGCGCCATGACGAGGCCGCCCTCGTCGAGTGTCACCTTGCGGCCGTCGGCGAGCGTCAGCTCGCCCCCGGCCACCTCCCGCCGGATCCGTCGCGCCTGGGTGGAGAGCCGCCGCTGGGCGAGCGACAACAGCGTCGCCCACGCCGCGGCGAGCACCGCCTCGACACGGATCGTCGCGGTCTGTGCGACGAACGCGGTGACGACCGGGAACGCGCCCCACGCCAGGGCGAACCCGAGGTCGGTGTGGAGGCGCCCGCCGAGCAGCTCGAGGTTGTAGGCGGGGACGAGAAAGGCGCCGACGGCGACGAGTGGAACGATCCAGAGGGTCGTCTCGAGCGCGACGGCGAGACCGATCGCGGAGGCGATGGCGACCGACGTGACGGCGAGCGCGATCAGCAACCGCGACGGGATCCGCGTGCGGAGCGGACGGCCATTGAGCTCGTCCAGCGCGTGCGCGCCGATGCCCATCGCAAGCGCGAACGCGACCACCGTCAGCCCGAGGCGGCCCCAGGCCACGCTCGCCGCGAGGCAGCCGCCGACGACGACGTAGGCGAGGTGCCACGCCGTGTAGGGGAGGTGCAGGAGCGTCACGTAGTCGCGCCAGCCCCCGGGCTCGAGCGCGTAGAAGGCCGGCGCCGAGTCGCTAGCCCGGGCCACGTCGCCCCCAGACGAGCAACCCGCCGCCGAGGCTCGGATGGCGCGCCCGGACGTCCTCGATCCCCGCGGCGCGCCAGAGCCCGAGGAGCTCCGGCTCCGGGTGGCGCTCGTGGAATCCGCGGATCGACGGGCCGAGAAACCGGCCAACCTCGTGCCAGCCCGGCGAGACGAGCCGCCCGGCGAGCGGCAGCCCGACGTCGACCCAGAGGTTCCAGGGCGGCCGCCAGACGCCGTGCGGGAGCCCGAACTCGAGCATCGCGACCGTGCCGCCGGGCCGCACGACGCGCGCGAGCTCGACGAGGGTCGACCCGGGATCGTCCACGTAGCGCAGGAGGTACGTGAACGTGAGGTGGTCGAACGACGCGTCGGGGAAGGGCAGGGCGTCCGCGCTCGCCTCCACGAGCTCCACCCGGTCGCCGAAGCGCTCGCGCGCGCGGGCGAGCATCCCCGGGCTCTGGTCGAGCCCGGTGACGCGAAAGCCGTGCCGGAGGAGCGCGTCGGCGACGAGGCCCGTGCCGGTCGCCACGTCGAGCACCTGCCCCCCGTCCCGGGGAAGCAGGCCGACGAGGAGCCGCCGCCAGCGCGGGTCCTGGCCGAACGAGAGGACCGCGCCGACCCGGTCGTACGTCGGTCCGAGCGGCGCGAACAGCATCTTCGCATGCGCAGGTCGCTGCGACATCGGGATCTATCCTGGCACGGTGAGCCTGACGGCCGACCTCGAGCGGATCGCGGCCGCGGCGGGTGCCTACGGCGACGGGCGGACGCTCAGCGGTGTCCTGGCGACCGAAGCGGTTCCCGGGGCCCGTGTCTACGTCTGCGCGTTCGAGGCGGGCGACGGCGACCGCGCCTGGCTCGCGCTCGACGACGCGGCCGAGCCGATCGGCGACCGGCGAGACGTGCGGGACGCGGTCTCGATCGCCGCGCTCTGCGAGGTCGCCGAGGAGGCGGCGTTCCCCGGCGACCTCGACGAGCTGCGCTCGCAGCTCGTCGCGCTCCGCATCGCGGAGGCGCCGGAGGGGATCGCGGAGGCGGAGGAGGCGGCCCGGGGGCTGCAGCTCGTGCTCGGTGCGCCGCCGCAGGTCGCCTCCCCGGAGCGGCTCGACACGATCGGCGGTGCCGCTCGCCGGCTCGAGCGCGCGCTCGACCCCACGGCGCCGTCGCCGTTCACGGACGTGCTCCGCGGGGCGGGCGAGGTCGCGGACGCGCTCTGGCGCGACGTCGAGGCCGCGTACCTCCGGCCGCTCGACTGAATGGATTACCCTGGATGGCGATGGAAGGCGGAGGCTTCTTCCCGTTCGGCGGCGACCCCGAGGAGATCATGCGGGGGCTGCGCGAGTTCGCGGAGCAGCAGGCGGAGGGCGTCAAGGAGGCGCAGCGGGAGCAGTTCGCGACGCTGACGCTCTCGACCGCCGTCGACCTGACGCAGGCCGCACTCGCGCAGGTGCAGCCGACCGGCAGCGTCGAAGAGCAGGCCATGCAGCTCCGCGATGCGATGCGCGTCCTCTTCCCCGAGGCCGTCGCGCTCGTCTCGGCCGCCCGTCAGGGCTTCATGCGGGAGTAGCGCGGGCCCGCAACCGCCCTGGGACGAGACGGCCGAAGACGTCCTTCGCGACGTAGCCCGCGACCTTCGGGTTCTCCTGGAGCCGGCGGAGCGAGTACTCGTACCACTGCTCGCCGTACGGGACGTAGACCCGGAGCGGATGACGGTCCGCGACGAGCTGCCGTGCGCGGTCGACGCGGACGCCGAGCAGCATCTGCATCTCGTAGCGCCCCTCCGCGAGCCCCGGGACACGGGCGAGCGTTTGCTCGATGAGCCACTCGTCGTGGGTCGCGACGGCGACGCGCGCGCCCGCCGCGAGGAGCGCGTCGAGGCACGAGACGAAGCTCGTCCTGACCTCGTCGAACCCCTGGAAGGCGATCGCCTCGGGCTCGACGTAGATCCCCTTGCAGAGCCGGACGCTCGGCTCGAGCGGGCCGAGCGCGGTCACGTCGTCGAGCGTCCTGCGCAGGGCGGCCTGGAGGACGACGCCGACGCGGTCGTGCCCGGCGGCGCGCAGGTCGCGGTAGAGATCGAGCGTCGCGTCGGTCGTGCTCGAGTCCTCCATGTCGAGCCGCACGAAGATCCCGCGCGCGGCCGCGTCCTCGACGAGCCCGAAGACGAGCGCGCGGCACAGGCGCTCGTCGAGCTTGAGCCCGAAGCCGGTCAGCTTGATCGAGATGTTCGCCTCGAGCCCGTCCTCGGCGATCGCCGCCAGGGCGTCGCGATACGCCTGCGCGATCGCCTCCGCTTCCTCCGGCCGCGCGATCTCCTCGCCGAGGACGTCGACGGTCGCCTTCATTCCCTCCGCGTTCAGGGAGGCAACGACCCGCCGCGCGTCGTCGAGCGTCGAGCCGGCGATGTACTGGGCCGCGACCCGCCGTACCACGGAGCGCGGCATCGCGGGCAGGACACGGACGACGGCGCGGTCGAACAGCCTCACGCGGCGAGGATCCTAGACGGCGTCGGCGTCGTCCATCACGGCTCCGTGTGGACGACGACGTCCGCGACGCCGGGCAGGGCGGCGCGGATGCGCTCCGAGACGGCGGTCGCCTCGTCGTGCGCGTCCGCGAGCGAGACACCACCCTCGAGCCCGAGGGTCACGAGGACGACGAGCCCGTCGTCTCGTGACGAGCGTGCGGAGCCCGCGCGGACTGCGGCCCGTGACCGATTCGACGGCCCGCTCGATCTCGGCGGCGTCGTGGCTGACGACGCGGCCGGGGGCCGGCTCGGTGAGCGGCTCGAGATGGGTGTGGACGGCCCTCACCTCCGGCGCGGCGCGATGGATCGCGTCCTCGACCTCCTCGGCGATCGCGTGCGCCCGGGCGAGCGGAAGGTCGCCGGGGAGCTTGAGGTGGAGCGACGCCTCGATGCCGTCGCCGGTGTCGATGAGCGTCAGGTTGTGCAGCTCGCGGACGTGCGACTCGGTCATCGCCGCCGCGCGGATGCGTTCCCGGATCTCGGCCTCGGACGCTGCCGGCTCGACGTGGACGACGACGTCGCTGCCGGGGAGCGCGCGCTGGACGGCATCCTCCACCCGGTCCGCGGCCGCGTGGCCCTGCCCGACCGCGGCGCTCGGGGGGACGTCGATCACGACGTCGGCGAAGGTGCGGCCGCCGGCCTGTCGGAGGCGGAGCCGCCGGACGGCGACCGGCGGGTCGAGCCGGGCGATCGCCGCATGAGCGGCCGCCACGGCATCCGCGGGCGCGCGGTCCATGAGGACGTCGACGTTCCGGCGGATCAGCCGCGCCGCGGCGATGACGACGAGCCCGGCCACGAAGAGCGCGGCGATCGAGTCGCCCTCGGGGAAGCCTGCCCGTGCGGCGACGAGGCCTCCGATCACGGCCAGCGTCGAGAGGAGGTCGGAGCCGAAGTGGACGGCGTTCGACAGGAGCGCGGCGCTTCCATGCCGTTGCGCAGTTCGGTACGAGACGACGGTCCGCGAGAGGTCGATCACGACGACGAGCGCGAGTGCGGCGAAGGCCCACCAGGCGGGCTCGACCTCGACGTCGACCCAGCCGAGAATCCTGGCAATGGCGAGCGCGCCGACGCCGATCGACACGAGCACGAGGAACCCGGCCTCGGCCAGCGCGGCGAGGTGCTCGGCCTTCCCGTGGCCGTAGAGGTGGCCGGCGTCCGCCGGCTTCGTCGCGAGGCCGACCGCGAAGAAGGTCAGCAGCGCAGCGACGAGGTCGGTGCCCGAGTGTGCGGCGTCGGCGACGAGCCCGAGGCTGCCGGCCGCCAGGCCCGTGACGAGCTTGATGGCGATGAGGACGGCCGCGGCGACGACCGAGGCAAGGGCTGTCCGACGCTGCGGCGACACGCGCGAAGGCTATTCGCCGGGGGCCGCGGCGGTGCCGCGGCGACGGGCGACGAGGATCCCCGCGGCGATGAGGGCGCCGCCGACGAGCTCGACCGGGTCGAGCGACTCTCCGAGCAGCACGACCGCGATCGCGGCGGCGAGGAACGGCTGCAGGTTCGCGGCGAGGGTCGCGCGGGCGGGCCCGATGCGGTCGAGCGAGCGGAACCAGAGGATGTTCGTCATGACGAGCGGCCCCAGGGTCGCGAACAAGAACAGCATCCAGACCTCCCACCCGAGCCCCCAGTCCTGCGAGCGGAGCTGCGCGGCGCCGGTGATCGTGATCGGGATCCAGGCGAGCGCGAGCACGACGCTCGAGATGCGGGACGCCGAGTACGTCCGCATCAGCGGCGTCACCAGCATCGAGTAGGCGGCCCAGGTCGCCGCCGTGAGGACCCCGAGGAGCACGCCGCCGAGGTCGCCGGTGACCTCGCCGCCCGATCCGAGCGCAACGAGCGCGACGCCGCTGAACGACAGGATCGCCCCCGCCCAGAAGCGCGACGGGAGCGTCTCGGTACCGAGGGCGAGCCCGGCGAGGGCGGCGAAGATCGGCGTCGCGCCGAGGATCAGCGCCAGGACCGACGCCGACGTGGTGTCGAGCGCGTACACGAACCCGATCTGGTTGACGTAGAGCACGGCCGCGGCGGCGATGACGAGCGGGACGTCGCGTCGCCCGATACGCAGTGACCGCTCAACCGCAAGGGTCAGCGTCGCGAACACGAGCGCCGCGAGCCCGTAGCGGACGCTGCCGTACGCAAGCGGCTCGAACCCGTGGACGAGGATGTACCGGCTGACCGTGAGGTTGAGCGCCCACAGGACGATCGTCGTCAGGAGCATCGCCTCGACGGTCGTCGGCCGGCGCATCCGCGCGACGGTACAGGCGAGGCGGGCGGGATCGGCGTGACATCCGGGGACGTCCCAGACCAAGCCGGGCGGCACGATCGCCTTCGGCGCGTACTCGGGGTTCGTGTCGCAGGTGAGCGTGTCGATCCGGCGCCGAGCCTCGGGCGTCAACCGGTTCGCGCGGATCCCGCCTGCCTCGCCTGGGTTAGGCTTCGCGGCCGATGACCAACCCTCGCCTTCGGCTCGCGTTCGTGGGGGAAACCATGTTTCCCCCACGTGCCCCTTCTTCTGGAGAGTGTGGGGAACCTCCCGGTTCCCCACACCCCTCCCCGCTCATGGGCCGACCGAGGTCGATCCATGAGCGAGCCGACCGTCGACGACATCGACGCCCTCGTGGGCCCGGCGACGCCGCAGTTCGCGTTCCAGATCCGGGCGCGGGTGCGGGAGGCGATCGACGCGCTACCGGACGACGATCCGGTGCGCCGCTACGGCGAGCAGCAGATGGAGCTCCTCGACCGGCTCGGCTATGCCTCGACGAAGGCGGAGAACTCCGAGCCCGAGTCGCGCGAGCGGATCGGCTGGGAGACGATCCCGTCCTCCGCGACCGCATCGGACCCCTTGCCGCACCGCGCCGACGCGTGACGCGCGGGGGAACCCCTGGTTCCCCCGCGGGCCCCCTCCTCCCGCGGAGCGACGCCACGAGCAGTCTCCGGGCCTCCCGGCCGGCAAAGCCGGCCTCCGGCCGCAACGGAAACGACCCGGTCTGCCCTCGAGATCTTGCTTCCGGCGGGCCGTGGCGATGAAGACAGTCCTCGTTACCGGTGGCTCGCGCGGCATCGGCAAGGCGATCGCGCTGCGCCTCGCGCGCGAGGGCGCGTCGCGCGTAGCGATCGGCTACTTCCGCTCCGACTCGGCGGCCGAGGAGACCGCCGAGGAGCTCCGTGGGCTCGGGGCGGAGCCGGTGCTCGTCCGCGGGAACGTCACCTCGTCCCGCGTCGCCGAGCAGGTCGAGGCGCTCGGCCGGCTCGACGTCCTCGTCCACAACGCGGCGACCGGGGTGATCCGCCCGGCGCTCGAGACCGAGGACAAGCACTGGGACTGGACGCTGAACGCGAACGCGCGGGCGCTGCTAGGGCTGACGCGCGTGGCGGCGCCGAACATGTCGCCGGGTGCCTCGATTGTCGCCATCTCGAGCCTCGGCTCGGTCCGCGTCCTCGAGAACTACTCGCTCGTCGGGACGTCGAAGGCGGCGCTCGAGGCGCTCGTCCGCTACCTCGCCGTCGAGCTCGCCCCGCGCGGGATCCGCGTCAACGCGGTCTCCGCGGGCGTCGTCGAGACCGGCGCGCTCGAGCATTTTCCGAACAAGGAGGAGATGCTCGCGTCGGGGGCACGCAACCCGGTGGGGAGAATCGTGACGCCGGAGGACATCGCCGGCGTCGTCTCGTTCCTCTGCTCGGCGGACGCCGAGATGATCCGCGGGCAGACGATCGTGATCGACGGCGGCTGGTCGCTGCCGGCCGGCTGATGCCGGACGACCGGTCGCGCCCGCAACAGAGAGGCAGTCCCGACCGCGACAGCGGGCGCCTTCAGGGGTCTGCCCGCCGCAGGCGGGATCGAGCCGCGGGATTCGGCCCCTGCCGAATCCCGCCTGGCGAAGCAGGCATTGGTCCTCGACTGGGACGGGACCGTCACGGAGCGGGACTCGTTGCACATGGTGATCGAGCGGTTCGGCGACCTCGAGGTGTTCGACGCGCTCGAGGAGGAGGTCGGCGGCAGGATGACGCTCGACGAGGTGATCGGGCTCGAGATGGCGACGATCACGGCGCCGTTCGACGAGGTCGTCGACTGGCTGCGCGCGAACGTCCGCATCCGCCCGGGCTTCAGCGAGCTCGTCGAGGCACACGACCCGCTCATCGTCTCGGCGGGCTTCCACGAGACGATCGAGCCGATCCTCCGGCGAGAGGGCGTCGAGGCGCGGGTCGTGGCGAACCACGTGACCCCGGACCCGGGCGGCTGGCGCTCGACCTTCCCGGAGGAGGCGGCGTGCGCGGTCTGCGGCGAGCGCTGCAAGCGCGGCGCGGTCGCGGGGATCGGGCCGTTCGCCTACGCCGGCGACGGCGTCTCCGACCGCTGTGTCTCGCTCGCCGCCGACCGGCGCTTCGCGCGGGACGGCCTCGCGACCTGGCTCGGCGAGCAGGGCGTGGACTACGAGCCGTTCGACGACCTGTTCGACATCGCCAGGGCCTTCGATCCTGCCTGACTGCGCCCTCGTCGTCGCCGAGGGTTCGCGGCGCCGAAGGCGATGCCTTCAGGGATCTGCCCCGTCGTAGGCGGGGATCAGCCGCAGGAATCCGCTCCCGCGGATTCCTGCCTGGCGAGCAAGTCCCCTCGAGCGCGCGCCCGGCTGACGCCAAGTATCCGGCGGGTGAGGCCGTTGCGGCGCCGAAGGCGACGCCTTCAGGGATCTGCCCCGCCGCAGGCGGGGATCAAGCCGCGGGATTCGGCTTCTGCCGACTCCCGCCTGGCGAGCGGGGAGCAGCCGTGGTTCCTCCCACGCGGAGGGTGGGGCGGAAGACGTAGCTCGGGAGCGTCTGCCCGGGCCCGTCGACGAGCGCCTGCATCGCCTCGATTGCGGTTCCGGCGATCTCGTCGATCGGCTGCTCGATCGTCGTGAGCGGCGGCTGTGTCCAGGTCGCCGCATCGATCCCGTCGAAGCCCACGATCGAAAGATCGTCCGGGACGCGGAGCCCGAGCGCGGCCGCCTCCTGCATCGCCCCGATCGCCATCAGGTCGTTGGAGCAGATGACGGCGGTCGGCCCGTCGCCGCTCGACCCCTCGATGATCCGGTGGAGCGCGCGCCGCCCGCCTTCGACGGAGAACGCGTCGTAGGCGACGTCCGAGCCGGGGTCGAGACCGTGGGGGGCGAGCGCCTCCTCGCGCCCCCGCGCCTTGTCCCGGGTCGCGAGCGCGAACGACTCGCCCGCGACGAAGCCGATCCGGCGGTGGCCGAGCTCCAGCAGATGCTCGGTGGCGATGCGGCCCGACGCGCGCTCGTCGACCCCGACCGACGTGACCGGCAGCGACTCGGAGGACCCGTTCACGAAGACGAGCCGGGCGCCCTGATCGAGGAGCTGGGCGTAATGCGAATGCTCCCCGCGGACATCCGTGATCTCCGCGCACACGAAGACCATCCCCTCCACCCGCCGCTCGAGGAGCATGTGGACGTAGTCGACCTCCCGCATCGCCGACCCGGCCGTGTTGCAGATGATCGTCGAGAAACCGGCTGCGGTCGCACGCGTCTCCATCGCCTGGGCGAGGGCGGCGAACACCGGGTTGCCGAACTCGGGCATCAGGAGGCCGATCGCGCCGCTCGGCTCGGTGCGGCCGGGAGGCACGTAGAGCAGATCGCGCATCGCGCGCTCGACCCTCTCCCGGGTCTCGGGACGGACGGCGGCGGAGCCGCTCGCGACGCGCGATGCGGTCGCGACACTAACTCCCGCGCGGTCGGCGACGTCTCTGAGACTGGCGGTCCTGTTGTTGGAACCGTTCGTTTTCATGTCGATGGAACGCATCCCATGCGAATCCGGACGATCTTATCGGACTCTCATACGGACAACTACCTGTTGACCAACGGTGGCGGGGTGGTAATCTCCCGCCCGTGTTTCATCGCAATGAAACATGTTTCGCGCGACGCGGCGCGACTGCGTCAGACGCGTCGGCAACGTTCTCAAGGAGGAAGCACATGCTGAGCACGACAACGGCCGCGCGCGCGCTCGTGGCCCTGGTCGTCGCATCGCTCGCCGCGATCGCGCTGACCGCGACCGCGTCGGGCGCCGATGCGACGACGACGATTCGGATCTGGACCGACAAGGATCGGCTTGCGGCAGTGACCAAGGTCGCGAACGCCTGGGCCTCGTCCAAGGGCGCGACCATCGAGGTCGTGCAGAAGGACTTCGGTCAGATCCGCGACAACTTGAAGACGGTGCAGTCGGAGACCGCACCGGACGTGATCGTGGGGGCTCACGACTGGATCGGCGAGCTGTCGGCCAACGGCTCGATCGTTCCCCTGTTCCCGTCGGCCGCGACACAGAAGCAGTTCCCCGGCTACGCGCTCGACGCGTTCTCGTACGGGACGGCGATCAAGAAGCTCTACGGCGCGCCGGTGGCGCTCGAGAACATCGCGCTCGTGACGAACACCAAGCTCGCGAAGGTGCCGACCACCTGGGCACAGCTCCAGAGGTCCGCGCTCGCGACGAAGAAGAAGACGAAGGCCGCGGTGGGCATCTCCGTCCAGCAGGGATCGGGCGGTGACGCGTACCACATGTACCCGCTCTTCGCCGGGCTCGGCGGGTACATCTTCGGCAAGAACTCGGCCGGCAACCTCGACCCGTCGAACATCGGCGTCGCGAACCCGAAGTTCCTCAAGAACGCGGCGATGATCGACCAGTGGAACAAGCTCGGCCTGATCCGCTCGAGCGTCGACTCCTCGATCTCGCAGGACCTGTTCCTGAAGGGGAAGACGGCGTTCTGGTTCACGGGGCCCTGGAACCTCGACACCCTGAAGAAGTCGGGTCTCTCGTACCGGATCTCGGCCTTCCCGCAGATCGTGGCGGGGACCAAGGCCGTCCCGTTCCTCGGCGTCCAGGGCTTCATGGTCACGAAGTTCGCGGCCACGCACAACGTCGAGAGCCTCGCAAAGGATCTCGTCTCGAACTACATGATGCAGACGGGGCCGCAGCTCGAGCTCGCGCTCTCCAACACCCGCTACCCGGCGAACCTCAACGCCGGCAAGCAGGTCAAGGACGTGCAGCTCAAGGCGTTCGGCCTCGCCAGCACCGGTGGCGTGCCGATGCCGAACATCCCGCAGATGAACTCCGTCTGGGGTGACCTCGGCGCGGCGTGGGTGCGCTCCACGAAGGGCAGCGGGTCGGTTCCGGCTCGCCGCTCGTTCCTCGGTGCCTCGAGGAGCATCGCGCAGAAGATCGGCTAACCGATGTGAGAGAGTGCGGGCGCCGTGAGGCGCCCGCACTCGTCTCTTCTCCTGCCGACAGGGCCGTGAGCACCGGCACAGCGACAGCCCGCAGCGCACCCGGGGTCACGGTCCCGAAGCCGTCCCTCCTCGCCCGCGCGCTCCCCGCCTTCTCGGGCACCGTCGGGCTCGTCATCAAGGTCGTCCTGCTCGCGATCTCCAACGCGATCGGGCTGTGGGGGCTCATCGGCCTCCTGAACAACGGGAACACCATCGCGGGCCTGTGCGTCCTCGCCGCGACCCTCGCGATCGACGCCGTCTACCTGCTTCCGACCCGGAGCCTCGTCCCCGTCAAGTTCCTCGTCCCGGGCACGGTCTTCCTGATCGGCTTCCAGCTGATCCCGATCGTCTACAACGCCTCCGTCGCCTTCTCCAACTGGTCGACGGGCCACAACCTGACGAAGGAGGAGGCGATCCAGACGATCCAGGAGACGTCGCTCGCGCAACCGCCGAACGGCGCCTTCTACACGATGACCCCCGCACGCGAGGACGGCACGCTCGTGCTGCTCCTCGTCGACCAGGCCAGCGGGAAGACGTTCGTCGGCACCGAGGAGGGGCTCACCCCGCTTCCGTCCGGGGACGCGACCGTCGAGAACGGCGCCATCACCGCGGCGCCGGGCTACGAGGTGCTGACGGGCCAGGGGCTCGCGGGGATCGACCAGGAGCTCGCCGGGCTCGTCGTGCCGGCAGGAGGCGACTCGTTCGTCCGTGCGGAGGGGCTCTCGACCGCGCTCGAGCTGACGCCGACGCTCCGCTACGACCCGGAGGCCGACACCTTCACCAACATCGAGAACGGTGCTGTCTTCTCCGACAACGGCAAGGGGGCGTACGCGACCACCGGCGGCGAGGAGATCGAGCAGGGGTGGCGCACGAACGTCGGCCTCCAGAACTTCAAGGAGATCTTCACCAACCCGTTGATCCGCGACCCGTTCCTCTCGACGTTCGCGTGGACGTTCAGCTACGCCCTCCTATCCGTGCTCTTCACGTTCTTCGCCGGGCTGTTCATCGCGATCGCGCTGAATCACCCCGGGCTCCGCTTTCAGCGCCTCCAGCGGTCGATCCTGATCCTGCCGTACGCGATCCCCGCGTTCCTCTCGCTGCTCGTGTGGCGCGGTCTCCTGAACGACGACTTCGGCGTCGTGAACAGCATCCTGCCCTTCGACGTGCCGTGGCTCTTCGACTCGTTCTGGGCGAGGGTCTCGTGCCTGCTCGTCAACTTCTGGCTCGGGATCCCGTACATGTTCCTGATCTGCACCGGTGCCCTCCAGGCGATTCCCGGCGAGATGACCGAGGCGGCGCGCGTCGACGGCGCCTCGGGCCTCCAGGTGTTCCGGAAGATCACGCTGCCGCTCCTGCTGGTCGCGGTCGCGCCGCTCCTGATCGCCTCGTTCGCGTTCAACTTCAACAACTTCAATGCGATCTACTTCCTGACGGAGGGCGGGCCGTACAGCGCGGAGCAGTCGGTCGCCGGCTCGACCGACATCCTCGTGAGCTACACGTACAAGGTCGCCTTCCAGACCGGCCGGGGCGGCGACTACGGACTCGCGGCCGCGCTCTCGATCGTGATCTTCCTGATCATCGGCACGATCTCGGCGATCACGTTCATCCGTACGAAGGCCCTGGAGAACGTCGCATGACGACCGGCGCAGAGCCGGCACCCGTGAGCGCAGCCGAGCGGGCTGTCGCGGCGGCGCTGGAGACGGCCGCAGGGGTGACGGCGGCCGAGACGCCAAAACCGGAGCGGCCGCCGTTCCGCGAGGTCTGGTGGCGCTACCTCGTCGGGCTGCTGGCGATGGCGTTCGCCCTGTTCCCGGTCGTCTACGTCGTCTCGGCCGCGTTCAACCCGGTGCCGTCGCTCTCCACCGCGTCGGTCGTCCCGGAGGGCCTCACGCTCGACAACTTCCGCGCGATCCTGTCCGACCCGAGGGAGCCCTACCCCAACTGGTACCTCAACACGATGATCATCGCGACCGCGACCGCGATCGTGACCGTCCTCCTGGGCGCGCTCGCCGCGTACGCGTTCTCGCGCTTCCGCTTCGGCGGACGCCGCTTCGGGCTGCTCTCGCTGCTCCTGATCCAGATGTTCCCGCAGTTCCTCGCGGTCGTCGCGATCTACCTGATCATGCTCGACATCTCCGACGTCTTCCCGGGGATCGGGCTCAACACCAGGACGGGCCTCATGCTCGTCTACCTCGGCGGCGCGCTCGGCGTCAACGCCTGGCTCCTCGTCGGCTTCTTCAACTCGATCCCCATCGAGCTCGACGAGTCCGCCCGTGTCGACGGCGCGACACCGGCACAGATCTTCTGGGGCGTCATCCTTCCGCTCGGCGCGCCGGTCCTGGCCGTGATCGGGCTGCTCTCGTTCGTCTCGACGCTGAACGAGTTCATCATCGCCTCGCAGCTCCTCCAGGCCCCGGAGAAGTACACGCTGTCCGTCGGCCTCTACGGCTTCATCTCGGACCAGTTCGGCCAGGAGTGGGGGCCGTTCTGCGCCGGCGTCGTCCTCGCCGCGCTCCCCGTGGTGTTGATCTTCATCGTCCTCCAGCGCTGGATCGTGGGCGGCCTCACCCAGGGCGCGGTGAAGGGATGAGGGAACCACTCGAGGCGCCGCACCACGACGGATCGGAGCTCTACGTCGTGGACGCTCCCGCGGAGCCCGGCGAGACGGCCACGATCCGCCTCCGCGTGCCCAGCGCCTCGGCCGTCGACGCGGTCGCCGTGCGATACGTCGCGGACGGCGAGCCGCACGTGGCCGTTGCCGAGATCGACGAAAAGGGCGACGACGCGACGTGGTGGCGCGCGTCGTTCCGCGTCCTCAACCCTGCGACGCCGTATCGCTGGCTGCTCTCCGGGGGGGCCGTGGGCTACGGCTGGGTCACGGGCGAGGGGCTCGTCGGCCATGACGTGCCCGACTCCGACGACTTCGTGTGCGCCGTGGGCGACGACGCCCCGGGCTGGCACGTCGACGGCGTCGTCTACCAGGTCTTTCCCGACCGCTTCGCCCGCTCGGGAGGCGAGCGAACGCCGCCCGACTGGGCGGTGACGCGCGACTGGGTCGACACCCCGACCGGATGGGGCCCCGACGCGCCGCACGAATGGTTCGGCGGCGACCTCGGCGGGGTCGAGGCCCACCTCGACCACCTCGAGCGGCTCGGCGTCTCGATCCTGTACCTGACCCCGTTCTTCCAGGCCCGCTCGACGCACCGCTACAACGCGACGTCCTTCGACCACGTCGACCCGCTGCTCGGCGGCGACGAGGCGCTCGTGTCGCTCGTGCGCGCGGCCCATGCACGCGGGATCCGCGTGATCGGCGACCTCACCATCAACCACATCGGCGACGACCATCCCTGGTTCGAGCGCGCACGGGACGAAGACGCCCCCGAGCGGCGCTTCTTCTGGTTCGACGATCGCCTCGAGCACGGCTACGAGGCGTGGGCGGGCGTCCGCACGCTGCCGAAGCTCGACCACCGGGACGAAGAGCTCCGCCACCGCCTGCTCGGCGGCGCCGAGGCCGTCGTCCAGCGCTGGCTGCTCCCGCCGTTCGAGCTGGACGGCTGGCGGCTGGACGTGGCCAACATGGCCGGGCGCCGCGGCGACGTCGACGTTGCCCGGGAGCTCGCCCACGCGGTGCGTGGAGCCGCACTCGACGCACGGGCCGACGCGGTCCTCGTCGCCGAGCACGCCCACGACGCGCGCTCCGACCTCCAGGGCGGCGGCTGGCACGGGACGATGGCCTACATGGGCTTCACGCGGCCGGTCTGGGCCTGGCTCCGCGGCGACGTCCTCCCGGCGGAGCTCCAGCTCGGCTTCCTCGGCCTGCCCGTCGAGGTACCGCGCCTCGGCGGTGCGGCGGTGACGGCCACCATGCAGCGCTTCCGCGCCGGGATCCCGTGGCGCTCCGTGCTCTCCAGCTGGGTGCTGCTCGACAGCCACGACACCGCGCGGTTCCGCATCGTGAGCGGCTCGCGCGAGCGCCACGTCGTCGGGATCGGGCTCCAGATGACGACGCCCGGCGTCCCGATGGTGTTCGCGGGCGACGAGGTCGGGCTCGAGGGCGCCTGGGGCGAGGACGCCCGGCGCACGATGCCCTGGGGCCGGCCGGGGACCTGGGACGCCGAGCTGCTCGAGGCGTACCGCACCCTGATCGGCCTCCGCGGGTCGTCGAGGGCGCTCGCCCGCGGTGGGATCCGCTTCGCGCACGTAGGGACGGACGCGATCGCGTACCTCCGCGAGACGCGTGACGAGCGGCTGCTCTGCCTCGCCGTTCGGGCGGCGACCGACGCCGTCCGCCTCCCGCTCGCGACGCTCGGCTCGACGGCGCTGGAGCCGCTCTTCGGGGGGGAGGCGCGCGTCGACGCGGGACAAGCTGTCCTCCCCGGGGACGGGCCTGCGTTCCATGTCTGGAGACTGCGATGAGAGCCCGAGGAGACGCCCGATGGCCGAGGTGAAGCTGCAGGAGGTCGACAAGGTCTATCCCAACGGCTTCCACGCCGTGAAGGACCTTTCGCTCGACGTCGAGGACGGAGAGTTCCTGGTGCTCGTCGGCCCGTCCGGCTGCGGGAAGACGACTGCCCTCCGGATGGTTGCCGGGCTGGAGACGATCACCGACGGCGAGGTCTCGATCGGCGGACGGGTGGTCAACCAGATGACGCCGAAGGACCGCGACATCGCGATGGTCTTCCAGAGCTACGCCCTGTACCCGCACCTGTCCGTGGCGGACAACATCGCCTTCGGGTTGCGGCTGCGCAGGACGCCGAAGCACGTCGTCGAGGAGCGCACCGCCTGGGCGGCGCGGATGCTCGACCTGACGCCGTACCTCGACCGCAAGCCGAAGCAGCTCTCCGGCGGGCAGCGCCAGCGGGTCGCGATGGGCCGGGCGATCGTCCGCGAGCCGAAGGTGTTCCTCATGGACGAGCCGCTGTCGAACCTCGACGCGAAGCTGCGCGTCCAGATGCGCGGCGAGATCGCGAAGCTCCAGCACGACCTCGGCACGACGACGATCTACGTGACGCACGACCAGGTCGAGGCGATGACGATGGGCCACCGGGTGGCCGTCATGCACCAGGGCGCGCTCCAGCAGATCGACGGGCCCCAGCGGCTGTACGACGAGCCGGCGAACCTCTTCGTCGCGGGGTTCATCGGCACGCCGCCCATGAACATCTTCGCGGCCGATCTGCGGGTCGCCGAGGGCCGGGTCACGGTCTCGCTCGACGGACAGGAGCTCCCCGTGCCCGACCGCGCGCTCGAGCGCTACCGCGCCCTCGCCAGCTACAACGGCCGCTCCGTCGCGATGGGCATCCGCAGCGAGGACCTGCACCCGGCAGACCAGCGCCCCGAGCTGCCGCGGATCACGGCCCGCCTGGAGCTGATCGAGGCGCTCGGCTCGGAGACGATGGCGTTCTTCCGGATCGACGCCCGCACGATTCGCAGCGTCGCGGCCGCGACCGGCGACGCCGTCGAGGAGGTCGTCGGCGACGAGGGCATCGCCGCCGCCCGGCCCAACCTCGTCGCCGCGTTCCCGCCGCGGGT
This sequence comes from uncultured Actinomycetes bacterium, assembly GCA_963797805.1. Taxonomy (GTDB): domain Bacteria; phylum Actinomycetota; class Thermoleophilia; order Gaiellales; family Gaiellaceae; genus Gaiella. The sequence goes on along the minus strand of CAWCRC010000012.1, from coordinate 55,481 downwards.
CGCGCTCGTGATCGGGGACGACGTCGCGGTGGGCGTGGACGTCGAGCACGCCCATTTCTTCGACGAGGAGACCGGAGCAGCGCTCCGTTGAACCTCGCGACGGGCCTCCGCAGAGGCGGAGCCCGATCGTGGGCGCTCGCCTGCGTCGCGCTCGTCGCGGCCGTGGCCGTCGGCACCGCCGTCGGGGCCCCCGCACCCGCGCCTGCGCCGCCCTCCGAGGCCGAGCTCGCGACGCTGTCCGCCCCTCCCACGCGCGGGCCGCTCGCCTCGCAGCGGATCTACTTCGTGATGACCGATCGCTACGCGAACGGCGACCCGTCGAACGACGGGGGAGGAAAGCCGGGCGCTCGCACGGTGACCGGGTTCGACCCGGCGGACGCCGGTTGGTTCCACGGCGGCGACCTCGCCGGACTCCGCGGCTCGTGCACGGGTGCGGCCGACGGCCTCGCGCGGATCGCGGACCTCGGCTTCACCGCCGTCTGGCTCACGCCGCCGTTCGGCCAGAGGACGGTGCAGGGCGACGGTGCGGGCTATCACGGCTACTGGATCACCGACTTCACGGCGCCCGACCGGCACCTCGGGACGGAGCAGGAGTTCGGCGCCCTCGTGACCTGCGCCCACTCGCTCGGGCTGAAGGTGATCCTCGACGTCGTCGTCAACCACACGGGCGACGTCGTCTCGCTCACCGGCGGCAGCGGCGGCTACATCGGGCCGGAGCAGGTGCCGTACCGCGACTGCCGCGGCAAGCCGTTCCGGCCCGCGCGGTACGTCGGCAAGCCGTTCCCGTGCATGGCCGCGCGGTTCATGCCGCGCGTGCCGCTCGTCGCCGCCGCCGACCGCGCCGCGAAGAAGCCCGCGTGGCTGAACGACGCGACGCGCTACCACGACCGGGGCGACATCGACTTCTCGTCGTGCAACACGACGTGCCTCGAGCAGGGCGACTTCTTCGGGCTCGACGACCTCTTCACGGAGCGCGAGGACGTCGTGCGCGGCCTCGCGGACGTCTACGCGGCCTGGATCGAGCGGTACAGGATCGACGGGATCCGGATCGACACGGCGCGGCACGTCAACGCCGCGTTCTTCAAGCGGTGGCTGCCGCGGATCCGGGCGGCGGCGCGCCGCGCCGGCGTCCGCGACTTCCTCGTGTTCGGCGAGGTCTTCAACGCGGACACGCTCGAGCTGATCCCGTTCGTCCGGGACCGCGGACTGCCGGCGCTGCTCGACTTCCCGCTCCAGGACCAGCTCGTCGGCTTCGCCGCCGGGGAGCGCGGCGCACGGGGCATCGCCTCCGTCCTCGCCGACGACGACTACTTCCAGGGCGCGAACGGGGTGACGTACACGCCGCCGACATTCCTCGGGAACCACGACATGGGGCGCGTCGGGCTCCTCCTCCGCCAGCGCTCCGCAAGCGAAGCGACCCTCCTGCGGCGCGACCTGCTGGCGCACTCGCTGCTCTACCTGCTTCGCGGCGCACCCGTCGTCTACTACGGCGACGAGGTCGGGATGATGGGCGCCGGCGGCGACAAGCTCGCGCGGCAGGACATGTTCCCGACGCGGGTCGGCGAGTGGCGGACGGAACCGCGCGTCGGCTCGCCCGCGATCGGGAGCGGGTCGTCCTTCGACGTGCGCGACCACCCCGTCGGCACGCGGATCCGAGAGCTCGCGGCGCTGCGCAAGGCGCATCCGGCGCTCGCGGACGGTCCGACGGCGCTCCGCCTGGCGGACGGTCCGCGCCTGGTCGTGAGCCGCTTCGACCTCGGCGCCCGGCGCGAGTACGTCACGGCCTTCAACGCGGGCACGGCGCGTGCCTCGGTGACGGTGCAGACCGCGACGCCGGGAGCGGGGTGGGACACGCTCGTCGGCGCTGCACAGGCGGTGCGCAGCACGGCGGCGGGGCGGCTGACGCTGTCGCTCGCGCCGCTCGAGGCGGCCGTCCTGCGGGCGCAGGCCGACCTCCCGGCCCGGGCGCCGGTCCGGCCGGCGCTCGTCGTCCGTGCCGACGAGCTCACGAACCTCGTCCAGGCACGCGCGACGGTCGCGACGCGGGAGCCGGTGAGCGTCGCCTTCGCGGTGAAGCGTGGGGGCGGCGCATGGCGCCGGATCGCGGCCGACCAGTCGCCGCCGTTCCGGGGCTTCCTCGACCCGACGCGCTTCCGGCGCGGGGAGCGGGTGCACGTCGTCGCGGTCGCGCGCTGGCCGGCCGGGCGGACGACCGTCTCGAGCGCCGTCGCAGCGGTGCCGCGGCCGCGCTGACGGCTCTCGATCTCTAGAGTCCCCGCCGATGGCCGCTCCCGTCGACGACCCGGGCGGGCGGCCCGACGCGACGGGGCGCCGGCTCGAGTACCTCCCGGCGGCCGTGATCGGCAACGGATCGCTGCTCGTGACGCTCTCGGCGCGGGGAGAGGTGGAGCGACTTCTCTGGCCGCACGTCGACGGGCCGAACGCCATCGTCGAGCTCCGCCTCGGCCTCCTCCGCGGCGACGAGGCGGACGCGGCCTGGTTGGACGAGGACGCGCGCTCCTGGGCTCAGGCGTGGGCCGGCGAGTCGTCGGTGCTGCGGACGACGGCGACGACGGACGCCGGGCCCGTTCTCGTCGAGGACGCGGTCGACCCCGACGAGCCCGTCCTCGTGAGGCGCGTCGAGGGTCCTCGCGGAGTGCTGGTCGTCACCTGCGCGCCCCGCCTCGGCGGCGATACCTCGTTCACCGGCGCCTTCGTCGACCCGGAGTCGCGCGCGGTGGTCTTCCACCGCCGGGACATGGCGCTCGCGATCGCGACCGACTGCACCGTGAGGGACGCGGGCGTCGAGCCCGCGGACGGGCCCCTGGACGATGTCGCGCACGTCGGGCCGGTGCGCGGACGGATCGAGGTGGAGCACGCGGGTGACGTGCACGTCGTCGTGTGCTTCGGGTCGTCGCCGTTCGAGGCGCTGGCGCGCGCACGTCAGCACGCAGGCATCCCCGAATCGGCCGCGGTCCGCCGGCGCGAGGCCGATGCGGCCATCGTCGCCCGCGTGCGCACGCCGGCCTCGTCGGACCTGCGGCTCGAGCCGCTTCTCCATCGCTCGGTGCTCGTCCTCGAGCAGCTCGCCGACCGGGCGACCGGCGGGATCGTCGCCGCGCCGGAGATGGACGAGCGGTTCGCCGAGTCCGGGGGCTACGGCTTCGTCTGGCCGCGCGACCACTCGTACGTCGTCCTTGCGCTGCTCGCCGCGGGCCGCGCCGAGCAGGCGGCGGCCGCGCTCCGCTGGCTCGCGCGCGTCCAGACGCCGGAAGGCCTGTGGCTCCACCGCCACTGGACGACCGGTGAGCTCGCGCCGTCCTGGGGCCTCCACCAGCTCGACGAGACCGGTGTCGCCCTGTTCGCGATGGAGGCAGCCTGGGAGGAGCTCGGCGATGCGGCGCTCGACGGGGGGCTCCACGAGCACGTCCTGCGGGGCGCCGACTTCCTCGTCTCGGCCGTCGACTCTGCGTCGGGCCTGCCGCATGCGAGCGTCGACCTCTGGGAGCAGCAGGACGGGCAGCACACGTACACCGCAGCCGCGATCGTCGGCGGCCTGCGGGCCGCCGCCCGCGCCGCGGCACGATACGGCGAGAACGCGCGTGCGGACGAGTACGCCGCCGCGGCCGAGGGCATCGCCGCCGCGATCGACGACGTCCTGTGGGACGCGGCGCTCGGCCGTTATCGACGCGCCGCGAACGTCGCGCGTGCCCGCGGCGGCGGGGAGGCACCGCCGGGCGCCGCGTTCGACCGGTCGCTTTCGTACCCGAACAGGCGCGTCGTCGGCGTCGCTCCGGTCGACGACACGCTCGACTGCTCGCTGCTCGGGCTCGTGTGGCCGTTCCGGGCGCTCGACCCCGCCTCGGAGCGCGTGCGTGCGACGGTCGACGCCGTCGCGCAGGGCCTCGCCGGCCCCGGCGGCGGCCACCGTCGGCAGGCCGGAGACACGTATGCGGGCGGGCACGAGTGGCTCCTCGCGACGCTCTGGCTCGGCCTCGCGCGTCGTGTCCTCGGCGAGACCGAGGCGCTCGACCGCGCGATCCGCCACGTGGTCGACCGGCGGACGGGCCTCGACCTCCTCGCGGAGCAGGTCGACGCCCACGGGCGGCCCGCCTGGGTGCTCCCGCTGGGCTGGAGCCACGCGATGCTGCTCCTCGCCGCGCTCCCGGAGCTGCGGCTCGTCGACGCGCTCGGCGCAGGGAGAGATGCCGGCGACGGTCGAGGGGGATGACCGCCGCCGGGCTCCCTACAGAATAGTGCGGTTTCTCACCTCTGGGGAAGTGGCCGTTCGAGAGAGGTGGCGCGACAGCCGTCGTCTAGCATCGACGTGTGACCGTCCGTGTGGCCACTCCGGCAGACGCCGTGGCGCTCGAGGAGCTCTGGCGGGCCTTCGCGCGCGAGGTCCCGCCACCCCGGCACCACGACGTCGACGACGAGAACGAGCTCGCGGAGATCCGTGAGATCATCGACTCCGGGCTCGCGTTCCTCGCCGAGAACGGCGACTCGCCGATCGGGTTCGCGCTCGCCCGTCGCATCGGGTCCCGGACCGGACGGCTCACCGATCTCTACGTCGTGCCCGAGGCGCGGAGAGGCGGCGTGGCGTCCGCACTCGTCGGCGCGGTCGTCGAGGCGCTCGCGCCCGACGGTGTCGAGCACCTCGAGCTCGAGGTGCTCTCGTCGAACTCGAGCGCGCGGACCGTCTATCACCGCTGGGGCTTCGCCGAGGATCAGGTCGTCCTCGTGGCGGCGACGGCGACGCTCCAGGAGCGCCTCGCGCCGGGGAGGCACGCGGAGTCCTTCGCGTCGGTGCACGTCCAGACGGACGCGGTCGTCGACGTCGAGCGGGCGGCCCGGGACTTCGCGCCCAGGATCGGCTCGAACGGGACCCGGGTCGTGGGGCCGCGGAACGGCTGGGTCACGGTCTACGACGAGGTCGCGGACGTCGAGCCGGCCGTGCTGCTCCGCTTCGCCCGCGAGATCTCGTCCCGCATGGGAACCGTCGTCGTCGCGCTTGCGCTCGAGGTCGACCAGGTCGTGCGGATGGTCGCGCTCGAGCGGGGCGGCATCGTCGACGAGTACCGGTCGGTGCCCGAGTTCTACGGGCCGCTGCCGCCCGGGGACGTGATCGGGCTCGCGGCGAACCCCACCGTTCTCGCCCGGCTGACCGGCGCCGACCCGCAGGCCGTGAGGCAGGTCGCCGTCACGGCGACGTCTCCCTCGGACCTGCCGCCGGCGCGCGAGATCCTCGCCTCGCTGGCCGGGGTCCTCGGGCTCGAGGGAGCCGGCCACGGCTACGCGCCGGGCCTGGGCGAGGAGTGAGCGGCGCGTGTCGCTGACGCTCTACGACGCCCCGCGCTGCCCGTACTGCGCGCGCGTGCGCATCGTGCTCGCCGAGAAGGGCATCCCACACGAGACCGTCACGATCGACCTCACCGACCGGCCGCGCTGGCTCATCGAGAAGAACCCGCCGAACGGGCGGGTGCCGGTGCTGGAGGAGGAGGGATGGATCCTGCCCGAGTCGGCGGTGGTCGACGAGTACCTCGAGGAGCGCTATCCCGAGCCGTCGCTCCTTCCGGTCGATCCCGGAGAGCGTGCCGCGGCGCGACTGATCGTCTTCCGCTTCGACGACTTCGGCGACGCGTACTACGCCTTCCGGCGCGGCGAAGTAGGCGCCGACGAGGAGCTCGCCGCCGCGCTCGAGGCCATCGACGGGCTCCTCTCGACGACGCCGTTCCTCACCGGGCGCGCCTTCGGGCTTGCGGACGTCGCCTACCTGCCGTGGCTCCTCCGGCTACGGGACATGCTGGGCGTGTCGCTCGAGCCCTACGCCGAGATCGAGCGGTGGGTCGCGGACTGCTCCGGGCGGCCGTCGGTCGCAGCGGAGCTCGAGACCGTCGCGTCGCTGGTCGTATGAGCGTCGTCCACCTGCGGTTCGCTCGGCCAAGCGGAGGCTGCCCGTGAGCGACATCGAGCTCGGCGAGCTCCGCGGCCGCCTCGGCGAGCCCGGGCTCGTGCTCCTCGACGTCCGCCGACGAGAGGAGTACACGGGAGCCGTTTCCGCACCGTGCGACCCGCGGCCGGGCCGCATCCCGGGCTCCCGACACGTGGACGTCGCGCTGCTGTTCGAGGCGCCGGATGCGGATGCGGTGCGGGCGCTCGTCGGCGCCGAGGCGGGGAGCGAGGTGATCGCGTACTGCCACTCGGGCAGTCGCTCCGCGATGGCGGTCCACGTGCTCCGGGCGGCAGGGTACGACGCGAGGAACTACCTCGGGTCGTGGCACGAGTGGGCGCGCGACCCGGACCTTCCGGCCGAGTCGGGCGACTAGGAGGGCTCGGCGAGGCAGGCGCTGTGCCCCCAGGAGAGCGCCGGCACCCTGGAGACGAGGCCGACTCGCCAAGCCCTCCTAGCCCCGCTGGAGACGGCCGGCGGCGTCGAGGAAGGCGCCGCAGAGAGCCCGCCCGTGCGCGTTCCACGTGGCGAGGTGCTCGTCGGTCTGCGCCCGCACGATCTCGAGCGGCTCGGGGAGCTCCTCCGCGCCGTCGACGAACCACGCGTCGAGCATGTGCCGCTCGACCTCGGGATGGAACTGGACGCCCCACGTGCGGTCGCCGAGCCGGTAGGCCTGCCGGGCGGCGGGGCTCGCCGCCAGCTGGACGGCGCCGTCCGGGAGGTCGAAGCCGTAGTAGTGCCACTGGAACGCCTTCACGCGGCGCGGCAGGACGCCGAGGACCGGGTCGTCCGCGCCGGCGTCGTTCACCTCGACCTCGTGCCATCCCACCTCCGACTCCCGTGCAGGCCCGACGCGCGCGCCCGTCGCGCGCGCGACGAGCTGCGCGCCGAGGCAGACGCCGAGGAGCGGCACGCCGGCGGCGAGGGCCGACTCGATGAACGCGGTCTCGCCCGCGAGCCAGGCGTGCTCGGCGTCGGAGTCCGGGTGCATCGCGCCGCCGAAGACCATGATCGCTTCCCACGCGCCGGGTTCGCCGGGCGGGGCGTCGCCGTTCGCCGTGAACCAGCGATCGAGCCGGTCGCCGCGCTCGTCGACGACGCGCTCGAACAGACCGCCGCCGCCGGTCTCTGAGTCCTCGTGGACGACGGAGAGGACGCGCATGCGGCCGACTGTATCGGCGGCGGGACGCGCGCTCGAGAGAGAACGGTCTCTGAGGCGACGGGGGTCTCAGTGCCTCGAACCGACGAGCAAAAAGGCCGTTTGCTGGGATTTCTCCGCGCTTCGTTCGTGACAATTGGCAATCGGTCTCAGAGACCGTTCGCCGTCAAGTGGCGCGTGCGGACGCGGTACGTTGCGCCGGGCCTAGAAGAGCGTCAGCTCGGTGGGCGGCGGCTCGATCCCCCCGGCCGCCGGGACGCCCGCCTCGTCGAGCAGCCCGCGGAGAATCTGCGCACTCCGCGGGGCGAAGTCGTCGCGGTTGTTGTTGAAGACCGCGTAGACCTCCTGCGCCTCGTCGGCGAGCCGGGCGAGCGGCCCAACCCACTCCCCGAGCTCCTCGGCCGAGTAGAGCCAGTCGAAGCGCTCGGCGGCGCTCTCCGCGCCGCGGATGTTCCACGTCGCGGCGTTCCGACCGTGGAAGCGCACGTAGGCAACGGGGTGCGTTGCCGCGGCGACGCGCGGGGAGACGTTCGAGGCCCGCGTGCGGGGGCTGTCGAGCGACACGTACGCGAGCCCGTGCGCCTCGAGGAACGCGAGCGTGTCGGCGCGCTCGGCCTCATCCATCCACGACCGATGGCGGAACTCGACGAGCGGGACGAGCGGCGCGAGGCGCTCGGGGGCGAGCGCGAGCTCGGCCTTCGCCGCCGCCGACTTCGTGAAGCGCGGGTGGTACTGGAGCAGGACGCCGCGGAGCTTCCCCGACAGCTCGAGGGGCTCGAGCGCCGCGCGGAAGAGCCGGAACGCCTCGTCGGTCGGCTCGCCCTCGTGCCACGTCATCGCGGCCGACGCCTTGACGTGGAAGGTGAACGTGTCGGGCGTCCGCCGGGCCCACCGCTCGGTCACGGCCGGGTCGGGGAGGGCGTAGTACGGCGAGTCCACCTCGACGACGTCGAACCGCTCCGCGTAGTAGCGGAGCCGCTTCTCGGCCGTCGAGACGCCGCGCGGATACCAGGCCTCGAGGAGCCCCTTGTCCGCCCAGGAGCAGGTGCCGATGCGAACGGTGGCGGGCACCACCGTGTTCTAGTGGATGCGGGCGCCCGGAGGGGCGCCCGCATCCACGTCCACCGCTAGCGGACGGTGACGTTGCGGGAGTTCGCCGCGAACCCGCTCACGGTCGGATTCACGCACGGGACACCGATCGAGCCGAACTGGCTGCACACCGCGGGAGCGGTCCGACCGGCGACGGCGACCCGCGCCTGGAAGGTCGTCGCCTTCGAGCCGCGCGGCACGGCGTACGTGAAGGCGCCGTTGGCGTTCGCCGAGACGACGGCGATCCGCCGGGGCGCCGCGCGTCCGGCCGCGCCGAAGATGCTGACGCGCGCCGCGACGCCGGCGCCGCCCTGCGTCACGCGCCCCGCGAGTCGCTTGACGTTCCGGACCTTGCGTCCGGTGAGCGTGAGCCCGCCGGGGGCGATCGCCGCAGGCGACACGACGCTGCCCGCCGCGTTGACCTGGCCGTTGCCGGCCTGCCACGGCGTCCAGAAACCGACCCACGCGCCCTGGACGACCGGCCCGAAGACGCCGTTCAGCGTGAGGTCGGCGCTCAGGAACTTCGCGCCGAACGTCGCCCCGCCCGAGGCGACGGGGATGTCCGGCGGGGGCAGGCAGAACACGAGCTGCGTCGACCCGATCGCCTGCTGGGCCGCCGTCGCCGGAATGACGAACGCCGGCAGGTTGATCGTCTGCCCCGCGGCCTGGAGGACCAGGAGCAGGGTCACCTGCGGTGTGGCGCCCTGGGTGCACGCGGCCTGCGTCGCGGCTGCGACCGCGCCTGGCGGCGCGACGACGATGTCCCCGCTGAGCGGCAGGAGCGCGCCGCCGAGCGCGAGCGCGCTCACCTGCGCCTGTGCGGTGCCGACCTTCGTGCCGGGCGCAGCGGTCGCCGTGATGCTCGTCCCGGTGGGGATCACGATCGCGGCTCTCGCGGTCGAGTCGTCGTTCACCGACGACGACGCGACGATTCGCGTCACGTTGTTCGGCGCATACGTCACCTGGAGCTTCGGCGACGTGTACGCCGCGGTTGCGGCGGCCGCCAGCGCGAGCGCGGCGAGTGCCGCGAGCGCGAGCACGGCCGTGCGTGTGGCTCTCGTCATGTGCGTCCTCTCTTCCTGTCGTTCGAGTCGGGCGCCGAGGGCTGCGACGTCCCCCGGTCACGCGGGTTGGCGGTCATCCGGTGGCGAACGGCCCGGCGGTGCGCACCCACTGCCGGTTGTCGTACCGGTACAGGTAGACGCTGTCGAGCGGGAAGGCGTCCGTCGCCGAGGTGCGGAGCCGGGTGCCCGGCAGGAGGAACGGGTTCGCGGTCGTGTTCAGAGTGCGCGCGGCGCGAAGCACGCTCGCCCGGGTCGGATTGGCGCCCGCGCGGCGCAGCACGTCGACCATCGTCCACGCGACCGTCATGCCGTACCAGTGGTAGACGTCCGTCGGCTTCGCGCCCGGCGCGAAGCGCTTCAGGATCGAGCGGTACAGCACGACGGTCGGGTCCTTCCGCCAGACCGGGTCGTTCGGGTTCTTCACGAACGCGATCGCGCGCGCGCCGCGCGTCAGCTCGGGCGCGTTCGCGCGGGCGATCGCCATGATCGACGGCTCGATCGAGACCGACGCGAGGTAGAGGCGCGGCTTCCAGCCGAGCTTGTTCGCGGCCACGATCGCCTGGATCACGTACTTCGGCGTCGCGAACAGCATCAGCGTGTCGGCGCCCGACGCCTTCAGCTGCGAGACCTGCGAGACGACGTCCGTCGTCGTGAGCTCGTACGCCGCGGACGCGACGATCCGCGCCGTCTTGCCCGCGACCGCGCGCGAGAGCCCGCGGCTCATGTCCTTGCCGAGCTCGGTGTTCTCGTAGAGGACGCCGATCCGGGCGTCGGGAGCGGTACGGACGACGTCGCGCCCGAGCACGGAGCCCTCGCCCTGGTAGCTCGGCAGGAATCCGACCGTCCACGGGTACCTGCCCGAGGCGCCGCCGAGCGCCTGCGAGCCGTCGCCGGCGAAGAGATGCGGCACCTTCTGGGCGTTCAGGTAGTCGCGGATCGCGAGGTTGTTCGCGGTGCCGACCGAGTTGAAGACCGCGAAGACGCCGTCCTGCTCGACGAGGCGCCGCGTGAGCTGGACGGTCTGCGCGGGGTTGTAGCCGTCGTCGTAGTAGCGGTACTCGATTTTCCGGCCGTTGACGCCGCCCTTCGAGTTCACGTAGTCGAAGTACGCCTTCGCGCCGGGCCCCACGGTCCCGAAGGCGGCCGCCTCGCCGGTGAGGGGCACGGTGCCGCCGATGAGGATCGTCGATGCCGTGACACCGGGCTCGGCGCGCGTCGCGGCTCCGGCCCCGGCGCTCGCGGCGAGCGCGGCGACCGCGATGAGCAGCAGCCGCCTCATCCAGAGATCGGCGTCGCGAGCGCGGGCACGCGGACCGTTACGCCGGTCACGCGAAGCCGTGCGGTCGACGGGAACGGGAGATCGAGGTAGAGAAGGTTCGCCGGGCTCTGAGCGAGCGAGGACGAGCCGATCGTGAGCGTGAGACGCGAGCCGCGTGGGAGGAAGGTCGCCTGGTCGGAGAGCGCGATCCGGTACGTCCGCGCCCCCGCACGGGTCGGGACGCCGCCGCCGGCGACGACGATCTCGTTGCCCGCCGGCGTGCGCGCGCTGAGCACCGCGACGATCCGCGACCAGCCGCCCGACGCCGTCGCCTTCACGTCGACGATCGGGGCGCCGAACACCTCGAGCGGCCCGCGGCCCACTGCGACCGGGATCCGGTAGCGCCCCGACTGCGCGATCGCGGCCGCGGGCCGGACGGGCGGCGTGGACCGCCGGACGGCGACCCTCGGCAGCCCGGCGAACCGGACCGGCTCGCCGCGCCAGCGCTCCGGAGCGATCGCGACGGGGCGTGGGAGCGGCCGCGCGGTGTCGCCCCGCAGGAAGCGGTCGAACCAGCGGGCGCCTTCGGCGAGCATCGCGGGCGTGTCGGCGGCGATGCCGGACGAGGGCGCGTGGCCGTTCAGGCCGATCCAGAGCTGCTTCGGGCCGCGGAGCGCGGCGAACGCGCGCTTCGCCTGGTCGAGCCCGAACGCGAAGTCGCGGCGGCCCTGCATGAGGAACACCGGCGTCCGCACGGTCCTGAGCGCCGTGATCGACGAGCGCGCGGCGGCGAAGGGACGGACGGGCGTCATGTCCCCGCGATAGGCGGCGTCACGTACGGCGAGCACCTCCGGGTCGACTCGCCTGGGGTCGAGAGCACCGATGAATCCCGCGATCACGCCGGTCTTCGCGAGCCCCTGCGGCGCGAGCGCCGTGAGCAGGTCGGTCCACGTGATCGAGACCTCGAGCGCGGCCCACGGGACGCCGGCGGCGAGCGAGTTCCAGGCGGCGCCGCCACCGTACGAGACGCCCCAGCCGCCGATCCGCTGGTCGGCCACCTCGGGCCGGTCGCGGAGCCAGGCGAACACGGCGCGCACGTCGGCGACCTCGCGTGGCCCGTCGATCCCGATCAGGCCACCCGACTCGCCGTGCCCGCGCGCGTCGAAGGCGAGCACTGCGTACCGCTCGCCGATCCCCATCGCGCGGGCCGCTTCGAGCCCGATGCTCCGGTTCTGGCCGAGCCCGTGCATGAAGATCACCCCCGGCCAGCCGCCCGCCGGCGCCGGCCCGTCCGGGAGCGTGAGCGTCGCCGCCAGCGCCGTCCCGTCGGTGGACGCGATCCGGACGTCCTGACGCGTGAACGCGCCGGCCGGTCCCGTCGCCACGAGCGCTGCGGCCGTCGCGAGCAGCACGACGAGCACACGTCTGCCGAGCCCTGTCACGGCGGCGAAGGGTAGCCCACGCCTGTGAGCACTCCCGGGCGACGCCCAACGCCGTCCGTATCATCCGCGCGATGGACGGGCGGCCGATCGGCGTCTTCGACTCCGGCGTGGGTGGGCTCACCGTCCTCCACGAGCTGCTCGTGACCCTTCCGCACGAGGACGCGGTCTACCTCGGCGACAACGCACGGCTCCCGTACGGTCCGCGGGCGCTCGCGGAGGTGCGCGGCTTCGCGCTCGCGATCGGCCGGCACCTCGAGGCCGAGGACGTGAAGCTCGTCGTCGTCGCGTGCAACACCGCGACCGCGGCCGCGCTGCCCGATCTCCAGCGCGCGCTCGCCGTTCCCGTCGTCGGCGTCCTCCAGCCCGAGGCGCACGCCGCCGCCCGCGCGACGCGGAACCGGCGCGTTGGCCTGCTCGCGACCGAGGCGACCGTCCGCAGCGGCCGCTACGAGGACCTCGTCCATGCCCACGACGCCGGGGTGGAGGTCGTCGCGGTCCCGTGCCCGCGGCTCGTCCCGCTCATCGAGGGCCCCGACCCGTTCGGCGAGGAGACGACCGAAGCGGTTCGCGAGGTGGCCGCGCCGCTCAAGGAGGCGGGCGTCGACACCGTGATCCTCGGCTGCACGCACTACCCGATCGTGCGCCCCGTTTTCCAGCGGGTGTTCGGGCGGGGCGTGACGCTCGTCTTCTCCGCGGACGAGACAGCACGCGAGGTCGCGGAGACGCTCGCCCGCAAGGGCATCGAGAACGGTGCGGACCGCGAGGGCGCCTACCGGTTCCTGACAACGGGCGACCCGGCGGCCTTCGCGGAGATGGGCAAGCGTTTCCTCCAGCTGCCGATTCGTGACGTCGAGCACGTCACGCTGCGCCTGCCCGAGAGCGCCGCGGCATGAGCACCCAGAGGCACGACGGGCGCCGGCCCGACCAGCTGCGCGAGCTCGACCTCCAGCCGGACTTCCTCGAGCAGCCGCACGGCTCGATCCTCTACGCGCAGGGTCGCACGGTCGTCCTCTGCACGGCGACCGTCGAGGAGGCCATCCCACGGTGGCTGCGCGGGAAGGGACGGGGCTGGATGACCGCCGAGTACTCGATGCTCCCGGCCTCGACGGGGGAGCGCACCCAGCGCGGCGTCGCCCGCGGCCGTCCGGACGGGCGGACGGTCGAGATCCAGCGGCTGATCGGGCGCGCGCTCCGGAGCGTCTGCGACTTCAAGGCGCTCGGCGAGCGGACGCTCTGGCTCGACTGCGACGTGCTGCAGGCGGACGGCGGGACGCGCTGCGCGGCGATCACGGGCGCGTACGTCGCCGCGCACCGTGCCCTCGACCGCTTCGGGCTGACGAAGGCGCTCGCGGGCAGCGTCGCCGCGGTCTCGGTGGGCGTGGTCGACGGGAGCCCCGTGCTCGATCTGGACTACGTCGAGGACTCGTCGGCCGAGACGGACATGAACGTCGTGATGGCCGGCGACGGCCGCCTCGTCGAGGTCCAGGCCACGGCGGAGCGGGACCCGTTCTCACGCGAGCTGCTCGACGAGCTGCTCGACCTCGCTGCGGGCGGGATCACCGCACTCGGCGCCGCCCAGCAGACTGCGTGCGCGGCCCCGCCGCTCTGAGCCCGTGACCCCTGGCCGGACGCTCGCCCTCGCATCGCGGAACCCGCACAAGCTCGCAGAGCTGCGGCGCGCGCTCCCGGGCTGGGAGATCGCGCTCGCCGACGCGGGGGATCCTCCACCCGAGGACGGCGCGACCTACGAGGACAACGCGCGGATCAAGGCGCGCTGGGGCGCGGCGCACGCGCCCGCCTCTGCCTGGACGGTCGGGGAGGACTCGGGGATCGAGGCCTTCGCGCTCGACGGGCGCCCGGGCGTGCTGAGCGCGCGGTGGGCGGCCGGCGATCCGGTCGGCCGCATGCTCGAGGCGCTGGTGGACGAGGACGAGCGGCGGGCGCGGTACGTCTGCGTGATCGTCGCCGTCTCCGAGGACGGCCGCGAGGTTGTCGCCCGCGGCGTGCTCGATGGGGCGATCGCCCGTGCCGCGTCGGGAACGGAGGGCTTCGGCTTCGACCCCGTCTTCGTCCCCGACGGCGAGGACCGCACGGTCGCCGAACTGGGGAACGGCTGGAAGGAACGGCACTCGCACCGTGCCCGCGCCGCGGCTGCGCTCGGGCGCGCGCTCGCCGAGACGTCCTAGGACGCCATTGCGACGTCCCGCTCCTCGGGCCGCTTCGGCTCGACCACCCTGCCCGTCAGTCCGTACGCGAGGACGTAGTTGAGCGCCGCGCCGAAGACGATCACGTTGGCCATGACGTAGAGCCAGATCAGGAGGAGGAACGTCGTGCCGAGCGCCTGGAGCGCGACGACGTCGGTCGTCAGGGAGACGAAGAGCGGCAGCGCCTGGAGCGTCCCGACGAGGACGATCGCACCGAGGATCGCTCCGGGGAGGACCTCGCGCCGCGTGAGCCTGGCGTTCGGCAGGCGGTAGTAGGCGGAGAGCAGGAACAGGAAGAGGGCCGCCGCGGACGTCAGGAGCGTCAGCGCGAGCGCGACCCACCGGTCCGTGACCACGTCGGACGCGTAGCGGCGCAGAAGGTCGTAGCCGAACGTCCCGACCGTCAAGCCGGCGAAGAGGACGACGAGCGAGATCGACATGTACACGACGGCGAGGACCTTGCCGCGGAGGAACGGCCGATTGGGGCGGCCGTAGAGGATGTTGAAGGCCGACTCGAGCGCGGAGAACAGGGACAGCGAGCTCCAGAGCAGCGCGACCGCACCGACGACCGAGAGCGCCGTCGCGTTCCGCTGCACGGCATCGACGACGTTGACGATCGATTCGACGGACTGGTCGGGGAAGATGTCCTCGAGGTAGCCGACGAGCGCGCTCGACGAGTTGGCCTGGTTCAGGAAGCCGAGGACGGAGAGCGCGAGGAAGATCAACGGCACGAACGACGCGAGGGCGAAGTACGCGACCATCGCCGCGAGGTGCGTCCCTCGCTCGCCGAAGAACCGGTCGAACGTCGCTCCGACGGCCCGCATACGGGCAGTTTGCTAGCTTCGGGCGCCGGCATGGACGCTACAGCCGCTCTCTCGGAGCTCGTCGGGGTCTCGACCCAGGTCGTCGAGGCCGTTGTCACGGGCCCCGAAGGCGCCGTCGAGGCGGCGCGGACCGCCGGCGAAGACCGCTCGCGGGCGCTCGCCGATCACGGTGCCGAGCTCCTCGCGGCCGCGGCCGCGATCCGGGCGGACGGGCCTGCCGTCGAGCGGGTGCACGTCGATCTCGACCGCGGCTCGCTCGTCGCCGTCTCCGACGGAAAGCGCACCGTCGTCGCGACGACCGTCGCCGAGCCGACCGTCGGGCTCGTCGCGTACGACCTCCGCACCCTGCTCGCACGCTTGCGGGAGGACGGGCCGTGAGGATCGTCCTCGGGCTCGTGCTCGCCGCCCTGGGCACGTGGCTCGTCCTGCGCCGTCGGAGGCCGGACGGGCTGCGCGTCGTCGTCGGGTGGGAGGACGGCTCCGAGCTCGAGCTCGGAGCGGGCTCCGAGGAGCGTGAGCGCCTCGTCACCCTCGCGCGCGGGGCGCTGCCGTGAGCGCCGTCGACGAGCTCGGGCGTCAGCTCCTCGAGACGGCGTTCCTCGAGGGCGACTTCACGCTTCGCTCGGGCAAGAAGTCGACGTGGTACCTCGACAAGTACCGCTTCGAGACCGACCCCGAGATCCTCCGCGAGCTCGGCGAGCGGCTCGGGGCGGCCGTCTCGGCCGCGGAGCCCGGTGCCGTGCGATTGGCGGCGCCTGCGCTCGGGGCCGTAGCCCTGGCTGCATCAGGGGCCATGGCGTCCGGCCTGCCCTTCATCATTGTCCGCGGTGAAACCAAGGGATACGGCACCGGGAACCGCCTCGAGGGGCCATACGAGCAGGGTGAGCTCGTGTGCCTCGTCGAGGACGTCGTCACGTCGGGCGGTGCGCTCTGCGAGGCGGTGGAGGCCGTTCGCGAGGCCGGGCTCATCGTCCGCCATGCCGTGTGCGTCGTCGACAGGGAGGAAGGTGGAGCCGACGCACTCGCTCGGATCGGCGTGCGGCTCGACGCGCTCTATCGCGCACGCGAGCTGCTCGCGGCATGGCAGCGGGCTTCGAACCCGCATGGTTGAGCCATATCATCGGCCAGAGCGCTAGGCTCAGGCGCTGACACAGACCATCGACCAGGGAGGATTGGCGTGACCAAGCAGGAGTTCGTGGATGCAGTCGCCGACAAGGCAGACCTGACGAAGCGCGACGCAGGCGCGGCCGTCGACGCGGCCCTCGGTGTCATCGAGAGCACGCTGCAGGCCGGTGACTCCATCACGTTCACCGGGTTCGGCAAGTTCCACGTCACGCGGCGCGCCGAGCGGATGGGCGTCAACCCGCGCACCGGCGAGAAGGTGCAGATCAAGGCGGCGAACGTCCCGAAGTTCTCGGCCGGCTCGCAGTTGAAGAAGGCCGTCAACTAGAGCTGTCAGCGGGACGGGAATCCGCAGGAGCGGATTTCCGTCCCGCGGCCCGCCTCCGGCGGGCACACCCCTGAAGGCGTCCGCTGTCGCGGCCGCAACTGCTCGTCTCGGTCTCGGCGACGGCACGAATGCCGGGGGCGGGCACGTGTGCGCTTGATAATCGAACACATGTTCGATTATCGTTTGAGTGGATGCAACTGTCGTTCGACGCCGCGGACCGCCTCGTCGAGCTCGTCGAGGCCCGCCGCGGCCCCGTCCCGGCGGAGGACGCGGCCCGTGTGCTCTTCGCGCTCGCGAGCGCGCCCGCGGCGCTCGCCCGCTCGCTCCTCGACGACGTCGTCTCCGGGGACGCGCGCCTCGCGTGGCGCGGCACCTCGGTCGGGCTCGCCGACCCGCCCGGCGCGGACGTCCTCCTCGAGGACGCGCACTTCGTCGTCGTCGACCTCGAGACGACGGGGCTCTCGCCGCGCACCTCGCGCATCTGCGAGATCGGCGCGCAGCGCGTCCGCTCGCTCGAGCTCGACGACGCGTTCGAGACGCTCGTCGACCCCGGCGTTGCGCTGCCCCCGGCCGTCGCGGCGCTGACCGGGATCCGGCCCGCGGCGCTGCGCGGCGCGCCGCGCGTCGACCTTGCGATCCGCCGCTTCGTCTCGTTCGCCGGAGACGCCGCGATCGTCGCCCACAACGCACGCTTCGACCTCGCCTTCCTCGACCGCGAGGTCGAGCTCCTCACCGGGCGGCGCATCGCCGCGCCGGTCGTGGACACCGTCTGGCTCGCGCGGCGGCTGCTGGGCGAGCGGACGCGGCGCGTGGGGCTCGCAACGCTCGCGCACTTCTTCGGCGTCTCGACCGAGCCGTGCCACCGCGCGCTCCCGGACGCGCGCGCGACGGCCGAGATCCTCGTCGTCCTCATCGGCCTCGCCCAGGAGCGAGGGGCTCGCTCGCTCGCCGAGCTCGTCGAGCTCTCCGCGCCGCGCGCCCGGAGGCTGCACACCAAGCGCTCGCTCGTCGCCGGTGCGCCGACCAGCCCGGGCGTCTACCTGTTCCGCGGCGCGGGCGGGATGACGCTCTACGTGGGCCGCGCGCGCCAGCTCCGCGTGCGGCTGCGCTCGTACTTCGCCGGTGAGCGCCAGCGCCCCGCCGTCGAGGCCGCGCTCGCCGCCCTCGAGCGCGTCGACTGGCGCGAGACCGGGTCGGAGCTCGAGGCGGCGCTCGAGGAGCTCCGCCTGCTCCGGGAGCTGCGGCCGCCGGCGAACGCGCGCGGCACGCGGCCCGACCGCCACGTCTACCTCCGGCGGCGCGGCGCCTGCTGGGGCGTCACGACCGAGCCGACCGCATTCGGGCCGCTCACCGGGAAGGGCGCCGCCCGGAAGGCCGCGCGGGCGCTCGAGGGCCACGAGTCGGACGACGTCGAGGCCGCGATTGCACCGCTGCGGGCGCGCCTTCGCAAACTCGCGCGCGAGCAGCGCTTCGAGGACGCGGCGCGGCTCCGCGACCGGCTCGCCGCGCTCGAGGACACGGTCGAGTCGCTCCGGGAGCTACAGCGGCTCCGGCGGCTTCGCACCTGCGTCGTCGTCCCGGCGGGCCGACCCGGCTTCGTGCGGGCGTACGCGGTCGCCGGCGGCCGGGTGGCGGCAGTGCGCCTCGTCCCGCGCGGAGCGGCCGGGCTCGCCGAGATCCAGGCGCTCCTCGCAGAGGCGGAGCACGCGTCGCAGGGGAACGACCCGGAAGACGCCGACGAGCTCCGGCTCGTCGCATCGTTCCTGCGGCGGCCGCCACCCGAGTTGCGCGCGACGGCCCTCGAGAGGGACGCGATTCGCGCAGTGGTGGAGGGGATACCCTTGGCCGCGTGACGAGCGACGCCGCCGCAGGCGCTCCCACGGCTTTCTTCGCGGACCGACTCGCAGAGGCGGTCGAGCGCAAGCGATCGCAGCTCGTCGTTGGCCTCGACCCCGTCGTCGACCTGCTGCCGGTGGAGCTCCGTGGCGAGGCGCAGGGAGGCAACGCGGCGGCCGCGGGAGCGGTCGAGCGCTTCTGCAAGGGGATCGTCGACGCCGTCGCCCCGTACGTCGTCGCGGTCAAGCCGCAGGCGGCGTTCTTCGAGGCGCTCGGCAGCGACGGATGGCGCGCCCTCGAGGCGGTGTCCGCCTACGCGCGCGAGGCGGGCCTGCTCGTGATCGCGGACGGCAAGCGGTGCGACATCGGCTCGACCGCCCGGGCGTACGCCGCCGCGTTCCTCGAGCCGCGCGGGGCCGACGCGCCCCTCGCCGACGCGCTCACGGTGAGCCCCTACCTCGGCCGCGACTCGCTCGATCCGTTCCTCGCCGCCTGTCGCCGCGACGGCGCGGGTCTCTTCCTTCTCGTCCGAACCTCGAACGCCGGCGCCGCGGAGCTGCAGGACGCGACGCTCTCGGACGGCCGCCCCGTCTGGCGGCACGTGGCGGAGCTCGTCGACACGTGGGGAGAGGACCTCGTCGGAGCGCGCGGCCTGTCGAGCGTCGGTGCCGTCGTCGGCGCGACCGTGCCGCGCATCATCGGTGACGCCCGCCGCGCCATGCCGCGCGCGATCATCCTTCTCCCTGGGGTCGGCGCCCAGGGTGCGCAGCCGGCGGACGTCGCGCGCGCCTTCACGAGCGGCCCGTCGAGCGCCCTGGTCAATGCCTCGCGTTCGATCATCTACGCGTATCGCGACGCGCCGGCCGACGACTGGCGGGCGGTCGCGGGCGCGGAGGCAGCACGCCTCGCAAACGCCGTCTGGGCGGCTGCGGGCTGGTGAACGTCGATCGCGCGAAAATCGCCCGGGTCGCCGCGCCGGTGGCCTTCCTTCTCGCCGTCACCGTCGCCGTGCTCGTCGTTCGTGCCGGCCTCCGGGAGGACGAGCCGACGTCCCGTCCCGTCGCGACCGCGCCGCGGACGGGGTCCGCGACCGTCGTCGTGCGCGCGGGCGACACGCTCGACGGCATCGCGCGGACGACGGGCACGACGGTCGAGGCAATCGTCCGGCTCAACCCGGGGATCGACCCCGAGGCGCTCCGCGTCGGACAGCGGATCCGCGTGACGCCGTGATCGCGCCGGGGTCGGGTCCCCCGAGGTCTCGACTACCCTGGGGCGGCGTGAAGCGCTGGGGTCTCCTCGCAGTCGCTGCCGTCGCGGCCGTCGCCCTCGGTCTCTCCGGGACGGCACGCGCGACCGCTCCCGTCGTCCAGGCTCGGGCGTACGTCGTCCAGAGCAACGTCGACGGGAAGACGCTGGCCGCCCGCGGGGCCGAGACGCCGCGCGCGATGGCGAGCATCACGAAGCTGATGACCGTGCTCGTAGCACTGCGCCGACTCTCGCTCGACGACGAGGTAGTCGTCCCGGCCGTCGCGGCGCGTGTCGGCGAGTCGACCATCGGACTCCGCACGGGACAACGCGTCTCGGTGCGGGACCTCGTGATCGGCGCGCTCGTCCCGAGCGCGAACGACGCCGCGACCACGCTCGCCGTCGCCGCGGGTGGGACGCTGCCGCGCTTCGTGGCCTCCATGAACCGCACCGCGCGCGAGCTCGGCTTGGCCCACACGCACTACGCGAACCCGCACGGCCTCGACGCCGCGGGCCACGTCTCCACCGCATTCGACTCGGCCAAGCTGCTCCGGGCGGCGCTTCGCGTCCCGATCATCGAGCACTACGTCGGCGAGAGCCGCGCGACGCTCTCCGACGGCCGGGTCGTGGTGTCCACGGACAACCTGCTCGGGACGATTCCCGGGCTCGTCGGCGGCAAGACCGGGCACACGGCGCACGCGGGATGGTCGCAGGTCGCTTTCGCCCGCTCCGACGGCGTCGGGATCACCGCGGCGGTGCTCGGCTCGCCGAGCGAGGCGCAGCGCGACGCCGACCTCGACGCGCTGCTCCGTTTCGGCCTGTCCAGCTACCGGCCCGCACGCGTGGTCGACCGCGAGCGGACGTACGCCCTCGTGACCGTCGGCTGGGGGAAGGCGCCGCTCGCGCTCGTCGCACCCCGCAGCATCGTCCGCCCGGCGCCGACGGGGCGTCCGCTCGTCGAGCGGATCGTCGCGCCCGCGGTCGCGACGCTGCCGGTCGAGGTGGGCCAGCGGCTCGGGACCGTCGTCGTCCGCGACGGGAACCGGATCGTCGCGCGGTCGCCGCTCGTGGCGGCACGCGCACAGGCCTCTCCGACGCTGGCCCAGAAGGCACGATGGGTGGCCGGTCGCACCGTCGATCGCCTGAAGGGGCTCGTCTCGTGATCATCACCGTCACCCTCAACGCTGCGCTCGACCGCTCGGTGACCGTGCCGATCCTTCAGCTCGGGCAGCGCCATCGCGCGAGCGACGTGCTGACGCTCGCAGGTGGGAAGGGCATCAACGTCGCGCGCGCGCTCAAGCGCCTCGACGTCCCCGTCGTCGCGACCGGCCTCGCCGGCGGGAGGACCGGCACCCGGATCGTCGAGGAGCTCACGGCCGAG
The DNA here is from genome assembly GCA_963797805.1 of uncultured Actinomycetes bacterium. GTDB lineage: Bacteria > Actinomycetota > Thermoleophilia > Gaiellales > Gaiellaceae > Gaiella. The sequence continues at coordinate 34,579 of CAWCRC010000012.1, read as the reverse complement.
GCGATCCTCAACGACTTCGTCCGCATCGCCGGCGAGTCGCGCACCTCGACGCTCGTCGTGGATCCGACCTCGGGCACGCAGACCGAGATCAACGAGTGGGGCCCGAAGGTGAGCGAGGGAGAGCTCGGGATCCTGATGGACAAGCTGCGCTACCTCTCGCGCGGCGCCGAGCTCGTCGTGTTCGCAGGCTCGCTCCCGCGCGGCGTCGCTGAGACGTTCTACGCGGAGGCGGCGCGGGAGCTCGGCCGCCGCGGCGTCCGCGTCGTCCTCGACACCGAGGGCGAGCCCCTCCGCCTCGGGCTGGAGGCCGAGCCGTGGCTCGTCTCGCCGAACCAGCACGAGGCCGAGCAGCTCGTCGGCCAGGAGCTCTTCGACGACGAGGACTTCCTGATGGCGCTCGACGCGATCGCTGAGCTCGGCGCGCGGAACGTCCACATCACACTCGACAACGGCTGCTTCGCGCTCGTCCGCGAGGAGCGACAGGTGCGCCGCTACCGCGCCGTCACGCCCCGGCTCGAGCCCGTCTCGGTCGTCGGCGCCGGCGACGCGCTGCTCGCGCAGTGGCTCACCGCGACCCTCGACGGACAGGGGGCCGAGGACTCCCTTCGCCTCGCGGCCGCGGCGGGGGCGGCCTCGGTGCTCGAGGTCGGCGCGGGCCGATTCGACCCGACCGAGGCTCGGCGACTCGCCGCCGCCGTCGAGGTCCACGAGCTCCAGCACGTTTCCTAGCTCGCCAAGCAGGATTCGGCGGAAGCCGAACCCTGCGGCTTGATCCCCGCCTACGGCGGGGCACATCCCTGAAGGCGTCGGCTTCGCCGCCGCAACCGCCTCGATTCTCACCGGCGGCCGGCGAGGTCTACGAGCTAGCTCGCCAAGCAGGATTCGGCAGAAGCCGAACCCTGCGGCTTGATCCCCGCCTGCGGCGGGGCACTTCCCTGAAGGCGTCGGCTTCGCCGCCGCAACCGCCTCCACTCCGCATCGCGCCCTGCGGGGCCGGGCAGCCGAATCGTTGGATAGGATCGTCGTACTTGGGCGATCCGCAGGACAAGTTCGCGAAGGAGGGCCTCACCTTCGACGACGTCCTGCTCGTCCCGGCTGAGTCGGCCGTCCTCCCGAACGACGTCGTCACCGCGAGCCGGCTGACGCGGACTATCGCCCTCGAGATCCCGATCGTCTCCGCGGCAATGGACACGGTCACCGAGGCGCGAATGGGCATCGGGCTCGCGCGGCTCGGGGGCATCGGCGTCCTCCACCGGAACCTCTCGATCGCCGACCAGGTGGCCGAGGTCGACAAGGTGAAGCGCTCGGAGGCGGGGATGATCGTCGAGCCGGTGACGCTCTCGCCCGATGCCCTCGTGGGCGACGCGCTCGAGCTGATGGAGCGCTACCGCGTCTCCGGCATCCCGATCACCGACGCAGACGAGCGGCTCGTCGGGATCCTCACGAACCGCGACCTCCGCTTCGGCGTTCCGTCCACGATGCGCGTCGCCGACGCGATGACCGCCGAGGGTCTCGTGACCGCACCGGTCGGGACGACGCTCGACGAGGCGCAGGCGATCCTCGGCCGACACCGGATCGAGAAGCTCCCGATCGTCGACCTCGACGGTCGGCTGCGCGGGCTCATCACCGTGAAGGACATCGCCAAGCGCGAGGCCTACCCGCTCGCGACGAAGGACGAGCGCGGGCGCCTGCGCGTCGCCGCCGCGGTCGGCGTCGGCACGGACGCGCTCGAGCGCGCTGCGGCGCTCGTCGCCGCCGAGGTCGACGCGCTCGTCGTCGACACGGCGCACGGCCACTCCAACGGCGTCCTCGACGTGGTGCGGGCGATCAAGGACGCCCACGACACCGAGGTCGTCGCGGGGAACATCTCGACCGCAGACGCGGCGGAGGCGCTGATCGATGTCGGCGCGGACGCCTTGAAGGTCGGGCAGGGACCGGGTCGATCTGCACCACGCGGGTCGTGGCCGGTGTCGGCGTCCCGCAGGTGACCGCCGTGTGGGACATCGCCCAGCTGGCCGCGGACCACGGAGTGCCCGTGATCGCGGACGGCGGGATCACCTCGTCGGGCGACGTCGCGAAGGCGATCGGCGCCGGGGCGGACACGGTGATGCTCGGCTCGATGCTCGCGGGCACCGACGAGGCGCCGGGCGCCGTGATCCTCGTCCAGGGCGAGCGGTTCAAGGAATACCGCGGGATGGGCTCGCTCGGAGCGATGAAGGCGCGGTCGTTCTCGAAGGACCGGTACTTCCAGGGTGACGTCGAGGACGTCGCCGAGCTGATCCCCGAGGGGATCGAGGGGCGCGTTCCGTACAAGGGGCCGGTCGGGCCGATCGTGCACCAGCTGGTCGGCGGCCTCCGCCAGGCCATGGGGTACTGCGGTGCGCCGACCGTCGAGGCGCTCAAGGAGGCCCGGTTCGTCCGCATCACCGGCGCGGGGCTCCGCGAGAGCCATCCGCACGACGTCACCATCACGAAGGACGCGCCCAATTACCGCCGGGGCTGAGGTCCTGGAGTTCCCGGGCGGCGAGCCCGCCCCCGAGGCGCGCCCGGTGCTCGTCCTCGACTTCGGCGGCCAGTACAGCCAGCTGATCGCGCGCCGCGTGCGCGAGGCGCGTGTCTACTCCGAGCTCGTCTCCCACCGGCTCTCCGCGGACGAGATCTGTGCGCGCGACCCCATCGCGCTCGTCCTGTCCGGCGGGCCGGCGTCTGTCTACGCGGAGGGAGCGCCGCTCGCCGACCCTGCCATCTTCGGCCTGGGCGTGCCGACGCTCGGCATCTGCTACGGCATGCAGCTCATGGCGCGCGAGCTGGGCGGCGCCGTCGAGGCGAACGACGTCTCCGAGTACGGGAAGGCGGACGTCGAGCTCGAGGAGGACGCCGCGCTCTTCCACGACCTCCAGCGCGAGCAGGTGGTCTGGATGAGCCACCGGGATTCGGTAACGGCCGCGCCGACCGGCGCACGCGTGACGGCCTCGTCGGAGACGACCCCGATCGCGGCGTTCGAGGATCCGGACCGGAGCCTCTACGGCGTCCAGTTCCACCCCGAGGTGATCCACACGCCACAGGGCCAGCGGATCCTCGAGAGCTTCCTCTACGACGTCGCGGGCGCCCCCCCGGCCTGGACGCCGGCCGCGGTGATCGAGGAGCAGGTCGAGCGGATCCGCGCCCAGGTCGGCTCCGAGCGGGTCATCTGCGGGCTCTCCGGCGGCGTCGACTCCGCCGTCGCCGCGCTGCTCGTCCACAAGGCTGTCGGCGACCGGCTGACGTGCGTCTTCGTCGACCACGGGCTGCTCCGCGAGAACGAGGCCGAGCAGGTCGTCGAGACCTTCGGCGGGCACCTCCAGGTGCCGCTCGTCCACGTCGACGCCCGCGACCGGTTCCTGACGCGGCTCGCCGGCGTCACGGAGCCCGAGGAGAAGCGCAAGATCGTCGGCGAGGAGTTCATCCGCGTCTTCGAGGACGAGGCACGGAAGCTCGGCGACGTCCGCTTCCTCGTCCAGGGCACGCTCTACTCGGACGTGATCGAGTCGGGCGGCGAGGTGGGCGTGGCCGCGAAGATCAAGTCGCACCACAACGTCGGCGGGCTCCCCGCAGACATGCGGATGGAGCTCGTCGAGCCGCTGCGCTCGCTCTTCAAGGACGAGGTGCGTCGCGTCGGCGAGCAGCTCGGACTACCCGAGCGGATGGTCTGGCGGCACCCGTTCCCGGGGCCCGGCCTCGCGATCCGGATCATCGGCGACGTCACCGTCGAGCGGCTCGAGATCCTGCGGCACGCCGACGCCGTGCTCCTCGAGGAGGTGCGCAAGGCGGGTCTCTACCGCGAGCTCTGGCAGTGCTTCGCCGTGCTCCCGGCGATCCGCTCCGTCGGCGTCCAGGGCGACGAGCGCACGTACGCGTACCCGATCGTGATCCGCGCGGTCAGCTCGGAGGACGCGATGACCGCCGACTGGGCGCGACTGCCGTACGAGCTCCTCGACACGATCTCGAGCCGGATCGTCAACGAGGTCGCCGGGGTCAATCGCGTCGCGCTCGACCTCTCGTCGAAGCCGCCTGCGACGATCGAGTGGGAGTGAGGGCGGGCCGGAGCTCGTCCGTCCGCGCGCGCTAGGGCTCGAGCGGCCTGACGGCCGACGCCTCCGCGGGCGGCTGCTCCAGCCGCACCGCGAGCTCGAAGCGACGGCGATGGATCGGCCCCCAGGGGCTCAGCCCCGCCGGGCACCAGACCTCGAGTGACGCGGTGCCGTCGTCGACGACCACGAGCTCGCCGTCGCCCAGGTGGGCGAGCCTCACGACCGTGCCCGCGATGCGTCCCTCGACAGGCCCGTCGGCGGCGGCTGCGACGAGGTCGGCGATCGTGTGCGTCACGCCGAGAGGCTCGCGGTCGCGAAGATCGATCCCGGCGGAGCGAAGCCAGTGCTCGGGCCACTCAGCCGGGTCGTTCGACACGTCGGAGCGCGCAGCGGTGGATCCGAGCCGCTCGTCCCGGGCGCGCCGTTCTGCCGCGTCGGACAGGAGGATGTGTCCCTCTGGGCCTCGCTCGAAGGCGCCGATCTCGATCAGCTCCGCAAAGGCATCGACGAGCGCGGTGACACTCGGGTACTCGACGTGGATCGCCTCGCCGTGCGAGAAGAGCGTCCCGCCCGGTTCGCCGTCGGTCCGGAGCTCGACCGACCAGCGGGTCTCACCCGCGACAGCGAAGGGGAACAGCAGAGGTGGGCCGTAGACCAGCGGATAGCCGACCTCGAGTGCCTGCCGGTAGGCGGCGAGCGCCCACGCCGGATCGGCGAGCCGCGGCATGCGCCAGGGCACGACCACGAGCTCTCCCACGCGAGACCCGCCGCCAGAGCCGCTCGAGGTCGGGCGGGAGTCCCCAGGGCGCGATCGTCGCGGCGATCTCGTCGACCGCATCCGTCTCGCGTGCGGACACCAGCCCGGGCGCTCCGACGCCGCGCAACGCGTGGTCGAGCCGGTCGAGGCAGCGGTCGATGTCGAGCCCGGCCATGCAGGGCAACTATCGGGGCGCCGCCGCGTGCCAGCCGGGGACGACCACCACGCCGGCCGGGTCGATCCGCAGGCCGACGCGCCTCCCGATCGGAGGTGCGTCGACGCCGACGGCGAGGGCGTCGAGCTCGGTGCCGTCGTCACGGCGCACGCGTACCGTCACGACCGGGCCGTCGCGCTCGACCGCGACGACCTCCGCATCGTCGCCGCAGACGAGGTGAACCGCCTCCGGCCGCGTCACCGTCGCGCGATCGCCGTCCCGGGTGACGTTCCGCATCCCGAGGAAGCGTGCGACCCAGTCGTCGGCGGGTCGTGACCAGAGCTCCTCCGGCGTCGCCACCTGTGCGAGGCGGCCCGCGCGCAGGATCGCGACGCGATCGCCCAGCGCGAAGGCCTCGCCGACGTCGTGGGTGACGTGGACGACGGTGAGGCCGAGTGCGCTCGAAGAGCGCGCGGAGGTCGTCCTGGAGTCGCTGCCGAAGCGGGCCGTCGAGCGCGCCGAGCGGCTCGTCCAGGAGGAGGGCATCCGGGCGGGTCGCGAGCGCGCGAGCGAGCGCCACGCGCTGGGCCTCGCCGCCCGAGAGCGTCGCCACGTCGCGTTCCTCCGTCCCGGCCAGCCCCACCAGCTCGAGGGCCTCAGCGACCCGGGTGCGACGCTCGGGCCCGGCGAGCCCGGCCACCTTCGGGCCGAACTCGACGTTGCCGGCAACGCTCCGGTGGGGAAAGAGGGCCGCGTCCTGGAAGACGAGGCCGATGGAGCGCCGGTGCGCAGGCACGGTCGTGACGTCGCGGTCGTCGAGGAGCACGCGCCCGCTCGTCGGGCGCTGAAGGCCCGCCGCGACGCGGAGGAGCGTCGACTTCCCCGAGCCGCTCGGCCCGAGGACGGCCAGGCGCTCACCCGCGGGAACCGCGACCGTGATCCCCTCGAGGATCCGGTTCCCGTCGAGCGTCACCTCGATGCCCTCGAGCGCGAGCTTCATCGCCTGCGCACCCCGACGAGAGACCGCTCGGAGAGGAGCGCGACTGCCGTCACGATCAGCATGAGCACGACGGACAGCGCCATCGCGATGCCGACGTTGTCGCCTCCCGGCCGCCCGAGGAACCGGAAGATCGCCACGGGCACGGTCGGCCAGTCCGCGCGTACCACGAACACCGTCGCGCCGAACTCACCCAGCGCAACGGCGAAGGCGAGCCCCGCGGCGACCGCGAGCGGCCGCGCGAGGAGCGGCAGCTCGACCTGGCGGCGGACCTGCCACGGCGACGCGCCGAGCACCGCAGCGGCCTCGGTGAGACGCGCCTCGAGCGCGCGCAGGGCCGGGACGAGCGAGCGGACGACGAACGGGATCGCGACGAGCGACTGCGCGAGGGGGACGATTACCGGGGACGATCGGAGGTCGAGCGGCGCCTCGTCGAACGCGAGCAGGAACCCGAACCCGAGCATCGCGGCCGAGGCGCCGAGCGGCAGCATGAGCAACGCGTCGACGGCGCCGCGCCCGCGCGCGACTGCGACGGCGGCCGGGATCCCGACGGAGAGCGCGATCGCGGTCGCGGCGGCCGCGAAGAGGAGCGAGTTGGCGACCGCGTGCCACGGCGTGACGAGGAGCGCCGGCGTCTCGTCGAGGAGCGCGCTGTAGTGGTCCAGCCCGTAGCCGTCACCGACCCGGATGGACCGGGCGACGAGCGCGAGCGGCGGGAGCGCGAGCAGCGCAAGCGACCCGCCGACGGCGATCCCGACCCAGAGACGCTCCCCTCCGACCGGACGCGGCGGCACGTGCACGCGCGATCGCCCGCGGCGCGCTCGACGCCGTTCAAGCCGGCCGGAGACGAGGACGGTGGCGCCGACGGCTGCCAGCTGGAGGATCGCGAGCGCGGCGGCGGTGCGCAGGTCGAACAGCCGCGCCGCCTGGTTGTAGATCTCGACCTCGAGCGTCGCGTAGTGGATCCCCCCGAGGACGACGATCACGCCGAACGACGTGAAGCAGAAGAGAAAGACGATCGACGCCGCGGACGCGACGGCCGGCGCGAGCAGCGGGGCGGTGACACGCAATCGTCGCTGCGCCGGGGAGGCGCCGAGCGTCGCGGCGGCCGCGTCGAGCCGCGGGTCGAGCCCGGCCCAGAACGCCCCGACCACGCGCACGACGACCGCGACGTTGAAGAAGACGTGTGCGAGGAGGATCGCCCAGACGGTGCGCTCGAGCCCGTCGGGAAGAAGCGCGAGGAACGCGGTCGCGACGACCACCGTCGGCAGCACGAACGGGACGAGGACGAGCGCCTCGACGAGCGACCGGCCGCGGAACGAGAATCGCGCGAGCGCCCACGCGAGCGGGAGCGCCGCGACGAGCGTGAGCGCGGTCGAGACGGTCGCGAGCCAGAGCGTGAACCACGCGGTTTCGAGCGTGCCGCGACTGAAGAGGACGTCGAACGGCAGGTCGAGCTCGCCGTCGACGACGAGGCTCCGCTCGAGGATCGCGAGGAGCGGCCAGAGGAAGAAGACCGCCAGGAAGGCCACCGGGACCGCGACGGTCGCGATCCGGCCGAGGCTCAGCGGACGACGATCTCGGTCCACCGGGCGACCCAGCGGTCGCGGTTCGCGTCGACGTCGTCCGCCGGGAGCTGGAGCGGCTCCCGCGGGACGATCGCGTGCTCGACGAACGCCTCGGGCAGGGGCACGCCGGCCCGGACCGGATAGACGAACATCGAGCCGGGCACATCCGCCTGGAAGCGCTCGGAGAGCATGAAGTCGATCAGCCGTCGCGCCCCGTCCTCGTTCCTCGCGCCGCGGAGGACTCCCGCGTACTCGACCTGCCGGTAGCAGCCGTCCTCGACCGCGGCCGTCGGGGCCTCGTCCAGCGGCTTCGACGAGAAGATCACCTCGGCGGCCGGGCTCGTGGCATACGAGACGACGATCGGGCGCTTGCCCGGGCTCCCCGCCGCCCCGGAGAACTGCTGCGTGTACGCCTCCTCCCAGCCGTCGACGGCGAGCACGCCGTTCGCGCGGAGCGCCTCCCAGTACCGCTCCCACCGCCCCTCGCCGAAGCGGTCGACCGTCGCGAGAAGGAACGAGAGGCCGGGCGAGGACGTGGCGGGGTTCTCGACGACGAGCAGGTTGCGGTACCGCGGCTCGGTGAGCTCCTCGAGCGTCCGCGGTGGGGCGATCCCCCGACTCGCGAACCACTGCCGGTCGACGTTGAGGCAGACCTCTCCGTGGTCGATCGGCGTCACGTGGTCGTCCCCGTCGGCGAACTCGGGATCGACGTCCGCGAGCTCGTCCGACGAGTAGGCGTCGAGCAGGTCGCCGTCCAGCGCCCGCGACAGGACGCTGTCGTCGATGCCGAAGATGACGTCGCCCTGCGGGTCGCCGGCCGTCAGCAGCGCGCGGTTGAGCATCTCGTTCGCGTCGCCGCCCTGGAGGATCCGGAGCGTGAGACCGCTCTCCTCCTCGAACGCCGCCTTGACCGGCTTCGAGATCGCGAACGAGTCGTGCGTGACGAGCACGACCTCCGTCGGCGCCTCGCCGCCGCAGCCGGCGGCCGCGGCCGCCAGCGCCGCCGCGAGGAGCGTCGCAGCACCGAGCGGGAGCGTGCGACGACGGCTCACGCGCGCCTCCGAACGGCGGCGGCGCCCGGCCGGATCGCGAGGAGGACGCCGCTGGCGACCGTGAGCCGCGCCTCGGTCGCGGCGAAGACGTTCGAGACCCCGCGGCTCGAGCCCGGCTCGAGCGTCTCCGCGGCGAGCGGGTACTCGAGGCCCTCCGTGACGACGCCGGTCGCGGCGCCGCCGAGGGCGAGGAGCGTCAGGAGCGCACCGGGCTCCCCGGCGATCGTCCGGTCGCCCCGGATCACGTGGACGACCGCGTCGCCGACGAGCGCGTCGAGCGTCAGCCTGGCGTAGCGCTCCGCACCGAGCAGGAGGAGCGACGCGACGAGGTGGTCGAGGCGGCCGCCGCCGCTCGCGACGACGAGCACGCGCTGCGCGCCGAGAGCGACCGCCTCGTCCAGGGCGAGCTCGAGGTCGGTCGCGTCCTTCGCCTCGGGGTGGCGGATCACCCGGGTACCGGCCGCTTCCGCCGTGGCGAGCGCCCCGGGGTCCACCGAATCGAGGTCGCCGACGACGACATCCACCGACAGTCCGAGCGCCGCGGCGCGGTCGAGGCCGCCGTCCGCGGCCACCACGGCGCCGGTCTCCGGGACGACGACCGCCGGCCCTCCTCCGGAGGCGACTACCACGACGTCGGGATCGATCACGCGCTTTCCTCCGCTGGCATTACCCAGATCAGGTTCTGCGGGTCGGCGGCGCGGTAGCCGCCCTCTCAGCCCGGTTGCCCCGAGCTCCCCGGTTCGCTCGCCTTATCGTAGTCGAGCGAATGGCCCAGGCGAGCGAGGTCACGATCCGCGCCGAGCGGGCCGGGGAGGAGCCGGCGGTCCGCGCCCTGGTCGAGCGCGCCTTCGGCGACCCCGTCGTCGGCGAGCTCGTCGACGCCCTGCGCGGCTCCTGGGGCTGGACCGACGGCCTCTCGGTCGTGGCCGAGCGCGACGGCGAGCTCGTCGGCCACGTCCTCTTCACCCGGTCGTGGCTGGACGCGCCGACGCGGCTCGTCGAGATCCTCGTCCTCAGCCCGCTCTCCGTCGCCCCGGAGCACCAGAGGCGAGGGCTCGGCGTGCGCCTCGTCCGTGAGGGGCTCGCGCGGCTCGGCAAGCGCCCCGAGCCGCTCGTCGTCCTCGAGGGGTCGCCGGCGTACTACCGGCGGTTCGGATTCGGTCCAGCCCGTGCGCTCGGCCTGCGCCGGCCGTCGACGCGGATCCCCGCGGACGCGTTCCAGGCGCTGACCCTCCCGGGCCACGAGCCGTGGATGACCGGGACGGTCGTCTACGCCGAGCCGTTCTGGGCGCTCGACTGCGTCGGCCTGCGGTAGCGGCCCGCCGTCAGCCGGCGACGACGAAGCCGGTCGCACCGTCCGGCTGGGCATCGTCCAGCTCGACGCGCTCGACTCGTGCGGCGCTCGGGCCGTGCCGGAACCAGTCGACGAGCACCTCGACGTCCTCCGACCGGCCCTCGAGCTCCGCCTCGACCGCCCCGTCGGGGCGGTTCCGAACCCACCCGCCGACGCCGAGCTCCTGGGCGCGCCGGCGGGCGCTCTCGCGGAACCACACGCCCTGGACACGGCCGTGGACGACGACGCGACGGCGGACGACCTGCTCCATCGACCGAGTATCGCCGCTCGTGGCATCGTCGGCCGGTGGACGGCTTCGTGGACGACCTCGCTCGCGCCCGGATCGGCGCGACGTACAACCAGTACGCCACCGGCCGGCGTGCCGTGCTCCTCCGCTCCCGTCTCGCCACCTACCTCGCCCTCCGCTCCGGCGCGTCGATCCTGCTCGTCGGGGAGGCGCCGGGGTACCGGGGAGCGCGCGTCTCGGGTGTTCCGTTCACGTCGGAGCGCCAGCTCACCGGAGAGGGCCCGGCCGAGGCCACCGCGACGATCGTCCACCGCGTGCTGGCCGAGCTCGAGCTCGCCGAGGACGTGCTCCTCTGGAACGTCGTGCCGACGCATCCCGGCACCGCGACGTCGAACCGGGTGCCTTCGAGCGCCGAGATCCGCCGGGGCGCCGTCTTCGCGGAGCGCCTCGCGGTCGGCAGGGGCGTGATCGCCGTCGGCCGGGTCGCTGCGCGTGCCCTCGGCGCTCCGTACGTCCGCCATCCGTCACACGGCGGCGCGCTCGCGTTCAGGAGCGGCATCGCGCTGCACGCCGAGCGTCGGCGGGCCCGACGTCCCCGTCGCTGCTACACTCCGCCGCCGGCGGTCAGCCTCGACTGCCGCCTTTCCGAGCCATGACCACCTACACCGCCAAGCCGGGCGAGATCCAGCGCGACTGGTACGTCGTCGACGCCGAGGGCAAGACCCTGGGCCGTCTCGCGACACAGATCGCGGACACGTTGCGCGGCAAGGGCAAGCCGACCTACACGCCGCACGTCGACACGGGCGACTTCGTGATCGTCGTCAACGCGGAGAAGATCCACGTGACGGGGAAGAAGCTCGACGAGAAGATGGTCCGCTGGCACACCGGCTACCCGGGCGGTCTCAAGGAGCGGACGCTGCGCGAGCAGCTCGAGCGGCGCCCGACCGAGGTCGTGCGCAAGGCCGTCAAGGGCATGCTCCCGAAGAACAGGCTCGCCTCCGCCCAGATCCGCAAGCTGAAGGTGTACGCGGGACCGGAGCACCCGCACACCGCACAGTCCCCGAAGACGCTGGAGCTCTAGGCATGGCAGAGATCGCCCAGTACCGCGGCACCGGCAAGCGCAAGACGTCGGTCGCGCGCGTCATCCTTCGACCCGGCGACGGCTCGACGTGGGTCAACGGGCGAACGCTCGAGGAGTACTTCCCTCGCGCCGCCCACCGGACGCTCGCCCTCGCCCCCTTTGGGGTCGCTGGTGCCGAGGGCACCTACGACCTCCGTGTGCGCGTGCACGGCGGGGGGGTCAGCGGACAGGCCGGTGCCCTGCGGCACGGGATCGCCCGCGCGCTCGTCGAGGCCGACCCGGAGCTCCGGGTGCCGCTCAAGCGCGAAGGCTTCCTCACACGCGATGCACGTAAGGTCGAGCGCAAGAAGGCCGGGCTGCACAAGGCGCGCAAGGCGCCGCAGTTCAGCAAGCGCTAGACCGCGCTTCCCCTTGCGGGAGGCGCCCTTTCGACCCACGCTGTGTCCGTGGAGGGGGTCAAGTGCCAGATCGCCGTGCCGTGAACCAGGACGTGCTCGTCACCGAGAGCGGCGCGAGGCCGAGGCGGTGGTTCGGGACGGACGGTGTCCGCGGCATCGTCGGCGAGTCGCTGACCGAGGAGCTCGTCGAGCGGCTCGCCCGAGCGGCGACGCTCTGGTCCGGCCGCGGCCGCGTCCTCGTCGGACGCGACACCCGCGGATCGGGACCCGTGCTCGAGGCCGCTGTCACGCGAGGGATCGTCGAGGCGGGGGGCACCGCGGTGCTCGCCGGCGTCCTCCCGACGCCGGCCGTCGCGCTCCTCGCCCAGGACCTCGGGCTCGTCGTGTCGGCCTCGCACAACCCGCCCGAGTACAACGGCGTCAAGGTCTTCGACCGGGCCGGCCGCAAGCTCACGGACGCCGACGAGCTCGAGATCGAGGCGCTCATGGACACCCCTGGCCCGGGCGGCGGCGCCGTCGAGCACGCGGAGGACGCGACGGGCGGGTACGTGGAGCACATCGTCGAGCACTTCGGCTCCGACCTCTCGGGGCTCCGGATCGCCGTCGACTGCGCGAACGGCGCATACTCGGCGATCGCTCCGGGCGTGTTCGAGCGCCTCGGCGCCGAGGTGACGGCGCTCGCGAACGCGCCCGACGGGTCGAACATCAACGCGGGCTGCGGTGCGACCGACCTCGCGATGCTGCGCTCGGCGGTCGGGGTCGGGGGCTACGACCTCGGGATCGCCTTCGACGGCGACGGCGACCGGATGCTCGCGGTCGACGAGACCGGCGAGGTGGTCGACGGTGACCAGATCATCGCGATCTGCGCCCTGGCGCTCGGCGTCGACTCCGTCGTCGTCACGACGATGACGAACATGGGCTTCCACCGGCTGATGGAGGAGCACGGGATCCGCGTGATCACGACCGACGTGGGCGACCGTTACGTGCTCGAGGCGCTTCGCGCGGAGGGCGGGACCCTCGGCGGCGAGCAGTCGGGGCACCTCATCGTCCTCGACGGCCACGTCACCGGAGACGGCCTCGCTGCTGCCCTGGCGCTCTGCCGCTCGCTCGGCGGGCGGCCGCTCTCGGAGGCCGCCACGACGATGCCGCGGTTCGCCCAGGCGAAGGAGAACGTTCCGGTCGCCGACACTGCCGTGCCGGAGCGCGTGACCGCCGAGGTCGAGCGCCTCAACGCGGAGCTCGGAGGCGCGGGGCGCGTCCTCGTGCGCCCGTCGGGCACGGAGCCGCTGATCCGCGTGCTCGCGGAGGCGGAGCGCGCCGAGGAGGCCGCCGAGCTCTGTGCTAGCATCGCCGAACTCGTTCGACGGGAGGCCCGGAAGCGATAAAATCCCTGCAAAAGGGATTCGTCCGGGGAGGGTACTCGGTTCCTTCGGGGCCGACGCGCGAAGGAGACGAGCATGTGCGGGATCATCGGATACGTCGGGCCCCGGGAGTGCAAGCCGCTCCTGCTCCACGGCCTCGAGCGGCTGGAGTACCGCGGGTACGACTCGGCCGGGATCGCGCTGCTGGAGAACGGCGGCCTGGCCTACACGCGGGCCGTCGGGAACCTGCAGAACCTCAAGGAGCGCGTCCGCCTGAACGGCTCGGCCGCGACGACCGGTCTCGGCCACACGCGCTGGGCGACGCACGGCGGCGTGACCGAGGAGAACGCGCATCCGCTCGCAGCCGAGGACGCCGAGACGCTCGCGATCGTCCTCAACGGGATTGTCGAGAACTACCGGGAGCTCCGCGAGCGCCTCTCCGAGCTCGGCCACGTCTTCTCGTCCGAGACGGACGCCGAGACCGTCACGCACCTGATCGAGGAGCACTACGACGGCGATCTCGTCGAGGCCGTGCGCCTCGCGTACGCGGAGCTCGAGGGGCACTTTGCCTTCGTCGTGATCCACCGTGACCACCCGGCCATGCTCGTCGGCGCCCGGCTGCAGTGCCCGATGGTCGTCGGCCTCGCCGAGGGGGAGGCCTTTCTCGCGTCGAACGCCGCGGCGTTCCTCAGCGAGACGCGAGCCGTCCAGTTCCCGGACGACGGCGACATCGCCGTCATCACCGCAGAGGGCTCCCGGTTCCTGCGCGCCGACGACGGGTCGCCGGTCGAGCACGAGGTCGTCGAGCTCGACTGGGACATGGAGGGCGCCGAGAAGGCCGGCTACGAGACGTTCATGCTGAAGGAGATCCACGAGCAGCCGGATGCCGTCGCCGAGACGATCGGGGACCGGCTCCGCAAGGGGCGGCTGGTGCTCGAGGGGCTCGGCATGGACGACGACGAGCTGCGCGACCTTCGCCGGATCGTGATCCTGTCCGCCGGCACGAGCTACCACGCCGCGGTCGCTGCGCGGTACGCGATCGAGGAGTGGGCGCGCGTGCCGACCGAGCACGACATCGCCTCCGAGTGGATCTACCGGAACCCGATCCTCGACGAGGACACGCTCGTGATCGGCATCTCGCAGTCCGGCGAGACGCGCGACACGATCGAGGCGATGAAGCTCGCGCGCACGATGGGTGCGCACACCGTCGCGATCACGAACATGATGGGGTCCCAGATCACGCGCGAGGTCGACTCGACGCTCTACACGCGCGCCGGGCTCGAGGTGAGCGTCGCCGCGTCGAAGACGTTCACCGCGCAGCTCTCGCTCCTCTTCCTCGTGGCGCTCAAGCTTGCACAGGTGCGCGAGACGCTGCCCGCCGGCGAGCTCGAGTACATCGTCAACGCGGTCTACTCGCTCCCCGGCAAGATCGCCCACTTCCTCGAGGGCGACCACCCGATCGACGAGATCGCGCGCCGCTTCCACGACCGGCCGTTCTTCCTGTACCTCGGCCGCAACATCGGGCTCCCCGTCGCGCTCGAGGGTGCGCTCAAGCTGAAGGAGCTCTCGTACATCCCGACCGAGGCGTACTCGGCGGGCGAGATGAAGCACGGGCCAATCGCCCTCCTCGACGAGCACACCCCCGTCGTGGTCGTCGCGACGCGCATGGAGCTCGTCTACGACAAGCTCGTCTCGAACATCCAGGAGGTCCGCGCCCGCGGCGCGCACGTGATCGCGATCGCCTCCGACGGGAACGAGGACATCCAGCACCACGCGGACGACGTGATCTACGTCCCGAAGGCGCCTGCCTTCCTTTCGGCCGCGCTCGCCGTGATCCCGCTCCAGCTCCTCGCGTACCGGATCGCGCGGCTCCGCGGCCTGAACGTCGACCAGCCGCGGAACCTGGCGAAGACGGTGACGGTCGAATGAACGCCATCCTCCCCGCCGGAGGTGCGTCGCGTAAGCGCGTCGCACTTTCGGCGGCTGGAAGACGGTGACGGTCGAGTGACGGACGAGCCCGAGGCGGACCCGTTCGCCGACGGCGTGCTCGAGCCCGAGGAGCTCCAGGGCAGCGCTCGGCCGTACGACCAGCCGTACGAGTGCGCGTCGTGCGGGCTCGGTCTGGGCGACGACACCGAGACGGCCTGCCCCGCATGCGGGGCGGATCTCACGCAGCCGGGCGCGCTCGTGCGCACGGACAGCTGACGCTCGACCGAGCGGATCAGCCGGCGCTCGAGGCGCGTTCGAGGATCCCCGCGATCTCGTCGTAGCCCGACGCGTGGGCATGCTCGAGCGGGGTGACGCCCTCGCGGTCGGCGAGCGTCACGTCGGCGCCGGCGTCGACGAGGAGGCGGACGATCTCGGTGTGGGCACGCCCGCCGTCCCCGAGGATGATCGCCTCGAGCAGCGCCGTCCAGCCGAGGTCGTTGACGTGGTCGACGTCGATGTCGGTCTCGAGCAGGCGGCGGACGGTCTCCACGTGGCCGCGGTCCGCGGCCGGGATGAGCGCCGTGCCGCCGAAGCGATTCGTGCGCGTGAGGTCCGGATCGGCCCGGAGGACCTCCCCGAGAACGTCGAGAAACCCCGTCTCGCCGGTCGAGAGGAGTGGGTTGGCGCGCGTCGCGTCCTGGCGATCGACGTCCGCGCCCGCCTCGAGGAGCACGCGCACCGCCTCTGCGTGGCCGCCGTAGGCGGCGTGGGTGACGGCCGTTCGCCGGTCGGCGTCCGCCTCGTCGGGGTCGGCGCCGGCCCGGAGCACGCGGCGCACCTCGTCGGCGTCGCCGGCCGCAGCGGCGGCGACGAGCGCTCCCGCAGCGGGGGGCGGGCCTGCCGGCTCCTCGGCCGTGCATGCGGCGAGCAGCAGCAGGGCGACGGGCGCCGCGGAGCCGAGCACTTTGTAAGCGATCGTCACGATCTCCTTTCCCCGGCGTACACGTATCACCATCGTCGCCGGGGCGCGTGCGATCTACGCTCTCGACCGTGGAGTCGCCGCCGTACGCGTCGCGTCGGGCATCCGTCCACCGCCTGCCCGGCGGCGCGACCGAGGAGGACCGGCTCGCGGTCGAGGAACCGCTCGAGATCCGGATCGGCGGACGGCCGATCGCGGTCACGATGCGCACGCCGGGGCACGACGAGGAGCTGGCGCTCGGGTTCTGCCTCACGGAGGGCCTCCATCCGACCTCCGCGCGGCCGACCGACGACCTCGCCGCCAATGTCGTCGAGGTCGACGCGCCCGACGCCGATCTCGGGCGCGTCCAGCGGTCGTTCTACACCTCGTCGTCGTGCGGGGTCTGCGGCAAGGGCGCCCTCGAGGCTGTCGCGGTCGAGGCCGCGCGGATCGACGGACAGCTCAGCGTGCCGTTCGCGACGATCGCGTCGCTGCCGGGTCGCCTGAGGGACGCCCAGGCGACGTTCGCCCTGACCGGTGGGCTACACGCGACCGGGCTCTTCGCCCCGGACGGGGCGATGCTCTGCGTCCGCGAGGACGTCGGCCGCCACAACGCGATGGACAAGGTGCTGGGCTGGGCGCTCCGGGAGGGCCTTGTGCCGCTCGCGGCCTCGGTCCTGTGCGTCAGCGGGCGGCTCTCGTTCGAGCTCGTGCAGAAAGCGGCGGTCGCCGGCTGCCCGATCCTCGTCGCGGTCGGCGCGCCCTCGTCTCTCGCCGTCGAGCTTGCCGCCGATCGCGGCGTGACGCTCGTCGGCTTCGTGCGCGACGGCCGCGCGACCCTCTACACCGAGCCTGCGCGGATCGCACCCTGAGGCCGGTCGGCGGATGCGCGTGAGCGAGCGCAGGACCCTCACGGGCGTTGTCCTCGTCGGCGGTGCCTCGGAGCGGTTCGGCGCGCCGAAGGCGATGGCGCGCTTCCGCGGCGAGACGCTCCGGGCGCGCGCGACCCGCCTCCTCGCGGAGGTCTGCGACGAGGTGCTCGTCGTCGGGAAGCAGGCGGACGGGCTCCCGTTCGAGGTGATCGACGACGGGACGAGCTCACGGGCGCCCGTGCACGGCGTTCTTGCCGGGCTGCGTCGCGCGCGTCACGACGCGGTCGTCTTGCCTGTCGACGTCCCCCTGATGACCCCGGGCGCGCTCCGTGCGCTCGGCGAGGCAGGCGCGGTGCCGTCGGCGCGGATCCCGCTGCCCGGCGCGTACCCGCGGGCCTTCCTGCCGCTGCTCGAAGCGCGCGTCGCTGCGGGCGAGCCCTCGCTCCGCGGCGTCAACCCGACGACGCTCGAGCTTCCGGACGGGCTGCTCGTCGACGCCGACACTCCGCAGGCCCTGGCGGAGCTCGAGCAGCCCGGGCACGCGCTCGTCGTCGGCGGCACCGGGATGCTCGCCGGACTGACGTGCGGTCTCGCCGCGGGCGGACACCGGGTCACGTCGGTCTCGCGGCACGCGACGCGGCTCGGCGAGGGAGTGACGCCGGTCGCGCAGGACTACCGCGGCACCGAGAGCCTGTCCGCCGCGCTCGCCCGAGCGATCGAGGAGCGCGGCCCGATCGAGCTCGCCGTCTGCTGGATCCACATCGACGCGCCGAAGGCGCCTCGCATCGTCGCGGACGCGCTCGCGCCCGGCGCGAGGCTCGTGCAGGTCTTCGGCACCCGCGTCTGGCCGCTCGAGGACGTCCCGCTGCACGTGGCGTACCGGCAGGTGTTGCTCGGCTCGTTCGCCGAGCGCTGGCTGACGCACGAGGAGATCTCGGACGGAGTCGTGAGCGCCGTCGATGCGGACAGGCCCCTCTCCGTGGTCGGCGAACGCAAGGAGCAGGTGTCCGAGTGACAGTCGCCTCCTTTGCAAGAGCGAGGTCGTTGCGGCGCCGAAGGCGACGCCTTCAGGGATGTGCCCCACCGGAGGCGGGGATCGAGCCGCGGGATTCGGCCACCGCCGAATCCCGCCTGGCGTGCAGGCCGGGGGTAGATTGGACGGTGACCGCGACGAAAGGAGCTCGTGCATGAAGGGACGCCTCACCACGCCACTCGTCCGCGACGGGGACGCCCTCCGGCCCACATCCTGGGACGAGGCCCTCGACACGGTGGCGGCGGGGTTCGCGCGTGCCCGCGAGTTGGACGCGTCGACGTCGTTCGGGATCTTCTCGTGCTCCAAGGCGACGAACGAGATGAACTTCCTGGCGCAGAAGTTCGCGCGCCAGGTGATGGGCTCGAACAACATCGACTCGTGCAACCGCACCTGACACGCACCTAGCGTCGTCGGTCTGGCGACGGTGTTCGGAGCGGGCGGCGGGACGTCGTCGTACCGCGAGATCGAGGAGACGGACGTGATCCTCCTCTGGGGCTCGAACGCCCGGGAGACGCATCCGATCTTCTTCCATCACCTCCTCAAGGGGGTGTATGCCGGCGCGCGCCTGTTCGTCGTCGATCCGCGCCGCACGACGTCCGCTCAGTGGGCAGATCGCTGGCTCGGGCTCGACGTCGGCTCCGACATCGCGCTCTCGAACGCCATGGCCCGCGAGATCATCCGTGCGGGGCTCCACAACGCGGCCTTCGTCGAGCGGGCGACCGAGGGATTCGAGGAGTACGCCGCCTCGGTCGAGCCCTTCACCCTCGAGGAGGGGGCGCGGCTGACCGGCGTGCCGGCGGCCGTGATCCGCGAGACGGCGCACGCCTTCGCGCGTGCCGACCGAGCGATGATCTGCTGGACGCTCGGGATCACCGAGCACCACAACGCCGTCGACAACGTCCTCGCGCTCATCAACCTCGGCCTGCTCTGCGGCCACGTCGGCCGCTACGGCTCCGGCCTCAACCCGCTGCGCGGGCAGAACAACGTGCAGGGCGGCGGCGACATGGGCGCGATCCCGAACAAGCTGCCCGGCTTCCAGGACATCGAGCGCGACGACGAGGCGCGCGCACGGTTCGAGGCGGCCTGGGCGGCGCCGATCCGCCCGCAGTACGGGTGGCACCTGACGCAGATGTTCCACGCGATGGACCGCGGCGAGCTGCGGGCGCTCTACGTGATCGGGGAGAATCCCGCGCAGTCGGAGGCCGACGTCAATCACGCCCGCAAGCTGCTCGGCGCGCTCGACCTGCTCGTCGTCCAGGACATCGTGATGACGAGGACCGCGGAGATGGCGGACGTCGTGCTGCCCGGGACCGCCTCGTGGTGCGAGGCGGACGGCACGGTGACGAACAGCGAGCGCCGGGTGCAGCGCGTCCGCAAGGCGCTCGATCCTCCAGGCGAGGCGCGTGACGACACGTGGATCCTCGCGGAGCTCGCACGTCGCCTCGGTCACGACTGGGGGCATCCGACGGCAGAGGAGATCTGGGACGAGTGCCGGTCGCTTTCGCCGATGCACGGCGGCATGCGCTACGACCGGCTCGAGGCGATGCGCGGGATCCAGTGGCCGTGCCCGGACGAGGAGCACCCCGGTTCGCAGTTCCTCCACGCCCGGCTCTGGGCCGAGCCGGTCGAAGGCCCGCTCGCGCCGTTCAGCGTCGTCGAGGCGAAGCCGCCGTTCGAGGCGCTCGACGCGGACTACCCGATCCGGCTCACCACCGGGCGGCGGCTCGAGTCGTTCAACACGGGCGCGCAGTCGAACCGCTACAGCTCGCCGCTCCATCGGGGCGAGTCCCTCGACATCTCGCCCGAGGACGCGGAGCGCCTCGAGATCGCGGACGGCGAGATCGTGCGGATCTCCTCGCGGCGCGGCTCTGTCGAGGCGCCCGCGCGGATCGACTCCTCGCTCCGCGGCGGGCTGGCGTTCATGACGTTCCACTTCCCCGACGAGGTCGACGTGAACCAGCTCACGATCGACGCGACGGACCCGAAGTCCGGGACGGCCGAGTTCAAGGCCGCCGCCGTCCGCGTCGAGAAGGTGGCCCGGGCACCGCGGGAGGCGTCAGCCGGCACGCGCGAGCCCGCCGAGGCGACCGCCTGAATGGACCTCAAGCTCGTCCCGCTCGCGGAGCCGACCGCCGGGGAGCGCGCTGCGCTCGACGAGGTCCTGGGGACGCCCGCGTCCGGCTGGGAGGGCGGTGCGCGCGAGACGGGCGCCGAGGGCAACACCGCGGCGGGCGGGCACGCGGCCCGCGAGCGGCGTCACCTGCTCCTTCCGGCGCTCTGGGCACTGCAGGAGCGGATCGGCTGGATCAGCCCCGGCGGCCTGAACGAGATCTGCCGCCGGCTGTCCGTGCCGCCGGCCGACGCCTTCGGCGTCGCGACGTTCTACGCGCTCTTCGCGCTCGAGCCGCGACCCCCACGCGTCGTCCACGTCTGCGACGACATCGCGTGCCGCTGCCACGGCTCGGACGAGCTCGTGGCCCAGCTCGAAGAGCGATTCGGGCCAGAGGGCGAGCTCTCCGACGACGGCTCGGCGACCTGGTACCGGAGCCCCTGTCTCGGCCAGTGCGACCGTGCACCGGCCGCAGTCGTCGCCGTCGCAGGCGACGCGCCGCTCGACCGGGCCCAGGCGCCCACGAGCGCCGCCGCGGTGCTCGAGCTCCTGGCGGGTGTCGAGCCCGGGCCTTCCCCCGCGGCCCCGCTCCCGCAGGCGGGTGATCCGTCTCTGCGCCTCCTCCGGCGCGTGGGCGTGGTCGACCCGTCGAGCCTCGACGACTACCGCGCGCACGGCGGCTACGCTGCGCTGCGACGCGCGATCGAGCTCGGCCCGGAGGGCGTCCTCCGCGAGGTGAAGGACTCGAAGCTCGTCGGTCGCGGCGGCGCAGCCTTCCCGACGGGGGTCAAGTGGGAGGCCGTCGCGCGTCAGCCGGTCCGGCCGCACTACCTCGTCGTCAACGCGGACGAGTCGGAGCCCGGGACGTTCAAGGATCGCGCCCTCATGGAGGGGGACCCGTTCGCCGTCGTCGAGGCGATGACCATCGCGGGCTACGCGACCGGCTGCGAGCGCGCGTACGTGTACCTCCGCGGCGAGTATCCCGAGGCGCTTCACGCGCTCCAACGTGCGCTCGACGCCGCGCGCAAGCGCGGATTCCTCGGTCCCGACGTGATGGGCGAGGGCTTCGCGTTCGACGTCGAGATCCGCCGCGGCGCAGGCGCCTACATCTGCGGCGAGGAGACGGCGATCTTCGAGTCGATCGAGGGGAAGCGGGGCGAGCCGCGGAACAAGCCGCCGTTCCCCGTCGAGGTCGGCCTGTTCGGCAAGCCGACCGTGGTCAACAACGTCGAGACGCTCGTCAACGTCCTCGACGTCGTCGAGCGCTCGGGCCCGTCCTTCGCGGAGATCGGGACCGACGGCTCGTCGGGCACGAAGCTGCTCTGCCTCTCGGGGCACGTCGCGCGCCCCGGGACCTACGAGGTCACGTTCGGCGCGACCCTTCGCGAGCTGCTCGACCTCGCGGGCGGCGTCCCGGGCGGTAAGGCGCTGCAGGCGGTCCTGCTGGGCGGCGCCGCCGGAAGCTTCATCGGGCCGGAGGATCTCGACGTGCCGCTCACCTTCGAGGGGGCGCGCGCGGCCGGCACCACGCTGGGGTCGGGCGTCGTGCTCGTCCTCGACGAGACCGTCGACCTCCCACGCGTGCTGATCGGGATCGCCGCGTTCTTCCGCAACGAGTCCTGTGGCCAGTGCGTTCCGTGCCGCGTCGGCACCGTCCGTCAGCAGGAGGCCCTGGCGCGGCTCGTCGCGGGCGAGCCCCGCGGCGGCGTCGGGCGGGAGCTCGCGCTCATCGGCGAGGTCGGCCAGTGCATGCGCGACGCGTCGATCTGCGGGCTCGGTCAGACGGCGTCGAGCGCCGTCGAGTCCGCGATCAGGCGGCTGAAGGTGTTTCAGGGGGACCCGGTATGAGCGAGCTCCTCGCTCCGCGGCGAATGGTCGAGCTCGCGGTCGACGGGCAACCGGTGCGCGTCTTCGAGGGCTCGACGATCCTCGACGCCTGCGCGAAGCTCGGCATCGACACGCCGACACTCTGCTACGGCGAGACGCTCCGGCCCGCGAACGTCTGCCGCGTCTGCGTCGTCGAGGTCGAGGGCGCGCGCGTGCTCGCGCCTGCGTGCTCGCGCAAGGTCGAGGCGGGCATGAAGGTGCTCACCGACTCGGAGCGCGTCCGGCTCTCGCGAAAGCTCGTAATGGAGCTCCTCGCGTCGTCGGTCGATCTCTCGACGACGCCGGTCGCGCCGGGATACATCGAGCGCTACGCCGCCGAGCCCGAGCGCTTCGGGCCGCCCTCGCCGCCGAGCGAGCAACGGGACCACGCCCGGACGGGGCACCACGTCGAGCCGGACGGCCGGACCGCGGCGACCGTGTACCAGCCCGTGAAGGTCGACAACGAGCTCTACGTCCGCGACTACTCGAAGTGCATCCTCTGTTACAAGTGCGTCGACGCCTGCGGCGAGCAGTACCAGAACACGTTCGCCATCCACGTCGCCGGGCGGGGCTTCGACGCGCGCATCTCCACCGAGCTCGACACCCCGCTGCCCGAGTCCGCGTGCGTCTACTGCGGCAACTGCATTGCCGTCTGCCCGACGGGCGCGCTCATGTTCCGCTCCGAGCATGAGCTCCGAGAGGCGGGCGACTGGCGTGAGGACGAGCAGTCCGTCACCGAGACGATCTGCCCGTATTGCGGCGTCGGTTGCTCGCTCGAGCTCCACGTGCAGGACAACGAGATCGTCAAGGTGACGAGCTCGGACGACCACGACGTCACGCGCGGGAACCTCTGCATCAAGGGACGCTTCGGCTTCCAGCACGTGCACGCGCGCAAGGCCTGACGGTCGACGATCAGCATTGCTGCCGGGTGCGCGCCGTTCACGCAGGCGTCTCGTCGGCGACCCGTGCGATTGGCCGGGCGGACGCCTCGACCCAGGTGAGCTCCCCACCACGCTGGAGGCGGTCGAGCAGTTCCCTGACCTCGCCCCAGTTCTCCTACGGGTGCACGTCGATTGCCAGGTGACGGTCATCGACCGACTCGGAGCTCGAGAGCCGGAGTGGTAGTCGAAGCAGCACCGCTCGGGCGCCACCGGCGCAAGGATCTCGACGAGCCGCCTGCCGTCGCGATCGAGCGAGACGCCGATACCGAGCGGCACACGGAAGAGCGCGTGCGGACGGAACGTCGCTGAAGCCGAACCGAGGCGACCAGCACGACAGTGAACGTGACGACGAAGACGGTGAGGTTGACGTTGCCGTTCCCCCAAGAGGAAGTCGGTCGGGAGGTGGAGGCCGAACGCCGCGATCAGGGCATGCAGCAGCGGGTTTCGCCATGCAAACCAGGTCGCCACGGCACGGAGGCGCCGGGCCACGCGGCCGTCGCTCACGTCTGCTCCACCTCGCCGCTCGCGACGAGCCGCTCTGTCCCTGCCGCGTCCACGACGCGAAGGCGCCCGTCCGGCGCGAGCCCGGCGGCGGTGCCGCTGACGTCTCCGACGGTCACGGGCCGCCCGCGCAGCGCGTCGCGGCGCTCGAGCGCGGGCAGGAGCGGCGCGAGCCCCTGACCGCGCCAGGTGTCATAGCGCGTCTCGAGCAGCTCGAGGAGCACGACGAGGAGCCCGCCGCGGTCGTGCGCGACGCCGGTCAGCGAGCGGAGCGAGGCCGGCTCGGTGCGCGCGTCGGCGGGCAGGTCGTCGGCCGACTGGTTGACGTTGATGCCGATCCCGCAGACGACGGCGTCGCCGCGGCCGTCGAGCAGGATGCCTGCGACCTTTCGGCCGTCGACGAGGACGTCGTTGGGCCACTTCAGCCGTGCCTCGAGCGAGGTTCCCGCCTCGACGGCGTCGGCGACCGAGAGCGCGCAGACGAGCGAGAGCTGCGCGGCCACCGCGCCCGGAGGCGGGCGCAGCAGGACGGAAACCAGGAGCGCGGTCCCGGGGGCGTCCACCCACGCGCGCCCGTGCCGGCCGCGCCCCGCGTCCTGGTGGTCCGCCGTGGCGACGGCGCCCTCGGGGCCATCGGACGGGACGAGGAGCTGGGTCGTCTCGACGCTGCTCTCGTGGAGATAGGGACGCCCGAAGCGACCGCGCAGAAGCGGCTCGATCCTCTCGCGCGCGAGGTCGGTCACTCGTCGGCCGGGGTCGCGCGGTTGCGCTTGACCGTGGCGCGGCGGCGCTTCGCCTGAAGCCGGCGCTCGCGCGAGGCGGCCGTCGGCCGCGTCGCGATCCGGCGCCGCTCGACGTGAAGGGCGTCGCGGAGCTTCGCCACGAGGCGCTCGACAGCGAGGTCGCGGTTTCGGGCCTGACTCCGCTCGTCCTGCGCCACCGCGCGGATGACTGGCCCGGCCTTCGCGACGACGCGCCGCTTCTGGCGGGTGGTCAGGGACGGCGACCCATCGACGTCGAAGAGCGCCTCGACGCGCGTCTCCGAGGTGTTCGCGTGCTGGCCGCCCGGCCCGGACGAGCGCGAGACGCGCAGCTCGATCTCGTCGGGGTGGATCGAGACGGACCGCGTGACGCGGATGGCGTCCTGCTCGGCCATGCACGCGAGTGTAGGGCGCTGTTCGGGCGGCCACGGTGAGGCGGCCGCCCGGCAGCGCTACGCAACGGGCTACGCGGTCGCGTGGCCCCCCTGGCGGGCGCGAACGGCGGCAAGACCGAGCGCTCCCGCAAGCACGGCGGCCGCGATCCCGCCGATCGCTCCGATCGCGGCGTCCATCCAGTCGAAGCCTGTCGAGGCGGGCGCGACCACGACGACCGGCGCCGGCACGGCGGCGTCGATGCTCCCGGCCCCCGGACGGCCCTGTCGTCGGGACGGACCGCGACGGCGCGGTCGACGCTCGTCCCTGCGAGCGCCACGGCGCCGACGCCGATCGGGCCGGCCCGGTCGTCCGGGCGATCCGCGGCGACGCCAGACCCCGCTGCGGCGAGTGCGAGCGCTGCGACCGCCAGCGTCGCGCGTGCTGTCCGGGACATGGCATTCCTCCCTCGTAGGTCGCGTGCTGCGATGCCCACGAGGCTGCTCCCCTGCGGTCGACGGAAAGGTAAACCCCCGGTCGATCGGCGGTATGGAGGTGTTACAAACAGCACATGCGGTACGACATCCTCGGCCCTGTCGAGGTTGTGGGGGACAGGGCGCGTGCGCTCTCGCTCACGTCTGCTCGCGGTAGGCGGCGCGCTCGCACTCGCGGCCGCTGCGGTCGTCGTGCTGGTCGCGATCGCGCGTTCCGGCGAGCCGCAGGTCGTCGTCCCGGCGGACTCGCTCGTGGTGATCGATGCTGTGCACAACCGGATCGTCGACGCCGTCCCGGTCGGCGGTCGGCCGACCTTCGTCGCCGCAGGCGCAAGCGCCGTCTGGGTCGCCAACGTCAACGACCGGACGATCTCACGCGTCGATCCGGGGTCGCACCGCGTCACGGCCATCGTGGGGCTCGGGTTCGAGCCGACGGACCTGGCGGCCGACGATCGGCACGTCTGGGTCGTCGGCGGCTACGACCACGTGCTCTGGCGCCTCGACGCAGACGGCGTCGCCCGACTCAAGGTTCGGTTCGAGGAGCGCTTCCCGCCGCGGCGCGAGGGGTACGAGCGCGGCGTCGCCGGTGTCGCCCTCTCACGCGGCAGCGTATGGCTTACTCACGGCGACGAAGTCTCCCGGCTCGATGCAGAGACCGGCGAGAACCAGTGGTCGGTGCGGGCAGGGGGGCGTTGGCAGGGGGCGATCGCGACCGACGGCGGGACGGTATGGGTCGGCTTCAACGACACTGCGCGCGGGCGCGCCGCGGCGTCGCGTCCCGGCCGCGGCGACACCGGGCGGTTCGGGCCGGAGCCGCGCGTGGACATCGTCTCGGCGGACGATGGGGCGGTGGTCGACGGGATCGAGCTCAGCTCTACCCCGAGCGAGATGATCACCGCCTCCGGCAGCGTCTGGATCGCACTTCCCATCGCGGGGTTCGTCTCGCAAGTCGTCGACGGCCGACTCCTGCGAACCGTCCCGGCCGGCAACGAGCCTGGCGGGCTGGCGTTCGCGGACGACGCCCTCTGGGTCACGAATCGGCTCGACGGCCTCGTCCGCCGGATGAACATCTGGAGCGGGCAGATCGACGTCGTCCTCGACGTCGGCCGGCCCGTCGAGGGCGCAGACGCGGCGGGCGACCGCGTCTACGTCGCGGCCCGGTAGACGCCCGCGCGCATTTCCCACTCCGCCGGGCCTCCGTCTCTGGGAGACTCCAGAGCCATGACGTGCATCCTCCTGGACGTCGACGGAGTCCTGCACGTCTCCGGTGAGGCGATCCCGGGTGCGCAGGACGCGGTCGCCCGGCTCCGCGCGGCCGGCCACACGCTCCGGTTCGTGACCAACACGTCGACGCGCCCACGGGCACAGCTCACCGACGAGCTGCGGGAGCTCGGCTTCGAGCTCTCCGAGGACGAGCTGCAGACGACGGCGCGCACGGCGGCCCGCGAGCTCGCCGGCAAGCGCGTCTTCGCGCTCGTCATGTCGGACGTCGTCCCCGACCTCGAGGGGCTCGAGCTCGTCGGGGAGGGCGCGGAGGCGGTGCTCATCGGCGGCTGCGACGAGACGCTCGAGCCGAACCAGGTGTTCAGCTACATGAACCTCGCGCGTGCGTTCGCGGAGATCCAGCTCGGCGCCGACTTCTATTGCCTTCACAAGAACCGGTGGTGGCAGACGAGCCGCGGGCCGCTGCTCGACGCCGGCGCATTCGTCGCCGGGCTGGAGTACGCGACGGGCGTCGAGGCGACCGTCCTCGGCAAGCCGAGCCCGCAGTACTTCGCCGCCGCCCTCGACGCCCTCGGCGCGGAGCCCGAGCTGACCTGGCTGGTAGGCGACGACGCCGAGGCGGACGTCCGCGCCGCCCAGCTCTTCGGCATGCGCACCGCGCTCGTCCGGACCGGGAAGTTCCGCCCCGACACGCTCGAGCGCCTCGACGTCACGCCAGACGTCGTGCTCAGCTCGATCGCGGACCTGCCCGACTGGCTCGAGCGCGCGGGCTGATGCCGATTCGCACAGGCATCGACCTCATCGAGATCGACCGGATTCGCCTTGCGCTCGAACGTCCGGGCTTCCGCGACCGCTGCTTCACGCCGGACGAGCAGGCGTACTGCGAGACACGGCGGAACCCGGCCGAGTCCTATGCCGCGCGGTTCTGCGGCAAGGAGGCGGTCGGCAAGGCCCTCGGCTGCGGCGTCCTGTTCACGTGGAAGGAGATCGAGATCGTCGGGCCGCCGAAGCCCGGCGTCACGCTCACCGGCAAGACGCTCCGGTTCGCCGAGCGGGTCGGGATGCGTGACATCGACGTCTCGCTGACCCACTCGCACACGATGGCCGGCGCGACGTGTGTCGCCGACCTGGCCGCGCCGCTCCGGCCGAGGCCCGCCGACGGGTAGCGGCCGGATGCACGAGCCGCTCTACGCCGCCGACGAGATGCGCACGGCCGAGGCGCGGTACCCCGGCTTCCCGGACACGGCGGACGAGCTGATGGAGCGCGCGGCTGCGGCCGTCGCACGTGAGGCGCTCCGCGCCTTCCCGGACGCGCGCCGCTTCGCGGTCGTCTGCGGCGGAGGCGCGAACGGCGGGGACGGGCGCATCGCCGCGCGACTCCTGCGCGAAGCCGGACGCGACGCGGTAGAGACCGAGGATCTCGCGGGCGCGGACGTCGTGATCGACGCCCTGTTCGGCACCGGCTTCCACGGGGCTCCGCGGCCCGAGGCCGCGAGCCTGATCGAGCGCATCGACGCGAGCGGCGTCCCCGTCGTGTCCATCGACCTTCCCTCCGGCGTCGACGCCTCGACCGGCGAGGTCGAGGGCGCCGCCGTCCACGCCGACCTGACGGTGACCTTCCATGGCCCGAAGGTCGGCCTTGCGGTCGGCCCCGGGCGATTCCACGCCGGCCGGGTGGTCGTCGCGGACATCGGCCTGGAGCCGGCCCCGACCGCGGTCGTCCGCGCCACGCCGGCAGTGCTCGCTCGTGTGCCGCGCCGCGGGGAGCAGGACTCGAAGTTCACCGCCGGTGCGCTCCTCGTCGTTGGCGGGGCGCCCGGGACGACCGGAGCCCCGGTGCTCTCGGCGACCGCGGCGCTGCGTGCCGACGCCGGCTACGTCACGCTCGCCGTGCCGTCTGCATCCCTCTCGGTCGTCGAGACGCTGGCGCTCGAGCCGGTGAAGCGCGCCTTCGTTCACGACCGCGTGCTCGACGATCTCGCCGCCGATCTCGAGCGCGCCGACGCCCTTGCGATCGGCCCCGGGCTCGGTCGCGGCGACGATGCTCGCGGCGTCGTCCGGGCGCTCCTCGAGCGATCGTCGCTCCCCGCGGTCGTCGACGCGGACGGCCTCTTCGCGCTCGAGCCGGTCGAGCGGGACGCGCAGACGGTGCTCACGCCGCACGCGGGCGAGCTCGCGCGGCTGCTCGGCGCCGACTCCGAATGGGTGACCGCGCACCGCCTCGAGGCCGTCGCACGCGCTGCCGACCGGTTCGACGCCGTGGTGCTGCTCAAGGGCCCGGACACGATCGTGCGCGCGCCGGACGGGAGGACGATCGTCTGCGACACGGGCCCACCGTCGCTCGCGACGGCGGGGACGGGCGACGTGCTGACGGGGGTGCTCGGCGCGTTCCTCGCCAAGGGGCTCGACGCGACCGACGCCGCGGTCGCCGCAGCCGTGGCGCACGGGCTCGCGGCACGGGCCGTGCCCCACCGGGCGGGCGTGATCGCCTCCGACGTCGTCGCGGCGCTGCCGTCGGTCCTCGCCTGAGCGATCGTCGGCGTTCGCGTGGAGAATGGAGTCGTGCGCCGCTCGCACGTGACCATCGACCTCGCCGCGATCCGGCACAACGCCGCCGTTCTCACCGGCCTCCTCGAGCGCACGGAGCTCTGGGCGGTCGTCAAGGCCGACGGATACGGGCACGGCGCGCTCGACGTCGCCCGCACGGTGCTCGACAGCGGCGCGACCGCGCTCTGCGTCACGACCGTCGGCGAGGCGCTCGCGCTCCGCAGCGAGCTTCCCGACGTCCGGCTCGTCGTGCTCGGCCCGACCCGGCCGGAGGACGTCCCGGTCGCACGCGACGCCTCGCTCGAGCTGACGATGCACGACGAGCGACTGCCCGAGGGAGTGCCGATCCACCTCAAGCTCGACACGGGAATGGGCCGGTGGGGCCTTTCCGAGCTGCCCGTGCCCGGCCCCTCCGTCGTCGGCCTGATGACGCACTTCGCCACCGCCGGTACCGACCAGCGCTTCGTCCACGAGCAGCTCGAGCGGTTCCTGCGAGGCGACGGAGACGTACGCCGGGATCTTCGTGCGCCACGTCGCCAACAGCGCGGCGGCGCTGATGCTGGCCGAGACACGGCTCGACGCCGCGCGCTGCGGAATCGCTCTGTACGGCATCGATCCCTTCGGCGAGGATCCGCGCCGGTTCGGCCTGAGGCCCGCACTCCGCTGGGAGTCGCACGTCGCGCAGGTCCGCCGGCTGGCGCCGGGCGAGTCGACCGGCTACGGCCGTCTGTTCGTCGCCGCGGAGGAGACCTGGATCGCGATCGTTCCCGTCGGCTACGCCGACGGGTTCCGGCGCGACCTGACCGGGACGGCGCTGCTGGTCGACGGCTCGCTCTCGCCGGTGATCGGAGCGGTCTCCATGGACGCCGTCGCCGTCACCCTCTCCGGCCCGGTCGAGGTCGGCGCGCCCGTGACGCTCGTCGGCGACGGGATCACGCTCGAGGACCACGCGCGGGTGGCGGACACGATCGCCTACGAGCTCGCGTGCGACATCCGCCTCCTCCCGGGCCGCTCGTCGAGGGTCGTGATCGGTGTCTGATCCCGTCGCCCTCCGACGTGCGCTGCAGGACGAGCGCCGCGACGAGCTCGAGGCGCCGGCTTCGGCGGCTCCTCGCGCCGCTCACGGGGAACGAGCGCGCGCTCGACGTCGGCTGCGGGACCGGGGCGTTCGCCTACGCCCTCGCGCCGCTCGTCGGCGAGGTCGTCGGGGTCGACTCCTCCGAGGAGTACCTCGCCTCCGCGCGGGAGCAC
Source organism: uncultured Actinomycetes bacterium (assembly GCA_963797805.1). Taxonomy (GTDB): domain Bacteria; phylum Actinomycetota; class Thermoleophilia; order Gaiellales; family Gaiellaceae; genus Gaiella. The sequence goes on along the minus strand of CAWCRC010000012.1, from coordinate 4,702 downwards.
GCCCCCGAGGGCTGCCGCTTCGTCATCGGGAACGCCGAGTCGCTCGACTTCCCGTACGGCGACTTCGACCTCGTGGGCTGCCTCCGCGTCCTCCATCATGTCCGGCGGCCGGAGCTCGTCGTCTCCGAGCTCGCGCGCGTCACGCGGCCCGGCGGGCGCATCGTGATCGCCGACCAGCTCGGCGACATCGACCCGATCCGCAGCCTCGAGGTCGACCGGTTCGAGCGCGCGCGCGACCCGTCGCACACGCGGCTCCTCCCGGATGCGGACATCCGCGGGTTCCTCGACGCGAACGACCTCGTCGTGACGGCGAACGAGGTCGTGCGCGAGGTCCGGGACATGGCGTGCTACCTCGACATCGCCGGGCTCGAGGGGGAGGAGCGGGAGCGCGTCGCGCGGATGGCGCCGGCGCACTACGAGGTCGAGATCGGCTGGTACGTGGCACGGAAGCCGTGAGAGTCGTTGCGCCACGCAGACTACCTTTGAGTAGCCTGTGTGACACCTAACTGGTAGTCTGACGGGCGCAGTGATCGAGGACGTCAACCCGTTCGTCTACTCGCGTCCCGTGCCGCCCGAGGACGTCGTCGATCGCGACGAGGACGTGCGGCAGCTCCTCCGGAGCGCCGTCGGCGGCCACTACGTCCGGCTGTACGCCCCGCGCAAGTACGGGAAGACGAGCCTGCTCAAGCGGGCGCTGCACGACGGCGAGCGGGACGAGGGGCTCGTCCCGGTCCTCGTCGACCTGTACCGGGTCTCGTCCGTCGCCGACGTCACGGTCCGGCTCGAGCGCGCGTACGCGAAGCAGCTCAAGGGCGACCTCCGCAAGCGCGTCGAGGCATTCCTCCAGCGGACCGGCGTCGGGTTGTCGCTCGGCGCCTTCGGGATCAGCGCACAGCTCCAGCTCGAGCCCATGCAGGACCCGCTCCCCGCGCTCCATGCGCTGCTCGAGCTGCCGCTCCGGCTCGAGGCGTCCGGCGGCTACCGCGCGTACATCGCCTTCGACGAGTTCCAGGACATCGGCCGGATCGACGGTCTCGACGGCCTGCTCCGCAGCCACATCCAGCACCACGGCGAGGTCGCGTCGTACGTGTTCGCCGGCTCCGAGCCGGGGCTCATGCGCCTGCTGTTCGAGAGCAAGGACCGGCCGCTCTACGGATCCGCCGTCCCGATGCGGCTCGGCCGGCTGGACGACGCCGACATCGCCGCGTACGTCGCCGCGCGGTTCGAAGCGACCGGCCGGACCGTCGGCGAGACGCTGAACCCGCTCCTGCGGACCGCGCAGGGCCACCCGCAGCGGGCGATGCTCCTGGCCCACCGGCTCTGGGAGGAGGTGGCGTCGGGCGCGGAGGCGACGCTCGACGACTGGGACCGCGCGCACGCGGCCGCGATGCGCGAGCTCGACGCCGAGTTCGACGCCCAGTGGCGCGGGCTCGACACCTCGGAGCGGAAGACGCTGCGCTCGCTCCTCCTCGGCGACGGCGCGCCCTATCGCACGGCCGCGCTCCGGCGGCTCGAGCTGACCAAGGACGTCGTGCGGCGCGCGCTCCCCCGCCTCGCCGCGACGGCGGAGATCGAGGAGCGCGAGGAGGGCGGATACTCGATCGTCGATCCGCTGTTCGCCGACTGGATCGGCCGCCTGAACGACCGCCCCGGGGTCGAGGACGAGGACTAGACCGAGCCCGGTCGGTAGTCCGACATGCCCGCGAAGCGGGCGATGAGGCCGGGCGAGAGCGCCTGCACGATCGAGATGGGGCGGTACGGGAACCACGGCACGGTGATCTCGCCCTTGCCCTTCTCGATGCTCCGGAGCACCGCCTCCGCGACCTGCGGCGGCTGGATCACGAACCGGCCCATGAGCCGGCTCTTGAGCACGTTCTTCTGCGGGAAGCCCTCGGTCTCGACGAAGCCCGGCAGCACCGCGTGGACGGCGATGCCCGAGCCGCGGAGCGCCGACGAGAGCGAGCGGGTGAAGGCGAGCTGGGCGTGCTTCGAGGCCGCATATGCCCCGGCCGGGGCGAAGGCGGTCGTTCCCGCGACCGAGACGAGGTTGACGACGTGCGCGCCGGGCGCCGCCGCCCGGAGGCCCGGGCAGCAGGGCACGCGTGCACCACACGCCGCCGAGGTAGTTCACCTCGATCACGCGGCGCACGAGGTCGAGATCGACCGTGAGGTACGAGCCTCGCGCGGGCATCCCCGCGTTGTTGAGGAGGAGGTGGATCGCCGGGTGGCGCTCGAGGATCCGCGCCGCCATCGCCTCGACCGCGTCCCGGTCGGCGACGTCGCACAGCTCGACCTCGCCGCCGAGCTCCTCGGCGAGCGCGCGGAGCCGGTCCTCCCGGCGCGCGACGAGCACGCACTGCCAGCCCTTCTGCGCGAGGAGTCGCGCCGTCGCCTCGCCGATCCCGGACGACGCGCCCGTGACGACGGCGATCCGTCGCCCGGGGGCCGTCTCGTCAGGTGCGCTCGGCGCCGGCATGGGCGGACACCTTAGTGAAGACGCCGAGCGTGTTGAGGTTGATCTCGACCGTGTCGCGGATGTCCTCGGCGTAGCCGCCTGCGAGCGTCACGCAGATCGGGACCCCGGCCTCGACCAGGGTGTCGCGGATGAGCGCGTCGCGCGCCTTCAGGCCCGCCTTCGTCAGCGCGAGGCGGCCGAGCCGGTCGCCCTCGAACGGGTCGGCGCCCGCGAGGACGAAGCAGAGCTCCGGCCGGGCGCGGCGGACCGCGCGCGGGAGCGCCTCGTCGAGCGCGGCGAGGTAGCGGTCGTCGGTCGTGCCGTCCGGAAGGTCGACCTCGAGGTCGCCCGGGACTCGGCGGAACGGGTAGTTGCGGAAGCCGTTGACCGAGAGCGTGAAGGCGCGTCGCGTCCGCGGCGAGCAGCGCGTGCGTCCCGTCGCCCTGGTGGACGTCCACGTCGACCACGAGCGCCCGGTCGACCCGTCGCTCGGCCCGCATCACGCGCAGGGCGGTGACGACGTCGTTGAAGACGCAGAAGCCGCGGCCGACGTCCGCGAACGCGTGGTGCGTCCCGCCGCCGAGGTTCGCTGCCGACGCCGTCCTCGAGTGCCGCGCGTGCCGCGAGGATCGTCGCGCCGGTCGCGCGGCGGGCGCGCTCGACGAGCTCGGGCGACCACGGCAGCCCGAGCCCGAGCTGCTCGCGCCGCTCGAGCCGGCCGTCGCGGACGCGCTCCACCCAGTCCGCCGTGTGCGTCCGGCGGAGGTCGTCCCACCCCGCGGCGTCGGTGTCATGGACGTCGACGTCCGGGAGGCCCACGGCCGCCTCGCGCACCATCCGGTACTTGCCGAGCGGGAATCGGTGCCCGGCCGGCAGCGGGTAGGTGAAGACGTCGTGCGCGAACGCGCGCATCGGCGAGACCGTAATAGGATCGCCGAATGCCGGGGAGATTCGAGGGGAAGCAGGCGCTCGTGCTCGGCGTCGCGAACAAGCGCTCCATCGCGTGGGCGATCGCCGAGCGGCTCGCTGCGGAGGGCGCGCAGCTGGCGTTCACGTACCAGGGCGAGCGGATCGAGAAGTCGGTGCGCGACCTCGCCGAGACGGTCGACGCGAAGCTCGTGACCGAATGCGACGTCCGCTCGGACGAGGACCTCGACCGCGTGTTCGCGGAGACCGCGGATGCCTTCGGCGGCGGCCTCGACCTGCTCGTGCACTCCGTCGCCTTCGCGGCCGCAGAGGACCTCGAGGGCCGCTTCGTCGGACACGCCGCGCGATCGCTTCTGGATGGCGGTCGACATCAGCGCGTACTCGCTCGTCGCCTGCTCGCGGCGCGCCGAGCCGCTGATGGAGTCCCGCGGGGCGGGTCGATCGTGACGATGACCTACCTCGGCGGCGTCCGGGCCGTGCCGCACTACAACGTGATGGGGGTCGCGAAGGCGACGCTCGACGCGTCGATGCGCTACCTCGCGTGGGACCTCGGCCAGAAGCAGATCCGGGTCAACGCGATCTCGGCCGGCCCGGTCCGCACGCTTGCCGCGCGCTCGATCGCGGGCTTCACGACGATGGAGGAGATGTTCGAGCAGCGCGCGCCGCTCCACCGCCACATCGACGCGGGCGACTGCGGCGCCGCCGCCGCCTACCTCCTCTCGGACGACGCGAAGAACGTCTCCGGCACGACGCTCTACGTCGACGCCGGCTACCACGCGATGGGCATGTAGGGACCGTCACCTGGCTCCGGTTCATCCGACCGGAGCCGTGTGTTCAAGCCGTTTGCGCGCCGTCCAACGTCGGTCGGATCCTCATTCCTCCTGCGTGGTTGCCTTGGATTGGAGTGGCGAAAGGGAGTTTGGTTGAGGGCGTATCCGCAGCTGTGCGTGACGCGGATGTTGCCCCGGTGGTGTCGCGAACGCGCGTCGCGAAGATCGCCTGAGACGTTGTCGAGCTCGCGATCGGCGCCGAACCGCTATGGAGAAGCCGGCAGGATCTGCTGGGACCCGAGCGTCCAGGTGAAGCGGGTGGGACGAACCATTCGGGGCAACGCCACTGGGCCGGAGGCCACGTCGCACGAAGAGTGTTGGCACGTCGGCGCCCAGAGCGACGGCCATTCGCGTGTGGCCGATGCCATCGGTCCGCCAGCGATCGGAGAGGCCGACGACGAGCAGGCGGGCGTCTCGGGACGCTTCGAGGACACCTGCTCCGCCCGCGTGGACGAGGACGGGCTCGGTCACGATTCCAACAACCTGTTGT
>CAWCRC010000011.1:0-46294 GCA_963797805.1 uncultured Actinomycetes bacterium | reverse complement strand
CTTGTACGTCCTCGGCGGAGCCGCGATCCCGGCCTTGCGGAACAGCGCCTTGTTGTAGAACAGCCCGTAGGTCCCTTGGTCGTTCGGGACGGCGTAGATGGCGCCCTTGCCGCCCTTGCAGTCGAGGTTGAGACACGACAGATCCCACGCGGTCTGGCCCGCGTAGAATCCCGGGGTCTTCGTGACTTGGTCGTTGAGCTTCTCGAGCGAGCTGAGCATGTACGGCGTCGTGTATCCACCCGAGTAGACCAGCATCGCGTCGGGAACCTTCTTCGAGGCGAACGCCGCCGCGATCTGGGCCGTGAACTGCGCGTTGTTGATCGGCGTGAGCACGAACTTCACCGTCGACCCGGGGTACGCCTTCTCGTAGCGGGCCTTGATCCCGTCGAGCCACTTCCGATACGTGGAGCCGGGCGTCGCCCCCGCGTAGGTGCCGCTCAGCCAGACGGTCAGTGACCCACCCTCCGCCTTCGCGGCACCGATCCTCGCCGTGCTTCCCAAGGCGACGGCTGTCACCGCGAGCGCGAGCGCGCCGGCAGCCAGCAGAGCACCTATCCGCCGTTTCGAACCCCTCATCGTTCCCTCCTTGCGTCGTGGCGACAGCGGTCGATCATCCCATCCAGCCTTCCGGCCGACAACCACGCCGAACCCGGCACCCTATCCAGCCGGAATGGCGGTCAGGGCGCCGTCGATCGTGTGGACACTTCCCGTGATGTACGCCGCGTCGTCGGAGCAGAGGAAGACGACAAGCTTCCCCACCTCGGACGGCAGGCCAAGCCGATGCACGGGGACGGTGTCGATGTAGAACTGCTCGTCGATCGCCCCGCGCGCCACGTCCTTGTCCCACATCGGCGTGCGCAGGACGCCGGGTGCGATCGCGTTGACGCGGATGCCGTGCTCGGCCCACTCGCCCGCCGCGACGCTCGTCATCATGATCACGGCCGCCTTGGGCGCGCAGTACGTCATCCGGCCGGGATTCGGGGAGAACCCCCGAATCGACGAGATGTTGACGATCGAGCCGGACCGTTGCGGAAGCATCGCCCGACCAGCTGCCCGCATGCAGAAGAAGACCCCGCTCTGCATCACGGCGATCGAGTCGTGCCAGTCCTCGTCGGTGACATCCTGCGTGTGTGGGCCGACGCGACTGATGCCTGCGTTGTTGACGACGATGTCGAGCCGGCCGAAGTCCCGCATGACGGCGGCAAACGACTCGCCGACCTGTGTGCTCTGCGCAACATCGGTCGGATAGGCACGAGACTCGACACCGCTCTGCGCCAGTTCGTCGGCGGCGACGCGCGCCGAGTCACCGTCGATCTCGAGCACCGCCACGGACGCGCCCGCCTCGGCGAGCTGCTGGGCGATACCTCGGCCGAGTCCCGTCCCCGCTCCAGTGACGATCGCGACCCGCCCGTCGAGCACACCCACGTGAGAACTCCCTTCGAGCGGCCTGGATATGGAGCCAGCCGATCGTACCCCGCGCCCAATCGAAGTCAAGGCGCGCGTTTGCCGACCATTCGTCGGTTCGCCCTCCGCTCTCAAGGTGCCGAACGGGACGCCGACACGGAAGCGGCGGGCGAGTATGACATACTCGCCCGCCGACCATTCCCCCGGTCGAAGAGGAGGCGACTTGACCATCGCGACGCCCCGGCCGCCGCACCGAATCGAGCGACTTCGCGGCTGGATGGACGACGAGAAGATCGACTGCACCGTCGTCTTCGGTATCGACAACGTCAACCATCTCTGCTGCTACTGGCGGTACTTCGGCGGTCCCTCGGCGCTCGTCATCGGCCGTGACGGTGAGCGGACCCTCGCCGTCATGCTGGACGAGGCGCCGATCGCGGAGAAGCTGTCGAACGCGGACGCGGTGCTCGGGTTCGGCGAGCGCGGGTTCGGCATCGAACTCGACCCGGTCGCCGGACTCATCGAGATGCTGGCCGCCATCCCGACGGTTGCGCGGGCGAGCCGCATCGGTGTCGCCTCCGAGATTCCCGGCGCCGATGCCCGGCTGAGCGCGGCGGTGCCCGCTGTCGTCGTCGACGCCGGACCGGCGCTCCACAGGATCAGGTTGGTCAAGGACTGGGACGAGCTCGAGAGGATCAACGCCGGCTATCAGCTCTGCTGGCTCGGCCAGGAGGCGGTCGCCGACGGCGCGGTGCCCGGCGTGAGCGAGATCGAGCTGTTCACAGCGGCGCAGTCAACGGCACAGATCGCCTCGGGAGGGCCGATCGAGTACGTCTGCGACCTCCTGTCGGGCCCGAGCACGGCCGACGTCTGCTGCCCCATCCACGTCGCCGGCACGCGCATGCTGGAGACAGGGGATCCCGTAATCGCGGACATCGTCGTCCGCACCGGGGGCTACTGGGGCGATACGGCCGGGACGTACACCGTGGGAAGCAACGCCGACGCCGAGGCAGCGCGCTCGGTACTCCTCGATGTCCTCGAGCAGGCACGGACGGACCTCGTTCCAGGAGCGACCGGTGCCGAGGTCTTCGCGAACATGCACGCGCGGATCACCGCGGCCGTGCCCGACGGCGACCTTCCCCACCACGGGGGCCATGCACTCGGGCTCACCTCGTTCGAAGACCCGCATCTCATCCCGTCGGACACGATGCCGTTCGAGCCGTGGATGGTGCTCGCGGTCGAGCCAGGTGTCTACGTCGAGGGTCGCTACGGGGCCAGGGTCGAGAACGTGTTCGTCGTCACTCCCGAAGGCGGCGTGGAACTGCGTGCGGCATTGGCCGCTGCCGACGATGGGAGCTAGACGCCTCCACCACACCGGATACACGGTGTCCGACCTCGACCGCTCCGTCGCCTTCTATCGCGACCTGCTCGGATGCGAGGTGCTCGCCACGCAGGAGAAGGAAGGTGGCTATCTCGCTGCGATTGTCGGCTACCCCGACGCGCACGTCCGCATGGCCCATCTCCGCCTTCCCGGCAGCGAGCACGTGATCGAGTTCTTCGAGTATCTCGCGCCCGCCGGTGACCGTGCGGATGTCGAGCCGCGCAACGTCGGCGCATCGCACCTCTGCTTCATCGTCTCTGACCTCCGCGCGCTCTACGGCTCGCTGCTCGAGCGTGGGGTGACGTCGTTCGTCTCTCCACCCGTTGAGGTCGACACGGGGATGAACCGAGGCGGCCTGGCGCTCTACCTGCGAGATCCCGACGGGATCACGGTCGAGCTGTTCCAGCCTTCGGCTGCGGCGGCGTCCTGATCTCCGCCCACCCCTCGAGCGCAGCAGTCACGATCGCGTCGGTCTCGCCGAGGTAGGCCTCGGGATCGAGCACGGCGTCGAGGGCCGGAAGCGCGTCCAGCGTCTCGCGGTCGAGCGTTCGCTCGAGCGCCTCACGCAGGGAAATGCCTTCTGTGCGCGCCACAGACGAGGCCTTGGCGACCAGCGCGTGAGCGGCTGCGCGTCCCACGACTCCGGCGACGGCGATCATCGCCGCCTCGGCCATGATCAGACCGCCCTCGCCGTCGAGATTCGTCCGCATCCGCTCGGGGAAAACGCGGAGACCCTCCAGCAGCCGACGCGACCCGGCGAGTGCGCCAGCCGTTGCCGCAAACGTGAGCGGCAAAGCGTCCCACTCCACCTGCCACTCCCCGGCGGAGCGTTCATGCGTCCCCTGGAGCGCCGCGAGCAGGGCCCCGCTCTGCTGGGCGGAGAGGATGCTCAGGCCGACGACTGCCTCGCTGCCGATCGGGTTGGCTTTCTGCGGCATGGTCGAGGACGCGCCCCGGAGATGACCGCCCTCCTCGCGAATCTCCCCGATCTCCGGCCGGGAAAGCTCGATCACCTCTCGCGCCAGCTTGCCGCAGGTACCCGCCGTAGAAGCGAGCACGAGGCACACCTCCGCTACGGAATCGCGGGCGGTGTGCCAGGGGACGTCGACCACGCCGAGTCCGAGCCGCTCCGCGAGGCGACGGCGGACGGCGCGGCTCTGTGCTCCGAGCGCGGCTGCCGTGCCGGCGGCGCCGAACAACTGCACCACGACGAGGCGCGCGCGAGCGGCCCGGAGACGCTCTCGGTGGCGGGTCAGCTCGGCGAGCAGTACTGCGAGCTTCCCGCCGAAGGTGATCGGCACGGCGGGTTGGGCATGGGTGCGGCCTGGCATCACAGTCGCCCGGTGCGCCTCGGCCTTCGTCGCGAACTCCTGGCCGAGTGCCTGCGTGAGCGCGTCGATTCGATCGAGCGCGCGCCCTCCGAGAAGCGCGAGACCGGTGTCCATGATGTCCTGCGTGGTGGCTCCCCAGTGGATGTACCGAGCGGCCTCGGGGGAGTGTTCGCCGATCTGCTCGAGGAGGGGCAAAATCGGGTAACCGACTGTCAGCGTCCGCGAGCGCAGGTACGCAAGGTCGACGTGCTCCGGTACCGCGACCGCTTCGATTGCGACAGCCGCCTCAGAGGGGATGACTCCCAGCTCGGCCTGCGCCGACGCGAGCGCCCGTTCCACCGCGAGCCACGCGCCGACCTGTGACTCCTCAGAGAAGAGCTGCGCGACGTCTTCGTCGCCGAACCAATCGACGAGCGGGAGGAACATGCGGTTACCGCCTGACGCGGTGGGCGTCGATGAAGTCTTCATCCATCTCCCAGCCGAGGCCCGGTGCCTCCGTCAGCTCGATGGCGCCGTCGCTGAGAGGCGGTCGGTTCGCGACGAGGTTCCACCAGATCGGGTCGCGGTCGGGATGGAAGCACTCGACGAAGGTCCCGTGCGGGATCGACGCGAGCAAGTGGCTGGCGACCTGTGGCTCCTCTTGGTGCGCCATCCGCACGTCGCAGGCATTCTTCGTCCCGGCGTAGGCCTCACCGACGATCCCCTCCTCGGTCGTGATGCGGGTCACGATCGTCGAGCGGTGGGTCATCCGGTAGTGGCTGCCGTGAAACACGCGCGCAAGCGGCACTCTGAGCGGTGCTGTTTCGACGGAGGAGATCGTGAGCCGGTTGGAAGGCATCATTCGAGCTCCGCGACAGGGATGGCGATGCAGTCGTCGGCGTACCCTGGGCCGTTGCTGGAGAGCTCGTGCCGAACGTCGTCCTCGTCCGGTTGAGCCATCGCACACGCGGATGTCGCGGAACCTACCATTCCGCCGATGTCCAGCCCGGCCGTCCCGACACGTCGACTCTTGCTCGGCGCCTGGCTCCCCGTCGTCGTCTGGGCGGCCGTGATCTTCGCGTTCTCGTCCGTCCCGAGCCTCTCCACCGAGCTCGGGACGTGGGACACCATCCTGCGCAAGCTCGCGCACCTCACGGAGTACGCGATACTCGGCGCGTTGCTCTGTCGCGCGGTTCGCCGGCCGGCAATGGCCGTGGCGATCGCGACGCTGTATGCGGTGACCGACGAGGTGCATCAGACGTTCGTCGCGGGCCGCCATGGGGCGCCGCTCGATGTCGGGATCGACGCGGTCGGCGCGATCGTCGGCGTGCTCGTCTGGCACCGTCTCGTCCGGCGTGGTGAGCGCGCCGCGTAGAATCGCGGAATGGATCGCGTCGATGTCCCCGACCGCCAGCTCGACGCGCTGCTCGAGCGCCTCGACCGCATCGCGGGCCAGCTCGAGCGGATCGACGCCCGTCTGGAGGCGCACGAGGGCCTCGTCCTCGTCGCGCGCGAGCTTCGCGCGCTGAACGACTCGCTCAACGCGGTCGCATACGCTGCGCTCGGGCAGAGCCCTCAGGTCCGCCGCCGCGCCGGCTAGCCGCGCCGACGAGGTTGTGAGGCAGTTGCGGCCGCGATAGCGGCCGCCTTCAGGGATGTGCCCCGCCGGAGGCGGGGATCAGCGGCAGGATTCCGCTCCTGCGGAATCCTGCTTCGCGGGACAAGCTAGGGCGCGAAGCGGTACACGACGCCCTCGTGCGAGACGGCGTAGAGCTCGCCGCGAAGCCCCTCCCCGAACGACGACAGCCCGGCGACCCGAACGCGCTCGCGCCGCACGGCGCTGCCCGCGGCGGGCACGGTCCAGATGGTGCCGCTGCAGTAGTCGCCGTACACATAGCGGCCGTTCAACCGCGGAATCGAGGGGCCGCGGTAGACATAGCCGCCGGTGACGGAGCACCCTGCTCCGTGCGTGTACTGCGCGACGGGCTGCACCAGCCGGCCGGTGCCGAGCGCCTTGTCCTCGAACCGCGACCGGCCCTCGTAGACGTCCCAGCCGAAGTTCACGAGGTCGGTGCCCGGCCGGGCGAGCCGGTCGATCTCCTCGATCGCGCCCTGGCCGACGTCGCCGATCCACAGGACGCCGGTCTTCCGGTCGAAGCTGTAGCGCCACGGATTGCGAAGCCCGAGCGCGACGATGTCCGGCTGCGGCTGCGCCTGACGGACGTCGAGCCGGAACAACTTGCCGAGCAGCGTGTCCATGTTCTGCGCGCGGTTCTCCGGGTCGCCGCCGGAGCCGCCGTCCCCAAGCCCGACCCAGAGGCGCCCGTCGGGGCCGAACGCGAGGTTACCGCCGTTGTGGTTCGCGTACGGCTGCTCGACGCGGAGGACCGTGCTCGCGCTGCCCTCCACGACGCGCCCGTTTCGGGCGCGGTAGCGGGCGATCACGGTGTCGCCGCTCGGCCGCAGCGAGTAGTTGACGTAGAACGTGCCGTCCCGAGGGTACGACGGCGAAAACGCGAGGCCGAGTAGCCCCTGCTCGCCGCCGTACTGGACCAGCGAGCCGATGTCGAGGAACGGCGCCGCACGCAGCCGGCCGTTCTCGACGACGCGGATCCGGCCGGGTTGCTCGACCACGTACAGCCGACGCGGCTCGCCGGGCGCCTGGGTCGCGACGACGGGTTGCTCCAGGCCACGCGCCACCGGGACGAGGCGGACGTTCCCTCCACCGGCTGCGAGCGACGATCCCACCGCGATGGCGCCGCACACGAGCGCGGCAAGGACTGCTACCCGACGCACCGTCCGAGCGTACCCATTGGCAACACCCGCAACCGTTATGCGCTCGTTCACGGATCCGCCGCCGAAAGGGATACCCTCCGGCGCGCATGCGGATCGTGATCGTCGGCGCGGGGCAGGTCGGATCCACCGTCGTGGAGGCGCTCCACGACGAGCACGACCTCACGGTGATCGACGTCGTCCGCGAGCGGCTCGAGCCCCTCGCCTACCGGTACGACGTCAGCACGATCGAGGCGAACGGCGCCAGCCGGAAGGCGCTCCGCGACGCGGGCGTGGGCCAGGCGGACCTGTTCATCGCGTGCACGTCGCGTGACGAGGTGAACCTGGTCGCCTGCTCGTTCGCGCGGGTCGAGGCGCCGCGCGCGACGACGGTGATCCGCACGTCCAACGTCGAGTACATCGACCTCTGGCGCGAGGGGCGGCTCGACGTCGACTTCGCGGTGTCGTCCGAGCTCGAGACCGCCAACGCCGTGTCGCGCTCGATCGGCATGCCCGCGGCGCGCCAGACCGACGTCTTCGCGAACGGACAGGTGCAGATCGTCGAGTTCGACGTGCCGGAAGGCGCGGAATCCTCGGTCGTCGGCCGCCCGCTGCGGGAGGCGCCGTTGCCGAGCGACTCGCGCGTGTTCGGGATCATCCGCGGCGACACGCTCACCTTGCCCCGCGGCGGCGAGTCGCTCCGTCCCGGCGATCGCATCGTCGTGATCGGCTCGCCGACCGCCGCGCGCGAGTGGGGCCGCCTGCTCGCCCCCGACGAGGAGGCGGTCAGGGACGTCGTCGTCTTCGGCGGCGGCCAGATGGGGACCGCGATCGCGCGCTCGCTCACCGCGCAGGAGATCGGCGTGCGGCTCATCGAGCCGGACCGCGAGCGCGCCCGCGAGGTCGCGGAGGAGCTCCCGTCGTGTCGCGTCTACAACGCCACGGGCACCGACGTCGACTTCCTCGACCGCGAGCTGATCGGCCGTGCGCAGGCCGCGGTGTTCGCGATCAAGGACGACGCGGAGAACCACTACGCAGCGACCCTTGCGCGCGTGCACGGGGTCCGGTTCACGATCGCCGTGCTCCACGACCCGATCTCGACCGAGGTCTACGAGCACTCCGGCGTCGACGTGACGATCAACCCGCGCGGCGTGACCGCGGAAGAGATCGCGCGGTTTGCGCACGACCCGCGGACGCAGCAAGTCGCGATGCTCGAGGGCGACCGCTACGAGGTGCTCGACATCACGACGCAGCCGACGAGCGAATACGTCGGCCTGAAGTTCCGGGACATGCCGATCCGTGGCGCGATGATCGGCGCGATCGTCCGCGACGGACGGGCCGTCTTCCCGCGGAGCGACGAGGTGCTGCAGGCGGGTGACCGCGTGATCGTCTTCACGGAGACGAAGCGCGTGCCAGACGTCGAGCGCGTCCTGTGACGGGGGTCTCGGGGGCGAATCGCGGCGACCGGATCCGCGGCCGCGCCTACATCGGGATCGACGTCGCAGGCGCGCTCGCCCTCACGGGGACGATGCTCGCGTACCTCAGCGTCTCGGCGCTCGTACCGATCGCGTTCGCGATCGGGTACCGCGAGCCGATCTGGCCCTTCGTGGCCGCAGGCGGGATCACGGGAGGCGTCGGCCTCGCGCTCATGCGTCTCGGCCGGAGGCGCTCGGCCGGCCCGATCGGCTTCCGCGAGGGCTACCTCGTCGTGTCGCTCACGTGGCTGCTGGCGGCGATCTACGCGGCGCTGCCGTACATCTTCTCGGGCGACCGGCAGGTGTCCCATCCGATTGACGCGTTCTTCGAGGGGATGTCGGGGTTCTCGACGACGGGCGCGACCGTGATCGTCGACGTCGACGCGATCGACCGCTCGCTCCTCATCTGGCGCCAGCTCAGCCAGTGGCTCGGCGGCATGGGAATCATCGTGCTTGCGCTCGCCGTGCTCCCCCGCCTCCGGATCGGCGGTCGCCAGATGTTCGAGTCCGAGCTCCCCGGCCCGGAGGTGCACCAGCTCGCCGAGCGGATCCGCGACACCGCGCGACGGCTGTGGATGCTCTACATCGCGCTGACTCTCGTCCTCTTCGGAGTCCTGCTCGTGATCGGCCTCTCGGGCCTCGACGACCGCATGGACCCGTTCCAGGCGATCGGCCATGCCCTCTCGACCATGCCACTGGGCGGCTTCTCGACCGACCCGCGCTCGATGGAGCCGTTCGCGCCGGTGACCCAGTGGGTCGTCGCGCTGTTCATGGCGATCGCCGGCTTGAACTTCGCGCTGCTGTACCTGGGCCTCGTCCGCCGGCGCCCCGTGGTCATCGCCCGCGACGAGGAGGCGCGCCTCTACGGTGCGGCGCTCCTGCTCGGCTCCGCCGTCGTGTTCGCGGAGCTCGTCCACGCCGGCCTCTTCTCCGGTGAGGAGGCGGTGCGGCAGGCCGTCTTCCAGGTGACGTCCCTGCTGACGGGGACGGGCTTCGCGATCACGAACTACGTCGACTGGCCGGCTGTCGCGGTCATGGCGATGATCGGCCTCATGTTCGTCGGCGCGTCCGCCGGATCGCCGACCGGCTCCGTGAAGATCGTCCGGCACCTGCTCGTCGGCCGGATCCTCCGCCGGGAGCTCCGGCAGACGATCCACCCCGAGCTCGTCCTCCCGATCCGGCTGAACGGCAAGACCGTCGACGAGCGCACGCTCCGCGCCGTGCTCGCGTTCGTGCTCCTCTACATCGGGATCTTCATCGTTGGCGCGATCCTGCTCGCGATCGACGCGCGGGTGGCGAACATCGAGCTCGGGGTGACGGACGCGATCGCCGCCTCGGCCGGGACGCTCGGAAACGTCGGTCCGGGCCTCGGCTTCGCAGGGCCGATGGGAAGCTACGCGCCCTTCAGCGACTTCTCGAAGGTCGTCATGGCGATGCTGATGTGGATCGGTCGCCTCGAGGTGCTACCGGTCCTCGTGCTCTTCACCCGGAACTACTGGCGGGTCTGAGGCTCAGGTCTCGGTCTCGTCCGGCCCCTGAGCCGAGGAGGCGCTTGACGTTCGAGAACTGCCCCGCCTTGCCGACGACGACGATCGTGTCGCCCTCGAGGATGACGTCCTCCGGCTGGGCGCCCGCGATCGAGTCCGACTCGCGGAGGATCGCGATCACCGTCACGCCCGTTCGCTTGCGGAACGCGCACTCGGCGAGCGTCCTCCCGTTCACCCAGCTACCGGCCGGCACCTTGATCCACTCGATCTGGAACTCGCCGAGCGCCATCTCGAGCTCCTCGACGATCTTCGGGCGCTCGTAGGCGCCGCCGAGCAGCGCTCCGAGCTGGCGGGCCTCGTCGTCGTGGAGCTCGAGGACGACGGCCGGGTCCTCGTCGCGCGCCCGCCGGTGGACGTACACCTCCCGGTCGCCGTCGTTGTGCTGGATCACGGTCACACGGCTCCCGCTGGCGAGGATCATCGACCACTTCACCCCGACGCCGGGGAGGCGCGTCTCTTTCAACTCGACAGGCATCGACCCTCCTTGGAGCCTCTCACACAGTGAAGCAGCAGCGGAATCGGTCGCGTCGTCATGGCTCCGCGTGCGCGGGCAGGAGCGCACGCCCGATCCGCTTCGACTCCTTCATCAACAGCACGCCCACCGTCGCCGTGACGAGGACGTAGAGACCGGCGAAGGCGGCGATGTCGTCCCGGTCCGCCGCCGCGAGCGCCGCGTTCCCGGCCGCGAGCTGGGCGATGATGATCGTGAACTCGCCGTGCGCGACGAGCGCCGCGCCCGCGTTCATGCCCTGCCGCATCGTGAACCCGCCGAGCCGGCCGGCGAGGAGCCCGACCCCGACCTTGCCGAGCACCGTGACCAGCGGTGGCGACGAGGACGATCCACCCCACCTCGCCGAACGCGCCGAGATCGATCGTGAGCGCGAAGACGAAGAAGAAGAGGGCCGCGAACACGTCGCGCACGGCGAAGAACCGCTGCTCGATCTCCTCCCGCACCCCGCTCTCGGAGAGGACGACGCCCGCCATCAGCGCGCCGATCGCCTCGGACATGCCGAGCTCGATCGCGATCGCGCTCATCCCGACGGCGAAGCCGAAGACGGCCAGGAGGAAGAACTCGAGCTCGAGCCGGCCGAGCAGGCGGCCGATGTGGGCGCCGAGCCACTTCGAAGCGGCGAGCGAGGCGGCGACGAACAGGATCGCCTTCGCCGAGACGCCGGCCGTCGTCGACAGCTCGCCGCCCCCCGTCGCGACGAAGCCGAGCACCGCCGCGATGACCACGTCCTCGAAGAGGAGGATCGCCAGCACGAGGTCGGTCTCGTCGTCGGCGAGCCGACGGAAGTCCGTCAGCGCCTTGACGGCGATCGCGCTGGACGAGACGTAGATGCACGCGGCGAGGACGAGCGCCGAGAAGCTGACGCCGAACGCCGCGACCCCGACCAGCAGGCCGAGGCCGGCGTTGAAGACGAAGTCCGCGGCGCCGCCGAGGCCGACGTGGCGCCCGCTCCGTACGAGCCGGTCGACGCTGAACTCGAGGCCGAGGAAGAACAGCAGGAAGATGAGCCCGATCTCGGCGACGAAGTCCGTCACCTCGGACGGCTGCACGAGGCGAATGAAGTCGGGCTCGTTCGGCCCGAGGATGATCCCCGCGAGCAGGTAGGCCGGGATCGCCGAGAGCCCGAACCGGCTCGCGACGAGGCCGAGCACGCCGAGCACCGCGATCGTGAGTGCGAGCTCGGCGAGGGTCACGGGGGCATTCTCCCCGAGGACCGCCGAGAGCTGGCTCAGTCCGCGCCGATGAGGGCCCGGCGGAGCCGGTCCTCGACACCCGGCTTGAGCACGGCGACGACCTGGTCGCCCGGGCGGATGACCGTTCCGTCGCCGACGAGCTCGGCGATGCCGTTCCGGGTCACGGAGACGAGCCGCGCGTCCTCGGGGAGCGCGATCCGCGGCGACCCGCTTGCCCGCGGCCGGCGCCTCGGGAGGCACCTGGAGCTCGACGACCTCGAGCCCCTCGCGTCGCAGCTCGAGGAGGCGCACCATGCCGTGCTCGGGAACCTCGTGCTCGACGAGCCCGAGCAGGCCCGACGTCGCGCAGACCGTCTGCGTCACGCCGAGCAGGTCGAAGTGCGTCTGGTTGCGCGGATCGTTGACGCGCGCGATCACCTTCTGCACCTGGTAGCCGTCCTGTGCGATCTGCGCGATGACGATGTTGTCCTCGTCATCGCCGGTCACCGCGAGCACGAGCTCCGGTGGGCGTGCGATCCCGGCGCGCTCGAGAATGTGGATCTCGGTCGCGTCGCCCAGGAGTGCGACGGGGCCGAACTCGGCCTCCAGATGCTCGAACCGGTCACGGCGCTGCTCGAGGAGGGTCACCTCGTGGCCCATCCGGAGGAGCGAGCGCGTGATGCTCTCGCCGACCTTGCCTCCTCCCGCGACGATCGCATACATCAGGACGACCCTCCCGCTGTGACCGGGGTCGGCTCGGATTTGCGGACGACCTCGGTGAGCGTCGCGATCGCCGTCTGCGTCGGGCAGACCGTGCGCAGGCCGCGCTCCGCATAGAACGCGGCGCGACGCGGATCGAGGATCCGGACGACGACGCAGCCCGGCTCGAATCGTCGCTGGACGACCTGGCCGATCACGAGGTTCGAGTTGTCGCCGTCGGTCGAGACGACGACCGCGTCCGCCTTGCCCACCTCGGCCTTCTCGAGCACGACGAGGTCCATCCCGTGGCCGACGACGAAGCCGCCGCGCCATTCGCCGAGCCGAGCGAGCGCCCCCTCGTCCTCGTCGATGCACGTGACATCCCAGCCCTCGGCGGCGAGGTTCGCTGCGACTGAGGACCCCGTGCGACCGCAGCCGATGACGACTGCCTTCATACCGTGAGGTTACCGGTGACAGGAGCGGTCGAGGCGTCCGCCGGCTCCGCCTCACGCCTCCTCGAACACGCCGTCGGGGAACGCGACGACGAGCACCTCGCAGTGCGCGTGCTGAAGGACGTGGTCGACCGTCGGCGAGAAGAACCGCGACTGCCGTCGCCAGCGCGGCGACGAGCCCATCACGATCAGATCGACCTTGCGGCGCTCCGCCTCGTCCACGATCGCATGGCCGATCGAACGGGCGTGCACGGCGTCCGCGTACACGGTCACGCCGTTCTCCTCCCCGAGCGCCCGCGCCTCCGCGAGCGATGCGGCCGCGCTCTCCGCGACGTCCGGGGGAAGCTCCGCGTCGAGCGCTCGCTCCCGCGGCACCTTCACCACGGTGATCGCCTCGATTCGCGCGTCCTTCTCCTTCGCGAGTGCGACCGCGGTCGCGATCATCTCCTCGCCGATGTCGCCGAGCTTCATCGGTACGAGGATGTTGTTGAACGACGCCCCGATCGGGAACGAGCTGCGTGGATCGACGTCCTCGAGCAGGCTGCGCTTGTCGCGTGACCGCGTCCAGGCGAACACGACCAGCCCGAGCGCGAGCCACGCCGGGCCGGCGTACCGCGCGCCCTCGTGGGTGATCATCGCGAGCACGAACACCGCTGCGGTCAGCGGCGCGCCGACGAGCGCCGGGAGCGGGACGGCGACGCCGCGGATCCGCACGTCGGGCCTGGCCCGGAACGGTCGAGCGAGATCCGGCTCGCGGCGGCGGAGACGGATCACCGCGAGCTGGGCGAGCGTGAACGCGAGCAGGACGCCGAAGGAGTAGGTGCTCGCGAGGAACTTCGCGCCGTCACCGACGGCAGCCGCGACGAGCTCGACTGCGATCGCAACGACGGTGATCGCGGCGATCGCCTCGCGCGAGACGAGCGTGCGGCGCTCGAGGCGACCGAGCTCGCGCGGGAGCATCCCGTGCGTCCCCATCGAGTGCGCGAGGCGCGCGCACCCGGAGATCGACGTGGTCACCGCCATGATCAGGATGAGCGCACCGGAGAGCCCGACCGCGATCCGCAGCGCCTCGACGAGCGCCCCCGGGAGCTCTCCCTCGAACGCGGTGACGATTCCCGACGAGGGGCGCCTCGAGCCACTCGTCCCCGAGCGCGCTCGAGCCGTCGGTCGCCGGGAACGCCGTGACGCCGACCATCGCGATGAGCACCGTCAGGAGGACCACGAGGCCGATCGCCGAGAAGAGCGAGCGCGGCAGCGTCCGTCCCGGCTCGCGCGCCTCCTCGGCGAGGTTCGCGACCGTCTCGAGCCCCGTGTAGGCGAGGAAGCCGAGCGGCACGGCGAACAGGAGGTCGTCGAGCCAGTCCTGTCCGGGCGCGAGCGAGAGGCCCTCCGAGAGCGTGTCCGTCGAGAAGACGAGCGCGAGCCCGAGGATCACGATCAGGGACTGCACGACGAGGTCGAGCAGGGCGACGACGAGCGCAGGCGTGTGGAGCCGCGTCCGGCGGACGAGGCGGACGGCGCCGATCAGCGCGATCGCCGAGACGGAGACGACGACGTCCCAGGGCGAGTCGCGGAGCACATCGGCCTCGAGGGCGGCGCCGACGTAGTGCGGCAGGAACAGCGCCGACAGGGCGATGACGATCAGGTAGTCGAGGAACAGCGACCAGCCGGCGACGAACCCCGCGAGGTCGTTGTACGCGCGCCGCGTGAAGGTCTCGGCGCCGCCCGTCTCGGGCATCGCCGCGACCCCCTCGGCGTACGACAACGCGACGAGGAGGAACATCAGGCCCGTGAGCAGCAGGACGAGCGGTGTCAGCCCGAGCGCCGCGGCCGTGACGATCCCGAGGGCGACGTAGATCGACGAGGCGATCTCGCCGTACGCGATCGCGAACAGCGCGGGGGCGTCGAGGACGCGCTCGAAGCCGCGGACCTTGCGGGCCACTCCTTACCGCCTGCGCTTCCGCTCGAGCTGGATCCGGGCGATGCCGAGCGCGATGAAGAGCCCGCCGAGCACGTACCCGATGACCCCGCCCCCGTTCGCCGCCGTCACGACGAGCAGCGCGAGGCCGATCCCGACGAAGACCGCGCCGAAGACGAAGATCGCGTTCCGGTACCAGTCCATGTTCACGCCGCCGCTCCTGCCCGTGAGGCGGTCACCATGACGCGGCACGGGGCATTCCGCATCACCCGGTCGACCGTGGAGCCGAAGACGCCGCGCCGCCGGTTGACGAGCGCCTTGCGCGGCGAGCCGAGGACGATGATCTCCGCCTGGCGCCGCTCCGCCTCGCGCACGATCTCCTTCGAGGCGCTCCGTCCCCGCACGAGACGCCCGACGACGCGGACGCCGTACGTGTCGCCGATCGCGATCGCCTCGTCGAGCTCCGCGTTCGCCACGCGCTCCTCCTCCGGGAGCGGCGTGTCGAGCGGCAGGTCGAGCGGCACCTCGAGCACGGTGAGTGCGACGACGCGCGCTCCCCGCTCGGCCGCGAGCCGGCAGGCGACGTCGAGCGCGTCGTCCGACGGACGGCCCGGGACGATCGGGACGACGATCCGCCGGTACTCGAGCGCGAGAGCCGCGCCGAAGGCGGGGGGCGCCTTGACCGTCTCTCGCACCGGCGCGTGGACGAACCGGCGGCGGTAAACGGCGTACCCGACGAGGCCGATGACCATCCAGCCGAGGCCGACCCATCGTGTGAGCGGGTTCTGCACGAGGATGACGACGAACGACGCGCCCGTTGCGAGGCCGCCGAACACGGCGAACACCGGCCAGTCGACGCCGCCGAGGCGCAGGTTGGGCCGCGCCCGGTAGCCGACAGGGCCGCCTCCGGTCCATGCGGAGCCGCACCATCGCCGCGTGCGCGACCGTGAACGAGAGCGTCGCGCCGAGCGAGTAGAGCGTCCCGACGAAGTTCACGTCGCCCGGCAGGAGGATGACGATCGGCGCGATGCCGGCGAAGAGAATGAGCGACGAGGTACGGCGTCTTGAAGCGCGGGTGGAGTCGGCGGAACACCTCGGGCATCTGGCGGTACGTCGCCATCGAGTAGGTGATCCGCGACGCGCCGATGATCCCGGCGTTCGTCGCGATGACGAGGATCGTCGCGGCGAGGATCCCGACGTACCACTGGAGCACGGTCGAGCAGGCCGCCCTCGATCCCGAGGTTCTCGACGACGCCGAGGATCGGGTCGTTCGCGTAGCCGCCGTCCTCGGGCGGCAGCGCGAGCAATGTCGTCAACTCGCCGTCGATCGTCGTCACCGGGAGCGCGGAGAGCGCGACGAGCGGGAGCGTGAAGTAGATCGCGAAGACGGCGAGGGCGACGAGCTTGTACGCGTTCGGGACGCTGCGCTCCGGCTCGCGCGCCTCCTCGGCGAGGTTCGAGACGGTCTCGACGCCCGTGTACGCGAGCATCGCGACCGGAATCGCGATCGCGAGATTCCCCCACGTCGGCGCGGTGCCCCAGTGGACGTTGTCCACGAGCACCTCGGGGCTGAAGACGAGCGCGAAGCCGAGGAGCACGAGCAGCACCTGCGTGGCGAAGTCGATCGCGGCGAGCCCGATCGAGAGCTTCGCGGCCTCCGTCACGCCGACGACGTTGAGCGCGACGAGGACGACGATCACGACGGCGCCTCCGACGATGTCCCAGGGATTCGTGTTGAGCGACTCGGAGAAGATCGCCGAGAGGTAGTGCGGCACGAAGAACGCCGAGGTCGCGATCGTCACGACGTAGACGAGCATCTGGGCCCACGCGGCGCCGAAGCTCACGAGCTCGTTGAACGCGTGGCGTGCGAAGCTCGACGAGCCTCCGGCCTCCGGGAAGCGGACGGTTCCCTCGGCGTACGTCGCCGCGGTCGCCGCGAAGACGATCCCGGCGACGACGAAGACGAGGGGCGTCAGCCCGAGCGCGTAGACCGCCGTGAGCCCGAGCGCGTAGTAGATCGACGAGCCGACGTTCCCGTACGCGGTCGCGAACAGCGCGGGCGTGCCGAGCACCCGCTCCATCTGCACTTCGCGCCGCCGGCGCCTCCCGGGCACGGCGACGAGTGTACGCGCCGTCCGGAGACACCGCTCCGCGCCGGGCCGTTGAACCACCGCAGCGATCCACCTAACGTGGGCTTCGTACGCACTGCGCACGAGCGACGTGCCCGAGACCGGGGACGCGCGAAGCGTCCCGTCGGTGCACGTCGGGGGAGAATCGAGGGGAAGGGAGTCGACCATGTCCGAGCCCAACCGGACGGGACGGGCCGACGGCGAGGGATCGCAGGGCAACCGCAGGGACGGCGGTGCTCGTCGCCTGCTTCGCAGCAGTCGCAGCGATGGTGGCCACGGGTGCCGAGGCCCGGTCAGCGGCGATCCCGGCGAACGTCGTCGCCACCGGCGATCTCCGGGACGGCCGTCGTCGGGCGAGACGCTGACGGCCGTCGTCGGGCTCGTGGACCGGGACGCCGCCGATCTCGTTCGCGCTCGCGTGGGTGCGCTGCGACGCAGCCGGCGCCAACTGTGCGGCCGATCACCGGCGCAGACCGGGCAGAGCTACGTGGTCGCCGCGGGCGACATCGGCTCGACGCTGCGCGTCCGCGAGACGGCGACCAACGCCGACGGCTCGCGCGAGCGCTCGCGTCGGCCGTACGGCGGTCGTCACCGCTGCAGACGGCGCCGGTCAGCACCGCCGAGCCGCTCATCTCCGGGTCGGCCGTCGAAGGCGCGACGCTCACCACCTCGACCGGCACGTGGAGCGGCACCTCGATCACGTACGCGTACCAGTGGGTGCGCTGCGGCGCCGGCGGCGGTCTCCCCGACGGCTCCGACTGCCCGTCGATCCCCGGAGCGACGAGCTCCAGCTACACGCTCGGCGCCGACGACATCGGGCGGCGGCTCCGCGTCCAGGTCACGGCGTCGAACGCAACGGGCTCGGCGACCGCCACCGCGAACCCGACGGACGTCGTGCAGCAGTCGACGACGACCGGGCCGCCCCGCAACCTCGTGGAGCCGTCGATCAGTGGCACCTTCGCACCCGGACGCATCCTCTTCGCGAGCGTCGGCACCTGGGCAGGGCGAGACGCTCACGTACGCGTACCAGTGGGTGCGCTGCGGCGCGGACGGCGGCCTTCCCGACGGCTCGAACTGCACGTTCATCGCGGGCGCGACATCGTCCAGCTACACCCTCACGGTCGACGACGTGGGCCGACGGATCCGCATCCGCGTGACGGCCTCGAACAGCCTCGGCGTGCAGACCGATTGCCTCGAACGCCTCTCCCGAGGTCACCGCCACCTCCTCGACGCCGCCGGCCGCGCAGGCGCCGCGGAACAGCGTGCTGCCGGCGATCCTCGGCTCGGCGACGGTCGGTGGGACCCTCACGGCGAGCGTCGGCCTCTGGACGGGGACCGCGCCGCTCCTCTACTCGTACCAGTGGCTGCGCTGCGGCGCGGACGGCGGCGACGTCGACCGGCTCCGGCTGCTCGGCGATCTCCGGCGCGACGGGGACGCAGTACGTGCCGGCGACGTCAGACCTCGCGCAGCGCCTCCGGGTGCAGGTCACCGCCCGCAACACGCTCGGCACGGCGACCGCGACGTCGAGCGCGACCACACACGTGCAGGCTGCCGGAACCACGCCGCCTCCGTCACCGTCACCGCAGCCGCCGACCGGGCCTCTCCCGCCCGGGGCGATCCGGCTTCCCAGCGGGACGTACTCGATCCCGGCGACGAGCGTCTCGCCGCCGGAACGCCTTGTCGCCGGGACGATCGACTTCACGCCGAATCCCGTGCGCTCGCGAGAGCGCCCGATCGTGCTCCGCGTCCGCGTCGTCGACACGCGCGGCTACGCCGTCCGCGACGCGCTCGTGTTCGCGCGGTCGACGCCGCTCCTCACCTCGTCCCCCGGCGAGGTGCGCATCGGGACGGGACGGTTGGACGACCCTGCGCATGACCCCCCAGGCCGCGTTCCCGCTCGACGGGACAGAGCGTCCAGTTCTGGATCCGTGTCCGCAAGGCGTCCGACGAGCTCCTCGCCGGCGTCTCGAACAGACGGCTCGTACAGGTCTCGACGGCCGGCTGACCGGTCGGCGGTGGGCCTGGAGGACGTCCCTCCAGGCCCACCGCCCGTCCGAGGCGAACAAATCCCTCACGAATGCGTGGGACACTCGGAGGCATCCGGGGAATCGTCGTCACCGTCGTCGCCCTCGCGGCGCTCGCGGCCGGCCCGGCCTCGGCCTCCGGCGCCGCGGAGCCCAGCCTGTTCCCGCTCGGCGCCCGGGCGACCTGGACGCTCGCAGACGAGAACGGGAGCGAGCTGAAGATCCGGTCGACCCGCTCCGCCCCCGCGTACGTCCTCCACGGCTTCCCGGGCTTCGCCGCGCTGCGGGTGCGAACGGCCGGGCGCGACGTCCAGGCGTGGGACGCGCGCGCCGCGGGCTGGAAGCCGTTCCTCCGGCTCGGCGCGGCGCCGGGGGCGCGCTACCGCGTCGACCTCTCCGCCTCGCCCTTCTGGCGTGCCGTCGACGTGACGGTCTCCCGTGCGTCGTGTCGCGTCGGCACTCGGACCGTCCGCGGCTGCGTCACGCTCGAGGTCCGCGCCCTCAAGCCCATCGCCGACGCGGGCGTCGAGCGGCTCGTCTTCGCGCCCGGGATCGGCCCGGTCGAGGTCGTCGTGCAGACGATCGCCGGCCCGCGGAGCTACGCGCTCGGCAAGACCGGCCCGTCGCTCTCCTAGAAGGCGACGGGCGCCGGCGAGGCCGGCGCCCGTCTCGTGTCGTCAGCGCTCCGGCGATCAGTCCTTGCGCGCCGTGAGCTTGTCCGCCTTCTTCGTGTTGCACGCAGAGACGGTCACGTCGTCGACGTACCAGCCGTCGATCGCGCCGCACCCGTCCATCCCGAAGTCGAACCGCAGGCGGAAGGTGTCGCCTGCCTTGACTCCGACGAGGCCGAGGTCGGCCTGCGACTGCCCCCAGCTCCCCGTGACCTGGCCGCCGTCGGTCCCGCTCCAGGCCTGCTGGCCCGCCATCGGGTTCGTGTTCCCCGCGGCGGCGGTCAGGAGCGCCCCGGTGTACGTGTTGAACACGAACGCGGAGGCCGGGATCTGCGTGTAGGCCCCGCCGTTGACCGAGATCCACACGTTTCCGCCGTCGACGCCGCCTTCGGTCGCGACGTAGTGGTCGAACGTCAGCCGCGGGTTGAAGATGTCGCTGCTCGGCAGATGGATCACCGGGCTCTCGAGCGACATGCGCCCGGACTGGTCGCCGGCCCCGCCGGAGCACTGGCCGTCGAGATCCTTCGCGAACGCGGCCGTTCCGCCGCGACCGCCCGGGAGCGTGTCGTCGGCAGCCCAGTTCGTCCCCGACCAGCCGGAGAACACGCCCTGGTTCGTCAGCGTCCAGTCGCGGAGGCCCTTGTTGAAGTCCTCCTTGAAGAAGGTCGGCGGGTTTGGCTGCCCCGCGCAGAGCTGCGGCGTGTTCCTGTCGAACATCGGCGTGAAGCCGCACTTCGGCGTCGGATCGGTGCGGAGCTCCACGGCCGCGATCATGTCCGTGACCTCGTTGCAGTCGGCCGCCGTGAACGACTGCCCCGACGGAGCGCCCGCCCCGGAGGCCACGCTGAGACCGAGGAGCGGCTTGCCGATGAGGTCCTGACACGACTGCTCGAGCGCATCCGCGTGGTCGTCGAAGTCGGTCGTCGGAACCTGGTAGACCGACTGCGCGCGCCAGTAGAGATGCGCGGCCTTGACGAGTCCGAGCGGTGACACCGTCCGGCCGTTGTAGGTGCCGCCGTCGACGAGCAGCGCGAATCCGTGGTTCGGCACGCCCGAGTTCGTGTGGACGCCGCCGGCGTCGCTCGCATCGCACTGGTACTCGACATCACCGACCTTGCCGGGGTCGGCAAGGCATGTCGGCGACCACATGTCGCGGATCGCCGAGCCGAAGGCGGTCGCGTCCTCGCCGACCAGCCAGCGGTACGAGTCCTCTCCGGCGCCGGGCTCGCCCGTGAGTCGCATCGTCACGTTCACCGTCTGCCCTGTGCTCAGGAAGGCCTTGACGGTGTTCCCGTTGGCCTGCGAGATGATGAGCGAGGGGATCGTGATCGTCGGATCGGCGCCCGCCATGGTCAGCAAGCCGGCCACGTTGTTCGCGACCACGACACCGACGGCGCCGGCGTTCTGCAGGTTCTTGACCTTCACGGCGAAGCCGCAGACGCCGCGGTCGACGAGTGCGATGTTGCCTGCGATCTGCGCCGCATTCGTGAACGGCGGCGTGCACCCGTTCGTCGTCGACGTATCGGCGCCACCCACGCCATCGAGCGACAGGATCACATTGCCGGTAAGGCCGGCAAACGTGAGCGGTGGCCCGAAGGCCGCCCCGCCCGCGGCGCACCGGCGCGCCTCGGGGCTGTTGATGATCAAGACGGGGAGCGGAGTCGTGTGCGAGGAGCACGCTCCAGCAGAGCGCACGCCGGCCGGGCTGTCCGTTCCAACGCCGTTGATCTGGTCGACGACCTCGCCCCAGATGTCCGAGTACGACTCGTTGAGGGCGCCCGGCTGCCACTGGTAGATGAGCCCGTGGGTCCGCTCGGTGTACGCGTGCCCCCATTCGTGCGCGACGACGTCGTCCGCCGTCACGCCGTTGCAGTAGTTCGTCGTGAGGCCGTTCCAGTTGGCGTTCGGGCAGCTGATCCGCGGGTCGTTGTTGATGGTCTTCATCTCACCGCCGGTGCCGTCCCACGAGTCGCGCCCGAAGGTGTTGAAGAAGAGCCAGTACGTCTGGCCCGAGAAGTTGACGATGTTCTGTTGGTCGACGTTGAGGGTGCCCGGGAACGCGTCGCCCTCCTGCCAGACCTGGGTGCTCAGGTTCCGCTCGAAGACGCGGCGGAAGAGCGCGCCGTCCACGAGCGTGTAGCGGTTCAGGATCTTGCCGACGTGGGCGTTCACGATGACGACGTCGCGGATGTTGGCGCCGTTCGTGACCTCCACTTCGTAGGCGAGCTGGTTCGTGCCCTCGACGCCGCGGACGAGACCCGTGCGGTAGACCTCGAGTGTCGACTTCGCGGCGCGCAGGGCGACGACCGACACGGTGCCGGTCTCGCCCGTGGCGCTGTCGGGCGGGTCCGCCGCCACGGTCTCGATCGCCCGCCGAGCGGCGTCGGATGCGCTCAGCTTCGGCGTCGCGTCGACCTCGATGTCGGGGACGATCGTCCCGTTCACCGCGGTCAGGTTGTTGCTCGCGTCGAGCCGCGCCCGCACGACACCGCCGTAGACCGGAAGGTCGCCGTAGCGCTGCACGTAGGTGATCGTCGTGCCGCCGAGGCCGTCGGGCGTCGACGACGCCTGGACGAGGTCGGAGTCGGCGCCGCTCGAGCCGAGCACGCCGCCGAACTCGCGCACGAACCCGCGCGCCTTGTCGCGCGCCGAGCCCGAGCTGACCTTCGGGTACAGGTCGCCGTTCTGGCCGGCGCGAACGAAGGACAGGAAACTCGTCCCGCGCTTCGTGGTGATGGTGACCGATCCGCGCGCCTCGTCGCGAAGCTTCTTGACGAGTGCCTGATCGAGGTTCTTCGGCCCCTTCGCGACGGCCCCGCCGGAGGCGCTTCCGAGGCTGAGAGTGAAGAGGAGGAGCACGAGGCTCGCGAGAGCCCACGTCAACCTGCGTGATGCCGTTCATGTGACGCTCCCCTGCGTTGGTTGTCACAGCGGTCGAGCCGCAACAGCCGCATTGCCGAGGTCGACGGCGCAGCATGCTACGACTGTCACGAGAAAGAGACAAGTGGAATGACCTTTCAATGCTTCGGGCCGGCAGAGCCGGCCCGAAGCACTCCAGGGGACGGGGCGCGCGCTACCCGTGAATCGAGGCGATGACCGGGATCAGGAGGATCGCGACGATGTTCGCGATCTTGATCATCGGGTTGATCGCCGGGCCGGCCGTGTCCTTGTAGGGATCGCCGACCGTGTCGCCCGTCACGCCCGCGGCGTGGGCCTCGGAGCCCTTGCCGCCGTAGGCGCCGTCCTCGATCAGCTTCTTCGCGTTGTCCCACGCGCCGCCGCCCGAGGTCATCGCGATCGCGAGGAAGAGCCCCGTGACGATGGTCCCGATCAGCAGCCCGCCGAGCATCTCGGGCTTGATGATCCCGACGACGATCGGGAACGCGATCGGGATGAGCGCCGGCACGAGCATGCTCCTGATCGCAGAGCCCGTGACGATCGAGATCGACGTCGCGTAGTCCGGGCCGCGACGTGCCCTCCATGATGCCCGGGTCCTCGCGGAACTGGCGCCGCACCTCCTCGACGACCTCGCCGCCGACCCGACCGACCGCCGTCATCGCCAGCGAGGCGAAGAGGAAGGGCATCAGCCCGCCGATGAAGAGCCCCGCGATCACCCACGGGTCCTCCAGCGAGAAGCTGACGTCGAGGCCCTCGTCCGCGAGCCCGCGGACGTACTCGTCGAACAGGATCAGGGCGGCGAGCCCGGCCGAGCCGATCGCGTACCCCTTCGTCACCGCCTTCGTCGTGTTCCCGACGGAGTCGAGCGGATCGGTCACCTGGCGCACCGACTCCGGCATGTCCGCCATCTCGGCGATCCCACCGGCGTTGTCCGTGACCGGCCCGTAGGCGTCGAGCGCGACGATCAGCCCCGTCATCGAGAGCTGCGCCATGACGGCGACGCCGATGCCGTAGATCGACTCGTCGGCGGCGTAGTAGGCGCCGACGACGGCCGTCGCGATGACGACCACCGGGAACGCGGTCGCCTGCATGCCGTAGGCGAGCCCGGCGATGATGTTCGTCGCGTGCCCGGTCTGCGAGGCCTCCGCGATCTTCTTGACCGGATGCCAGCGCGAGCCGGTGTAGTACTCGGTGATCGCGACGAGGAGGAACGTCACGCCGAGGCCGATGAGCGCCGGCACGTACAGCTGCCAGAACGAGAACCGGTCGTCGTCGAACGCGAGCGTGACCGGGATGAACCCGATCGCCGAGAGCACCGTCGCGACGATGACGCTGCGGTAGAGCGCGTTGATGATCGCGTTCTCGCCCCGCCCGACCCACGCGAACAACGTCCCGATCACCGACCCGAGGATCGAGATGCCGCCGAGCGCGAGCGGGTAGAGCCACAGCTCGCCGGACGGGAAGGCCGTGCCGAGGAGCATCACCGCCACCGCGGTCACCGCGTACGTCTCGAACAGGTCCGCCGCCATGCCCGCGCAGTCACCGACGTTGTCGCCGACGTTGTCGGCGATCACGGCCGGGTTCCGCGGGTCGTCCTCGGGGATGCCCGCCTCGATCTTCCCGACGAGGTCCGCGCCCACGTCGGCGGCCTTCGTGAAGATGCCGCCGCCGAGACGCGCGAAGACGGAGATCAGCGAGCCGCCGAACGCGAGGCCGATGAGATCGTCGACCGCCGAGTCGGGGCTGTTGCCGAGCCAGCCGGTGAGGACCCAGTAGTACCCCGCGACCCCGAGGAGCCCGAGCCCCACGACGAGCAGACCGGTGACGGAGCCCGCGCGGAACGCCACGCGGAATGCGGGGCTGACCCCCTCGCGCGCGGCCTCGGCCGTGCGGACGTTCGAGCGAACGGCGACGTTCATCCCGATGAAGCCGGCTGAGGCGGAGAGCACGGCGCCCACGAGGAAGCCGATGGCCGTCCCCCAGCCGAGCTCGTTGTAGAAGCCGAGCGCGAGGAAGGGCACGACCGCCACGACGGCGATCGTCGTGTACTGCTTGCGGAGGTACGCGGCCGCGCCCTCCTGCACGGCGCGGGAGATCTCCCGCATCCGCTCGTTGCCGGCCGGCTGCTTCAGCAGCCACCAGGTCAGGTACAGGCCGTAGGCGATCGCGACGCCTGAACAGACGAGCGCGAACAGGACGGCATGGTCAACGAAGAAGTCCATCAATCCTCCGGGTGAACGCACAAAGAGACGCCGGATCGGCGTCAGCGCGGGGGATTATGCAGCACAAACCCCGACGGCGTCGCAGGGTACGGCGCTCCGAGCCCGACCGTCGCCGGGGCTGCGCTCAGCCGCTGACGGCCTCGGTCGCGCCGACCTGCTCGGCGTAGATCTGCTCGAGGCTCGCGCCCTCCGCCCGGCGCGCGATCTGCCGCTCGGCGGCGTTCCGCTCCGGGATCCGAAGCCACGGCGTCGCGCCGATCTCGTCCGCGACGGGGAGCACCCACTCGACGAGCCGCTCGAGCCGAGCGCGCGCCGGGACGACGTCCCCGCGCTCGAGGTCGATCAGATCGCCCGAGAGGCCGTGACGGATGGCCCGCCAGGTGTTCTCCTCGATCAGCCGGTGTGGATGCGCCGGCAGCGGCTCGCCCTCGTCGAGCGCGCGGGCACAGCGGGCGGTGAGCGCCACCATCAGCGCCGTGAGCGACTGCGCCTCCGCCACGTCCGGCTGCGCGTCGCAGTTCCGCAACTCGACGGTCGGGAACAGCAGGTGCGGACGCACGCTCCACCAGAGCTGCGTCGCCTCGTCGACCGAGCCGGTCTCGTAGAGGAACCGCACGTACTCCGCGTACGCGTCCCACGATCCGAACGCATCCGGCACGCCGCAGCGCGGGAAGAAGCGGGTGAACACCTGCGTCCGGGCGGAGTGGAGCCCCGTGTCGACGCCCTCGTGGAACGGCGAGCTCGCCGACACGGCGAGGAGCTCGGGGAGCCAGTTGCGGAGCGCGTCGACGACGCGCACCGCGCGGTCGGCGCCCCGGATCGCGACGTGCGTGTGGATGCCGAACGTGTTGTTGCGCCAGACGACGTACCGGAGGATCTCGTCGTTTCGCCGGTAGTGCGGCGTGTCGATGATGCGCTGGTCCTTCCAGCTCGACCAGGGATGGGTCCCGGTCGCGCCGATCGTGAGGCCGAGCGACTCGACGAGCGCCGTGAGCTCCGCCCGCCGCTCGACGAGGGCGGCCGGGACGTCGGCGAACGACTCCTGCTTCCCGGTCTTCACCTCGACCTCGGACGCGATCAGCTCGCCCACGAGGTTCCGCTCCAGGCTCGTCCCCTTCGCCGCCGCCTGGACGTCCTCGAACCGATTGG
The DNA here is from genome assembly GCA_963797805.1 of uncultured Actinomycetes bacterium. Lineage (GTDB taxonomy): Bacteria > Actinomycetota > Thermoleophilia > Gaiellales > Gaiellaceae > Gaiella. The sequence continues at coordinate 20,562 of CAWCRC010000011.1, read as the reverse complement.
TCAGCTCAAGGGTCTCGGGATCGAGGATCGCGAACTCCTCCTCCACGGACACGGTGAAGTCGTCGGCCGCGTCGAAGCGCTCCCGGGCCTCGGTGAGGAGCTGCTCGTAGGGCACTCTCGGCGCCATCGTGCGGGAAGGCTAGTGCACGCTTCCGTTCGGAAAGCGTGCGACCGTCGCGCGCCGCGGCGTCCGAGCCCCGTGGGGGAGCCGGTCGGCTCCCCCATCCATGGGCTACGCCGACTGGAGGACCGATCGCCGGCGCGGGCGTGGCCGCCTCACGGCAACACCCGCACCGGCACGGCCTCATCCCGTCGGCTCCGTGAGGGTGCCGCCGCCGGTTCGTTCGGCCCGTCGTCCGTGCTCCGACACCGTCCGTCCCGGGACGGACCGCGAGCGACGCCGACAGGGTCGTCCGGTACCGGCGGCTCCCCCACGTCCAAGGGGCCGCCGCCCACGACTCCCACGACCGCGAGCAGCCACGGCCATGGAGGTCGTCAGGCGACCCTCCGGCAGTGGCTGTCTCGAGTGTCGTGGTCATCGTGAGCGATCGATCCCTTCCGTCATCGAGCGCCTACCAGCTGTGGCGCTTCTTCTCGAAGGTCAGGGACGTCCACTTGTCGTTGTCCCAGACCTTCATCTCCTGCTCGGAGGACTGCTTGACGAACGCGGTGTTCGACACCTTGGCGTCGCCGCTGATCGCGGTCCCGCCGTTCGCGTTCGCCGCGCCGCCGGTGCCGCTGGCACCGTTGGCGTTGCCGTCCCCTGTCTCGTTCGCGGCGACGACGCCGCCGACCGCGTACGTCTCGTTCGCACCGGAGTTCGCAGATCCGGTCGCGTTGTACGCGCCGACCGTGTCACCGCCGCGACCGGTCGAACCGTTCTGGTTCGTCGTGGAGCTCGTGCTCGTCGAGGGGCTCGCGGTCTGGGTCGCCGAGAAGCTCCCGTTCGTGTTGCTCCCGCCGTCGGCCGACGCCGTGGACTTCTGCGCGGTGATGTCGATCACCTTGTCCGCGTCGCCGCCGATGGCCTTCTGGTCGACGTCGTTCCAGCCGCCGTCTCCGCCGTCGCCGGTCTTGCCGCCTTCGGCTTCGGAGTCGCCGGCATCGCCGAGGTTCGTGGAGCCGGACGAGCCGCCGGCGGCACCTGCACCGCCTGCTCCGGCCGGAGCGCCTGCTCCGCCGCCCGTGCCTGATCCACCGGCTGCACCGGTGCCCGTGGCACCCGAGCCGCTGCCACCGTTGCAGCTACCGCCGCCGAGGCCGGTCGTGCAGTCGCCGCCGGCTCCACCGGTTCCGGCACCGCCGGTGCCGCTGCCGCCGAGACCACCGGTCCCGTCGCCAGCCGTCGCGCTACCGGCACCGCCGGCACCGCCTGCACCGCCGTTCCCACCGTTTCCGGAGTCGGACGAGGTGTCGCCACCACGACCCGAGTCGGCGTTCGCACCCGAGCCGCCGTTGCCGCCGTCCGCGGACTGGCACCCGCCGGCGCGGACGCCGCAGTTGTTCTCTGCGTCGCCGCCCGAGGAGGTGTTGTCGCCCTCGTGGTTGGCGTTGATGGCGGCGGCGTCGCCGCCGTTGGCGTCCTGGTCGACGTCGCTCGCGGCGATGTTCCCGTTGTCGACGTTGGACTCGGTCGAGTTCCGGTTCGACAGGTTCCCGCCGTCGTTCCCGACCGAGCTGGTGTTCCCTCCGGAGATCGAGCCGGACGTGGCCGCGCCGGTGCTCGACGTGGCCGTCTGGCCCCCCTGGGAGGTCCCGTAGTTGCCGGTGTTCACGTTCCCACCGGAACCGCCGGTACCGGCGCCACCATTCGCGGTGCCGCCGTTGGCGGTTGCAGGCCCGGACGTCGCGATGCCGGTCTGGACGACCGTCGAGTTCTGGAGCGACGCCTGGACGTTCGCCTTCACAGTCTCCTTGTCGAACCCGTTGAAGTCCGCCAGTGCGGTCGACGGAAAGACGAGCCCAACTGCGAGCACTGCGAGTGCGAGCAGTCTGCGTGACACGTATCTCACTTCCTTTCGTCACTGCCGAATGAGCACTTGCCCGTCGAGCCCGAAGGCCCAACGGGTCAGGAGGCGTGGCGAAAGGTCAGACGGGAACGTCGACCGGTGCGAGGACATCAGTCGGCCGCCTGACGACCGACCCTTCCGGCGCGCGCAGCAGAAGCGGCGCCACGAGCGCGAAGGCCAGGAGGATCGCAGCGATCCCCGATGACCCCGCGCCGGACGCGGCGGCTGCAAGCGCGGAGGCCCATGCGAGGGGGCCTCCCGCCGGCTGGAGCGGCGGCTCCGTGCCGGCGTCTCCGTCTCCCGCGGTGCTCCCCGGGCGCGTGTCGAGGCGCGCTTGCGTGGAGTGCGGGGCGGAAATCGTGGTGACGGGCAGCCCGGAGACGGGCGCCCCGTGGTGCGGTGCGGCATGCGCCGACCGGCGCGCGACGGGAGTCGTCTGCGCCGTGGTGGCGGTCGACCCGCGACCGCGGAACAGCACCGGCTCGTCCTCCGGGAGGGTGCCGACGGCGTCGGCCGGGGCCTCGACCGCGAGCGTCGTGGCCCCGACCGCGAGCGTCGTGGCCTCACCCGTGAGGGGCGGCGCCGAGAAGGGCGACGGGGTGCCCGTGGCCGGAGGGAAGCAGAACGTCGTGAGGTCGGCCCCGGTGCCGGTCGTCCCGCCGGCGCCGAGCGATTGCGTCGCGCCCTGCTGGGTCACCGCGCAGTTCACGACGACCGCAGAGCCGGCGATACCGCCGTTCGAGGTCGAGACGGCGGTCGCGCGCTGCGCGACGATCGACTGCTGGAGGATCTCCTGCAGGTCGTAGTCGGCCGAGCCGAGCGACGCCTGCGATGCCGCCTGCGTGACCCACGCGCGGTTGAGCGCCTGGGCGTCGCTCGAGGCGACCGGCAGCGCCGCCGCCCCTGCCAGCTGGGCGGTCGCGGCGTGTGCGGCTGCGTCCTGGGCGATGTATGCGAGCTGGGCGCTGTCCTGGATCGCCATGCCGCCGTCCCGGACGGCGGTCTGCTCGGCGGCCTGGTCGACGATGGCGAGCCCACCCGCCGAGGCGGACGCGGTCGCGGCGCCGCCCCGCACCTTCGAGCGGGTCGTTCCGCCCTGGCCGACGGTCGCGATCGCGTCGGACGACTGCTCGACGATCGTCAGCTGGGCGACGGACTGCGAGACGGAGCCGCCGTCGACAAGCGCTGCCTGGATGGCGACCTGATCGACGTCCGCCGAGCCGTTCGCGTGCGCCTTGCCGGACGCGGCGTGCTCACCCGATCGGGTGAGCACCGCGTCGCGCTGCGACGCCGTGGCGTCCGCGCGACCGGTCTGCGTGACGTCGACCTGCTGTCCACTCCACTGGTCGGCGGTCGCGAGGTCGTTCGCGAGCATGACCTGGTCGACGTCCTGCGCGACGACGGCGCCGAGGATCGCGGCGGCCTCGCTCGTCACGATGTTCGTCTGGCCCGCGTCGTCGCGCCGCGAGACCGACTCCACGCCGGACTGGACGGCGGAGGCGTCGGCCTCCGCGCTCTGCACGACCTCGACCAGCTGGCCCGCGTACTGCGTCCCGTCGCCGATACCGCCCTGGGAGGCCGTCTGGCCGGCCTGGGCGACGACTGTTGCCTCGGCCTCCGCGCGCGCCGTGTTGACCTGGCCGGCTGGGGTGGCGCCCGCGGCACCGGCCGCATCCGAGGTGCTCGCGATCGGCTGGCCGGTCCAGCTCCAGGACCAGTTCCAGATCCAGATGCACGTGGTGCATGCGAGCGACTCGTTCCAGCTCCACTGCCACGTCCAGCCGGCGAGCCCCGCGCGATCCCACTGCCAGCTCCACTGCCACGAGCCACCGACGAGAGCGGCGTCGTCGGCCCCCGCAGCGCGCGACGTGACGGTTCCGTGACCGGAGCCGTCAGCTGCCGAGCCGTCCCACGTCCACGTCCACGAACCCACCTGCGTGCCGAGGAGGGCGTCGAGGCTCTCCGACTCGTCGCGCTGCCACGTCCAGTCCCACTCCCAGATCTCGAGGCCGCCCGCGCCGGGGCGGTCGAGGTCGTCCCCGTCGACGACCACGGCGAGCGCCGTGTCGAGCGCATCGTTCGTGACGGCGACCGCAACGGCGTCAACGGAGTCGTTCTCCGCTGCAGGGCTGCCTGCGTCGGCGGAAGCCTCGTTGCCCTGGCTCACCGGCGCCGACGCGCCGGGGCTCTCGACCCGGATCGAGACGCTCGTGTTGCGGACGCCGTCCTGCGTCGCGGTCGCTTCCGCCGCGCCGGCGCCCCCTGCGGCGTCCGCGGCGGCGGTCGCCTCGTTCAGCTGCGTGACCGGGCCGTCCTCCCCCGGCGAGAAGACCCGGACGGACACGCTCGTGTTGGAGACGCCGTCCTGGGTCGCGGTCGCGTCCGCGGCCGCCTCAGCGCCGGGGTCGTCGCCCGCTGCGGTCGCCCCGGCGGCCGCGACGTTCGTCTGCGAGACGGCGCCGTCGTCGCCGGGGCTCCCCACCCGAACACTCACTGCCGTGTTGCCGACGTCCGACTGGGTCGCGCTCGAGTCCGCGTGGACGTCCTGCGCGATCGTCGTCTCGCCGGGTGTGTTCACGGTCGCGGAGGTCGCCGCGTCCGCCTGTGCCTCGGCCCGGTTCTCCTGCGCCACGGGCGTCCCGTTGCCCGGCTCGTCCACGCGCACCGTGACGTGCGTGTTCCCGACGTCTCCCTGGTCAGCCGATGCCGAGGCGCCGGCCTCCTGCCCGATCGACGCGCCCTGGTCGGCCTGGTGTCCCGGCGCGTTCTCGGAGTTGCCGGGGCCCTCGGGGTCGTGGCCCGGCGCGTTCTCGGAGCTCCCCGGCCCGTCGTCCGCATGACCCGGCGCCGCGGCGGAGCTGCCGGGCTGCTGTCCCTGATCGTCGCCGGTGGCCTGCGACGGGGCCGCGTCCGCCTGGGCATTCCCGGCGGCCGCGTCCGGGTCGGCGCGGACGCTCGGCACGAAGGCGAGGAAGACGACCGCCGTGACGAGGCACACCACACGAGCGCGATTCCCCCCCTGACGGCAGACGGCGGCCGTAGGCCCCACAAGGCTCCTTCACTGTGCGGCGGAGCCCCCTCGGGTCGCCGCTCCTCTCCCGATGGCTCCCTGACCTCCGGGAGCCGCCCCGGGGTTGTACGCCACGTTGCCGCGCCCGACATCACCCGGATGGGGGTCACCTAGGGGTGAACCGCCCGAACGTCTACGTCAGGTGGAAGTAGAGCGCGTAGAGCAGCTCGACGGCCGGATTCGACGTGTGCACCTGCACGTCCGCAGGCGTGTCGATGAGCGCCGTGGAGTAGTTGAAGACGATCTTCACGCCTGCGTCGACGAGCTGGTCGGCGGCTGCCTGCGCCGACTCGTCGGGCACCGCGAGGACGCCGACGACGATGCTCCGGTCGCGGACGATCTCGTCGAGGGACTCCAGCGGGCTGACCTGGACGCCGCCGAGCGCGGTCCCGACCTTCTCGGGATCGGTGTCGAACGCTGCAGCGATGGTGATTCCGTGCTCCGCGAAGATGGGCGAGGAGGCGATCGCAGCGCCGAGCCTGCCGGCCCCGACGAGCGCGATGTTGTGCTGCCCCTGCGTCCGCAGGATCTTTCGGATCTCGGCCAGCAGAGAGTCGACCGAGTAGCCGACTCCGCGCTTGCCGAAACGGCCGAAAGCCGAGAGGTCACGGCGGATCTGGGTCGCGTTGATGTTCGTGTACTCCGCGATCTCCTGCGACGAGATCCGGTCCTTCCCCATTTTCTTGGCCTGCGCCAGCACCTGTAGATACCGGCTCAGGCGAGCAGCGACACCGACCCCCAAGCGTTCTGCCACCTAGACCTCCTGCGGAGTTTGTAACAACGGCGCACATTGTGCCCACGTCGTCCGAATCGCCGCGAGACAACCGTCGCCGGCGTCGCGCCGGCTACACGAGCTGCCGCAGCCCGTCCTCGTCGACGTGGTAGCGGAATCGTTCCACGCCGTCGACCTCGACGACCGGGATGCGCACGCGATACTGCCGCTCGAGCTCGGTATCGGTCGTGATATCCACGACCGCAAAGTCGCTCCCGCACACGGCTCGGACCGTCTCGACCGCTGGGCCGCACAGGTGGCAGCCGGGTGCCGTGAAGACGACGACGCGTGCCATCGGAGGACGTGGTATCGCCGGCCTAGATGATCGGGGCCATGAGTTCGTCGACTCCGGAGCGCGAGCCGGCCGCTCTGGGGCGTGAGCCGAGCGACTCGGCACACGAAGCGCACAGCGCCGCGACGGCCGCGAGGGCCGCGAAGCGGGCATCGCAGCCGTTGAAGCGGCCCGGACGCACCAGATCGCGCATCCGGCCGACCGAGATCGAGGCATCGATCATCAGGGGTAGAGGCCGCGCGTCGTCGTCGCCTCGGCGACGCGTTGCACTGCGAGGCCGTAGGCGGCCGTCCGCATGCTCGTCGAGAACCGCTCGCGGGCAGCCCAGGTCTCCTCGAACGCCCGCACCACGATGTCGTTGAGCTTCGCGTTGACCTCGTACTCCTTCCAGAAGTACTCCTGGAGCCCCTGGACCCACTCGAAGTACGAGACGACCACCCCGCCGGCGTTCGCGAGCACGTCGGGGAGCACGAAGATGCCGCGGTCCTCGAGGATCTCGTCCGCCGCGGGCGTCGTCGGGCCGTTCGCCGCCTCACAGATCATGTGCGCGCGGATGCGGGGCGCGTTCTCGGCGTTGATCACCTGCTCGAGCGCGGCCGGTACGAGCACGTCGCACTCGAATTCGATGAGCTCCTCGTTCGTCGCCTCCTCCGTGCCCGGCAGGCCGACGAGCACGCCGTGCTCCGACTTGTGCAGGACGGCGGAGGGGACGTCGATGCCGTACTTGTTCACGACGGCGCCCTTCGAGTCCGACAGCGCGACGACGCGCGCGCCCTCCTCTGCCAGGAGCCCTGCGAGGTTGCGGCCGACGGTCCCGAATCCCTGGATAGCGACCCGGGTGTCCGGGAAGCGGCGCCCCTCCTTCTGGAGGGCGGTCCGGATGCAGTTGAGGACACCCCGGGCGGTCGCCCCGTCCCGGCCGACCGACCCGCCGACGGCGAGCGGCTTGCCGGTGACGACGCCGAGGACGGAATGGCCGACGTTCATCGAGTAGGTGTCGAAGATCCAGGCCATCACCTGGGAGTCCGTGCCGACATCGGGCGCGGGGATGTCCTTCTCGGGCCCGATCTCGTTGATGATCTCGGTCGTGTAGCGGCGCGTGAGGCGCTCGAGCTCTCCGGTCGAGAGGGTCTTCGGGTCGCAGACGACGCCGCCCTTGGCCCCTCCGAAGGGGAGTCCCATGAGGGCGCACTTCCACGTCATCCACATCGCGAGCGCCCGGATCTCGTCCCGCGTGACTGCCGGGTGGTACCGGATCCCACCCTTGGCGGGGCCGCGCGTCATGTTGTGGACGACCCGGAACCCCTCGAACACGGACACCGTGCCGTCGTCCATCGCCACCGGGATGGACACCTCGACGGTCTTCTTGCACTCACCGAGGACGCGGACGAGGTTCGGGTCGACACCGAACGTCTCCCCCACGCGTGCGAGCTGCGCGCGGGCGAGCTCGTACGGGTTCTCGCGGAGATGGGTCGGCGTCTCGGTCGCGCTCATCGGGTGTTTCGCGCCTCTCGCACGACGAAGCGGACTGTAGCGCAGCTACCGCAGGCGAAAGGAGAGGTCGACGCTCGTCGGCGGGCCGCCGCCCACCGGCGTGCCGACGATCCGGACGGTGTACTCGCCGCGGGGCAGGCGCGCACCCGCCGGGCCGCGGCCCGTGAGACCGAACGCGTAGCGGCCCGGCAGCACGTCCCGGAGCCGCGCAAGGCGGCCAACACGTCGCGCGCGGCGGTACAGCTCCACGTCGAGCAGCTCGAGGGGCAGGAGCTGCGGCCGCTCCCGCGTGCCGTCGACGCGGCCGGCGACCAACGCGAGCACGGCCGGGTGCGTGTCGCTCGCGCGGAACGACGCGACGGACAGACGCACGCGGCTCACAACCGGCAGCCGCGTGACCGGGACGGCGACGCTCCATGGGATCCGGAGCCGCGGGCCGCGCTGGACCGACGCGCGCACGGCGCCAGTGAGCGCTCCCGGGGCCGCGGGGCGAACGGCGGCCTCGACGGTGATCGAGACGGTGCGCGACTCGCCCGGCGGGAGCACGACACGGTCGCGGGTCGTCGTCACCGTCACTCCGGTCGTGGCCGACCCGCGGCGCAGCCGGACGACGAGCGCCCGATGCGAGACGTTGCGCAGCGTGATGGTGCCCGTCGCCGGGGTGCCAGCCGCGTCGAGCGCGCCGAGCGCTGCGACGGGCGGATCGGCGACGAGCTCCACGGCGGATGCGGCCTCGAGGTCGAGGTTGCCCGTGCCTGCCCCGCCTGCTCGGCGCGCGGTCGCCGCAAGCGCGCCGCGCAACCCGCCTGCGTCGAGATCCGGACGGGCGTCCGCGAGGAGCGCCGCGGCGCCGGCCACCACGGCGGCGGCGGCGCTCGAGCCGCTGATCGTCCCGTAGCGTGCGGCCCCGCCCTCGCTGCGGCCCGGCACCGACGTGACGAGGCCGACGCCCGGTGCGGCGAGCTCGGGCCGCGCGCCTCCGTCGAGGGCGAGACCGGTGCTCGAGAAGGGAGCGACGGCGCGGAGCTCGGGGTTCTCGTCGAACGCGGCCGCGCCGACGGAGAGCTCGACCGGCACGCCGGCGGCGAGCGCCGCGCGCACCTGGGCGGCCGTCGCGCTCGGGACTCCGACGATCGGGACCTCGACGGGCTCGTCGACGCCGAGCGACCCCGCGGGGATCGGTCCGTCCACGAGGACGGCGCGGACTCCCGCAGCTGCGAGCTCGCGTACGACCTCCGGCGTCGTCGGCCCGGTGGGCAGCAACGCTGCCGTCCCCGCGACCCGGCTGTAGCCGTTGGCGTCGAAGAGCGGGTCGAGCGCGTTGCCCTCCGTCACCGCGACGACCTGCCGCCGCGGGAGCGCTGCGACCGGCGCCGTGACGACCCCGGTCGGCGGCGCCGCGCCGCCCAGCGGGGTCTTGCCGGAGGCGAGCACCCGGAGCCCTGCCCGCAGGAGGACGTGCACGGTCGGGCTCTGCTGCCGCGAGTCGGACGCGGCGACGCCGAGCGCCGCCGGCGCACCCGCGGGGGCCGCGACGCTGCCGTACCCCGGACCGGCGGGCCCGTCGTTGCCCGCGGGCGCCACCACGAGGGTGTCGAGCGCCATCGCCCCCGCGGTTGCCGTCGCGAGCGGCGCGTCGGGGAACGAGGCAAACGGCTCGACGACACCGACGAGCGCGATCCGCACCGCGTCGTGCGCGTCACCGTCCGCGTTCGGGTCGACGGCCGCCTCGAGCCCGGCGAGCACCTGGTCCGTCCGTCCGTACACCGACACGCCGCCGTCCGCGTCGGGCTGCCAGCCCGCGACGCGGATCGGAAGCACCGTCGCCCCCGGCGCGACGCCGTGGATCCCGGCGGGGCCGCGCACGCCGACCATCAGCCCCGCGAGCTCGGTGCCGTGCCGCTCGGGGCGTCCCGGCTGCGTCGGGTTCTGCTCCGCGCCGGCGTCGCTTCCCGGCTCGAGCATGTCCAGGCCGGGCAGGAGGCGCCCCTGCAGGAACGGGTGGCGGGTGTCGACGCCGGTGTCGAGCAGGGCGATCGTGACGCCGGAGCCGTCGACGCCCGGGAGCGCGACCTCGACCCGTCTCCCGCTCCCCGAGGCGAACACGTCGGTCTCGAGGATCGCACCGTTCTCCGGGACGGCCGCCGGATACGCCGCGCGGACGGCGAACACCCCCTGCACCGCAGGGTCTCGCTCGAGGGCGGGCAGGAGCCGGGGGTCGAGGGACGCCGCGAACCCGTTCAGCACGCGCACGTAGGACTGCTCGGGCTGGACCGGGATACCGTGGAAAGCGAGCCGTGCGATCGCCCGCTGCTGGGCGTCACGGGCAGCGGCCGTCCAGACCCGCATCTGGATCTCGCTGGCCCGCCCACCCGCCGCGCGCACCCGGTCGGCGAGCGACGGCGCACGGAGGACGACGATCCAGCGACCGCCGAGCTCCGGCAGCGGGCGACTGCCGAGAAGACCCTGCCAGCCCTCCGCGCCGGTCGGCTCCTCGGGGGTGGCGCCGCTGGCTCCGCCCACCGCGAGCAGCCCGCCGCAGAGAAGCGCCGCGAGCGCGAGCAGCGCCGCGGTCGGCCGCTCAGATCGACGCGGACGAGTACGCATCGAGGGCAAGGTAGTCGGGAGATGTGAGGGGTCGTGCGAATCGGGCGGCCGACGCGATCATCGCGGCGTTGTCGGTGCAGAGCGCGAGGGGCGCGAAGCGGGCGTCGGGCAGCGCGGCCCGAAGCTCCGAGTTCGCCGCCACGCCGCCGACGACCGCCAGCCGCGTGTTGCCTCCCGGGCGCCCGGCAGCGGCCTCGAGACGGCCGACGAGCGCCCGCACGATCGCGCGCTGGTAGGACGCCGCGAGATCCGCGCGCCGCGCCTCGAGCTCCCCCTCGCGGAGGTCGCGGACGGCATAGAGCAGCGCCGTCTTGAGGCCCGAGAACGAGAAGTCGAGCCCGGGAACGCGGGCGACGGGAAAGCGGAACGCCCCGGGATCGCCCTCGCGCGCGAGCCGGTCGATCTCGGCGCCGCCGGGATAGCCGAGGCCGAGCAGGCGCGCGCCCTTGTCGAACGCCTCGCCCGCGGCGTCGTCGAGCGTCGAGCCGAGGATCAGGAACGACGACCGGTCGCGGACCGCGAGCAGCAGCGTGTGGCCCCCGCTCGCGAGCAGGCACGTGAACGGCGGCTCGTAGGGGTCGGGCGCGAGGTAGAGCGTCGCGACGTGACCGTGGAGGTGGTCGACGGGGACGAGCGGCAAGCCCCGCGCCCACGCGATCGCCTTGGCGGCCGAGAGGCCGACGAGCAGCGCGCCCACGAGCCCTGGGCCCTGCGTCACGCCGATGCGGTCGACGTCCGCGAGGCCGAGCCCGGCATCGTCGAGCGCCGCGCGAACGACAGGCGAGACCAGCTCGAGGTGGCGTCGAGACGCGACCTCGGGCACGACGCCGCCGAACCGCGCGTGCAGGTCCGCCTGCGAGGCGACGACCGACGAGAGCAGCTCGCCCTCCCCCGTGACGACGGCCGCGGCGGTCTCGTCGCAGGAGGTCTCGATCCCGAGGACGTTCAGCCGCTCTCCTCGCCGACCGCGGCGGGAGGCTCGGGGTCGCGCCACATGATCAGCGCGTCCTCCCGGTTGTCGGTGTAGTAGCCGCGCCGCACGCCCTTCGTCCGGAAGCCGAATTGCTCGTACAGGGCGATCGCGCCGACGTTCGAGACGCGGACCTCGAGCGTGTACCCGCGCTGTGCGTCGTGACGGGTGTCGTCGAGCAGCCGGCGGAGCAGCGCCGTCGCGACTCCCTGCCTCCGCGACTCGGGGGCGACGGCGACGTTCATGACGTGCCATGCGTCGACGTACCGGGAGAGAACGAGGTAGCCGAGGAGCCGGTCGGCGTCGTCGACTGCGCCGAGCGAGAGCGAGCTCGGCTTCGCGAGCTCGGTCGCGAACATCGAGCGCGACCACGGCGTCGGGTACGACGCGCGCTCGATCCGCTCGATCGCGTCGAGGTCCCCGATCTCGAGCCGACGGAGCCGCACGCTCAGCCGGCCCATCGCTCGGCGTCGGGGGCCCGGACATAGATCGGCTCGATCGACTCGACAGGCCCGAACCTCGTGGCGAGCCGCGCGTGGAGCGACGCCCAGGGCGTGTGGCGTGGGTCGTCGTCGGGCGGCACGATCGCGCCGTTCGCCTCGAGAGCGGCGCGGTGGCGGACGGCGCCGTCGCCGACGCAGAGCCGCCCGGCCGCCGGGACCTCGTCGGGCTTGACCGCGGTCGGCCCGGGGACGAAGACCTCCCCGCGGCGAGCGTCGATCACCGGGAGCGCGTCGTCGTCCGAAGCGGCGAGCGCGTCGAGCGTCGAGACGCCGGCCCCCTCGATGCCGAGCGCGAGCGCGAGCCCGCGCGCGACCGCGACGCCGATTCGCATGCTCGTGAAGCTGCCCGGCCCCGTTCCGACGACGAGCCCCTCGACGTCCCCGGGTCGGCTCGACCCCTGGCGGAGCAGCGCGTCGACGTCCTCGAGCAGCGTCAACGCACGCGACGTCCGCTCGCCGACGACTTCACCGTCCGCGATCAACGCGCTTGTGGCGACGTCAGTCGCGGTGTCGAACGCCAGGATCAGCACTCGACAGCTCTTGTAGCAGCGCTCCCTCGTCCGCAGCGACGATGATGCGCCGCGTCTCGGGACCGACGTGCTCCAGCTGGACGTGTGCGCGCGGGGGCGGGAGCGCGTCCGCGGCGGCCTCCGGCCACTCGACGAAGACGACGGCGCCGTCGAAGTACGGCTCGAGATCGCCCCACTCGGCTGCGGAGAGCCCGCGGAACCGGTAGAGGTCGAGGTGCGAGACGTCGACCACGCCGGGGTACCGATGGCCGATCGTGAACGTCGGGCTCGTCACCCGGGCGGTCACCCCGAGCGCGCGCGACGCGCCGCGGACGAACGTCGTCTTACCGGTGCCGAGCTCTCCCGAGAGCAGGACGACGTCGCCCGGCTCGAGCTCGCGCGCGAGGCGCGCCGCAAGTCGCTCGGTCTCCTCCACCGAGCCGCTCTCGATCTGGACCGTCGGCATCTGCTCGTCAGAACAACCCGAGCTGCACGGGTTGGCGCGCGGGCGCACCGAGGTCGGCGTCGTCCGCCACCTGACGCGTCGGCATCTGGACGACCGGCTCGGGGCCTTCGTCCCTCGCTCCGAGGAGCGCCGGAAGCCGCGCGAAATCGCGCTCGAGCACCTCGAGCATCGTCGGTGTGTACAGCGCCGCGGCCGGGTGGAAGAGCGGATAGAGCGTCACGGTCCGTCCGCCGAGCGTCACCGGCTGCTCCTGGCCGTGCACGCGCGTGATCCCGAGCGCGCGGCCCGAGAGGAGCGCGGTGGCGAAGCTGCCGAGCGGCGCCACGACGCTCGGGCGGATGAGCTCGAGCTGCCGGTAGAGATAGGGCTCGCACGCCGCGGTCTCCGCCGGCAGCGGGTCGCGGTTCCCGGGCGGCCGGCACTTGAGCACCGTCGCCAGGTACGCATCGTCGAGCGACAGCCCGACGGAGGCGAGGAGCCGCGTGAGGAGCTCCCGGGCGCGTCCGGCGAACGGCGTCCCCTCGCGATCCTCGTGGAAGCCGGGCGCCTCGCCGACGAGCACGAGCTCCGCGTCGGGGCTCCCTTCGCCGAAGACGACGTGCGTGCGCCCCTCCGAGAGTGGGCAGCGGACACAGCCCGCCGCCTCGGCCGCGACGGCCGCCAACGCCGATGCGCGCTCCGGAGCGTCCACGGGTGAAGCCTACGACCGCGGGCGGTCAGTGCCCGCAGCCGCAGCCGCCGCCACAGCAGCCGCCCCCGCCCGACCCCGAGGCAAAGCTCGGCTTGACGGAGGCGCCGTGGACGGCGAACGCGGAGAACTGCCGGAGCACCTTCGCCGCACCGCAGCTCGGGCAGGTGACGACCTGCTGCTCGGAGCGGACGAGCTCCTCGAAGTGCTCCTCGCACTTCATGCATGCGTACTCGTAGATCGGCATCCCCCGTAGTCTAGAGCGCGTGGCAGCCCGACCGTGGACTGCACCCGTCCTCACGGGCACGATCGTCCGGCTGGAGCCGCTCACGCCGGCCCATGCGGACGGGCTCTGGGAGGCGTCCCGAGATCCGCGGACGTGGACCTGGCTCTCGATCCTCCAGCCGTCCACACGCGTGGAGCTCGACGAATGGCTCAGCGCTTCGCTCGATGCCGCCGCGGCCGGCGTCGAGCTGCCGCTCGTGACGACGAGCGACGAGCGGGTTGTGGGCTCGACCCGCTACCTGGCCCTGCGTCCCGAGCACAGCTCGGTCGAGATCGGCTGGACATGGCTCCATCCTTCCGTCTGGGGCACCGGCGTCAACGTCGAGGCGAAGCTCCTGATGCTCGAGCACGCGTTCGGGACCTGGGGCTGCCGCCGTGTGGAGCTGAAGACCGACGCGCGGAACGAGCGGTCGCGTGGCGCGATGGAGGCGTTCGGCGCCACCTTCGAGGGAGTCCACCGGAAGCACATGCTCGTGCGGGGCGGCGAGAACCGGGACTCCGCGTGGTACAGCGTCACGGACGACGACTGGCCCGGCGTGCGCGACGGCCTCCGGGAGCGGCTCGCCGCGCACGCAGCTTGACCGGGCTCGGAGGCTCCTCGAATACTGGCCCGGTGACGGACGCCACTTCCGCGAACCCCGTCTCGGTCACGGCGTACTGGACGCTCGCCGCGCGCCATGCGGACGCGACCGGCCCACGGCCAATCGCGAACGACACGTACGCCGAGCGCTTCATGGACGACGACGCCCGCGCGGTCGCGGAGCGGTTCAGCGCGCTGAAGCGGCCGTTCCAGTCGTTCCCGGTCCGGCACCGCGTGATCGACGACATGCTCCGCGAGGAGCTGGGTCGCGATCGCGGCGCGCGCATCGTAGTCGTCGGTTGCGGCCTCGACACCCGGCCGTACCGGCTCGACGGCGGCCGCTGGGTCGAGGTCGACGAGCCTGAGCTCCTCGCGATCAAGGAGGCGCGGCTCCCGGCCGCCGAGGCCGCCAACCCCGTCGAGCGCGTTCCGATCCGCTTCCGCGAGGAGTCGCTCGAGGAGGCGCTCATGCCGTACGCGACCGACGAGCGCGTCGTGATCGTCCTGGAGGGGATCCTCGGCTACGTCCCCGACTCGGACCGGCGGGCGCTCCTCGCCACGCTCGTGCGCCTGTTCCCGCACCACGCCATCGTGTGCGACCTGCTCACGAGGACGTTCCTCGCACGGTACGCGCGCGCCCTGGTCCGGTTCCTGCGCGAGATCGACGCCGAGTTCGCGGCGTCGTCCGACCACCCGGAGGCGCTGTTCCACGAGCTCGGCTACCGCACGGCTGCCCGGTGTCTCGATCCCCGAGCGCGCGGCCGAGCTCGGCGCGCAAGGGGCGCTGCCGCGCGTGCTCGTCCGGCTTCTGCCCGGCTTCCGGGACGGCTACTGCGTCTGGAAGCTCGAGCACGGGAAGTAGACGCCGCGCCGGTTCGTTACACTCGTCGAGAAGCCCGGTATCCGCGAGGAACTGGAGCACGGAATGATCGACAGCGTGGTCGTCATCGGGGCGCGAGGACGCGTCGGAAGCGCGATGAGCGCGCGGCTCCGCGAGCGCGGAGTCGAGCTCCGCGACACCGACGCCGACCTCGTCCTCCTCTGCGTGCCCGACCGCGCGATCGCCGGGGTCGCCGCGGACATCGAGCCCGGCCCCTGGGTGGCGCACACGAGCGGCGGCACAGCGCTCGTCGCCCTCGCGCCGCACGAGCGGCGCTTCTCCGTCCATCCGCTGCAGACGTTCACGCACGACCGCGGCCCCGACCAGCTCGACGGGGCCTGGGCCGCTGTGACCGGCGAGACGGACGAGGCGGCCGCAGCCGGCCGGTGGCTCGCGCAGACCCTCGGGCTGCGACCGTTCCCGCTCGCCGACGACCGGCGGGCGCTCTACCACGCCGGCGCCGCGATCGCCTCGAACTACCTCGTCACGCTCCGGCGCGCGGCGGGCGAGCTCCTCGAGGCGTCCGACGTGCCGCCCGCAGGCGCTCGAGCCGCTCATGCGCCGCGTGATCGACAACGGATTCCAGCTCACCGGGCCGATCGAGCGCGGGGACTGGGATACCGTCGAGCGGCACCGCACGGCGATCGCCGAGACGGCCCCCCACCTCCTTCCCGCCTACGACGCGCTGGCCGCGCTCACCACTCGTGCCGCTACGCCGCAGGGAGCGCCGGCGTGATCGTCGCGCGGACGATCGCCGACGCACGCGCGGCGCTCGCGGACCGGCGCGACGGCCGGATCGGCCTCGTGCCGACGATGGGCGCGCTCCACGACGGCCATCGCGCGCTGCTCGCAGCGGCCAGGGCGTCGTGCGACACGGTCGTGATGAGCCTGTTCGTCAACCCGGCGCAGTTCGGCGACCCGGCCGACCTGAACGGCTATCCCCGGGACGAGGCACACGACCTCCATGTCGCGGGCCAGGCGGGTGTCGACATCGTCTTCGCCCCCTCGGCGGCCGAGCTCTACCCGCCCGGCTACCAGACGTGGGTCGAGGTGACGGAGCTCGGCGCGATCCTCGAGGGCGAGCATCGCCCCGGTCACTTCCGGGGCGTAGCGACGGTCTGCCTGAAGCTGTTCACGATCGTCGGCCCGGACGTCGCGTTCTTCGGCCGGAAGGACGCCCAGCAGGTCGAGGTGCTGCGACGGATGGTCTCCGACCTGCACCTCGAGCTGGAAATCGCCGTCGTGCCGACGGTCCGCGACGCGGACGGCCTCGCGCTCTCGTCCCGGAACGCTCACCTCGGCCCCGAGGAGCGAGCCCGCGCGCTCGCCCTTCCGCGGGCACTCGCGACGCTCGATCCGGAGACCGCACGAGCGATCCTCGAGGCGGCAGGCCTCGACGTCGACTACGTCGCCATTGCCCCGTTCGACCCACCCGCTCTCGCCGCCGCGGTCCGCGTCGGCGCCACACGACTGATCGACAACGTCCCCCTGGAGGAGGAATCGTGAGCACACGTCCGCGCACCCCTGCGCCCGGAACCCCCGCCCCCGGCAAGCTCGCCATCACCGAGCTCGCCGACCTCAAGGCCCGCCGGCAGCCCATCGTGATGGTGACGGCCTACGACGCCCCCTCGGGCCGGCTCGCCGACGAGGCGGGCGCCGACCTCGTGCTCGTCGGCGACTCGGCGGCGATGACCGTGCTCGGTCACGACTCCACCGTCCCCGCGACGATGGACGAGATGATCGTGCTCACGCGCGCCGTGACGCGCGGTGCCCGGCGGCCGCTCGTGATCGCCGACATGCCGTTCGGCTCGTTCCAGGTTTCGGACACCGACGCGGTCGAGAACGCGATCCGCTTCGTCAAGGAGGCCGGCGCGGACGCGGTCAAGCTCGAGGGCGCCGGCCCGACGCTCACCCGCGTGGCCGCGATCGTCGGCGCCGGAATCCCCGTGATGGGCCATATCGGCCTCACGCCGCAGTCGGCGACGATGCTCGGCGGCTTCAAGGCGCAGGGCCGGACGGCCGAGAAGGCCGCCCAGCTCCTCGACGACGCCCGCGCGCTCGAGGCTGCCGGCTGCTTCTCGATCGTGCTCGAGGCCGTCCCCGCCCCCGTGGCCGACGAGATCACCCGGCGGCTCTCGATCCCGACGATCGGCATCGGCGCCGGCGCCGGCGCCGACGGCCAGGTCCTCGTGTGGCACGACCTCCTCGGCCTCTACGACGGCAGCTCGCCGCGCTTCGTGAAGCGTTATGCCGACCTCGCGACCGCGATCCGCGACGCCGTGTCGGCGTACGCGGCCGACGTCCGCGAGCGGCGCTTCCCCGAGGACGTCCACACGTACGGGATCTCGGCGGAGGAGCTCGAGGCGTTCCGCCACGCGGTCGGAGCGATCGAGACGGTCGAGACGAGGCAGCGGGGCTAGAGCGCGCTCGGGAGCACGGCGAACGCAGCCACCAGGACGCCGGCGAGCAGCAGGGCAGCCACGACGCCACGCCAGGGCAGTCGGAACGTCGTCCGCAGGCCGAGCGCGACGAGCACGAGCGACCACGCCGCGAACGCGAGGCCGACGGCCGTGACGATCGTCCGGCCGTTCCCCGTGTCGTCGGCACCTCCGGTCGTGAACCAGTCCGCCCCGTATCCGATCGCGATCGCCGGGACGACGACGAGCAATGACAGCGCGAGCGGCAGCGCGGCGAACGCGACGATCTGCCGCGCGATCCGGAACGGCGGGTCGACGCCGACCGCCTTCGCGCCGAGCCAGAGCGCGAGCCCGAGCAGGAAGTACCCTGCCGCGCCGTAGAGCAGCCCACCGACGAAGGTGAGGACGAAGACGACGAGCCAGTCGACGGTCGAGTCGTTCATGATCCGACCCCACGCCGGTGTGATGAGGACCGACGCCATGCCCGCGAGAATCGTGATCGCGAGCACGGGCTCCGCGCGGGCGTCGACGTCGACGTCGTCGGTCTCCGCGAGCGCGGCGAACACGCCCCGAGGCGCGGTCACGACACGCGGGACGCGCCTCCACCACTCACGGCTCGCGGCCTCTCCGGCCTCGGCGCGCTTCAGCCCCTGACGGTCGGCCTGCTCGACGGGCTTGACGCGCGAACGCTCGCTCACGCCGCGAGGGTACGTCAGCGACGCCCCGAGGTGCTCCCAACGGCAATAGTGCCGCCGTGGCCGTCCGGATCCTGACCCGCGCCCCGATCACGTATGGCGGGCACGCGCCGCTGGCGCCCGTTGCGGTCGGCGGGATCGAGACACTCCTCGTTCTCGACACGGGGTCCGAGGTCCACATCCTGACGAAGGAGCTTGTCGACCGGCTCGGACTCGCGGTCGAGCCCGGCGAGGAGGGCGTCGATCACAGCGGGGCGACGATGCCGACTGGTCGGTGGAGGACGTCACGCTCGCGCTTGGCGAGCTCGACGTCACCCTCGGCGACATCGTCTCGATCCCCGCGCCCAAGCCGTTCCCTCGACGGCTGGGGCGCAGGTGCTCGAGGTGGCCGGTCGCGAGGTGCACGTCGCCGAGCTCGCGGTGCGCGAAGTCATGCACGATCCGCAGGGGATGGTCGGGATCGACGTCCTGCGCGGGACCGTGCTCGCGTTCTCGGCCGACCGGGCACGGCCGGTCGTCTGGCAGGTCTAGCCCTGCGGGGCCGGCCGGAAGAGACGGCTCGGCCGGCGCTGCCAGGACGCGGCGCGCGGCGCGCGCAGTCGCTTCCGGACGACGAGCTCCGGTCGACACGCGACCGTCTCCCCGCCGAGCTCGATCGCGAGCTCGTCTTCACGGGCGTCCGTCACGAGTGCACGGGCGCCGATCTCGAAGATCTGCCCCCCGACCGCGATCTCGCCCGCCAGATACACGACCTCTCCCGGAACCGGCTGCCGCCCACTGTCCATGTCGTGAATAGACGGCAACTCACCGCCGGAGGTTGAGCGGTCGAACGAGTTCCTTACATCACGGCGCTTGCTCCGAGGCGCCGCCGTCCTCGCCGCCGAGCAGCTCGGCCATCCTTCGCGCCTCGACCCGGAGCTCCGGAACCGCGGTGTTCTCCCACAGGAGGCCTTTTCGCAGCGGCCCGACGAGGAACAGGAGTCGGCTCGCGTGCCCCTCGTGGTCGAGCAGGCGGCCATCGTCGTCGGTGTCGAGCCCGAGGCCGAGCTCGTCGGGACGGACGAGGCCGCTCTCGCGAAGCGACCGCACGAGCGGAGCATCGACCCGGGCCAGGTCCGTGTCCGGGCCGGTGCAGTTGATCACCTTCCCGACGCGCAGCTCCTCGGTCCCGCGGCTCCCCCGCCGGGAGATCGTGACCACGACCCCGGCATCGTCCTCGACGTAGCCGTCCACGCGGCCGGCGATCACGTCGAGCGCCCCGGCGGCGATCAGCGTCTCGACGCCGAACGCCGCCTCGGGCGAGGAGCGGTGGCGGTGCGTCTCCCAGTACGGCCGCAGCCGATGGAGGAATCGGCGGCGCTCCTCGGTGCTCATGCGGCGCCACAACGCCGGCGTGTCGTCGCGGATGGACGTGACGACCTCGCGCCAGTCCACGGCCTCCGCCCCCTTGCCGCGTACCTCGCGGCGCATCCCCCGCAGCATCCCGAGCGCCGTGGTGGGCCATTCGGCAAGGTCTTCCGGCGCGTCGAGGTGCAGCGGCGGCGCGGCCGACACTCGGTGCGGCTGCGGTAGCAGCCCCCGCCGCGACACTGCATGGATGCGGCCACGGTGGTCGAGGTCACGCAGCGCGAGCGCGACGTCGCACATCGTCAGACCCGTGCCGAGGAGGAGAACGTCCTCGCGGCGGTCGCCCTCGAGCGCGTCCGGCGACCACGGATCCCGCGCGTAGCGGAGGCTCCGATAGAAGCCGTCGCCGTTCGTGGGAGGATCGGACGGCGGGAAGTTCCCGATCGCGAGCACGACCCGATCGGCGACGAGCAAGCGACCGTCGGCGAGGGCCAGCGTGACAGCCTCCGCCCCCTCGCCGATCCCGACGACCTCACCCGCGACCCGGAGCAGCGGGAGGTCGGACGCGCGGCGCGCCTCGTCGAGCCGCGCCGCGAGATACTCGCCGTAGGACCGGCGAGGAACGAACGAGCCGCCGGTGAGCGACGGCTCGGCGGCGCGGACGAACCGCAGGAAGTCGTCCGGGTCGTCCTCGAATGCGCTCATGCGACCCGCGGGGACGTTGAGCGTGTGGCTCGCGGAGCCCGTCGAGTACGCGACGCCGCCGATCTGACGCTCCACCCGCTCGATCAGCAGCACGCGCCGGACGGTCGCCGGCGACGCGCGCAAGAGATTGATCGCCACCGTCGTCCCGCAGAACCCGGCCCCGACGATCGCGATCGTTGCCCTCGCGCTCACGCTCAGCGCAGGCTAGCGGGGCGATCCGGCAAGCTCTGCAGGCGTCCGCGAGGCGACAATGCGACGAAGCTCGTCCCCGCT
>CAWCRC010000010.1:0-161013 GCA_963797805.1 uncultured Actinomycetes bacterium | reverse complement strand
GCTCGACGCCGCCGCCCTCGGCGAAGAGTCCTGCCTGCCGCCGTGCCAAGCCGCCCCCCTGGGCCGTCGGATCATGATTGTGCCTCTGCATGCGCAGGTCCGGAACAGACCTTGCTGGAGCGATCGCCGCCGGCTGCGCCCTAGGTTCCGACTGACCAGGTGAACCGCGTCTGGCTCGCGGCGGCGCGAGCCCGCCGGGCCGCACCCCTTTCCGCACGAACAGCGTCGGCACAGCCGCCGCGCGCATCACTGCGAGCCGCACGTCACCCAACCCCCTTCTCCTCCAATCTGAGGGGACACCGAACGCGATCAGGCCGGCTTCGCGGGCGGAGGCGACGAACCCGTCGATCCCCGGTTCGATCAGGAGCGACGAGGCACGCACGCCGACGGCGCGCTGCACGATGAGCGACGCGCTGGCGAGCAACCGGCTGCATCACGGCCCTCGGTCCCTCCACGCTCCCCACCAGCACGAGCGGCGCGCCCGTTGCACGAGCCGTCCAGGCCGCGAGTTCGACCGCCGCCCAGTCGTGCTCCGCTCCCGTGAACGGAACGAGCACCGGTCGCCCCACACCCAGGGGAGCCGATCTTCTTGGCTCGGGCAACAGCGCGACGTCGCAAGGCGCTGCATCAAGCACGCTATCTACGTCTGTGCTGATGGCGCCTGCGAGCAGCAGAAGGTCGACGTCCTGCTCGGTGGAGAGCCGAACGATGTCCCGCCCCGGCGTCGGGGAGGAGAGGTCGTGGTCCGGGCGGCCACCTGTGCCGGCTTCGCGCTCTCTTCCGCCAGCCGCGCTCGCGAGACGATGGTGACCACGATCACCTCGTGTGCAGGCTGACGCGCGAGCGGCTCGGCGAGCGCGAAGAGCGCGTCGAGCGACTCGTCGTCGCGGCCGACGACGAGAATCGATCGCCTCGGCGCCTCCAGCATCCCGACCTCGAGACCGGGATCCTGGCGCAGGACATCCTTCTCCAACGCCCGAAGCGAGTGGCTCGGCTCGAGGCCGAGCTCGTCCGCCAGCACCCGCCTGCCCTCGGCGTACACCTCCAGGGCTTCGGCTTGCCGGCCGACAGGTAGAGCGCCAGCATCAGCTGAGCCCGGAGCCGCTCGCGCAACGGATGCTCCTGGACCAACTCGCCAAGCTCACCGACGAGCTCCGCATGGCGACCACGGGTGAGATCAGCGTCGATCCGCCGCTCGAGCGCGACGAGGCGAAGCTCCTGCAACCGCCCGATCGCCGCCTGGGCGAACGGCTCATAGGTGACATCCGCGAGCGGAGTGCCGTGCCAGAGCGCGAGTGCCTCCCGCAGCTTCGCGGCGGAAACGGCCGGCTCGGCGTCGCGAGCGTCCTCGACGAGCCGCTCGAACCGATGGAGATCGAGCTCGTCCGGCTCCACTCGCAGGAGGTAGCCGGGCGCGCGCGTGATCACGAGCTCCTTCCTGCCGAG
This sequence comes from uncultured Actinomycetes bacterium, assembly GCA_963797805.1. GTDB lineage: Bacteria > Actinomycetota > Thermoleophilia > Gaiellales > Gaiellaceae > Gaiella. Next base: position 159,567 of record CAWCRC010000010.1, on the reverse strand, counting down.
CGCCTTCCGCAGCTGCGCAACGCGCACGCGGAGGGCGGTCGAGCGTGCCGAGGGAGGATGGTCTCCCCACAGATCGTCGATCAGCCGATCCGTGGACACGACCTCGTTGGCGTGGAGGAGTAGCACAGCGAGCAACGCGCGCTGCTTCAGGCCCCCAAGCGGAAGCGGCCGACCGCCGTCGATCACCTCGAGCGGGCCGAGCATCCGGAACTCCACGCCGGCGCGACGCTAACACGATTGTTACCACGTCGTTACGCGGGCACCCGACCTTCGGGCCATGACCATTACACGCACAACCATCCGTACGGTTCTCGCAGGCGCGGTGGCGGTCTCTGTTCTGACGACGTGCGCGGCGGGCAGGTCCCAGCCGCAGCTGACCTCGAGGCCGGACTTCGTTACGCGCGGCTGCCATCTGCCAGCCAACGATCGGGCCTGCTCCGTCGCGCTTCGCTACCTGGCTGCTCTCGACCTCAACCGCATGCACGCAGCGTGCGTCCTGCTCGAACGCTCGACCCTGACGGCGGCCGGGGGCCTGACGGGCTGCACGAAGACCCTCATGGCGTCCAGGGGGATCCGCATCCACTACGCGGTCTCGGCGGTCCGACCGTCCCCACTCGGTCACACCGTCCGCTTCTCGACCTGGGGCGAGGCACGCGCGCCCGTCCCTCAGGCGATGGTGGTCTCACCTGCCGGGTGGATCGTGGCGGTCGCGCCGGAGCCCTGACCTCGACGAACGGCCGCTAACGCCGGCCTCCGGTCAGGGCGGGGGCAGAGCCCGCTGGCGAGGTTCTTCCAAGAGCATGAGATGCAGATGACCAGCGTCGGCGAGCGAGAGATCGAGGCCAAGCAGGGATCGCAGTTAGAGATGCGGGCACTTGGCGGGTAGTCCGTGAAAGAGAGGACCCTCCTGAAGAGAGCGTGCATGTCGCTTGAACCCCGAGATCCGGCGACGCTTGTGATCACCGGTCAGACCGGGCTCGACCCGATCCTCCTGGGTGGGGCCGACTTCGACCTCGAGCTGATCGAGCGCCGGACGCTCGACGGCCACATCCACGAGCTCATCTACCGGCCCACCCTGCATGTCTGAGTCCATCCATGTGTGACGAGATCGCATACGCCGACGGACACGTTCGGGTTGTGTCCCAGGCAGCTGTTGGTGGCCAGACCGTGCTCGCTCTAGAGACGCTCTGATGGATCACCGGAACGTGGCGGATTCGAAGGAGGCGCCAAATCCGCTTCGGCCGCGGCGCTAACAACGTCGAAGCCGAGGGTGACTGGTGCCGCCTCAGCCGCGACCGCCGGGCCAAGCGCGAGACCAGCTCAGTGAGGCGCTGCTACGGTCGTCGGCCACGCGTCGACGAACGGCGTACAGATCTTGGGATCAGCGGGTCCCTGCCGTCTCGCGGTTCCGTCGACACGCGGTGCGCCCGAAATCGTCGTAGTGAGGCGACCGGCAGATAACGCTCCCGGAGCTCCGCGGCATGCATCCGATCTCGCGCGGTCGCGCGCGGGTCGACCCCATCGGCGATCCGCTGAAGGACCTCGAGGCACCTCGTGCTGAGCGCGTCGACGTCCTCGCCGAGGCGCTTCTCGTTCGTGGGGATCTGGGCCTCATCGAGCTTCTAACGCCTTGAGTTCCGCGGCAACGGCCCGGAACTCCTCCGTGCTCAGCATGTTGGGATGCTCGGCCGCGAATGCCAACCGCGGGGGCAACGCCTTCGCTGGCGGCGGCGCAGGGTGCGTGAGGAGATATTCGATCGCCCTGATCACCCCGCTTGGGCGCTGGCTCGGATCGAACGCGATCTCCCGCGCGACATCCCATGCTGCTCAGCGGTGCGACAGCACTTCGGGCTCGACGGGCTGCCGTCCGGATGCTGTCGGCGAGCCGGACGACTTCGCGCGAGACCCCAACACGCTGGGCGACCTGCCGGCGCGATCCGCCCTTACTGCGTCGAGACACCGCGGTGCTCGAGGTCAAGGTCGAGGAGATCGCGGAGCGCGAGGAGCCCGAGGAGCTGGTCGCGCAACGCCCCGGCGGCCGGGTCTTCATCCATGCCGTCGTAGATCTCGGCGCCGTCGACCAGCTCGCCCATCGCCCAGGTCGAATCGAGTGTTCGAAGCTGGCGAACGACGCTCGATCGCTGCGCGAACTGCTCACGGGCCGCTCCCGCTCGGGTCGACGGACCATGGTCTGCGATGTCGGCGTCGAGCGCCTTTCGCAGCTCATCCAGTCGTGAGCGCTCGTCGCGGACAGCAGCGACCGCGAGCTCGAACGTCGAGACCCCGGCTGCCGCAGCACGAATCTCGGCGGCGCGCTCCGCCCGAGCGCGTGCCGAGTAGACGCCTGTCTTCATCGCGTTGCGGTTCCCCGGCTGCGCCGAGCGCAACGTCGCCGGATGCCCATGCTCGTTCATTCCGTCGCTCGTGCCTCGGTGCGAAGGTTCACATCGATGCAGTCGGGGGCTATCGCGATCCTGCTTCCCGCCAGAGGAAGGGCAGGTGCATGCGGGTGCTCTACACCGTGTTCTGACAGGAGCGGCTCCCGCCCCGGGACAGTGCCTTTCGGAAGCAGCACGTACCATCGCCCCACCATTATCTCGTCTCTGAGCGTGAGACGACGCAACAGCCGATGAATTAACGGCTGAAGCGGCGTTCTTGCGGAAAGCGACCTCATGGTCAGCCACCAGGGACCGACCGACCATTCCCGTGCACCGTCTGCGCCCAACGACAGCGGCGGAACGTCGTATACGAGCGTTCGGTTCGCCGCACCCCGAAACACAGGCAGTCCGTAGCCCGGCTGGCGCCCGCTCGCAGCGAATCTCGGTGGCATGGCTGCGGCGGAGTCAGCTCTCATCTCCCCACCCGCGTCGTCGGGCGGCCTACGTGGCGGCGCCTTCGCGTCGCCCTCGCTCGTGCTCTTCCTCGCGTTCGTCGCGAGCCAGGCCGGGGTGCTCGTCCTCTCGCCGATCCTGAGTGATGTCGCGGACGACTTCGGGGTCTCGGTTGCCGTGGCGGGGCAGTTGCGGATTCTCGCGGCGCCGCTCGCGGTCGTCGCGGCGCTCGTCGCCGGGCGGCTGCTCACCCGGTACTCGCCGCGGGCGCTGCTCGGCGTCGCGAGCGCGCTGCTCGCGGTCGGCTCGCTCGCGAGCGCGGCGGCGCCCTCGTTCGCGCTGCTGGCCCTCGCGCAGATCCCGATGTGGATCGGGATCGCGATGATCCTCACAGCGGGCGTCGCTGCCACGGCCGCATGGAGCGAGCCCGAGCGCCGCACCCGGGTCGTCGCGCACGCCTTCGCGGGGCCGCCGACGGCGTGGATCGTGGGCATGCCGCTGATCGGCGTGGTCGCGGAGGTCCACTGGCGGCTCGCGTTCCTGGCGCTGCCGCTGCCGGCGGCGCTGCTCGCCGGGCTCGCCGTCCTCGGCCGGCCGCACGACTCGCCGATCCAGCGGGCCGAGACGTCTCTCCGCGGCCTTCTCCGACGCGCGGACGCGCAGCGCTGGGCCATCGGCGAGCTCTGCGCGAACGCCGCCTGGGCGGGGACGCTCGTGTTCAGCGGCGCGCTCATGACCGAGCAGTTCGGCATGTCGACGACCGCGACGGGAGTCGCGCTCGCCGCCGTGGCCGTCGCCTACCTCCTCGGGAACCGGCGGGCGGGCCACGGCGCGCCGGAGCGCGCGCGGTGGACGATGCTCGCCACCAGCCTCGCCGCTGCGGTCGCCGTCGCGCTGACGTGGACGGTGACGCCCGTCGTCGCGGTCACGCTCGTCCTCTTCGCGATCAGCGGCGCGCTCGTCGCGACGCGAACCGTGTCGGGGACGGTCTACGGGTTCAGCGTCGCCGGCGACCTCGGGCGCGAGGTCGGCACCGTCCGGGCCGTCACCACGCAGCTCGGGTACCTGATCGGCGCGCTCGCCGGCGGGGCCGCGCTCGCCGTGGCCGGGTTCGCGGGAATCGGCGTCGTGATGGGTGGGCTGTTCCTCGCCTCGACGCTGCCCTATGCGTCCCTGCGTCTCGCGCGCAGGCGCGTGAGTCGCCGCGTCGGAGGCTCCCGCGCCCGAGGCCGTCGCCGTGAGCGCGGCGCTTCCGCCTGCGACGATGCCAAGCCGCTACGTGCCGCTCCGGCGCGGACAGGGTCTCGTCATCCGTCCGCTGCGAAACGGGGACGTCGAGACGGTGATGGCGGTGTTCGAGCGGCTCGGCGACGAGTCGCGCCGCACACGGTTCAACGGGCCGAAGCCGCGGCTGAGCTCCGTCGAGCTCGAGCAGCTCGCCCGGGTCGATGCGACGCGCCATGTCCTCGTCGGGTACCTCGCGGGACACGCCCGCCCGATCGCGATCGCGCGGCTCGTGCGCGAAGGGGCGAGCGCGGAGATCGCGTTCGAGGTTGTCGACGAGCACCAGCGGCTCGGCGTCGGAACAGCGCTGACCGAGGAGCTCCTCGCGGACGCGCGCGCGGCCGGGATCACCGAGGTCACAGCGCTCGTCGCGACCGACAACAAGGCGGCCGTCTCGCTCCTGCAGCGAGTGCTCGGGCGGCTCGACGCTCGCTTCGAGGGGACGGAGCTGTCGGTCCGCGCGGCGCTCGCCGAGGCTATGGCTGGAACAGCCGCGTCTCCTCGCGCGGGCGCCGCGCCTGCTCGGGGAAGCGCTTGATCCCGACGCCGTCGAGAGCACCGGTTGCCGGATGGGTCGCGAAGCGGGGGAGGAGCGTCCTGAGATAGCCGCGCGCCTGGCCGTTGCCGCGCTCGGCGGCGGCGGTGATCGCGCAGACGAGGTCGGCGCACTGGAGGCCGATCGAGTAGTGGCTCGGGCCGAGGAACAGGCCCTCGACGATCCGGCCGAGGCGCGAGTACGGGCTGCCGTCCTTCGTGAGGTCGGCGAAGAACCGCCGGAGCCGCGCGTCGTCCTCGCGGAAGCGGCTGTCGACGACGATCAGGCCGACGTCGTCGGCGGCCTCGAGGAGGAGCTGGAAGCGCTCGGCGAGGAACATGAGACCGGTGGCGTAGGTGTCCTCATCGGTCTGCGAAGAACGCCGGCGCGACCTCGGCGCCGAGCTCGATGTCGAGCAGCGTGACGTAGCAGCGGAGCGGCGAGCGCGCGAGCGCCGCGACGACCGCGTCGGCGAGCGCCGGCGGAACCTCGCCCGTCCGGATGCCGTGCCACTTCACCTCGCGGTCGACCGGCCAGCCGTGCGCCGTCGAGCGTCTCCTGCCAGTGGTCTCGAAGGAGGTGCCAGTCGGTGTCGGCGACCGCGACCCCGCCGAGGGCGAAGAACTTCCGCTCCGAGAGCTGCCCCGACTCGTCCAGGAAGAGAAGGTGCACGTGCGTATCGGTATGCGCAGCGGTGCCAGCCGTCAACCGACGTAAGACGGAGGCCCTGCACCTGCGATCATGCCTGTGCGAATGACCGGTCGACCTGACGACGACGTGCCCGAGGAAGAGGACGTCCGAGACGCCGTTCGCCTGGCCGAGGAGCTCGAGGACGGGAGCCTCGACCCGGACGAGCTCGACGCCGAGCCCGCCTGGTGGGACGAGGGAAGCGACGACGAGACGTAGCGAGGCCCGGCTCAGCCGCCGGCGAGCTTCACGCGGTAGCCCTGCGACTCGAGCCGGGCGACGACCTTCGCGCGGTGGTCGCCCTGGATCTCGACGACGCCGTCCTTCGCGGAGCCGCCCGAGCCACATTGGCGTTTGAGGTCGCTCGCCACGGCTTCGAGCTCGCGGGGCGGGACGCCGCGGACCACCGTCACCGTCTTGCCCTTGCGCCCGCTCGTCTCGCGCGACACGCGGACGATGCCGTCGTTCGGGACCGGCGGCGCGGTGCGCCCACGGCTTCGCGGCTCGGGCGCCTTCCGAAGGTCGCCGTCAGCGGTGGAGTAGACACGCCGGCTCTCACCCATCCCGATGAGTCTGCCTCCTGAAGCAGGTCCAATGGACATGGACACGACATTCGTGCTGGTCCCGGGCGCCGGCGGGGCCGCGTGGTACTGGCATCGCGTCGTCGCCGAGCTCGAGCGGCGCGGTCGGAGAGTCGATCGCCGTCGACCTGCCGGCGGCCGACGAGAGCGCCGGGCTCGCCGAGTACACGGACGTGGTCGTCGAGGCGATCGGCGACCGGCGCCCGATCGTGCTCGTCGCGCAGTCCTTCGGCGGGTTCACGGCGCCGCTCGCCTGCGAGCGCGTGCCGGTCGAGCTCCTGATCCTCGTCAACGCGATGGTTCCCCGGCCGGGCGAGACGGGCGACGAGTGGTGGACGGCAACCGGGTGGAAGGACGAGGTGGGGGAGGTCGACATGGACGAGGCGTTCTTCCACGACGTCCCGGCGGACGTGAAGGCCGCCGCGCTCGCGGAGGAGCCGCCGCAGTCGTGGACTCCGTTCGAGGAGCCCTGGCCGCTCGCGTCATGGCCGGACGTTCCGACCCGCTTCGTGCAGGGACGTGACGACCGCTTCTTCCCGCTCGACTTCCAGAGACGAGTGGTGCACGAAAGGCTCGGGATCGAGATCGACGAGATTCCCGGCGGCCACCTGGTCGCGCTCAGCCGGCCCGTGGAGCTCGTCGACGAGCTCGAGCGGCTCGCGCGTCAGGTTTCTCTCTAGCACCCTGGCGAGAAGCGCGATGAGTTTCGCGCGCCGCACCGGTAGTACCACTGACAACCCTTCCCACCGGAACAGGAGCACACCATGCGCAAGGTCGTCTCGTCCTTCTTCATCTCGCTCGACGGCGTCGTCGAGGCGCCGGACAAGTGGCACTTCCCCTACTTCAACGACGAGATGGGGGCCGCCGTCGGCGAGGCCATCGGGGCCAGCGATGCCCTGCTGCTCGGCCGCCGCGGGTACGAGGAGTTCGCGGCGTACTGGCCGCAGCAGGACCCCGCGTCGAGCCCGTTCGTGTCGATCATGAACGACACGCCGAAGTTCGTCGCCTCGACCACGCTCGAGAATGTCGACGACTGGCAGAACTCGACCCTGCTCGAGGGCGACCTCGCCGACGCCGTCAACGAGCTCAAGGCGCAGCCCGGCAAGAACATCGGCATGTCCGGAAGCGCGACGCTCGCGCGGTCGCTGCTCGAGCGTGGCCTCCTCGACGAGCTGCGGCTGCTCGTGCACCCGCTCGTCGTCGGCCAGGGCGCGAAGCTGTTCCCGGACGGCTCCCCGCCCGTGTCGCTCGAGCTCGTCGCGTCGCAGACTTTCTCGACCGGCGTCCTCGACCTGACCTACCGTCCCGCGCCCGCATGAACCACCGGACCGTCCGCTCGCGGGACGGCACGCCGATCGCATACGACACCGCCGGCGACGGGCCGGCGGTGATCCTCGTCGGCGGCGCCTTCAGCTACCGGCGCTACAGGAGCTGGGTGCAGCTCGCGGAGCTGCTCGCGCCGCGATTCGCCGTGATCGGCTACGACCGGCGCGGCCGCGGCGACTCGGGCGATGCGCCGGAGTACGCGGTCGAGCGGGAGATCGAAGACCTCGGCGCGGTCGTCGACGCGGCGGGCGGGTCGGCGCACGTCTTCGGGATGTCCTCCGGCGGCGTGCTCGCCCTGCGGGCGGCCGCGACCGGCGTGCCGATCGAGCGGGCGGTCGTCTACCAGCCGCCGTTCAGCGTCGACGCGAGCGGGCACCTGCCGCCGCCGGACTTCGAGTCTCGGCTCGCCGCGCTCGTCGCGTCGGGCGATCGCGGCGCCACCGTGCGCTATTTCATGCGCGAGGGGATGGGCGCGCCGCGCGCGCTCGTCGGCGCCCTGCGCCTCGCGCGTCCTCTCTGGCGGAACCTCGAGGCGGTCGCGCACACGCTGCCGTACGACTACGCGGTGATGAACGGCACCGTCCACGGAACGCCGCTCGCGCGCGAGCCGTGGGCGTCGATCGCGACGCCGACGCTCGTCCTCGACGGCGGCAAGAGCCCGGCGTCGCTCCGCAACGCGGCGGACGCGCTCGCGCTGCACATGCCGAACGCCCATCGGCGCACCCTCGCCGGGCAGAGCCACAATCTCTCGATGACGGTGCTCGCGCCGGTGCTGGAGGAGTTCTTCCTTGATCGTCGCTGAGACACCCGACCCCCGCGTGCTCGAGGCGGCGCGGCGCGGCGACGAGGACGCGTTCCGCCAGCTCGTCGAGCCGCACCGCCGTGAGCTCCACGCGCACTGCTACCGCATGCTCGCGTCGCTCCAGGACGCCGAGGACGCGCTCCAGGAGACGCTCCTCCGCGCCTGGCGGGGGCTCGGCGGGTTCGAGGACGGGCAGCCGCTGCGACCGTGGCTCTACAAGATCGCGACGAACGCGAGCCTCGACGCGATCGCGAAGCGGCCGAAACGCGTCCTGCACCTCGACGAACCGTCCTGGCAGCCGGCCGACGGTCCCGGCACGCCGCTCCTCGAATCGATCTGGATCGACCCCTACCCCGACGAGCACCTGGGCCTCGAGGACGGCCATGCCGCGCCCGAGGCGCGGTACGAGCAGCGGGAGAGCGTCGAGCTCGCGTTCATCGTGGCGCTCCAGCATCTGCCCGCGCGCCAGCGGGCGGTGCTGATCCTGCGGGAAGTGCTCGGGTTCTCGGCGCGCGAGGTCGCGCAGTCGCTCGACACGACCGCCGCGTCGGTCAACAGCGCTCTCCAGCGGGCGCGGAAGACCGTCGACGACGTACTGCCCGAGCGCAGCCAGCAGCAGACGCTCCGCGCGCTCGGCGACGACGGCCTGCGCGGGCTCGTCGAGCGCTACGTCGCCGCGTGGGAGAGCCGCGACGTCGACGCGATGGTGTCGGTGCTCGTGGAAGATGCGACCTTTGCGATGCCGCCGTTCCCGTGCTGGTTCGGCGGCCGCGACGATGTCGTCGCATTCATCGCGCAGTTCAGGCCCGTGCTGCGCCACGTCATGACGAGCGCCGGCGGGCAACCGGCGATCGCGTGGTACATCCTCGACGAGCAGCGCGGCGCGTATCTGCCTGCGGCGATCGAGGTGCTCGCGCTCGAGGGCGATCGCGTCAAGGAGATCACCGCGTTCGCCGATGCCAAGGCGCTGTATCCGCGGTTCGGGCTGCCGGCCGAGCTCCAGGGGCGCGGCTGACGCCGCGCCCCTAGGCCCCGTTTGACCTAGGCCCTCGCTGTCGCCGCCGCGCTCACGCCGAGCGCCGTCGCGAGCAGGATCTCGTTGAAGCTGACGTCGATGAGCTCGATGTCCTGGGCGATGTTCTCCGCGATCCACGTCGCCGCGGCCGGGGAAGCTGCCTCGGCCTGCTCGGCGGTGTCCCACGCGCTCATCGAGGTGAGCATGTCGCCGCTGATGGCGAGGTTGTACGCCCTGAACCCGGGCTGCGCCTCGAAGATCGGGAGCATGCCCTCCTCGGCCTTCCGCGCCAGCTCGTGCGGGTCGCCGCTGATCCGGTAGCGGGCGATGCGTGCGTGCATCGAATCCCTCCTTCTCGCGGCCGGTGCGCGCCGCGGATCGTCCGCGCGGGCCCGGCCGAACCGGGGGACCATGGCAGATCGCGGCCGGAAGTCAAGCGCTCGGGTTTGGCCTGTCAGACGTCGGGGAAGGACGCAAACCGAACTCCAGTGCTATCCTGCACGACAGTTAGAGCGGGTCCGGTTCGCGCTTCTGCGCCTTCCCTACGCGTTCGTGAGTTACGTAAGGGAGGTGTTTTCCATGGCAGAAGGAACCGTGAAGTGGTTCAACGATGCGAAGGGCTACGGGTTTATTGCCCCTGCCGACGGCTCGAAGGACGTCTTCGTGCATCACAGCTCGATCGCCGGTGACGGGTTCAAGTCGCTCCCCGAGGGGGCGAAGGTCTCGTACGAGGCCCGCGAGGGTCAGAAGGGCCCCGAGGCGACCAACGTCGCCGTCGTCGCGTAGTGCACTTCGGCGCCCGTGGCCCTCGGCGGCCACGGGCGCCGAACTCGTCCCTCGTCTGACCAAAGGAGGCGGCCATCGCCGTCAAGGAAGAGAAGCTCGAGATGGAGGGCGAGATCATCGAGAGCCTCCGGAGCGGAATGTTCCGGATCACGCTCGACAACGGTCATCAGATGATCGGGTACACCGCCGGGAAGATGAAGCGCTACCGGATCCGGATGGCACCTGGTGACCGCGTGAAGGTCGAGGTGTCGTTGTACGACCTCGACCGGGGACGCATCGTCTACCGAGTGCGGTAGTGGGTGGCCGGTCGAGCCGATGAACTGCACGGCGAGCTCGCCGTGCTGCTCGCACAACACGAGCCCAGTCTGACCGAGGACGAGCGCGCCGACCTCGTCCGGCTCGAGGAGGGCTACGGCTGGCGGCCGGGGCGCAGGCCTGTCCGGCCCGCGCCGCAGATCGCCGACTTTCTCGACCTCTTCGACCGGGCCGAGCAGGAGGAGCTCACGTATCGCACGCTCGAGACCGGGACGGTCGAGGAGCTCCGGAACGCGTTCCGGCGCGGTCTGGCCGGCGAGCCCTAGCCTGCGGCGCACACGCCGGCGGGCGCACACACGCCCGGGCTCTCGGCGGCGATGGGATACCGTGGACGGGTCGTCTGCGAAGGAGGAGTCGCATGCCGTCACTGCGCTCGCTCGTCGGAGCAATCGTCGCCGCGCTCGCGCTGACTCTCGTCGCCGGCGCGTCCGCCGCTGCCGGCCCTGACCTCACCCGGAGCCTGAAAGCCGGCGGGCTCGTCGTCGTCTTCCGGCACGCCGCCACCGACTTCTCGAAGCCCGACCAGGATCCCGTCGTCGTCTCGGACTGCTCGACACAGCGGAACCTCTCCGCCCAGGGCCGCGCCGACGCTCGCGCGATCGGGCGCGGTGTGCGCCGGCTCGGGCTGCCCGTCGGCAAGGTCTTCTCGAGCGCGTACTGCCGGACGCTCGAGACCGCGCGGCTCGCCTTCGGCCGCGCGACCGTCCATCCCGCGCTCCTCAACACGATCGCGGCGGAGCACGACGACGCCTGGCGCGCGCAGATCCGCGCCGCGCGGCGCCTCTTCGGCACGAAGCCCGCGGCCGGGAAGCTGACCGTGCTGGTCACGCACGGCGTCGTCGTCGAGGAGACGTCCGGACAGACGCTCGAGGAGGGCGAGGCGATCGTCTTCCGGCCGCTCGGGAACAGCCGCTTCCGCGTCGTCGGACGGGTACTGCCGCAGGAGTGGGGGACACTGCGCCGACCGGCCTCGACGGCCGCCGTCGGCCTCAGCGTCCAGGAGTACCCGGTTCCCGCCGGAACGCACCCGCACGACGTGGCGGTCGCCCCCGACGGGACGGTCTGGTACACGGCCCAGCACACCGGCAGGATGGGACGGCTCGACCCGAAGACGGGACAGACGACGGAGATCCCGCTCGGCGAGGGCTCGGCCCCGCACGGCGTCATCGTCGGTCCGGACGGCGCCGCATGGGTGACAGACGGGGGGCTGAACGCGATCGTCCGGGTCGACCCGGGTACGTCCGCCTTCCGCGGCTTCCGGCTGCCCGCCTCGACCGGCAACGCGAACCTCAACACGGCGACGTTCGACAAGCGGGGCATCCTCTGGTTCACGGGCCAGAACGGGATCTACGGGCGCCTGAACCCGAAGACGGGCGCGATGCGCGTCTTCCGCGCGCCGCTCGGCGCCGGGCCGTACGGGATCACGACGACCCCGAAGGGCCGCGTCTTCTACGCCTCGCTCGCGGGCAGTCATATCGCGGAGATCGACGTCCGCACCGGCAAGGCGACCGTCATCCGGCCGCCGACGGCGGGCCAGGGTGCGCGGCGCGTGTGGTCGAACTCGAAGGGCCGGATCTGGGTGAGCGAGTGGAACGCGGGCAAGGTCGCGCGCTACGACCCGGCGACGAAGAAGTGGCGCGAGTGGGACGTGCCCGGCCCGGCGCAGGTCTACGCGGTCTACGTCGACGACAAGGACGTGGTCTGGCTGACCGACTTCGGCCGCAGCGGGATCTGGCGCTTCGCGCCGGCGACGGGGAAGTTCACCCGCGTGCCGCTCCGGGCGGGCGCGGACGTGCGGCAGCTGCTCGGGCGGCCCGGCGAGGTGTGGGGCGCCGAGTCCGGGGCCGACCGGCTCGTGGTGGTTCGCGGCTAGCGGCGCTCCGGCCCGCGTTGACCGAGGACGAACGTCGCGACGAGGTGGGCGGCCGTCGCGACGCCGAGGACCACGGCCGACGTCTCGAGGCCGGCCGCGGCGAATGCGAGCGTCCCGCCGCCGAAGACCGCGAGCTCGAGCAGGAGCCGCAGGGGGTCGGCTTGCGGGCGACGGGCTTTCGGCGCGACGAAGAGCCACCAGAGGACGGCGGCGGCGAGCGGCGCTACGACTGCGAGGACGACGTTCACGCCATCCGGCCCGGTCTTCCAGCCCCAGACGGCGAGCCCGGCGAGGGCGGCGAGCTCGAGGCAGAACCGAACGCTGTCGTTCACGGCGCGAGCGACGACCATCGAGGGGACCCTAGGTCGCGGGTCGGCCGAGCACGCCTCGGCGTGCATCACTACAGATCCTTCACGTTTCTTCGTGTTTCCTATGGGTTGCGATAGCGGCTCGGTCGCCTCTCGCGTCGTGGGGTGGTGGCGCGAGAGGCGACGGACTTACCGCCGTCGTGGATACGGGGCCGCTCCCCCCGGCGGGGGCGGCCCAATACTCCGCCACGGAAGGGGGCTGCGGCCATCGCCGTCAAGGAAGAGAAGATCGAGATGGAAGGCGAGATCGTCGAGAGCCTGCGCAGCGGCATGTTTCGCATCCGCCTCGACAACGGGCACGAGATGCTCGGCTACACCGCCGGGAGGATGAAGCGGCACCGCATCCGCATGGGCCCGGGCGATCGGGTGCGCGTCGAGGTCTCGGCGTACGACCTCGACCGGGGTCGCATCGTCTACCGCCTCCGCTGATCCGGCCCTGATCCCTCGAACGAGGGATGTACCTCGCAGGCGCCGTCGGTCACAAATGCGGACAGCGGTAGGCGTGGGGGAAGGGGAACCAATGGCTGCGGCACCGGTCGACGAGCGCGACCACGGCGAAGCGGACGAGATTCGCCGCTGGCGCTTCGAGGAGCTCCTGCGCGCCGGCTACACGATCTCCGATGCGTTGGAGCTCGCGCTACGCCCCGACATCGACCTGCACTGGGCAGCGAGCCTCGTGCGGCGCGGGTGCCCGAGCGCGACGGCAGCGCGCATAGCGCTGTAGCACGACGCGCCTGCGCCGGAGCTCCCGGCGCGGGCGCATCCGCATTCTCGAGCTCCTAGGCGCGGGGAATCGAGATCGTCACGACCGCGCCGCCGTCGTTGGCCGCGCTCGCCGAGCCGCCGTGGGCCTCGGCGACCGCCGCGACGATCGCCAGACCGAGCCCCGCGGTGCCCCCGGAGCGTGCGCCGTCGGGCCGGCTGAAGCGCTCGAAGGCGTGGGGCAGGAAGTCCGTGGGGAAGCCGGCCCCGCCGTCGGCGACCCGGAGCTCGACGACGCCGTTTCCGGCCGAGACCACGAGCCGCACCGTCCCCGCTCCGTGGCGGAAGGCGTTGTCGACCAGGTTGGCGAGGGCCTGCTCGAGCCGGATGCGGTCGCCGCTGAGCGCCGCGGACGTGTCGTCGACCTCGAGCGCACGGCCCTCGACGGCCGCGCGTGCGTCGAAACGCCGCGCCACGGTTTCCAGCAGCTCGTCCGCCGCGATCGGCTCGCGTCGCAGTGGTACGCGCCCGCGTTCGAGCTGTGCGAGCACGAGCAGGTCATCGGCGAGACGGCGTAGCCGGTCGACCTCCTCTGCGGCCGAACGCAGAGCGGCCTGGAGCTCCGCCGGCGTGCGCGGGCGCCGAAGGGCGAGCTCGAGCTCGGTCTCCAGGAGCGCGAGCGGCGTCCGCAGCTCATGGCTCGCATCGGCGGTGAAGCGCCGCTCGCGCTCGAGGCCGTCCTCGAGGCGGTCGAGCATCTCGTTCAGCGTCGTGCCGAGCCGGCGGATCTCGTCGTTCGCGTCCGAAAGGGGGAGGCGCGCACCCGGCTCGTCGCCCGAGACCTCGTCGGCGCGGCGGCGCATTGCCTCGACCGGCCGTAGCGCCGCGCCTGCCAGCGCGTAGCCGGCGGCCGACGCGGCGAGCAGAGCGAGCGGCCCGCCGATGAGGAGCGCGGTGAGGAGCCCGTCGAGTGCCTCCTCTCGCTCTTCGAGAGAGGCGCCGACGAGGAGGACGGCGGTGCCGTCGTCCGTCGCGACCGGTGTGAGCAGGAGGCGGCCGGGCTCGCCCTCGAACGCGTCGACGTCGTCCCGCCGCGTGACGAACCGCTCCTGCCGCGCCCGCGCGACCTCGTCGGCGGTCACGAGCTCGCTGCCGCTCGCGGCGACGACCTCCGCGAGTTGCTCGTCGCCGCTCGGCGTCAGCGGCTGGCCGGTGCGCACGAGCGGGACGAGCGCTGCCGCGCGGGCATCGAGGCTCTCGTCCAGCTGCTCCGTGAGCGAGTCGCCGAGCCGGACGTAGACGAACGCGCCGACAGCCGCGAGGACGATCGCCATCGCGAATGCGAACGCGAGCGTCAGGCGGATACGGATCGGCAGCCGGCTCACATCGTCTCCCGGCGGAGGCGGTAGCCCGCGCCGCGGACGGTCTCCAGCGACGCCCGGCCGAACGGGCGGTCGATCTTCTCGCGGAGGTAGCGGACGTAGACGTCGACGACGTTCGAGCGGCTCTCGTACGCGTAGTCCCAGGCGTGCTCGAGCAGCTCGACCCGCGAGAGGACGTGGCCGGGGCGGCGCATGAACGTCTCGAGGAGCGCGAACTCCTTCGCGGACAGCGCCACCTCGGTGTCGCCACGCCAGGCCTGACGGGTGGCCGGGTCGAGCCGGAGGTCGCCGACCTCGAGCAGGGCCGGGCGCTCGGGCATGCCGCGGCGGACGAGCGCGCGCAGGCGCGCGAGCAGCTCTGCGAACGAGAAGGGCTTGGGGAGGTAGTCGTCGGCGCCGGCGTCGAGGCCGGCCACGCGGTCCTCGACCGCGTCGCGGGCGGTGAGCATCAGGACGGGCGCCCAGACGCCGACCTCGCGCAGCCGGCGGCAGACCTCGATCCCGTCGACGCCGGGCAGCATCAGGTCGAGGACGATGGCGTCGTACTCCGCCCCCGGCGCCAGCGCGAGGGCGTCGTCCCCTGTCCGTGCGACGTCGACGGCGTGCCCCTCTTCCACGAGCCCGCGGCGAAGGAGGCTCGCCATCTTCAGCTCGTCCTCGACGACGAGGATCCGCATGCCCCGATTGTCGCGCGCCGGATGAGAGCCGGATGAGAGCGCCACCGCCGGCTCATCTCTCACGGCCGTCTCATCGGGGTCGCCTACGGTGGCCGGGAAGCGATCGAAGGAGGCCCAGATGTCCCGAAGGCTGATGCTCGTCCTCGCTGCCGCGGTCGTCGTCGTCGCGGTTGCCGTGACGGGTGGGATCGCGATCGCCGGCGGCGTCGGCGGCGACGACCAGCCGCTCACCGGCGCGACGCTGCAGAAGGCGAATGCTGCGGCGCTGGCGCACACGGGCGGCGGCACGGTCACCGAGTCCGAGGTCGGCGACGATGGCGCGGCGTACGACGTCGAGGTCCGGCTCGCGAACGGCAAGACGGTCGACGTCCAGCTCGACTCGCAGTACCAGGTCATCGGCCAGGAAGCCAACGACGACGGTGGGACCGCCGATGACGACGGGGCGAACGGCGACGGCGCCGAGAACGAGTCCGACTGAGGGAGTAGGGCGGAGGTGTCGGACGTCGGTCCGATACCTCCGTGCCCGCTAGTCCGGCTTGGCGCCCATCGCCCAGATGACGACGACGAACGCGATGAGGAGCAGCACGCCCAGGTATCCCGACGCCTTGCCGAGCCCGGCCGACTTCCGGCGGGCCGCGAATCCGGCCAGTCCGAGCGCGATCAGGAAGATGAGGAGCCCGATGTCGGCGGTCATGTAGCCGATCCCGATCCACGCCGGGTCGTCCTCGGCGTCGCCGAACTCCTTCGAGTAGATCCACTCGGCCCCGATCCGCATCACGACGTAGGCGGGAACACCCACCATCCAGAGCGAGCGGAAGGCGATCCGACGCATCACGTCGGGCTGAGCAGTCCGCTCGGCGGTGAGCAATGTGACGACGGCTGTGAGGACCGCTCCCACCAGCACCGCCGCGCCGAGGATGTGCAGGAGGAGCGGGAAGTTCCAGCTGTCAGGCCGGATCGCCGCGAGAGTGTTCATGCGCCCGGCTTCCAGATCATGTCGACGAGGATGAGCACGACGACCACGCCGGTCGCGACGTGGAACCAGAACGCGCGTGAGGTGCCGAAGATCTCGGCGAGCTCGGGACTCGACGTCGTGCCCTCGGCTGCCAGCTTTTCGGCGAGCTCTCCGCCTGCCTGGTACCCCTGACCCGATTGCTGCCCCACGAAGCCGCCGATCGCCCAGAGCACGAGCGCGGCGATCACCCAGCCGTCCCAAAGCTGGTACGCGTCGAGCGAGATCGCGAGCCAGATGCCGAACACGATCGTCCCGGCCATCCCCACGCCTACGAGGATCACGCCGACACGCGCGAGCAGCATCGTCGAGGCCACCCGGGACGGGCTGTCGGACCGCCAGAGCGCGGCGATCATGATCGAGAACGCGACCTCGGCCGCGATGAGCGCGAAGGCCGCTAGGAGGTGGAGGGCCAGGATCCAGTCGTTGAGTTCCACCGGGAGTTGACGCTAGTCGACTCCTCCGCCCGGTTCAACTCGAGCATCATTGATACATGCGGATCGAGCTCGTTCAGGGCGACATCACGGAGCAGGCCGTCGACGCGATCGTCAATGCCGCGAACTCGTCGCTCCTCGGCGGCGGGGGCGTGGATGGGGCGATCCACCGGAAGGGCGGACCGGCGATCCTCGAGGAATGTCGCGCGCTGCGGTCGTCGCGCTACCCCGACGGGTTGCCGGCAGGTGACGCGGTCGCTACGACGGCGGGGAACCTCGCCGCGCAGTGGGTGATCCATACGGTCGGGCCGGTGTACGACCCGGGCCGCGACCAGTCGGCGACCCTGCGGTCGTGCTACACGCGGTCGCTCGCGGTGGCCGACGAGCTCCGGACGGCGACGGTCGCCTTTCCGCTGATCTCGGCCGGTGCGTACGGGTGGCCGCTCGAGAACGCGGTCGCGCAGGCGCTCGGCGCGATGCGCGAGGCGCAGACCGGCGTGGAGGAGGCGCGGCTCGTGCTGTTCGGGGACGCGACGTTCGCGGCTGCCGAGCGCGTCTTCGCGCGCTGACCCTCAGACCTTCTCGAAGCGCACGAGGCGCTGCATGACGTTCGCCTCCTGGAGGCGCACCTGGACGCGGCCGCCCAGTGGAAGATCGTCGCCGCGGCATCGCGCCCGGATCGCCGGGCTGCGGATCGCGATGGTCGCCCCGCGGCGCGCGTCGAGCTCGACGACGATCGCCTCGAAGGTCTCGCCGACATGGGGCGCGAGGAGGGCTGCCTCCACGATCGAGACGATCCCCGCCTCGTACTGGCCGGCCCGGCCTCCGGACTTCGCCATCGCCTCCGGCAGCGCAGGCAGCTCGGTGCGCGCCCACTCCGGGATCTCCGCGCCGTTCGAAAGCGCGATGCAGACCTCGCCGACGTAGCGATCGACGAGCCGGCGCAGCGGCGCCGTCGTGTGCGTATAGGCGGACGCGAGCGCGGAGTGCACTGCCGCCTCCGGCGGCTCGCCGTCGAACGCGACGTATCCGGATCCGCGAAGGAGGGTTGTCGCCTCCACGAGAAGCGCCGCTTGCCGCGCTATGACCGGGCTGAGGCTCCGGACGAACGACTGGTAGGTCATCGCCTTCGGCCACTCCACGCGCAGCTCCTTCGCCATCAGCCGGAGGCTCTCGAGGCGGTCGGGGTCGGCAGGTGGGACGGTGCGCAGGAGGCCGACGCGGCCGCCGAGCATGAGCTCCGCGGCCGCCATGCCCGTCATCAACGAGATCTGGGCGTTCCACCCCTCGACGGGGAGCGGGGCGCGGAAGCGGAGCCCGTACTCGTCGTCCTTCTCGGTGATCACCTGCTCGGGGAGCGGGAGGCTCACGCCGCCGCGGCGCTCCTCACGCTGGAGTCGGAGGATCCCGACCTCGCGGAGAAGACGCAGCTGCGCCTCGGCCGTGCCGCCGTCGAGCGCCTGCTGTGCGCTCACGTAGTCGAGCTTCGCGCGGCTGCGGACGAGCGCCCGGCCGACGTGGACCGCACTGCCCTCGCCGGTCGCGTCGACGTCCATCGTCCAGACGACCGCGGGGCGCGTCTCGTCCGGCAGCAGGCTCGCGGCGCCCTCCGAGAGGACGGGCGGGTAGAGGCGCACGTTCTGGTCCGGCGCGTACAGCGTCTCGCCTCGCTCGTGCGCCTCGATGTCCATCGGGCCGCGCGGCTCGACGAACGCCGCCACGTCGGCGATCGCGTAGCGGACGCGGTACCCGTCGCCGTCGCGCTCGATGTGGAACGCCTGGTCGAGGTCCATCGACGAGGCGGGGTCGAGGGTGACGAACGGGATGGCGGTCTCGTCCTTCTCGGGGAGTCGCGGCGCGTGCGCCGCCGCTTCGGCCTCGACGAGGACTTCCGCGGGGAACTGGAGCGAGACCTTCAGCTGGCGGCGCAGCTCGTTGAACGCCGCCTCGATCTCGGGGCTGTCGGTCGCGAGCTCGTACGAGCGCTTGGGCACGCGGTCAGCCTACGCGGGAGATGCGGCGGCGGGCCTAAGGTGTCCGACCGAAGTCGGAGACCGGGAGGTCGACATGGGCGAGTTCGACGTGGTCGTGATCGGGGCTGGTGCGCCCGGCGAGGTGATCGCCGGTCGGCTCGGCGAGAACGGCGTCTCGGTGGCGATCGTGGAGGAACGGCTCGTCGGCGGCGAGTGCTCCTTCTTCGCGTGCATGCCGTCGAAGGCGCTCCTGCGGCCCGGTGAGCTCGAAGCCGAGGCGCGGCGGGTTCCCGGCGTCCCGGTCGGCGAGCTCGACGTCCAGGCCGTCCTCGCGCGTCGCGACGAGGTCGTCCACGACCTGGACGACACTTCGATGGTCCCGTGGCTCGAGGAGCGCGGCGTCACGCTCGTCCGCGGTCACGGCCGGCTCGCGGGCGAGAAGCGCGTCGCGGTCGGCGACGAGGAGCTTGTCGCGCGGCGTGCCGTCGTGATCGCGACCGGCAGCGCGGCGGCCATTCCGCCCGTGCCGGGCCTCGCGGACGCGTCGCCCTGGACGAACATCGAGGCGACGACGTCGAAGCGGGTACCGCCTCGCCTCGCGATCCTCGGCGGCGGCGTGGTGGGGGTCGAGATGGCGCAGGCCTGGTCGTCGCTCGGCTCGCGGGTGACGCTCGTGCACCGCGGCGACCGGCTCATCGAGCGCGAGGAGCGATTCGCGAGCGAGCAGGTGCTGGCGGCGCTCCGTGAGAGCGGTGTCGACGTCCGGCTCGGCGCGTCGGTGACCTCGGTGTCGCGCAACGGCGCGGTGCACGTGGAGGTCGACGACGGCCAGCCGTTCGAGGCGGACGAGATCCTCGTCTCGATCGGCCGGACGCCGCGGACCGGCGACATCGGGCTCGAGACCGTCGGGCTCGAGGCGGGGCACTCGGTCGCGGTCGACGAGTCGCTCCGCGTGCCCGGGCACGACTGGCTCTACGCGATCGGCGACGTCAACGGCCGCGCGCTGCTCACGCACATGGGGAAATACCAGGGGCGGCTCGCAGCGGACGCGATCATGGGAAAGGACGTGTGGCTCCGCTCGGACGGCGCCGCGTCGCCGCGCGTGATCTTCACCGACCCGCAGGTCGGGGCCGTCGGGCTGACGCTCGCGGGCGCGGAGGAGGCGGGGCTGCGCGTGCGTGCGGTCGACGTCGAGACGAGCGGGAACGCCGGCGGCTCGTTCATCGGGCGCGACGCGCCCGGCACCGCGCGCATCGTCGTCGACGAGGAGCGGCGCATCGTCGTCGGCGCGACGATCACCGGGGCCGAGATCGCGGAGGCTCTCCACGCGGCGACGATCACCGTCGTCGCGGAGGTCCCGCTCGACGACCTCTGGCACGCCGTGCCGTCGTTCCCGACCCGCTCGGAGCTCTGGCTGCGGCTGCTCGAGGCGTACGGGCTGTAGGGCGAGGGCGCCCGGCGGAAGCCAGACACGACCGGGAGAGGGCCCCGGCTGCGACCCGTGCCTGGCTCCTGCCGTGCATCCGCCGTCGACGTCGTCTTCGGGCGGATTCCTGCGGAGAGAGGCAGGCTAGGCCTCGCGGCGCGAGCCGCACATCCCTCGGGTGGGGGACGCTGAGCCACCGGGCGTAAGGCACGACCGCGCCCGTCCGGATACTTCATTCATGCGGACGCTCGACGACGGCACGCTCGCGCTCTCGCCCTCCGATCTCTCGGCGCACCTCGCGTGCGCGCACCTGACGACGCTCTCGCTCGCGGTCGCGCGCGGCGTGCTCGAGCAGCCGCACGTCGACTCGCCGCACCGCGACCTCATTTTCCGCAAGGGGAACGAGCACGAAGACGCATATCTGGCGCGGCTCGAGGCCGAAGGACGCTCGATCCTTCGCGTGCCGACGCTCGACGACGAGGACTTCGACCCCGTGGTGGCGCGGCGCGTGACGGAGGAGGCGATCCGCGCGCGCGAGGCGGACGTGATCTACCAGCCGTACCTCACGGACGGCCGCTGGCGGGGGTTCGCGGACTTCCTCGAGAAGCACTCGGGCGGCGGCTACGAGCCGGTCGACACGAAGCTCGCCCGCACCGCGAAGCCGAGCCATGTCCTCCAGCTCTGCTTCTACGCCGAGCAGCTCGCGCGGATCCAGGGCTCGCCCGTCGAGCACGTCCACGTCGAGAACGGGCGGGGAGAGCGGGAGACGTTCCGCGTCGCGGAGTTCGAGTCGTACTACCATCAGGTCCGCGGGCGGTTCCTTGCCGCGCTCGACGCGGAGAACGAGACGTACCCGTGGCCGTGCGACCACTGCGGGATCTGCGATTTCCGGCGGCTCTGTTACGCGCAACGCCTCGAGGACGACCACCTCACGCTCGTCGCGGGCGTCTGGCGCTCGCGCGGCGAGGCCCTCCAGGCAGCGGGGATCGAGACGCTCGAAGCGCTCGGCGAGCTCACCCCGGGGACGCCGGTGGACGGGCTTCGCCCGGAGACCGTCGAGGCGATACGGCACCAGGCGGAGCTCCAGCTCCGCGCGCGCCGCGAGGGGCGGCTGTTCTGGGAGCCGCTGCCGGTCGAGGAGGAGCGCGGCTTCTCGCTGCTCCCCGCGCCCGACGCGGGAGACGTGTGGTTCGACATGGAGGGCCACCCGTTCTACGAGACGAGCCGCGGGCTCGAGTACCTCTTCGGCTACTGCTACCGCGACGACGCGGGCGCCGTCGTCTACGACGCCGTCTGGGGGCGCGACCGCGACGGGGAGCGCCGGGCCTTCGAGGCGTTCGTCGACTGGCTCGTCGAGCGACGCCGGCGGCATCCGGCGATGCACGTCTACCACTACGCGCACTACGAGCGCACCGCGCTGACGCGGCTGATGGGCGAGCACGGCACGCGCGAGGCGGAGATCGACGCGTTCCTCCGCGGCGAGGTGCTCGTGGACCTCTACCGCGTGACGAAGCAGGCGCTCCGGGCGTCGGTCGACAGCTACTCGATCAAGGCGATCGAGAAGCTCTACGGCTTCGAGCGCACGGCCGACGTCGCGGGCGGCGACGAGTCGGTCGTGCGGTTCGAGGAGTGGGTCGAGACGGGCGACGACGGGATCCTCGAGGAGGTCGAGCGCTACAACGAGGAGGACTGCCGCTCGACCTTCGAGCTGCACGAGTGGCTTCTCGGGATCCGCCCGGCCGGGCTGCCGTGGCGCGATCCGCCCGAGCTTCGCCCGCGCAAGGAGGAGCTCGAGCTGCGCGACGCCGAGCGTGCCGCGCTCGAGGCGCGCCTGCTCGCGGGCGCCGAGGAGGGGTCGCCGCGCCGATTGCTCGGGCACCTCGTCGACTACCACCAGCGCGAGGCGCGCCCGCAGTGGTGGGCATGGTTCCGCTGGCCCCAGCTCGACGACGACGAGCTCGTCGCCGACCGGACGGCGATGGGCCGCATCGTCTGGGACGGGCGGCCGCCGGAGGTCGAGGGCCGAAACCATGCCTACCGCTTCACGTTCCCGGAGCAGGAGCACAAGCTCGACGGCGACGGGTTCGATCCTGACAGCCGCGTGGGGTTCCGGCTGCGGGTCGACGACGATCATGGCGTCCTCACCTTGCTGCGCCCGACGAGGCGAGAGGAGGAGCCGCTTCCCCGCGGGCTCACGCCCGGACCGCCATACGGGGACGACGTCAAGCGCGAGGCGCTGATGCGGTTCGCCCGCGCTTGCGCCGACGGCGACCTCGGCCGGTACCCGGCGCTCACCGCTCTCCTCGAGCGACGTCGTCCGGAGGTCGATCTCGGTGGCGACCCCGTGGCGGCTTCGCTGTCCCTCCGTGACAGCTACCTCTTCGTCCAGGGGCCGCCCGGCTCGGGAAAGACGTGGCAGGGCGCGCGGATGGCGATCGCACTGATGCGGGCGGGGAAGCGGATCGGCGTGACCTCGCTCAGCCACAAGGCGATCCACAACCTGCTGCGCGCGATCGAGCACGAGGCGGAGCGCCAGGGCTTCGAATTCCGCGGCGCGAAGCGCGGCGACGAGGACTCGGCGAACACCGCCTTCGACGGCCGGTGGATCGAGACGTCCGAGGACTCCGACGTGTGCGCCGACCCGACCTACGACCTCGTCGCGGGCACGGCCTGGGCGCTGACCCGGCCCTCGACCGACCTCCACGAGGCCGAGCGGCCGCTCGACGTCCTCTTCGTCGACGAGGCCGGGCAGCTCGCGCTCGCCGACGTCCTCGCGGCGGGGACCTCGGCGCGCTCACTCGTCTTGCTCGGCGACCCGAACCAGCTCCCCCAGGTCTCGCAGGGCTCGCACCCTGAGGGCTCCGACCGCTCTGTGCTCCAGCACCTGCTCGGCGAGAACGTGACCGTGCCGCCGGATCGCGGGCTCTTCCTGGCGGAGACCTACCGGCTGCGGCCCGAGCTCTGCGCGTTCACGTCCGACGCCTACTACGCGGGTCGCCTCGGCTACGCGCCGGACGCGGCCCGGCGGTCGCTGCAAGTGGGGAACGGCCCGGCATGGGCACCCGTCCCGCACACCGGACGCGGCCAGTCGTCGGTCGAGGAGGCGGACGCGATCGCGCAGATCGTCGCCGAGCTCCTCGGGACGGGGTTCACGGACGTCGACGGCTCGGAGCGTCCGCTCACCGAGACGGACATCCTCGTCGTCGCGCCGTACAACGCGCAGGTGCGGACGCTTCGCTCGCGCCTTCCCGACGAGGTTCCCGTCGGGACGGTCGACAAGTTCCAGGGGCAGCAGGCCCCGGTCGTGATCGTCTCGATGGCGAGCTCGACGCCGGAGGAGGCACCGCGCGGGATCGGGTTCGCGTTCGACCGGCACCGGTTCAACGTCGCGACGTCGCGGGCGCAGTGCAGGGCGATCCTCGTCTGCTCGCCCCGCCTCCTCGATGCGGACTGCAAGACGGTGAGCCAGATGCGGCTCGTCAGCGCGGTGTGCGCATTCGTCGAGCGCGCGTCACGAGCGTAGGTCGAAGATCGAGTTGTCGTCGGTCCGCGCGACCACCGGGTGCCCGGCGACGTACGCGCGCAAGCCCCCGTGGCTCTCGAGCGCTTCGGGATCGACCACGATCAGGTAGTCCGCCTCGTCGGGCCGGATCCAGGCGGGCGGTTGCTCGAGGTAGTCGAGCTCCGAGGCCCTCGTCGCGATCCAGCCCCAGTACATCGCGGGCTGGCCGAGCTGCCGGTCCACGATGATCGAGCGCGTCGTGTGGCCCGTGAGCTCGCCGATCTCGCGGTAGGCGGCGATCCGGTCAGTGGGTGGCGGCGGCGTGAGGGTGGTGTACGCGCGCTGCGCGGCGACGACGACTGCCGCGGCAACGACCGCGACGAAGACGCCCTGCAGGACGCGGCGCCCCCTCCAGCAGGTCGAGCACCCACCCGACAAGGACGCCGATCGCGAGCGCGAGGATCGGGATGAGGGGGGAGCGAGTAGCGCTGCTGCGCCGGAGTGAGCTCGCTGCGGTCGACCGACCACTTGCGGGCGAGCAGGCCGCTCTGGGTCTCGCGCTGCTCGATCGACGGCTCGTCGATCCCGGCGAGCCGTAACGCGAAAGCCGCGGCGAGGAGCCCGACTGCGACCACGAGATAGACACCCGAGCCGAGCCCGCCCTGCCCGTGCCGCGCACGGGGAATGCCCCGGAGACCCACCGCTGACGCAGGCTAAGCGCGCCTCCTCAGGACGCCAGAAGGGGGCTGGCGACATCGGAGGAATTGCCTAACGTGGCCGGAAGAGGGGCATGCGGCGCCCCGTTGACACTCCCGAAGGGGGAAACCGATGCGCAGCATGAGAACGTCGCTCGTCCTGGCGACGGCCGCGATCCTCGTCGGCTCGGTCGCGGCGACGGCGGCACCCGGTGGCTCGAACGGCCGGCCGGCGGTCCCGCCCGGCGCCGTGGAGATCGCACCGGACGTCTACTACCTCGGCAAGCGGAACGCGAACGGCGTCGAGGTCGAGGGCATCGCGGTCGTCCATCGCGCGAAGCCGGCCAGGAACGACCGCAAGCCGGGCGGCGGCACCGCGTGCTTCACGTACCTCGCCTCCGGTGCGAAGTGGCGGACCGCCGAGTCGTGGTCGGTCGACACGTCCGGTGCGCCGATCCCCGGCATGGAGAGCGCGATGGTCACCGACGTCGGCACGTGGGAAGCCGCTGCAGGCGCCGACATCTTCGGCGCCGGCTCGACCAACACGAGCTACGACGCGGACACGTCGGGCGTCGACAACCGGAACGGCGCCGAGTTCGGTCCGATCGCGGACGCCGGCGTGATCGCCGTGACGTACACCTGGGGCATCTTCGGCGGCCCTCCGCAGAACCGGCAGCTCGTCGAGTGGGACATGATCTTCGACTCCGACAGCTTCTCGTGGTCGACCGACGGAGCCGCGAACGCGATGGACTTCCGGAACATCGACACGCACGAGCTCGGGCACGCGATGGGCCTCGGCCACGCGTCGAGCTCGTGCACCGAGGAGACGATGTACGCGTACGCGTCGAACGGCGAGACGAAGAAGCGCGACCTGAATCCGGGGGACATCGCGGGGATCAACGGGCTCTACTGACGCGACCCGGTGAGGGGCGGGCGCTGCCCGCCCCTCACCGTAGGATCAGGCGTGGATGGATCCGTCGCTGCCCCAGCCGACGACGGGTCGGACGTTCGCGGCGCGGCGGCGCGTGCGGCTCTCCGACATCGACGCCTACGGGCGTGTCCGGCTCGACGCGATCGCGCGCTTCCTCCAAGACGTCGCGATCGACGACGTGCAACAGACCGGGTGGGGCCTGCCGTCGCACCTCTGGTTCGTCCGGAAGATCCGCGTCGACGTCCTGCGGCCGTTCCTCCTCGACCAGGAGGTCGAGCTCGTGACGTGGTGCAGCGCCGTGGGGTCGATCGCGGCGGGGCGCCGGTGGTCGGTCAAGGGGGACGTACGCGGGCGCGTCGAGGTCGACAGCGTCTGGATCCACCTCGGGCCCGACCAGCGCCCTGCGCGCATCGACGGTTTCGGCGTCTATGCGGAGGCGACCGGCGGCCGGGCCGTCTCGACGAGACTCGAGCTGCCCGACCCGCCGTCGCAGTCGATGCGCCGCCCGTGGGCGCTCCGCTGGACGGACGTCGACCGCCACGGGCACGTGAACAACGCCGCCTACTGGCAGGCGGTCGAGCATGTCGCGGCCGAGAGCGGCTTCGAGCTGCGGCAGCCCTACCGCGCGATGCTCGACTTCCGCGAGCCGATCGACCTCGGCGAGGAGCTGGAGCTGACCGAGCACTGGGACGGCCCTGCGCTCACGCTCGGGTTTTCGGTCGACGGCACGGTGCGGGCCGTCGCACGCGTGGAGCCTGTCGCGGCGCCGCCGCGAAAGCGCCGGAAGGGCGCGAAGCCGGACGAAGAGAGCTGACCCTCAGCTCTCGCAGCCGATCCCGTCGCCCTCGCCGTCGAAGCGATGCGGGTCGGGCGGCACGACACGGAAGCGCCTGTACTCGATGTCCCCGCAGTCGAGATCCGGCGGCGGGGACGGGATGCAGACGGTCGGGTAGGACGGATCGCAGCCGCCGCCGACGATGGCGCGCGGTGGTGTCGGCGCGCCGCCGTCACCCGTCGTCGCCGGCCCGAGCGGGTTCCACACCGCGTTCGGGCACGCGCCCCAGAGCCCTCGCCGGCCGCGGCGCGCCGTCTGCGCGGCCACGAGGAGCTGCGGGGCGTACCGTCCGCGCTCGCCCCGGTAGAGCCACACGGTGGCCGCCCCGCGGCGGACGAGCTCGAGGTTGAGATTCGCCCCGCCGCGGTGGACGTACCGAAGCAGGCGCCCGTATGCGTCCACGCGGTCGAGTCGCGCGTCCGCCTCGAGCGTCACCGTCGCGCCGTTCGGGAGGAGGCGCCGGAGCTCGCGACCCGCGGCCCGCGAGTAGCACTCGCCCGTTCCGGGCTCCGGCGTGTCGATCTGGAGGAGCCGGACACGACGGCCGTCGGCGAGCGCGATCGTGTCGCCGTCGACGACGGCGCTCACTCGAGCCCGCTCGGCCGAGGTACCGGCCGAAACGTCTTCCGTCGCCCCGATCGCGAGTGCCGAGACGAGCGCGATCGAACCGGCTGCAAGCCACCGCATACCCGTACTCAATAGTCGTCCTGACCGGTCATGTCCGTTACGTCCACTTGACGCCGTTCGGTCTCAGAGACCGAATCCTGTCAAGTGGCCGCCCGGGGCATGGCCGGCCGAGACGCGCTCAGCGTCTCGGCCGGAGCGCGGCGAAGGGGTCGGTGATCGCGAGGCGCGTGTCGCGGAAGCGGTAGACCTCGGCTGGACGCCCGCCGGCGCGACCCGAGGGTCGCCGGTCACCCGTCGGCTCGATCACGGCGCGCCGCTCGAGGACGCGCTTGAGGTTCGTCGCCGACACCTCGTGTCCGAGCGCCGCGGTGTAGATCTCGCGCAGCTCGGCGAGGGTGAAGGTCCGCGGGGCGAGCGCAAAGCCCGCATTCGAGTACGAGAGCTTCCCGCGGAGCCGCTCGCGGCCCGCGAGCACGATCGCCCCGTGATCGAAGGCCATCTCCGGCAGCTCGTCGACCGGATGCCATCGCGTGTCCTCCGGGACGTCCGGGTCGAGCCCGAGCTGGACGAGACCGAGGTACGCGGTCGCGAGCTCCCAGGCGGAGGGGACCCGGTCGGGCTCACCGTATGTCGCCAGCTGCTCGATGTGCGACACCTCGCGGACGTCGACCTTCGCCGCCAGATGCCGGCGGATCGACTCCTCGAGCGTCTCGCCCTCCTCGAGCTCGCCGCCGGGGAGGCTCCACGCGCCGCGGTAGGGATCGCGCGCCCGTTGCCAGAGCAGCACCTGGAGCGAGGCGCCGCGGACCTGGAGAACGACCGCCAGGGAGACGTGCCGCGGTCTGGTAGACTCGCTTCGAGGTTTGCGACTCACAGTCGAAAACTAGCAACAGGAGTGACTTCGATGACTGGAACCCATTCCCGGCTCGTCGCCTTCGCGGCCGTTCTCCTCGGCGTCGCGGCGCTCGCGTCGGGCTGCGGTGGGGACGACGAGTCGAGCGGCGCCGCGACCGAGACCACGCCGCCGACGTCGTCGCTCAAGGTCGGTCTCGTCGCCGACGCGGGGCAGCTGAACGACAACGGCTTCAACGAGCTGGCCTTCAAGGGGCTGAAGCGTGCCGAGCGCGAGCTCGGGATCAGCGGACGCGTGGTCGAGGCCAAGACCGCCGCCGACTACGTGCCCAACATGACGACGCTCGCGCGTCAGGGCTACGACCTGATCATCGGGGTCGGCTTCGCGCAGGGCGACGCGATCGCCGCTGCGGCGAAGAAGTTCCCCGACACGAACTTCGCGATCGTCGACGTCGACCAGTCGTCCCTCAAGGGCAAGCCGAAGAACGTCCAGGGGCTCCTGTTCCGGGAGGAGCAGGTCGGGTACCTCGTGGGCTACCTCGGCGCGCTCGAGGCGGAGAAGTCGGGCAGCAAGTCGATCAGCGCCGTGGGGGGCTTCAAGGAGCCGCCGGTCGATCGCTTCATCGCGGGCTACAAGGCCGGGGCAGAAGCGGCGGTCCCGGGGACGAAGGTCGCCTGGTCGTACTCGCAGGACTGGGAGGACCAGGCGAAGTGCAAGGAGCTCGCGCTCAACCAGATCGCCGCGGGCTCGAAGGTCGTGTTCCAGGTCGCCGGCGGGTGCGGGCTGGGTGCGCTCTCGGCCGCGAAGGACCAGGACGTCTGGGGGATCGGCGTCGACGGCGACCAGTCGTTCCTCGGCCCGCACGTCCTGACGAGCGCGCTCAAGGGCGTCGACAGCGCGGTCTTCCTCACGATCAAGTCCGTCGAGGGCGACGACTTCGCCGGCGGCAAGAACGTCGTCTTCGGGATCGACCAGGAGGGCGTCGGGCTCGGCACGTTGAGCCCGAAGGCCGACAAGGCCGACGTCGCCAAGGTCGAGCAGGTCGAGCAGAAGATCGCCGACGGCGAGATCACGGACATCCCGACGACCGTCAACTGAGCATCCTGCCGGGGCCTGCCATGCAGGCCCCGGCTACAACATCGGCAGGATGAGCAGCACGGACGGCAGGTCGGCGCCGATCGGCTACGCGCGCAGCGGCGACGTCAGCATCGCGTACCAGGTCACGGGGGACGGGCCGATCGACCTCGTCCTCGTGCCCGGGTTCTTCTCGCACCTCGAGATCGACTGGGAGCATCCGGGCAGCGCGCGGCTCTTCGAGCGGCTCGGCTCGTTCGTGCGCCTGATCCGATTCGACAAGCGGGGAACCGGGCTCTCCGACCGGGCCGTCGGCCTCCCCGACCTCGAGACCCGGATGGAAGACGTCCGTGCCGTCATGGATGCCGTCGGCTCCGAGACCGCGGTGCTCCTCGGGTACTCGGAAGGCGGGCCGATGAGCGTCCTCTTCGCGGCCACGTACCCGCAGCGCGCTCGGGCGCTCGTCCTCTACGGCGTCTACGCAAAGCGCCGCGACCCGGACGACGACTACCCGTGGGCGCCCACGCGCGAGGCCCGACAGCGCGACGCCGAGGCGCTCGAGGCGGGCTGGGGCGTGGACTTCGACCTGTCGACGGTCGCCCCGTCCGCGGATCCTGCGATGACGAGCTGGCTCGGTCGGCGCGGCCGGGCGAGCCTCAGCCCCGCGGGCGCCCGCGACCTCATCCTCATGAACTCGATGGTCGACGTCCGGGCCGTGCTCCCGAGCGTCCAGTGTCCGACCCTCGTTCTCCACCGGACCGGCGACCTCGACGCGAGCATCGGCGAAGGCCGCTACATCGCCGAACGGATCCCCGGCGCGCGCTTCGTCGAGCTGGAGGGGGACGACCACGTGCCGTTCGTCGAGCCCGACCAGATCCTCGACGAGGTCGAGGAGTTCATCACCGGCGCGCGACCGTCGCACGTCTCCGACCGGGTGCTCGCGACGATCGTCTTCACGGATCTCGTCGGCTCGACCGAGCGCGCGGGGGAGCTCGGCGACGCGGCATGGGCGGCGCTCGCCGCCGAGCACAACGCGACGGTGCGTCGCGAGCTCGACCGGTTCGCCGGCGAGGAGATCGACACCGCGGGCGACGGGTTCTTCGCGCTCTTCGACGGGCCCGCCCGCGCGATCCGGTGCGCGCTCGCCGTGCGCGAGGCGCTCGCGGCGCTCGGACTCGACGTCCGTACCGGCATCCACACCGGCGAGGTCGAGCGCGCACGCGGTGAGAAGCCGCGCGGCATCGCCGTCCACGTCGCGGCGCGCATCATGGCGCTCGGCCAGGCGGGAGACGTCCTCGTCAGCGCCACGACGCACGACCTCGTCGCCGGCTCGGGTCTCGAGTTCGAGGACCGCGGCGAGCACGTCCTCAAGGGCGTCGACGGGCCGCGGCGGGTGCTCGCAGCCCGCTGAGCGCCCCGTCTAGGCGGCGCGCACGCTGTACACCGGCGCGAGGTGCTCGGCGATCGTCCCCCACGTCGCGCCGCCGTCGGCGGAGCCGAAGACGTCGCCCGACGTCGCCCCGAAGTAGAGCTCGAGGCCCGCTCCCTCCCCCGCCGCGTCGAACGCCTCGCGCAGGACGGTGAGATATGCATTGCGGTGCGGCAGACCTTCGCCGCACGCCGCCCACGACGCCCCGGCGTCGCGCGTCTCCCAGACCCGCACCGAGCCGTCCGGCGTCGTGCGGTCGCCGGAGCCGACCAGAGGGATGACGAAGGCGCTGTCCGGGTCGGCCGGGTCGACGACGATCGGGAAGCCGAAGTCCGACGGAAGCCCCGTGTCGGTGCCGATGTCGAGCCAGGACGCACCGCCGTCGTCGGAGCGGTAGACGCCGTCGTGGAACTGCATGAAGAGCCGCTCGGGGCGTGAGGGTGCGCGTCGCACGTCGTGGACGCAGTGGTTCATCCTCGCCGTCGCCCGCGCCTCCTCGGGGAGGTAGCGGGGGACGATCCCGTCGTTGGCGACCCGCCAGGTCTCGCCGCCGTCCTCGGTGAGCCAGACGCCGACGGCCGAGATCGCCACGAGGAGCCGCTTCGGGTCGCCGGGCCAGGGCACGATCGTATGGAGGCAGAGGCCGCCGTTCCCGGGCTCCCAGGTGTCCCGCGACGGGTGCTCCCAGAGACCGCGGTTGAGCTCCCAGGAGAGGCCACCGTCCCTCGACTGGAACAGCGGCCCGGGATCCCCGCCCGCGTAGAGCACGCCGTCCTCCACCCCCGGGGCGATGACCCAGAGCCGCGCGAGCGTCGCGTCGCCGCCCTCGGGCAGCTCGACGCCGGCCGCCTGCTCCCACTCGCCCGCGGGATCGTCGGTGATCCAGAGCTTCGGCCCGTAGAACCACGAGGTGACGGAGGCGAGGTAGCGCCCGGTGCGCGGATCGCGCATCGCGTACTCGACGCTCTGACCGGCGAACGCCCTGGCCGTGACCTCGAACTCGCCGGGCGCCTCGCCCTCGAGCTTGAACAGGCCCTTCTTCGTGCCCACGAGCAGTTCCGTCATGTGAACCTAGCCTCCCGTGATCGCGGGGAGGACGTGCACCCGGTCGTCGGGCGCGACCGGGGTCTGCTCCTCGCCCTGTGTGCCGTTGACGAAGACGTTCACGTGCTCGCGGATCTGCCGCTGCTCGTCGAGCACCCAGCCGGCGATCGGGGGGTGCGCCCGCTCGAGCGCGACGAGCACCTCGCGGACGGTGCCGCCGTCCACCTCGTGGCGTCGTCCGCCGCAGAGCTCGGAGAGCGGGGCGCGGAGCATCACCTGCGCCATGCCGCCATCCTAGAGCCGTCGCGCGTACCGCTCGCCACGTCCCTGAGACGAACGGGACCCGGCGAAATCGACACGGCTACCGGCGCAGGAACACGTTCAGCACGATGGTCGCGACGATCGAGACGACGACCATCAGCCCGACGGGAACGTAGACGCTGACGTTGTCGGACTTCCAGTGGAGCGTGAACGGAAGCCGGTCGACCCCGAGGCGGGCGAGCACGAGGGCGCCGACGCCGAGCAGGGCGAGCACGAGCGCGCCGCCGAGGAGCACCTTGCCCGCGGTCTCCATGCGACGAGGGTAGCCCTCCGACCCGACGTGGGCCGGTCAGACCCCGAGCTCGAGGACGCCGTGGGGAGACCCGTACTCGGCGAGCATGTCGAGGAACGGCGGGGCGGGGAACGCCTCCGGGCCGAGCACGCCGACACCCTTCCAGGCGCCCGAGGCGAGCAGCTCGAGCGCGACGACCGGGTTCAGGGCCGTCTGCCAGACGACCGCCTGGGAGCCGTACTCCCGCATCGACCACTCGTTGTCGACCACGTGGTACAGGTATGTCCGCCGCGGGCGGCCGTCGGTGCCCGTCCCCGTAACGAGCGTCCCGGCGCACGTCTTGCCGGTCATCCGCTCGCCGAGGGTCGCGGGGTCGGGCAGTGCCGCGGCGACGACGTCGCGCGGGGCGACCTCGACGCCCTTTACCCGGATCGGCTCCTTCCCGTCGAGGCCGAGCTTGTGCAGCGTCTGCAGCACCTCGATGAACTCGTCGCCGAGGCCGTACTTGAACGTCACGCGGCGGCAGTCGACCCAGCGCGGCACGAGCAGCACCTCCTCGTGCTCGACGTTGACGCACTCGACCGGGCCGATCCCCTCCGGGAAGTCGAACACCTCCGGCTCGGAGAACGGCGCCGTCGTGTACCAGCCGCGGTCGCGCTCCCAGATCACCGGCGGGTTGAGGCACTCCTCGATCGTCGTCCAGATCGAGAACGTCGGCGCGAAGTCGTAGCCGTCGACGACGAGGCTCGCGCCGTCGCGGATCCCGACCTCGTCGATCTCGGAGAACAGCTCGTCGGCGGCGTGGCGCGCGAAGACGTCGGCCGCGCCCGGCTCGATCCCGATCCCGACGAGAGCGAGGAGACTCTTCTCCTCCCAGGCTGCCGACCGCTCGAACTGGTAGTCGCCGAGCTTGACGCCGGTGAGCTCGAACGGCCGCTCGGGGTGCGGCTCGGAGAGCGTCATCGCCATGTCGAGGTACGTGACCCCGGCGTCGAAGCACGCGTCGAAGATCGGCACGTTGAAGAGCGGGTCGACGGCGTTGAGCACGGCGTCGGGGCGCGTCTCGCGGATCAGCGCCAGCACGCCGTCGCGGCCCGACGCGTCGACCCGGTGCGCCGCGAACCGGCCGTCGTCCGCTGCGGCGACGACCGCCTCGGACCGCCCGAGGTCGTAGTCGGCGAACGCGCAGTGGTCGAAGAACGACCGTCGCCGCGCGATCGACGCGAAGGCCGAGCCGACGCCGCCGGTGCCGACGACGAGGATTCTCATTCCGACGCGATCGGCCGGCCGACCGTGAGCGCGTCTCGCAACACCGGCGGCAGGCTGTTGTAGGCCGAGTCGGGCTCGACGCCCAGCCCGTCGAGGGTCTTCGAGAAGAAGCACCGCAGCGCGGCCGCGAAGACGACGTCCGCGATCTCGGCGTCCGAGAGCCCGAGGTCGCGGAGCCGATCGACGTCGGCCTGCGTGACCGCCGTCGCGTCAGCCGCCACCTTGTCGGCCAGCTCCATCACGGCGCGGTCGACGTCGTCGAGCGCATCGGTAGGGCGCGACCGTGCGAGCGCCGCGACCTCGGCGTCGGACATGAACCGATCGGCGAGGACCTTGCCGTGTGCGAGCGTGCAGTAGCTCGAGCGGAGGCGACGTGCGGCGGCGAGCGTCGCGAGCTCGTAGCGGCGCGCGTCCATGTTCCCCGAGACGGCGGCCGAGAGCGCGCGCCAGGCGCGGTAGACGCCCGGTCGGTGGGCGAAGGCGCGGGCGTAGTTCGGGAGGTAGCCGCGCAGCTCGATGTCCGCCTCGAGGAGGTCGGCGGCGTCGCCCGCCTCCTCCAGTGTGAGGAGCTCGATGTAGGCCATGGGTCCTCCACTTCGGAGTGAGCCGGTCTCGTGCGTTCTACTCGATCGGGCGCGGACCCGGCGCCGCCCATCGACTAGGCTCGAATCGACTTTCGACCCCCGGAGGAAGCGATGAGCGTTGCGGTCGTTCAGCAGAAGATGTTCGTCGACGGCGAGTTCGTGGACGCGCGGTCGGGCGAGACGATGGAGGTGCTCAACCCGGCCACGGGCGAGGTGATCGCCGAGGTGCCCAAAGGCGGGGAGGAGGACGTCGACCGCGCGGTCGCCGCCGCCGAGGCCGCCTGGGAGACGTGGCGCGACAAGACGCCGAAGGACCGCATGGAGCTGCTCCTGAAGCTCGCCGACGTGATCGACGAGAACGCCGAGGAGCTCGCGCGGCTCGAGTCGCTCAACGTCGGCAAGCCGTGGTGGGTCGCGGTCGACGAGCCGGGCGTGATGTCCGACAACCTCCGCTTCTTCGCGGGGGCCGCGCGGAACCTCGAGGGGAAGGCGGCGACCGAGTACGTCGAGGGCTACACGTCGATGATCCGGCGCGAGCCGCTCGGGGTGGTCGCCGGCATCGCCCCGTGGAACTACCCGCTGTTCATGGTCGTCTGGAAGATGGGGCCGGCGCTCGCGGCGGGGAACGTGCAGATCATCAAGCCCGCCGAGCAGACGCCGCTGACCGTGCTGCGGTTCGTCGAGCTCGCGCAGGAGGTCCTCCCGAAGGGCGTCCTGCAGGTCGTCACCGGCGACGGCGTGCCCGTCGGGGACCGCCTCGTGCGGCATCCGTCGATCCGGCTCGTGTCGCTGACCGGTGACACCGCGACCGGAAAGCTGATCGCCAAGAATGCCGCCGACACCGTCAAGCGCGTGCACCTCGAGCTGGGGGGCAAGGCGCCGATGGTCGTTCTCGACGACGCCGATCCGGCGACCGTCGCCGAGGCGATCAAGATCGGGGGCTACTTCAACTCCGGCCAGGACTGCACGGCGTCTTCCCGGATCCTCGTCTCCGACCGCATCTACGACGACGTCGTCTCCTCGGCGGTGACGGCCGTCGAAGGGATGACCGTCGGCGACCCCGGGACGGACGACGAGATCCAGATGGGGCCGGTCATCTCCGCGGAGCAGCAGGAGCGCGTCCTCGGGTTCCTCACCCGGGCGCAGGAGGCGAAGGCCACGGTGCTCACCGGCGGCGGCGCCGTCGGCGACCGCGGCTTCTTCGTCGCGCCGGCGATCGTCGCCGACGTCGCGCAGGACAGCGAGATCGTCCAGAACGAGGTCTTCGGCCCCGTGGTGACCGTGCAGCGCTTCGCCTCGGACGACGAGGCGGTCGCGATGGCGAACGGCGTCCGTTACGGCCTCGCCGCCTCCGTGTTCTCCGAGAACGTCGGCCGGGCGATGAAGGTCGCCGGACGGCTGGACTTCGGCACCGTGTGGGTGAACGAGCACCTGTTCCCGCTGACGCCGGAGATGCCGCACGGCGGGTTCAAGGAGTCCGGCTACGGCAAGGACATGTCCATCTACTCGATGGAGGAGTACACGCGGATCAAGCACGTCTGCGTCAAGCTCGGGTGACCTCGTCCCGCGGGTCGCGCGGGACGCTGTCGGCGCGGCGGCAGCGCCGCCGCGCCTCGCTCCGCTTCGCGAGCCGGAACGGTCGGCTTTTGACGCGATGCGTCGCTAGCTGGTAGGAACGTCCTCGCATTGCGCAGTCGGCAACAGGCGAAGGCTCCGCGCGCGACCACCGCCCGCCAGCGGCGCGGCCCCGTCTCACGGGCGCCAGGTCTCGACCACGTCGACCGTGGGATCATCGAGGCGCTGCAGCGCAACGGGCGCGAGTCGTTCCGCCAGATCGCGGCGTCGCTCGGCGTCTCCGAGGCGACCGTCCGCGCGCGCTACGGCAAGCTCTGCGACCAGAACATCCTCCAGGTGACCGGCGTCACCAACCCGCTGGGCCTCGGCTTCGAGGCCCAGGCGATGGTCGGTATCCGGACGACCGGGCCTCCCGAGGCGGTCGCGGACGAGATCGCCCGCTGGGACGAGGCCGACTACGTCGTGGTCACCGCCGGCCGCTTCGACGTCCTCGTCGAGGTCGTCTGCGCCGACCGGCACGGGCTCCTCGACGTCACGAACCGAATCCGCGAGCTGCCGCAGGTCATCTCGACCGAGAGCTTTCTCTACCTCGAGCTCTGGAAGCAGCTCTACGACTGGGGCGTCGGCATGAGCGGCGCGAGCAACGGGGGGCGCCGATGACGACCACGGCGCCGGACGTCCGCCTCGTCGACGTCGTGAAGGAGTTCCCCGAGCTCCGCGCCGTGGACGGCATCTCGCTGGAGATCCCGCGCGGCTCGTTCTTCGCTCTGCTCGGCCCTTCCGGCTGCGGCAAGACGACGACGCTGCGGATGATCGGCGGCTTCGAGGAGCCGACGTCGGGGCAGATCTTCCTCGCCGACCGGGACGTCGTCGGGCTGCCGCCGTACAAGCGCGACGTGAACACGGTCTTCCAGAGCTACGCCCTCTTCCCGCACATGTCGGTTGCCGACAACGTCGCGTTCGGCCTCGAGCGGCGCGGGATCGCGAAGGGCGAGATCCGCAGCCGCGTCTCCGAGGTGCTCGAGCTCGTCGATCTCGCGGGGCGGGAGAAGCGGAAGCCGACGCAGCTCTCGGGAGGCCAGCAGCAGCGCGTCGCACTCGCGCGCGCGATCGTGAACAACCCGCGTGTCCTGCTGCTCGACGAGCCGCTCGGCGCGCTCGACCTGAAGCTCCGCAAGCAGATGCAGCTCGAGCTGAAGCGGATCCAGAACGAGATCGGCATCACGTTCGTCCACGTCACGCACGACCAGGAGGAAGCGATGACGATGGCGGACACGATCGCCGTGATGAACCAGGGAAAGATCGAGCAGCTCGGCACCCCGAACGAGCTGTACGAGCGGCCGCAGACGGCGTTCGTCGCCGGGTTCCTCGGCAAGTCGAACCTCCTCGACGGGCAGGTGGTCGGCGACGGGCTCGTCCGGCTAGCCGACGGCTCGGAGGTGCGCGCGCGGACGAACGGCGCGCAGGGCGCGATCTCGATGGGGGTCCGGCCGGAGAAGATCTCCCTCGGCGGCGAGGGAGCGAACAGGCTCGCCGGCAAGGTCAAGGAGTCGGCGTACATCGGCGTCGCGACCGAGGTCGTCGTCGCGACGTCCGTCGGCGAGCTGACCGTGTTCCACCAGAACGTCGAGGCGGGCGGCGTCGTCCCGCCGCTCGGGAGCGAGGTCACGATCTCGTGGTCGCCCGAGGCGACGTTCGTCGTCGAATCGAACGGAGAGGGGAGCCCCGAATGACCATGCGGATGACCCGTCGTGAGCTCGTTCAGCGCGGTGCGGCCGGCGCCACGATCCTCAGCCTCCCCGGCCTTCTCGCCGCGTGCGGCGGCGGTGGGGGCGGCGGCGGCGGCGGCGCGAGCGGAGGCACGTCCGACTCGCTCCGCTTCGCGAACTGGCAGCTCTACATCGACATCGACGAGAAGACGAAGAAGTCGCCGACGCTCCAGCAGTTCACGAAGAAGACCGGGATCCCCGTCGAGTACTTCGAGGAGATCAACTCGAACGACGAGTACTTCGGGAAGATCCAGGGGCCGCTCTCGAAGGGCGACTCGATCGACCGCGAGATCATCGTCATGACCGACAACTCGCGGTACCCGGGCCTGCTGATCGAGGAGGACTGGGTCCTCGCGCTCGACCGGGAGAAGATCCCGAACTTCACGAACCTCATCGACGTCCAGAAGCGCCCGCCGTTCGACCCCGACCGGACGTACTCGATGCCGTGGCAGTCCGGCATGACCGGGATCGCCTACAACGAGAAGCTCACGTCGAAGCCGATCACGTCGATGGAGCAGATCCTCACCGACTCCGCGCTCAAGGGGAAGGTGACGCTGCTCACCGAGATGGCGGACACGGTCGGCCTCGTCATGCAGCTGAACGGCGACGACCCGGCCGAGGTCACCGACGACAGCTTCGACGCGGCGATCT
This sequence comes from uncultured Actinomycetes bacterium, assembly GCA_963797805.1. GTDB lineage: Bacteria > Actinomycetota > Thermoleophilia > Gaiellales > Gaiellaceae > Gaiella. Next base: position 122,167 of record CAWCRC010000010.1, on the reverse strand, counting down.
CGCCGATCCAGGAGGCCGTGGACAACGGCCAGATCCGCCAGTTCACGGGCAACGACTACAGCGGGCCGCTCGCGAAGGGCGACCTCATCGCGTGCGTTGCCTGGTCGGGCGACCTCGTGCAGCTGCAGGCGGACAACCCGAGCCTGAAGTGGAACGTGCCCGACGACGGCGGGATGATCTGGACGGACAACATGCTGATCCCGCTCGGCGGCGACGTGGAGAAGGCGTCGACGTTCATGAACTTCGTCTACGACCCGGCGATCGCCGCGCAGATCGCTGCGTACGTGAACTACGTGACCCCCGTGAAGGGCGCGAAGGAAGTGCTCCTGAAGACCGACCCGGAGCTCGCGAACAACCAGCTCATCTTCCCGGACGACGCGACGCTCTCGAAGGTGAAGCAGTTCAACTCCGAGGCGCTCAACAACCAGGACTACATCGAGAAGTGGCAGTCGGTCTCAGGCGCATGACGTGGGGGAACCCGTGGTTCCCCCACGAGCCCCACTCCTTGGACGTGGGGGAACCCATGGTTCCCCCACGAGCCCCCTCCTTCCGGGTCGTGGCAACGCGGGCCGTCACTGGCCTCCCGGCCGGCAAAGCCGGCCTCCGGCCTCAAGGGACCACGTCTCCAACGACGTGAACTGCTTCGGATGAGGGCGTGAGCTTCTTTCACCGGCCCCTCTCCTTTCGGCCGCGCTTTTTCGGGACCGTGCGTGGCCTCCCGGCCGGCAAAGCCGGCCTCCGGCCGCCGCGCGCAGCGCGCCGGCCGGCGTAGAAGCGGCAGAGCCCTGGGATGAGCTTCTTCCACCGGCACCGGTGGGCCGCGCCGTTCGCGCTGCTCGCCCCTGGCGTGTTCTGGCTCTTCCTGTTCTTCGTTCTCCCGTTCGGCTACCTCGCGTACCAGTCGCTCCAGTCCGGGATCTATCCGAACTTCGAGTTCACCTGGGCGTTCTCGAACTTCACCGAGGCCGTCTCGGACAACAGCGAGCAGCTGACTCGCTCGTTCGTCTACGCCGGGATCGCCACGCTCATCGCGTTCCTCTTCAGCTACCCGCTCGCCTACTGGATCGCGTTCCGCGCCGGGCGGTGGAAGAACGTCTTCCTCGTCCTCGTGATTGCGCCGTTCTTCGTCACGTACCTCATCCGGACGATCGCGTGGCAGACGATCCTCTCGGACGACGGCTTCGTGCTCGACGTCCTGAAGGGGATCGGGGTCGTCGCCGACGACGGCCGGCTGCTCGCGACCTCGACGGCCGTCGTCGCGGGCATCACCTACAACTACCTGCCCTTCATGGTCCTGCCGATCTACGTCTCGCTCGAGCAGGTCGACCGGCGGCTGCTCGAGGCGGCGGAGGACCTCTACGCGAGCCCGCGGCAGGGGTTCCTACGGGTGACGCTGCCGATGTCGCTCCCCGGTGTCTTCGCCGGGACGCTGCTGACGTTCATCCCGGCGGTCGGCGACTTCATCAACGCCGAGCTGCTCGGCGGGCCGGGCCAGCGGATGATCGGGAACGTCATCCAGTCGAAGTTCCTCGTCTCGCTCGACTACCCGGAGGCGGCGGCGCTGTCGTTCGTGCTGATGGCCCTCATCCTCGTCATCGTCATCGGCTACGCCCGCGCCGTGGGCTCGGAGAGGCTGACCGCCTCGTGAGCTCTGCCTGGCGCTCCGTCAAGCGGCACGCCCTGAGCGTCTACGCGGCGCTCGCGATCGGGTACATGCTCCTCCCGATCGCGGTCGTCTTCATCTTCTCGTTCAACCAGCCCGCCGGCCGCTTCAACTACGTCTGGCAGCAGTTCACGTTCCAGAACTGGATCCACTGGGACGAGCCGCCGGGCATCCGCGACGCGCTCATCACGTCGATCCTCATCGCGGTGCTGGCGAGCCTGACGGCCACCGCGCTCGGCGCGCTCATCGCGCTCGCGCTCGTCCGGCACCGGTTCCGGGGCCGCGGGCCGCTGAACTTCCTGATCTTCCTGCCGATGGCCGCGCCCGAGATCGTCCTCGGCGCCTCGCTGCTGACGCTGTTCCTCAACCAGACGCTGTTCACGCTCGGCTTCTGGACGATCTTCATCGCGCACGTGATGTTCTGCATCTCGTTCGTCGTCGTCACCGTGCGCGCGCGCCTCGTGGACTTCGACCGCCACCTCGAGGAGGCCGCGGCCGACCTCGGCGCGAACGAGTGGGTCACCTTCCGGAAGATCACGCTCCCACTGCTCGCGCCCGCGATCCTCGCGGGCGGGCTGCTCGCGTTCTCGATCTCCGTCGACGACTTCGTCATCACGTACTTCAACTCCGGCAGTGAGATCACGTTCCCGGTGTACGTCTGGGGTCAGGCCGCGCGCGGCGTGCCACCGCAGGTGAACGTGATCGGCTCGGCCATCTTCTTCATCGCCGTGGGCGTGATGCTCGCGAGCGTGATCCGTCAGAGCAGAAGGGAGCGACGCCCCGCATGAGCGCGACCGCCACGGACCTCCAGCAGCTCGCCAAGGACCACCTCTGGATGCACTTCACGCGGATGGGCGGCTACTCCGACCAGGAGGTGCCGATCATCGTTCGCGGCGAGGGGTGCTACCTCGAGGACACGAACGGGAAGCGCTACCTCGACGCGCTCGCCGGGCTCTTCTCCGTGAACATCGGCTACTCGTACGGCGAGGAGATCGGCCAGGCCGCGCTCGAGCAGATGCGCGAGCTGCCCTTCTACACGAACTGGTCGTACGCCCATCCCCGCGCGATCGAGCTCGCAGGCGAGGTGGCGTCGCTCGCGCCCGGCGACCTGAACCGCGTCTTCTTCGTCTCGGGCGGCTCGGAGGCCGTCGAGTCGGCCTGGAAGCTCGCGCGGCAGTACTACGCGGCGCGCGGCGAGAAGCGGCTCCGCGGCACGGCGCACGAGCCCGAGCGCAGCCACGACGCGATCGTCGCGGCGCGCGGCTCACGGCGCTACAAGGCGATCGCGCGCCACATCGCGTACCACGGCACGACGCTCGGTGCGCTGTCGATCAACGGCATCCCGGCGCTCCGGACGCCGTTCGAGCCGCTCCTCCAGGAGGTCCGTCACGTCCGGAACACGAACCGCTACCACCGGCCCGTCGAGGAGACGGAGGAGGAGTTCACACAGGGCTTGCTCGACGACCTCGAGCAGACGATCCTCGCGATGGGCCCGGAGTCGGTGTGCATGGTGCACATGGAGCCGGTGCAGAACGCCGGCGGGTCGTTCACGCCGCCGGCCGGGTACTGGCAGGGCGTCCGGGCGCTCTGCGACGAGTACGACATCCTCCTCTCCGCCGACGAGGTGATCACGGCGTTCGGGCGCCTCGGCTCACTGGTTCGGCTCGGAGCGCTACGACATCCGGCCGGACATCGTCACCTGCGCGAAGGGGCTCTCGTCGTCCTACGCGGCGATCGGCGCCGTGATCGCGACCGACCGCGTGATGGAGCCGTTCCTCGAGTCCACCTCGATCTTCTCGCACGGGATCACGTTCGGCGGGCATCCGACGATGTGCGCGATCGCGCTCAAGAACATCGAGATCATGAAGCGCGAGGGCATCGTCGAGCACGTCCGCGACAACGAGGGCCGCTTCCGCGAGAAGCTCGAGACCCTGCTCGACCTGCCGATCGTCGGCGACGTGCGCGGGACGGGCTTCTTCTACGCCGTCGAGCTCGTGAAGGACAAGGAGACGCGAGAGACGTTCGACGAGGAGGAGTGCGAGACGCTCCTCCGCGGCTACCTCTCGGGCGCGCTCTACGACGCCGGCCTGATCTGCCGCGCCGACGACCGCGGCGACCCGGTCGTGCAGATCTCGCCGCCGCTCGTCGCGACCGACCGCGAGATCGACGAGATCGTCGGCATCCTCGGCGACGTCCTCACCGAGGCCGGGCGCCGCATGCGCTGACCCACCTTCGCTCGCGAAGCAGGATCCCGCAGGAGCGGAATCCTGCCGCTGGATCCCCGCCTTCGGCGGGGCACATCCCTGAAGGCGCCCGCTTCGCGGTCGCAACCCCTTCCCCGCCCTGGCGCGGCCGAGGTGCGGCATGGACTCGTCGGCGTTAGCGCCCGCTCCCTAGGGGGAAACCACGAGACCGGAGTAGGGTTTGCCGCACCCTGTGTGTCGCGCGGGGGCGGCACGCTGGATCGAGAAATCGCGAATCGAGGCGAGGGAGAAGGCATGAGCGAGAACGGCATCGTCGTGGTCGGGCGCGAGGTGACGCGCCGCTACGGCGAAGGCGAGACGGCGGTCGACGCGCTTCGCGGCGTGTCGGTCGAGGTCCCGCGCGGACGACTCACGGCCGTCATGGGACCGTCGGGGTCGGGGAAGTCGACCCTGATGCACATCCTGGCCGGCCTCGACAAGCCGACCTCGGGGTCGGTCGAGATCGCGGGGACCGAGATCACCACCCTCAAGGACTCTGACCTGACGAAGCTCCGGCGTCGCCACATCGGCTTCGTCTTCCAGTTCTTCAACCTGCTCCCGATGCTCTCCGCCGAGGAGAACATCACGCTGCCGCTCTCGATCGCGGGCGAGAAGCCGGAGCCCGAGTACTTCTCGACGCTGATCGAGTCCGTCGGGCTCGGCGACCGGCTGCATCATCGGCCGTCCGAGCTGTCCGGCGGCCAGCAGCAGCGCGTCGCGATCGCCCGTGCGCTCGTGTCGCGGCCGGACGTCGTGTTCGCGGACGAGCCGACGGGCAACCTCGACTCGAAGACCGGCTCCGAGATCCTCGAGCTGCTCCGGCACTCGGTCGAGGAGCTCGGGCAGACGATCGTGATGGTCACGCACGAGTCGCGCGCGGCTGCGATCGCCGACCGTGTCCTCTACCTCGCCGACGGCAACATCGTCCGCGAGCTGTCGGGTGCGTCGCAGAGCGAGATCACCGAGGCGATGGACGAGGTCGCCAAGACGTGACGCGCTTCGCGCTGAAGAGCCTCGCGGGGCGCAAGTTCCGCACGGTCCTGACCGCGCTCGCGATCGTGCTCGGCGTCGCGATGATCAGCGGCACCTACGTCCTGACGGACACGATCGACAAGGCGTTCTCGAGCATCTTCGACGAGTCGTACGCCGGGACGGACGCGGTCGTCAGCGGCAAGACCGCCGACATCGATGTGTTCGGCGACACGCCGGACGCCCCGCCGGTCGACGACTCGCTGCTGGACGACATCCGAGGCCTCGACGACGTCGGTCTCGCGATGGGCGGGATCTACGACGAGACGAACACGAAGATCATCGGCGAGAACGGGAAGGCGATCGACACGAACGGCGCGCCGAGCTTCGGCTTCGGCATCGACACGTCTCCCGAGTACGACGTCTTCAACCCGCTCAACCTCCTCGAGGGCCGCTGGCCGCAGGGGCCGGGGGAGGTGGTCGTCGACGCGGGCACCGCCGATCGAGAGGGCTTCACCGTCGGCCAGACGATCGAGATCTCGACGCTGCAGCCGAAGCAGGACTTCGAGGTCGTCGGCGTCGCCCGCTACGGCGACGTGAAGTCGCTCGGCTCCGCGACGTTCGCGATCTTCGACATCGCGACGGCGCAGACCCTCTTCGAGCGCGAAGGACAGTTCGACGCCATCTCCGTCGCAGGCGTGGAGGGCGTCACGCCCGAACAACTCGCCGGCGGGATCCAGCCCCTTCTCCCCTCGGACGCGCAGGTGAAGACCGGCGCGCAGGAGGCGCAGGAGGGCAAGGACGACATCAGCGAGTTCACGACCTTCATCCGCTACTTCCTGCTCGCCTTCGCGGGGATCGCGCTGTTCGTCGGCTCCTTCGTGATCTTCAACACCCTCTCGATCACGGTCGCGCAGCGGACGCGCGAGTTCGCGACGCTGCGGACGCTCGGCGCCTCGCGCCGGCAGGTGCTCCGCTCCGTGCTTCTCGAGGCCTTCGTGATCGGCTTCCTCGCGTCGGTCGTGGGCCTGTTCCTCGGGCTGGGACTCGCGAAGGGGCTCGAGGCGCTGTTCCGGGCGCTCGATCTCGAGCTGCCGCTCGCCGACACCGTGTTCGCGACCAGGACGATCGTCGTCTCGCTGATCGTCGGGACGCTCATCACGGTCCTGGCGGGCCTCTTCCCGGCGATCCGCGCGACGCGCGTGCCGCCGATCGCCGCGGTCCGCGAGGGCGCGACGCTGCCGAAGGGCCGGCTCTCGCGCTACACGCCGATCGTCGCGCTCGTCCTCATCGCGATCGCGTTGTTCCTCCTCGGCTACTCGATGTTCGCGAACGACGTCGGGACCGCCCAGCGGCTCCTCTCGATCGCGGGCGGCGTGCTGCTGCTGTTCGTCGGCGTCGCGATGATCTCGTCGAAGCTCGTCCGCCCGCTCGCGGCGATTGTCGGCCTGCCGGCTCGGTGGATCGGCGGCGCGGCCGGCGGGCTCGCGCGCCGCAACTCGATCCGCAACCCGGGCCGCACGGCCGCGACGGCCGCGGCGCTGATGATCGGCGTCGCGCTGGTCGCCTTCGTCGCCACGCTCGCCAACGGGATGAAGGCCTCGAACCGGAAGGCGATCGAGGATCAGATCACCGCGAACTTCATCATCACGTCGCAGGACGGTTACACGCCGTTCGTCGCGGCCGCGGGCGACGCGGCGAACTCCGCGCCTTCGGCGGAGACCGTCACCCACGTCCGATCGGAGGTCGCCGAGATCGGCGGCCACGGCGGCTACCTCACCGGCATCGACCCCGAGCTGATCACGGCGGGGTACGCGTTCGACTGGACGGACGGCTCGGACGCGACGCTCGCCGAGCTCGGAACGAACGGCGTGATTCTCGACGAGAACTTCGCCGACGACCACGACCTCGCCGTCGGCAGCCCCGTGACGATCCGCACCGGGGAGAACACGTCCTTCGACGGAACCGTCAAGGGGATCTACAAGCCGCCGCCGTTCTACCCGCTGCTCGGCAGCGCGAGCATCTCGATCGAGGCGTTCGACGAGCTCGTCGAACGGCCGCGCAACCAGTACACGTTCGTCAACGTCGCCGGCGGGCCGAACGAGCAGAGCCGGGCCGAGCTGGAGGAGGCGACGGCCGGGTTCCCCGACTCGCGCGTCCAGACCCGCCAGGAGTGGGTGGACAAGGAGGACCGCGAGTTCGACCAGTTCCTCACGATGCTCTACGTCCTCCTCGCGCTCTCCGTGATCATCAGCCTGTTCGGGATGGTGAACACGCTCGTGCTCTCCGTCTTCGAACGGACGCGCGAGCTCGGGATGCTGCGCGCCGTCGGGATGACCCGGCGCCAGACGCGGCGGATGATCCGCCACGAGAGCGTGATCACGGCGCTCATCGGCGCCGCGCTCGGGCTCCCGCTCGGGATCTTCCTCGCCGTGCTCGTCACGCGCGCGCTCGGCGAGTTCGACGTGCGGTTCGAGGTGCCGGCCGGGCAGCTCGTCTTCCTCGTCGTCCTGGCAGTGATCGTCGGGCTGCTTGCCGCGATCACCCCGGCGCGGCGCGCCGCGAAGCTCAACCCCCTCGAAGCCCTGCACTACGAATGAAAGCGTGGGGGAAACCATGTTTCCCCCACGAGCCCCCTTCTTCTGCGACCGACAACGCCACACTGGATTGGCCTCCCGGCCGGCGAAGCCGGCCTCCGGCCGCATCAGCCAAATGATCCACCGTCCGTCAGAACATCAGCTGATCAACCGGCGCGGAGCCCCGCGCGCTGGATGTACACCTAGAAGACCGTGACGAAGTTTGCGCTCAAAGGGCTCCTGACGCGCAAGCTGCGCACGGTCCTGACCGCGCTCGCGATCGTCCTCGGCGTCGCGATGATCAGCGGGACGTTCGTGCTGACCGACTCGATCGACAGCGCGTTCGACCAGATCTTCACTGACGTCCGCCAGGGGTCGAACGTCGTCATCTCCGGGAAGTCCGCGTTCGACCTCTCGGACGGCAGCGGCGTCTCCGACCCGACGCTCGACGAGTCGCTGCTCGCCCAGGTGCGCGAGCTGCCGGACGTCGGCGCAGGCGGAGGGGAGCGTCGACAGCGACTCGACGTCGCTGATCGGCAAGGACAACAAGGCGATCGTCTTCGGCGGCGCCCCGAACCTCGGCTTCTCGATCGCCGACGGCGACTCGCCCTTCAACCCGCTGCGACTCGTCGAGGGCAACTGGCCGAAGACGGACGAGGTCGTGATCGACTCAGGCACCGCCGACAAGAAGGACTTCAAGATCGGCGACGAGATCGGCGTGCAGGTCGAGGGCCCCGTGGAGAAGCTGAAGATCTCGGGGATCGTCGAGTTCGGCTCGAACCTCTCGATCGGCGGTGCGACCCTCGCGGGCTTCGACCTGCCGACGGCGCAACGGCTGTTCGAGAAGGAGGGGAAGCTCGACGAGATCGCGGTCGCGGCGAAGCCCGGCGTCACCGACCAACAGCTCCTCGGTGAGGTCAGGGAGATCCTGCCGCCGAACGCGAAGGCGCTCTCGGGCCAGCAGCAGGCCGCGAGCGACGCCGCCGACACGAACTCGTTCATCTCGTTCCTTCGCGGGTTCCTGCTCGCGTTCGCCGGAATCGCGCTGTTCGTCGGGTCGTTCGTGATCGCCAACTCGCTCTCGATCACGATCGCCCAGCGGACGCGCGAGTTCGCGACGCTTGCGCACGCTCGGCGCCTCCCGCCGCCAGGTGCTGCGCTCGATCATCGTCGAGGCGCTCGTCGTCGGCTTCGTCGCGTCGGTGATCGGGCTGTTCCTCGGGCTGCTGCTCGCGAAGGGCCTGTTCTCGCTGTTCGACGCGGTCGGGTTCACGCTTCCGAACACCGGGCTGCTGTTCGAGACGCGCACGGCCGTCGTCGCGATCGTCGTCGGCGTCCTCGTCACGCTGATCGCGAGCGTCCGTCCGGCGATCCGCGCGACGCGCGTCCCGCCGATCGCCGCGGTGCGCGAGGGGGCGACGCTGCCGCCCGGTCGCTTCGCCCGTTTCCGAGGCGTCGGCGCGGCCCTGACTGCGCTCCTCGGCTTCGCGGCGCTTCTCTACGGACTCTTCGGGAGCGATCTCGGGACGACCCAGATCCTCATCTGGATGGGGCTCGGGGCGCTCCTCATCTTCCTGGGCGTCGCGCTCTTCTCGTCACGGCTGGTGAAGCCGCTCGTCGGGGTGCTCGGCTGGCCGGCGACGCGGATCGGCGGCGCGGCCGGACTTCTGGCGCGCGACAACTCGCGGCGCAACCCGCAGCGCACCGCCTCGACGGCGGCGGCCCTGATGATCGGGCTGGCGCTCGTGACGCTCGTGGCCACGCTCGCGGCCGGAATCGTCAACTCGTTCAGGGGCGCGGTGAACGACCTCTTCACCGGCGACTACGCGATCACGGCGCAGAACAACTTCTCCCCGATCCCCATCGCCGCCGCCGACGCGGCCGCGAAGACGCCCGGTGTCACGGACGTCGGGAACGTCCGCACCGGCGAGGTGCGGGTCTTCCGCTCGACGGAGTTCGCGACAGCGGTCGACCCGGGGATGAAGGAGGTCATCTCCATGGACTGGGTCGCGGGCTCCCAGGACACGCTCGCGACCCTCGGGAGCGACGGCGCCTTCACCGACGACGGCTACGCGAAGGACCACGACCTGAAGCTCGGCTCACCGATCCGGGTGACGTTCCCGAACGGCACGACGCGGACGTTCTTCATCAAGGGGATCTTCGACCCGCCGAGCGGCGGCTCGCCGTTCGGCCCGGTGACGATCTCGGCGGCCACCTGGGACCAGGAGGTGCCACGGCCGCAGAACCTCTACTCGTTCGTGAAGATGACCGGCGGCGCCAACGACACCAACCAGGCGGCGCTCGACAAGGCGCTCTCCGACTTCCCGAACGCGAAGGCGGCGGACCGCGAGACCTTCATCGACAACCAGATCTCGGGCCTCAGCTCGATCCTCAACATCCTCTATGTGCTGCTCGCCCTGTCGATCGTGGTGAGCCTCTTCGGCATCGTGAACACGCTCGTGCTGACGGTGTTCGAGCGGACCCGCGAGATCGGGATGCTCCGCGCGATCGGCATGACGCGGCGCCAGGTGCGCCGGATGATCCGCCACGAGAGCGTGATCACGTCGTTGATCGGCGCCGCGATCGGGATCGTCCTCGGGATCGTGCTCGCCGGGCTGCTGATCGCCCGCGTCGACTTCATCGAGTTCACCTTCCCGACGGCGCAGGTGATCATCTTCGCGGTCGCGGCGGTCCTCGTCGGGATCCTCGCCGCGATCTTCCCCGCTCGCCGCGCCGCGAAGCTCAACCCGCTCGAGGCCCTGCACTACGAGTAACGTGGGGAACCCATGGTTCCCCCACGAGCCCCCTCCTTCCGGCCGCGTCACGGCAGAGGGCTTGGCCTCCCGGCCGGCAAAGCCGGCCTCCGGCCGCATACGCACGCCGACCCTCGACGCCCTAACCAAGGCCGGGTGACGCTTCGGCACGTCGGTGACGCCGGCGGCCGCGAGCTCGGCGATCTCCTCGTCCGTGTAGCCGGCCTCGCGCAGGATCTCGGCCGAGTGCTCGCCCACGGCGGGCGGCGCGCTCGGATGGAGGGCGCGCTCGCGGTCGAAGGACAGCGGGAGCGCGGGCAGGGTCAGGTCGTCGATCCGCGGGTGCTCGAGCCGCTGGAGGATCCCGAGCGCCGCCGTCTGTGGCGACTCGGCGACGTCGCGGATGTCCGCGACCGGAGCGGCGGGCACGCCGGCGGCCCGGAGGCGCTCGAGCCAGGTCGCCGATGGCTCGGTGCGGAGACGCTCCTCGATCAGCGCGATGAGGGCGTCGCGGTTGCGGACGCGGTCGGCGTTCGTCCGGAACCGCGTGTCGTCGACGATCTCGGGCAGGCCGACGACGTCGCAGATCGCGCGGAAGAGCCGGTCGTTGCCGCCTGCCACCAGCAGCTCGCCGTCCTGCGTCGCCATCACCTGGTAGGGCGCCACCATCGGGAACCGCGTCCCCTCGCCGGTCGGGATCGTCCCGTCGGCGAGGTAGCCGGCGAGGTGGTAGCCGACGTAGCCGATTGCCGTCTCGTACAGCGACACGTCGACGACGCAGCCTGCGCCGGTGCGCTCGCGCTCGAGAAGCGCCGCGAGCACGCCGAGCGCCGCCCAGGTGCCGGTGCCCTGGTCGATGAGCGAGGAGCCGACGCGGACTCCCGGCCGCCCGGGCTCGCCGGTGATCGAGATCAGGCCGCCGGCCGCCTGCATCAGCGCGTCGTACCCCGGTTCGCCGGCGAGCGGGCCGGTGTGGCCGTACGCGCCGAGCGAGCAGTAGACGAGCCGCGGGTTGCGGTCGCGGAGGACGTCCGGGCCGAGCCCGAGCTCCTCGGCGAGGCCGGGGCGCAGGCTCTGGAGGAACACGTCGGCGCGGTCGGCGAGGCGCAGGAGCGCGTCGCGCCCGCGCGGGTCACGGAGGGACAGCCCGAGCGAGCGCTTGCCCGCGTTCGCCGAGAGGAACATCGTCCCCTCGCCGTTCCAGAACGGCGGGCCCCAGGCGCGCGCGTCGTCGCCCGTGTCCGGCCGCTCGACCTTGACGACGTCGGCGCCCAGCGCAGCCAGGATCTGCGCGCAGTACGGGCCCGCGATCGACGTCGTCACGTCGAGCACGCGCGTCCCCTCGAGCGGCCGGTGCACGGTGCCCATCATCGCGTGCCGCGCCTCTGCGACGATGGCAGCCGTCGTGTTCGACGAGTTCAAGGACTGGGTCTCGGGGGCGTGGTGGAGCTACGTCGGTCATCTTCGCCGTGTCGGCGATCGACGCGTTCTTCCCGGTCGTCCCGAGCGAGAGCGTCGTCATCACCGCGGGGAACCTCGCCTCGAGCGGCGACCTCTGGCTGCTCGGGGTGATCCTTCAGCGCGAGCGCCGGCGCCGTCGTCGGCGACAACATCTCGCTACGCGATCGGCAAGTGGGCCGGGGAGCACACGGTCAAGCGGCTCTTCCGCTCCGAGAAGGCGCGCCAGGGCTTCGACTGGGCGGAGCGCCAGCTCGAGACGCGCGGCTTCTACATCATCGTCATCGCCCGCTTCATCCCGGGTGGCCGCACGGCGGTGACCTTCGCCTCGGGCTACACGCACGGCATGACGTGGCGCCGGTTCATCGTCGCGGACATCTGCGCCGGGCTCCTCTGGGGCACGTACGCCGCGATGCTCGGCTACGTCGGCGGCAAGACGTTCGAGGACGCCCCGTGGAAGGGGCTGCTCCTCGGCTTCGTGATCGCGATCGGGGTCGCGCTGGGCGTCGAGGTGATCCGCTGGTACATCGGCAAGCGACGCCGGACGGACGCCGCCGAGACGACGCCGCCGACGTCGACTCCCGAGCCCTAGGTCGCCGTGCTCGCCCCGCCGAGGCCGAGCTCCCGCCGCCCGCGGGAGAAGCACCACGCGCCGACGAGGAGGATGACGAGCGCGAGCGCGCCGTGCAGGCCGTTGATCCAGCCGCCCGGCTCCTCGGTGTCGCCGAGGAAGGCGAGCTGCGCGACGACACGTTACGAGGAACGCGACGGCGAGTCCGACGGCGCCCCAATTCCCCCACCAGGCCCAGATCGCCCCGATCACGATCATGAGCTGCCCGACGTGCACGAGCGTCGAGAACCCGCCGTGGGCGTCGAGCGCGCCCTCGCCCGCTCCGCGGACGTACGCCGCGATCGTGAACGCCTGGATGAGGACGCCGACGACGGTGATCGCGCCGCCGACGAAGACCAGCCACATCGGTGTTCGTCTCATGCGCGCGACGATACGACACCCGCCGGTCGGAGAGAACGGCGCGATCGGGTAAGAACGGGGGCATGAACCGGCTCGCCGAATCGTCCAGCCCGTACCTCCTCCAGCACGCCGCGAACCCGGTCGACTGGTACCCATGGGGGGACGAGGCGTTCGCCCGGGCGAGAGAGCAGGACCGCCCGCTGCTCGTCTCCGTCGGCTACAGCTCGTGCCACTGGTGTCACGTGATGGAGCACGAGTCGTTCTCGGAGACCGGCACGGCGGGCGTGATGAACGACCTCTTCGTGAACGTGAAGGTCGACCGCGAGGAGCGGCCCGACGTCGACGCCATGACGATGGACGCCTGCGTCACGATGACCGGGCAGGGCGGCTGGCCGACGACCGTCTTCCTCACGCCTGACGGCAAGCCGTTCTACGCAGGGACGTACTTCCCGCCGGAGCCGCGCCACGGGATCCCGAGCTTCCGCCAGCTCCTCGAGGCGGTCGCCGAGGCGTGGCGCGAGCGCCGCGACGACCTCGAGACGCAGGCGGCGAAGCTCGTCGACGCGCTCGGCGGCGCGGCGCGGCTGACCGCGGGCGACGCGGAGCTCTCGCCGGCGCTCCTCGACGAGGCGGAGCGGCACCTCGCGCGCGACTACGAGCCCGCGTTCGGCGGCTTCGGCGCTGCGCCGAAGTTCCCGCCCTCGTCGGCGCTCGAGCTCCTGCTCCGTCGCGGCGGGCCGGAGGCGCTCGGCATGGTTCGGCGCACGCTCGACGGGATGGCGGCGGGCGGGCTCTACGACGTCGTCGGCGGGGGCTTCCACCGGTACTCGGTCGACGCGCGTTGGCTCGTCCCGCACTTCGAGAAGATGCTCTACGACAACGCGCTCCTCGCCTCGGCGTACCTCCACGGCTGGGTCGTGAGCGGCGAGGAGCGGTACCGGACCGTCGTCGAGGAGACGATCGGCTACCTGCTACGCGAGATGCGCGTCCCCGGTGGCGGCCTCGCGTCGGCTCAGGACGCCGACACCGACGGCCTCGAAGGGCTGACGTACACCTGGACGCCGGCCGAATGGGAGGGCCTCGGCCTCGACGCGTCGCTGCTCGAGCCCTTCGAGCACGGCCGCGGCATCGTCCGCGGCGAGCTCGACGCGGAGACGAAGGCGCGGCTCCTCGCCGTCCGCGCGGAGCGGCCGCAGCCGTTTCGCGACGACAAGGCGATCGCCGCCTGGAACGGGCTCGCCCTCGCCGCGCTCTCCGAGGCGGCTCGCAGGCTCGAGCGCGACGACTGGCTCGACGCAGCGCAGGAGCTCGGCGCATTCCTCCTCGGGCCGCTGCGCGCCGACGACGGGCGCGTCCTCCGGAGCATCCGCGACGGGCGGGTGAGCGGCCCGGGCTTCCTCGACGACCACGCGAACGTCGCGCACGGCCTGCTCGAGCTCCACGTCGCGACCGGTGACGTCCGCTGGCTGCTCGAGGCGCGCCGGATCGCGGAGCTCGCCGTCGTTCTCTTCGCGGATGCCGAGCGCGGTGGATTCTTCCTCGCGCCGAACGACGGCGAGCGCCTCGCGACCCGGCCGAGGACCTCGACGACGATCCGACGCCGTCCGGGAACTCGATGCTTGCCTCGGTCCTCGTCCGGCTGGGGCGCATCTGGGGCGACGAGGCCCTGGTCGAGCGGGGTGCCGGCGTCCTCCGCCTCCTCGCGCCGGCGATGGAGCGCGTGCCCGAGAGCGTTCGCCTGGTCGCTGTGCACGCTCGACCTCCATCTGTCGCCGCCGCGCGAGCTCGCGATCGTCGGGGACGTTGGCTCGGAGGTCGCCCGCGCCGCGCTCGCGCCGTTCCAGCCGGACACCGTCGTCGCCGTCGGGCCGTCGGAGGACGTGCCGCTGCTCATGGGCAAGGGGCTCGTCGACGGTCAGCCGGCGGTCTACGTTTGCGAGCGGTTCGCGTGCCGCGTACCCGTGACGCGTCCAGAGGAGCTCTATAGATAGATTCCGCCGAATGGCGACGACCGAGCTGACGGGCGCCGAGGAGGTCGCGTGGGACCTCGGCGATCTCTACGAGGGGCCCGACGACCCGCGCATCGAGTCCGAGATCACCGCGGCCGAGGCAGACGCAGCCGCGTTCCGCGAGCGCTACCACGGGAAGGTCGGCTCGCTCGACGCCGCTACGCTCGCCGAGGCGGTCGAGGAGCACGAGCGCATCGAGTCCGCGGTCGTACGGCCGCTGACCTATGCGCATCTTCTCTTCGCGACGAACATGGCCGACCCCGCGCGCGGCGCGCTCGTCGCGCGGCTGCAGGAGAAGGCGGCGGCGCTCGAGACCCAGCTCCTCTTCTTTGCGCTCGAGTGGGCCGCGGTCGACGACGCGATCGCCGAGGCAGTCCTCGTGGACGAGGCGCTCGACCACTGGCGCCACCACCTGCGCTCGCTCCGCAAGTTCCGCCCGTACCTGCTCTCCGAGCCCGAGGAGAAGGTCTTCACCGAGAAGTCCGTCTCCGGTGTCGGCGCCTGGTCACGGCTCTACGAGGAGCAGCTCGGCGCCCTGCGCGTCAGGCTGGACGACGACGAGGTGTCGCTCGAGACGGCGATGGCGCGGCTGTTCGAGCCCGACCGCGACGCGCGCCGGACGGCTGCCGAGGCGATCACCGAGGCGCTCGGCCCGGGTCTCCGCACCCGCACGTTCGTCTTCAACACGATCCTGCTCGACAAGTCGATCGACGACCGGCTGCGCGGCTACCCGACGTGGATCTCCTCGCGCAACCTTGCGAACGAGACGACGGACGAGGCCGTGGAGGCGCTCGTCGAGGCGACGACGTCCCGGTACGACGTCGCCCGCCGGTACTACCGCCTGAAGGCGAAGCTGCTCGGGCTCGACCGCCTCGATCACTACGACCGAATGGCCCCGATCGCCGCGGACACGAGCAAGGTCTCGTGGGAGGAGGCGCGCGCCGTCGTCGTCGACGCCTACTCGGACTTCTCGGACGAGGCGGGCGCGGTCGTCTCGCGCTTCTTCGACGAGCAACTGGATCGACGGGCCGGTGCGACCGGACAAGCGCACGGGCGCGTTCTGCGCGACCACCGTGCCCGGCGTCCATCCGTACATCCTCATGAACTACACGGGCGACCGCCGCTCGATCCTGACCCTCGCGCACGAGCTGGGGCACGGCCTTCACGGCGTGCTCGCGCAGCCGCTCGGCCTGTTCAACTCGTCGACGCCGCTGACGACCGCCGAGACCGCGTCGGTGTTCGGCGAGGCGCTCACCTTCGAGCGGCTCCTGGCAGACGAGGACGACCCGCGCCGCCGGCTCGACCTGCTCGCGGGCCGGATCGAGGACGCGATCGCGACGACGTTCCGCCAGATCGCGATGAACCGCTTCGAGCACGCCGTGCACACCGAGCGCCGCGGGCAGGGCGAGATCGCGCCCGAGCGGATCGGCGAGCTGTGGCTCGAGGCGCAGACCGCGCTGTTCGGCGACTCGGTCTCGGTCGAGGGCTACGCCCCGTGGTGGAGCTACATCCCGCACTTCACGGGCTCGCCGGGGTACGTCTACGCCTACGCGTACGGCTACCTCTTCTCGCTCGCGATCTACCGCCGCTACGTCCAGGAGGGCGACTCGATGGTCGAGCCGTACCTCGAGCTCCTCCGCTCGGGCGGCTCGCGCTCCCCCGAGGAGCTCGCGGAGCTCGTCGGGCTCGACCTCACCGACCCGGCGATCTGGGCCAGCGGGATCGACGCTCTCGCGGAGGAGCTGGACGAGGCGGAACGCCTCGCGAGCGAGATCGGCCTGGGCTAACCACCAGCGTCGCGCGCGCCGTCTCAGTCCCTGGAAAAACCGGGGACGGGCCGCTAGGCTCGCGCTCCACTCGGCAACTCCAACGAAGGAGTCGGAATGAGGAAGGTCGTGCTCTTGGCCGCGGCGCTCGCGGTCATGCTCGGCGCTGTGGCGTCGAGCGCGACGTCCGCCTCGTCGGAGACGGGCGTCACCGCCCGGACGATCACCATCGGGGGGACCTTCCCGCTGACGGGGCCGGCGTCGCTCTATGCGCACGATCCCCCCTGCGATGAAGGCGTACTTCTCGTACATCAACTCGCGGAAGGGGCCCGACGGGAAGCGCGGCGTCTACGGCCGGCAGATCGTGTTCAAGTACTACGACGACGGCTACAACCCGGCCAACTCGGTGCAGCTGACGCGGAAGCTCGTCGAGGAGGACAAGGTCTTCGCAGTCGTCGGCGTCGCTCGGAACCGCGGTGAACGAGGGGATCAGGCCGTACCTGAACGCGCAGAAGGTTCCTCAGCTCCTGGTCTCGACGGGCGCGTCGGTGTTCGGCGACGCGAAGGCGTACCCGTGGACGGGTGGCTGGCAGCCCGTCTACGACTACGAGTCGCGGATCTACGGCCAGGCGATCGCCCACAACAGCCCGAACGCGAAGATCGCCGTCCTCTACCAGAACGACGACTTCGGCAAGGAGAACCTCGAGGGCCTCAAGAAGGGCCTGGGAGGGAAGGCGTCGAACATCGTCGCCACGGAGGCGCACGAGGTGACGGCCCCGGACGTGCGCGCGCAGGTCGCCAGGCTTCGTGCGTCCGGCGCGACGATCCTCGTGATCTTCACGACGCCGCGGTTCATGATCCAGACCTACGCGATCGCGAACGCCCTCAGGTGGTCGCCCGCGGTCATCTACACGACGCAGGTCTCGGCGACGGACGCGTTCCTCACGCTCGCCAGGACCTCGGGCGGCGGTGACCTCGTGGACCGCACGTACACCGTGCAGTACGCTGAAGGACCCGGCGAACCCCTCCTGGGACAACGACTCGGCGATGAAGCTCTACAAGTCAGGTCATGGCGAAGTACGCGCCGTCGGCGACGCGTGACGGACGCCCTGAACTACTACGGCGTCGCCACCGCGGAGGCCTTCGTCGAGCTGCTCTACAGCGCGGGGAAGAACCCGACCAGGGCGTCGCTGATGAAGGCGTACAGGAACTGGAACCAGGCGAACCAGTTCCTCCTGCCCGGCAACCGGCAGAAGACGGGTGGCGACCGACCAGCTGCCGATCCAGTGCTTCCGGATCATCAAGTTCACCAACGGGGCGTTCACGCCCGTGTCGAAGCTGAAGTGCGACACGGCGAAGTCGACGTAGGTCGACCGACCCGTTCGGTGGGATCGGCAGTGAGGGCGGCGCGAGCCGCCCTCACGCTTCCTGCGGCCGGTACTCGTCCCAGTACTGCTCCATCGTCGTCTTCCGCGTCGAGCGGTGGACGAGGTCGACGGGCGCGACGTTGACGGCGCGGACGATCGAGTCGTCGCCGACGTCGAGGACGTTCAGGCAGCCCGGCGCCTGCTCGAAGCGGCCGAGGAACATCCGCTCGCCGGTGAGGACGTACGAGAGGATCGCGCGGTTGACGGCGCCGTGCGCGACGACGAGGACGGTGTCCCAGTCCTCGTCCGCGACGAGGCGGTCGAGCGCGGGGACGACGCGATCGAAGAGGGCGCCGATCGTCTCCCCGCCGAGGAAGCGCTTCTCGTTCGGGACGACGCCGCGGAACGCGTGGACGAAGGCCTCCTCGAGCTCGGCGGCCGGGATCGAGGAGAGCTTGGAGCCCATGAGCTCCCTCAGCTCCGGCCAGATCTCGACCTCGCGGTCGGGAGCGACGATGGACGCCGTCTCGGTCGTCCGGGGCAGGCCCGAGCAGATCACGCGGTCGATGCGGATGTCGTCGAGCAGCTCGCGCGCGGCGAGCGCCTGCGCGCGTCCCTCGTCGGTGAGCGGGACGGCGTCGGGGGCGACGGGGCGGCCCGCGTCGTCGAAGTACGCGACCGCTCCGTGCCGCATCAGGTAGAGGCGCCGGCGCACGGACCGAGGATAGTCGCGCTTCTGTCCGCTCAGGCCGTCCGCCGCCGCAGGGTCGCGGCGCCGAGTCCGAGCGAGAGGGCGATGAAGCCGACGACGATCGCGATGTCGAGCACGAGCCGACCCGACACGTCGGGCTCGAGCGTGAGGCGCTGCATCGCGTCGACCGCGTACGAGAGCGGGAGCACGGCGGAGATCGCCTCGAGCACGGCGCCCATCTCGTCCCGCGGAACGAGCAGCCCGCAGAGGAGGAACTGCGGCAGCACGATCGCCGGCATGAACTGGACGGCCTGGAACTCGGTGCGGGCGAAGGCGCTCACGAAGAGGCCGAGCGCGCAGCCGAGGACGGCGTCGATGACGGCGACGGCCACGAGCAGCCACGTCGGGCCGGCGACGTCGAGCCCGAGGAAGCCGATCATCAGCGCGGAGGCGAGCGCGGCCTGGACGACGGCGACGAGGCCGAAGGCGAGCCCGTAGCCGAACAGCAGGTCGAGCTTGCCGAGCGGCATCGAGAGCAGCCGCTCGAGGGTCCCGGACGTCCGCTCGCGCAGCGTCGACACCGACGTGACGAGGAACATCACGACGAACGGGAAGAGCGCGAGGAGCGCCGGGCCGATCCGGTCGAACGTCGCCGGCTGCTGGTCGAACACGAGCTCGAGCAGCCAGAGCAGGAGGAGGGGCACGACGAGGAGCAGCGCGACGGTGCGCGGGTCGCGGCGCAGCTGCGCGAGGACGCGCTGCGTCGTCGCGAGAAGGCGTGAGGCGGTCACGCGATCACCGTCTCGGTGTCACGGACGACAGCGAGGAACGCCTGCTCGGCGTCGGCAGCGCCCGTCCGGGCAAGGAGGGACTCCGGCGATTCCTGGGCGATCACCGCGCCGTCGCGCATGAGGATGAGCTCGTCGCACCGGGTCGCCTCGTCCATCACGTGGCTCGAGACCAGAAGCGACTTCCCGGTGTCCGCGAGGCCGTGGAACATCGACCAGAGGTCCTCCCGCAGCACCGGGTCGAGGCCGACGGTCGGCTCGTCGAGCACGAGGAGCTCCGGTGTGCCGAGGAGCGCGACCGCGAGCGAGACCCGCGAGCGCTGACCGCCGGAGAGCCGGCCGACGACGGCGTCCGCCTGGTCCTCGAGGCCCACCTCGCCGATCGTCCGCTCGACGTCCGAGGGTGGCGCCCCGAGCACCGCGCGGAAGTAGCGGAGGTTCTCGCGCACGCTCAGGTCGTCGTAGACCGACGCGGCCTGAGTGGCGTAGGCGACGCGCGTGCGGAGCGCGGGCGCGCCGGCAGGATGGGCGAGCACCGTCACGGTCCCGCCCTCGACGATCTGGACGCCGACGATCGCCCGGAGCAGCGTCGACTTCCCGCAGCCGGACGGCCCGAGCAGGCCGGTGACCGCCCCCGCGCGGATCCGGAGCGTCAGGCCGTCGAGGACGACGTTCCCGCCCCGGACGACGCGCAGGCTGTCGATCTCGACCGCGTGGGTCACGCGAGGCGCGTCACACGAGGTCCGCGACGAGTTGCAGCGCCTCGGGCTGGCGCGCCTGCAGCACGAGCGTCGTGACGCCGGCCTCGCGGAACGCGGCGAGCCGGTCGGCGATCCGCGCGCGGTCGCCGACGAGCGAGACCTCGTCGACGAGGGCGTCGGGAACCGCCGCGATCGCGTCGCTCTTCCGGCCGGCGAGGTAGTGCTCCTGGATCGTCGCCGCCGCCTCCTCGTAGCCGTAGCGCACCGCGAGCCGCGTGTAGAAGTTCTGGCCCTTCGCGCCCATTCCGCCGACGTAGAGCGCGAGCAACGGCTTGAGGAAGTCCCGCGCCGCGGCGACGTCGTCCGCGACGACGATCGGGACGTGGGCGGCGAGGTCCCAGCCCTCGGGGCGGCCGCCCCGCTTCGCGAAGCCTTCCTCGAGCATCGGGAGATGCGTGTCGGCGAAGCGCTCCGGGGAGAAGAAGATCGGCAGCCAGCCGTCTGCGATCTCGGCGGCGAGCGCCACGTTCTTCGGCCCGATCGCGGCGAGGTAGATCGGGACGTCGGCGCGGGGCGGGTGGACGATCAGCTTGAGCGGCTTGCCGAGCCCGGTCGCGTCGTCCCCCGAGTACGGGATGTCGTAGTGGGCGCCGTGGTGCTCGAGCGGCTCCTCGCGTCGGAGGATCGTGCGGACGATGCCGACGTACTCGCGCGTGCGGGTCAGCGGCTTCCCCCAGGCCTGGCCATGCCACCCCTCGGCGACCTGTGGGCCGGACGTGCCGAGACCGAGGAGGACGCGCCCGCCGGAGAGCAGATCGAGCGTCGCGACGGTCGCAGCCGTCGTCGCGGGTGAGCGGGCGGGCATCTGCATGATCGCGGTGCCGAGCTTCACGTTCGTCGTCCGTGCGCCGACCCACGCGAGTGGCGAGACTGCGTCGGAGCCGTACGCCTCGGACGTCCACACCGAGTGGAATCCGCACCGGTCCGCCTCCTCGGCGAGCCCGACCCAGAAGGCGGGGTCGTCGTATCCCAGTTGCAACCCGACGCGCATCTCGTCGATCCTAGTGCCTAGGTGACCGCGCTCTTCCCCCCGGAGTACCTCGAGACCCGCAGCCGCTACCGCGCGTTCATGGACGAGCACGTCTATCCGAACGAGGTCGCGATCGAGCGCGAGGACGACGACGCGCTCGCGCTCCTCGCGGAGCTGCGAGAGCGCGCCCGGGCGGACGGGCTGTGGGCGCCACACGTGCCGCCGGAGGCCGGCGGGACGGGGCTCGGGTTCCTCTACTACGCCTGTCTCAACGAGGAGATCGGCCGTTCGATGTACGCGCAGCTGATCTTCGGCTGCCAGGCGCCCGACGCGGGGAACGCGGAGATCCTTCACCTGTTCGGGACGGACGAGCAGAAGGAGGAGTTCCTCCGGCCGCTCGTCGCCGGCGACACGCGGTCGTTCTTCGCGATGACGGAGCCGGACGTCGCCGGCTCCGACCCGACGCTGCTCCGCACTCGGGCCGTGCGCGACGGGGACGCCTGGGTGATCGACGGCCACAAGTGGTTCTCGAGCGGGGCCGACGGCGCCGGGTTCGCGATCGTCTTCGCGATCACCGACCCGGACGCCGAGCCGCATCGGCGCGGGACGATGGTCCTCGTCCCGGCCGAGACGCCGGGCGTCGACATCGTCCGGCCTGTCCCGGTCCTCGGCCACGCCGGTCGCGGGTGGAACACGCACTGCGAGGTGCGCTTCACGGACGTCCGTGTCCCGGCCGCGAACGCGCTCGGCGGGGAAGGGGAGGCGTTCCGCCTTGCCCAGAAGCGCCTCGGCCCGGGTCGGATCCACCACGTGATGCGCTGGCTCGGTCAGATGCAGCGCGCGTTCGAGCTCATGTGCCGCTACGCGAACGAGCGCGAGGCGTTCGGCGGGCCGCTCGCGGACAAGCAGACCGTGCAGAACTGGGTCGCGGACTCCGCGGCGGAGATCCAGGCGTGCCGGCTGCTCACGATGGACGCCGCGCGGAAGATCGACGAGGGCTCGGAGGCGCGCGTCGAGGTGTCGTTGCTCAAGGTCTACGCCGCCAACGTCCTCGTCGGGGTGATCGACCGCGCCGTGCAGCTGCACGGCGCACGCGGGCTGACGGACGAGACGCCGCTCGCACGGATGGCGTTGAACGCGCGGGCCGCCCGGATCTACGACGGTCCCGACGAGGTACACCGGGTGACCGCCGCGCGCCGCATCCTGCGGTCGTTCCGCGACGGCGACGGCTGGCAGTTCTCGTAGGCGGCAAAGGCGCTGCGGCGGTCGCGGCGTGGCGTCGGTGGCGCACGGCGCAGTTCGGTCTCAGAGACCGAAGTCGGTCAAGGACCACCGTGCGCCGATTCCGTGCCGATTGCTCCACACTCGATCCGTGTTTCAGGCGGCGAGCGCTGCCCGGGCAGCAAGCTCGAACGTAGCCACGTTGTCGCACGTCGACTCGTACTCCTCGATCACGAAGTCGACGTAGTGGCGACGTGCTTCGTATGGATCGCCGCCGAACTGATCGAGAATCTCCCCGACGCAAAGGTATGCGGGCGCACGCACGAGGCCCGCTGTGGCGGGAAAGCTCGTCCAGCGCGCATCGTGCGGCGACGCGCAGAGCCCCGCTTCGACCGGATTGCGAACGACATAGCGCAGCGTCCAGAGCAGCTGTTCCTCGGTCTGTTGGAGAACCGCGCCGAATCGGGCTTCGAACACGTGGGCAGTCCGACCCCATCGCCGGTCGAAGCGGATGGCGTAGCGGTGGTTCAGGTGCTGCATGAAGCGCGACAGTCCACGACTGGGGCATCGAAAGACACCGTGCCAGTGGTTCGGCATGTACGACCAGCCGAAGCAGTCGATTCGGTATCGGTCGACAGCGCTTGCAAAGAGCGTCTGGAACTCGACGTAATCGCCCTCGTTGAGAAAGATCGCCTGGCGGTTGCTCCCCCGCGAATAGACGTGGTAGATCGCGCCCTCGATCCAATCGCGTCTGGGGCTTCCCATCCGTTCACCATAGAGGCAACTGGCGTTCGCAGACCCGGCGTGGGTCGGTTGGCACTGACTTGGCACACGTCGGTGTTGACACCGATCGGTCTCTGAGACGGATCGCTCGCCCCGTCGTGTGCGTCGCCCGGCGCGCGGTCAGGAAAGCGGGGGCGGCAGGCCGACCGTCTCGTCGCCCTGCCGAGGGCCCGGGAGCGTGGGGAAGCGGAAGTCGATCGGCGGCCGGCCCGGTTGGACGACCCAGGCGTGACCGGTCTCGCCCGACGTCAGCGCCACCCACACCGCCTCGGCGACGTCGTCGGCGCTCAGCAGCGGAAAGCCCGCGCTCGCGAGGCGCTCCCGCGCGGTCCCCGCGACCATCGGCGTGTCGGCGAACCCTGGGCAGATCGCGTTGATCGCGATCCCGCGCAACTCGAGCGCCGGCGCGACGCTCCGCACGAACCCGACGATCGCATGTTTGGTCGCGGCGTAGACCGGGTCGTCCGGGACACTCGTCAGGCCCGCGAGGGACGCCGTGCACACGATGCGCCCGCCGAGCGGCATCACGGTCGCGAGCCGACGCACGCCGAGGACCACGCCGTCGACGTTGACGGCGATCGCCCGGTGATAGCCCTCGAGCGTCAGCTCGGTCGGGTCGGCAGGCCCTCCGAGGACGCCCGCATTGAGGCACGCGACGTCGACCGCGCCGACCCCGTCCCAATTGGCCGGGTCGGACACGTCGAACCCGTTCGTGAGGTCGAGCGACTCGACCTCGAACCCCTCGTGCCGGAGCCTCGCCACGAGCGCTGCGCCGATGCCCGACGCGCCGCCGGTGACGAGCGCCGTCCTCACGGGACGAGGACGACCTTCCCGGTCGACCGCCGCTCCGCGATCGAGCGCAGCGCCGCGTCGGCCTCCGCGAGCGGATACGTCGCGCCGACGACCGGCGCGACGGCGCCCGCCGCCCACTGGGCGAGGACCTCTGCAGCCGCCTCGCGGACGAGCTCCGGACGGAGCTTCATCAGGCGTCCGAGGTAGAAGCCTGCGACCGAGACGTTGCGCCCGACGAGCAGCGTCGGGTCGACCGGCTGCCAGCCGCCGCCGGCGAATCCGACGCCGACGATCGTTCCGAGCGGCCGCAGCCGTCCGAGCGCCGCCGCGAAGAGCTCCCCGCCGACCTGGTCGAGGATCGCGTCGAAAGGCTCGAGCTCGCCGAGCTCGTCGTAGGTCACCGCCTCGGCGCCCAGCGCCCGAACGTGCTCGAGCTTCTCCGCCGAGCCGACGGCGCCCACGACCGCGGCCCCGAGGGCTCTCGCGACTTGCACGCCTGCCGAGCCGACGCCGCCGGCCGCCGCCGTGACGAGCACCCGCGAGCCCTCTCGCAGCCGCACCTGGCGCGTCATCGGCATCCACGCCGTCAGGAACGCCATCAGGAACGACGCCCCCTCCTCGAACGACGCGCGCTCCGGCAGGTCGAAGAGCCAGTCCGCCTCCACGGCCGCGCGCTCGGCGAACCCGCCCCCGTCGGCCCGGACGAAGCCGATCACCCTGCGCCCGTCGGGGGCTAGACCCGAGATCTCGCTCCCCGGCACGAACGGGAGCGGCGGCCCCTGCGGGTAGCGGCCCTCACGGATGAGCACGTCCATGAAGTTGACGCCCGCCGCGCGCACGTCGATCACGACCTGGTCGTCGTTCGCCTCCGGCTCGGGCACGTCGCGCAGCCCGAGGTTCCGGCCCTCGTCGAGGACGACCGCCTTCATCCGGCTACTGTCCCGTGAAGGTCGGAGCGCGCTTCTCGATGAAGGCGGCGACGCCCTCGGCGCCGTCCTCGGAGCGCAGGCACCGGGCGAAGCCCTCGGCCTCCCTGCGCAGCCCCTCCTCGAGCGGCAGATCGCGCGTCGTCCGGGCGAGCTCGCGCAGCACGCCGACCGCGTGCGGCGACTGGGACGCGATCCGCCCGGCGATCGCGAGCGCGACGTCCTCGAGCTCGGCGACCGGGACGACCTTGTCGACGAGCCCCCAGGCGTACGCCGTTTCGGCGTCGACGAAGTCACCCGTCAGGTTGAGGAACATCGCGCGACCCGCGCCGACCAGCCGCGGCAGCCGCTGCGTGCCGCCGCCGCCCGGGATTAGGCCGAGCTTGATCTCGGGCTGTCCGAGCGTCGCGTCGTCGGCGCAGACACGGACGTCGCAGCACATCGCGAGCTCGAGCCCGCCCCCGAGGCAGAAGCCGCGGATCGCCGCGACGAACGGCGTCCGCGCCGCGTCCATGCGGTGGCCGAGCTTCTGGATCCCGCGTGCCGAGCCACCTTCGGAGGCCGACTCGCGGAGCGCCGGGAACTCCTTGATGTCTGCGCCGGCGACAAAGGCCCGCTCACCGGCGCCGCGGAGCACGACGACCCGGACGGCGTCGTCCGCGTCGAGGGCGTCGATCTCCGCCTCGAGCTCCTCGAGGAGCGCACTCGACAGGGCGTTCATCGGCGGGTTGTCGATCGTGACGAGCGCGACCGCGCCGCGACGCTCGGCGGAGACGAACGTCCCCATCGCCTACCCCTGCTCCGCCGCGACGGGGCTCGCGAAGCGCTCGCGGAGCGCTGTCTTGCGGAACTTGCCGACGGCGGTCTTCGGGATCTCGTCGACGAACTCGAAGCGATCGGGCAGCCAGAACTTCGCGAAGCTCGGGGCCAGGTGCTCGCGCAGCTCGTCGTCGGTCGCCGACGCGCCCTCGCGGAGCACGCAGACCGCGAGCGGGCGCTCCGACCACTTTTCGTCGGGGATCGCGATGACGGCCGCCTCGGCGATCGCCGGGTGTCCCATCAGCGCGTTCTCGAGGGCGACCGTCGAGATCCACTCGCCGCCCGACTTCACGAGGTCCTTGGCGCGATCCTGGATCTCGACGTAGCCGTCACTTCCGATCGTGACGATGTCGCCCGTCTTGAACCAGCCGTCGTCCGTCCACCGGTCGGCGGAGTCCGGAGACTCGTAGTACGCGGATGAGATCGACGGCCCGCGCACCTCGAGCTCGCCCATCGACTCCCCGTCCCACGGCACGAGGCCCTCGAGGCCGCGCGCGCGGATCTCGACGAACGGGATCGGTGGCCCCTGCTGCGCCCGCTTGTCGTAGGCGGCCGACCGCTCGAGCCCGCGTTCCTGGCCCGGAGCGCCCGAGATCGTGCCGATGGGGCACATCTCCGTCATGCCCCAGCCGTGCGTGATGTGGAGGCCGTGGCGCTCGCCGAACGCCTCGATCATCGCGCGCGGCGGCGCCGCGCCTCCGACCGTCATCGTCCGCATCCGCGACAGGTCCCAGCCCGTGGGGTTCGCGTCGAGCGCCTGCAGGATCCCCATCCAGATCGTCGGCACGCCGGCGCTGACCGTCACCTCTTCCTCGACGAACGCGTCGAGCAGGCTCTGAGGATCGAGGTGCGGCCCCGGGAAGACCTGCTTCGCGCCGACCAACGTGCAGGAGAACGGGAAGCACCAGGCGTTCGCGTGGAACATCGGCACGACCGGGAGGACGGTGTCGGCCTCGGTGATTCCGAGCAGCGAGCCCGCTGTGAGCGCGTGGATCGCGATCGCGCGGTGCGAATAGACGACGCCCTTCGGCAGGCCCGTCGTGCCGCTCGTGAAGCACATCGCGGCCGCGGCGCGCTCGTCGATGTCGCGGTACACGAACGCGCTCTCGTCGGCCGACGCCAGCAGCTCCTCGTAGTCGATCGCCCCGTCCGGCGTGTCGCCGGCTCCGACCGCGACCACGTGCTCGAAGCCCACGCGGTCGACGAACTGCGAGGCGAGCGGCCAGAGCACCTTGTCGACGACGAGCACGCGGTCCCCCGCGTGCGTCGCGATGTAGGTGTTGTCGTCGGGGTGCAGGCGGAGGTTGAGGGTGTGCGTGACGAAGCCGCCCACGGGCGCGCCGATGTACGTCTCGAGGTGCTCGTGGTGGTTCCACATCAGCGTCGCGACGCGGGCCCCGTCAGCGAGGCCGAGGCCACGGAGCGCTACCGCGAGCCGCTTCGCGCGCGACGTGAAGTCGGCGTACGTGTACCGGTGCCAGCTCTTGTCCGGGAGCCGGGAGACGATCTCGCGGTCGCTGTAGAGCTCGTCGCCGCGGCGGAGGATCGCCGGGACGTTCAGCTGGTAGTCCATCATCAGGCCCTGCATCGGGCTCCTCCTCCGTCGGATCGTTGCTCAGCCATCGAGCAGGTGACTCGCGACCTCGGCGCGGAGCTGCGCCGACGACGCCTCCCAGGACTGGATGCCGAGCGCGCGCTTGTAGAGCCGGTGCAGCACGTGCTCCCAGGTGAAGCCGATTCCGCCGTGCGCCTGGATCGCGCGCTCGCACGCGGCGACGGCTGCCTCGGCCGCCTCCGACTTCGCGGCCGCTGCCGCGACCGATGCGTCGGGGTCGTCGTTCGCGACGCACCACGCCGCCCACCAGGAGAGCGACCGGGCGAGCTCGAGCTCGAGGTACGACGTCGCGAGTGGATGCGAGACCGCCTGGTACGTGCCGACGATACGGCCGAACTGCTCGCGGCTCCCCGCGTACTCCACCGCGAGCTCGAGCGCGCGCGAGCCGACACCCACGGCTTCGAGCGCCAGGATCGCGAGCGAGCGGGCGCGGAGCGCGGGCAGCGTCTCCGACGAGCAGAGCGCGCGTCCCGCCTCGCCGCCCGAGACGACCCCGAGCGGGCGCGTCTCGTCGTTCGTCGCGAGCACCTCGCGCTCGAACCCATCCAGCTGCCAGATCGTGTCGCCGCCCACGACGGCGACGTTCGCCGCGGTGTCGAGATCGGGCACGAGCGGCCCGAGCGCCAGCGTCCAGCTCGCCTCGCCCGCGGCCACCGCCGCCTGATCCGCGCCGTCGAGGAACGGCAGCAGGCAGGACGTCGACCAGAGCGGAGCATGGAGCAGCGCACGCCCCGCCTCCTCGTGGAGGACGGCCTCCTCGACGAACGAGAGCCCCGCGCCGCCGTGCTCCTCGGCGACCGACGCGCCGGTCCAGCCGAGCTCGGCGAGCTGCGCCCACGTGGGCGACTCGGTCGCCTCGAGGAACGAGCGCGCCTGTGCGCGGAGCTCGTCCTGCAGCGGGGTGAAGGCGAGGTCCAACGCTCCTACCGCGACCTCGGCAGGCCGAGCACGCGCTCGGCGACGATGTTGCGCAGGATCTCCGACGTGCCGGCCTCGATCGTGTTGCCGCGGCTGCGGAGCTGCTGGATCGTCCAGTAGCCGTCGTACGGTGCGTTGCCCGGGAGCAGCTGGGCGTCCGCACCGAGGAGGTCGAGCGCGAGCTTCGTGACGCGCTGGTTCGCCTCCGACCACTGGAGCTTGAGGATCGATCCCTCCGGACCGGGAAGTCCGGTTCGCTCCAGCGCGCTGAGCGAGCGGTACGCCGTCCAGCGGAGCGCCTGGAGCTGGATCCACTCGCGGGCGAGCGCCTCGCGCTGCGTCGGCGTCGCGCCGCGGTCCGCGGCGAGCGCGACGAGCTTCCGCAGCTGGACCTCGAGGCGCGCAACGAGGGCGAAGCCGAGCGTCCCGCGCTCGTGCAGGAGGGTCGTCATCGCGACGTCCCATCCCTTTCCGATCTCGCCGATCACGTTCTCGAGGGGCACCTCGACGCCGCTCAGGAAGATCTCGTTGAACTCGGCCTCGCCGGTGATCTGGGTGAGCGGCCGCACGTCGACCCCCGGGGCGTGCATGTCGACGATGAGGTACGTGAGGCCCGCATGGCGCTCGGAGGCCGGGTCCGAGCGGGCGACGAGGATGCAGAAGTCGGCGATGTGCGCATACGAGGACCAGACCTTCTGGCCGTCGAGCACGAACCGGTCGCCGTCGAGCCGGGCGGACGCTCGCACGCCCGCGAGGTCGGAGCCGGCGCCCGGCTCGGAGAACCCCTGGCACCAGATCTCGTCCGCCGCGAGCAGCGGCTTCAGGTACCGCGCCTTCTGCTCCTCCGTGCCGCGGCTGATGATCGTCGGGCCCGCCATGCCGAGGCCGATCACGCCGACGTGCGGCGGCGCCTCGGCGCGCGCCTCCTCCTCGAGGTAGATCGCCTGGAAGCGGGGCGAGAGCCCCCGGCCGCCGTACTCGGCCGGCCACGAGATCCCGACCCAGCCGCCCTCGTGGAGCGCGCGGCTCCACGCGCGAACCTCCGGGCCGTCGAACCGCGCCGCCCCGCCGTGGTGGCCGCGAAGCTCGGCGGGCAGGTTCTCGTCGATCCAGCTGCGGACCTCGTCGCGGAACGCGGCTTGCTCCGGCGTGTCGCGGAAGTCCACGGCGCGATGCTAAACGCACCGGCACCTCCGCGAGTGCGTGCGGGCCTCGTAACGACCCCGCAACACCAGGGTAGGTCCGTCCGTCTACGATCGGGCAACGGGCGCGCCGCGCGAGGCCGCTCGCCGTCCGTCTTCGACGCGAGGAGCGCACATGACCGTACCGGAGAGCGAGCCCCAGGCCGCGACCCCCGACGCCCCTGTCGCCGAGCTCGAGCGCGAAGCGTCCCGTGCGCGCCTCGAGGAGGCCCTTGTCGAGATCAAGCGGGTGATCGCGGGCCAGGACGAGATGCTCGAGCGCGTGCTCGTTTGCCTCGTCGCCCGTGGCCACCTCCTGATCGAGGGCGTGCCGGGCCTCGCCAAGACGCTGACGATCAAGACCACCGCGGCGGTGCTCGGCGGCTCGTTCAAGCGGATCCAGTTCACGCCCGATCTCGTCCCGTCCGACCTCGTCGGGACGCGCATCTACCGCCCCGACCAGGGCGGCTTCGAGACTGACCTCGGCCCCGTGTTCTGCAACTTCCTTCTCGCCGACGAGATCAACCGCGCGCCCGCCAAGGTGCAGTCGGCGCTGCTCGAGGTGATGCAGGAGCACCAGGTGACGATCGGGCACGACACGCACGTGGTGCCGGAGCCGTTCCTCGTGATGGCGACGCAGAACCCGATCGAGTCGGAAGGCACGTACCCGCTGCCCGAGGCACAGGTCGACCGGTTCATGCTCAAGGTGCTGGTCGGCTACCCGGAGAGGGACGAGGAGCTGACGGTCGTCGGACGCTCGCTCGAGGATCCGGTCGAGGTCCGGCAGATCCTGCCGCTCGCGGAACTCTCGGAGCTCCAGGCTGCCGTCAAGAGCGTGTACGTCGACCCGGGCCTCGTGAGCTACGCCGTGAGTCTTGCGGCGGCGACCCGCGAGCCGGCCGAGTTCGGGCTGGACGAGGTGGCCGACCTCGTCGCCTACGGGGCGAGCCCGCGCGGCCCGATCGCGCTCGTCCAGAGCGCGCGTGCCCTGGCGCTCGTCCACGGGCGCGACTACGTCATCCCGGCCGA
Organism: uncultured Actinomycetes bacterium; assembly: GCA_963797805.1. GTDB lineage: Bacteria > Actinomycetota > Thermoleophilia > Gaiellales > Gaiellaceae > Gaiella. The sequence continues at coordinate 91,899 of CAWCRC010000010.1, read as the reverse complement.
CATCCGGGCGCTCGTGAAGGACGCCTTCCGTCACCGTCTCGTGCTGACGTACCAGGCGCTCGCGGAGGAGCGCTCGGCCGACGACGTCCTCGACGCCGTGATCGCGGCCGTGCCGCAGCCTCGCCTCGAGCTCGGGAGGCCCGCAGCAGCCTGATGAGAGTCCTCCGGGCACTCGGCGCCGAGCCAACGCCGGCGCGTCCCGGCCCGGGTCCCGTCCCCGAGTCGCTGCTCAAGGCGCTCGAGCTGACGATCGCGCGTCGGGTCGACGGGATGCTCGCGGGCGACCATCGCTCCGCGCTGCTCGGACGCGGCACCGAGCTCGCCCAGGTGCGGCCGTATGTCCCCGGCGACGACGTCCGCCTGATCGACTGGAACGTCACAGCACGGACGACGGAGCCGCACGTGCGCGTCCACCTCGCCGAGCGGGTGCTCGTGACGTGGATCGTCCTCGACACGTCCCCGTCGATGGCGTTCGGCACCGCGGAGCGTCGCAAGGCCGACGTCGCCCTCGGCGTCGCGCTCGCGATCGGCCACGCGGCGACGGTCCGCGGGAACCGCGTCGGGCTCGTCGGGTTCGGCGGCGAGACCGAGCGGGTGCTCCCGCCGCGCCAGGGGCGCGCCGGGCTCGTCGGGCTGCTGCTCGGCCTGCGCGAGGGGCACGAGCCCTCGGGCGCGGTCGGCCCCGGCCATACGCTCGCCGACGCGCTGAAGCGGCTCGCCGGCGCGGCGCGGCAGCGGTCGCTCGTCGTGATCGTCTCCGACTTCCGCGGTCCCCGCGACTGGCGGCGACCGCTGCTCCAGCTCGCGGGACGCCACGAAGTCGTGGCCGTCGAGGTGCGCGACCCGCGCGAGCAGGAGCTGGAGCCCGCCGGGACGCTGTGGCTCGTCGACCCGGAGAGCGGCGACCAGCTGCAGGTCGACACGAACGACGGTCGGCTCCGCGCACGGTTCGCGGCGGCCGCCGCCGAAGAGCGCGCGGCCGTCTCGCGTGAGCTGGCGGGCGCCGGCGTCGCGCACGTCGCGCTCTCGACCGACCGTGACTGGCTCCGCGACCTCGCGATCTTCGTCCGGCGGAAGCGCGCATGACCTTCTCGTCGCCGACCGCGCTGCTCGGGCTCCTCGCGATCCCGCTCCTCGTCGGGCTCTACGTCTGGTCCGGCCGCCGGCGAAAACGGGCAGCCGCTCGCTTCGCGAATCCGGACCTCGTCCCCAATCTGGTCCCGTCGTCGCCGGGCTTCCGCCGGCACGTGCCGACGATCCTCGTGCTCGCGTCCCTGACGGCGCTCGTCGTCGGGATCGCGCGGCCGCACATGGTGCGGGACGTGAAGCGGAACGAGGCGACGATCGTCCTCGCGATCGACACGTCCCGCTCGATGGCCGCGACCGACGTCGAGCCGAGCCGCTTCGACGCCGCACGCGAGGCAGCGCAGGAGTTCCTCGGCCAGGTGCCGCCGCAGTACGCCGTCGGCATCGTCTCGTTCGCGACGTCCGCGGACCCCGTGCTGCCGCCCACCCTCGATCGCGAGGCGGCACGGGTCGCGTTGCGCGAGCTGCGCCTCGGCTCGGGCACCGCGCTCGGGACCGCCGTGACACGGGCGGTCGACATCGCCCTCGGCAAGCGCGAGGAGGAGGCTCAGAAGCCGAGGCCGGAGGGGGAGCGGTCCCCGGCGGCCGTCCTCGTCTTCTCCGACGGCGCGCAGACGTCCGGCGAGGTCCGCCCGCTTGCCGCCGCCCAGCGCGCGCGTCGGCTCGGCGTCCCGGTTTCCGCGGTCGCGGTGGGCACCGGCCAGGCGGTCGTCGAGGTGCCGCTGCCGGGAGGCCTGAAGCAGCGCGTCGTCGTCCCGCCCGAGCCGCAAACTCTTCGTGTGGTCGCGCGCACGACCGGTGGGACGTTCGTCGATTCGCCCGGTGCCGGCTCGCTCGAGCCCGTTTACAAGGAGCTCGGCACGCGGCTTGCGAGCGACCGGAAGCGCGTCGAGGTCACGTCGGCCTTCGCCGCGGGCGGCGCGGTGCTGCTCCTCCTCGGCGGCGCGCTTTCCTCGCACTGGTTCCGGAGGGCCCTGTGACGCGGCGCTTCCTCGGGCTCCTCGGGATCGCGGTCGTCGCGGCGCTCCTCGGCGGCGTAGGCGAGGCGCGCGCCGCGGATGAGTGCCGGGGCCTCCAGGTGTGCCTCCCCGTCCCCGGGCCGTGGGTCGCGATCCCCGCCCCGTCGGGCGACGGCGTCCCCAGCGTCACCTGGGAGATGCGCTGTCCGCTGCGCGGGTACATCGTCGCCGGGATCGACGCCCGGGTCTCCGACCGCGCCGTCGACGTCTCGATCCGCGGCGAGAACGGCGCACCGGTCTCGCCGGGGGTGACCACCGGGCGCGCGGTCCTCTTCACCGCGGTCTACACGGGCGGCGCCGGCAAGGCGACCTCCTTCCGGCCGTTCATCGGGTGCGTCCCGACCTCGGGCGGCGGGGGTCGCGGTCAGACGTCCGTCCGGTACATGACCGCCTTCGCTCCGGGCAAGCCGCTCGACCGCCGCGTGCTCGAGCGCCGTCTCATCTCGGGCGCATCCGTTCGCGTGACCGGCCGTTGCCCGGCCGGGACGCGCCTCCTCGGCACCCAGAGCGCGTACGCGTTCCGCATCGAGGAGCAGCCGGGCACGACCCTCCTGAACGCCGTCCGCATCCGCCGCACGACCGCGGGGCAGGCGGTGACGGCGGTCGGCACGGTGGCGCCCTCCGTCCCGCCGAGAATGCCCGTGCTCCTCCAGCTCCACCTGCTCTGCACGAAGGCGGGACGATGAGCTTCGAGGCGCCTGCGCTCCTCCTCGGGCTGCTGCTCGTCCCTCTCGCCGCGGCCGGCTACTGGTTCCTGCAGCGCCGCCGCGCGGCGTACGCCGTCCGCTTCACGAACCTGAGCGTCCTCGCGGGCGTGGCGGGGAAGCGCAACACGTGGAGGCGCCACGTCCCCGCCGCCCTCATGCTCCTCGCGCTCACGGCCCTCTGCGTCGCGTTCGCGCGCCCGACGATCACGGTGAAGACGCCCGACGAGCGCGCGAGCGTCGTCCTCGTCGTGGATGTGTCGGGCTCGATGCGCGCGACCGACGTGAAGCCGACGCGGCTCGCTGCCGCGAAGCGCGCGATGCGCTCCTTCCTCGAACGCTCGCCCGACACGCTGCGGATCGGCGTCGTCGCCTTCTCCGACGAGGCGCAGGTGGTCGTCTCGCCGACCGTTGACCGCGAGGCGCTCACCCAGGGGATCGCGCTCCTCGGCCCGGGCTTCGGCACCGCGATCGGCGATGCGCTCGCCCGCGCGGTGGACCTCGCACGGACGGCGACCGCCGAGACGGGGACGACCGCGCCGTCGCCGGTCAAGGACGAGAAGGGGCGGTCGCTCGCGTCGATCCTGCTCCTCTCTGACGGCGCCCAGACGCGCGGCCTGCTCAGCCCGGGGCAGGGGGCGCAGCGCGCGCAGACCGCCGGCATCCCCGTCTTCACGATCGCCCTCGGCACGGACGAGGGGACGATCATGGCCGGGCCGCCGGGGCAGGAGCAGCTGATCCCGGTCCCGCCCGATCGCGAGACGCTGTCCGCGATCGCCGAGTACACGGGCGCCGAGTCGTTCGACGCGCAGAGCGCGGACGCGGTCGAGAAGGTCTACCGCGGGCTCGGCTCACGCGTCGGTCGGCAGGACCGGCCGCGCGAGGTGACGTCGGCGTTCGTCGCGGCGGGGGCGCTGCTCCTCGTCGGCGCGGTCGGCGCCGCGATCGCCGGCGCGCCGCGGCTGCCGTAGCCGGTCCCGCGCCGGGCGGTAGACCGCCCGGCCGGAACGCGCATAGGATCTCGCGGTGCTTCTCTCCGTCCGCGACGTCACGCTGCGCTTCGGTGGGATCGTCGCCCTCGACGGAGTCTCGTTCGAGGTCGCGAAGGGGATCGTCTCCGGGCTGATCGGGCCGAACGGCGCGGGCAAGACGACCGCCTTCAACGTCATCACCCGCCTCTACTCGCCCGACGAGGGCGACGTGGAGCTGAACGGCGAGACGCTTCTCCGCACGCCGCCGCACGGCGTCGTCCGCCGCGGGATCGCGCGCACGTTCCAGAACATCAACCTCTTCCAGTCGATGACCGTGCTCGAGAACGTCCTCGTCGGCGGTCACACCCGCGGCCGGCAAGGGAGCGAGAAGGAGGCGCTCGAGGCGCTCGACGTCGTCGGCCTCGCCGACCGCGCGCACCTCCCCGCGGCGGCGCTCCCGTACGGGACGCAGAAGCGGGTCGAGATCGCGCGGGCGCTGATGGCGGAGCCGACGCTGCTGCTCCTCGACGAGCCCGCGGGCGGGCTGAACCACGAGGAGGTCGAGGCGCTCGGCGACTTCTTGCTGCGGCTCCGCGACGAGCGCGACCTCACGATCCTCCTCGTCGAGCACCACATGAGCCTCGTCATGCGGGTCTCCGACCACGTCAACGTCCTGAGCTTCGGCCGTCGCATCGCCTCGGGCCCGCCGGCGCAGGTGCAGTCCGACCCGGCCGTCATCGAGGCGTATCTCGGCGCGGAGCCGACGCCCGAGCGGGAGGAGGACCCCGAGTGAGCGCCCTCCTCGAGCTCGAGGGCGTCGAGGCGCGCTACGGCCAGGTGCAGGCGCTGCACGGGATCACACTGCAGGTCCCGGAGGGGGCGATCGTCGCCGTGCTCGGAGCGAACGGGGCGGGGAAGACCACGACGCTGCGCGCAGTCTCGGGCACCGTGCGCCGGTCGGGAACGATCACCTTCGACGGAAAGCCGCTCCGCGGCGGGCCGGAGGCGGTGGCCCGGGCCGGGATCGCGCACGTGCCGGAAGGGAGGGGGACGTTCACGGAGCTCACCGTGACGGAGAACCTGCGGCTCGGGGCGTACACCCGTCGCGAGCGCAACCTCCAGGCCGACATCGAGCGGATCGCGCACTGGTTCCCGTGGATCCCCGAGCGCCGGCACCAGCAGGCGGGGACGCTGTCCGGCGGGGAGCAGCAGATGCTCGCGGTCGCCCGGGCGCTGATGGCGAAGCCGCGTCTGCTGATGCTCGACGAGCCCTCGCTCGGCCTGGCGCCGATGATCGTGCGCGAGATCTTCCGGATCGTGCGGGAGCTGAACGAGCAGGACGGCCTGACGGTGCTCGTCGTCGAGCAGGACGCGCGACTCGCACTCGACACCGCCTCGCACGCATACGTCCTCGAGGTCGGCCGGGTCGCGGTCGCCGGGTCGAGCGCCGATCTCGAGCGGAACGAGTCGGTCCGACGGAGCTACCTCGGGTACTGAGGAGGATCGTGGCGGACTTCATGCAGCAGGTCGTCGCGGGTCTCGCCTCCGGCTCGATCTACGCCTCGCTCGCGCTCGCGCTCGTGCTCATCCACCGCGCGACCGGCGTCATCAACTTCGCGCAGGGCGAGATGGCGACCCTGTCGACCTACGTCGCCTGGGCGCTGATCGACGAACCACGGCTGGTCGTACTGGCCGGCGTTCGTCGCCACGCTCGTGATCTCGTTCTTCGGCGGAGCCGTCGTGCACCAGGCGATCATCCGGCCGAACGAGAAGGGGTCCGTGCTGCGCGTCGTCATCGTCACGATCGGGCTGCTGCTCTTCATCAACGGGCTGATCATCCTGATCTGGGGCGGCGAGATCAAGGCGATGGAGAGCCCGTTCCCGACGCGGACGATCGAGATCGCCGGCGTCGCGATCTCGATCCAGGACATCGGGACGATCGGCGTCGTCCTCGCGACCGTCGTCGCGCTCTGGCTGCTCTTCCAGTACACGAAGGTCGGGCTCGCGATGCGGGCCGCCGCGGTCAACCCGGCCGAGGCGCGGCTCGTCGGCGTGCGCGTGACGTGGATGCTGACGTTCGGCTGGGGCCTGGCCGCCGTGCTCGGCGCCGTCGCCGGGTTGCTCGCCGCTCCGAGCCTGTTCCTCGACCCGAACCTGATGGCGGCCCTGCTCATCTACGCCTTCGCCGCCGCGGTCCTCGGCGGGATCGACTCGCCGATCGGCGCGGTCGTCGGCGGCCTCATCCTCGGTGTCGGACTGAACCTGATCGGCACGTACGTCGACTTCGTCGGCGCCGACCTGCGGCTCCCGGTCGCGCTCGCCGTGATCCTCGTCGTGCTGCTCGTGAAGCCCTCCGGGCTGTTCGGCCGCACGGAGGTGAAGCGGGTATGAGGTCGACGCGCTCGCTCGCCCCGCTCGTCGCGTTCGCCGCCCTCGCGGTCGTCGTGTTCGTGCTGCCGTCGTTCGTCTCTGCGTTCCGCGCGCAGCAGTTCGCCTACGTCGCGATCTACCTCCTCGCCCTCATCGGGCTGAACATCCTCACCGGCTACACCGGCCAGATCTCGCTCGGCCATGGGGCGTTCATGGCGGTCGGCGGCTACACGACGGCGATCCTGATGTCCGACCACGGGGTGAAGGACGTCTGGACGATCCCGATCGCGGCGCTCGTCGCCGGCGTGCTCGGGTACCTGTTCGGCATCCCGGCGCTCCGCCTCTCGGGCCTGTACCTCGCGCTCGCGACGTTCGCGATCGCCGTGTCGATGCCCTCGGTGATCAAGCGGTTCGAGGGCTTCACGGGCGGTGGGAGCGGCATCAACCTCTTCGGGACGCCGGAGCTGACGGCGTCGCTGACACCGGTCACGGTGCTCGGGCGGGAGCTCGTCTTCAACGACTGGCTCTACTACCTCTGCTGGACGGTCGCGCTCATCGGCTACGTGCTGGCCTGGCTCCTTCTGCGGGGGCGGATGGGGCTCGCGCTCCGCGCGGTGCGCGACAGCGAGACCGCGGCGCAGTCGTCGGGCGTGAGCCTTCCGCGCTACAAGACGCTCGCCTTCGGCGTCAGCGCCGCGTACGCGGGCGCAGCCGGCGCGCTGTTCGCGATCGCGACGACGTTCGTCAATCCGGACACGTTCCCGGTCGCGCTCTCGATCCTCCTGCTCGTCGGCGTCGTGATCGGCGGGCTCGGATCCCTCGTCGGGCTGGTCGCGGGCGCCATCTTCATCCAGTTCCTCCCGGACTGGTCGCAGCGGGTCTCGCAGTCCCCGGGAGCGCCGTCCGTCGTCTCCGGCGCCGTGCTGATCGCCCTGATGTTCGTGCTGCCGATGGGGGTCGCCGGCCTGGTCGCACGTCTCAGAGTCCTTACACGTCGCGGCTACCATCGCCGCGACTCGTAGCGTTCACCCGCTCGCCTCCGACCTCGAGGAGCTCCACCGGATGAGAAAGACGTTCGCGCTGTGCCTGTCTGCGCTCGTACTCGTACTCGCGCTCGGCGCGACTGCCGCGCTGGCCGGCGTGGGAAGGGCCACGGCCGATCCCGGCATCACCGACAAGGAGATCGTTCTCGGGGCGACGACGCCGCTCTCCGGGCCGTACTACTCGGTGTCGTCCGTCACGATCGGCGCGAACGCCTACTTCAAGTACGTCAACGCCAACGGCGGCGTGAACGGCCGGAAGATCACGTTCAAGTACCTCGACGATCAGTACGAGTCGGCGAAGACGGTGCAGCTGACGCGGCAGCTCGTCGAGCAGGACAAGGTCTTCGCGATCTTCAACGCGATCGGGACCGACAACAACCTCGCGATCCGCGACTACCTGAGCGCGAACAAGGTCCCGCAGCTCTTCGCCGCGTCCGGCTCGACGACGCTCGGCCGCGACGCCGCGCAGTACCCGGGTGCGATCGGGTTCCAGCCGAGCTACCAGGCCGAGGGCTGGGTGTACGGCAAGTACCTCGCACGGACGCGCCCGGGCGCGAGGGTCGCCGTGCTCTTCCAGGACGACGACTACGGCAAGGATCTCCTGAACGGCCTCAAGCGCGGGTTGCAGCGGTCGAAGGTGAAGGTGATCGCCGCCGAGCCGTACGCGACGAACTCGTCCGACGTGCAGTCCCAGGTCGCGAAGCTGAAGGCGTCCGGCGCCGACACGTTCGCGATCTTCGCCGTCGGCAAGTTCGCGATCCAGGCGTACGTCTACGCGAACAAGCTCGGCTGGCGGCCGAAGCTCGTGATCAACAACATCGTGTCGTCGGCATCGAACGTGATGGGGATCGCGTCGGAGGGCGGCACGAACAAGGTCGTCGACGCATCGATCTCCGGCGTCTTCCTCAAGGATCCGACCGATCCGAAGTGGGCGAACGACGCGGCCGTCAAGCTCTACCGCCAGATCCTCAAGCGCTACGCGCCGGGCGCCAACGCCAACGACCCGTACCACGTCTACGGGATGGCGGTCGCCTACACGTTCGTCGAGGCGCTGAAGAAGGCCGGCAAGAGCCCGACCCGCGACTCGCTCGTGAAGGCGGTCTCGTCGCTCAACCTGACGAAGAACCCGTTCATGATCCCCGGGATCTTCATCAAGACCGGGCCGGGCGACCACTTCCCGATCGAGCAGATGCTGCTCCAGCGCTGGCAGAAGAACGCCTGGCGGAGCTTCGGCGGGCTCTGGGGGTATCGCGCGTCCTAGCTGACGTGTGCGCGGTCGCCGGGGCCGCGCAAGCGCTTCTCAGAGGGCGATCGCGTGGGCGGACCTGCCCGGCTTCGGGCACGCTGGCGCCCTGCCCGAATGCGGACCCGCCCGGACCGGCACGACCTCGCCCCGAAACGCGTGAAGACGGCTCGAAGACGGCACGAAGACGGCACGATCGCGGCGCACTTCCGGCACGCGATCGCCGATACCGTGACATCAGGGACACGGGAGTGCCCCTGGGGGAGGTTGGGGCTTCGGCCGTAGCGGTACGGCGGCGGAGGCAGGTCGACGGGCCGAGCGCGCCGTTCCGTATGCTCTCCGCTCCGGGGCGAGGAGACCGCCCGGCGACAACTTCACGCCGATGGCCGACCTCGTCTCCGAGCTTCTCGACGCTTCCCTGAACGACCTGATGGCCGAGGCGCGCCGCCTGCGCGCCGGGACGATCGTCACGTACTCGCCGAAGGTCTTCATCCCGCTGACGACGCTCTGCCGAGACGTCTGCGGTTACTGCACCTTCGCGCGCCCGCCGCGTCGTGGCGAGCGTGCGTACGTGACCGAGGAGGACGTCCTAAGGATCGCCCGCGCGGGCGCCGGGGCGGGGTGCACCGAGGCGCTGTTCACGCTCGGCGACCGGCCCGAAGCGCGCTACCGCGTTGCGCGTGACGAGCTGGCGGCGCTCGGCTGCGGGAGCACCCTCGAGTACCTCGCGCGCTGCGCGGAGCGCGTCCTCACGGAGACGGGCCTTCTCCCGCACCTCAACCCAGGCGTCATGTCGCGCGAGGAGCTCGAGTTGCTCCGCCCGGTCGCCGCGTCGATGGGGATCATGCTCGAGAGCACGGCGGAGCGGCTCCGGCGTCCGCGGCGGCCCGCACTGGGCGTCGCCGGACAAGGTCCCGGCGCGGCGGCTCGAGACGATACGGCGCGCGGGCGAGCTGTCGATCCCGTTCACGAGCGGGATCCTCGTCGGGATCGGCGAGACCCGCGAGGAGCGGATCGACGCGCTTCTCGCGCTCCGCTCGCTGGCCGAGGAGCACGGGCACCTCCGTGAGGTGATCGTCCAGAACTTCCGTGCGAAGCCGGGGACGCGGATGGCGGAGCATCCGGACGCGCCGCTGGAGGAGCACCTCTGGTCGGTTGCCGTCGCCCGGATCGTGCTCGGTCCGGACGTCCACGTGCAGGCGCCGCCGAACCTCGCCTACGACGACTTTCCGTTGCTCCTGGACGCGGGGATCGACGACTGGGGCGGCGTCTCGCCGATCACGCTCGACCACGTCAATCCCGAGGCGCCGTGGCCGGCCGTCGACCGCCTTCGGGAGGCGTGCCGATCCCGCGGGCTCGAGCTGGCGCCCCGTCTCCCGCTCTACCCCGAGCACATCGCTGACCTCGACCGCTGGGCCGATCCGGCGGTCGCGCCCGCGATCCGGCGTGTCGCCGACGCCCACGGGCTCGCCCGCGAGGATCACTGGGCGCCCGGCGCGCCCGTCGCCGTCCCGTTCGTGGTCGGGCGTGACGCCGCTCCGCTCGAGCTCACCGGCGCCGAGCTGGGGGAGGAGGAGCTCGTGCGCCTGTTCGCCGCGCGCGGACGCGAGCGCGAGCGGGTCTTCGCGGCAGCCGACCGGCTTCGGCGCGAGATGTGCGGCGACGACGTGACGTACGTCGTCACGCGGAACGTCCAGTACACGAACGTCTGCTACTTCCGCTGCGGCTTCTGCGCCTTCTCGAAGGGCAAGCTCGCCGAGAACCTCCGCGGCCCCGCGTACCTCGTCCCGCACGACGAGATCGTGCGCCGCGTACGCGAGGCGTGGGAGCGCGGTGCCACCGAGGTCTGCCTCCAGGGCGGGATCCATCCGGCGTTCACCGGCGACTACTACGCGAGCGTCGTCGAGGCGATCAACGCCGCCGTGCCCGAGATCCACGTGCACGCATTCTCCGCGCTCGAGATCTGGCAGGGGGCCGCGACCCTCGGGCTCGATCTCGTGACATACCTGGCGCGGCTCCGCGACCTCGGTCTCGGCTCGCTCCCCGGCACGGCGGCCGAGATCCTCGACGACGAGGTGCGCGCGGTCATCTGCCCCGACAAGGTGACGACAGCCCAGTGGCTCGAGGTCCACGACGCGGCCCACAGAGTCGGGCTCCGCTCCAACGTGACGATGATGTTCGGCCACGTCGAGCGGCCGGTGCACTGGGCGCGGCACCTGCTTCGAGCGCGCGAGCAACAACGTCGCTCCGGTGGGTTCACGGAGTTCGTGCCGCTGCCGTTCGTCCCGATGGAGGCACCGATCTACCTCAAGGGGCGCGCCCGGCGCGGCCCGACGTTCGGAGAGGCGCTCCTCGTCCACGCCGTCGCGCGGCTCGCCCTTCATCCCGTCGTCCCGAACGTCCAGGTGAGCTGGGTGAAGCTCGGCCCCGACGGCGTCCGGCAGGCGCTCGCAGCCGGGGTGAACGACCTCGGCGGGACGCTCATGAACGAGTCGATCTCGCGGGCCGCCGGCTCGGAGTGGGGGCAGGAGATGCCGCCGGAAGCGATGGAGGCGCTGATCCGCTCCGCCGGCCGTATTCCGCGGCAGCGGACGACGACCTACGGCTCGCCGGCCGAGCGTCAGGTGCGGCGTTCGTTCGGGGCACCGCCGCTCTCGGAGCCCCTTAATCCGCCTGCGCGCGAGGCGGGGCTCCGACGGCCGGCGACGCTCCTCCGTCCGGCCGCGCTCACGGCCTGACGCCGGCGTCCCGCGGTCAGCGGCGGCGCCGGTACGCGTCGATCGCGAAGGCGGGGATCCGCGGCACGAGGTGGATGAGACCGGTGCGGGCGCCCACGAGTGCCGTGCCGAGGGCCGTGCTCGCCTCCACGCCGTGGAAGCCTTCGCCGTGCCCGAACAGCAGGTGCTCGGGCTCGAACCGCCCGAGCGCTTCGCGCGGTGGCGCGAGGCGCAGCAGTAGGTGGACGCCCGCCGGCTCGCGCCCGCCAGTGAAGAACGGGTTCGTCCCGACCGCCTCGGCGACGACGAGGGTCTGCTCCGCGGGCCACCAGAGCGCGATCTCGCGCCAGCCGCGCGCCGTGCGCACGGGGACGACCTCGAACGGCGTACCGGGAAGCGCATCCGGTACCACGAGGTGCGGGATGCCGAGCTCGGCTGCGATCGTGGCGCAGTCACGGTTGTGTCGGTCGAGAAGCTGGAGGACCGCAACCGGCGTGCCGAGCGTCATCGCGCGCTCCAGGGCCGGCGGATGCCGGACCGGGTCGACGATCCAGACCTGTCCCGCCGCCGCGAGCGCGTGGGACGTCCGCGTCATCGGGTCGTCGGCGATCCACGAGAAGCCGTGGGCTCCCCGTTCGTCGCAGAAGCGGATCGACATCGGCCGAGCGTAGTCGCCTGGTCGACGGCGCCGTCCGCGTCGCCCGCGCCCCCAACCTCCCCCGGGGGCACCCCGGTGTCCCTGAAGTCACGCTATCGGCGATTCCGGCACGGCTGTGTGCCGTCTTCGTGTCAGCTTCGTCACGGTGGTGCCCGCCGATGCCGTCGCGTCCGTCCGCCCGCCGGCAACTCCGAGCGGCGACCAGACCGACGTTGACCTGCCGCGACGCCTTTCCGGGCGGCTCAGCCCTCGGCGAGCGCCGCGTGCGCCTCCGGCAGCGTGAACCGACCCGCGAGCAGCGCGCTGCCGGCGATCGCCCCTTCGCATCCGAGATCGCGCAGCGCGCGCAGGTCGTCGAGGGTCGAGACCCCGCCGGCCGCGATCACCGGCAGTCCGGCCGGAAGCACCTGGGAGAGGAGGGCCACGTCCGGCCCGGCAAGCGAGCCGTCGCGGGCCGTGCTCGTCACGAGCAGCCGCCGCGCGCCCGCACCGGCGCACCGCCCCGCGAGCTCGGCGGCACCCGTGTCCGACTCGCGCGTCCAGCCGTCGACGGCGACGCGCCCGTCACGCACGTCGACTGCTACCACGAGGCCGTCGCCGAACCGTGCGGCCGCCTCGTCGAGGAATCCGGGCGCGAGGGCAGCTGTGCCGACCATGACACGGTCCGCGCCGACGGCCAGTGCCGCCGCGACCGCCTCGAGCGACCGGTAGCCGCCGCCGATCTGGACGGGGCGGCCGACGGCGGCGACGACCCGCTCGAGAAGCGTGGGGGAGGGGACGCCGTCGAACGCGCCGTCGAGGTCGACGAGGTGGAGTCGGACGGCGCCCTCGGCGTCGTAGCGCCGTGCGAGCTCGATGGGGTCGCCGCCTTCGAGCGTCACGTCCTCGCGCCGTCCACGGGACAGACGCACCACGCGTCCGGCGAGGACGTCGATCGCGGGGATCACTTCGAAGTCGCGTGCTAGCACGCTAGCATGCTAACATGATCAACCAATGGCGCGACAGGTAGCCACCACCCCCGCACCACCCATCGAGAACGTCTCCGGGCTCGAGGAGCTGGCGGACGCGATCCTCACCCTTCGGTCTCCGGACGAGGCCCAGCGCTTCCTGCGCGACCTCTGCACCCTCCCCGAGCTGGAAGCGCTCGCGCACCGGTGGCAGATCGTGCTCCTTCTCGATGAAGGGGCGTCGTACGTCGAGATCGCAGAGCGCGTGCCGACGTCGACGGCGACCGTCACCCGCGTGGCGCAGTGGCTCCGCCGGGGGACGGGCGGCTATCGCCTCGTTCTCGACCGCGTGAAGCGGAGACGGCGGCGATGAGCGCGGCCTTTCCGCGCGCAGGCGAGAACGGCCGCCTGAAGCTGGCCGTCCCGGCCAAGGGCCGTCTCGCCGAGCCGGCGCTGCGGCTCTGCGCGGATGCCGGGCTCTCGTTCGAGGTAACCGAGCGATCGCTCGTCGTGCCGTGTGCCAATGCGCCCGTCGACCTGCTCCTCGTGCGCCCGAGCGACATCCCGGAGTACGCGCAGGACGGCGTCGTCGATCTGGGGATCACCGGCGTGAACCTCGTCGCCGAGGCCGATGCGGACGTGGCCACGCTCGCCGAGCTCGGCTTCGGCCGCTGCCGACTCGACGCCGCCGTGCCGCTCGACGCGTCGCAGCAGGCGATCGCCGACCTCGACGGGCTCCGCGTCGCGACGGCCTACCCCGCGTCGACCGCACGCCTCCTGTCGGAGCGCGGCGTCACCTGTGAGCTCGTGCCCGTCTCGGGCTCGGTCGAGGCGACCCCGCGGCTCGGGCTTGCCGACGCGATCGTCGATCTCGTCTCGACCGGCTCGACGATGGACGCGAACGGCCTGCGCCCGATCGGCACGCTCCTCGAGTCACAGGCCGTCCTCATCGGCGGCACGGCCGCGATCGAGGCCCGGCGCGATCTCGTCGACCGGCTCGAGCTGATGCTCTCCGGTGTCGTAGCCGCCCGCGGACGCCGCTACGTGATGATGAACGCGCACGTCGACGACCTTCCGGCGATCCGCGCCGTCCTTCCCGGCATGGGCGCCCCCTCCGTCCTCCAGCTCGCCGACGAGGGCGAGATCGCCATCCATGCCGCGGTCGACGCAGGTGAGGTCTGGGACCTCCTTCCGGTCCTGCGCGACGCCGGCGCGACGTCGATCCTCGTACTTCCGATCGAGAGGCTCGTCTCGTGAGAGGCAGGGCGCTCGACGATGCGCTCGTCGCGGTCGCGCCGATCGTCGCGGACGTCCGCGAGCGCGGCGACGCCGCAATCCGCGAGTGGACGCAGCGACTCGACGGTGAGCGAGCCGAAGGGCCTCGCGTCGAGCCGAGGCGGATCGCCGAGGCGCAGGCCGACGACGACGTGCTCGAGGCGATCCGTCGGATGATCGCTGCCGTCCGCACCTTCAACGAGGCGCAGCGGCCTGCCGACACCTCGGTCGAGGCGGCGCCGGGAATCGTGTCGGAGCGTCGCTGGGTGCCGCTCGACGCCGTCGGGCTCTGCGTCCCGAGTGGACGCGTGCCGCTACCGTCCTCCCTCGTCATGACCGCCGTCCCGGCGCTCGTCGCCGGCGTCCGGCGACTCGCCGTCGTGACACCGAACCCCGCTGATGCGACCCTCGTCGTGGCCCGCGAGCTGGGGATCGAGGAGGTCTACGCGATCGGCGGCGCGCAGGCGGTCGCGGCGCTCGCGTACGGCACCGAGACGATCGACCCCGTCGACGCGATCGTCGGCCCGGGCAGCGTGTACGTCACGGCGGCGAAGCTGCTCGTCTCGAGTCGCGTCCGGATCGACCTGCCCGCCGGCCCCAGCGAGGTCGTCGTCGTCGCGGACGGCGCGGCCGACGCCGAGCGCGTCGCGTCCGACCTCCTTGCCCAGGCCGAGCACGGCCCGGACAGCGAGGCGATCCTCTTCACGGACGACGGCGTGCTCGCTGACCGCGTCGCAGCGCTCGTCTCCGACTCGGAGAACGTCCGCGTCGAGCGCGTCGAGACGCTCGCCGACGCGATCGAGCGCTCGGAGTCCTACGCGCCCGAGCACCTCGAGCTCCACGTCGCCGACCCGGAGGCGGTCCTTCCTCGCATTCGGAACGCCGGCTCGATCTTCGTCGGGTGCTCGTCCGTCGTCGGCGACTACGCAGCCGGCGCGACGCACGTGCTCCCGACGGGAGGGCTCGCGCGGTCGACGGGCGGGCTCGGCATCGAGGCGTTCCTCAAGCCGCTGCAGGTCGTCACGGCCACGCCCGAGGGTGCGCGCGCAGCAGCCGACGTGATCGTCCCGCTCGCACGGGCCGAAGGCCTTCCGCTGCACGCGGCGGCTGCGGCATGAGCATCGCCCGCGAGGTCGCGCAGCCGGTCGGCCCCGGGTTCGAGCCGTACGCCTGGGCGCCCGCGATCGACGAGGTCGCCGTGCGTCACGGGGTCCCGCGCGAGGCCGTGCTCAAGTTCGATCAGAACACCCCCGCGCTCCCGGGAGTGCCGCAGGTTCCGCTCGCCCAGAGCATGGCCCGCCTGAACGAGTACCCGGACGGGACGTACCGGGAGCTCCGCGAGGCGGCCGCGTCGTACGTCGGGCTCACCGCGGCGAACATCGTCGTTGGTGCCGGCGCCGACGACCTGATTCTCCTTCTCGCGCAGGTCTTCCTCGGCCCCGGCAAGCGCGCCGCGATCGACGCCCCGACCTATGCGCTGTACCGGATCGCGAGCACCGGGCGCGGAGCGGAGCTCGTGTCGGCAGGAGCCGAGGCCGAGCTCCACTGGGTCTGCAATCCCGACAACCCGACCGGGACGTGGGTCGAGCCGGAGGAGATTGCGGCGCTCGCCGCGCGCTCGCCGCGGTCGATCGTCGTCGCCGACGAGGCGTACGTCGAGTACGGCGCCCGTTCGTGCGCACCGTGGGTCGACGAGCTTCCGAACCTCGTCGTCCTGCGCACGATGTCGAAGGCATTCGGGTTCGCGTCGCTGCGGGTCGGCTACGCACTCGCGCATCCCGACACCGCCGCGCTCCTCACCGAGCGACGGGCACCCGCGCCGATCGCCGGGCCCGCGGCCGCGATCGCGACAGCCGCGCTCCGCGACCCGCGCCTGGGCGACGTCGAGACGACCGTCGGCGAGCGCGAGCGCGTGCGGGCGGCGCTCACGGCGGCCGGCTACGCCGTCGAGCCGACCGCCACGAACTTCGTGTTCCTCAAGACCGACGAGCCGCTCGCGGAGCGCCTCGAGGCGCAGGGGATCGTCGTGCGCGCGTTCCCGGACGGGATCCGCGTCAGCATCCTGCGGCCGAGCGAGAACGACGTGCTGCTTCGCGCGCTCGGCGCGGAGCCGGGATCGTCGACGGGGCGCGAGGCGACCGTGCTGCGAACGACGACCGAGACCGCGCTGCGGCTGACGCTATCGCTCGACGGCACGGGGCGGAACCGCGTCGAGACGGGGGTCGGCTTCGTCGACCACCTTCTCACGCTGCTGGCATTCCACGCGGGCTTCGACCTCGAGCTTGCCGCGGCCGGCGACCTCGACGTCGACGACCACCACACGGTCGAGGACGTCCACGCGGCGCTGGGCTCCGCACTCGCCGAGGCTCTCGGCACGCGTGAGGGAGTGACGCGCTACGGCTCCGCCGTCGTGCCGATGGACGAGGCGCGCGCCACGGCGGCCGTCGACCTCGTGCGCCGGCCGCACGCCGAGATCGCGCTGTCGTTCGGCGGAGACCGCGTCGGCGCGCTCGCGGTGTCGCTCCTCGCCCACGCGCTCGAGCGGTTCGCCATCGAGGCGGGCTGCACCGTCCACGTCGAGGCCGCCGGCAGCGACGACCACCACGTCGCGGAGGCCGCGTACAAGGCGCTCGGGCAGGCGCTCCGGCAGGCCGTCACCGTCTCCGAGACCGGGATCCGCTCGACGAAGGGCGCCGCGTGAGGGTCGCGATCGCCGACTACGGCGCCGGCAACCTCCGCTCGCTCTCGTCGGCCCTTGCCCGCGCCGGCGTGGAGCCGTATGTCACGACAGACGCCGTCACCGTGCGCGACGCGCCGCTCGCGCTGATCGCCGGCGTCGGGCACGTGGAGAGCGCAGCCGCCGGGCTCGCGCGCAACGGCCTCGACGACGCGCTGTGGGCGCGCGTCCAGGCGGGGCGGCCGGTCGCGGGGATCTGCGTGGGCATGCAGCTCCTGTTCGAGGCGAGCGAGGAGGGAGGCGTGGGGCTCGGCCTGCTCGAGGGACCGGTGACGCGGGTCCGGGCCCGCCGCGTCCCGCACATGGGCTGGAACACGCTGGCGAAGACGCGGGCGAGCACCGTGCTCGACGGCCTCGACGGCGAGGACGTCTACTTCGCGCACAGCTTTGCCGCGTCGCCGGCGGACGACGGCGTCACGATCGCGACCGTCGACCACGACGGCCGGCTCGTCGCGGCCGTGGAGTCCGGCCCGGTGGCCGGCGTCCAGTTCCACCCGGAGCGCAGCGCCGCAGCCGGCGCGCGCGTCCTCGAGAACCTCATGCGATGGTCAAGAAGCGCGTGATCCCGTGCCTCGACGTCGCGGACGGCCGCGTCGTGAAGGGCGTCAACTTCCGGAACCTCCGCGAGATGGGCGAGCCCGTCGAGCTCGCGCGCCGCTACTCGGAGCTCGGCGCGGACGAGCTCGTGTTCCTCGACATCACCGCGACCCTCGAGGGCCGCGGCCCGATCCTGGACGTGATCGGCCGTGCCGCCGACGAGCTGACCATCCCGTTCACCGCCGGCGGCGGCGTGACAAGCGTCGACGACGCACGCGGGCTGCTCCTCGCCGGTGCCGACAAGGTCGCGATCAACCGCGCCGCGTTCGACGAGCCGAGCATCCTGACGACGCTCGCGGTGGAGTTCGGGTCGCAAGCCGTCGTCGTGGCGATCGACGCGCGGGCCGGCGAGGTCGTCACGCACGCGGGCCGCGAGCCCCGCGGTCGCGACGCCGTCGACTGGGCGCGCGAGGCGGTCGACTGCGGCGCGGGCGAGATCCTCCTCACGTCGATCGACGCGGACGGCACCCGCGCCGGCTACGACCTCGACCTGACGGGCGCGGTCGCCGATGCGGTCGACGTACCCGTGATCGCGTCGGGCGGGGCGGGGGAGGCGAGTCACCTCGCGGACGCGTTCGCGGCCGGCGCCGAGGCGGCGCTCGTCGCGTCGATCGTCCACGAGCGGCCGGACCGGCTGCCGGAGCTCAAGGCGGAGCTGAGGGAGGCGGGATGGGCGATCCGGTGACCGATCTCGTGCCCGTGATCGTCCAGGACGCCGTGACCGGACGCGTCCTGATGCTCGCGTACGCCAACGACGAGGCGCTCGACCGGACGCGCGAGACGGGCGAGGCGTGGTTCTGGAGCCGCTCGCGGAACGAGCTCTGGCACAAGGGCGCGACCTCGGGGAACACGATGGCGGTCGACGAGATCGCGGACGACTGCGACGGCGACGCGCTCCTCTACCGCGTTCGTCCGAACGGCCCCGCGTGCCACACCGGCGCCGAGTCGTGCTTCGCGCCCTGGCTCTGGCGCATCGTCGCCGAGCGAGCGGCGACCCGCCCCGAGGGCTCGTACGTCGCGAGCCTGCTCGACGCAGGCCCTGCGGCGGCCGCCCGGAAGGTCGGTGAGGAAGGCGTCGAGGCGGCGCTGGCCGGCGCCTCGGAGACCGACGAGCGGCTCGTCGAGGAGCTCGCCGACCTCTGGTTCCACAGCTACGTCCTGCTCGCCGCCCGCGGGCTGCAGCCGTCGAGCGGTCGAGGACGAGCTCCGTCGCCGACACGCGGAGCGGGGCTAGCGTGTCGAAGACGATCGTCGTCACCGGCGGCAGCCGCGGCATCGGCCGTGCCGTCGCCCTGGGCGCCGGGGCGCTCGGGTGGTCGGTCGGCGTGGGCTACCGGGATGACCGCTCGGCGGCGGACGAGGTGGTCTCCACGATCGAGGCGGCCGGCGGTCGTGCCGTCGCGACGCGAGGCGACGTCGCCGTGGAGGAGGACGTGGTCGGGCTCTTCGACACCACCGCAGACGCCTTCGGGCCGCTCGACGGCACCGTCGTCAACGCCGGGATCGCCGCGCCGCCGCTGCCGCTCGTCGAGACGGACATCGCCCGCCTCCGACGAATCGTCGACGTGAACGTTATGGGCGCGCTCCTCTGCGCCCGTGAAGCGGCACGTCGTCTCGCCGTGAGCCGTGGTGGGAGCGGCGGCTCGATCGTCCTCGTCTCGTCCGCCGTCACGGGTGGCAGGTAGAGCCGTCAGTGGTACGGCAAGCCACACTCCCATGACCCCGCGGTCGGTCTAAGCTCTTCCCATGAGCCGCCTTCACGCCTGGCACGCCACCGTTCTGCGTCAGAACGGCTGATCCCCCGCTTCCCACTTCGGGCGTCCAGGGAAGCGGTGGGACGGTGACGCGCACGCCGGCCTGACAGCCGTTCGGCCGACGACACGCGCTCCTTCCCGCCACGAGCGGAAGGAGGACGCGATGCCGATGCCGCATCGCACGTTTGCCGAGGTGGCGAAGCGCCGCCTCGTCGGGAAGGAGGGGAGCGACCGCGTCGCGACGATCCGCGCGCTCCTCGAGGAGCTGCCGGGGTACCGCAACGGGCCGTACGCCGACCTGCGCAAGTGGCTGGAGGGAGAGCTCGACCAGACGCGCATGCGCGCGAAGGTCGTCCACCGCGATTCCCTCCAGGTGCGTCGCGAGGGCGCGTCCCAGATCGCCTTCGTCGGCCCACCGAACGCGGGCAAGTCGTCGCTCCTGCAGGCGCTGTCGCACATCCAGATCAAGACCGGCGACTACGCGTTCACGACGCTACGGCCCGTGCCCGCGCTCACCCGGATCGGCGGCGTGCTCGTCCAGCTCGTCGAGATCCCGGGGTTGATCGAGGGGGCGCACGAGGATCGAGGCGGCGGTCGCGCGCTCCTCGGCGTGCTCCGCAACGCCGATGCGATCGTGTTCTGCCGCGCCGCCGACGAGCCAGTCGCGTCGCTCGACGTCGTCCGCGCCGAGGTCGCCGCGGCGGGGATCGAGAAGCCGGCGATCCTCGCCCTGACGAAGGCCGACGAGGTGGAGCATGCCGCACTCGAGGACGGGGCCGGGCTCGAGACCGTTGCGGTCTCGATCCTCGACGACGAGAGCCTCGACCGCCTCCGCGACGCGATCTGGCGCCTGACCGGCCTGATCCGGGTCTACCCGCGCCGCGACGACGGCCGCGCGGACGACGAGCCCTTCGCGCTCGCCGTCGGTGCCACGGTGGCCGACGTCGCCGACCGCGTGCACCACGACGTCGGACGGGCGTGCACGGGCGCGCTGGTCTGGGGGCCGTCCGCCCGGTTCGACGCGCAGCGGGTCGGGCGCGACCACCTCGTCGCCGACGGAGACGTCGTCGAGGTGCTCCGACGGTGAGCGCCGTGTGGGAGGATGGACGCGTGGGGTACACGGTCTTCCACGTCGATGACCTCGAGTGGAAGCCGCGGCGCGAGGGCGACCCGCGGCTCGTCTCGGAGCTGTCCGACGCGATGACGCAGTCGCGCGCGAACCTGTTCCGCTACCCGCCGGGCTCGATCGGGCGGCGCCACATCGACCACGTCCAGGAGGAGGTCTTCGTCGTCCTCGACGGGACGCTGACGATCCACATGGGCGAGGGCGACGACCCCGAGCGGCACGAGCTCGGTGCCGGGAGCGTGCTCGTCGTCCAGTCCGGCACGGCGCTGCAGCTCTCGAACCGGGGCGACGCCGAGCTGCGGCTGTTCATCTACGGCGCGCCGCCCGAGCGGGGCGAGGCGACCCTTTTGCCGACGATCGAGTAACGGCGGCGCGACGCCTCGACGTGCCGACTACGGGGACGCCTCGCCCTCCCAGTAGTCGACGGCATCGTCGCTCCGGAACCAGAGTCGTTCGTCTGCCCCGGTGCCCCAGCGGAGCATCACCTTGCCGCTGTCGACCTGAACGGCCCCGCGCGGGAGGACGAAGCTCGAGACGAGCAGGAGCCGCGCCGCTTCGTCCGTGTGGTTCGTCAACTGGTGTGCGCCGCGGGGCCCGCTCGGGAAGAGCACGCAGTCGCCCGGCTCGAGCTCCCGCTCGCCGTCGGGCGACCTGAGGGTCGGGTGCCCGGTGACGACGACGAGCAGCTCGTCGTTCCCGAGCTCGTAGTGGTACGGAAACGTGCTCTCGCCGGGCGGAAGCTCGTACAGGCTGGCGCCGAGCTTGTCGCCGGTGACGCGCTTCCGGCGCCACAGGAACCCCGCGCGCTCGGGCGGCGATGTCCGTTCGAGCCAGCCGTAGTCGTCGAGGAGGTTCATGCTCATGGGCCGAGCGTACGTGAGTCGGTCACAGGTCCCACTCGCCTGCGAGCATGCGCGGGATCAGGTCGTCGAGCAGCCGGAGCGTCATCCCCCAGAGAACGTGGCCCTGGATGTCGATCCCGTCGACGAGGAGCGGCTCCGGGAAGCGCAGTGACGAGAACGGGAGCATCCCGCGGGCGGTCGGGTCGGCGAGGGCACGGACCGACGGCATGAGAACGCCGACGATCTCGGCCTGCTCGAGCCGGAAGGCCGTGTCCGCCGGGATGCGGCCGAGGTACGGATGCACGCGCCAGCGCGTCGACTGCGTGTCGAAGGGCGCGAGCTCCGCGACGACGTCGACCGTCGACGGGTCGAGGCCGACCTCCTCCTTGGCCTCCCGGAGCGCAGTGGCGAGGAGGTCGACGTCCTGCGGCTCGGGCTTGCCGCCGGGAAGCCCGAGCTGGCCGCCGTGGAGACCGCCGTCGTCCGCCCGCACGACGAGCACGACGCGCAGCTCGTCCTCGTCGTCCCGGTAGACGGGCACGAGGACGGCCGCCGTGCGGAACTCGGTCACCGCGCCTCGTGCCGGAGCAGGTCGTCGATCGTCTCGCGGCGCCTGATCACGCGGGAGGAGCCGTCGCGGACGAGGACGGCGGCCGGTCGGGTGACGCCGTTGTAGTTCGACGCCATCGCGAGCGTGTACGCGCCGGTTGCTGGCACGGCGAGCAAGTCGCCGCGGCGCGGCGACGGGAGCGCGACGTCGTCGATCAACACGTCACCCGACTCGCAGTGCATGCCGGCGACGCTCACGACCTCGTCGGCCGGCTCCGCGAGCCGGGTCGCGGAGAGCGCGGTGTAGCGCGCGTCGTAGAGCTGTGGCCGCGGGTTGTCCGACATGCCGCCGTCGACCGCGACCCACGTCCGTCCGGGGAGCCGCTTGACGCTGCCGACCCGGTAGAGCGTGACGCCGGCCGGGCCGACGAGGCTCCGACCAGGCTCGAGCCACAGCTCCGGCTCGGGCAGCCCGGCCTCGAGGAACGCCGTCCGGGCGGTGGCCGCGGCGCTCGTCGCGAGCGCCGCGGCATCGGGCACCTCGTCGTCCGGATGGTGCCGGATCCCGAACCCGCCGCCGAGGTCCGCGACGCGTGCGACCCATCCGAGCTCGTCGCGGCAGCGTGCGGCAAACGCCGCGAGGCGCACGATCGTCTCCGCCTGCGCGTCGAAGTCCGCGAGCTGGGAGCCGACGTGGACGTGGACGCCGAGCACGTCGAGCCCGCGCTCGAGCGCGTCGGCGACCAGCGCGCGCGCCTGGTCGGGCGGCAGGCCGAACTTCGAGCCGTGGTGCCCGGTGCGGATCGCCTCGTGCGTGTCGGCGTCGACGCCGAGCGTGACGCGCACGAGCGCCCGCCCGACGCCGGCCCGCGCAGCCAGCTCGGCCTCGTCCGGTGCGTCGAGCACCACGGGCGCCGCCTCCTGCGCCGCCTGATGGAGGAAGTCGGCGTCCTTGTTGTTCCCGTGGACGACGAGCTCGTCCCCGGTCAGGCCCGCCGCGCGCGCGAACGCGAGCTCGCCCGCGGCGGCGACGTCGGCTCCGACGCCTTCCTCGCGCAGGAGGCGGAGAAGCGCGACGTTCGGGAACGCTTTCGCGCCGAAGAAGACGCGACCGCCACCGACAGCTCCCAGAAGCGCACGCGCGCGTGTGCGAATCGTCTCCTCGCAGAGGACGACGAGCGGCGTCCCGTACTCCTCCGCGAGGCCCGACGCGTCGAGGCCGCCGAGCGCGAGCACCCCTGTGTCCATGCGGGCGGAGTCCGGGAGGAGATCTGGCATCGGCCGATCGTGCCTGTTACAGTGGAAACCGTGCAGCAGCTTCTCACGTAGCCCAGGGAGGAAACGCGGCGAAGGCCGCGCCGACTCCCCCTGAGCCTCTCGATTCGAGAGGCTTTTTCGTTCCCGGAGCAGGTCGAGGACAGATGGCGCACCGCGAGATCGAGCGATACGACCCCGAAGCGGTCGAGGCGAAGTGGCAGGCGGCGTGGGCCTCCGAGGAGGCGTTCACGGTCCCGAATCCCGACGCCGGATCCGTCGCCGACCTCCAGTCGACGTACGTCCTCGAGATGCTCCCCTATCCCTCGGGCGAGCTCCACATGGGGCACGTCTTCAACTACACGCTCGGCGACGTCTTCACGCACATCCGCCGCCGGCAGGGCTTCACCGTCCTCCGGCCGATGGGCTACGACGCGTTCGGTCTGAACTCCGAGAACGCGGCGATCAAGGAGGGCGGCCATCCGCGCGAGATCACCAATCGCAACATCGAGGCGATCCGTCGCCAGATGAAGCGGATGGGGTGGGCGATCGACTGGTCGCGCGAGGTCTCGACGGCAGAGCCCGAGTACTACCGCTGGACTCAGTGGCTCTTCCTGCAGTTCTTCGAGCGCGGGCTGGCGTACCGTCGCGAGGCGCCCGTCAAGTGGTGCCCGAAGGACCAGACGGTGCTCGCGAACGAGCAGGTGATCGACGGACGCTGCGAGCGCTGCGGCACCGAGGTCGAGTCGAAGAGCCTCACCCAGTGGTTCTTCAAGATCACCGACTACGCCGACCAGCTGCTCGACGAGATGGATGCGCTCGAGTCGTGGCCCGACCGCGTGCTGACCATGCAGCGGAACTGGATCGGCCGCTCCGACGGGGCGCGCGTGACGTTCACGGTCGAGGGGAGCGGGGAGGAGCTGCCCGTCTTCACGACGCGACCCGACACGCTGTTCGGCGCGACGTTCTTCGCCCTGGCTCCCGAGCACCCGCTGATCGCGGAGCTCACCGCCGGGTCGGAGCACGTGCAGGCGGTCGCCGACTACGTCCGTCACACCTCCGCGCGCTCGACGGTCGAGCGCGAGACGAAGGAGAAGGACGGCGTCTTCACCGGCCGCCACGCCGTCAACCCCGTCAACGGGGAGGCGATCCCCATCTGGGTCGCCGACTACGTCCTCATGGAGTACGGGACCGGCGCGATCATGGCCGTTCCCGCGCACGACGAGCGCGACCACGCCTTCGCGGAGACGTACGGCCTCGAGATCCGGCAGGTCGTCGCGCCCGCGGACGGATCCGCTCCGGCGGAGGAGGGCGCGTACGTCGCCCATACCGACGACGAGGTCCTCGTCAACTCGGGCGAGTTCACCGGGCTCTCGGCGCCCGAAGGGAAGCAGGCGATCACCGCCTGGCTGGCCGAGCGCGGGCTCGGCGAGGCGACGATCGGCTACCGGCTCCGCGACTGGCTGCTGTCCCGGCAGCGGTACTGGGGCTGCCCGATCCCGATCGTCCACTGCGACGCCTGCGGTGTCGTGCCGGTGCCCGCCGACCAACTGCCCGTGCTCCTGCCGGAGATCGACGACTACCTGCCGAAGGGGAGGTCGCCGCTGGCGGCGGCCGAAGACTGGGTGACGACGACCTGTCCCTCGTGCGGCGGGGCCGCTCGACGCGAGACGGACACGATGGACACGTTCGTCGACTCGTCCTGGTACTTCCTGCGCTACGCCGACGCCCGGAACGACGACTCGGCATGGGACCAGCAGATCGTCGACTACTGGCTTCCCGTCAAGCAGTACATCGGCGGCGTCGAGCACGCCGTGCTGCACCTGCTCTACGCGCGGTTCTTCACGAAGGCGCTGAACGACATGGAGCTGCTCGGCTTCCGCGAGCCGTTCTCGCGCCTCTTCACGCAGGGGATGATCTACCGCCACGGGGCGAAGATGTCGAAGTCGAAGGGCAACGTCGTCTCTCCCGACGAGGCCGTCGCCCGCTACGGCGCCGACGCGCTGCGCCTCTACATCCTCTACATGGGCCCGGCGGAGCACGACAAGGAGTGGAGCGACGACGGGATCGAAGGGACGGCCCGGCTGCTCGATCGCATCTGGCGGCTCACGCTCGAGGTCGCAGCCCAGGGCGAGGTCGAGGTGCCTGCGGACGGCGCACTCATCCGCACCGCCCATCAGACGATCGATCGCGTCTCGGACGACATCCTGCGCCGCTTCCAGTTCCACACGCCGATCGCCGCGCTGTTCGAGCTCGTGAACGAGATCTACCGGGTCAAGGACGATCCTGCGCGGGCAGGCGAGGTCCGCTTCGCGACGGAGACCGCGCTCTCGCTCGTCCAGCCGTACGCGCCGCACGTCGCCGAGGAGCTGTGGGAGCGCCTCGGCCACGCGCGGCTGCGGGAGCAGCCATGGCCCGAGGCCGACGCGGCGCTCGTCGCCGCCGAGACCGTCGAGGTCGTGGTCCAGGTCAACGGCAAGCTCCGCGACCGCCTCCGGGTCCCGGCCGGGACGCCCGAGGGCGAGCTCGTGACGCAGGCACTCGCGTCGGAGCGGGTGCAGGCGCACGTGGACGGCGAGCCGCGGAAGACGATCGTCGTGCCGGACCGGCTCGTCAACATCGTCGTGTAGCACGGCGGTCGCGGTCGAGGCGGGGGCCGGCGGGGCGCCGGAGCGACGCCGTCACACAATCGGCACGAACACGGCACACACCCGTCACGGGCTCCGCGCGAGGCTCGAATCGTGCTCACCCTCACCCGGACGCAACTGGCCCTCGTCGTCGTCCCGCTCGTCGCGCTGCTCAGCGTCGCGGGCTCGCGGTTGGCGGGGGTCGGCGCAAGCCAGGGCCCGTCCACCGTCGCGCCGCTCGCGAGCGCCCGGAGCGACGGCGGCTCGGCCGCGGCGGACGCCGCGCCGCGGCTCGTCGTCCACGTCGTCGGCGCGGTGCGCCGCGCGGGCCTGTTCCGTCTTCCCGAGGGCGCCCGTGTCGCCGACGCACTCGCACGCGCGGGCGGGCCGACCGCGAAGGCCGATGTATCGGCGGTCAACCTCGCGGCCCCGCTCGTCGACGGCCAGCAGGTGATCGTCCCGCGGCGCGGGCCGCCGGGCTCGTCTCAGGTCGGCGTCCCGGCAGCAGGGGCGAAGGTCAGCCTCGCCAACGCCACTGTCGACCAGCTCGACGAGCTTCCCGGGATCGGCCCCGTGACCGCGCAGAAGATCGTCGACTGGAGGTCGACCCACGGGCCGTTCCGGTCGGTCGACGACCTCGATGCCGTGCCGGGGATCGGGCCCGCGCGCATCGAGCAGCTCCGCGACCTCGTGACGCCGTGAGAGGCGTGAAGGCGCACGGCGAGAGGCTCGCCGCATCTGGGCGGGAGGTCGTCGCACGGAACTGGCCGGCGTTGCTCGTCGGCGCGGCGTGCGTCGGGCTGGCGGCCTCGGTGTGGGCAAGTGCGCCTCTCTTCCTCGTCGCCTGCGCCGCGTGCATCGCCCTCGCCGCGGCTCTCCTGTCGACCCACGTCACCCGGCTCGCGCTCGCTGCGACGGCGCTGGCGCTCGCCGGGCTGTGGTGGGGGACGCTCCGCGGCGACGCGCTCGAGCGCAGCGTGCTCGCCGAGCGCATCGGCGAGACCGCGTCGGCGCGGGTCGTCGTCACCGGCCCCCCGCGCTCGACGCCGTTCTCCCTGCGGGTGCCCGCGGAGGTGCGTCGCTTCGGCAGCACGCGGTTCCGCGAGCGCGTCCTCCTCGAGCTTCCACCGGAGCGGGCGCCGCCGCAGGGGGCCGTGCTCGAGCTGCGCGCGCGGCCGGTCGCGCCGCGCGGGCCCGAGACCGGCTTCGACGAGCGCAGCTGGCTCGGCCGCCGTGGCATTCACGTGGTGCTCCGCGGAGAGGGCGCGCGGGTCGTCGGCCGGCGGGGTGGGATCGGTGGCGTCGCGGACCGGTTGCGCGCGCACGTGGAGAGCACGTTGGCCCGTGGGACGACGGGCGAGCGGCGGGCGCTCCTCGCCGGGATCGTCCTCGGAGAGGACGAGGGCATCGATCCGGCGCAGCACGATGCGTTCGAGTCGAGTGGCCTCCTGCACTTGCTCGCCGTGTCGGGGCAGAACATGGCGATCACGGCGGTCGGCGTCGTCACCCTCGCACGGATCGTCGGGGTCGGGCGGCTCGTCGGTGAAGCGGTTGCGATTCTCGTCGTGCTGTCGTACGCGCTCGCCGTCGGCTGGCAGCCGTCCGTTGTCCGCGCCGCGGTTGCAGGCGTCCTCGCCTCGCTCGCCTGGATCGTCGCGCGGCCGCGTGACCGCTGGCACGCGCTCGCGCTCGGGGCGCTCGTTCTCCTCTGCTGGCTTCCGTCCTCTGCGCTCGAGCCCGGTTTCCAGCTCTCGTTCGCCGCTGTCGCCGCGATCTTCGTCGCGCTCCCGCGGATGTCCGGCGTGCCCGACGCCTATCCGGTGCCACGAGGGCTCTGGGACCTGGTCGCCGTGGCCGTCGCGTGCGGTGTCGTGACCGCGCCGATCGTCTGGCTGCACTTCGGGATCGTCGCACTGTGGACGGTCCCCGCGAACGTTGCCGCGGAACCGGCGATGCCGCCCTTGATCGGGCTGTCACTCGGCGCTGCCGCGATCGAGCCGGTCCTTCCCGGTGCGGCAGCAGCGCTCGCATGGCTCGCGGGCTGGTGCGCGGCATGGATCGCACTGGTCGCGCGCGTGGTGTCGGGATGGCCGAGCGCCCAGGTCCGGTCGCCCGTCGCCGTCGTGGCGGGACTCGGTGTCGCCGTCACCGCGCTCGTGATTCGAAGGCTTCCGGGCTACCGACGACGCACCGCGACCGTCGGCGTCGTGTCGGTAGTGCTCGCGCTCGGTGCCGCGGCGTGCGCCTTCCGACCGGCCCCGCACTGGACGCCGCCGGACGGCCTCCGTGTCACCGTGCTCGACGTCGGCCAGGGAGACGGCGTGCTCGTCGAGGCGCCCGGGGCCGCGGTGCTCGTCGACGAGGGCCCGCCGGAAGCCGACGTCGCGGGCCAGCTCCGCCGGCTCGGCCTCCGGTCGCTCACGGCGCTCGTCCTGACACACCCGCAGCGCGACCACATCGGTGGCGCAGCGCGCGTCATCCGCGAGCTCCGCGTCGAGACGGTGCTCGACCCCGCGCTCGCCGTCCGCGGTCCCGAGTACGACGAGGCGCTTGCGACCGCGCGGCAGCGGGCCGTCCCCGTCGTCGATGCCCGTGCCGGTGACGTCTACCGGCTCGGGCGGCTACGCCTGTCGGTCCTGTGGCCCGACGGTCCGGGTCTCCCGGGGGAGGATCCCAACCTCAACGCAACCGTGATCCTTGCCAGCTTCGGCGCGACGGACGTCCTTCTCACCGCCGACGCGGAAAGTGACGTCATGCGCCGGCTTCGGCTTCACCCCGTCGAGATCCTCAAGGTCGCCCATCACGGCTCCGAGGACCCCGGGCTCCCCGACCTTCTCCGCGTGCTTCGTCCGCACCTCGCTGTCATCTCGGTCGGCGAGGGGAACGACTACGACCATCCGCGTCCCGAGACGATCGCAGCGCTGAGTGCCGTGCCCGGCCTCACGACGCTGCGCACGGACGTCAACGGCCGGATCGTGATCGAGTCCGATGGGCGGGCGATCACCGCCCGATCGGAGCGGTGACGCGATGGTCTAACGTCACGACATGTCCGCGTCGGAGCTCAAGTCGGCCTACATCGTCTCCGGCGACGACCGCCCGAAGGTCGAGACGGCGCTCGAGCGCCTTCGAGCCCGGTTCGATCCCGGTGCGATCGAACGGTTCGTCGCGGCGTCGGGCGGCGCCTCCGGCGTCGACGTCGTCGCGGGCTGCAACGCCGGGTCGCTGCTCGGGGACGCGCGACTCGTCCTCGTCACCGAGGTCGACGGGCGGCGCGGCGACTGGGGGCGGCTGACGGGCGGGTGGAAGGCAGCGGACGTGGAAGCGATCGCCGATTATCTCCGCGCTCCCGCGCCGGGCACGGTTCTCTGCCTCGCCGGCGAGGAGTTGAAGGCCGACTCGCCCCTCGGCAAGGCCGTCGCCAAGGTCGGCGACATCCTCGTCTACACGGTGGGCAAGGACCTCGACGGCTGGATCGCCAAGCGCTTCCGCGAGCACGGGATCGACATCGGCCGGGACGCCTGCCAGGCACTGCGCGAGATCGTCGGGGACGAGAAGCTCCTGCTCGACCTCGAGATCGACAAGCTGCTGACGTGGGCCGACGGCGAGCCGCTCGGCGTCGAGGAGGTACAGCGGCTCGCGACGCCGTCGCGCGAGGAGGCTCCCTGGGCGCTGACGGATGCGTGGGGGAGCCGCGACATGGCCGCGGCGCTCACCGTCATGGAGAGCGACTTCGAGAACAGCCCCCGCGCGGCGCGCGGCGAGACGCCGCGGCTCGCGGGTCAGCTGGGCGGCCACCTCCACAAGCTGACCGCGATGAAGCGGCTGCTCGAGGGCGGCGTGCAGGCGAAGGACGCGGCTGCAAAGCTTGGGATGAAGCCGTTCCCGGCGCAAAAGCTCGCGAAGCAGGCGGAGCGGTTCTCGCTCGAGGAGCTCCGCGATGCGTCACTTCGCCTCGCGCAGCTCGACCTCGCGCTCAAGGGCGGTAGCAGGCTCGCGCCGGAGCTCGAGCTCCAGCTCGCGATCACCGACCTGTCGCGCGAGCCGCGCTAGAGACGCGGGCGCCGCTTACGCGGCGGGCTTGACGGTCGCTGCCGCATGCGACTTCTTCCGGGCGGCGGTGTTCTTGTGCAGCGCACCGCGGGCAGCCGCCTTGTCGATCGTCCGCACGAGCTCGCGATGCTCGGCGGTGACCTTGGCCTCGTCGCCGTCCGCGACCGCGGTCTCGAGGCGCTTGAAGAGCGTCTTGATCGTCGAGCGGTAGCGGAGGTTCTCGAGCCGCTGGCGGCTCGCGATCTGCACGCGCTTCTTCTGTTGCTTGATGTTCGCCATACGTGAGAGCGCCCGCGGCATGCGGGCGCGGGGATGGTAGCAGAGGGGCGACCGCCGGATTCACGAAACTCCGGTGGATGAGCGAGCACGCCGAGGTCGATACCGCGCTCGCCGAGGAGCGCGCCCACCGCCGCCGCCTCGCGCGCTCGACCGCCATCTTCGGCGCTGCGACCGCGCTCTCACGTGTGCTCGGGCTCCTTCGTGAGATGGTCGCTGCGTACACCTTCGGTGCTGCAGGTCGGATCAACGCGTTCACGGTCGCGTTTCAGATTCCGAACCTCGTCCGCGCGCTCGTCGCGGATACGGCGCTCTCCGGCGCCTTCGTTCCCGTCTTCAGCGAGCTCCTCGAGAAGGGCGAGCGCGCGCGGGCGTGGCGGGTCGCGTCGACGATCTTCTGGCTCGTCCTCCTGTTCACGACGGGCCTCACGGCGATGTTCGTGCTCGCGGCGCCGCTGATCGTCGAGCTGTTCGGAACGCCCGGCGGCGACTTCGACCTCGCCGTGGGCCTCTCGCGCGTCCTCTTCCCGATCGTGATCCTGCTTGGTCTCTCCGGGATCATCGTCGGGATCCTCAACGCCTACGACCAGTTCACGGTGCCTGCCCTGACGCCGGTCGCGTGGAACATCGTGATCATCCTCGGGCTCGTGTTGGGTGTCCCGTCGGCCGACGGCGAGGACGCCGAGCTGTACGTCTACGCCGGGTCGATCGTCATCGCGACGCTGGTGCAGCTCCTGATGCCCGTGCCGTGGCTCCGCGGGCTCGACGGACGGTTGCGATTCGTCCTCGACTGGCGGGACCCGGCCGTTCGCCGGTTCCTCGTGCTGATGGTCCCCGTCACGCTGACGCTCGGGCTGATCAACGTCTCGACGCTGATCGGGACGCTGTTCGCGTCTCGGCTGATCGACCCGGAGCTCGCGCCGCGGGCGATCGACCTCGCCTTCCGGCTCTACATGCTGCCGCAGGGCATCTTCTCCGTCGCGGTGACGACGGTGCTCTTCCCGACGCTCTCGCGACTGGCGGCACGGGGCGACATGGCGGGGTTCGGGCGAACCGTCGACACGGGCATTCGCCAGATCGGCTTCCTGCTGATCCCCGCCGGAATCGTCTCGGCCGTGCTCGCGGAGCCAATCACGCGGCTCGTCTACGAGCGCGGCGACTTCACGCCCGACCAGACGCCGGTCGTGGCCGGCGCGCTGGCGGCGTTCTCGATCGGGCTCGTCTTCAACGGGTGGATGCTCTTGCTCAACCGCGCGTTCTACGGCCTCCAGTCGAACTGGATTCCGACGTACGTCGCGCTCGGCAATCTCGCCCTGAACGTCGTCCTGTTCGCGGCCCTCTACCCGGTCGGCGTCTGGGGTCTCCCGCTGGCGACCTCGCTGTCGAACCTCGCGGGCGCCGTCGCCCTGCTGGTCCTCATGCAACGTCGCGTGCGGACGGGGGCGGAGACCGCCGCGACGCTCTCGGCCCTGGCCCGCATCCTCGTCGCGTCGGTGATCGCATCGGGCGTCGCCGCCCTCGTCTGGTGGGGGCTCGACGCGGCGCTCGGCCGCTCGTTCGGCGGCCAGGTGGTGTCGGTCGGGGTCGGGCTCACGCTCGCCACCGGTGCGTACCTTCTGGCGTCGCGGCTCCTCGGCGTCCGCGAGCTCGGCTCGCTGTTCGCGCTCCGCCGCGGCGCGTAGCTACTGGTCGTACCGCTCGACCGTCTCCTCTGATCGAACGCTCGCGTCCGCCGGGTCGCGATCGAACTCGCGGAGCGCACGGCGCTGGCGGAGGAGGTCCCAGCACTGGTCGAGGGACACGCGGACCTGCTCGAGTCGTCTCCGATCAGCCTCGGTCGCAGCGCCGGCCGCCTCGCGATCCCAGAGCTCGTGCTCCTCGGCGACGAGCTGCTCGATGTTCTGGTGGATCTGTTCGTCGGCCATGGACTCCACCATACGCCCCGGCCGCGAGGCGGCGCGGCGAGCCGCCGATCTGCCACTGGCAGACATCGCGAGAGCGTCCCTCGTGCTCGTCGGCGGGGCGCTCCTGATCGCCGAAGAGCAAGAGTGCCCGGTGCGGCAATGGGAGGCGGCGACGCAGGAGGCGTACGGCGACTGGCCGTCCTCCGGGCCGTCTCACGACCGCGCGAGGGCCGGCGCCCGGGCAACTGACGTCCGCCTCGGAATCGCTCGAGACCAGGGAATTCCGCGCCACGGCTACGATCGACGCCGATCAGCCATGGATCAGAGCCGCATACGCAACTTCTCGATCATCGCCCACATCGACCATGGGAAGTCGACCCTCGCGGACCGGGTCCTCCAGCTGACCGAGACGGTCTCCGAGCGCGAGATGCGCGACCAGTTGCTCGACTCGATGGAGCTCGAGCGCGAGCGCGGGATCACGATCAAGGCGCAGGCGGTGCGCGTCCACTGGAAGGGGCACGAGCTCAACCTCATCGACACGCCGGGGCACGTCGACTTCACGTACGAGGTCTCGCGCTCGCTGCAGGCGTGCGAGGGCGCCGTCCTCGTCGTGGACGCTGCCCAGGGGATCGAGGCACAGACGCTCGCCAACGCGTACCTGGCGATCGAGAACGACCTCGAGATCGTCTCGGTCGTCAACAAGATCGACCTCCCGTCGGCGGACCCCGACGGTGCAGCCGCGGAGGTCGTCGAGCTCCTCGGGGGAAAGCCGGACGACGTCGTGCGCATCTCCGCCAAGACCGGCGTCAACGTCGATCAGGTGCTCGACGCGATCATCGAGCGGATCCCCGCGCCGAACGGCGTCGTCGACGCGCCGCCGCGGGCGCTCGTGTTCGACTCCTCGTACGACCAGTACCGAGGCGTGATCGCGTTCGTGCGCGTCGTCGACGGCCGTCTGCCGACGGGCGCGCCGCTCCATGCGATGGCGATGGGGACCGACTTCGAGGCCGAGGAGCTCGGCTTCATGGCGCCTGGGCGCGTTCCGGTCGAGGCGCTCGAGGCGGGCGAGGTCGGCTATGTCGTGACCGGCCTGAAGGACGTCTCGCGCCTGCGCGTCGGCGACACGCTGACGCTCCGGAAGGGCGGCGCGAGCGCGCCGCTGCCTGGCTACAAGGACGTCAAGCCGATGGTGTTCGCGGGCCTGTTCCCAACGGACTCCGACGACTACCCGGAGCTACGCGACGCGCTCGAGAAGCTCAAGCTCAACGATGCGGCGCTGTTCTACGAGCCGGAGACGTCGCAGGCGCTCGGCTTCGGGTTCCGCTGCGGCTTCCTCGGGCTGCTCCACATGGAGATCGTCCGCGAGCGGCTCGAGCGCGAGTTCGACCTCGACCTGCTCGTCACGGCGCCGAACGTCGCGTACAACGTCAAGCAGAAGAACGGCGAGTGGCTCGAGGTGCACAACCCCGCCGAGATGCCGCGCGAGGTCGAGGAGGTGCAGGAGCCGTACGTCCGCGCACAGGTGATCGTGCCGAAGGACTACGTGGGCGCGGTGATGGAGCTCAGCACCGAGAAGCGCGGTCGCTTCGACCACATGGAGTACCTCTCGGAGCGGCGCGTCCTGCTCACGTACGACCTACCTCTCGGCGAGATCGTGCTCGACTTCTACGACCAGCTGAAGTCGCGGACACGCGGTTACGCGAGCTTTGACTACGACATCGCCGGGTTCCGCGACGGACAGCTGGCACGTGTCGATGTCCTCGTCGCGGGCGAGCAGGTGGACGCGCTGTCGCTCATCGCGCATCGCGACGCCGCATACGAGCGTGGCCGGCTGCTCGTCGAGCGCCTGCGAGAGGAGATCCCGCGACAGATGTTCGACGTGCCGATCCAGGCGGCGATCGGCTCGCGTGTGATCGCGCGCGAGACCGTGAAGGCGAAGCGCAAGGACGTGCTCGCGAAGTGCTACGGCGGCGACGTCAGCCGCAAGCGCAAGCTGCTCGAGAAGCAGAAGGCGGGCAAGCGCCGGATGAAGCAGGTCGGCGGCGTCGAGGTGCCGCAGTCCGCGTTCCTCGCGGTGCTGAATCTCGACGGCGAGAAGAAGAAGTAGCGCGTGGACGGGGTCACGCGCGGATCCGAGCACATGGAGCCGCGCCGCCGGGCGCGAGCACCTGGTGCTGTCCGGCACCTCTACGTTCACCTCCCGTTCTGCGTCCACCGGTGCGGCTACTGCGACTTCGTGACGGCTGTGGGCCGGCGCGACGAGCACCGCGCCTACGCCGAGGCGCTCGTCGCCGAACTGGAGCTCGAGCGTTCCTGGCTCGACCCACGGGTTGAGACGGTGTTCGTGGGCGGCGGAACGCCGACGTTCACCGAGCCGGACGCGCTCGCATTCGTCCTCGAGCAGCTGCCCCCGGCGGACGAGGTGACGGTCGAGGCGAACCCGGAGACCGTGACCCCCGAGCTCGCGGCGCTTCTTCGCGGTGCCGGTGTCAACCGGGTCTCGGTCGGCGCGCAGTCGTTCCGACCGGCGCTGCTCGAGGTGCTCGAACGGCGCGCGACTCCCGACGACGTCCGACGCGCCTTGCACACTCTTCGTGATGTCGGATTTGACAACATCTCGCTCGATCTCATCTACGGCATCCCGGGCCAGAGCGCCGCCGACCTCGACGCGGATCTCGCCGACGCCCTCGCCCTCGCGCCCGAACACCTCTCCTGCTACGAGCTCGAGGCGAAGCCCGGGACGCGGTTCACTCATGCGCACGGAGCAGCGCTCGAGCGCCAGGCGGAGGCGCTCGAGGGCTACTACGAGCGCGTCGTGGAGACGCTGACCGAAGCGGGCTACCGGTGGTACGAGACGGCGAACTTCTGCCGCGACGACCCTCATCGCGAGCTCCGCGCCCGACACAACCTGGGGATCTGGCACGCCGCCGACTACCTCGGCGTCGGCGTCGGTGCGGTCTCGACACTCGGCGACGAGCGGCGCCGGAACCTGCCGTCCGTCGGGCGCTACGTCGACGCGCTCGCGCGCGGGTGCGCACCGCCGCGCGAGGTCGAACGGCTCGACGCCTCGACGCGCGAGGTCGAGCGGCTGATGCTCGGGCTTCGCCTCGACGAGCCGGTCGCGCTGCGCGCCGACGCGCAAGCACGGGGCACCGCCGGCGGCGTCACAGACGTCGTCGACCAACACGCGGTCGAGCGGCTGACCGACACGGGGCTCGTCGAGCCCTTCGACGGCGGCATCCGGCTCACGCATCGCGGGAGGCTGCTCGCGGACGCGGTCACCGCCGAGCTGATCGCGTGACGCCGGCCCATACGGAACCCCAACAGCCGCTGGGTACGATCGCCGCGTGGGCTCGGTGATGACTCGAGGCGGGGGAGCGAGCAAGCGACGTCGGCTCCTGCTCCACACGCTGCTCGTCGCCTCGGCCGTCCTCGCACTGGGGGTGCTCGCACGGGTCGTGGCCACGCAAAGCGCCGATCTCACCAACCTCGTCTGGAACCTCTTCCTCGCCTGGGTCCCGTTCGTGCTTGCGCTCCACCTCTACGACGGCGCGCGGCGGGGCGTGGGAACGGCGCCGCTGGTCGTCCTCGGAGGCGTGTGGCTGCTGTTCCTGCCCAACGCGCCGTACATCGCGACCGACGTGATCTGGCTCGGCGCGCTGTCGAGTGGGACGTACTGGCACGACCCGCTCCTCGTTGCGACGGCGGCCGGCATCGGGCTCGTGCTCGGGTTCCTGTCGCTGTACCTCGTGCAGGCGGTCGTCGCCGAGCGACTCGGCCGGGTCGCGGGATGGACGGTCGCGCTCGGTGCGCTCGTTCTCAGCGGCCTCGGCGTCTACCTCGGGCGCTACCAGCGCTGGAACTCGTGGGACGTGGTCACCGAGCCGGGCAAGATCTTCGGCGGGCTCGGGACGGGGCTCCTCGATCCTCTCGCCCATCCGCGGCCGCTCGCCCTCTCGACGTTCTTCGCCGTCGCGTGCTGCGCCGGCTACGCGGTGTTCTACTCGGCGCTCCGGCCACAGCTCCGCCGTCTCGAAGAGCGTTAGATGATTGATGCCACGATCTCGTGCGTCCGGAGCCGCGATCTGGCGCGTCTGGGCCGCTTCCAGGGCTCCGACGCCCGCTTCGCGGCCCTCGCCCTGTGCGCTACGTGTGCCGAGCGCCTCACCGATGCCACCGGCATCGCCGAGTCGCTCGGCCCACGCCCCAGAGCGGCCAGCTCACGCCCCGGAGCCGACGATCTCGTGGCATCACTCATCTAGCGATCCCGGCGCGTCGGTGACAACGGGCGTCGGCCGTACGATGAGGACATGGAGCTGAGTGTGCGCAAGCGCGAGATCCTGCGACGCGTCGTCGAGGAGTACGTCGCCACCGGGCAGCCGGTCGGCTCGAAGTCGATCGTCGAGCGCACGGGCCTCGAGGTGTCCTCGTCGACGGTCCGCAACGAGCTGTCCGAGCTCGAGGCGATCGGGCTCCTGATGCATCCCCACACGTCTGCCGGACGTGTCCCGACAGAGAGCGGCTACCGGGTCTACACGGAGGATCTCGTCGGCGCGATCGAGGGTCGCCCCGCCCCGTTCGCCCTCGATCTCACCGCCATGCGAAACGAGCTCGAGGAGGCGCTGCGCCGCACCACGGAGACGCTGTCGGAGGCGACTCACCTCCTCGCCCTCGTCTCGGCGCCGTCGCTGGAGGCCGCCGCAGTCCGCCACGTGGACGTCGTCCAGCTCCAGCCGCGGATCGTGATCGTCGTCGTCATCACTGCGTCGGGCAGCCTCTCGAAGCGGATGGTCGAGTTCGAGGACGCGCTCGACCCGGGTCTCGTGGACTGGGCGCGGGCGTATCTCGAGGAGACCGTCGTCGGACGGCGGGCCAGCGCCAGCGTCCTGCGGCGCGCGTTCGAGGATCCGGGGCTCACGGCCCGTGAGCGGTACTTCCTCGAGGTCATACGCCCCGCATTTGCCGAGGTTGCCGACCAGACGACCGAGCTGTACATCGGCGGCGCCGCCGGCCTGCTCGGCGAGGCGCGCGGGGCGGAGCTCGAGGCGTGCCAGCGGCTGCTCGAGGTGCTCGAGCGACGCGCTGCCGTGCTCGGCCTCCTGCAGGAGGCGCTCGACCCGGATCGCACCGTCGTCCGCGTCGGCCCCGAGCTCGAGGGCGAGGAGCTCCGCGGCGCGTCGTATGTCGGCACCACGTACGGGCTGCCCAACCGGTCGCTCGGGACGGTCGGGCTCCTCGGGCCGCTGCGGATGGACTACGACAAGGCGATCCGAGCGGTTCGCGCGGCGGCGTTCGAGCTCTCCCGACTCGTCGACGACGTCTACGGGCCTGTCTGATGGCGACCACGGAGCGGGACTACTACGAGCTTCTCGGCGTCTCGCGGAACGCCAGCCATGACGAGATCAAGCGCGCGTTCCGCCAGCTGGCCCGCGAGCTCCACCCGGACGTGAGCGAGACTCCCGACGCGGAGCTCCGCTTCCGCGCCGTCGCCGAGGCCTACGAGGTGCTGTCCGATCCCGAGCGGCGGGCGACCTACGACCGCTTCGGCCACGCCGGGCTCCGTCGTGGCGGCTTCGCGCCGATGGACGCCGACTTCGGGAGCCTCTCCGATGTCTTCGCCGCCTTCTTCGGCGAGTCGCTGTTCGGCATGGGCGCGAACGTCGGCCCGCGTCCGACGCGCGGGCCGGATGTCGCCGCGCACGTCGAGATCGACCTCGCGCATGCCGCGATGGGGACCAGCGTCGAGACGTTCGTCCGCGCCGCCCGCGCGTGCGGGCCGTGCGGCGGCACCGGCGCCGCGCCAGGGTCGTCGCCGGTCACGTGCCCGGCGTGCGGCGGAGCCGGCCGTATCCAGCAGGTGTCGCGCACGATCCTCGGACAGATGGTCCGCTCCGGCACCTGCCCGCGGTGCGACGGCGCCGGAACGATCGTCGAGACGCCCTGCGAGCGCTGCGAGGGTGACGGCCGGACGCTCGAGGACGTCCCCCTCGAGCTCGAGATCCCCGCTGGGATCCACGACGGACAGCGCATCCGCGTGCGAGGAGCGGGGCATGCGGGGACGCTCGGTGGGCCTCCCGGCGACGTCTACGTCACCGTCCGCGTTCACCCGCTCGATGGGCTCCGCCGCGAGGGCGACGACCTCGTCGCGCACGCCTCGATCACGATGGTGGAGGCCGCGATCGGCACGACCGTCGAGGTGCCGACGCCCTCCGGCCCGCTCGAGGTAGAGCTGGCGCCGGGGACCCAGCCCGGCGCCGTCCATGCCGTCCGTGGGCGCGGAATGCCGTCGCTCGAGACGGGCCGTCGCGGCGATCTGCTCGTCGAGGTCGACGTCCGCGTCCCGACGAGCCTCACCCCCGAGCAGCGCGTGGAGCTGCTCCGGCTCGAGGAGGCGCTCGGTGCTGCCGCCTACCGCGACGACGACGACGGGTTCCTCGGGAAGCTGAAGAGCGCGTTCCGGTGAACCGCGAGCCGGCGCGTACCGCCCTCGTGGTGGTTGCCGACGCCGCAGAGGAGGTCCTCGCACCCTGGCGCCGCCGGTTCAACGCCTCGGCCGTCGAGCGGTGCATCCCGAGCCACGTCACGATCCTCTTCCCACTCGTTCCTGCCGCCGAGGTCGACGACGACCTGCTGTCCCAGCTTCGCGGTCTGTACCGCTCGCTCACACCGTTTGCCTACGACCTCGCCCGTCTCGAGACGTTCCCCGGCGTCGCATGGCTCGCGCCCGATCCGGCGGCCCCGTTCCACGTCCTGATCGAGCGGACGCGCGCCGCGTTCCCGCACTGCCCGCCGTACGGCGACCCGGCGCTCGACCCCGTTCCTCACTGCACGGTCGGCGTGACCGAGGACCCGCGGGCGCTCGAGGCGATGGTCGCCGAGCTGCGCTCGGGGCTCGAGCCGGCGATGCCGATCCGCTGCGAGGCGACCGCGGTGGCGCTTCTCGCGGAGCACGCGGACGGCACGTGGTCGACGCGTGCGGAGTTTCCCTTCGAAGGGCCCGGATGAGCCACTTCCGCCGTCTCTCGATCCGCGTCCGCGGGAACGCCGAGGCGGAGTTGCTTCGCGCGCGCCTCCTCGAGCTCGTGCCCGCCGGGTTCGAGGAGCGGGAATCGGAGGACGGGCTCGAGCTTGCGGCCTACGTCCCGCTCGAGGACGTGGAGGCGCTCCTCGAGGCGCTCCCCGCGGCGGACGTGGAGCCGGTCCCGGAGGGCTGGGAGGACGCCTGGCGGAGCTTCCATCACCCCGTGACCGCGGGCGGGCTCTGGGTCGGCCCGCCGTGGGAGGAGGCGCCCGACCCGGCTCGCGCGGTCGTGATCGACCCGGGCCGCGCGTTCGGCACCGGCGCACATCCGACGACGCGCCTCTGCGTCGAGCTGCTCGCCGCGACGACGCCGCGCGGCTCTCTGCTGGACGTCGGCTGCGGCTCCGGTGTCCTCGCGATCGCCGGCGCGCGCCTCGGATTCGCACCGGTGGTCGCCGTGGACGTCGACGCCGTCGCGGTCGAGACGACGCGTGTCAACTCCGCCGCCAACGGGGTCGCCGTCGACGCCTTCCTCGTCGACGCCGAGGCGGAGCCGCTTCCGGCCGCCGACGTCGCGGTCGCGAACGTCCTCCTCCGGCCGGTCGAGGCGATCCTCGCAAGGCTCGACGGGCGCGAGGCGATCACGTCGGGCTACCTCGTCGGCGAGCGCCCGGCGCACGACGGCTGGTCGCACGTCGAGACCGTCGAGCTCGACGGATGGGCTGCCGACCGGTTCCGGCGGTCGCGATGACCGACGCCCTGCCCGCCTGATCCCACGCTGACCGACGTGATGGTCGTCGGGGAGGAACGGGAGCGCGAGCGACGCGCGGTCGCCGCAGTTGCCGCGCAGTCGCGCCGCATAGGTTGCCGGAGAAGCGGCCGGATAGCGGGCGCAATCCGTTCCTCGATCTCGACCGTCTAATCTCAGAGCCCCCATGGCGACGTTCTCGACGCGCTTCCTCGGCTGCAAGGTCTCGTTCGCCGACGCCCAGGCGATCCGCGAGCGGCTGCTCGCGGACGGTCATTCGGAGGTCGACGACGGCGGCGAGATCCAGGTGATCAACACCTGCTGCGTCACCCACGAGGCCGTGTCGAAGTCACGCCAGGCAGCCGCGCGGGCCGCGCGCTCGGCGCGCACGGTGTACGTCACGGGGTGCGCGTCGAACCTCGACGGCGCCTTCGCCGGCACCGCGCCGAACGTCGTCGTGACCGGGCGGACGGGGGAGGACGCCGCGGGATTCGTCGCCGGCGACGTCGGCGCCATCGGCTGCGTCAACGCGGAGCACCGCCTCGACCGCATTCGCGCGTTCGTGAAGATCCAGGACGGGTGCTCGTTCTCGTGCGCGTTCTGCGTCATCCCGCTCGTGCGCGGTGCG
The DNA here is from genome assembly GCA_963797805.1 of uncultured Actinomycetes bacterium. Lineage (GTDB taxonomy): Bacteria > Actinomycetota > Thermoleophilia > Gaiellales > Gaiellaceae > Gaiella. Next base: position 51,753 of record CAWCRC010000010.1, on the reverse strand, counting down.
ACACGGAGCCGGACGGCCGCGGCCGTGCTCGCGGAGATCCGCAGGCGCGTCGAGCAGGGTCACCGCGAGGTTGTGCTGACAGGAGTCAACCTCGGGTGCTTCCGTGATCGCGCCGCAGGCTACGGCCTCGCGCGACTCGTGCGCGAGGCGGGGGAGACTCCCGGGCTCGAGCGGCTGCGGCTCTCGTCGATCGAGGTCAACCACGTCGACGCGGAGCTCGTCGAGGCGCTGACCCGGACGCCGACCGTCTCGCCGCACCTGCACGTTCCGCTCCAGTCGGGCGACGACGGGGTGCTTCGCGCGATGGGCCGGCGGTACACGGCATCGCAGTTCGAGCGCCGGCTCGCCCGGCTCTCCGGCCTCAATCTCACGACGGACGTGATCGTCGGCTTCCCGGCCGAGGACGAGGCGGCGTTCGAGCGGACGCTGGCACTCGTCGAGCGCGTCGGGATGACGAAGGTGCACGTCTTCCCTTACTCGCCCCGGCCGGGGACGCGCACGGCCGACGCCGACGCGGTTGCGCCCGCCGTCAAGCGGGAGCGGGGCGCACGGCTCCGTGCGCTCTCCGACGAGCTCTCGCGTTCGCCGCTGGCGCGCACGCGTCGGGAGCGTCGACCGGGTGCTCGTCGACCGGCCCGGCCGCGGGTATGCGGACGACTACACGCCCTGGCTCGTGGACGGCGCCGTCGGCAGCTTCGTGAGCGCCCGCGCGGTCGCGGTCGCGGAAGACGGGGTGCTCGCCGTTGCCGCCTGATCCCGACTGCCTCTTCTGCATGCTCGTCCGGAAGGGCGATCATGTCCACGCGGCGGACGGCTTCGTCGCGATCCGCGACATCGCGCCGAAGGCCCCGACGCACCTCCTCGTCCTGCCCGAGCGGCACGTCGACACGTTCCGGGAGGTCGACGACTTCCCGGACGAGGAAGCGGCACGCATGCTCCGCTTCGTCGCCGAGACCGCACGGCTGGCCGGGCTCGAGGACTACCGCGTGATCGTCAACGTCGGAGCCGCGAGGCGGCCAGACGGTGTTCCACCTGCACTGGCACGTTCTCGGGGGCGGTAGCCTGCCGGGGTTCGAATGACCCTGATCGCCGACATCGAGAAAGAGCTCCGTGACGCCCGGCTCGCGCGGGACGACGCGCGCCGCGACGCGCTGTCGCTGCTCCTGAGCGCCCTCCGCTCGGCCGAGAAGGAGCTCCAGCGGTCGCTCAGCGAGGACGAGTCGCTCCAGGTGCTGCAGCGCGAGCGCAAGAAGCGCGTCGAGGCGATGGAGGCCTTCGACGAGGCCGGCCGCGAGGAGCAGGCGGATCGCGAGGAGTTCGAGCTCGACGTGATCGAGGAGTTCATGCCGGACCCGCTGTCGGAGGAGGAGCTCGAAGAGGTCGTCGACAACGTGATCGCGGAGGTCGGAGCGACCTCCATTCGCGATCTCGGCCGCGTGATGGCCGACGTGATGCCGCAGGTCTCGGGGCGGGCGGACGGATCGACCGTCAGCCAGCTCGTGCGCGAGAAGCTCGCCTGAATCTCAGCGGGCGATCTCGAGCACATCGAGCGATGGACCGTTGTCGCCGGGGAACCGGTAGAGCCCGGCGACCGTCGTCCCGTCCGGCCCGGGCTCGATGGTCGAGACGCAGGCCGGGACGTGCAGGATGTCGCTCACGTCGCCCGGCTGCTCGACGACCGGCGGCGGCCGGCGGCGGAGCCGGAGCTCGGTGATCGCGCCGCAGCTGCCCACGAGGATCCCGTTCCGGAGCCCGAGATTGCCTCCCCAATCGACTCCGCCCGATCCCGCCGCGGGGACGGCGTACAGCGGCGGATCCGTCCGCACCGGGTAGGGCGCGAAGGAGCCGTCGAACGGGTAGCCGTAGTTCGCGCCGCGTCGGATGCGAAGGAGCTCTTCTTCGCGCCAGCCGTTGAGCGTCGGCCCGTTGTTGTCGACGCCGTACAGGCCCCCGCGCTCGTCGAACGTCAGGTCGTGGACGTTGCGGATGCCCCGCGCGAGGACCTCGAACCGCGATCCGTTCGGCGCGAACCGGACGATGGTGCCGAGGAGGCCGGCGCGGGGGACGCCGAGCTGCTCCGCGATCCCGGGGTGCGCGTAGAGCGCGTCGAGGTTCCCGATCGGGAGGTACAGGAGCCCGTCCGGCCCGGCGGTGATGCCGTTGACGGCGTGGAGCGTGTTCGCCATCGGCAGGTCGCTCACGATCACGCGCCGCCCCGAGAGGCTCCCGTCCGTCGTGACGTCGAACGCCTCGACGCGACCGTGGGCCTGCGTGAGGTACCGGCGGTCACCCGCCTCGGTGGCGATGCCCGAACTCGTAGCCCTCGCACGGGTCCGGATCGCAGGGAAGCCGGCCGAGCTCCGAGACGAACGGGGCGCCGCCGTCGATCGCGAGCCCGCGTGCGTGCTCGACGCTCGCGACCCGTTGGAGCTCGAACCGGCCGTCCGGCTCCTGCGGCAGCACGACGCGGGAGATCGTGTCGTCGGTGGCGACGTAGCCCTCGCGCTCGCTCCGGAAGACGAGGTCGACGACCTTCCCCGCGTCATACGTCGCCACGATCCGCACGCGCGCCGACTCGGCGCCGAGCGCGTCGGCGTCAGGGCGGGGAAGCTTGCCGAGGCCCGCGAGCGCGACGGCGGTGACGGCCGCGACGTTGAGCGCGACGAGCGCATCTACCGTCGACGGGGGTTGCCCGACACCGCGGTCGCTCAGAACCCCCGCCGGCCACCGAACCGTGTTCGCGAGCAGGAAGTCGACGAGCGCGAGTGCGACGACCAGCGTCGCAGCGGCGAAGGCGGTTGCCCAGGTCCGGTCGGGGATGCGGCCCAGTGCGTCCGCCGTCTCGTCGGGGAAGGCCGCTGCGAGCGCGGCGATCCCCACGATGCCGGCGATCGCGGGAACGAGCAGGATCCGGCCGCGACGGGTGCCGTCGACGTCGGCCTCCACGGGCGCCACAGGAGCGCCAGCGCCATCGCGTAGAGACCGAGGAACCAGTCGAACGCGTCGAGGCCGGTGAGCGCCCTCACGCGGCCGTCTCGCAGGCGCGCACGCCGAGCGCGACCGAGAGCGCGCGGCGCGAGCGCGCGAGGGCGCGGTAGCCGGCGTCCGTCACGTCCGGAACGGCTGCCGCGACGGTCGCAGCCATCTCGTGACCGAGTGCGCGGAGAACGAGCGGCACTGCCTCGCCGCCCGATCGGCGCCGTCCGTGCTGTCGACGGCGTGGAACGTCGCGGAACGCTCGCGCGGGGAGAGATCGCGAAGCCAGATCGCCGCGGACGGCGATCCGATCGCGGCGACGCCGATGCCGCGCCTCGCGAGTGCGGCAGCGAAGGCGAGGCAGATCCCGCAGTCCTCGTCGTACAGCACGAGCGCCGCCGCACCGGTCATGGCCGCACCGTATCGGCCGGGGCGGCGGCGAAAGCCCCTCGCCCTACACTGAGACGCGTGCAGGATGTCCTCACCGTTCCCAACGAGGTTGCCGCCGAGCTCGCGGGCGTGGGCGACGGCGTGCTCGACGCGCTCCGCGAGCGGCTCGGCTGCTCGATCTCGTTGCGCGGAAACCGGCTGACGCTCGACGGTGACGACGAGCGCGTCGTCGAGGCGCGCGCGGTCGTCGACGAGCTCGTCGAGCTCGTGGAGGGCGGTCATGCGATCGGGCCTGACACCGTAGGCGCGGTCGTCGCGGCGCTCGACCAGGCGGCGGACATCCGCGATGTGTTCGAGGACGTCGTCTGGCGCCACCGCGGGAAGAAGATCGCGCCGAAGACCGTCATGCAGAAGCGGTACGTCGACACGATCCGGGCGTCGACGGTCACCTTCGCGATCGGCCCGGCCGGGACGGGCAAGACCTACCTCGCGATCGCGCTCGCGGTGAAGGCGCTCTCCGAGAAGGAGGTCGGCCGGATCATCCTGACGCGCCCCGCAGTCGAGGCGGGCGAGCGGCTCGGGTTCCTGCCGGGCGACATCCTCGCCAAGGTCGACCCGTACATGCGGCCGCTGTTCGACGCGCTCTACGACACGATGGACGCCGATCGGCTGAACGCGTACATCGACCGCGGCACCATCGAGGTCGCGCCGCTCGCGTTCATGCGCGGCCGGACGCTCAACGACTCGTTCGTGATCCTCGACGAGGCGCAGAACACGACGCCCGAGCAGATGCAGATGTTCCTCACGCGGCTCGGGTTCGGCTCGAGGATGGTCGTGACCGGCGACGTGACCCAGGTCGACCTTCCCCGCGAGCAGGCATCGGGGCTGATCCAGGTCCGCGAGATCCTGCGCGAGCTCGACGGGGTCGGCTTCGTCGAGTTCGGGCACGAGGACGTCGTGCGGCACAAGCTCGTCCAGCGGATCGTCGAGGCGTACAAGCGGCACGCCGAGGAGACCGGCTCCGCTCGTCACCGCTGATGGTCGACGTGGAGCTCGCGAACCGGAGCGCCGCGGTCGTCGACGAGCCGGGCGCCGTCGCCCTCGCGCGCGAGGTGCTCGCAGGGGAGGGGGTCACCGCGGGCGAGTTGGGGATCGCATTCGTCGGTGCCGACGAGATGCGGGCGCTCAAGCGCGAGCACCTCGGCATCGACGAGCCGACGGACGTCCTCTCGTTCCCGATCGACGGGCTCGAGCCGCTGCCGACGGGTGAGCCGCGCGCGCTCGGCGACGTCGTCCTCTGCCCCGACGTCGTCGGCGAGGACTGGCGCTGGCCGCTCGTCCACGGGCTGCTCCATCTCCTCGGGCACGAGCACGGCTCAGTGATGGAGGCGCGCGAGCGCGCGTACCAATAGTGGAGGCTCCGGGAGACACGTCACCCCTCCGCGTGGCTGCACGCGCGTCGCATGTCGTCGTCCTCGGGCGCGGTGACACCGCTCGGAGCGACCGCCGGTGATCGCGCCGCGCCGTCCGCCGACGATCGTCGAGAGCTTCAACTTCGCGCTCGAGGGGATCATCCACGTGCTCCGCACGCAGCGGAACATGCGGATCCACTTCGCCATCGCGATCGGGGTGCTCGTCGCCGCGCTCGCATTCGACGTGTCCCGGCTGGAGCTGATCGCGCTGCTGCTCGCGATCGCATTCGTCCTCATCGCGGAGATGGTCAACACGGCGATCGAGGCGGCAGTCGACGTCGCGTCGACCTCGTTCGACCCGATGGCGAAGCTCGCCAAGGACATCGGCGCGGGAGCCGTGCTGATCGCAGCGGTCAACGCGATCGCGGTCGGCTACCTCGTGTTCTCGGGACAGGTGGCGGACGAGAGCTCGCGCCTTCTCGACAAGCTGTCCGAGGCGCCGGCGGAGCTGACGCTCGTCGCGCTCGTGATCACCACCGCGCTCGTGATCGCGATGAAGGCGCTGTCCGGGCGGGGCTCGCCGCTCCGCGGCGGGTGGCCCTCCGGTCACGCGGCGGTGGCGTTCGCCGGCTGGATGGCCGTGACGCTCGTCCTCGACGACACCGAGCATCGATTCCTCGTATCGTCGCTCGCGTTGATCATGGCGCTGCTCGTGGCCCAGACCCGCATCGAAGCCGGTGTCCACTCGACGCTCGAGGTCGCCGTCCGGCGGGTTGCTCGGGGCGCTCGTCACGCTCGTCGTCTTCCAGGGGTTCTCCGCATGACCGACGCCGAGCTCCTCGCCGCCGCCGACGCGATCGCCGCCCGCGCATACGCGCCGTACTCGAACTTCCACGTCGGCTGCGCGGTTCTCTGCCGCGACGGGCGCGTGATCGAGGGGGTCAACGTCGAGAACGGCGCCTACCCGCTTGGCGTCTGCGCCGAGCGAACCGCGTTCTCCCGTGCGATCGTCGAGGGGTATCGCCCCGGGGACTTCGTCGCGGCGGGTATCACCGCGTCGCCGTGTGGCGGGTGCCGCCAGTGGCTTGCCGAGATGGGCGTGGAGCGGGTCGTGTTCCGGAACGGCGGCCGCGTCGTCGAGATGAGCCCCGCGGAGCTCCTGCCGGAGCAGTTCGAGCTGTGAGCGCGGCTATCGCCGCCTGCGGGCGGCGTCGGGGCCCGTGGAGCGATCGGCACGGTCCCGGCGCGGAGAGGGCACGCTCACGCCCGGGTTTCGGCGATAGGCTCACGGTGCGGGGAGGAGGTCGGTGGCCCGGAGTGGAGGTGGCTCGAACGGACACGTCCGGTCGGGTGGGGACGGCGATCCGGGGGCGTCGATGAAGAGCGGCCTGGTCGTCGTTGCCGGCCGGCCGAACGTCGGCAAGTCGACGCTGGTGAACGCCCTTGCGGGCGAGAAGGTCGCGATCACCTCGACGGTGCCGAACACCACGCGCCGCCGGATCTTCGGGGTAGTGAACGGCGACGACTGGCAGCTCGTGCTCGTCGACCTTCCGGGCTTCCAGCGTCCGATGGACGCGCTCACCGAGCGCATGCAGGAGACGGTGGACACGTCCTTCGAGGACGTCGACGCGGTTCTCCTCGTCGTCTCGGCACGTGACCGCATCGGTGCGGGCGACCGCTTCGTCGCGCGGCGCGTGTTCTCGCTCGGCGTGCCGGTGATCATCGCCGTCAACAAGATCGACCGGCTCAAGCACGGCCACGTCGCCTCCCAGATGAAGGCGGCCGCGACCCTGGGCGACTTCCACGCCCTGCATCCGGTGAGCGCGAAGGTGCGGGACGGCATCGACGAGCTCCGCGACGACCTGGTGTTCCTTCTCCCGGAGGGCCCGGCCCTTTTCCCGCGTGAGCAGCGAACCGACCTGACACTCGAGGAACGCGTCGCCGAGGTGATTCGCGAGAAGGCGCTCCACTTGACCCGGGACGAGGTCCCGCATGCGCTGACCGTCGAGGTCGAGGAGCTCGGCGAGAAGTCCGTTCGTGCCTTCGTCCTCGTCGAGACGGAGTCGCAGAAGGGGATCCTCGTCGGCAAGCGCGGGGCGATGATCCGGGAGATCGGTACGCGCGCGCGCCCCGAGGTCGACGCGCTCGTCGGTCGACCGGTCTTCCTCGAGCTCGTGGTCAAGGTGCGGCCGCGCTGGCGACGCGACCGGAAGACCCTCGAGCGGCTCGGGCTGTGACGCGTTCGCGCTAGCCGGCTTCGGCCGCTTCGTCCGCGTCGATCCGGTCGGCGAGCGTTCGCGCCACCTTCAGCCAGACCTCCGGGATCGAGTCGAGGAGCTCGACGAAGTCGCGTCCCGCGATCGCCAGCACATGGAGCGGCGTCGCTGCGATCACCGTGGCCGTGCGCGGCGACCGCGAGAGAAGCGCGATCTCGCCGACGTAGCTTCCGGCGCCCAGCCGTGCGACTCGTCGGCCGCGACGGCGGACGTCGACCTCGCCTTCGACGACGACGAAGAACTCCGTCCCCGGCTCGCCCTCCTCGATCAGCGCGCTTCCCTCGTCGAGGTCGCGCTCGACGGCGAGGCTCGCGATCCGGCGCAGGTCGCGCTTCGAGCACAGCTCGAACAGCGGGAGGTTGCGGATCAGCTCGACCTTGGCGTCGGCCCGGAGCAGCACGGCGGGCACTCTACTAATGGCCTCTAGACTTGGACGCATGAGCCAGACGCTCGCATTGCCGCGTGCGCTCGAGCTACCCGGCGGGGGGCGCCTTCCCCGCCTCGGCGCGGTCGATGCGGTCGCCCTCGAGGCCCGCGCCGGCGAGCTCGCGAAGCGCTCGATCAAGCGGGAGTCGAAGGTCTTCGCGCTCGAGCTCGCGATCCGGATGATGGATCTGACGACGCTCGAGGGCGCGGACACGCCCGGAAAGGTGCGCGCGATGAGCGCCAAGGCGATGCACCCGGACCCGGGCGATCCCTCCGTCCCGTCGGTCGCCGCCGTCTGTGTCTATCCGAGCCTCGTCTCGGTCGCGCGCCGAGCGCTGCGCGGGAGCGGCGTGAAGGTCGCCTCGGTCGCGACCGCGTTCCCGTCCGGCCAGGCGCCGCTCGACGTCAAGCTGGCGGACGTCCGCGCGGCGGTGGAGGCAGGAGCGGACGAGATCGACATGGTGATCGATCGCGGTGCGTTCCTCTCCGGCCGCGTCGGTCACGTGTACGAGGAGGTCGTCGCGGTCAAGGAGGCGTGCGGCGACGCGCACCTGAAGGTGATCCTCGAGACGGGCGAGCTCGGCACGTACGACGCCGTGCGAAAGGCGTCGCTCGTCGCGATCGCCGGCGGCGCGGATTTCATCAAGACCTCGACCGGCAAGGTATCCCCGGCGGCGACGCTCCCCGTGACGCTCTGCATGCTCGAGGTGATCCGCGACGTCTACGACGAGACGGGGCTCGCGATCGGGATGAAGCCGGCCGGTGGGATCCGGACCGCGAAGCAGGCGATCCAGTACCTGTGCGTCCTCCACGAGACGCTCGGGCCCGACTGGCTGACGCCCGACCTGTTCCGCTTCGGCGCCTCGTCGCTCCTCAACGACGTGCTGCTCCAGCTCCGGAAGCAGCGCACCGGGATCTACCGGTCGCCCGACGAGTTCACGATCGACTGATGGGCGCCGTGGAGAAGTCGCGGAAGGACGTTCTGCCGGCAGGGGGCTGGGACTACGCATCGTCGCTCGAGGGGCGCGACATCGTGTCGTTCGAGGAGCGCTACGGGCTCTTCATCGGCGGCGAGCAGGTCTCTCCGCGGTCGCGCTCGTGGTTCACGACCGTCTCACCCTCCACCGAGGAGCCGCTCGCCGAGGTCGCGCAGGCGGGCGCGAAGGACGTCGCGCTCGCCGTGGGGGCCGCGCAGGAGGCGTTCACGCCCTGGAGCAGGTGGCGCCCCGCCGAGCGGGCGAAGGTCCTCTTCCGAATCGCGCGAATCCTTCAGGAACGCGCGCGCGAGCTCGCGGTCGCGGAGTCGCTGGACGGCGGCAAGCCCATCAAGGAGTCGCGCGACGTCGACCTTCCGCTCGCCGCGGCGCACTTCTTCTACTACGCGGGCTGGGCCGACAAGCTCGAGTACGCATTCCCCGGTCGTCGGCCGCGGCCGATCGGTGTCGCCGCGCAAATCGTGCCCTGGAACTTCCCGCTCCTGATGCTCGCGTGGAAGATCGCCCCGGCGCTCGCCTGCGGGAACACTGTCGTCCTCAAGCCGGCGGAGACGACGCCGCTCACAGCGCTCCTGTTCGCCGACGTCTGCCGCCAGGCAGAGGTGCCGCCCGGGGTCGTCAACATCGTCACGGGCGACGGGTCGACCGGCGCGCACCTCGTGCGAAGCGACGGAATCGGAAAGGTTGCATTCACCGGCTCGACCGAGGTGGGGAAGGCGATCCAGCGGGAGCTCGCGGGCCGGGACATCCCGCTCACTCTCGAACTCGGCGGGAAGGCCGCGAACATCGTTTTCGAAGATTGCGCGCTCGACCAGGCCGTCGAAGGGATCGTGAACGGCATCTACTTCAATCAGGGCCACGTCTGCTGTGCGGGCTCGCGGCTCCTCGTACAGGAGTCGATCCACGACCAGCTCGTCCGCAAGCTGAAGCGGCGGATGTCGACCCTGCGGGTCGGCGACCCGCTCGACAAGAACACGGACGTCGGGGCGATCAACTCGAAGGCGCAGCTCGACCGCATCACCGAGCTCGTGCAGGCCGGCACCGAGGAGGGAGCCGAGCTGTACCAGCCGCCGTGCCGGCTGCCGGAGAAGGGCTGGTGGTTCGCGCCGACGGTGTTCACGAACGTCGCGCAGAGCCACCGCATCGCGCAGGAGGAGATCTTTGGGCCCGTGCTGAGCGTGCTCACGTTCCGGACGCCGGACGAGGCCGTCGAGAAGGCGAACAACACCATGTACGGGCTCTCGGCCGGAATCTGGACGGAGAAGGGGTCGCGGATCCTCTGGATGGCCGACCGACTGCGCTCGGGCGTCGTGTGGGGCAACACCTTCAACCGCTTCGATCCGGCGTCGCCCTTCGGCGGCTACAAGGAGTCCGGCTTCGGCCGAGAGGGCGGCCGTCATGGGCTCGAGGCATACCTGAGGTTCGAATGACCGGCGGGCGCCTCGCGGTCCGGAAGACCTACAAGCTGTTCATCGGCGGCTCCTTTCCGCGCTCCGAGTCCGGGCGGACGCTCGAGCTCGAGGGCTACAACGTCGCGCGGGCGTCACGGAAGGACGCGCGCGAGGCCGTCGTCGCCGCCCGCAAGGCGTTCGGCGGTTGGAGCGCCGCGACGGCGTACAACCGCGGACAGGTCCTGTACCGGCTCGCCGAGACGATGGAGACGCGGGCCGGCGCGTTCGCAGCCGCGTGCAGCGGCCGTCGTGAGGTCGCGCGCGCGATCGATCGCGTCGTCTGGTATGCGGGGTGGGCGGACAAGCTCGCCCAGGTGCTCGGCTCCGCGAACCCGGTTGCCGGCCCGTACTTCAACTTCACGATCCCCGAGCCGACCGGCGTGGTCGCGATCGTCGCGCCTACCGAGCCTGCGCTCGACGGCCTCGTCGGCCGTCTTGCGCCTGCCGTCGTGGGCGGGAACGCCGTCGTCGTCCTCGCCTCCGACGACCACCCCCTCGCCGCGATCGAGCTCGCCGAGGCTGTCGCGACGTCCGACGTTCCCGGCGGCGTGGTGAACGTGCTGACTGGTCTCCGGTCGGAGCTCGCCCCCGTCCTCGCGGCGCACATGGACGTCAACGCGATCGACGTCTCCGGCGCCGACGGCGACGTCGCCGCGCTCGAGGCGCTCGCCGCGGAGAACGTCAAGCGGGTCGTCCGCGCGCGCGAGGACCGCAGCCCGTGGGAGATCGCCTCGTTCATGGAGCTGAAGACGGTCTGGCACCCGATCGGGCGCTGAGCTCTAGCGGCGCGTTCGCGGAACCTTCCTCCGGGGCACCCCAACCCACCACCCACTGCCGATTCTATCGACGCCGTTGTCCATTTTGGCGACAGAGGAGTGCCAACTCTGCGTCGCCTTCGTGACGACGTCGTGCGCCGTCGCGCCGCTCCCTCAGCCCAACAGCCCGTCCACGACCGTCGACACCGCCGCGACCCGCTCCTCGAGCGGGCCCTCGACGACCAGCCACGGAGCGCCCGAGGCGCGCGCGTGCTCGACGTACCGCTCGTGCATCCACCGCCGCTGCTTCTCGAACTCGCGAATCCCGTCGTGCCGCCAGGGGACATCGAGCGCGCACACGACCCGGAGGTCGTACGGCCGGGAGACGAGCTCGTCGAAACCGGTCGCGGGCGCGCCGAGGTAGACCTCGTGGAAGAGGGCCGTTGTGAACGCGTCGGTGTCGGAGAACAGCACCCGCGTCGCCACGCGGGCGAGGAAGTCCTCGTACCAGCAGTGCATGCGGGCGATGTGCGTGAACTCCCAGCTCGTCCACTCCGCACCCTCGGGGCGGCCGATCTCCGTGTAGGGGCGTCCGTACTCCGGGTTCCACACCGTCCCGTACCGCTCGGCGAGCGAGCGGGCGAGGGTCGTCTTGCCCGTGGACTCGGCGCCGAGAAGGCAGACGCGCATCACCTCGGCTGGCACCGGGCGAGCCTACGCCATCGACGCGGAGGCGAATGCTGCCGCCGGGAGCGCCCGACCATCTAGCATCCTCCGTCGTGACCGCTCGACGGCTGAGTCAGGCGATCGCCGAGGGCGACGGGATCTCGGTGCTCGTCGAGATCCAGGACAGTGAAGCCGCGAGGGCGGCGCAGGCAGGGGGGGCCGAAGGCCTCGTCGTTCGGCACGCAGCGTTCAGCGGCGAGACTGACCTTCCGTTGCTCGCGTACGGCCCCCGACCCGATGACGCTGCGGCCGGCTCCGCGGACGCAGTCGTGCTCTCGCCCGCCGACGGCGACGAGGCGTTCGTCGAGCACGTCGAGCGCTGTCACGAGCTCGGGATCGAGTACGTCGTTCGAGTCAGCGACGACGAGGAGCTCGCCCACGCGCTCGATCACGTCGACCCGGAGATCGTCCTGCTCACGGCAGAGCGTGCGGAGGACGAGCAGGCGCCGATCGACCGCCTCCTCCAGCTCCTGCCGGACGTGCCCGCCGGAAAGCTCGCGATCGCCGAGCTCGCCGACGCCTCGCGACAGGACGTCGAGGAGCTCGAGCGCGCCGGGGTCGACGCGGTACTCGTCGCGGGAGACGTCGAGGCGCTCGTCGGCGACGCGGTCCCGGACGTCTGACGACCACGGCGACGCACATCACGAGGCGCTCGGCCCGCACGGTCGAACTGGCCGCCCTCGGGTTGATCCTCGCCCTCGCTGCGGTGCTTCGGGGCGTCGGGGCGGGGTTCGGTCTCCCGTTGCCGCTCCTCAACCCCGACGAGGAGAACATCGTGCCGCGGGCGTGGGAGCTCGTCCACGGCGGAGGTCTCGACCCCGGCTGGTACGACTATCCGAGCCTGCTGTTCCTGGTGCTCGCGCCCTCGCAGGCACTGGCCGACGCACCGTCGTACGGGGCGGCGCGGGTCGTCGCCGTGGTCATCGGCATTGCGGGGGTCGCAGCGGCCTGGTGGCTCGGCCGGGCGGCGTACGGACGCCTCGCGGGCGTCGTGGGCGCAGTCGGGATCGCCGTCGCGACGACCCACGTCGCCTACTCGCGCATGGCGGTCACGGACGTGCTCCTGACGCTCGGGATCACCGTGACGCTCGCGCTCCTCGTCACGCGTCGCCTCGAGTGGGCAGGCGTCGCAGCCGGGCTCGCCGCGTCGGCGAAGTACCCCGGCGTTGTGCTCGCCGTGCCGCTCGTGGTCGCCGGCTTCGGCGAGTGGCGTCGTCTGGCACGCGCGGGCGTCCTCGCGGTGATCGCATTCGCGGTCACGAGCCCGTTCGTCCTCATCCACGCCGGGGCTGCATGGGGCGACATCGAGCGGGTGCAGCGGCTCGCGAAGTACGGCTGGCTCGGCTTCGAGGACGATCCTCCGACGCCGCTCGCGTTCGCCGAGCGGGTCTGGGACACGCTCGGCCCGCTCGCGCTCGTCTGCGTCGCGGCCCTTGCGCTCGCCGTCTGGAGGCGGACGCGCCAGGACCTCGTGCTGCTCTCGTTCGTCGTGGCCTATGCGCTCTCGCTGCTGCCGATCGAGGCGCACTACGACCGCTATGTGCTCCCGCTGGTCCCGGTGCTGTGCGTCCTCGCCGGCCGCGACCGGTGGCTCGCGACGGCAGCCGTCGTGACGGCCCTCGTCCCGCTGTGGTGGTCGGTCGACGACGGGCGCGCTCTCACGGGACACGACCCTCGGATCGCCGCCGCCGCCTGGATCGAGCGGAACGTGCCACCGGGCGACCGGATCGCCGCGGACCCGTCGACGCTGCCGCTCGACCCGCCACGTGTCGTCCGCCTCGAGCTCCCGGGGCCTCAGCGGCCCTTCGACGAGCGGCGTGACCTCGCCGCCCTCCGCCGGGCGGGGTTCCGGTGGCTCGTCGTGGGCGACGGCGTCAGCGATCGGGTGCTCGCGGCCGCCTCGTCCTACCCACGCGAGGTGCGGTTCTATCGCTCGCTCGCAACATTCCGGCCAACGTACGAGGCGCGGGCCGGACGGGATCGATGGGTGAGGGTGTATCGCATCTACCCTTGAGCCGATGGAGCGCCGCCGGAGAGTCGATGCGATCGCGCTCGCGACCGCGGTGTTCCTCTCGGGCGCCGCGCTCCTCGGCGTCGAGATCGCGGCGAGCCGCGTGCTGGCGCCGACGTTCGGCAGCTCGCTCTACGTCTGGGGCGCGCTGATCGGCGTCGTCCTCTCGGGCCTCGCGATCGGCTACTGGGCCGGCGGCGTGCTCGCCGACCGGTGGCCCTCCCCGTACCTCTTCGTCGGCGCGATCGCGCTCGGCGCGGTGCTCGTCCTCCTGATCCCCGTCGTCGACGAGTGGGTGCTCGAGCAGGTCGTCTCCTGGGATCCCGGCCCGCGGCTCGACCCGCTCGTCGCGGCGGTCATTCTCTTCGGCCCGATGAGCGTCGTGCTCGCATCGGTGTCGCCGATCGCCGTCCGCCTCGCCGCCCGCTCCATCGACCGCCTCGGGCGCACCGCCGGGCGCCTTTTCTCGATCTCCACCGCGGGCAGCATCGTGGGGACGTTCCTGACGGCCTTTTGGCTCGTCCCCGAGTACGGCACCGACCAGGTCCTTGCCGTCGGCGCGGTCGTGCTGCTCGCCGCGGCGGCGTTCGTCGCCGTTGTCGAGGGGATCTGGCTCCCTGCGGCGATGCTCGGCGCCGGCGCCGCGGCAGCTCTCCTCGCGGTCGGCGCTCTCGCGCCCGACACCACCGGCAAGCGCCTGACAGGCCTCGCCGCGCAGAACTGGTCGCCGCTCTACCGCGAGCGCGACATCCGCACGCCCCGCAAGCTCGACCCGGCCGAGGTGTCGGCGGCGGTCGGCGGCTTCACGGTGCGCGAGGCTCGCGACACGCGCTACCACCGCCTCTTCGTCGTCGAGGACGAGGAGTCGCGGTATCTCCGGTTCGACAGCTCGTTCCAGAGCGGCATGTACATCGACGACCCCTACCGCACGCGGTTCGCGTACAGCGACTACCTCCACGTCGGGCTCGCCTACAAGCCCGATGCGAAGAAGGTCCTCGTCGTCGGGCTCGGCGGCGCCGCCGTGCCGAAGCGTCTCTGGCGGGACTTCAAGGACGTGGAGATCACCACCGTCGAGCTCGACCCGGAGGTCGTCGAGACCGCCTACAAGTGGTTCGCCCTCCCGCGCGACCCGCGCATCGACATCGAGGTCGACGACGGACGCCGCTTCCTGCAGCGGCACGACGAGAAGTACGACGTGATCATGGTCGACGCCTTCTACTCGGACGGCGTCCCCTTCCACCTCACGACGCTCGAGTTCGTCGAGCTCATGCGTGACCGGCTCACACCGGGTGGCGTCATCGCGACGAACGTGATCGGCGCGATCACGGGAGGCAGCTCCCAGATCACGCGCGCCCTCTGGCGCACGTACGGCGCGGTCTTCCCGACGGTCGAGCTCCACCCGGTGTACGAAGGCCCGGGAGACCGCCGCCCCGACGACATCCGCAACATCATCCTCGTCGCGACGGACCGGGCGGCGCCGTCGCCCCAGCGCCTCGTCGAGATCTGGAACGGCGTGCGGAGCGCGCGCGCTCCGAACGCTCCCGACCTCACGAAGGCCCTGCGCGACCGGTGGCAGCGCGACGTCCCGACCGGGGACGTCCCGCTCCTCACCGACGGCTACGCGCCGACGGACGCCTTGCTTCTGGGTTAGTCGGTTCGGCCCGAGCGGCTGCCTTCGCCGCCGGAGGCCGGCTTTGCCGGCCGGGAGGCCACCCACGTGTTGCCGATGCGCGAGCCTAGAGAAGGAGGCTCGTGGGGGGAACAGGGTTTCCCCCACGCATGAGGCGCTCGAGCACGAGCGCGACGCCGTCCTCGTCGTTGGACGCCGTCACCTCGTCCGCGGCCTCGAGCGCGGACGGCGAGGCGTTCGCGGTCGCGACGCCGAGGCCCGCCCAGCGCAGCATCCCGGCATCGGCGAGCTGGTCGCCGAAGGCCACGACCTCGGAAGCGTCCGACGCCCCGCTCGTCCGCGAGAGCGATGAGCGCCGCCTCCTTCGAGACCCCGGGCGCCATCACCTCGACGAAGACCGCTCCGGCGATCGTCACCTCCGCCTCGTTCCCGCACAGCGCGCTGCGTCGCGGCCAGCACCGAGTCGAGGTCGGTGTCGTGGATCCGTGCGAGCAGCTTCGTCATCGGCTCGTGCCACGCGAGCGCGTCGCACGGCGGGAACGAGCCCTCGGGCCGCGGCCACCGGTCGTTGTCGCGACGCTCCTCGTAGGCCGGCTCGCTGCCGAACCGCAGCTCGAGCTCCCAGGCGAAGCTGATCCCGGGCACCTGCTCCCGAAGGCCTCGCACGACCCGATGTGCGACATCGACGGACAGCGGGACGTGGCGCACGATGGCGCCGGCGTCGAGGTCGAAGACCGTCGCGCCGTTCGCGCAGAGGGCCGGCCCGGCCAGGCCGAGGTCGGCCGCGATCTCCCGAACCGATCGAGGCGACCGCGCGGTGACGAGGACGACGTCGACGCCGGCGTCCCTCGCGGCGGCGAGCGCGGCGCGCGATCGGTCAGAGACGGTGCCGTCGGAGCGGAGCAGCGTCCCGTCGAGGTCGATCGCGGCGAGCCGCGGCGCGCGGGTCACGGCGCGGTGAGCGTCCGCGCGACGGTCAGGATGTCACCCGGAACCGGGCGAATCCCTGCGCATGCCTCCTCGAGCGTCACGTCGACCACGGCCGTACCACGCAGGGCGACCATCCGGCCGAACCCGCCCCTCGCGGCGAGGTCGGCTGCGGCGACGCCGAGGCGTGACCCGAGCACCCGGTCGGCCGCGGTCGGCGTCCCGCCGCGCTGCAGGTGGCCGAGCACGGTCACGCGCGACTCGAACCCCGTGAGCTCCTCGAGGCGCGCGGCGACGAGCGTGGAGACGCCGCCGAGCCGCTCGAAGCCGAACGCGTCGACGCTGAGCGTCACGGCCGACCCGGGAGGCGGATCGACCCCCTCCGCGACGACGACGACCGAGTAGCGACGACCCTGCGCGGCGCGGCGACGCACGACGTCGGCGACGGCGTCGAGATCGTAGGGCTCCTCGGGGACGAGGATCGCGTCCGCTCCCGAGGCGATCCCCGAGTACGTCGCGATCCAGCCGCGCGTCCGGCCCATCACCTCGACGAGCATCACGCGGTCGTGGGACTCGGCCGTCGTCGTGATCCGGTCGATCGCCTCGGTGGCGATCTGGACGGCCGTGTCGAAGCCGAACGTCACGTCGGTGGCGGCGATGTCGTTGTCGATCGTCTTCGGGACGCCCACCAGCGGCACGCCCTCCGCGGCGAGTTGCAGGGCGGTGCGGAGGGTGCCGTCGCCGCCGACGACGACGAGCGCGTCGATTCCCTCGCGCTCGAGCGTGTGCATCACGGACGGCGCGCCCTCGCCGTGAACGTACGGGTCGCGTCGCGACGTGCCGAGGATCGTGCCCCCACGCTGGAGGATCCCGCGGACCGCGTTGCGGTCGAGTGGGCGGTGGCGGCCCTCCATCAGCCCGTCCCAGCCGTCGAGGATCCCGACGACCTCCGCGCCATGGTGTCCGACCGCGCGTGCGGTGACACCGCGGATCACGGCATTCAGACCCGGGCAGTCGCCGCCCGCCGTGAGGATCCCGACTCGCTTCACGCGAACATCGTATGGTCGATGCTGGGACCGCTGATGCCGAAGGTGGGGCTCGAACCCACACGTCCTTTCGGACAACGGATTTTGAGTCCGCCGCGTCTGCCAGTTCCGCCACTTCGGCCGGCACCGTGATGGTAGAGGCAGGGCGCGCCGGCACCTGAGTCGTCGACCCTCTCGGTTCCCGGCACGGCGACGCCGACGACTTGGTATGACGTCGGCACATGCGGATCGGGATCCTCACCGGCGGCGGCGACGTGCCCGGGCTCAACCCGTGCATCAAGGCGGTCGTCAACCGCGTCGCGCACGACGGGCACGAGGTCCTCGGCTTGCGACGCGGGTGGGCGGCGCTCCTCCATCACGATCTCGACGATCCGGCATCCGCGTCCGAGTGGTTCCAGCCGCTCACGCCGTCCGTCGTCCGGACGATCGACCGCACCGGCGGGACGTTCCTCCACACGTCGCGCACGAACCCGAGCCGCGTCCGGTCGAGCGACGTCCCGGCGCACCTCGCCGACCGCGCGAGCGGCGAGGGGCCTTTCGACTTCACGGACCATGCGCTCCGGGTTGTCGAGTCGCTCGGCATCGACGTCCTCATCCCGATCGGCGGCGACGACACGTTGTCATACGCACTGCGAATGCACGACGAGGGCGTGCCGGTGATCGCCATCCCGAAGACGATGGACAACGACGTCCACGGGACCGACTACTGCATCGGCTTCTCGACCGCCGTCACGCGCGGCGTGCAGTTCATCCACAACCTCCGCACCTCGACCGGCTCGCACGAGCGGATCGCCGTCGTCGAGCTGTTCGGCCGCTACAGCGGCGAGACGTCGCTCGTGACCGCGTACCTGGCGGGCGTCGACCGGGCGGTGATCTCCGAGGTGCCGTTCGACGTCGAGAGGCTCGGCGACCTGCTCGTCGCGGACAAGCGGGCGAACCCCTCGAACTACGCGATGGTGACGGTGTCCGAGGGCGCCACGATCGCCGGCGGCGACATGGTCGTGTCGGGCGACGAGGACGCGTACGGGCACCGCAAGCTCGGCGGCATCGGCGAGCTCACCGCCTCGCTGTTGAAGGAGCACACGGGCGAGGAGATGATCGTGCAGGAGGTCGGGTACCTGATGCGCTCGGGCGCCCCGACTCCCTCGACCTGATGGTCGCGACGAACTACGCGGTGATGGCCGCCGACCTCGCGCTCGAGGGCGCGTCGGGCCGCATGGTCGCGCTCCGCAGCGGGACGTATACGGCGGTGCCGATGTCCGCGACGCGCGAGGGCGTCAAGCGCGTTGACGTCGACGAGCTCTACGACGCTGAGGGCTACCGCCCCAAGGTCCGCCACGTGGCGGGCAAGCCGATGTTCCTGTACTAGCGGTGTCACGCCGACGCCCGCGCGAGGGCAACGGGCGGACGACGAACGTTGCGTCCTCGTGAAGCGCCGGGCCACGTGGCTAACCGCGAGGCACGCGCTTGCGTCCGAAGGAACGAGGAGTCGTGCCACCCGGCGCCCGTCGTTCAGCGTCATGTCCTACACTTCGCGCCCACGCAACGGGACAGCCCGGCTTGGAGCCGGGCGCCGGTCGGTCCATCAAGGAGGAGGATGAGCTTGAAGCTCAAGAGGAATGGGGTATTCCTCGCCGGTCTGCTCGTCGTCGCCCTCGCGCTTGTCGCGGCGGGCTGCGGGGGAGACGACGGCGGCGGGGCGCCCGAGGCCCTTCCCTCGTCGTCGTGTACGGCGATCGAGTACGAGGGTGACGGCAACCCGGATTACATCGTGGCGTCCGATCTGCCGCTGCAGGGCGCATCGCGCACGCAGACGCTGCAGATCAACGACGCGATCCGCGCCGAGCTGAAGTCGCGCAACTTCGAGGCGGGCGACTACAAGATCGGCTTCCAGGCGTGCGACGACGCGACCGCCCAGGCCGGCAAGTGGGACTCGGGCAAGTGCTCGCAGAACGCGAACTCCTACGCGGCGAACGACAAGGTGATCGGAGTCATCGGGACGTTCAACTCCGGTTGTGCGGCGATCATCATCCCGGTGCTGAACCAGGCGCCGGACGGCGGCATCGCGATGATCTCGCCGGCCAACACGTACCCGTGTCTCACGGTCAACCTGCCGGGGGGCTGCGACGCGACCGAGCCCGACAAGTACTACCCGTCCGGTGACCGCAACTACGCGCGTGTCGCTCCGGCGGACGACTACCAGGGTGCGGCTGTCGCGGAGTTCATGAAGGAGCAGGGCGTCACGAAGCTCTATGTGCTCAACGACAAGGAGGCCTACGGCCTCGGCGTCGCGACCACGACCCGCAAGGCGGCGGAGCACCTGGGCATCGACATCGCCGGCTTCGAGGCATGGGATCCGAAGGCGGCGAGCTACGAGTCGCTGTTCAAGAAGATCCAGTCGACCGGGGCGGACGCCGTCTTCCTCGGCGGCCTGATCGACGAGAACGGCGCGCAGGTGATCAAGGACAAGGTCGCCGTGCTCGGGCCGAACGACGGCGACGTGAAGCTGTTCGCACCGGACGGCTTCACCACGCAGCAGACGATCGACGACGCAGGCCCTGCATCCAAGGGCATGTTCATGTCGGTCGCCGGTGTGCCCATCGACGAGTTCTCGGGCCCGGCCCAGCAGTTCGCCGAGAACTTCCAGAACGACTACCTCAAGGACACACAGCGGATCGACCCGTACGCGATCTACGGCGCGCAGGCCGCTCAGGTCCTGTTCGACGCGATCGGGGACTCCGACGGGACCCGCACCGACGTGATCGCGAAGATGTTCGCGACCCAGGTGACCGACGGGTTGCTCGGCTCGTTCAAGTTCAACGAGAACGGGGATCCGGAGGACGCGGAAGGCGCAGTCGTCGGCTTCACGGTCTACGTGGCGACCGACAAGCTCGAGACAGCAAAGGCGCTGTCGCCGAGCCCGGAGGTCGTCGCGGCCGCCGGCGCCTAGCTAGCGGAATACGCATCACGACACGACGCGGCGGGAGGGCAATTGCCCTCCCGCCGCTTTTGGGTTTAGAGTCGCGCGGTCATGGCGTCCACGCTCGAACGGCTGCGGGCCTCGTCGTGGGTCGACAGGATCGGGCTGTTCCTCGTCGGGCTCGTGATCCTCTGGCTCGTCGTCAACTTCCTCAAGGGGCCGGCGGAGTTCATCAACGTCGGCCTGATCGGGCTGACGAACGGCGCGATCTACGGCGTCGTCGCGCTCGGCTACACGCTCGTCTACGGGATCCTGCAGCTGATCAACTTCGCCCACGGCGACGTGTTCGCGCTCTCCGGGCTCTTCGCCAGCACGCTGATCGTGTCCGTGCTCGGTCTCGACACCGACTCGAGCGTCCCCGTGATCATCGGCGGGATGCTCTTCGTGCTGCCGTCGGGATGATCGTCTTCGCCGTCTTCAACGCCACCATCGAGCGCGTCGCCTACAAGCCGCTCCGGCACGCGCCGCGCCTCGCGCCGCTGATCACCGCGGTCGGCATGTCGTTCATCGTCCAGAACATCGCGCTCGCGTTCTACGGCGTCGACTACCGCTCGGTGCCGGACTTCATCCCGCGACGGACGTGATCGAGATCGGCGGCGTGTCGTACCAGTGGAACAAGCTCGCCGCGATCCTCACCATCGTGCCGCTCCTCCTCATCCTCACTGGTTCGTGCGGCAGACGAAGCAG
Organism: uncultured Actinomycetes bacterium; assembly: GCA_963797805.1. Taxonomy (GTDB): domain Bacteria; phylum Actinomycetota; class Thermoleophilia; order Gaiellales; family Gaiellaceae; genus Gaiella. Next base: position 31,065 of record CAWCRC010000010.1, on the reverse strand, counting down.
GGGAAGGCCATGCGGGCGGTCGCGCAGGACCGCGACGCCGCCGCGATGATGGGGATCGACGTGAACCGGACGATCTCCATCACCTTCATGATCGCCGGCGCGCTCGCGGCGGCCGCAGGCCTCGTCTACCTGCTCCAGTTCAACATGCGCTACGACACGGGCTTCGAGCTCGGCCTGATCGCGTTCACCGCGGCCGTGCTCGGGGGGATCGGCAACCTCACGGGCGCGGTGCTCGGCGCGCTCATCATCGGCTTCATCCAGGCCTTCAACGAAGGGCTCACCTGGCTCGCGCCGGGAAGCGACTGGACGCGACGAGCGTGTTCGGGATCCTGATCCTCATCCTCGTGTTCCGTCCCGAGGGCCTGCTCGGGGAGCGAACACCCGAGGGAGCATGAGCAGGTTCTCGCGATCGCATGGAGAGGTGCGGTCCGGCGGGACCGGGACGGACGCTACGCGATCATCATCGGGCTCGTCGTCCTCGCGTTCGATCTACCCGGAGATCGTCGACTCGCTGCAGGACCTCCCGATCATCGGCGACTTCATCCCGAGGACGGACTCGATGGTCGCGATCGTCATCTTCACGATGATGGCGATCGGGCTGAACATCGTCGTCGGCTACGCCGGGCCTGCTCGATCTCGGCTACGTCGCCTTCTACGCGATCGGCGCGTACACGGCGGCCTGGTTCGCCTCTCCGCACTTCTCCTCGGTCGACTTCGAGTTCGGCGCGATCGGCCGGCCGGAGGGCGCGCCGGCTTCCACATCTCGATCTGGCTCGTCCTCATCATCGCGGGCGTCATCACGCCGTCGCCGGCGTGCTCATCGGCCTGCCGACGCTTCGACTTCGGGGGGACTATCTCGCCATCGTCACGCTCGGTTTCGGGGAGATCATCCACCAGTTCGGATGAACGGCGACGCCGACGAATCAGGCGCTTCAACAAGACGAACTTCAACCTCACGAACGGCGCCTTCGGCATCAACCCGGTCGACCCGCCAGGGTTCGGCGGTTGGCTTCGGACAAGCTCGGGTTGCCCGCCAACTTATGTCGAGAACGGCTCGTACGTGAACTTCGTCCATCTACTGGACGCCGATCGTGCTCCTACTGGTCACGGTCTTCTGCAGCCTCCGGCTGCGAGACTCGCGCCTCGGCCGCGCCTGGATCGCGATCCGCGAGGACGAGGTTGCCGCAGCCGCGATGGGGATCCCGCTGATGCGGACGAAAACGTGGGCCTACGCGAGCGGCGCGTTCTTCGGCGGCGTTGCCGGAGCCTGGTACGGCTCTTCAAGCAGGGCGTGTTTCCGGACGACTTCCTCTTCAATTTCTCGATCTTCATCCTCTGCATGGTCATCCTCGGCGGGATGGGCAACGTCTGGGGCGCGATCGCCGGTGCCGCCTTCCTCACGTACCTCGACAAGGAAGGGCTCTCGAATCTGGCCGGATGGTTCAACGAGCGGGACTTCGTCCTCTTCCAGTGCGACCCGGGCCGTCCAGGACCCGACGAGGCCGATCAGCGCCGGCTGCCTGAATGCGCCGCTGCTCCAGACCGGCATCTACGGGACGATCTTGGTCTTAGCGATGCTGTTCCGGCCGCAAGGCCTGATACCCGAGGAGCGGCGGAAGCGCGAGATCGAGGAAGGCGTCCACGAGAGCCGCTGATGGACGTCCGCCACTCGCCGGAGTGAGGGACCAGGGTGAGCAAGCTCCTCCTCGAGGTGGACGCTTTGCGAAAGGAGTTCGGCGGCCTGGTTGCGGTCAACGACGTCGATCTCACCATCGCGCGGGGCTCGATCGTGCGCCTGATCGGGCCCGAACGGTGCAGGGAAGACGACCTTCTTCAACATGATCACGGGGGTCTACAAGCCGACCTCGGGCCGCGTCGTCTTCGACGGTAGGGACATCGCCGGCTCGCCCCCGCACACCGCCACCGAACGGGGCATCGGCCGGACGTTCCAGAACATCCGGCTCTTTCAGCAGATGACGTCCCTCGAGAACGTCCTCGTCGGGATGCACTGCCGACTGAAGGGGGGATCGTCGGCAGCATCCTGCGCACGCCGCAGGGTCAGGCGGGAAGAGCGCGGAGCGCACGAGCGCGCGGCAGAGCTGCTCGACTACTGCGGGCTCGCCCGACGTCACGACGACTATTCACGCAGCCTCCCGTACGGCGATCAGCGGCGCCTCGAGGTCGCGCGTGCGCTCGCGACTCAGCCCAAGCTCCTGCTCCTGGACGAGCCCACGGCCGGGATGAACCCGCAGGAGACGCTGGAGTTCGTCGGCTTCGTCCGCAAGGTGCGGGACGATCTGAAGCTAACGATCCTGCTCATCGAGCACGACATGAAGCTCGTCATGGGCGTCTCCGAGCGCATCACGGTGCTCGACTACGGGCAGAAGATCTCGGAGGGGACGCCGCAGGACGTCCAGCGCGACCCGAAGGTGATCGAGGCCTACCTGGGATCGGCGGCCGTCAGTTGACCTCGAGCGGCGGCCCGATCCTCGAGCTCTCGAACGTCCACACGTTCTACGGGACGATCGAGGCGCTCAAGGGCATCTCGATCGACGTGCGCGAGGGCGAGATCGTGACGCTCATCGGCGCGAACGGCGCCGGGAAGTCCACGACCCTCCGCTCGGTCAACGGGCTCAACCACCCGAGCAAGGGAACGATCCGATTCATGGGAGACGACATCACGCGGGAGCCCGCGCACGAGATCGTCCGCTTGGGCATCTCACAGTCGCCGGAGGGCCGAAAGCTGTTCCCGCGGATGACGGTCGTGGAGAACCTCGAGATGGGGGCGTTCCAGCGCAACGACAAGGCGGAGATCAAGGCGGACATGGATCATGTGTTCACGCTCTTTCCCCGACTTGCGGAACGCAGGACGCAGAAGGCGGGGACGATGTCCGGCGGCGAGCAGCAGATGTGCGCGATCGGACGGGCGATGATGGCTCGGCCGAAGCTGCTCATGCTCGACGAGCCCTCGATGGGGCTGGCGCCCATCTTCGTCGAGCGGATCTTCGAGACGGTGGTCGCGATCAACAAGGAGGGCACTCCGATTCTGCTCGTCGAGCAGAACGCGCTCATGGCCCTCGACGTTGCCCAGCGTGGGTACGTCATGCAGACGGGGCGCATCGTCCTCGAAGGCCCGGCAAGCGAGCTGAAGACGAACGAAGAGGTCCGCAAGACCTATCTGGGCGAGGCGTGAGCCCGCAGGTTCGGGCTACGGCCCTCCTACAACGACGGCGGGATAGGGCGGGCCGAGGAGCACGCCGGTCGAGCCGTGATCGCCGGCGAGCCCGCGCGCCATGTCGAGCGCGGTCGCCGCGTTGTGCGAGGGCACCAGCCCGAGCGCACGCGCGGCCCCCGCGTCGCGGCAGCCGGCAACGATCACGCGTCCGGCCCGGCTCAGCATCTCGGCGCACGACGCCCACTCGGCGAAGGGGAGCCGCGGGTGCGGCGCGTTCCCGTTCCGATATGCGGAGAGCGCCCGCCGGTCGCGCGAGGCGACTCCCTCCGCCGCGCGGAGCCGGCGGTCGCCCTCTGCGCGCAGCGACGCGAGGAGCGCGCGGTACGGCGCCTCGCCGTCGCCCGTGACGCGGCTGAACGGGTGGAGGAGCACGATCGTCCCGCCCTCGACGAGGGGCGGTCGGTCCCGCCAGAGCCGCATGACGTGCCCGAGCCCGAGGGCGGCGGCCGAGACGGGGTTGAGCGGGGCGCGCGGCAGCTGTGTCCCCTCCCACGGCACCGGCACGACGATCGTGTCGAAGGGTTGCGCGACCTGGATGCTCCGCACCGTCACGCCGCGAACGAGAGCCTCGGCGTGGGCGACGCTCGGCGGCCCCGCGAGAACCGCGACCGCCCGCAGCTCGCGGTTGATCCCGGCGAGGAGGCGCCGCCGGACGAGTGGCGGTGCGGAGTTGAGCAGGAGGCGGAACGGCGATCGGCCGAGCGCGCGGCGGACGTTGCGGTCCCAGGGATACCCGCGGTAGAGGCCCGTGACGCGCGGATGGTCGAGCACCACCGACAGCCCGAGGACGGGCACCTCTCGACCGACGGCCGACTCGAGCGCTGACGCGAGGCGCCACGCGGACGCCGTGGTCGCCTCGAGCAGCGACACCGCACCGGCCTCGCGGATCGTCCCCGGCGCGCAGGCGTCGACGAGCGCCCCGGCGCCGCCGTGGAGGACGGTCTCGCCGGCGCCGACGGTCACGACGAGATCGGTCTCGACGAGTGCCGGGTTGATGCGGTGGACGCGTCCGGCCGCGGTCAGCGTGCGAAGGCTCTCCGCCTCGCAGTCGTGCACGACGATCTGGCCGCGGAAGTCTCGTGCGCGGTCGCGGCGCAGGAGCAGCTCCAGCTCGCGGCGCCCCGCGCGGCGGCCGAGGCCGCCGGCGACGAGCACGGTGATGCGCTCGCGCGCCACGCCGTGCCTGGCGAGCTCGTCGAGGACGGCGGCGAGGGCGTCGCGGCGCGGGTCGTCCTCGACCGAGGGGAGCGGCACCGTCGGCGGCTGGACGACCACGGTCGCGCGTCCGCCGCGCGGCGCGACGGCCTGGAGCGGCGGGCCGGAGAGCGGGTAGCGGAGCGCCTCGACGACGGCCGCCTGGACATCGGCGAGCGGATCGAGCGGCGGCGGCGGCGCGAGCAGCGAGGCGCCGTCCGGGACCGAGACGAGAGGGAGCCGCGAGCCCGAGTGGAGGGGGATGCGGAGCACGCCGGGCATCTTCACGAACGGGCCGCCCGCGGCCGGGACGGCCGCGTCAGGCGATGGCGCGGAACAGGCGGTAGAAGGTCGGCCGGAACCCGAGCCGGGGCCACGTGCGCGACGACATGAGGTTCGTCATGCGCCAGTCGGTCACGACGTGCGCATGACCGGCATCGCGTGCCCAGGCGAGCACCTGCTCGCCGAGCGTACGCCCGGCGCCGCCGCCTCGCTTCTCGGGGAAGACCGCCGCGAACGCGAGGAACGCCGATCCTCGGGGCAGCGCGAGGCTCGTGTGCGTCGACGACAGCTCGATCGCGCAGCCCACCGCCGAGCCGACGACCTCCCCGCCGCGCTCCGCGACGAACGTCGTGAACCGGGCGTCGTCGAAGTCGTTCTCCCACTCCGCGCGGGACTCCTCGAGCGAGGGGAGCGGCAGCCGCGAGAAGACGGGGGAGAGGGCCTGGTGCCGGGGCAGGGCGAGGTCGAGCGCGGCGAGTGCGTCGATGTCCTCGCGACGCGCGCGGCGGATCTCGATGCCGGGCGCGCCGCCGTTCGCGCCGGGGCCAGGGGTCTCGCGGATCGCGTGGACGTGCTGGTGCCCGAAGCCGAGGCGGAACCACGCGTCGACGAGCTCCGGGTCGGTCGCGGGAACCATCGCGTAGTGGGAGGTGAGGCCCTCGGCGACCCAGTGCTCGGCGGCGGCGGCGTAGAGGTCGCGGATCAGCTCCGGCTCGGTGACGGCATGCCCGGCCGGGGGGATCCAGACGTTCGGGCCCCAGGTCTCGTCGAGCGGGGCTCCGACGAGGAAGCCGACGATCCGCTCGCCGGCGACGGCGACGACTCCCGATGCGCCGTCCCGGCCGCGCACGCTCTCGATCTCGGACCGCGCCGCGGCGGGAGCCTCGTACGCGGGGTCGAGACCGGGCTCGACGCGCCGTTGCGCCTGGTGTCGCGCCGCGAGGAGCTCGGCCGCGGCGTCCAGGTGCTCGTCCGCGAGCTCGACGATGGTGGGGCGGGGCATCGCGGACAACGCTACCGGCCTGTCCGGTAGCCCTCGCTGTCGGGTCGGTTGCGGCGATCCGTGCGCTTGCCGTCGCGGCCGAAGGCCGGCTCCGCCGGCCGGGAGGCCAGGATCCGGTGGTCCGTGCACTGCGCAGAAGAAGGGGGTCCGCGGGGGAAAGATGGTTTCCCCCGCGCTGGGTTACGCTCGAACCGTGCCGAAGACGCTGACCGGCGAGGAGCTCCAGCTCGACGACGGGCCGGTCAAGGGAGCCGAGCTCTTCCTCGTGGACGGCAACAACCTCGCCTACCGCGCGTACTTCGCGCTGCCCGAGGAGCTGCAGACCACCGACGGGCAGCCGACGAACGCGCTCCTCGGCTTCACGAACATGCTCTTCAAGCTGCTCTCCGACTACAGCCCGCGCGGCGTCGCGGTCGCCTGGGACACGCGGCCGACGCACCGCACGGAGATCGCGGAGACGTACAAGGAAGGCCGCCGCGCGATGCCGGATCTTCTCCGCGAGCAGTTCCCGCACTTCCGGCCGATCGTCGAGGCGTTCGGCTACTCGAACCTCGAGTTCGAGGGGTGGGAGGCCGACGACGTGATCGCGACGCTCGCGACGCGGGCGGACGACGCGGGGATCCGCACGTGCGTCGTCTCGACCGACCGCGACGCGTTCCAGCTCTGCAGCGAGAACGTCTCGCTGATGATGACGCCGCGGGGCGTCGCGGACGTGCACGTCTACACCCCCGAGCGGGTCGAGCTCCGGTACGGGGTCCGTCCGGACCAGGTGCCGGACTTCATCGGGCTCAAGGGCGACACCTCGGACAACATCCCGGGGATCCCCGGGATCGGCGACAAGACGGCGGGCCAGCTGATCGCGCAGTACGGGTCGCTCGAGGACGTGATCGCGCACGCCGACGAGCTGTCGCCGGCCCGGTCGAAGGCGGTCACCGAGCACGCCGACCAGGCCCGCGCGTCGAAGCTGCTCGCGACGATGCGCCGCGACCTGCCGCTCGAGGTCGACGTCGCCGAGCTCGTCGCGTCGCCGCCGGACCGCTCGACGCTGAAGGAGATCTTCCGCCGCTTCGAGTTCCGTGGGCTCCTCGGCCGCGTCGACACCCTCGACGCGGCGCTGCCGGCCGCGGAGCCGCTGTTCCAGGCCGACCATGTCGGCGTCCCGTGGCAGGAAGGCGCGCTCCAGCCGCAGACGGGGGCGATCGGCGCCTCGTACGCGGACGGGCGCGTCGCCGTCGCGACCGACGCCGGTGTCGTGGTCGCCGCCGCGGAGCGGGACGAGCTGGCGCGGGCACTCGGAGCCGCCGAGGTCGTGACCCACGACGCGAAGGCGCTCCGCCTCGGTCGTCCGCCTGCCGACGACACGATGATCGCCGCGTACCTCGTCGATCCGGGCCGAGCGGGGTACGAGCTGGACGATCTCGCGCAGGAGCACGGGCTCGAGCTCGTGCCGGAGCCCGCGACGGAGGAGGAGACCGCCGCGCTCGTTCGCCGCGCCGAGGCCGCGCGCCGGCTCGCGCCGGGATTGCGCGCCCGTCTCCGCGAGTGGGGGATGGAGCAGCTCTACGACGAGATCGAGCTCCCGCTCACCGCCGTCCTCGCCGACATGGAGGACGCGGGGATCCGGATCGACGCGTACCGGATGGGCGAGATCACGGCGCGGCTCGCGGAGCGGGTCGAGGAGCTCGAGGCGACCGCGCTCGACCTCGCCGGCGAGCCGTTCCAGCTCGGCTCGACGCAGCAGCTCGCGCGGATCCTCTTCGAGAAGCTCGAGCTGACGGCCGGGCGGAAGGGCAAGACGGGCTACTCGACCGACGCGCGCGTGCTCCGCGCGATCCGGGACGACCACCCGATCGTCCCGGTCGTCGAGGAGTGGCGCGAGCTGACGAAGCTCCTCAACACCTACCTCCTGCCGCTGCCCGAGCTGATCGACGACCGCGACGGCCGCCTCCACACGACGATCAACCAGGCGGTCGCCGCGACGGGCCGGCTGTCGACGACGAGCCCGAACCTCCAGTCGATCCCCGTCCGCACCGAGCTCGGCCGGCGGATCCGCTCGGCCTTCGTCGCCGCCGACGGGACGCGCCTCCTCTCCGCGGACTACAGCCAGGTCGAGCTGCGGATCCTCGCCCACGTGTCGGGCGAGCCCGTCCTCCGCGAGGCGTTCGCGCGCGGCGAGGACATCCATGCGGCGACCGCCTCGCAGGTGTTCGGCATCCCGCAGGCCGAGCTCTCGCGCGGCCAGCGCGACACGGCGAAGATGGTCAACTTCGGGATCATCTACGGGATCTCGTCGTTCGGGCTCTCCGAGAACCTCGGGATCCCGCGGGACGAGGCGCAGGAGCTGATCGACACGTACCTCGCGCGCCTGCCGCGCGTCCAGGAGCTGATCAAGCGGACGATCGCGCAGGCGGCGGCGGACGGCTACGTGACGACCCTCCTGGGTCGCCGCCGGCCGATTCCCGAGCTGCGCGCCTCGAATCGCCAGACCCGGTCGCTCGGCGAGCGGCTCGCCGTGAACACGGTGATGCAGGGCACCGCCGCCGACGTGATCAAGGTCGCGATGGTGCGGATCCACGAGCGGCTTCGCGCCGAGGGCCGTTCGGCGCGCCTCGTCCTCCAGGTGCACGACGAGCTGCTGCTCGAGGTCCCGGAGGTGGAGACGAGCGCCGTCCGAGACCTCGTCCGCGACGAGATGACCGGCGCCTACCCGCTCGATCCGCCGCTCGCGGTCGAGGCGGGCGTGGGTGACACCTGGGCCGACGCCAAGGAGTGACCACTTCGTCACGCGCTAGGCGGCGACGCGTGCAGCACTCGGTTTGCATCCGCTCCCGGCAGGTCTAGACTCTCGCGGGCGTCAGCGGATGACGCACTCGACATCAGGGGAACAGGGGAGAGCCAGCCGGTGACAGCGCGGTGCCTCGAAGTGCTCGGGGCCGTTCATCGACACCGCGATCGGCCCGACGGCCGATCGGTCGGCTCCACGCACGACGTCCAGCCGTCCGACATGGGTGACGGCCGATCACTCGACGAGAAGGGGAAGATCACACGATGAGACGCGTGACACTGGTCGCCGTGCTGGCGACCGTGGCGCTCGCTGCGACTCGCGACCGGCGCCGCCAATTCAGCCGGTCAGTCCGCAGGAGCGAAGGAGGTCGAGCAAGGCCGTCTTCTTCGCCGCCGACGGCCTGCGCCAGGACCTCGTCGCGAAGTACGCGGGGGTCATGCCGACGATGGCGGACTTCATGAAGAAGGGGACGTCCGCATCGGGGAACGGCCTCCTGACCGCAGGCGCCGCCGAACACGGGCGCCGGGTGGTACAGCCTCGCGACCGGCGCGTGGCCGGGCGTCCACGGCTCGACGAACAACACGTTCCACGTCAACGGCCAGCCGTTCGCGAACCGCACGGCCGCGTTCGACCCGAACGTCCTCCAGGCCGAGTCGATCGCCCAGTCCGCGGAGCGGGCAGGGCTCAAGGTCGCGCAGGTCGAGTGGGCCGGCGGTCGCAACGCCACGATCCAGGGCCCGACCATCGACTTCCGGGCGTTCTTCTCCGGCCGCGGCGTCACGACCAACTTCATCGGCAAGGCCGGCGAGCCGCTGTTCGACGACGCGCCGTTCATCACGGCGTTCGGGCTCCAGTTCGACCATCCGGCCGGCTACGCGGGGCAGGCGCCGTTCCCCGGCGCCGCGCCGACGGCGGCGACCGGCTGGACCGGGTCGCTGCCGGCGACGTTCAGCCCGGCGATGGAGATGCGCATGCGGGTGCTCGACTTCGGCGTCGACAAGTACGGCCTGAACGCGTAGATCTTCGACTCGACGAACGACGGACGGACGAACTACGACAAGGTCCTCTTCTCGCGCACGAAGAGCGCCGCCGACTCCGTCGGCATCCTCTCCAAGGGCCAGTGGGCCGACGTCAAGGTGACAGATCCAGGGCGGCCCGTCGACCGGCCTCACCGCCGGCATGCTCGTCCGGGTCGAGGAGCTGACCGCGACCTCTCGCGGGTCCGGCTCTTCCACACGTCGGTCAGCCGCGCGATCGCGAGCTGGCCCGGCTGGCCGGGCGAGCCGGGCTTCAGCGGCGACTTCGCCGAGTACCTCGCGCAGAAGTTCAAGACCTCGACCGCGGCCGACTTCGCCGTGCTCGAGGCCGGCGTCGTGTCCGAGGAGACCTACGTCGAGCAGGGCCTCTACTGGAAGACCGCCCACCTCCCGATGCTCGAGTACGTCGCGACGACGTACAAGCCGGACCTGCTGCTCGTCGGCATGCCGACGACGGACGAGTTCCAGCACCAGTTCCTCGGGCTCGTCTCGCCGAAGCTGCCCGGCGGCGCGCGAACCCGGCCTACGACGACGTCGACCTGAACGGGGTCCCCGACGGACGCGTCGCGGCGCGCGAGGGCGTTCATCCGCGAGGCGTACGAGGAGGCGGACGAGGTCCTGAAGCGTGCCCGCGAGCTCGTCGGCAAGGACCCGACGACGTTCGTCGCCTCCGACCACGGCTTCGCGCCGCAGTTCCTCGCGATCGACGCCAGCCAGCCGCTCGTCGAGCTCGGGCTGCTCTCGCGGCCGCAGACGTCGAACTGCCGCCCGGCCACGGGTGAGACGATCGGCAAGGCGAAGGCCTGCTGGGCAGGCGGCGCGCTGCAGATCTACCTCAACGTCGCGGGGCGCGATCCGGCCGGCGGCGGCTTCACAGCAGGTCGCCGGCGACCGATGTCGACGCGACGGTCGCGGCGATCAAGGCGAAGTACCTCGGCCTCACCGACCCGAACGACTGGACGCGCGACGGCCAGCCCGAGGGCTGGAAGGTGATCGACCGCGTCTTCACGAAGGCGGAGGCGCGGTACATCCCGAACGGGCCCGAGCTCGACGACCGACATGGCCCATCCCACGCGGACGGGCGACCTCGTCGTGTTCTCGTTCCCGCCGTACCAGTTCGACGCGGAGACGCCGGGCACGCTCGTCGCCGCCGTCGCACTTCTTCGGGCAGCACGGCTACGTGCCCGACGTCCAGGACCTCGCCGCGAACATCAACATGCGGGCGACGTTCCTGGCCGGCGGCGAGGGTGTCGCGAAGGGCGAGGTGCGGGCGCGGTCGATCGACCTCGCGCCGACGCTCGCGTTCCTGCTCGGGATCCCCGAGCCGCAGCACAGCCAGGGTCGCGTGCTCCTCGACGTCCTCAAGGGCGGCAACGCGTACAAGCCGCTCTCGTTCATCGGGCTGAACGACTTCCACGGCCAGCTCGACCCGACGGCGCTCGCCGTTCGACGGGATCAACGCCCCCGTCGGCGGCGCCGCCTTCCTCGCGACGCTCTTCGACGAGGAGCTCGCGTCGCTTGCCGGGCCCGGGGCTGATCCTCGCCGGCGGCGACAACGTCGGCGCCTCGCCGCCCGAACTCGGCGCTGCTCGAGGACATGCCGGCGATCGACGTCGAGAACGCGTGGGGCCTCGACGCGACGTCGTACGGGAACCACGAGTTCGACTACGGCGTCGAGCGGCTGCTGAGCACCAGGAGCGGGCGAACTTCCCGTTCCTCGGCGACGAACATCGTCCAGACGGCGAACGGGCAGGCGCCCGCCGTGGGTCACGCCGTCGAAGGTGTTCACGATCGACGGCATCAAGGTCGGCGTCATCGGCGCCGCGCTCGAGAACACGCCCGAGCTCGTCTCGGCGGGAGCCACGGCCGGTCTCCGTTCCTCGACGAGGCGCCGCGGATCAAGGCCGAGTCCGAGCGGCTCCGCCAGCAGGGCGTCCGGGTCCAGATCGTCGTCATCCATCAGGGCACGAACCGGGCCAGAACACGATCGGCAACACGCGCCGGCGTTCCGTGGGATGGCCCGATCCTCGGCATCGCCGACGCGCTCCAGGACACGACGGTCGACGCGATGATCGTCGGCCACACGCACCGCATCTCGAACCTGATGCGGCGGCAACATCCTCGATCACCGAGGGGATCAACGCCGGGACGAGCTACTCGCGTGCTCCAGCTGATGGTCAAGGGCGGCGACGTCACCTGGGCCGGCGGCGCGACGCGCGTCGCGAAGAACCTCGGCGTCGCCCAGCGGGCGGACGTGAAGGCGATCGTCGACAAGGCGAACGCCGACACGGCGGTCGCTCCGGAACATGGTGATCGGCACGCAGGTCGAGCGACATCACTCGGCCCCGACCCGGCTGTTCGAGTCGGAGATGGGCAACCTCGTCGCGGACGCGATGCGGGCGAAGTACCCGGGCGTCGACGCCGCGTTCACGAACTCCGGCGGGCTCCGCGCCGGACCTGCTCTTCGCCCCGCCGTGCCGCGGGCGAGCAGCCGGGCCAGATCACGTGGGGCGAGATGTTCGCCGTCCTGCCGTTCGGCAACCGGACGACGATCCTCACGCTCACCGGCGCCCAGCTGCAGCCGGCGTTCCTGAACGGCTTCTCGCCCTTCTGCAGCCGGCTTCGCGGGCGGCACGGGGCGGTTCCCGCAGATCTCGGGCCTCAAGGTCACGTTCAGCTGCACGCGGCATCGACCCCGGTCGTGACCGGCATGTGGAAGACCCCGGCGGGCATCAGCGGCCCCCAGACGCCGATCGGGCCGGCCGACCCGTCCGGTTCGTGACGAACGACTTCATGTACGCCGGCGGTGACGGCTACACGGTCTTCGCCCAGGGCACGAACGTCGCAGCAGCCCGGCGACGCGCTGCTCGACGTCGCGATCGACTACGTCACGGCGCACACTCGCCGATCGACCCCCCCGTCGAGGGGCGGATCGTCGGGCCCTAGGGCTCCGGACGGATTCGCGACGGAGAGGGCCCGGGCGACCGGGCCCTCTCCCGTCTCAGACCTCGACCGTCTCGCCGTCCCGGCGGGATCACCACCCCGACGGGACGGCGGCCGCGAGCTCTGCGCGCGACAGGTGGCAGTGGTTGATCGCCTCGAGGTGGACGCAGACGACGACGGGGACCCGGGCGACCACCTCGCGGACGTCGTCGATCCCCATCACGATGAGGCCCCCCTCGAGGAACGAGGCGCCGCCCGCGTGCACGACGGCGACCCGGGGCGCGAGTCGGGCGATCGTCTCCTCGACGGCCTCGTACCAGACCGTGTCACCGGCGAGATAGAGGTCGTCGAGCACGAAGCCGCTCACCGGCGCGAGCGCCTCGGCCATGGCCCCGTAGCCGTGCCGGGCCGGTGTCCGGTGGAGCACGAGGCCGTCCCAGTCGAGACGGTCCTCGACCGGTCGCACGTCGAGGCCGACGGCCCGCAGGCGCTCCTCGTCCTCCGGCTGGCAGAAGACGGGCACATTGCGCGGGACGAGCCGCTCGGCCGTCTCGTCGAAGTGGTCCTTGTGACAGTGCGTCACAAGGACGGCGTCGAGTCCCGAGACCACGTCCTCGGCCGGGAACGGCAGCTCGACGGTCGGGTTGCGGACGGGGTTCGCCGTCTGTTCGATCGGCGGCCGCGCTCCGGCCGGATCGAGCATGGGATCGACGAGGAGGCGCCTGCCGCGGAGCTCCAGCAGCAGCGTTGCGTTCCGCACGAGTGTGATCTGCATGCAGGCAATTCTCGTGGATTCGCGTTGCGAATCCCCCGCTATACTTCCGCGCTCCGATGACGAACGACATGCTCGAGACCCCCACGCAGCCCGAGGCCGGTGTCTGGACGACCGGCCCGGACGGGGAGCTGATCCCGGACTACGAGGGCACCTTCCCGACGATCAACGAAGGGGAGGTCGTGCACGGCACGGTTGTGCGCGTCGACAAGGACGAGGTGCTCGTCGACATCGGCTACAAGTCCGAGGGCGTCATCCCCGTCTCGGAGCTGTCGATCCGCAGGAACGTGAACCCGGCCGACGAGGTCTCGGTCGGGGACGAGATCGACGCGCTCGTGATGACGAAGGAGGACGCGGAGGGCCGCCTGCTCCTCTCGAAGAAGCGCGCACGGTTCGAGCTCGCCTGGAAGGCGATCGAGGCCGCTGCCGAGAGCGGCGATCCCGTCAACGGCAAGGTCATCGAGGTCGTCAAGGGCGGCCTCATCCTCGACCTGGGCGTCCGCGGCTTCCTCCCCGCGTCGCTCGTCGACATCCGCCGCGTCCAGGACCTCGACGAGTTCCTCGGCAAGGAGCTCCGCTGCAAGGTGATCGAGCTCAACCGCTCGCGGAACAACGTCGTCCTCTCGCGCCGCGCCGTCCTCGAGGACGAGCGCAAGGAGATGCGCCAGGCGATCCTCGACCGGCTCAACCCGGGCGACGTCGTCGAGGGCACGATCTCCAACATCGTCGACTTCGGCGCGTTCGTCGACCTCGACGGCATGGACGGCCTGATCCACATCTCCGAGCTCAGCTGGTCGCACGTGAACCACCCGTCCGAGGTGCTCGAGATCGGCCAGACGGTCGAGGTGAAGGTGCTCGACATCGACCGCGAGCGCCAGCGCATCTCGCTCGGGCTCAAGCAGACGCAGTCCGATCCGTGGCAGCAGGTGCTCGACTCCTACCAGGAGGACGACGTCGTCGAGGGTCGCGTGACGAAGGTCGTCACGTTCGGCGCCTTCGTCGAGATCCTCCCGGGCGTCGAGGGGCTCGTGCACATCTCGGAGCTTGCGAACCACCACGTCGAGAACCCCCGCGAGGTCGTCTCGCAGGGCGACCCGGTCAACGTCCTCATCCTCGAGATCGACGGCGAGCGCCGGCGGCTCTCGCTCTCGCTGAAGCGGGTCGAGGAGGGCGCCGTGCCGGTTCCGCGCGCGGACGGCGCCGCGTCCGTCCACTCGACGCCCGATCTCAAGCTCTCCGAGGAGGCGTTCCCGACGAGCGGCACTGTCGCGGCCGAGGACGCCGAGGCCGTGGTCGACGAGGTGGTCGAAGCCGCCGAGGAGCCGGCGGCCGCCGAGGAGCCCACCGCCGAGGCCGAGGTCGCCGAGGAGCCTGCCGCCGAGGAGCCCGCCGCCGAGGCCGACGTCGACGAGACGCTTGCCGAGGCAGAGGTCGTGGAGGTCGAAGAGGTCGCCGCGGAGGCCGAGCCCGAGGCTGCCGAGCCGGCCGCCGAGGCCGACGCCGACGAGCCCGCCGCCGAGGCCGAGGCCGACGAGACCGCGTAGGGGCGGGGCTTGCCTCGCTCGACACCGCGACTTCCGATCGCGGTCGCGATCACGGGCGCCATCGGCGCCGGCAAGTCGACCGCGCTCGACGCTTTCCGCGCGCACGGCGCGGCCACCGTCTCGAGCGACGAGATCGTCCACCACCTGCTCGCCTCGGACGACGACGTGCGGGCCGCGCTGGTCGGGCGTCTCGGAGAGGAGATCCTCACGGACGACCGGCCCGACCGGGCGAAGATCGCGAACGCCGTCTTCGGCGACCCGGAGCGGCTGGCGTGGCTGGAGGGCGCTGCTCCACCCGCTCGTCTCGCGCGAGTACCTGACCTGGCGCGAGCAGCTGGCCGAGCTCGACGAGCCGCCGGTCGTGTGCGTCACCGAGGTGCCGCTCCTCTTCGAGGTCGGCTCGGAGGACCGGTTCGACAAGGTCGTCGTGATCACCGCGCCGACCGCGCTCCGCGA
This sequence comes from uncultured Actinomycetes bacterium, assembly GCA_963797805.1. Taxonomy (GTDB): domain Bacteria; phylum Actinomycetota; class Thermoleophilia; order Gaiellales; family Gaiellaceae; genus Gaiella. The sequence continues at coordinate 15,814 of CAWCRC010000010.1, read as the reverse complement.
GCAGCGCCGCCGCGTCGCACGCGACAACCGCGACTCGCGCCTGCTCCCCGACCGCGAGAAGGTCCGGCGGGCCGACTACCACTACGTCAACAAGGGGACGTTCGAGGACCTCTTCGCGTGGGTGGGAGGCGTCATGGCGGAGCTCGAGACGGAGGCAGACCGGGCGGCGTGAGGCGCCGATGATGAGGCGTCTGGTGCTGGTCGTGCTGCTCCTCGCTGCGGCAGCAGCGGGCGTGGCCGTGTGGACGGTGGGGACCGAGCCCGGGTGGTACCAGCAGCTTCGGTACCCGCTTCGCTACGAGGCGATCGTCCGCACGCACGCGCGGAACTACGACCTCCCGCCGACGCTCCTCGCCGCGGTCATCTACACGGAGAGCAAGTTCGACGCGGACGCGCGGTCAGGCGCCGGCGCGATCGGGCTGATGCAGCTCCTGCCCGAGACGGCCAAGGGGATCGCGCTCCGGACCGGAGGCCACGGGTTCGTCGTCTCCGACCTCTACGACCCGGAGATCAACGTCCGCTACGGCTCGTGGTACCTGCGGAACCTCCTCGACCGCTACGACGACGTCCCGACCGCGCTCGCCGCGTACCACGCGGGCCAGGGGAACGTCGACGAGTGGCGCCGCGAGGGGCTCGGGATCCAGTTCCCGGAAACCCGCGATTACGTCGGCAAGGTGCTCGAAGCGCAGCGGGTCTACGCCGACGCCTACGCGGACGAGCTGGGCTAGGTTGGCTCGCGAAGCGGGAATCCGCAGCAGCGGATCCCGCCGCTGATCCCCGCCTTCGGCGGGGCACATCCCCGAAGGCGTCGGCTTCGCCGCCGCAACTGACTCGCTCTCCGTCATGGTGTCCGATGTCCTGCGGCGCGCTCCGATCGCGCCGACGGACGACAGCCGCGGCGTGCTTGCCGGTATCCGGTTCCTGCTCCGCGACCGCGTGCTGCGCGTGCTCGGGGCCACGGCGCTCGTCGCGAACGGGATGGGAACGATGCTCGCCGCCGCGCTTCCCGTCCTCCCTTACGAGGAGTTCGAGGGCAGTGCACGCGTCGCAGGCGCCTTCTTCGCCGCGTTCGGTATCGGCGCGGTCGCCGGGAGCATCGTCGCGGTGAAGCTCGTCGGGCGCTACGAGCCGCTGCGGCTCGGGGCGACGTCGTTCGTCGCGCTGACCCTGCCGGTCTTCGTGCTCGGGCTCGAGCTCCCCGTCGCGGGCGTGATGGCCGCGCTCGCGCTGTCGTCGTTCTTCGGGCCGCTCGTCAATGCTCCGCTGATCACCGTGAGCACGACGCCAACGACCGAGGCGCTCCGCGCGAAAGTGACGACGGCCGTCATCACGACCGCGATGCTCGCGGGGCCGATCGGCTTCGTCGTTGCCGGGCCGCTGATCGAGTCGTGGAGGCACGCCCGGTGTTCGTGCTCGTCGGCGCCTGCCAGCTGCTCGCGACGCTGCCGTTCCTCGCAGTGGCGTTCCGGAGCGGCGAGCCCGCGTAGCCGGCCAGGCGTAGCCGGCTCCGGCTCCGGCTCCGGCTCGGGCTCGTCGTCGGGCCCCGCCAGCATGTGCCGCCAGAGGTTGTCCATCAGGCGCATCCCCGCGGGATGGAGCAGCACCGCGGGGAAGTCGAGCACCCCCGCCGAGAAGACGCGCGCGCCCGCAGCCGTCTCGTAGTAGGCCATCTCGGCGTGGAGCCCAGGCCCGAAGAGGTTCGGGATCACCGCGAGTACCTTCGTTCCCGGCGGGGAGAGCGGTGTCGTCGTGTCGATCTCGATCCCGAAGCCGCCGACCTCCTCGCCGAGCGTGTCGCCGTTCTCGATCCCCGTGCCCTCGAACAACCACGGGGCGACCGAGGTGTCGGGCACGAAGAACGGCCCCTGGCGCGTCCCGTCGTCGTTCGCCCGGTACTGGACACCGCACAGGCGCGCCTCTGGCCGCGAGAGCGCGCGCCACTGGCGGATGCGTCTGAGCGCCTGCCCCTGCTTCTCGACCTTCCAGAAGAAGTTGTTCGCGGAGAGGAAGACGAGTCGGCCGCCGAGGTCGCGGAACCGCTCGACGACGTCGTAGACGTGCTGCGTCATGTACTCCGAGTGGCCCGGGAAGACGACGAGGTCGTAGAGCTTCCGCAGCTCGTCGCCGGTCGCGATCGTCTCGAGGTCGTCGTCGGCGTAGACGTCGGGGCTCCGCCTCGTCTTCTCGAGCCACCGGAGGAACGGGAAGTCGTAGCGGAAGAAGCGCGGCGGGACGCCCCGATCACGATAGGGCCGGTCGAGGACGACGGGCGGCGAGCCCCCCGCGTACCACGTGTCGCCCCAGCCGTCGCCGTCCGAGTCGTAGAGGTTGTACGCCTGCCACGTGTTCGTCGGCAGGACGACGGCGACGCGGCCGTCCCCCGGCGTGGTGGGGCGGATGACGAAGGGGGCGAAGCCGACGCGTCCGTCGGGAGTCTCGAGCTTCGCCGTGTAGAGCCCGCTCGCCCAGCCGACGCCCGTCTGCACGGCAATCGTCTGGCGGGTCGAGCCCTTCCCCGTCCAGTCGACCGTAATCGGGTCGCCCATCGGGAGCCCGGTCATCTCGTCGTTTCGCTGCCGCGGATCGGGGCCGTGGCCGACCCGGAGGAAGGTCAGCGTGAGGGACGGCGTGTCCGCGAGCACGCGGAGCGCCATCCGCTCCTCGGCGCGATACGAGCGTTGCGTGAACGCCGCCTCCACGCCGAGCACGCGGACGACCGGCGCGCTCGCCTGGTCGGGGCTCACGGGGCGCCGTCCGCCGTAGACCCGGCGGCCGCCGTTCGCCTCGACCGTGAGCCGCATCACGTACGAGCCGACCGGCGTGTCGCCCGCCGGACGCCACGCGAGACGATGCGATCCGCCCGGAAGCGTTACCTCACGGCTCCAGTGGACGGCGCTGCGCCCGATCCCCGTCCGCACCGCGTCGAGGCGCACCCGCGCCCTTCCTTCGAGTTGGAACAGCACCTGCGCGACGTCGCGGTCCTCGACCCCGGGCGCAATCGTGGCGTACAGCGGCCGATCGCCCGTGAAGGGCCTCGCCGCGCCCTGCACGCCGAGCGCCGAGAGCCTCGGCGTGAGGTTCCTCCTGGCGAGCCCCGCCTCGGGCAGCACGCCCAGCGCTGCCAGGCCCCCGAGGGCGGCGCGCAACAGCCGCCGTCGGGTCAACGCCTCGAGCACGCTCCCATGGTAGTCCGGCGGACGGCGGGCGCTGCGCCGACGTCGGACAAGGGCCCTCCCCCCGAAGGGCCCTTGTCCCACGCGGCCGGCTCATCCCGGCCGTCGTCGAGCGACGAGCGTCGGCGGCGCCGTCAGCGCGTTGTCGTCTGGCGTCGCGTCGCTCGCGCCGACGAGCGTTGCGCGTGCGCTGAAGGTGACGTGACCGACCTCTGCGTCGGCGTCGTCGAACGACACGGGGAACGCGACCTCGACGCCCCCGCGGGCGGGAACGGGCCTCGTCTGGAGCCCCACGTGGTTCCATTCGCGCACTCCGCGTTGGCGGAACAACTCGACCTGGGCGATCTCGGGCTTGTGGCGGCTCTCGACGACGACGATGACCTGCGCCTCGCCGCCGGCCCGGGCTCTCGTCGGCGCCACGATGCGGATCAGCACGACGTCGTGCGTCGCCACGATCAGGTGGTACGACGCCGTTCCTACCCGGCCGTCCGGCGCCGTGACGTGGAGTCGGACCGTGTAGACGCCGTCTTGCTCGTATCGGTGGGACGGTTGCGCCTCGACGGACGTCTTGCCGTCGCCGAAGTCCCACGCGTGAGCGGCGATGCCGTCGCCCGCGGGGTCGTACGAAAGATCGAGGAGTCGAACGGCCTCACCTGCGGCCGGTTCCGCCGGCTCGACCACGAAGCTCGCGACGAGGCTCGCATTGATCGCCGCTCCGCAGTCGTGTCCCCTCATCGGCCGGATCCTCGTGCCACCTGCCAAGCCCGCTCTAACACTTGGCTCATCCGTGTCTTGTGCGGCGCGAAATCCGGGCGTACGGTGGTCTCCGCTCGTGACGAACGCGACATTCGAGTTGAGCATGCTGGGCCCACTCGAGGCCCGGATCGACGGCGCGCCCGTGGCCCTGGGCGGCCCGAAGCAGCGCGCTCTCGTCGCCATCCTTCTTCTTCACGCGAACGACGTCGTCCCGCTCGACGTGCTCATCGACGAGCTGTGGGAGGGGACGCCGAAGCCGTCGGCGCCGGCATACGTCCAGAACTGCGTCTCGCGGATCCGGAAGCTGCTCGGCGCAGACACGCTCGAGACGCGCGCCCCCGGATACCGGCTCTGCGTCGCGCCTGACCAGATCGACGCGCGCCGCTTCGAGCAGCTCGTACGCGAGGCGCGCGCGATGCCGACGCGCGAGCGAGCGGCGGAACTCCGCGAGGCGCTCGGGCTCTGGCGCGGGACGCCTCTCTCCGACCTCGCCTACTGGAGCTTCGCGCAGGACACGATCAGGAACCTCGAGGAACAGCGCGTCAACGCGCAGCAGATGCTCCTCGAGGCCGAGCTCGAGCTCGGCCTCCATCGAGAGGCGATCGGCGAGCTCGATGCCCTCGTCCGCGAGCACCCGACGCACGAGCGCCTCCGCTGGCTGCAGATGCTCGCGCTGCACCGCTCCGACCGCAGGCAGGACGCTCTGGCCGCATACCAGGAGGCGCGGCTCGCGATCGTCGAGGAGTCCGGGATGGAGCCCGGTGAAGAGCTCCGCGCCTTGCAGCGTCGGATCCTGCAGGACGACCCGAGCCTCATGCCCGGCGCGGCGGCGGAGGCGGCTGTCGAGCGCTCGGAGCACCTCGTGCGCAAGGTCGTCGCGGTATGCATCGTCGAGCTCCTCGTCGACGAGGAGCTCGACGTCGAGGCCGCACGCGGCGTCGTGTCCCGCGGGCTTGCGTCGCTGGAGGAGATCGTCCTCCGCCACGGGGGAACCGTGGAGCAGCTTCTCGGCGAGGAGGCGGTCGTCGTGTTCGGTCTTCCCGCGGCGCACGAGGACGATGTGCTGCGGGCCTTGCGGTCGGTCGTCGAGCTTCGGGACGCGGTGAGCGGGCTCACGATCCGGGCGGCGGTGGAGACCGGCGAGGTGCTCGTCGGCGGCGAACGGCCGCGCCATGGCGGGCGGCGCGCTCACGACCGCGCGTCGCGTGAAGGAAGGCGCTCGCGGAGGGCGCGATCCTCGCTCGGGCCGTCGGCGCTGACCAGTCGGTCGGCGCCGCCTGGACGGAGCCGTGGAAGGCGGCCAGCGGCTCGTCGAGCTGGTCGAAGGGGCGCCTGCGATCGCGCGGCGCCCCGATGCGCCGCTCGTCGGCCGCCGGACGGAGCTCGAGCGGCTCGTCATCGCCGTGCGCGAGGCAGCGGCGTCCTCAGTCGTGCCGGCGGATCGTCGTGCTCGGCGAGCCGGGGATCGGCAAGACGCGGCTCGCGGCGGAGCTCGTCCGGACGCTCGGGACCGAGCCGCGCGTCCTCACCGGCCGGTGCGTTCCCTATGCCGAGGGCGCGGCGTACCTCCCGCTCGCGGAGATCCTGGAGCAGATCGTCGGCGTCGACGATCGCGGACCTGCGGTCGACGTGCCCTGCTCGCCGACGAGCCCGACGGCGAGCAGGCGGCGACACGGCTCGACGAGGCGCTTTCGGGCGCGGGTGTCGTCGACAGCGGCGACGTCTTCTGGGCGATCGCGCAAGCTCCTCGAGACCCTCGCTCGCGAGCGGCCGCTCCTCGTCGTGCTCGAGGACGTGCACTGGGCCGAACCGACGTCTTCTCGACCTGCTCGAGTACCTCGTCGGCTGGAGCACCGGCGCACCGATCGCGCTCGTGTGCCTCGCACGGACGGAGCTGCTCGACGCTCGCCCCGCCTGGGCGGCCGACACGCTCGCGCTCCGGCCGCTCGCCGACGACGAGACGGCGTGAGCTGCTCGAGGCGCTTCCGGAGTCGATTGCGCTCGACGCCGACGCACGCGCCGCGATCGTCGCGGCCGCCGAGGGGAACCCGCTTGTTCCTCGAGCAGCTCGCGGCGCACGCGCTCGACGGCCCGCTCGAGGCCGGTCGCGTGCCTGCATCGCTCGAGTCGCTGCTCGCGAGCCGGCTCGACAGCCTGTCGAGCGCGGGGAGCGGGACGTCCTCGAGCGGGCGGCTGTCGTCGGTCGCGAGTTCACGCGTGCGGCCGTCGACGCGCTTGCGCCGGAAGGGGCGGCGAGGGTCTGCAACGGCGCTTGCTCGCGCTCGTCCGCCGGCGGTTCGTTCGGCCGGACACCGAGCGTCCCGCCGAGGACGCGTTTCTCTTCGACCACGCGCTGATCCGCGACGCGACCTACGCCGGCGATCGCCAAGGCCGAGCGCGCTCGCCTCCACGAGCAGCTGGCGCGCTGGCTCGACGTGCATGGCGGGCTCGACGAGATCGTCGGTCACCATCTCGAGCAGGCGTGCCTGTATCGACGCGACGCGGGCGACGATCCGGCGCCGCTCGTCGACGGACGCCGCCGAGCGTCTCGCGCCGGGCCGGGCGAGCGGGCTGTCTGGAGCCGCGACAACCGCGCGGCCGTTCAGCTGCTCACGCGCGCTGCCGCGCTGATGCCGCGCACGGACATCCAGCGCCTCGAGATCGAGTGCCTGACTGCCTCGAGTCTTCGGAAGCTCTGGGAGACAGAGCGCGCCGACGCACCTGCTCGCGGAGGTCGAGCGCCGTGCGCAGCCGAGGTCGGCAACTCGCCGGCTCGAGCTCCGCGCCCGGCTCGAGCAGGTCTGGGCTCTTCGTGAACGAGGCGAGGCGCAGACGGCGACGCGATTGCTCGCGATGCTCGACGACGCAGCCACGTGTGTGCAAGTCCGACGGTGACGGCGTCGGTGTGGCGCGCGCATGGCAGATGCGCGCCGTCGCCGAGTCAGCTTGCGGGTCGTTTCGGCGCCGCGGCCGAAGCCGCGAGCGACTGCCGCCGACGCGCTATGCGCGTGTCGGGGCGGACCGGCACGTTCGACTCCGCGGTCGTCGAGACTTCCTGGCCGACGGGGCTGCGCCCCTCGCCGACGCGATCGCCGTCTGCGAGTCGCTCTCTCCGCCGATGCTTCGAGCCGGACGCATGAAGGGTTGATGCTCGCCATCCTCGCAGTCGCTCAAGGCCCTCGTCGGGTGCCTCGACGACTCGCTGGTCGATCTGCTCGAACGCGCGCGAGCCCTCCTGCACGAGATGGGCGACGACGTGGCGGTCGCACACAATGTGGTCGTGGTACGCGACCCAAATCGCACTGCTCGCTCGTGATCCTCGTCGCGCACAGGAGATCGCCCGACCGGCGCTCGCCGCCGGCAAGACGCGTGGACGACCTCCTGCACCAGGGCCATCTTCTTGCGCTGCTCGCCGAAGCGGCATTGCTCGAAGGCGACCATGGTCGGCGCCCGCGACCTCGCCGAAAGAGGCCCGCGCAGCTCGCGGTGCCGAGCCGAGCTCTTCCAGGCGATCGGTTGGCGCATGCCGCTGGTGCGCGCGCGCTCGCATGCGACGGAGAGCTCGACGAAGCCGAAGAGGCTCGCTGACGAGGCGTCGGCCATCGTCGAGCCGACCGATCACGTGCTCGGGCCAGGGCCAGGTACGGCTCGTGCGTGCCGAGGTGCTGGCAGCGCTCGGGCAGGCCGACGCAGCGCTGAGCGGAGGCCGAAGACGGGCGCAGCGATGCTCGAGGCGAAGGGAGCGACGCTCCTCGCTCGAGCAAGCCCGCGCCTCAGGTCGCGGCGCTCCGCGGAGGGGAGCCCGGTCTCCGGGCTCCCCTCGAGCGCAGCTAGCAGATCGGCGGGCAGGCAATCGGCATCGCCGTCGAAGTCTCGATCGGAGCGATTCCGAGGCCGAGGAAGATCGCCGCAACTGCCGCCAGGATCACGAACATCACACGTGCGCGAGTGATCGCCGCATGCATCTCTGTCACCCCCCTTCGCGTCTGCATGCGGCGAAAGCTCGAAGGAGGCGCTCACGGTTTCCTCACGGCCACCAAACGGCTCGCCAACGACGCGAAGGGCGAGCCCGGACGTCGTCCGGGCTCCGCCGTGTGGTGCGAAACGGGTGGTGGGCGGACACCTGCCCGCCCACCCGTGAGGTCACGTCAGGCGATGCGGAAAGAGAACGGCCTCGTGACGGCCTGGGCGCCGGAGCCCACCGTGATCGTGCCCCGGGCCGTCGTCCTCGACGAGCCCTGCGGCACCGCGAGGCGGCACGTCGCCCAACCACCTGCCACCGAGCCGCGACCGCGGAGCGGCCGTCCCTTCACCGTGGCGGTGCACGTCGCGGCGCCGGTCGTGAGTGGCGCGCCGCCGACTCCTCGCCGTGCGGGGAAGCGCAGCGTCAGCGGTTTGCCGGCGACGGGCCGTGCCGGAACGAGCGTCGGCGAGCCGAGCACCGTCCGCGCGACTGTCGTCGCGGTGGCGGAGAGCGTGTACGTCCAGGGCACGATGCTGTCCGGCGCACGGTCACGGCTCTCGACCGCGTCCGCGACCATCTTCACCGAGCGTAGGACGAAGTCGAAGCTGCCCGTGAGCCCGGCATCGGCGGCCTTGAAGCCGACCTCTTCGCGTCCGCTGAAGGTCTGCGACTTCACGTCGAACGAGACGCTCTCCCACTTCGACCCGTTCCAGCGCTCGACGTCGTAGTACGCCTTGCCGTCCCCCTCCATGTAGACGGCGACGTAGAGCTCGTCGCCGTCGTCGCCGGTCGACTGGCTCCGATCCGAGTCGATGTAGATCTCGATCGAGGTGTCCGGGACGAGGGTTCCGTCGATCTTGAAGGCCAGGAACCCGTTCGTGTCCGAGACCGCGACGTTCCGTAGGTCGGGCGCCGTCGCCGAGTCGCCCGCCTGGTCGACGTAGGCCCTCTCACCCGCCTGGGCCAGTGCCGCCGTGAGCGCCGTTACGGCGATCACGACGGAAACGATCACGCGCTTCATCTCGTCATCCCCCTGTTGTGGTGTTCCGAAGGTCGCTCGAACGTCTCAGCGTCCTCTAATGGCCGACTAACACCCGCCGTCCGCCTGTCGGGCCTGTAGGCCTCGACGACCCGGTCGCCGGAGTCGTGCGCGATGGCAGCGGGGCGGCCGTTCCTTCGGCGCGCAGCTCTTCGACCCCATTGCGTCGTCGTGTCGGCGCGCCCGCGGCCGAGCGACCCTACGGCCGCGAGAGCTTCGCCCAGAGGTTCGCGAGCACCCGAGGCACTCCGGGCTCGAGCGCCTGACCGGCGAGCGTGAATGCGCCGGCGGCGAAGATCTTCGCTCCGTACTCGGTCTCGTAGTACGTCATCTGCGCCGTGAAGCCCGGGCCGAACAGATCGGGGATCTCGGCGATCACCTGGAGGCCCTTCGGTGAGTCGGCCGACGTTCGGTCGATCTCGATGCCCCAGTCCTCGCCGAACTTCGAGCCGGGGCGAATGCCCGTGCCTGCGAACAACCACTCGGCGGCCGGAGCGTCACGCACGATCCACGACCCGCGTGCCTCGCCGCTGTCGTTGCCGCGATACTGGACGCCGAGCAGCGTCGACTCGGGCCGGCCGAGGTCGCGCCACTGCTTCGTCTTCGTGACGACGTCTCCGCGCTTCTCGACCCGCCAGAAGAAGTTGTTGGCCGACAGGAACGCGAGGTTGCCGCCGAGGTCGCGGTAGCGCTCGATCACGTCGTACTCGTGTGTCGTGACGTACTCGTGGTGACCGGGGAAGACGATCAGGTCATACGCGACGGCGAGCTCGGTGCCGCTCGCGACCTCGTCGAGGTCCTCGTCGGTCAGCACGTCGACCTCGCGGCCGGTGCGTGCGAGCCAGTGGAGGAACGGCAGGTCGTACCGGCGGAAGTGATACGGGACGCCGCGGTTCAGGAAGGGGCGGCCGACCCTGATCGAGTGTCGCGTCCAGTCTCCGTACCACGAGTCGGGCTTGCCGTCCCGGTCGTCGTCTCGCAGGTTGTACGCCTGCCACGTGAGCGTCGGGAGGACGACCGCCACACGGCTTGCGCCGAGCTTGCGGGGCCGGACGACGAAGGGCGCGAAGCCGATCCTGCCGCGCGCCTCCTCGAGCCGTGCGAAGTAGAGCCCGGACGGCCAGTTGCCCATGTCGACGTGGACGGGGCCGTCGTCGATCGTGCGTTCCGGCGTGACCGCAACACCCTGCATCTCGTTGTTGCCGCGCGTCGTCACCCGTTCCGGGCCGACGCGGAAGAGCCTCATTCGGATCGGCTTCGTCTCGCGACGGACGACGAGCGTCGCGGTCTCGCCCGGCGCATAGCTCTCGCGTTGGAATGCAGCCTCGACGCTCGGCTCGAGCTCGATCGCGGTCGGTGCTCGACCCTCGAGCTCCTCTTCCTCCTGCTCGCTTGCACCGGACGCACAGATCGGAGCCGAGCCGGGCGCCAGGAGCGCGAAGGCTGCACAGAGCGCCGCCGCTGAGTGGTACGTGACCGTGAACATGCGGCCACGCTCGGACTGGCCTCAAACCGTCCCGGCACCGCGGTCCAACGAGCGACCAACGACCGTGTGAGCCGGCGATTAGAGACTGGTGGCCGACAGTGGTACAAACGCCGTGGATGCACGAGTTCCGGATCCTCGGCCCGCTCGAGGTGAGGAGCGAGGTGGGGCCGATCGCCCTCGGAGGGCCGCGCCAGCGCGCCCTTCTCGCGGCATTGCTCCTGCGCGCCGGGCGCGTCGTGCCGACGGAGCAGCTGGTCGACGAGCTCTACGGCGCCGAGCCGCCCCCGACGGCGACGGCGTCGCTCCAGAATGCGGTCGTGGCGCTCCGGAAGGCGCTCGGGCCGGACGTCCTCGTCACGCGGCCGCCGGGCTACGTGCTCACCGCGTCGCCCGAGCAGATCGATGCGCGGCGCTTCGAGCGGCTGCTCGGCGATGCGCGGGCGGCCTCCGCCGAGGAGCGCCGTTCGCTGCTCTCGCAGGCGCTCGACCTGTGGCGCGGCCCTCCACTCGCCGAGTTCGCCTTCGAGGACTGGGCGCAGACCGAGGCACGGCGACTCGACGAGCTTCGCCTGGTCGCCGTCGAGGAGCGGATCGCCTCCGACGTCGAGCTGGGGCGCGGCGCGGACGTCGTCCCCGAGCTCGAGTCGCTCGTCGGCGAGCATCCGCTCCGCGAGCGCCCCTGCGAGCTGTTGATGCTCGCCCTGTATCGCGCCGGGCGACACGCCGACGCCCTCACGGTCTATGACGTCCACCGCGCAGCGCTCGACGAGCTCGGCCTCGAGCCGGGCGAGGCGGTCCGCAAGCTTCAGGCGGCGATCCTCCGGCACGAGGCGGGCCTCAAGTCCGGAGGGAACGGCGGCGACCGCGATGCGGACGCGGAGATCGTCAAGGCAATCGCCGCGGGCCGTGTCGTCCCGGTGCTCGGCCTGGACGGGGGCGCCGATCTCGCGTCGCACCTGGCGGCCGCGTTCGGCTATCCGAGCGGGCGGCCGCTCGACCTGGCGCGGGTATCGCAGTACGTCGCGACGATGAACGGGTCGGGGCCGCTCTACGACGAGCTGCACCAGCGGTTCGAGGAGGCCGTGGAACCGCAACCGGTGCACCGCTTTCTCGCCGCGCTGCCGAAGCTCCTCCGCGAGCGCGGCGCGCCGCATCAGCTGATCGTCTCCACCCGCTATGACCTCGCGCTCGAGCGCGCGTTCGAGGAGGCCGGAGAAGAGGTGGACGTCGTGACCTACGTCGCCAGCGGGCCGGCGCGCGGGAAGTTCTGGCACCGCGCGCCCGGCGAGGAGCCGTGCGCGATCGATGTCCCGAACACGTATGCGACGGAGCTCTCACTCGAGCGGCGCACCGTCCTTCTCAAGCTCCACGGCGCCGTCGACCCGTTCCCGGAGCGCGAGTGGGAGAGCTTCGTCATCACCGAGGACGACTACATCGACTACCTTGGCCGCTCGGACGTCGCGTCGTCCGTGCCGGTCGCGTTGGCCGCACGCCTACGGCGGAGCCACTTCCTGTTCATCGGGTACGAGATGGTCGACTGGAACCTGCGGCTCGTGATGCACCGTGTCTGGGGTGACCGGCCCGTCGCGTACCGCTCCTGGGCGGTCGACCCCGCGCCCACGCCGCTGGAGACGGCGTTCTGGCGCCGCTTCGAGATCGACGTGCTCGACGTCGAGCCCGACGCGTACGTCGAGCTTCTCGCCCGCCGTCTCGAGAGCGCAGCGTGAACGTCAAGTCGCCGTACCGGGGCCTCGCCGCCTTCGACGACTCGGAGCTCGATGCGCTGTACTTCTTCGGGCGCGAGCGCGACACGGAGATCGTCGTCGCGAATCTCATCGCGTCGCGCTTCACCGTGCTCTACGGGCCGAGCGGCGTCGGCAAGTCGTCACTCCTGCTCGCCGCAGTTGCGCGGACACTCCGTGAGCTGCCGGAGGAGCCGGTCGTCGTCGTCTTCTCGGCCTGGAGCGACCACCCCCCGCACGGGCTAGCCGCGGCGCTCGCCGAAGTGGCGGGAATCGAGGGCGGCGAGCTGCTCGACGTCGCCGAGCACGCGCAGGCGGGCCGGGACGTCTACGTGATCCTCGACCAGGCGGAGGAGTACTTCACGTATCACGGCGACTCGGGCGGCTTCGAGGGTGCCCTCGCCGAGCTTGTGAACCGGCCACTGCGCGTCAACGTCCTGCTCTCGCTGCGGGAAGACACGCTCGCGCGGCTCGATCGGCTGAAGGGCCGGATCCCGAACCTCTTCGGCAACGTCCTTCGCCTCGACCGGCTCGATCGGGCGGCGGGGCGCGCCGCGATCGTCCGCCCGCTCGAGAGGTGGGGCGAGCTCGAGGGGGAGGAGGTCGTCGCGGAGGACGTCCTCGTGGAGCGCGTGCTCGACGGCGTCGGCACGGGGCGGATCGAGCTCGGCCCGGGCGGCCTCGGGGCGGTCGAGAACGGGTCGCCGCGTGGGATCGAGGCGCCGTACCTGCAGCTCGTCATGCAGCGCCTCTGGGACGTGGAGCGCGGCGCCGGATCGGCGACGCTGCGCGTGGAGACGCTCGACGCGCTCGGGGGCGCCGGGCAGATCGTCGCCGACCATCTCGAGCGCGCCATCGAGGCGCTGGCCCCGGCTCAACGGGAGATCGCAGCGCGGCTCTTCGACCACCTCGTCACGCCCTCGGGCACCAAAATCGCGCACGAGGCCTCTGACCTCGCGGAGTTCGCCGGAGCACCGGAGGCGGAGATCCAGCCGGTGATCGCCACGCTCGCGAACCACCGCATCCTGCGAACCGACGAGAGCGGACGCTGGGAGATCTTCCACGACGTCCTCGCGGGTGCAGTGCTCGGGTGGAAGAGCCGGCACGACGCGGAGCAGGCCGTCGCGCGCGCACGGGAGGAGTCGCGACGTCGCCATCGTCGTCTCGGTCTGCTCGCGTTCGGGGCACTCGTCGGGCTGGCGCTCGCATCCGCCCTGGCGGTCTTCGCGTTCTCGCAGCGCAGCGAAGCCCGCGAGCAGGCGCGCATCGCCAGGAGCGGTCAGCTCGCAGCGAGCGCGCTGTCCCTCGTCGACACCGACCCAGAGCTCGGGCTTGCGCTGGCGCTCGAGGCGGCCCGCATCGACCCCAATCAACGGGCCGAGGACGCCCTCCGCCAGACGCTCGGGGCATCGCGCGAGCGCGCGATCATCGATGTCGGGCGTCCGCTCTTGTCTCTCGAGCTCGACCGCAACGGATCACGGGCGCTGGTGGTCGGAGCGGACGGCCTTGCCCGGATGTTCGACCTCGGGTCGCGAAGAGAGCTGTGGGCGCGTCGAGTCGACGGGGCCGCCGCGGCGTTCGCGCCCGACGGGCGAACTGTGGACACCATCCGGCGACGCTCGCTGGTGCGTCTCGACTCGGAAACGGGTGAGACGATCGGGAGACCGGTCCGGCTGAGCGTGCCCGGCGGCGTCGAGCGCGTGGTTCCGAGCCCGGACGGTGGATCGGCAATCGTGATCGCGGGGAAGCCCCGCGCCCGGGTCGTCGCGCTCACGAACGGCGCCATCATCGGACGGGTCAAGCAGCCTCCGAGGGTCACTGCCGCGGCGTACGCGTCGTCGGGTCGGATGGTCGCGAGCAGCGGAGTGGACCATTCGGCGCTTCTCTGGGAAACGAGGACATGGCAGGAGGCGCGTGCCCTTCGCGGGCATGTCGGTCAGATCCTCACAGTTGCATTCGACGCCTCCGGCGGGCGCGTGGGGACGGGCAGCACGGATCAGACGGCCCGGATCTGGAAGACGGCAACGGGGGTCCCGATCGTGACGCTCTTCGACCACACGGGGGTCGTCAACGACGTGTCATTCGGAACGGGCGGCCTGGTCGTGACGGCGAGCGGCGACGCTACCGCGCGCACGTGGGGGGCCAACGGGCGATCGCTCCAGGTGCTCCGGGGGCACAAGGGTGCCGTCACGGGAGCGGCATTCGCAGGCCCGGGCACCGTGGTGACGGCCGGGACGGACGGGACGGTGCGCCTCTGGGATCCCGGAACGGTCGTCGAGCTCGTGCCGTCGGACGGCGACGGCCCCGCGGCTCCGCGCAAGCGGGCGGAAACGGCCGGCGGTGTCGTAGCGGAAGCGGTCGGCAGCGCCATTCGGCTCCGGCGTCCCGACGGAGTGCAGATGTTGCGGGCACACCGCGACCTCGTCAACGCGGTGCAGTTCAGCCCGGACGGACGGCTCCTCGTCTCGGCCGGGCGCGACCACGACGTGTTCGTCTGGAACGTCGCCGACGGCAGGATCGTCCATCGCTTCGACGAGGCGCAGTCGGCGTCCGTCGCGGACGCTCGGTTCAGCCCCGACGGGCGGTGGATCGTGACGGCAGGCCCGAGGTCCGCGCGCATCTGGAGCGTCGAGGACGGCCGTTCGCTGATGTACCTGTACGGCCCCAAGCCGTTCGTGACGGCGGCGGCCTTCGAGCCGGACTCGCGAACGATCGTCACGCGCGAGACGGAGGGAACCGTGCGGCGCTATGTGTGCGAGCTCTGCGGTGGGCTCGAGGAGCTCAGCGCGCTGGCGCGCGGGCGCCTGCAAGGAACGGAGAGGACCCTCACGCCCGCCGAGCGGGAGCGGTTCCTAGACTGACCGCCTTCTTCGACACCGGTGACGTCGGCAGCCCGAGCGTCGCCAGCTTCCGCATGAGCCCGTCGGCGCCGTCGCCGCGGTCGACGCGCACCCGGGCGAGGGTGAAGCGGCCCGCGGTCGGCGACGCGAGCCCGAACCGCGTCGTCGTCGCACCCTCGTACCCGGCCGCCTCGACGGCCGCGATCGCCTCGGCGTCGTAGCGGCCTGCCGGGTAGCAGAAGAAGCGCGGCGTGACGCCGAAGAGGCGGCGGATCGCCTGCCGAGAACCGGCAACCTCGTGGCGCAGCGCAGCGCCTCCGGCGAGCGCCAGATCCGCATGCGTCATCGAGTGGGCGTCGAGCTCCCAGCCCGCTTGGATGAGCCGACGGACGCCGGCCCGGGGGATCCCCCACGACGGTGCGAGGTTCGAGAGGTCGAGGTTGAGGACGCCGGGCCAGCCCTGTGCGCTGAGCATCGGGAGCGCGGCGGTGACGTGGCTTCGGTACCCGTCGTCGAACGCGAGGACGATCGGGCGCGCGGGAAGCGTGGCGCGGCCGTTCCAGGCGTCGACGACGCGGCCGAGCGTGACCGCCTCGTACCCCGCTCGCGCGAGCCGGCGCACCTGCGCCCGGAGTTCGTGGCGCGAGACGTAGAGGTCCGGGAAGGGTGCCGAGCGCGGCGGCTCGCCGATCACGTGATACATCAGGACCGGCACGGCGCGCCGGTCGGGCCTCGTGGCCAGCTTGACCGCATGAGCCGGCTCCTGTGCCGCCAGCACGATGCTCGCGCCCGCCGCGGCGACCGCCGCCGCCAC
>CAWCRC010000009.1:0-264732 GCA_963797805.1 uncultured Actinomycetes bacterium | reverse complement strand
CGAACCCCTATCGCGGATCGCCCGCCCCGGCCCGCGCGCTCGTGCGATACCGAGCGTAAAGGCGTGGGAGCTCCACGTCCGGGCTCGACGAGGAACTCCTCGGGTTCGAGATCGATCCATGGGTATTCGTCTGGACCGGCGAGTCGCCGAGCGCCGGCGAACGCCTCCACGACGGCGACGGAAGGCTTGGGCGAGCCGTCGGCCCGCCACAGCCCGAACGAGCGCTCGTGGACGGCGAGGTCGAGCGGCGGGTCTCCCAGATGGCCGAGTCGTAGTCGGTGTAGCACCAGAGCATCGCGCCCATGCAGCCCGCCCGCTGCAACGCCGCAAGCGCTCGTTCGGTGTAGGCGGCCGCAGCCTGCTCCTCGACGAGAGGCTTGCATCCTGACGCCTGGCCGCCTCGCCGACCGGATCGCCCCGGCGATAGGTCGGCAGGCCGAACTCCGCGAACAACACGTCGCGTCCGCCGGCGAGCCAGCGCGTGACATCGGCCAGGAACGGCAGGAGTTGCTCGTCCGTCGGGCCGTCCGCCCAGCGGGCATAGATGGGATAGCCGTGCATCGAGAGGACGTCGCATGCCTCGGACGCCTCACGTGGCCCGAGCATGCGATCGTTCTCCAGGTCCTCCATGTGCAAGCCGACGGTGACCCGAGCCTTCGGGTCGGCTATGCGGATCGCCGAGACGATCCGTCGCAGCCACTCCCGCGCAGACGACCGGGTCGGCGGTATCACGCAGTTCGAGTTCTCGTTCCCGAGGTCCCACATCCAAACGGCGTCGTGGCCGGCCAGAGCTCCAGCTGCCTCGGTCGCCAGCGAGGCCTGCGCTCGGGCGATGAGCGGATCCGAGTACCAGTTCCGCAACGCGCTTCCGTTGACCCTGCCGTTGGACACCACACGAAAGCGATCGTCGCGGTCGGTCCCGCCGAGCGCCCACGCCGGAATCCAGTTCACTCCGCTCATGTGACCGGTGAAGAGGGTGGGAACGAGCGCGAGGCCCGCTCCGGCGGCCAGATCCGCCACGGCGATCAGACGATCCAGCATGCGCCGATCCACCTCGTTCGGGGTCGGCTGGAAGTCCGCCCAGGTCAGGAAGAGCCTGATCGAGTCGAGACCGCTCGCGGCGATCCGTGCGAAATCGGCGGCGACCTCCGCTGCGATCGAAGTCCGACCACCACCCCATCGCCGTTCGAGCCGGCCAGTAGTTGACGCCGAGCCTGAAACGCTCGCTCGACGAGCGGGGGTCAGCCAACGTTGCCTGCGCGTCGCGCGTGATCGAGCGCCGCGACGCGGTGATAGAGCTCGAGGTAGTCGTCGACCATGCGGTTGGAGTCGAAGCGACGCTCGACCGAGGCGCGCACGAGCGTCCTGTCCATCGAGGCGGCCGCGCGCACGCCGACGACCGCTTCCTCGAGAGAGCCGACCAGGAAGCCGTTCACACCATCGCGGACGATTTCGGGCATCGATCCGCGTGGATGGGCGATCACCGGCGTTCCGCACGCCATTGCTTCGACGACGCTGAAGCCGAACGGCTCGTCGAAGCTGACGAGGTGGAGAAGGGCCCGCGCTCCGGCGAGGAGCTCGCCGCGGCGATCCGGACCTACGGGGCCGACGTACGTGACCCGTTCTCCGTCGAGCCGGGGCTCGACGGATCGCTCGAAGTACTCGTGGTCCTGAATGATCCCCGCGATGATCAGCGGCAGACCAGCCTTCTGGGCCACGTCGATCGCCTCGACGGTGCCCTTTCTCGGGATGGATCCTTCCGAAGAACAGGAGGTAGTCGCCCGGCCCCTCCCCCGGCTCGAACTCGTCCATGTCGATGCCGTGGTGGATCGTCGCCACGTAGTCGAGGCGCTCGTGCCGGTCGGAGTCGCTGATCGCGACGTAGTACCCGCTCGCGTTGTACTTCTCGAAGACCGGGACGATCTGCTCGGAGGAGAAGCCGTGGATCGTGGTGACCACGGGCGTGTCGACCAGATCGCTGTAGGTGAGCGGCAGGAAGTCGAAGCTGTTGTGGATCACGTCGAACTCTCCCGCTCGTTCGAACACCGCCGAGATGTGGAGGGCCTCCCAGACCTTCGCTGACAGTCCCGGATCCTCGGAGTATCCGGTCGGGGCGGTCGCCACCAGGCGCGCACCGGTTACCGAGTCGGCCGTGGCGAACAGCGTGACGTCGACTCCCCGACGAACCAGGCCCTCGGTCAGGAGCGACACGAACTGCTCCCACGGTCCGTAGTGACGCGGCGGCACGCGCCACGAGATCGGCGCGAGCATCGCTATGCGGAGCCCGTCGCCCGACGCGCTGGCGGCCGCAGCCGGCTCGTTGTCCGACACCTGCCTAGCGGTCTGACGCGGCCGCGACGTGCGCTGCCGTGCCGCCTCTTTGCGAGGCGGCGAGGGCCTCGATCTCGAGGCTCAGTTCGCCGACGACCCGCTCGAGCCGGTCATTCCGTGCAATGAGCTCTGCGATCGCAACCTGTGTCCCCGTCGTGGACAGAATTGGTTGCCGACCCTTGTCCGACCCTGCCAACTCGTCGATGCGCGCTCGCAGGGCCTCGTCCAGGGTGTCCATTCGTACTCCTTGTCGACTCCGAATGATACAAGCGAGGCAAGGCACGGCAGGGTTGAGGCATGCCATGGTTTGCGACGACGACCCGGTCGCGAACGTCCTCCAGAGGGACATCGCGCCTGGGATCCGTGCGATACTCGGCGTGCGCGTACGCCTTGCGCGGTCGCCGCCGGTCCTCGAGCTCGATTCTCACCCTGCCGAGGCTTTCGCGTCATGCCTACGAGCGCAGTCGAACTCAGCGACCAGGAGGATGCAAGTGAAGGGCTCGCAGAAACCCAAGAAGCTCGGAAAGAAGCCCGCGCAGAAGACGCTCAAGGAGCGACGGACCGCAAAGCGCGCCGCCGCGAAACATGCCAGCCGAGGGCTCGACGTCTGACCCTGAGGCCGCGCAGAACCGCGCGCTTGAGGTGCGGCGAGCCGCTACGCCGTATCACCACGACGACCGGGGTGCTCGACGCGAACGGGGCTCGCCGGCGCGTCCGGGCCGTGGGTGAGGAACGAAACGAAGCCGACGGCGCCAGCCTCTGACCAGTCCCCGGTTGCGACCATCCGGCGCACGATCTCCCGGCTATCCACCCCCGACTCGAGCAACTCTGTGATCTCCCCTGTGGGGAGTGATCGAGATGTTCCCACGTCTGACCCACGGTAGCCGCTCACGCCGCAGCTGCAGGCGCGGCGCCGCACTTCCGTGCGCGCGCGCGTGACGGGCCTTTCCACGCGTGCGCGTGATGCCTTGACCCCGTTCGCCCCTTCGGGGCATTCAGGAGTCCAAGGGCGATGAGTTTCGCCGTGGTTTCCAGTCTGTATCCCCAACACGCGATCAACCGCACTCGAGGAGAGCATCATGACCGCTACCTACACCTTCGACGTCTTTTCCAGCCTCGACGGCTTCGGCGCCGCCAGCGGCAACTGGACCGGCTACTGGGGCAAGCAAGGCCCCGAGCTCCTCGACCACCGCCTCGCCCTGTACGGCGAGGAGCAGCGGATGGTCTTCGGAGCCAACACGTATCGGGCGTTCGCACGGATGCTGGCCTCGAGCACCGAGGAGTCCGAGGTGCGTGACCCATGGGTCACACGGATGAGGAGCCTGCCGGCAACGGTGGTGTCGACCACACTGGAAGGATCCCTCGACTGGCCGGATGCGAACGTCGTGAGCGGCGATGCCGTCGACGTCGTCGCTCGGCTCAAGGAGGAGTCCGAGGTACCGTTGCGCTCGCACGGCAGCCTGTCGATGAACCGGGCGCTGATGGCCGCCGGACTGGTCGACCGCGTCCAGGTGACGCTCTTCCCTGTGATCACCGGTCAGACCGGGCTGGACCCGATCTTCCAGGGTGCGGCCGACTTCGACCTCGAGCTGATCGAGCGCCGGACGCTCGACGGCCACATCCAAGAGCTCATCTACCGGCCCACCCTGCATGTCTGAGTCCATCCATGCACCCCACCCGTCAAGCAGCCGAACCCGACCGGAAGTTCCCGCTGACCGTCATGCCGACCGGTCTTATGGCGGCCCAGTCACGCGGCTTGCCGATCGCCTCCTGATTCGTCTCGCCGGAGATGGGCAACATGCCGACCGGCTGGGGCGTCTACTTCTCGGTCGAGGACGCGGACGCCTTGACAGCAAGGGCGCAAGAGCTCGGCGGCACGGTCGTCGCCGAGCCGTTCGACGTCACCGTCGGCCGGACAGCATGGCTCCTCGACCCGCTGGGAACGCGTTCCAGGTGATCAAACTCGCTGTCGTGGACGACTAGCCGAGCCGCGCCGGGAGGAGTTCGCATCAGGCGCGCGGGGCCGGCTGAGCCGCACACTCCTGTGCGTCCGAACGCGGGCGTCGGCGCTCAGTCGCAGAGCTCGAGGAAGCCGACCTCGAGCATCCGGCGAGCGAGGGAGAGACCAGTCTCCCGCTCGGCGCCGGTCTCGAGGGCGGCCGCCGTCAGCCCCGCGTCGAGCGTCCGCGAGCCGTCGAGCCCGCGGATCAGACGTGCGGTGGGTTGGTCGAGCTCAGCCGAGAAGGGCAGCCCGTTCTCGAGCCGGAGCGTCAGGGTCTCCGCCTGCCAGCGGCCCCCCGCGAAACGGGTGTCCTGCGTGACGACGGCGTCGTCGACCACGCGCAGCCGCCGATCCAGGAGCACGGTGTCCGATTCGATCTCGGACAGCCTGTCGCGCACGTCGAAGAGCCTCCGCACGTGTCGCCCCGCCGGGCGAAGGGCCGCGCGCGGGAGCTGGAGCGCCTCGATCCAGCCGTCGCGACCATCTCCGCGCTTGCGAATCACCAGGCAGGCATAGCCGAGGTGCTCGATTCCGAGCTCCCGGTAGTAGGCGAGCCAACGATCGAGCGCATCCGCGTAGGCCTCGGGCCGGTCGAGGAGATCTCGATTCCACACGGTCGCGGTCTCGATCGGGTCGTCGGTAGAGGTGTGGAGCAGGAACGCGTCGCAGCCCGAGCCCTCCAGCCAGCTCCGCGGGCGCTCGGCAGGGTCGTCCGGATCGAGCGCCCACGCGATCAGGACGGAGGCGAACGCACCCGGTGCGAGCACCAGGGGCGTGGCGCGGACCACGAGTTCCGAGACCGCGTCGCCCCGCATGCCACCGTCCCGGAACAGATAGGCGCCCTCGGGCGAGACGACATACGGCGGGTTGGCGACGACGAGGTCGAACTGCTCGCCCTCGACCGGCTCGAAGAAGCTGCCGCGTCGCACCTCCACATTGCCGACGCCGTTCAGCGCGGCGTTGAACACCGCGTAGGCGAGTGCCCTCGGATTCACGTCGGTCGCGACCACACGCTCGGCATGCGCTGCGAGCAGGATCGCCTGGATCCCGTTGCCCGCGCAGAGGTCGAGGGCATGCTCACCCTCGCCGCGAACGGTCAGGTGAGCGAGAGCGACGGACGGACGGTGCACCCCCGGCACGTGATCGGCGTGCGCTTCCGCCGCGGCGGAGTGATCGGAGGCGATCAGCAGCTCGTCGTGCGGAACGAGGCGCGCAGCCCCGTGGACGACCTCCGCGTTCCGGATGAGAAGCCCGGCACCCGTGAGACCCCGCAACAGCTCGTCATCGACGAGTTCGTCGACTCGCGCACGCGCCACGGGCACGCCGAGCAGGAAGAGCCGGAGCAGTACTGCCAGCGCGTCCGCGTCGCCGAGGCGCCGCAGGTACGACGGGAGCTCGGGTGAGCGCGCAAGGAGCTGGTCGCCGGTCGCCAGTCTCTGCTGGATCCGGTTCGACTCGTAGCCGGCGTCCCGCAGCAGGCGGGCGAGCTCGGCCGCCCTTCGAGGGCTCTCCGCGCGCGGGGGGTCGGGGCGTCCGGGCGGTGCGACGGCGCGGACTGGCTCCACGGCTGAGCGCCCGGTCGAGCCAGCCTAGAAGGTCTTGTTCGCCTTCAGGTCGTACCTGAACTCGACCGCCGACCCCAGCGAGCCGTCCGCCTTCTCCGGCTTGTACTCGACCTCGAGCTTGGCGAAGTTGAAGGACACCTGGTCGGTCGGAACGAACGCGGCGTCCTCGGACCCGCCCGTCTGGAACGAGCTGACGAGGACGTCGTGGAACTTGAACGTCAGGTACTCCTGCTGCCCCTTTCCGGCCTTACGGGCCGAGAGCGTCGCCATCTTGATGTGCTGACCCGTGGCGCAAGCCCGCATGAGAGGAGGGCTCGCCCTGTTCAGCCGCATCACGAAATGGAAGTCCTGCATCGAAACCTTCCCGGCGCCTCCCCCGCCTCCGCCGCCACCCGGTCCGGCCGAACCGGGGTGGGTCTCGCCCCAACTCCACGACTCGACGTCGATCTCATCCTTGTGCTTGGCATCGGTGCTCTCGCCCTTGATGCCGTCGAACTTGATGAAGAAGTCGACCATCGTGTCTCCTTCCGGACCCGCGCACGCCGATGATAACGGCCCCGCCGCGTCGAGCCATCACCCGCTCGGCTGTCGAACGCCCGCTGAAAGACCGGGCTGTGGCGGGCGCAAGTGGCGTGAACCATCACGAGACCATCCGAGTCGCGTCCTGGAGCGGCGTCGTCGCTCACCCTGCACAGGTTCGTGCGACCCGTGGAAGTCGTGGACACCTTCGGAATGTCACTCGGGCGGCGCACCTAACTCGCGTCGGGCCGCTTCGGTTCGACGCGTCCGACGTTGGGATCCAGCACGCACCACTGAGGAACTCTCCTGGAAGGAGACAGGATGGCGAACGAATCTGAGCGCCATCAGGTCCCCACCGCGATGACGATCGTGAGGGGTACGAACGTTGCATGTGCGATATGCAACGAGTACTCTACGGCCCTCGTCACGGGAGCCGACGGTGAGCGGTTTCGGTATGCGGCGCGTTCGGAGCTTGGCACTTGTGCTCTGTGCGGGTGTCGTGTCTCTGACCGGCTGTTCGGACGATACGACCTTCAGTCCGGAGTTGGCGAAGCAGCTCCAGAGTCAGGTCGATCGTGATCGTGCTGCTTATCGGCTGCCCGCGATCAGCGCGGCCGTCATGCTTCCGGACGGGAGCGTGTGGACCGGTGTCAGTGGCAAGGCTGACAAGGCGTCTGGTCGCGCAGTGACCCCACGCACGATCTTTGCGATCGGCAGCATCACGAAGACGTTCGTGAGCGCTCTGACGCTCAAGCTCGCCGAAGACGGTGAGCTGAGCCTGGATGATCGGATCGGCAAGTGGGTGCCGGAGTTCCCGCGCAGCAAGGGCTCGAACGCGTCCCTCCGTCAACTCCTGCGGCACACAAGCGGCATCTACGACATCACCGACAACCCGATGTTCGAAAAGGCGGTTGACCACGGACGGGCGCCGTGGACTCCCATGCGGACACTGAACTACGTCAAGGCTCCCTACTTCGCTCCAGGAAAGGACTTCCGGTACTCCAACACCAACTACATCCTGCTCGGCATGGCAATCGAGCGGGCGGCGGGCCGGCCGCTTGCGGAGCAGATCCGGACGCTTCTACTCGAGCCGCTTGGACTCGAACGGGCCTCCCTTCAAGCCGGTTCGTCCGGGCTCGCCGATGACGCGCACGGCTACTCCGCGCTGAACCACCATCTGCCGCACACGGACGTTTCGGACGGGACCTCGCTCGTTCCAAACGCGAGATGGTCCCACGCGGCCTGGGCCGCCGGGGGAATGGCCTCGGACGCCCGCTCGATCGCTGTCTGGGCCGATGCCCTCTTCGGCGGTCGAGTACTGGAGGAGCCGTCGCTCGACGAGATGACCGACGTTCGAGAGACGGGCGAGCGGTACGACTACGGGCTCGGAGTCGCCGAATTCGAGTCCGCGTCCGAGTCGAGGAAGGTGCTCGGGCACGACGGTTGGGTCGGCGGCTTTCAGAGCACGATGAACTACCTGCCCGGCGAAGATGTCACTGTGGTCGTGTTCGTGAACGACGACGACACAACGAGCATCTGGAACATCCGCGACAACTTGCTCGACACAGTTCTCGCGCACATCGAGCAGTAAGGCGGGGAGGCCAGCGTGGCCAAGAAGTGTCTTGCTGGATTGGGCGGCACACCTGCGTTACTCGGGTGGAGCAGGGCGAGAGCTACAAGGTCTGCTCGGCCTGCGGGAAACCGCCATCGTCACATGCGCGGCGCTTATCTATCGCTGGCGGGAGCGCGACGCCGCGGATCCGTCCGCGGCAGTCGACGACGAAGGAGTCGGTTTGGGCACCGACTAGGCACCGGTACCGCTGTCGGCTGCGGCCCCGAGCCGATCACTTCTACCCCAGGACAGAGCCGCGCCGGAGCCCCCGAGGAGGCTGCCACAATTCACCGCCACAGTCGAGGTCTTCTGTGGGGCGCTGCCAGCCCCAAAGTCGCACCGAGCGAGTTCTATGATCTGTCTGAAAGGTCTACAACTCAATGAGCGTCGCCGTTCACGGCTACGCGTCGCGCGGAGTCGATCTGGCTGCTCGCTTCGGGCGCTGCCAAGGGGGCGTTCTGGAGTGCGCGTTGCAGAGCCGCCTTGCCGTCGCCGATGGCAGGCCGGCCGTGTGTTACGAGGACGTGCTCGATGTCGAGGTTGGCCAGCCGCTCGAGGGTTGGCAGGTAGTCCGCGTTCCACCATCGCCGGCGGTCGCCGAAGACGAGGGCGCGGACGGGAGGGATCTCGATCGGCTGCTGCGAGCGGGGCGGTCTGCCGATCGAGTGGAAGCGGGCGATCCCGTCGACCCCGCTCCCGCCGACAACGGCCTTGAAGCCGGAGATGTCGGCGAGCCGTGTCGCGACAGCTGGATGTCCGTAGATCCGTGCCTTCGCGCTGCGGTAGCGCCGCCACAGCGATTCGGAGCTGCGGGCGTGATACGGCATGGTGACAAGGATCCGCACACCGCCGCGGACGAGATCGTCAAGCACGTCCAGGACCGGGTCGTCGTCCCCATCGACCAGCGGGTCGAGCAACAGCACGTCGTTCTCGATAGCGAGGGCGTAACTCGTCCTGCCGCCGAACTCGCCCGGACGCAACCCTCGCGGGCGCCGCTCCCAGCACCAGATCCCGGTGACGACTTCCTCAACATCGCGGCTCGCCATCGACCCTCCCTGCGGGCGTCCTTATCTGGCGGGTAGCCGCCGCTCCCAAATCTTCGCAGCGACGCTCGGTCGACTCAGCGCGATCGGAGCCCGACTTAAGTGTCCAGTCGGCTCCCCCCTGACCAGGCCTGGGCTAGGGAAGCGCGAGCAGCAGGTATGCGTCGACCAGGTCGTCCTTGCCCTTGAGGCGCAGACCTGCCCTCGGCGCAACCACCGTGCCGACGGGCAGTTGCACGTAGGTCGTCGCGCCGATCAGCACCCCGCCGGCAGGGGCGAGGCTCTCGAGCCGCGAGCCGGTGTTGACCGTGTCGCCCACGAACGGGTAGGCGACGTGCCCGTCGCCTCCGATCTCGCGGATCACTGCCTCGCCGCTGTTGATGCCGACCCGCATGGGCGGCCAGTCCGGATGCTGTGCTGCGACACCGGCGAGCTCGTGTTGCAGCGCGAGAGCGGCGCGTGCGGCCCGCAGCGCATGGTCGGGCTGGTCGCCCCGGCTGTTGAAGACCGCGAGCATGCCGTCACCGATGAACTTCTCGAGCTCGCCGCCGAACCGGCGGGTGATCAGTGGCGCAGCGATGCCCCAGTACGCGTTGAGGACGGCGGCGACCTCGGTCGCGGCCGAGCGATCGGCGAAGCTCGTGAACCCGACGAGGTCGCCGAAAAGAACGCTGATGTCCTGATGACGCTCCCGTGTCGTCGGTAGGTAGAGATGCCGGAACCGCTCGTCGCGCCATTCGCGACGCGCGGCGAGGCCGATGGTCAGGTACGCGGTGACGATCAGGCCGTGCCACTCCCACCAGCTCGCATGCCACTTGCGCTCTCCCGTGACCGCGACTCCGATCATCGCTTCGGACAGGAGCAGAAAGCAGGCGATGACGGCCACGGGCAGCAGGTTCCAGCGCCGCCGGTAGATCGCCCAGTAGCGGCCGGCGCTGACCGCATACATCGTCGTGCCGACTACCGCGATAACGGCGACCAGGCCGTTCGCCGGGGCCGCTTCGCTGCCCGGGCCGCGCAGCGGCGGTAGGCTCGCGACGGTCCACGCGAACCACAACCCCATCGCGGCCATGACGGCGATGCGCAGGAGCGCCCGTCGGCGGATCAGGATCGGGGCGATCCCGGGACGGACGTCGACGAACGCCGAGCCGAGGGCGAACACGGCGCTCACGAGCAGGCCCACGGGAATGGCGACCTGGAATCCCGCGTATTCCTCGGAGAAGAGGATCTCGGGCGTCCCGACGGCATGGAGGCCCAGAAAGCCGCCGGTCGCCATGAACGCCAGCGAGAGCAGAAGGACGCGGGCATCGCCGCGTCGGTTCGCGGCCTCACCTGCCGCATACCCGAGGAGGAACGCCGTTGCGCCCACGATCCCGAAGACCACGAAGTGGAGCGGGTAGTTCTCGATGTGAGGGTCGAGCCGCGAGCGAAGCAAGAGGGAGACGAGCCCGACCAGCGGCAGCGCCGCGGCGACGAGTCCGCCGGCAACGACAGCTCCCGCGCGTGCTCGATGCCGATCTGCGCCGAGCGACACGGCCGCGCGAGCGTTCGCCGCGGATCTCGTCACGGGTGTCGACGGTTTCCATCAGCCAGTTCCGACGTTGATCGAGCCGGTTCAACGCGGATCGTGGCCGCGAGTAGACTCCAGCTGTCCCTACGTTGCGGCAGGCCGATCGGTTTCCCGGATCGTTCACTCCCGTACCTCCTGACCAGGCCCCACCGTGACACCTCGCTGAGGGGCTGGGTTACCGTCAACACCCACCGCCGGAGCCTCGCGTGCGTGCGGGTGTCGGCGTCAGTCGCCACATCGTTTCGCGTCCGGAACCGAGGCGATGGCCTCGATCGCATCGACGACTGGCTTTTCGGTGAAGCCATCACCGTGGGCCGGGTGGGCTGCCTGAACGCCCTAAGGCCGCGCCCCCACCGATCGGACGGTCAGCCCGCTGCTTTGACCTTGCAGCCGATGAACTTGCAGGTGGGCCGGCCATCGCTCGTGCCATGGCGCCAGTGACCGGGTACGAATGTGCCGTCGGTTCGGATGTAGGCGCGCACGTACTGGTTCTTGGCGAAACCGGCCGCGGTCGACTCGCCGAAGCCCTCGGCGCTGTGCTCAGGTACCAGGCTGCTCGTACCCGTCTGGCGCCAGTAGGCGACCGATAGGGCAAGCGAGAAGTTCGAGTCGATGCGGTGATAGTTGCGAACTCGAACGGACGTCTTCGAAGGGGGCAGCGCGTCGTTCTTGCTGTCGAAGCATTTCTCCGGGACCGTGTACCCGGGGACCGTGAACGCCGGGATCGACACCGCCGGGATCGTGATCGCGGGGACCGTGATCGTCGGGATCGTGGGGGCGACCCGGCCCGGGATCGCCGGGATCGTGATCTGCCGGGCCGGGATCTCCCGGGCCGGGATCGTGATCGCGGGGATCTCGACGGGGGGCACCGTGACGCCCGGCCAGCAGACACGCTGAGCGTGCGCGACCGCAGGCCAAGCCGTCACCGTCGCAATGGCGGCGACGGTCATCACAAGACCTCGCCGATACCTACTCATCTACTACATCTATGGCGGATTCCACGGGTTTTCATACATGGATGACGGCAGCGCGAGGCAGGTAGCTACCGGTTAGGGCGACGCGTTGCCGACCCAGGAGTGACGAATCTGAAACGGATACCTAACCCCAGCTGACTGACCACGAGAGCTCCGCTCAAACCTCCTCGCGCGCGTGCGCATGCGAGAAACGGCAGCCGAGCGCCGTCCGTCGGCCTTGCGTGATGCGGAAGCGAGCGACCCGCCCGGGGCCGGAGGAGGGGATGGGTCACTCGATCACCGTGATGTAGGAACCGACGAGCTGTGCGGAGGACGAACTCGAGCTCGGTGCGGCCTGCTGGTCGACGTGGGCCTCACGCCCGTCGGCGTGACGCCTGAACGATGACTGCCGCGGTGCACCGAGGTGGTCCGCGGCCTTCCGTGATGCGGGAGTGTCCGCCCGGCCCGAATGACCTCCGGGCTGCTCGCGATTCAGAGGAAGCCCGCGGACGGCCACGGAGACATATCTCGTTGCCGCCGTCACGTGGCGTCGCGGTCACGCGCCCGCGTCGCCTGTTCGTCGAGCCACCGCTGGAGCCCACTGACCGGATAGAGCCGACGCCGGCCGCGGCGGACGCAGCGGAGCTCGTGGCCGGAGAAGGCGTCAGTCTCTGATGGTCCAGGTAAAGCGCGTCATCCCCGCGGGATACGCGAGTCCTCCCGGCCGCGCGCCGCGCGCAACGACGAGCGTGGGCGGATTCGCACGTGTGGCAAGCGCGTCACGCGCGACCCCGAGGCCGCCGTCTCGCAGGCAGCCCGAGATGCCGACGACGACGATCCGCGCATCTCGGGACGCCTCCAGCAGTTGCTGCGGATCGGGCGGGACGAGCAGCGGCACCGCGCTGACGCCCGCCGCCCGCTGCACCGCGAGCGACGCGTTGGCCAGTAGGCGGCTCGAATCGCGACCTTCCTCGACCGGACCGGCAAGGCGAAGCGGAGCCTCTATTGCTCCGGCAAGCCACGCGGCCACCTCGAGCGCCGCCCAGTCGTGCTCCGAGCCGGTGAATGGGACCAAAATCGGCCCGTCTTCGCGCATGGCGTCGCCGACGAGAACACCGACGTCGCAGGGCGTCTCGGGGACAACGCCTCTGAGCTCGTCTCCGAGCACGCCGCCTCGCGGGTCGACGAGGAGGAGGTCGACGTCCTGCTCCCTCGCAATGCGGACGAGGTCGGGGCCGCCCGCGGTTGAGACGAATGCGGCCGCACGTGCGACGACGCCGCGCGACGCGAGGCGCGCGCGTTGTTGCTCGAGTTCCACCGCGGCGCGCTCGAGGTCGGCCAGTTTGGCTACCGTCCGTGTCAGGACGAGCTCGCGGGGCGGGCGCCGAGAGAGCGGCTCGGCGACCGAAAGAAGCGGGGCGATAGCGGTCGCCGATGAGGCGCCGACAAGGATGAGGCGCGCGGGGGCATGTGCCCGCACAGCGGCCGGGAGCAGGTCATCGTCCTGTCGCAGCATCGCCTGCTCCAGTTCGCGTAGCCGCGTGCCCGGCTCGAGTCCGAGCTCGCCGACCAGCGCCTGCCGGGCGTCCTGGTAGGCGGCGAGTGCATCCGCCTGGCGTCCGGACCGGTACAGCGCGAGCATCAGCTGGGCCCGAAGTTGCTCACGCAACGGCTGCTCTGCGACGAGCTGCTCGAGTTCTGGGACGAGGTCTCGCTCGCGGCCGAGCTCGAGGTCGGCCTCGATGCGCGACTCGAGTCCGACCAGGCGAAGCTCGTCCAGACGGTGGATCGCCACCTGGGCAAAGTTCTCGAAGACGAAGTCTTGGAGCGGGGGTCCGCGCCAGAGCGCCAGCGCTTCGCGGAGGACGGCGGCCGCCTCCTCATACCGACCGTCGCCGAGTGAGCGACGTCCTCTCTCGAGACCGCGCTCGAACACACGCAGATCCACCGTCGCGCCACCGAGACGCGCAACATAGCCGCGGCCATGAGTGACGATTACGCCGTCGCCGAGAGCCTTGCGGAGCCCTGCCGCGCGGACCTGAAGCGACTTCAGCGCCTTCTCCGGAGGGTCCTCGCCCCAGAGTTCGTCGACCACGCGCTCGAAGGGGACGACGCGCTCGGCCTCGAGGAGCAGCAGCACGAGGAGCGCGCGCTCCTTTGCGCCGGGGATCGGAACCGGGCGTCCGCCGTCGAGCACCTCCAGTGGACCAAGGACGCGGAACTCCACGGGCCGTTCCTAGCACGTCGAACACTGCGTCCGTAGGCCGCCGGTAGCCGGCCCGTAGCCGTCCCGCGCGACTGTCGCCGCATGAACACCAACGACACCTCATATCCCCGCACCTTCGCGATCCTCGTGGTCGCGACGTGCCTCGCCGCGACGGGCGCAACCTCGTCAGCGACCGCATCGCCGTCGGCCCGATCCGCGACGGACGTTCGCTCGGCCCCCAGTTGCGCCAGCTCTCCCCAGAGCAGCGCGGCCTGCCGGGTTGTGGACCGGTTCTTCGAGCACGCCTCGAACAGGCGTTACGCCGCCTCTTGCGCGCTTCTCGGCGCCCGGCTCCTGTACGAGTCAGGCGGAGCGAACTGCGCTTCGGCGATGTCCTGGGCGTACTTCGCCGGAGCCCACAACTGGAAGCTCATGGCCGCGCGGCCAACCGAGCTTTCGGTCGGCGTTCTCGTGCGCCTCGGGCTGCCCGAGCTCGGGCGCATCCGCTCGCGCACCTGGCTTGCGACCATCGCTTCGGAGCAGGGCGCGCCGAAAATCGTGTCCACGCGTCTCGTCGACTGATCGGTCGTTGTGCAACGCACGAGTCGTCGGAGCCTCGGGCCCGTGAGCGGCTCCGGCGGCGCCGATCCACGGATCGGCAGCGAGCTCCTCGGCAACCGCGTCGAGGAGCTCGTCGGCCGCGGCGAGATGGGCGTCGTGGACGGTCGCCGCTCGATCCGAATGGACTTCCGTATCCTCGGGGCACTCGAGGTCGTCGACGACGGAGACCGGCGGCTTCCGCTGGGGGGTTACCGTCAGCGTGCGCTGCTGGCGCTCCTGCTGACCCGGGCAAACGAAGTCGTCTCCCTCGATTCACTGGTCGACGACCTGTGGGGGGCCACCCCGCCGAAGGCGGCCGCGAACACCGTCCAGTACTACGTCTCCCAGTTGCGCAAGGTTCTCGGGGCCGATCGCATCCTGACGCGTTCGCCGGGCTACGCTGCGCGAGTCGAACCCGGAGAGCTCGACCTTGAGCGGTTCGAGCGGCTGGTTGCGGTCGGCAGCGGTGAAGCGCTACGGGAAGCGCTTTCGCTCTGGCGCGGGTCGGCTCTCGCCGACTTCCCCTTCGAGCCATTCGCGCAGGCGACGATCGGACGACTCGAGGAGCTTCGGGTGGTCGCACTCGAGCAGCGTGTGGAGGTCGACCTCGCGGAAGGCCGGCACGCCGACCTTGTCGGCGAGCTCGCGGCGCTCGTCGCCGAGCATCCACTCCGCGAACTCCTCCGAGGGCAGCTGATGCTGGCCCTGTATCGCTCGGGCCGACAGGCCGAGGCGCTCGAGGTCTACAAGGCCACGCGCCGCATCCTCGTCGACGAGCTCGGGATCGATCCGAGCCCTGCCCTTCAGGAGCTGGAGCGCGCGATCCTGCGGCAGGACTCCTCGCTTGTGCCGGCTGCCCGGACGCCGGCGCCGAAGCGGTCGATCCTCGTCGCTGTCCGGGGAAAGGCCATTCTCGGAGACCTCCTCATGGTCGCCGAGCCGTTGGCGCGGCGGCCGCCGCGCGAGTTGATCGTGGTCGCGCTCGTCGAGCGGCAGGCGGAGCTGCAGCGCGCGTCGGCCGGGCTGAACGAGCGATGCGTGCTACTCGCGGACGGCGGCGTCGCCGCACGCTCGGCAGCGTTCACCACCGACGACGCTGCGACGGATCTCGTGCGGCTAGCCGCCGAGCAGGCGGTCGACCTCGTCCTTCTCGACGGCTCGCCGCTGCTCGCGGAGGCGGGTGGACTTCCCGACGAGGCCGCACGGCTGCTCGCCGAAGCAGCCTGTGACATCGCGCTCGCGGTCCGCGCCGGGCCACTCGCGCCTGGAAAACCCGTGCTCGTCCCGTTCGGCGGCGCAGAGCACGACTGGGCGGCTGTCGAACTAGGCGCCTGGGTCGCCGGTGCCGTCGGAGTGCCGCTGCGGCTGCTGGGCAGTGCGGGCCGTGACGGCCGGCGCGACGCGAGCCGGCTTCTCGCCAGTGCCGCGCTGATCGTGCAGCGAGCCGTCCGCGTCTCGACGGAGCCGGTCCTGATCGCGCCCGAGCCGGACGAGATCCTGGGGGAGGCAGAGGAATGCGGCCTCGTCGTCGCCGGTCTGTCCGATCGCTGGCAGAACGAAGGCCTCGGCCATACGCGCCTGACGCTCGCCTGCGCCGCATCACCCCCGGTGCTGTTCGTCAAGCGCGGCCTGAGACCGAGCGGCGTCGCGCCCGAGGGGACGCTGACGCGGTTCACGTGGTCGCTCCGAGAGTCCTGCGATTGAGCCGGAGCTACGCCGTCCGGAAGTCGTGCCAGCGTCGTTCCTGGTACTTGCGCTCACGGAAGAGCGAGTTCCAGCACGCGTACCTGCAGACCCGTCTCGCGAACGAGCCGCCCTCACGAACCTGGCCCTTGCGGATCGTGACGTCGCCGAAGGGATCCCGCAGGTCCTTGGCCGCGGGCTTGCCCGCGATCCAGTAGTCCCAGTCGGCCGGATCGACGAACCTGCGGGTCCGCGCCTGGACGGCGCTGTAGTAGCCGAGCCGCAGGCCGACCGCCCCCGCGTAGCCCTCATTCGACCAGTTGAGGTAGTCGTACGCGGCCTGCAACCTGGACGGATCCTTGATCGCGCTCGAGATCGCCGTAGCGGACGCCCAACCGCGGTATCCCTCCGGAGGAGCGGCATAAAGGGTCGGGAAGCCTTTCGACTGGAGCAGCGAAACCTGATTCGCCCACATCGACTCGACCACGACGTCCCCCGAGAGCATGAATTCGACCCCCTTCAGGTACGAGGTCTCGTTCCAGAAGCCGTGGAACTGCCCGTGTCTCTTCAGCGTGGTCAGGATCTTGACGAGCCGGTCGATCTCGCCGCGGCTCATGTCACCCTTGTTCCTGAACCGCATCAGACCTGCGGCCTCCGCTGCGGTGCCGGTGTCGAGGAACCCGATCTGCGAGCCGTCGAAGAGCCCGACCCGGCCCCTCCACCTCTTGTTCAGGAGCTCGGCCCAGGAGACGCGCTCCGGCGGGCGATCGATCACGCGCGCGTTGTAGCCGATCGCGTCCATGTTGAAAGCACCCGGGACGCCATTCACGTGCGTCGGCTCCGGCAGGCCACGGTACGGCTTTCCCGTGCGCTCGTCGATCCACTGGACGACGCCGGTGACCCCCGGGGTGACGTTCGACGAGACCGGGTACCGGCCCGAGTCGTCCACGTACATGCACCGGAAGGGCGCGTCTCCCTGACCGTAGGTGCAGCGAGGGTCGTCCGGCCTCGCCTTCCCGCGTTTGAACAGGTCGCTGACCTGAGGCCACCGCGTGATCTTGCGGGTTTCGATCGGCAGCAGGCTGCCCGACTGCCAGATCAGGTCGTACACCCAGTAGTAGTGCGCGAGGACGTCGAACGATGCGGGCTTCGTGATCGCCCTCGCGACGATGCTGTCGGCGTCGGTGCTGTCGAACGCGATCTCGAAGCCGAGGTCCTTCTCTGCCTGGCGCTTCAAGACGTCGTTGAGGCCGAGGTTGATGGTGAGCACGCGCAGCGTGCCGGTGAACGCGCCTCGTGCGACGGACTTTGCCCGTGCGTTCGGAGGGAGGGCGCCGAGGGCGGCGATGCCGCCCGCCGCCGCACCCCCCTTGACGAGGAGCTCCCGGCGGGTGAAGGCCGGGTCGGTCATCGGACGTGTACCGTCACCCAGACGCCTCCCTCGCCCACCGCGACGTGGTCGGGATTCGGCCCGACGGGGATCGTCGCGACGACGCGGCCCTGCCTCGGATCGAGGCGCGACACCGTCCCGTCCTTGTAGTTCGTCACCCAGACCGCACCGCCGCCCGCGGCGACGGCGACCGGATCCTCACCGACTCGGATCCTTCGGACGACCCGGTTCGTCGCGGGCTCGATCTGCGAGACGGTGTTGCCGAGGCTGTTGGCGACCCAGACCGAGCCTTCGCCGACGCTGATGCCTTCCGCGCCGAGCCGGAGGGGGACTTTCTCAGTCACGCGGTTTCGGACCGGGTCGATCCTTGTGGCGTCGTACTCGTCGGCGAGGATGTTACTGCTCGAGATCCAGACCGTGCCGTCCCCCGCCGCGATCCCCTTCACGGCTCCCTTGAGAGCACCGGTCGCTACCGTCGCGCCGACGCTGGAGCTCTGCGGATTGATCCGGCCCACGAGGCCCGAGACCGGACTGGCGACCCAGACGCCGCCCGAGCCGTACGTCGAGAGCTCGACCGGCTGCAGCGCGCTCGGAATACGGACGCCGTGGACGTTCGAACCCGTCGCGTCGTACTGGGCGACGATTCCGTCGGCGGTTGCGACCCAGACCGAGCCGCCACCCACGGTCACCGTCCGCGGGCCGGGCGCGGAGCCGGTTGCGACGACGGCGTTCGTGCGGGGGTCGATCTTGGAGATCCGGTTGGCGTCGAGGTGGATCACCCACACGGCTCCATCGCCCACGGCCACTCCGGTCGGGTCGGAGCCCAGCGTGGAGGTCGTGAAAGTCGCGACCAGCCGGTTCGACACCGGGTCGATGCGCTGGAGCGCGTCGGTCGTCGGCATCGCAGTCGCCTTCGTGCTCGGCCTGGACGGGCCGTCCCCGGTCTCGCCGAGGACGAGCGCCGCGACGCCGGCGGCAACGGCCAGCGCCACTCCCGTGACCGCGAGGAGCAGGGGCCGGCGGTCGCGCGCGACGACGTCGCGCAGGCCGAGTGCCTCGCCGCACGCCTCCACCAGCTCGCCGCAGCTCGCGTAGCGATCGTCGGGATCCTTGGCGAGCGCGGCGGCGATGATCGAGTCGAGCGCCGGCGAGGTCGCGATCGCCGGCGGCGGGTCGTTGAGGTGCGCGAAGAGGACTGCGAGCTCCGAGCTGCGCGGGTAGGGCACCTCGCCGGTCAGGCATTCGTAGAGCAGGCAGCCGAGCGCGTACACGTCGGCTCGCCCGTCGACGCTCTCGCCCGCGATCTGCTCCGGTGCCGCATATGCAGGCGTGCCGAGCGAGAGGCCGGGCACGGCATCGAGGCCGAGGTCTCCCAGCCATCTTGCGAGGCCGAAGTCGGATAGGTAGACGTGCTCGTGACGGTCGAGCAACACGTTCGACGGCTTGACGTCGCGATGGACGAGTCCGCGCTCGTGCGCGGCGTCGAGCGCGTCGGCGATCTGCGCACAGATCGCGAGCGCCCGTTTGCTTTCGAGTGGCGCCTCTGCCAGCAGCAGCGACTTGAGGTCGCTTCCGTCGACGAGCCGCATCGCCAGGTACAGCCTGCCGTCGGCCTCGCCGGCGTCGTAGATCGGGACGACATTCGGGTGCTCGAGCGAGGCGGCCAACTCGGTCTCAGCGAGGAAGCGTGTCCGAAAGCGATCGTCCTGCGACAACTCAGGGGCCACGAGCTTGAGCGCGAGCGAGCGCTTCAGGCGCACGTCGTACGCCCGGTAGACGATGCCCATGCCGCCCCGGCCGACCAGCCCCTCGATCCGGTACTCGAGGATCTCCCCGCCGACCGGCAACTGACCCGACACGTACAGCTCCTCCCTGCCCCCCGCGGCCGAATATAGACCTGGGTCGTAACGTGTGTCCATGTCGGCGTGACGCACTGGAGACGCGGGGCGGGCCGAGACCCACCCCGCGCTGACACCGAGGGCTCATTGCCAAACGTGAGCAAGGCGCTTGCGCCTGCGAAACGCGAGGACTCCCCCTGCGCCGAGTAGCGCCATCCCGCCGACAAAGCAGCCGCCAACGGCTGCAGACGCCCAGTCGAGCGCGCTGTCGCCAGAGGCGCCCCGCGGTGCGCTGACCAGCACGGTCGGCTCCGAGCTCGTGCCGGGGTACTGGATGCGAGCCAGCCACGTGGGGATGGCAATCTGTCCATACCGCACAGGCTGCGTGCGACCCTCACCTCTCACGGGAGCCTCGAGAACCACCATCGGCTGCGAGCTGGTACCCGGGTACTGGATGCGCGCGAGCCAGGCCGGGATGGCGATCGGTCCGTTCACGTAGACCGTTGGCTCGGAGCTCGTCCCCGGATACTGGATGCGTGTCAGCCAGTCGGGAATCGTCACGTTCGTCGGGTGCGACGAGCCTGCCGCCGCCACAGGCGACGCGACGACGAGGAACAGTCCGAGCGCGATTCCCATCAGGTTCCTCTTGTTGAGCATGCAAGACATCGACCCTCCTCCTCCGTTCTGGCGATCGCGTCTGCGATCACCGCTCGGCGAACGATGGGGCCATGCGTTGAGAGATCGCTGAGAGCACGCTGAGAATCGCAGTGCGAGAGCCATCCGCAGCGTTCCGTGAGGCGAGCGCGCCCGACCCGGCCCGGAGGGCGTCGGCAGGCTCGCGATTCAAGCGAAGGCCGCGGGGGAGTCACGGAAATCCACACGTTCGCTCGCTTCGGCGTTCGCTCGAGCTCCTAGATGTGGCGCGAGACTGTGGCACCCACGGAACATCGCGAGCGCCGTGCCCACGCGGTGCCGTGCATCACTCTGCACAGGTTCGAGCAACTCGCGCGTGACCTGCGTGGGTTTTGAAGTCTCGGGCCGCGAACGACCTCAATCCCGCACAGACACTGGCTTCGCGCACCTCGAGGGTGCGCACATTCCCCGCCACGTTTTGGGCGAGTCGCTTGACCTCTCGGGGGCGAGAGAAGCGCCCCTCGGGACCCCGATGCGATGAGCGGGCGGGGACTAGCCCCGCCCGCTCGTACTTCGCGTGCCTACCGGATCGCCTGTCCGTTGATCTTGTCGGGCGTGTTGAAGTTGCCCTTGCCCGGTACGCCGTTCACGAGCGACGTGTTCTGGGCGAAGGTGATCGTGGCGTGGGCGATCGCGTCCGACATCTGGTCGAGCACGACATTGCTGTTGTTTGCGAACGTGTCGCAGGCCTGGTGGTAGCAGGGGTCGTAGGGAGCACCGGCCGTGCCGCCGTAGGTCGCCGCCTGCGCCGCAGTCTTGATTCCCTCTGCGCCGGTGAACAGGCCGCCGGCGGGGATCATGTTGTTGATGAACGCCTGGTAGTCCGACCGGCCGTCGAACGCGGTCGGCTCGGTGGCGAGCCCGTTTGCGGCGAAGTAGCTGTTGAAGACCTCTTCGATCGCTGCGGAGCCGGCCGGCCCGGTGGGGCCGATGTCGCCGCTGCCGTCGTAGACGAAGCGGACGAAGTTCGGGGAGCCGACCATGTCGAAGTTGAGGTAGAGGGCGATCCGGTCGAGTTCCGCAGCGGAGAGCGAGCTGACGTAGTTGGTCGAGCCGACTAGGCCCGACTCTTCCGCGGACCACCAGGCGAAGCGGACGGTGTTCCACGGGTTCACCTTCGCCATCTGCTCCGCGATCTCGAGGATCGCGGCCGAGCCGGAGCCGTTGTCGTTGATGCCTGGCCCTTCGATCACCGAGTCGAGATGGCCGCCGACCATGACCACGTTGTCGGGGTGCTTGCCCGGAAGCTCCGCGAGCACGTTGGCGGTGGTCTTGACCTGGCGCAAGGTGTTGGCGAAGACGCGCATCCGCAGGCCCGTGGTCGCTGCCAGCGTCGCGCCCAGCGCGTAGGTAGTGCCGAGCACCGGGATGCCGCTCGTGTTGTTGGCCGTGAGCGTCACGGCCGGGATGCCGTTTCGGTCGGGGGCGGTTGTGTTGCCCTGGTTGAAGATGACGATCCCGACTGCGCCGGCGGCGGCGGCGTTCTCAGCCTTCAGCTCGAAGGTGCAGGTGCCGCGCTGGAGCAAGGCGATGTTCCCCACCGGGAAGCCGGCGAAGTCGACAGCCTCACAGCCGCTCGTGGAGGTGTTGCCGAGGCCGAGCTGGAGGTCGACATTCGTGACGTTTGCGGTGACGTCGCCCGGGTCCGTCTGGGTAATCGCCCCGAAATCAACGCCCTCGACATACGTGACCATGCCCGGTGCGGTCTGCTGGAGGATCGAGGGACCGACCTCACCGAACGCGAGGTAATCGAACGATTGTACGACCGGGTCGTAGCCGGCCGCCCTGAGCGTGTCGACCACGTAGTCGACGGACTGGTCGTGGCCGGGCAGGCCCGCGAAGCGGTTGCCGCCGTTGGCGGTCGCGATTTGCTGTAAGGCCTGCTGGTGTGCGCGGACCCCTTCCAGCGTCACCGCGGCTCGAAGCTTT
Organism: uncultured Actinomycetes bacterium; assembly: GCA_963797805.1. Lineage (GTDB taxonomy): Bacteria > Actinomycetota > Thermoleophilia > Gaiellales > Gaiellaceae > Gaiella. The sequence goes on along the minus strand of CAWCRC010000009.1, from coordinate 242,798 downwards.
GCGGAATTGTTGTTGTTCGGATCCGCGTACGCGGCGGACACGAATGACAGCACTACAAGCACCGTTGCGAGCAACACGAACGCGACTGGGCGTCGCATGAGCTCCTCCCTATGTGTCGACGGCCGAATCAGCCGTGATTCCCGCAGTCACGGACTGCCAAACAGGACCGGAATTTCCCGCGAACACCGTCCTCCTTGCCGATCAGCTCGCCGCCCGAACGCCGCGCCGCGGAAGCGAACGCGGCCACCCAGAGGCGATCGAACCGTCCCGCAGGCCGCGCAATGCTCGCCCGCGCGAGGCGACGAACGACCATCGGGAGGGCCGCCGCCAGGCCGCCGCTAGCCGGGGCTAGTGTCGAACTCCGCGCCGCACCCAGTGCCGGATGAAGTACACGGGCACCGCCACACCCGCAGCAAGGAACGCGGCGACACCCCAGGCCGTCGCGTGACGACTGCCGTGCTTGGTCGCGTGCACCCACACGCCAGTGGATATCCCCGCCGCGAGAGCGACGGCAATCAGGAACGTGACGAAGTCAGTGGCCACGACGGACACGGTACGGCAGCCGTGGGTGCGAGCGGTCGCCGTGACGCCGCCAGCGGGGGCCGGGTCTCGAGGAGCTCCGCGCCGTGCTGCTCCGTGAGCACGTCGGGCGGGTGCGGGACGGTCTCGTCTAGCCGCGTCCGTTCGGCCCTGACTGTGGCCGAATTGACCCAATCGTGTCCTGTCAGCCCCGCCTGGCCGCACCTAGCGTGGCCCGTGCGAGTCCGGTGGCGGAGTACCCCGCCGCACCAAGGTGGATCCTCCGAGGGCACCTTGCAGGGGCGTATTCGACGGCATACCCCTGCGGCGCTAGCGGGGCCGCGCCGGCTCGCCTAGATCATTGTGCGAGCCGGCTGAGGTCGCCGACGACCCACTCGTCGTCGTCGTCGTCGAGGTTCGTGCCGTGCTGCTGCGTGAGCACGTCGGCCGAGTGCGGGACGGCCTCGTCTAGGGGCTGCGCGAAGGGCTGTAGCATCCGCCAGCGACGTCGACGGTCCAAGACTCGTCCAGTTCGGTCATGGACTTCCGGTCTCGAACGCGTTTGGGTGCTGGGCTCGGATGTCGTGAGCGCGAGGTTTCCGGGGGTTCGAGGCAGGTACTCGAACATCAGAAAGCGCACGACGGAGCGCACGCCGCGGAACTCGGGGTTGTGGATCTCGACGGGGTAGAACGACGCGGGGTCGACGTACGCGTACGTCGGGGGGAGACAAACCTGATCGGCGTCACAGTCGGGTGGTGGGTCGAGGCGAATACGTTCGACGGTCCGCCCGCCGAGCTGCGTCGTTCCCTCATCGTGCGCCAGTCCTTCATCCTTCGCGTCTCGAAGGCCCTGCACCGGGTTGCCTCGGAGTCTCGACGGTGAGCCGAAGCCGTGCCGATGTCGAAATGACGGGGTGGCGCTGGAGTAGCCCGCTGCCACACCGCACAGGTCTTGGCGTCGCCACATTCGTGTCACTGTCCGCGTCCGCGCGAGCGGCTCCGAGCGGTGTCTCGACCGGCATCCCTCCACGCTGGACGTCCCGGCACCGCGCGCCGCGGGGCCCGTCAGCGAGCCGAAATCGGGTTAACGGAGCGGCGCCGGAGTCGGACCCGACCGAGGTGGGGCTACCACACCGCAAACACAGCTGACATGCTGGGGCGCGCCAGCGAGTAGGGAGTTGTCGCGATGGTTCGTGTCCTCGCGGTTGCGGCACTGTCGCTGCTTGCCGCTGGATGCGGCAGCGACCCTGACGCGCAGCCCCGGATGACTCCAGGGGACATCGAGGCGACGTACCAAGTCCACGGTGACCCCCTGTACTTGCATTGCACCGGTCGTGGTTCGCCGGTGATCCTCCTCGAGGCGGGCTTGGGTGGCGACCACCGGGGCTGGGACGCCGTGCAGCCGGAGTTGGCGCGGACGACCCGCGTCTGCAGCTACGACCGCGCGGGTCTCGCTTTCAGCGATGCTGCGCCGAAACGAGCGACGGCGACGCGGAAGGCGAACGATCTCCACGATCTGCTTTCGGCGGCAGGAGTGCGGGGGCCGTACGTGCTCGTGGGCCATTCGTACGGCGGCATGCTGGTCCGGGTGTACGCCGCCCGCTACCCGGACGATGTCGCCGGGGTGGTGCTGCTCGACTCGTCACATCCGGACCAGGGCGAGCGGTGGCTCGCGGTGCTCCCCCCACGCCGCGTGGGCGAGAACGCGGTGGTCCGCGATCTCCGCCGGTTTCTTGCCGACGAATCGCCACCTAATCCCGAGGGCGTCGACTGGGCGGCGAGCTCGGACGAGGCCCGCGCCGCGGGGTCACTGGGCGATAGGCCGCTGATCGTCGTCACGGCCGGCAAGGACGAGTGGCCACCGGAGATGCCGGCGCCGCTCGCGCGTCGACTCCGACACGCGCGGCTCGAGATGCAGGCTGACCTGGCGCAACTCTCGACCGACCACGTGCACGTGATCGCCGTCTACAGCCCGCACATGGTGATGACGAATCTCGGGCAGCCGGATCTCGTCGTCCGTGCGATCCGCGTTGTCACGAACGCGGCACGTTCGCATGTGCCGCTTCCTCGCTGCAGCGCGCTCTTCGCCGCGCCTGCCGCGAAATGCGCTGCCGGCACACGATAACTGGGCCGGCGCTTCGCGAACCTCGTGACTGTCGCAGCTCCCGCCGCGGTCCGGCCCCAATGTGGCGCCGACGCGGTCGACGCGCCCCGGTAGCGGTCGATCGCTCATCCGCCACCGCCAAAACCGCCCGTGAAGTACTCGGGGTCGGCGCGGGCGAAGTGCCCCAACGTGTCGAACGTGAGAACGCGGTCGAACCAGGCCTGGCTCGTGGCGCCGGAAGCAGCAGGTCAGGCACGACCAGCCAGCCGGCGGCGTCCGAGGTGCGAACGAGCGCGACCGAAGGCAGCCAGCCGGTCACCTCCGTCACCTAGCCCATCGGCATCGGCGCCTCGAAGCACTCACGTAGGTGACGTTCGGCGGCGTCGCGAACAGGGCCGCGTCGAAGCCGGCAAAGCTGAGGCACTTGGCCGCCCGGAGCAGCTGCTCGGACGGCGCCGCGCTCACCAGTCCGCGACCGAGCCGTCTTCGTGCCAGAACTGCGGCAGATCGACGGGCCGGTACGGATGGGCGGCGCAGACCTCCAGGTCGAGCTCGATGCCGAGGCCCGGCGCGTCGGAAACCTCGAGCCATCCGTCTCGCATAGCAAGCGGGGTGCTGAGAACGTCGTTCGTCCATGGAGGGTTGTCGAACACCCACTCGAGCGCCACGAAGTTCGGCGTCGCCATCGCGACGTGCGCTGAGGCGACGCCGTTGACGGGGCTCAGCGGGTTGTGGGGAGCGAGCCCCGCGTAGGCGACCTCGCCCATCGCCGCGATCAGGCGCGCCTCGAGGATGCCGCCGCAATGGGAGACGTCCGGTTGAAGGAGCGACGCCGCGCGGAGCTCGAGGATCTCGCGGAAACCCCATTTCGTGAAGAGACGCTCGCCCGTCGCGATCGGGATGCTCGTCGCGCGCGCCACGTCCGCCATCGCGGCCGCGTTCTCGGGCAGGACGGGCTCCTCCAGGAACCAGATGTCGAGCGGCTCCACCGCCCGCGCGAAGCTGATCGACATCGGCGGGGAGAGACGCCCGTGGATGTCGATGCCGATCGCCATGTCCGGCCCAACCGCGTCCCGGATTGCGGCGACGACGTCGACCGCCGCGCGGTTCGTCGCCGAGGAGTCGACCGGCAGCGTCGGGTCGTGCGGGGCGACCTTGAGTGCCGTGAAGCCCGCGTCGGCGATACGACTCGCGCTCTCGGCGTACTCCTCGGGCGAGGTTCCGCGCGGTCCGTTCGCGTAGAGGCGGATCCTGTCGCGGCACGCGCCCCCGAGCAACGCGTAGACGGGAAGCCCCGCGGCCTTCCCCGCGATGTCCCACAGCGCCTGCTCGATGCCGCTGATCGCGGACATCAGCACCGGGCCGCCGCGCCAGAAGGAGTGCCGGTACATGATCTGCCAGAGATGCTGGATCCGGCGAGGGTCCTGACCGTCGATCAGGCGCGTGAGCTCCGCCACCGCCGCCACGATCGTCTCCGCCTTCCCCTCGAGCGTCGCCTCGCCCAGGCCGGAGACCCCCTCGTCGGTCCGGACCTGGACCAGCACCCAGTTGCGCATGCCGCCGTCGACGACAACGGTCTCGACTCCGGCGATCTTCATCCCTTCACGCTTCCGGCCGTCATGCCCGCGATGAAGCGCCGCGTCATCAGCAGGTACAGCGCAACGACCGGAAGAGCCGAGAGCACCACGCTCGCGAAGATGAGGCCCCATTCGGTGGAGTAGACGCCGAAGAAGTTGAGGATCCCGAGTGGCAGCGTCTCGACGGACGGCTTCGTGGAGAGCACGAGCGCGATGAAGAAGTCGTTCCAGATCCAGACGCCGTTGAGGATCATCACGGTGAGGATCGGAGCCATCGAGAGCGGCAGGATCACCCGCATGAACGTCTGGAAGTCGGTCGCGCCGTCGATCGTCGCCGCTTCGCTCAGCTCCTTCGGGAGCGCCTGGAAGAAGCCGACCAGCACGAGGACGCCCAGCGGGATCCCGAAGGTCGAGTAGACGAGGATCAGCGACCCGAGCGACCCGAGCAGCCCGATCCAGCGCATGATGATGAAGATGGCGACCATGATCAGCTGGACGGGAACGATCAGGCCGCCGACGAAGAGGAGCCGCAGGAACATGCTGCCCCTGAACGGGAGCCGGGCGATCGCGTAGCTCGCGAGGCACGAGACGACCGTGCTGATGAGGACGGCCGACACGGTCACGATGGCGCTGTTCTTGACCGTCGTCGAGATGGACGCCTCGGTCCAGGCGCGGCGGTAGTTATCAACGCTGAAATGCTGCGGCAGCCCGAACGGGGCGGCGAAGAACTCCTCGACCGACTTGAAGGAGCCGAGGACGAGGAAGTAGATCGGCGCGATCACGAGGACGCACGCCAGGATCAGGATGCTGTGCGAGCCGAGCCACGCCACGAAGGCGCGCCGGCGCCTCAGAGCGCCTGGGCTAGTAGACGCGACGCTCACGCCTGCTGAGGTAGACGAGCAGCACGGCCGCCACGACCCCGAGGAAGACGAAGAGCACGATCCCCTGCGCCATCGCGTAGCTCATCTGGGTCGTGTCGACGTAGGAGCCCTTGCCGAAGGCGTTGCCGTAGATCACCGTCCCCATCACGAGCGTGGCGCCGTTCGGCGCGCCGATCGCGCCCCCGATCACGTACACGAGGTCGAACGCGCGGAAGGCGAAGATCGCGAGCAGGACGTTGACGACGGTGAACGCAGGGGCAAGGTACGGCAGCGTGACGTGGCGGAAGACGTTGAGCGTCGTGGCGCCGTCGGTGACGGCCGCCTCCTTCATCTCCGGAGGGACGTTCTGGAGCCCGGCCATGAAGATCACCGTGGCGAGGGCGTTCCATTGCCAAGCAAGCGCAACAGTGATCGCGGCCAAGGCGGTGCTCGGGTCGGCGAGCCACGTGTGCTGCAGGGAGCCGAGGCCGACCGCCTCGAGCCCGGGATTGACGACGCCGATGTTCGGGCTGAGCAGCACCTCGAAGATGAAGCCCGTGACGACCGGCGAGAGGATGTAGGGGAGGAAGATGATCGCCCGGTACGGGCCGCGCATCCACGACTTGCGGTCGAGCAGCACCGCGAGGAACAGCGAGAGCGTGTTCGTCATCACGAAGAGCGCGATGAAGATCCAGACGTTGTGGAGGGCAGCGCTGCGGAACTCGCCGTCCTCGAAGACGCGCTTGAAGTTGTCTATGCCGATGAAGTCGCCGATCGGCCCGAGGCCGCTCCAGTCGTACATGGCGAGCCAGTACGAGGCGAGCGTGGGAACGATGAAGAACGCGAGGTAGAGCGCCACCGCCGGCAGGAGGAACCAAACGTGAGGCCGGGGGCGGCGGATCGCCTTCGCGACCCGCCGCCCGCGCGGCACGCTTGCCTGCACGTCGGGCGCCAAGTCCAACGAGTGGCCTTACGCCTTCTTGTTGGGCTTGATGCTGGCCTGCACCTTCTGGGCGAACTCGGCCGCGGTGAGGTCGCCCGTGAAGATCCCACCGGCGCTCGTGACGGCCCCGAACGTGCCCCCGGTCTCGGGCTGCGAGTACCAGACCGGGATGTCCGGCGCGCCCGCGAGCACCATCTCGCGACCGACCCGGTTGCTGCGGCTCGGCACCACGCCGACGGCGATGGGGCGGGCCAGCTCGTTGGCGACCACCTGCTGGGCCCCCTTCGACGAGAGCCAGTTGACGAGCGTCGTCGCCTCCGGCTTGTGGCTCGACTTCGCGTTGACCGTGTAGAGCAGCTCCATGCCGGTGACGGTCACGTGGCGGTTGCCGCTCGGGGACGGGAACCCGAAGACGCCGACGTCGACCTTCGGGTTCACCTGCTTGTAGCCCGTGTAGTCGGCCGAGCCTCCGATCAACATCGCGGTCCGTCCCTGCGCGAACAGCGCCTTCCCTTCGGCGTACGAGACCGCCTGGAAGCCGTCGTTGTAGTACTCCTGCAGATCGATCATCAGCTGCGCGGCCCTCACGACCTGCTTCTCGGTGACCTTACGGGTGCCGCGGCGCAGCCCCCGGTACCCGTCCTGGCCGAGGATCGACGATGCCGCCATGATGTAGAAGAAGTACGGGATGATCATGTCCTTGGCGGGCATCGACCACGGGGTCACCCCCTCGTCCTTCAGCTTCTTCGTCGCGGCCAGCAGCTGAGGCCAGTTCGTCGGGGGCTTCAGCCCGTACTCCTTGAAGATCGGCCGCTGGTAGAAGATCCCCACCGTGTAGGCCGCCAGCGGCGATCCGTACACGTGATTGTTGAAGGCGACCTGCGCTCGCGCCGCCGGGATCAGCCTGCCGAGCGGAATCTTCCCGTCCAGCGGGATGATCTGCTTGGCCTTCGCACCGACGCGGATCGCATCGCCCTCGATCCAGCCGATCACGTCGGGTGCGGCGCCACCCGCGAGCGCCGTGTTGAGCGCGGCGGTGTATTGCGGTCCCGGCTTGTAGCTGAGCTCGACCTCGATCCCAGGGTGGGTCTTCTCGAAGGCTGCGATGAGCCGGTCGAGGACGGGCTTCCACTCCGGGTGGTTGCCCCACATGGAGATTGTCGTCGCGGTGCGTCGGGCGCGCGCGGTGCTACCCGCGAAGGCAGGCGTCGCGCCGGCGAGCCCGCCCACTGCTCCGGCGGCCAGGATTCCGCCGAACCCCTTGAGTGCACCCGCCCGCGTGAGACGTCGCTCCGAGAGGTCGCCGGCCTGCCGCGCGCCTACCGCCGCTCCGGACTCGACGTTGGGGCCCTTGCGCTCTTGCGTCATGCCACTTCCCTTTCTCGATAAGGGCTGCTCGGACACGGTCGTGCGCGGTCTGGCTGCCTGCTCACCTCCTCGATCAGGCGACGATGGGTTGGCAACGCCGGATCATGTCGCGTCGGCCAGGTTGTTGCACCTCCAAACGACAGGGAGCTAGACTAGGCTCGGCCGTGGCAGATTGTCAACCATCGCCCGATTGTCGACGATCATTGCCCGCCGTGAAGCTGCGCGAGACGCGCACTCATGGACTCGCCCGGGGGTAGCGACGTGGCATCGGTGACGTTCGACGGAGTCGCGAAGGTCTTCCCCGACGGCACGCGCGCCGTGGACGGGCTGAGCCTCGAGGTGCGCGACGGCGAGTTCATGGTCTTCGTCGGGCCGTCCGGATGTGGGAAAACGACGGCGCTCCGGATGGTCGCGGGCCTCGAAGACGTGACCGAGGGGATCATCCGCATCGGCGACACGGTTGCCAACGACGTGCTGCCGCGGGAGCGGGACATCGCGATGGTGTTCCAGAACTACGCGCTCTATCCGCACATGTCCGTGGCCGACAACATCGCCTTCGGTCTGAGAATGCGAAAGGTCCCGAAGCACCAGATCGAGGAGCGCGTCAACGAGATCGCGACTGTGCTCCGCCTGACGGAGCTCATGGGGCGAAGACCACGAGCGCTCTCGGGCGGTCAGCGCCAGCGGGTGGCGATGGGCCGCGCGATCATTCGCAATCCACGGGTGCTACTGATGGACGAGCCGCTCTCGAACCTCGACGCCAAGCTTCGTGTCCAGATGCGTGCCGAGATCGCCCGCATCCAGGGCGAGATCGGCACGACGACCGTCTACGTCACTCACGATCAGGTCGAGGCGATGACGATGGGGGATCGAGTCGTCGTTCTGAGAAAGGGGCAGCTGCAGCAGGTCGACATCCCTCAGCACCTCTACGAGCGACCCGTCAACCTCTTCGTCGCGAGCTTCATGGGCAGCCCCTCGATGAACTTCATGCGTGCGACGCTCGAGCGTGACGGCGCGGGTCTCGTCTGCCTGATCGGCGAGCAGCGACTGACCGTCTCACCCGAGACGGCAGCGTCACGGCCGGAGCTGAAGCGCTACGTCGGCGGGACACTCGGCGCGGGTATTCGCTCCGAGCACGTCCAGGACGCCGCTGTGGCAACGGGGGCTCCGCCTGGACAGCGTCTGCGTGGCGAGGTGGTGACCACGGAGCTTCTCGGCTCGGATCTCCTGGCCTACGTCGAGATCGAAGCCGACCCGGTGGTCACGGCCGAGGTGATCGAGGTCGCGGCAGACATCGACGTCGCAGCCGCCGACGGTCTCGTCGAGGAAGCGGCCCGACGACGGACTCCTGTCGTCGGCCGGTTCGACATCCGATCGAAAGCCCGTCCCGGCGCCGTCGTCGAGATGGTCGTCAACACCGACCATCTCCACTTCTTCGATCTGGAGACCGGGCTCGCGGTTCCGAAGGTCTAACGGCGCGTTCAGAGCCATGGGCAGCGGCGCCACCGCGCCACGTCTCGCCTCAGCGGCCGCAACACTCAGGACCAACGCCAGCCTGTTCGAGTAGACAGCGGGCAATGACGGAAAGACGTTGGTCGCCTCGGGACATCCACACAGCACGGGCCTCAATCCCCGCCGGTACGTGAGGTCGCGACCGAGGGGGAGCCCCCCACCGTCGCTGGGGGTTCCGCGTCGGTACCGAGCTGCGAGTCGAACGGCGGGACGTTGCCGTCGTAACCAAGTCGCAGCCCGAGACGCACGAGTCCGGCGCCGACGGCACGGCGCAACGGGCCGGCGGGGCAGTGCTCGCCAGAGCGCTGCAGGGAGGCCCTGCGGTCGGCGGCGAGCTGGTACAAGAATCGATCACTCACGTCGAACATTGCTGCCCCTTGCCTCGCTTGCTTGTCCGGGTTCCCGACGAAGCTTCGGGACGAGCGGTAGAGCGACGGTGGAGCGCTGGTGCCGCGCGCGTTGTTCTGCGGTCAAGGCGGGTGTAGCTTCCGGAGCGGGGTCTCACGATGGAATTCCGCGTCCTCGGGCCACTCGAGGCGGTCGCCGAGGGCCGTGTGGTTGCCCTGAATGCGGCCAAGCAAAGGGCGCTCCTTGCGATCCTGCTTCTCCACGCGAACGAGCTCGTGTCGAGTGACCGCCTGATCGATGATCTGTGGGGCGGACGACCGCCCGCCACCGCGGCGAAGATCCTGCAGAAGTACGTCTCTCAGCTCCGCCGTGCGCTGGGCCGCGTCGTGATCCGGACCGCCTCCTCGGCGTACGAGCTGGCTATCGACGCGGGGTCGTTTGACCTGCTCCGGTTCGAGCAGCTCGTCGGGACGGCTCGGGCTGCAGTTCCGGCGGACGCGAACGTGATGTTGCGGGAGGCGCTCTCGCTTTGGCGAGGACAGCCTCTGGCCGAGTTCGCCGACGAGCCCTGGGCGCAGTCCGAGATCGGAAGGCTCGAGGAGCTTCGGCTCGAAGCACTCCAACAGCGGATCGAGACCGACCTCGTCCTGGGCGCGGGTGCCGAGCTTGTCCGCGAGCTCGAGTTGTTGGTCGGCCAGCATCCGCTACGAGAGCGTCTGCGGGGGCAGCTGATGCTTGCCCTCTACCGCTCGGGAAGACAGGCGGACGCGCTCGCGGCGTATCGCGATGCAAGGCGCTCTCTCGTAGGGACGCTCGGCATCGAGCCGACGCTCGCGCTCCGCCAGCTCGAACGCTCGATCCTCGACCAGGATCCGGGGCTCGACCTCATCACCGCCGAGCCCTCGGCCGACGGCACAGCGCAGGCGGAGCCAGGCCCGAAGAGTCCCTCGTCGTCCTTCGTGGGGCGAACGCGTGAGCTGCGGGAGATCCGCGCGCTTCTGAGCCACGAGGACGTACGGCTCCTGACGCTGACGGGTGCCGCCGGATCGGGAAAGACGCGCCTGGCACTCGAGGTGACCGGCGTTTCCGAAGGCACGGCTACGGGCGCCGTGCTCGTCGAGCTCGACCGCATCACCGACCCGGGACTCGTCGCGAGAACGACTGCCAACGAACTCGGGGTCAAAGAGCGGCCGGGACGATCGGCGGGAGAGGCGCTCGTCGAGTACCTGGGCAACAAGCAGTTGCTGCTGCTGCTCGACAACTTCGAGCACGTGCTCGACGCTGCCTCGCTCTTGCGAGAGCTGCTGGCGGGTGCGCCCCGCGTGAAGCTCCTCGTCACTAGCCGCGCTCCTCTCGGAGTGCCGGAGGAACGGATCTATCCGGTCCCGGCGCTGGAGCTGCCGGATCGGTCGCAGCGTCCCGCACTTCCGGAGCTCGGCGAGACCGAGGCGATCCGGCTGTTCGTCGACCGAGCGCGCGCTGCCCGGCCGGGCTTCGAGCTCACCGAGGCGAACGCTGAGTCGGTCCTCGAGCTGTGCGTAAGGCTCGACGGTCTGCCGCTGGCGCTCGAACTCGCAGCGGCACGATGCAATCTCCTTTCGCCCCAGGCACTGCTCGAGCGTCTCGGCTCGAGGCTCAATCTGCTGCGGGCCGAGCCGGGCTCCGGTCTCGCCGAGCGCCAGTGGACACTCCGCGGAGCGATCGACTGGAGCTACGACCTCCTGCAGCCGCAGGAACAACAGCTCTTCACGAGCCTTGCGGTCTTCGTCGGTGGGTTCACGCTTGCCGCCGCCGAGCATGTCGCCGAACGGACCGACCTCGACATCCTGGAGGGGGCCGAGACGCTGTTCCGCAACAACCTGCTCACGACCGAGCACGCATCGGGGGACGAGCCGCGCCTGGGGATGCTCGAGAGCATGCGCGAGTTCGCGCTCGAACGTCTGGCGGCGCGCGGCGATCGTGAGGCCGTCCGACGACGGCACGCTGCCTTCTACCTCGTGTTGGCGGACGAGGCCGAGCTGGGACTGCTCGGCCCGCAGCAACGCGAGTGGCTCGAGCGCCTCGACTCCGAGCGAGACAACATCCGTGCCGCGCTTAGTTGGGCGCTGGAAGCAGGCGAAGCGGAGATTGGCCTGACGATCGGCTGGACGCTCTGGCGCTTCTGGCAGCTGCGGAACCATGAACTGGAAGCCCGCGAGCGCCTCGAGGAGCTGCTCGCGCTCGGCACCGGTTCGCCAAGCACGCGCGCGAAAGCGCAAACGATGATCGGATCCATGTCGTTCGTTCTCGGCGACTTCAAAACGGCACGACGAGCGCTTGAGGAGAGCCTCCCGGTGCACCGCCGGCTCGGCGACATGCGCATGATCTCGAGCACGCTCGGGCTACTCGCTGCTACCTGCCCCGACCCCGATTCGGCCCTCGCCCTCAGCCGCGAATCTCTGGAGGTGGCTCGCAACGGGGACGTCCCCTACCACGAGGGCCACGGACTCTGGCATGTTGGTATGGCCCTCCTACGAGTCGGCGAGCTCGATGATGCCGAACGCGCATTCGAGGACGCGGTCAGCTTCGCACGCTCGCACGGAAATCTGCGGAGCGTCGGCACGTGGCAGAAGTCGCTCGCGGGCCTCGCGATCAAGCGGGGTGATCAGGCCCGCGCATGGCAGCTTTTCGAAGAGAGCCTCGCCATCCACCGAGACCTGGATGACGCATGGGGCGTCTCGCACTCTCTCTCCAACCTCTCCTTCCTCGCGCTCGAGGCCGGCGACGCCGAGACAGCGCGCACGTTGCTCTCCGAAGCGCTCGCGATCGAGCGCAAGAGCGGCCATCAGCCGCGCCTGGCGAACGCGCTCGACATGTCGGCGAGGCTAGCCGCCGCGGACGGGCAGCCAGCGCTCGCGACTCGGCTGTACGCCTGCGCGGCGCTACTCCGCGAGCGCATGCAGGGCCTGACGTTCGAGGTCGGCTGGCCCGACCCAACGCCGAACCTAGACGACCTTCGCTCGAGGATCGGCGAGGAGAGATTCGAGGAGGAGTGGGCGCGTGGCCGCGCGATGAGCGTCATCGATGCCATTGACCAGGCGATGGGGGAGCAGCGCGAGCTCGCGCCGGACACGCCGTAGCCACGGCCGCAATGGGCGGGCGCAGATCATGCTCCCTCCTTGGCGAGTGAGAAGGCGGTTCGAGCGCAGCTAGAGATGCATTTGCGGTTGGAGCGACCCGACCTTGCGCGCCTGCGCGTGAGGCGCTTTTCCGCACGCGCATATGCGAGCTGGCATGCCCCGGAGGCCGTCCGTGAGCCTTCCGTGACGTGAGAGTGCCCAGCCCGGCCCGGAGGCGTGGAGCAGGCTCGCGATTCGACGGAAGGCCGCGGGAAGCCACGAAGAAGTATTCGACGGTGGGTGGACGAACGTGGCCGGCCGCTCGTCGGACTCGCCTCGGCCGCGAGACGTGCTTCCCATCGACCGGCCGCAGCGAACGCTACGCCTTCGGGCGAAGCGCGCCTAGATGTCCTAATCGGACATACGCCTCACGCCAGAGCCTGCGATTCGACGGAGCTAGGCGACTTTCGGCTCGCGAGCTCTGCGCGCAACCACCCGCCCGCCGAGCTTCTCGGCCTCGGAATCAGAGACATCCAGCTCGCGCGCGCCCCGGCGGGCATCCGCGAACGTAATCCAAACCGTCGCCCCTCGACCGTCGGGAATCTCCTCACCCGACATATCGGACACACGGATTGTCTTACGAGCCACGCCAACGCTCCTCTCTGGCTTTCGAAAGCAGTACGACCTTACTACTCCTCTGCCCAAGGTAGGTCATCTACGGCGGCGAGCGCGTCATCTACATGGGCAACAGCGAATGGCAGCCGTTGGCGGATCACGATCCGCACACATCCCCAGGCGGCACAAGATCCTTGTCGTAACCAGGCACACCAGCGCGTCCGAGCGGCCAGTAGATAAGAACCACACGACCGAAGATCGCATCGCGAGGCACAGGCCCAAAGTCGCGGCTGTCCTGCGAGAAGCTGCGATTGTCACCGAGGACGAAGTACTCACCCGCGCCGAGACGGGTGAGGGGAAAGTCGTCCGTCGGGATTTCGTCTGCCTGCTTTCCGTTGACCACGACCCGTCCCCGGCGACCGACTACCGAGTCGCCCGGAATCCCAATCACACGCTTGCCGATATTGAGGTCACGCGCCTCGGCGTCGGGTACAACCGGCCCGCCCAGTTGGCCCCGAGCGCGAAACGCGACGATCTCGCCTCGGTGTGGATCGCGAAAGCGATAGGTGAATCCCTCGGTCAGCCAGCGCCCATCACAAGCCGGAATCGTCGGGGACATGCTCGAACTCCCGTCCGCCCGCCCCAGGACGACGAGGCTTGTCCACGAGAGCACCGCGACAAGGGCAACGACCCCGACGATCACCACCACCGGAATGACCACGCGCTTGCGACGAAGCCGCGATGTTGCGCTCATCGGGGTCGAATCACCACCCTTTCAGGGCGAACGGCCAAGCGTGACCGCGCCTTCGTCAATGCGAACGCGCAGTGTGCCGATCAATGGATCGGCGAACGTCGTCCCAGGTTCCGTACGCCTCAACCCGTGGGCGACTCGATTCCTGCCGTCCTGACCAGGTGATGGTGTTGATGACGGCCCACTCTGAGCGACCAACCTCGCAAAGAGCACCCTCGCACATCGGGCATGTCGCGGCGACGCACCTCACGCCCCACGGGTACGAGTGGTTCTCACCCAATTCCTGCCGGAGCAGGGTCGAGAGCCGGGTTTGGGCATCAGCGTCTGCGTTGACGTCTTGCCAGGGTGGAGGCAGCAGCGCGACCTCAACCAAACCCATCCGACTGATCTCCTCGTCAAAGCAACGGATCGCGTTAGCCCTGTCCATGAGGTCGTCATCGCTGACCCAGCCTGAGCCATGAAAGCGGAGGAGGTAATGGTCGTCGTCGAGCGCCGCGGCACCGCCATAGTCGACGACGGCGACCGCCGTCACATCCGAGGGGACATTCGAAGACTTGCCGCGCTCTCGCCAGGTGCAGTTGGGATCGCCCGAGTACCTGATGACCCGTGCTCCACGAATCGTGCGTGGCGGCCCAGGCATGGCGCGTTTTTAACACTCCCACCCTGGCTTGACCGCGCCCTCACCATTTCTCTCCCCGTGAGGATTCCCGCCACTACGATGTGAGGCGGTTGACGTAGTCGACGCATTCGGCCTCGTTCTTGAACTGCGGGAAGTCTTTCCATCCGCCGTCTTCGCAGTCGGCGAGCGTGGTTGGCCAGGACTGCGGGGCGGGAGTCGGTGGAGTCAGTGGTTCATATGGAGTTTGCTGAATCTGTTCGCCACCCGACTGGTAGTCATCGCGCAGCACGAAGCCGAAGTACAGGAGTGCGACGACGCAGACGAATGCGATCAGGCCGATGACGATGGCGTATTCCCCCAAGACCTGCCCGCGCTCGCTATCGCCGCGCCTCGGGCGCAACTTGTCGAGCGGGTTCAAGCATGACCCACGCCGCTCATCGACAGCGATGCCGCTGACCAACACTCCCCGTCCTCCCCAACCGCAGTAACGAGGAGTTTTCCCGAAACAAGGAGCCTCAAAACGCGCCGGCTCGTCACGCTAGAACTCCTGTTCGGGGCGGTTTGGTTTGCCCGGAACGCCTTGGCCCTTCCAAGCTGGCACACCCGGCCCGAGGCGAACGGCGTCAGCGCCAGAGGTGCAAGACTGAAGGCGTCCTTCTCCGCTCACGGGCGTCAGCGGCTTCGCCTTCCGCGCCCTTCCCCCACAGGAGAGCGTCCCACTACGGAGTGGGAAGCGCATGAGCTGCCCGGAAAGCGAAGCCGTCTGCGGTGCGGCTCGAGGATTGACCGCTCGTGAGAATCGAAAACCTTGATGGGCGGGCTCAGTGCGGCCCAGCGTTCCCGGGGGAGGGGAACGCGCCCAGTGCCGCGACCCGCTCGCGGTTGTTCGGCTACCGCACCATGCGCGTTTCTAACCCGGCTCAACCTCTCGACCGGGCGCCGTCCCCACTCCTTGACAGATCGACGTCTGTCGATATATTGAGGAACGTCGATACGAGGTGATCCGATGAGGCGCTGGTTCAAGAGGTCGGAGGAAATCGAAGTCTTGTTCTGCGACCGCTGCGCGCGAGTGTGCGACGCGCGCTGTCGCCATGACGCCGTTCGGGAGCAGGCGTTGGTCAGCGGGCTGCGGTCGGGGGTGCGGCTCTGATGGCGTCTGTGGATGCAGTCGCGTGCTGCGCCCCGCTTGCGTCGCCGGTGCTCGACGAGGACGAGGCTGTCGCGACCGCCGCACTGTTCAAGGCGCTCGCGGATCCGGCGAGGGTACGGATCGTGAACGCACTCGCGACGAGTTCTGCCCCCGTCTGCGCGTGCGAGTTCGAGCCGTCGCTCGGATTGTCGCAGCCGACGGTTTCGCATCACCTGAGGAAGCTCACCGACTCGGGGTTGGTGAACCGTGAGCAGCGGGGGAAGTGGGCGTATTTCTCGTTGAGGCGCGACGCCGTCGAGATGCTCGCGGCGGTCGCTGACCTGAAAGGAGTGTGTTGCTGATGTCGACGACTGCAGACGAGCTGCGCGAGGAGGTGCGCGCCAGGTACGCCGAGTCCGCCCGGGCAGTGACCGAGGGCAGGAGCGGGGACTGCGGGTGCGGGAGCGGCTCGTGTTGCGCCGACGCGGAGTCCGAAGCGAGCCCCTTCGGGGAGGCGCTGTACAACGCCGAGCAGCGCGGAGAGCTTCCCGAGGCGGCAACCCTCGCGAGCCTCGGCTGCGGCAATCCGACGGCGGTCGCCGAACTCCGCGAAGGCGAGACCGTGCTCGACCTCGGCTCGGGCGGTGGCATCGACGTGATTCTGTCGGCAAAGCGAGTCGGGCCGACCGGGACGGCCTACGGCGTTGACATGACCGACGAGATGCTCGCGCTCGCCCGCAAGAACGCGGCCGACGCGGGTGTCGCCAACGTGCACTTCCTCAAGGGCGTGATCGAGCAGATCCCGCTCCCGGCCGACTCCGTCGACGTGGTGATCTCGAACTGCGTGATCAACCTCTCGGTCGACAAGCCGGCGGTGCTGACGGAGATCGCCCGCGTCGTCAAGCCGGGCGGGAGGATCGGGATCAGCGACGTCGTCGCGGAGGACCGACTGTCGTCCGACGAGCGTGCCGAGCGTGGCAGCTACGTCGGTTGCATCGCCGGAGCCCTCTCCAAGGGCGAGTACGAGGCGGGGCTCGAGGCGGCCGGCTTCGAGCAGGTCTCGGTCACGTTCACGCATGAGGTCGCCGAGGGAATGCACGGCGCGATCGTCAAGGCAGTCAAGACGAGCGCGCCAGAGGCGCGTGGTCTTCCGGTCGTTCAAGCGGCGACGCGCTCGGGCTGCTGCTGACTCAGCAGACCGGATCGCAGCCCTGGCCTCGCCATGTCTTGACACCTGTCTGCACGGCGACGATGGCGACGGCCAGGGCGACGGTGGGATCGGCCCACCAAAGCCCGAGAACTGCGTTTGCGGCGAGCCCAACGAGGATTGCAAGTGAGAGGTACGCGCAGAGCAGGTTCTGGATGCCCTCGCCGACGGTGGCGGCCGATCGCAGCTGGAGCCCGATCCGCTTCTTCGCGATGCCGAACACGGGCATCAAGAGCGTGCTGACGATTGCGAGCGAAATGCCGACCCAGCTCGCCTGCGCCTTGTCAGCCGTGATCAGTCGGTGGGTCGCCTCGATCGCGAAATAGGGGGCGAGGAGGAAGAAGCTGATCGCGACCACGCGCTGCGCCTGGCGCTCAGCGGTTTGTGAGTGGAGCCGATCGCCCGTGAAGCGCCAGATGATCACGAGGCTTGCTACACCCGCGATGGTGCTGTCGAGCCCGTAGCCGATCAGCGCGATCGAGTTCGAGACGATTCCCGCGACGGTCCCGATGACGCCTTCGACCGTCATCCACACAAGGCTCAGGCAAGCCGCTCCCTGCACAAGGCTGCTAGGGCCGGTCGGTCCGTCGTCTGCCGATCTCGTCGCGGCCATCGCGCAGGCTCCTGGCACGACGGTCGTCGACGGGCCGAGACGCGTCAATGTCGGCGGACGTCCTGCTCAGCACGTCGCGGTAATCGTTCGGCGGCGCGGGTACTGCTCTGGGTACTTCTTCAACTGGCGAGATCAGCACTGGGGCCCGTTCTGGCCCGGAACCTATACGGGCGACAGGATCAGCGTGTGGATCGTCGCCATCGACGGCAAGCGCATCGTCATCGAGGCGGAGGTCAAGCGGCCCGAAAGCTGGGGCCCACCGTTAGGTTTGAACGAGCGACCGAGTCGCGCTGACGTACGAAAGTTCGAGGGTGAGGTAGCCCAGATTATTGGATCGATTCGCTTCGACTAGCCGGGGCTCTCCGTAGCGGGGTCGCTCACTTGCGCCAGCGTGCGGGAATGTCCCCCGAGGCTTACTGCGAACGGCTCTAGCCCCAGGGCAGGCGGGACCAGTATGGCGGCCGCCCTCGCCGGAACCGCTCGGCCGTCGCATAGACCTGCTCCGGATCGGATGTCTCCGTCTCCACGCTCGCCCCGTAGCGCGCCGCGAGTTCCGAGACCGGGTAGCGCGCCTCGGGACCTACGTGGGCGCCAACCATCAGGATCGCGCACGGCCTGTCGCCAGCTCCCACGAACGCGTGCTCCGTCCAGGGAGGCGAGTGGAAGAAGTCCCAGGCTCGAAGGCGTCGCTCCTCGCCCTCGACGAGCAGCCTGCACTCGCCTCCGAGAACGAGGAACGCCTCCTGATTCGACTCGGCGTGATAGACGCCGCTCTGGCCAGGCTCGAGGACGGTCACGTTGATCCCGAACTGCGGGAATTCCACCGGAGAGTCGCCGTACTCGTTCGCGAACCAGCACGCCGCGCCCCTCGTCTCCGAAGTGAACCACTCGGCATCGCGCACGTTGACGACGAACCAGCCCTCGGTGACGGGGGCGAGCCCGGAGCCGGCGTCCTCAAGTCGCGCTTCGGTCAAGAACCGGATTCTCGCAGCCCAAGCGACACATCCGTGACTTGCGCGAGCGTGCTCTCGCCTGACCTACTCGTACGACGAACCGCGACGCGACCGTGCCACATTCACGCCACAGTCCGCCACGTTGCGAGACGGCTCCGAGCGGTCTCGGGCGGCCCGCCGTCGCGCCGACGTCCAACGGGCGACGCGACGCGAGTCGCCGCGTAACGCCGGAAACGGCTTGACGGAGCGGCGCCGGAGTCGAACCGACCGAGCGTGGGGCTACCACACCGCACAGGTTTTGAAGACCTGCTGGGCCACCGGGCCCGTGCCGCTCCGCGGCTGAGGCTACCGGCGGCGCCTCCCGTAGGATCGACCGCGTGGCACACCTCCGCCTGATCGAGCCCGAGGACGCCGACGGGCTCCTCGCCGGGGAGTACGAGGCCGCGCTCGGGCGGGCCGGGAAGATCTACAACATCGTCCGCTCGATGAGCCTCAACCCCGAGGTCCTGCGGGCGTCGATCGAGCTCTACAAGACCATCATGTTCGGCCCGTCGGGCCTGACGCGGCAGGAGCGGGAGCTCCTCGCGACGGTCGTCTCGGCGACGAACGAGTGCTACTACTGACGGCGCGCGCACGCCGACGACCTCCGTGACGAGGGCGCTGCAGAGGAACTGGCACGGCACGCAGAGCACGACTACCGCGACGCCGATCTCGACCCGCGCACGCGAGCGCTCTGCGACTACGCGCGGAAGCTGACGCTGAGGCCGTCTACCGTCGGCGCGGAGGACGCCGACGAGCTGCGCGCCCATGGGCTCGACGACGCGGCGATCCACGACGCGATCCAGGTGATCTCGTACTTCAACTACATCAACCGGATCGCGGAGGGTGTCGGGACGGATCGGGAGCCGGAGTGGGAGCCGCGCTCCCGCTCCACGTAACGCCTCCCCGCTGCACCTGTCGGGACGGGACATGTCCCGAACGGCCATCTTGACCAGAGTCGTCGGCGCGGAGACGGTTGGACCACCCGTGTCGTCGAGTCGTCAGCCGTGGGAGGGTCGCATGGAACGCCGTCGGAGGATCCCGTTCGCGCTCGAGCGCCACGCTGCTCGTCGCCGCGGCCCTCTCTCTGGGAGGCGGTGCAGCCGGCGCATCGACGGCGCCGCTGTCGCTGTACGTCACCGACGTGACTGGCGGAAGTCTCGTGCCGGTGGACGTCGCGTCCGGATCGACCGGCACCGTGATCCCGGTCGGCCTGCAGCCCCTGGACGTCGCGATCACCGAGGACGGCGAGACCGCATATGTCACGGCACGGGAGGCCGGTTCGGTCGTTCCCGTCGTGCTCGACGCCGGCAGCGCGGGGGCACCGATCTCCGTCTCGTGTCCCGTGAACATCGCGCTCGTCCCCGGGCAAACCGAAGGCGTTCGTCACCCAGTCGTGCACCGCCACGATCACGCCGCTCGATCTGACGACGAACACCGCCGGCGCACCGATTCCCGTAGGGCCGACTCCGTTCGATGTGACGGTGTCTCCGGACGGCGAGACGGCGTATGTGACGACCCTCGGTGACGCATCGACGCCGAGCGCGCTGACTCCGGTGGACGTCGCATCCGGCGCGGTCGGGACACCGATTCTGCTCGGCACGAGCCGATACCCGGCCTCCGTCGTGGTGACTGCCGACGGCGCGACGGCGTACGTCGCGACCCAGAGCGACGACGCGATCGTCCGGGTCGATCTCGACAGCGGCACCCTCGGCGCGCCCATTCCCATGCCGCGTCGCCCGTATGGGCTAGCTCTCTCGCCCGACGGGACGAAGCTCTACGCGACCCACTTCCCCCTCGCGCCGGACGGGCTCGGCGACCCCGCCCCGCGAGACGTGACGCCAGTCGACCTCGCCACCGGGACGGCGCTCGACCCGATCCCGGTCGGCGTCTACACCTTTGGCATCGCCCTGACGACCGATGCGGCGACCGCCTTCGTCACACACGCAGGCGAGCCCGGCCCCGCGGCCGACTACGCGGTGACCCCGATCGCGCTCGCGACCGGGACGGCAGGAGCGCCGATCGCATTCGCAGGGCAGCCGGGCGGCATCGCGATCCGCCCCGCCGGGCCCTCCGACACGACGCCGCCGACGCTCGCACCGACGGTGCGCGGAAGCGGCCCGGGAGACGCCGTGTTGCTGAACGACCCGGCCGCCGTCGCGACGCCGAACGCGGACGACGGAAGCGGCTCGGGCGTCGCCTCGTCCTCCTGCGATGCCCCGAACGTCGCGAGCGTCGGCCCAAAGACGCTCACGTGCAGGGCCACGGACGTTGCCGGCAACACGAGCGCGGTCGAGGTCTCGTACGTCGTCCAGTACCGCCTCGTCGATCTCACGCCGACCGACGGCACGACGGCCCGGACGGGAAAGACGCTCCAGATCCGGGTCTCGCTCGCGAGGGCGAACGGAGCACTCGTCGCGCCGTGTACCGGTTGCGTCGTCACCTTCCAGGCATTTGCGGTGGCGGGCTCGGGGCAGAACGCCGGGCCGCTCGAGATGCGCTTCCACGCGCCGTCGCAGCAGTTCCGCGACTCGTGGAAGCCGGCTGCGTCGGGGACCGGCACGACTCGCCTGTCGATGACCGTGAGCTACCCCGGCACGACCGTGACGACATCGGTCAGCGCGATCATCACGTTGACCTAGCCGCCCGCCGCAGCACCCGTCGGTCGCCGATCCGGCGCGTGAGCCCGTCGGCGTCCATCCGCTCGAGGAGGAGCTGCGCGTCGCGGCGTCCGACTCCCGCGATGTCCCGGAACCGCGCGAGCGCGATCTCGCCGGCCGATGCGGCCTCCGTCGCCACGAGGTCACGCGCGACCTCGTAGGCGCCCGCCGAGACTGCGAACCCGTCGCCGAGGCGGACGACGCGGCCCTGCGTCTCGAGGTACCGCGCGAGCTCGGCGTCGCCGACCTTCGTCGCTGCGAGCCCGGCCCGGTCGAGCAGGGCCTCGAGCGTCGCCGCGGCCTCGGCGCGCCCGCCGAGCGACGCGGACGTCCCCGGGAGAAAGGCCTTCGGCCCTCGCCGCTCGATCGGCAGGAGGTCGAGGACGGCTCCGGCCCACGGCTCCCCCGGGAGCAGCTCGGCGACGGAGACGCCGGGGTCGAGCGGCGACGCCTCGGCTCGGTCGCCGAGGCGCGCCTCGACCGCCGCGGCCGTCTCCTCGAGCCAGTCCTCGGAGAACGCCCAGCCGTCGACCACCCGGACGGCGTCCAGCCCTTCGTCGAGCTCGGCGCCGCCGAGAAGCGCGCGCGCCGCGACCGTCGCGACCGGCACCGGTGCGTGAACCAGCGCCCGGACGATGGAGGCGGGATCGCCCTCGTCGAGCATTCGATCGCGCTCCGCGTCGACGCGGCGAGGCGGCGCCGGATCGAGCACGACTCCGCCACCGACCGTGGTCTCCGTCCTCAGAACGACGCGATCGCCGCGCGCCGCGACCACGGGGGCGGCGAGACGCAGCTGCGCGTGGTCCTCGCCGACCCGGACGACGCGCGCGGGAATCCTGCTCGTCCCGTGGTGGACCGAGAGCCGGGCGCCGTCGCGGATCGGCTCGAGCTCCATCAGCGCGACCTCGAGCCGGTACGAGCGCGGGAATGCATCCGGCGCAACGAGGGCATCGCCACGCCGGACGTCACTTCGCTCCGCGCCGGGCAGGTTGACGGCCACCCGTTGACCGGCCTCGGCGCGAGCGACCGGCGTGCCGTGCACCTGCACCGACCGGACGCGTACGTCGCGGCGGGAAGGTTCCAGCCGAAGGGTGTCCCCCTCCGTGATCGCGCCCGACCACAACGTCCCCGTGACGACCGTCCCGATCCCCCTGAGCGTGAACACGCGGTCGACGAACAGGCGGGCGGGGAAGTCGGCGCGGCGCTGTTCGGCCGCCGCCGCGACCTCCACGAGCGCGACGCGAAGCTCGTCGAGCCCCTCGCCGGTCACGCCGCTGACCGCGACGACCGGCGCGCCGGACACGAGCTCGCGGGCCTCCTCGAGCGCGAGCTCGAGTGTCTCGGCGTCGACGGAGTCGGCCTTCGTGACCGCGACGACTCCGCGTTCGACCCCGAGGAGGCGGAGGATCGCGAGGTGCTCGTGCGTCTGCGGCCGCGCGCCCTCCGCCGCGTCGACGACGAGCAGGAAGAGGTCGATCCCCGTCGCCCCCGCGACCATGGTGCGCACGAACCGCTCGTGGCCGGGGACGTCGACGAGCGACAGCGCACGACCGCCGGGCAACTGGAGGGGGGCGTAGCCGAGGTCGATCGAGATCCCGCGCGCCTGCTCCTCGGGGAGCCTGTCCGTGTCCTTGCCCGTGAGCGCCCGGACGAGCGTCGTCTTGCCGTGGTCGACGTGACCGGCGGTTCCGACCGTCAGCGGCATGACGAGGGGCGTGGCCGCCGACCGCGCCCCGTCACGAGGCCGCTCTCCGCCGGCGCGCCTCGACGACGCCCCGAGCCACCTCGTCGACCTCCTCGTCCGTGAGCGTGCGTGCATCCAGCAGGAGGCGGCCGTCGCGCACGATGCCCACGATCGGCGGCTCGCCCACGCGAAGCTCGAAGCCGAGCTGCTCCTCGACTGCACAGGCGGCGCTCGGCAGCTCGGCCAGCGGGAGCGCGCCCCCGCCGACGCGGGCGACCGTCTCCTCGACCTCGCCTTCGATCAGGCCGGCGAGCCGCTCGGCCCGCGCGCGAATGCCCTCGAGCGGCTCGTCGAGCATGCGGAGCACCGGGATCTCCTGTCGCGCCCGGTCCGGGTCCGCGAGCAACGAGAGCGTGCCTTCGAGCGCGGCGAGCGTGAGCTTGTCGGCCCGCAGCGCGCGCTGGAGCGGGTGGCGTCGCAGGCGCTCCACGAGCGCCGCGCGGCCGACGACGATTCCCGCCTGTGGCCCGCCGAGGAGCTTGTCGCCGGAGAAGCAGACGAGGTCTGCTCCCGCCGCGACGGTCGCGGCGGCGGTCGGCTCGTCGCCGAGGTCGAGCAGAGAGCCGGACCCGAGGTCGTCGATCAACGGAAGCCCGGCCCGGCGCGCGATCGCCGCGAGCTCCTGCGTCGAGACGGACGCGGTGAAGCCGACGATGCGGTAGTTGGAGGGGTGGACGCGCAGGAGCGCGGCCGTCTCCGGCCCTATCGCGCCGTCGTAGTCCGCGGCGCTCGTCCGGTTCGTCGTCCCGACCTCGAGCATGCGCGCGCCCGAGCGCGCGAGGACGTCGGGTATGCGGAAGCCGTCGCCGATCTCGACGAGCTCGCCGCGCGAGACCACGACCTCGCGCCCCTCGGCGAGGGCGGCGAGGGCCAGGAGCACGGCGGCGGCGTTGTTGTTGACCACGAGTGCAGCCTCGGCGCCGGTGAGCCGCCGGAGCGCCTCCGCGACGTGGTCCTGCCGCGACCCGCGAGCGCCGGTGTCGAGGTCGAGCTCGAGGTTCGAGTAGCCGCTGCCGACCTCGACGGCGCGCTCGAGCGCGGCCCTGGCGAGCGGCGCCCGACCGAGGTTCGTGTGGACGATCACGCCGGTCGCGTTGAGCACACGGCGGAGCGACGGAACGCGGAGCCGCTCGAGCTCGGCCCGTGCGGCGGCGACGGGATCTCCGGGATCGCCGCCTGCCTGGATCGTCTCCCGCATCCGCTCGAGCACTGAGCGCGCAGCGGCGGCCGCGAGCGCGTGCGGCGCGGCGGCAAGCACCTCGTCGCCGAGCAGCCGGTCGACCGACGGAAGGTCGCGCAGCTCCATCGCGCTCAGTCTACGAAGAGGTGAGCGACGTGATGACCTCGCGGAGGAGCGCGACGAGGTCGCCGGCCGCGCGGGCGCCGATCTCGAGCACCTTCTCGTGGTCGATGGGCTCGTCGAGGATGCCGGCGGCGGCGTTCGTGACGCACGAGAGCGCCAGGCACCGGATTCCCATGTGGCGCGCCGCGAGCACCTCCGGCACGGTCGACATGCCGACGAGGTCGGCGCCGAGCGTGCGCAGCATCCGGATCTCGGCGGGCGTCTCGAACGCAGGCCCGAGCCAGGCGGCGTAGACCCCCTCGCCGAGCATGAGGCCGAGCCGCTCGGCGGCGGCACGCGCCACCGCCCGGTACTCCGGATCGTAGGCGCCCGTCATGTCGGGGAAGCGCGGCCCGAGGGTCTCGTCGTTCGGGCCGACGAGCGGCGACGAGCCCTGGAGGTTCAGGTGATCGGAGACGGCGACGAGGGTCCCCGGGACGACCGAGGCGTCGAGCGCGCCGCACGCGTTCGTGAGGACGAGGCTGCGGATCCCGAGGCGGCCGAGCACGCGAACGCCGAAGACGACCTTCGCCGGCGCGTGCCCCTCGTAGAGGTGTGCGCGCCCCTTGAGCACGGCCACCGGGACACCGCCGAACGTGCCCACCACGAGCGTCCCTGCATGCCCGACGGCGGTCGCGACGGGCCAGCCGGGGATCTCGGCGTATGGGATCTCGACCGCCTCCTCGACGGCGTCGGCGAAGCCGCCGAGCCCGCTGCCGAGGACGACCCCGACCTCGGGCCGGAGGCTTGCGCGCGCTTCGATCGCGGCGACGGCGTCCTCGATCGTCGCGCTCACGCCGACCCCTCGCTCCGTCGCTCCTCCACCATCGATACGACCCGCTCGACCGCCTCCTCCGGGTCGTCGGTCACCATCACGAGGTCGAGGTCGCCCGCGGACACGAGCCCGTCCGCGAGCGCCTCCTCGCGGACCCAGGTGAGCATCTCCTCCCAGTAGTCCGAGTCGAAGAGGACGACCGGGAACGTGCCGATCTTCCCGGTCTGGATGAGCGTCAGGGACTCGAACAGCTCGTCCAGCGTCCCGAAGCCGCCCGGGAAGATGACGAAGCCCTCGGCTGCCTTCACGAACATCGTCTTGCGCGCGTAGAAGTGCTTGAAGGTCACCGCGATGTCGCAGTAGGGGTTCAGCCCCTGCTCGTGCGGGAGCAGGATGTTGAAGCCGACCGACAGGCCGCCGCCCTCGCGGGCGCCGCGGTTGGCGGCCTCCATCACGCCCGGGCCGCCACCCGTCACCACGGCGAGCCCTGCCTCGGCGAACAGGCGCGCGGTGCGGCGGGCTGCCTCGTACGTCGGCGTCTCCTCGGCGATGCGCGCGGAGCCGAAGATCGAGACCGCGGGGCGATCGATCTTCTGGATCGCCTGGAAGCCGGCGAGGAACTCCGCCGCGATCAGCGACACGTCCGAGCTGAGCGTGTCGCTGCGTCGGAGGAGCCGAGAGTCGAGCTCCGCGCTCCTCTCGCTCACAGGCGGTCCTGCGGGACATGGGCGGCGAGCATCCCGAGGACGAGCGCGGCGATGGTCACGAGCGAGGCCGCCGCGACGAGGGCGGCGAGCCGTCGTGCCGCATCCGGGTCGGTGCGGCCGCCGCCCGCGCGGAGCACACGCCACGAGCGGAGGACGTGCGCGCCGTCGAGGAAGGCGATCGGGGCGAGGTTGATCAGGTTGAGGAGAAAGCCGGCGTAGGCGAGCGCGCGCATGAGATCGGAGTCGAGAGCGACGGCGGCGACCAGGCAGCCGGCGGCGGCGATCCCTCCGGCGACGGGGCCTGCGAGGGAGACCCGGGCATTCACCCAGGGGTCGAAACGCACGTTGCGCAGCGCGACGTAGGCGCCGACGAACGGGATGAAGACAGGCAGCTGGGGATTGAGGCCCGCGCGCCTCGCCTCGATGTAGTGACCGAGCTCATGCGCGAGGATCAGCAGGACGAAGCCGACGCCGAAGCGCCAGCCCCAGATCAACGCATAGCCGCCGACGGCGAGGAACACGCCGAAGAACTTCAGGATGAACACGCCGAACTTGAGGACGACGCCGACGAGGACGACGAGCGGCGCGAGCAGCTTCCCCAGCAGCGAGCGAGTGTCGCGCCGGTGCTCCGAGGGGAGTGTCGCGGGCTCCGGTGCGGTGACCGGCTCGTACCGCCGCTCGTCGTCGGTGCTCACGGCCTGCGTCGCCTCCCGCTCACGAGCCCTGCCCGATCCACTCCTCACCGCCGACGTACAGCTCCTTCTTCCAGAGCGGCACCGTCTGCTTGAGGGTGTCGATCGCCTCGCGGCATGCGTCGAGCGCAGGCGCGCGGTGCGCCGCCGAGACCGCGATCACGACGCTCGTCTCGCCGATCTCGACCGGGCCGATCCGGTGGTGGATCGCCACGTCGATGATGTCGTGCCGCTCACGCAGCTCTGTCGCGATGCGCTTCATCTCCGCCTCGGCCATTCCCTCGTAGGCCTCGTATTCGAGCCGGATCACGTGCCTCCCGCGCGACTGGGCGCGGGTCGTCCCGACGAAGGTCGCGATCGCCCCCGCGTCGTCGGAGGCGACCTCGTCGACGATGCGCTCGAGCGAGAGGGGCGTCTCCGAGAGGAGGAAGTCGCCGCCCGAGACCGGGGGGATGAGCGCGACCTCGTCGCCGTCGGCGAGGGCGGCGCTGCGGTCGACGTAGGCGCGGTTGACCGCGTACACGAGGCCCCGAGGCTCGTCGCCCAGTCCGAGCGCACGCCAGACGTCGTCGACGCGGGCGCCGTCCGCGAGCTCCAGCTCGCGTTCGCGGATGCCCGCCTGCTCGCGCAGCGCGGCGAAGAGCTTGACCGCGACCCTCACACGCTGAGGGTATCCGGCGGTTGCCGACGGAGGCCGCTGTCATGTTACATCTGCGCAGTGGCGACGCTGCTGCCCCGGGCCAACCTCAACGAGCAGGTCTACGACACGCTCAAGCGCCGGATCCTCGCGCGCGAGCACGGGCCCGGCGAGAAGCTGAGCCTGCACGAGCTCGCGGCGGAGCTCGGGGTCTCGCGCAGCCCCGTGCACCACGCGCTCACGCGGCTGGTATCCGAGGGGATGCTCACGGTCAAGGCGCGGCGCGGGTACTTCGTCACGCCGGTCACGCGCCGGGGGCTTCTCGAGGGGTACGACGTCCGGCTCGCGCTCGAGTCCCACGCGGCCGACGTCGCAGTCGACACAGCCTCGGACGAGCAGATCGCCACACTGCGGACGCGATTCGACGCGACGGCCGACGCGATCTCGCACGAGGAGTGGGACGCCGCGAACGCCGCCTTCCACGAGACCCAGGTCGACCTCGCCGGAAACCAGCTCCTCTCGCGCTTCTACCGGGAGCTCTCGATCAACCTGATGATGCAGGTGATCCGGGGCGGGCGGCTCGAGCGCGGAGAGTATCTCGTGACGGAGCACCGAGCGATCCTCGAGACGCTCGAGGCGCGGGACGCCGTCGCCGCGCGGGCTGCGATCGCGCGCCACGTCGAGACCGGCCGTCGTATCGCGCTCGACGCGATCGAGCGCGCCGGCGGCTCGCTCTAGCCGAGACGCCTGAACCCGGTTCCGGGCGCCGCATAGGATTCGACCGTGGCGCTCACGCCCGACCGACGCGCGACCGAATCGGGCATCGAGGTGAAGACCGTCTACGGGCCCGAGGACGCGAGCGGGCCGGACGAGGCGCCGGGCTCGTTCCCGTTCACGCGCGGCCCGTACGCGAACATGTACCGCGGCCGCCCGTGGACGATGCGCCAGTACGCGGGGTTCGGGTCGGCCGAGGAGACGAACGCGCGCTTCCGCACGCTGCTCGCGCGCGGCCAGACCGGGCTCTCGGTCGCGTTCGACCTGCCGACCCAGCTCGGCTACGACTCCGACGATCCGCTCGCCGAGGGCGAGGTGGGACGCACGGGCGTCGCGATCGACTCGGTCGAGGACATGGGACGCCTCCTCGAGGGCATTCCGCTCGACGAGGTCTCGACGTCGATGACGATCAACGCGCCGGCCGCGCTGCTGCTCCTCTGCTACGAGCTCGTCGCGGCCGAGCGAGGGATCCCGGGCGACGCCCTCCGCGGGACGGTGCAGAACGACGTGCTGAAGGAGTACATCGCGCGCGGCAACTACATCTTCCCGCCGCGACCCTCGATGCGGCTCACGACCGACCTGTTCTCGTATTGCGCGGAGCGGATCCCGAGCTGGAACACGATCTCCATCTCCGGCTACCACATCCGCGAAGCCGGCTCGACCGCCGCGCAGGAGCTCGCGTTCACGCTCGCGAACGGCATCGCCTACTGCGACGCCGCGGTCGCGGCCGGGCTCTCGCCCGACGAGTTCGGCACGCGTCTCTCCTTCTTCTTCAACGCGCACAACGACGTGCTGCAGGAGGTCGCGAAGTTCCGTGCCGCGCGCCGCCTGTGGGCGGGGATCATGCGAGACCGCTTCGCGGCGACGAGCCCGCGGGCGCAGGCGCTCCGCTTTCACGCACAGACCGGCGGCTCGACGCTCACCGCGCAGCAGCCCGAGAACAACCTCGTACGGGTCGCGGCGCAGGCGCTCTCGGCCGTGTACGGGGGCGCCCAGTCGATCCACACGAACGGGTTCGACGAGGCGCTCGCGCTGCCGACCGAGCGGGCGGCGACGCTGGCCCTGCGGACGCAGCAGATCCTCATGTACGAGGCGGGCACGACCGATACGGCCGACCCCCTCGGCGGGTCGTGGTACGTCGAGGCGCTCACCGACGAGCTCGAGCGCCGCGCCGGCGAGCTCGTCGAGCGGATCGACGAGCTCGGAGGCGCCGTCGCCGCGATCGAGGCCGGGTGGGTGCAGGAGCAGATCGAGGAGTCGGCGTTCCGCTGGCAACGCGAGGTCGAGACCGGCGAGCGGGTCATCGTCGGCGTCAACCGCTTCACGACCGACGAGCCGGAGCACGTCGAGCTCCACCGCCTCGACCCGGCGGTCGAGCGGGCACAGCACGAGCGCACGCGGGCCGTGCGGGCGAGCCGCGACGCCGCGGCCGTCGAATCGGCCGTCGCGGAGGTCGCGCGCCGGGCGGACACGGAGGAGAACCTCGTGCCCGCGCTCCGCGAAGCGCTCGCCGTCCGTGCGACCATCGGCGAGCTCTGCGGCACCCTCCGCGGGCTGTGGGGCACGTACGACGCCAGGTAGCGCACGTACCCTTCGCCCGTGAGCTCGCGAGGTCGTATCGCTGCGGTCGCGCTCGGCGCCGTCCTCACGGCCGTCACGGGTGCCGCGCTCGCGCTCGGGAGCGGCTCCGCGGGCGCCGCGCGTGCGGCGACGCCCGACTTCGCCCGTGACGTCGCGCCGATCGTCCGCGAGACGTGCGCGGGATGCCATCGCGACGGCGGGATCGCGCCGTTCGCGTTCCGCACCGAGCGTGACCTCGCGAGCAGGGCGCCGCTCCTCGTTGCGGTGCTCCAGGCGAACCGCATGCCGCCGTGGCCGCCGAGCGCGCGGTCACCGCGCTACGTCGGCCAGGCGCGCCGAACGCTCGACGCCCGCGAGCGCGCGACGCTGATCGCATGGGCGCGCGCGCAGCTCGTCCGCCCCGGCGGCGCGCGGCACGGCACTCCGGTGGGCACGCCGCCAGCGTCGGGCGCGAAGCTCGCACCCGGCGAGTCCTACCTCGAGCTCTCGATGAGCGAGCGCTATCGCCCTTCGGCGGCGAACGGTGGGACCGACGACTACCGCTGCTTCCTCCTCGACCCGAAGCTGAAGGCCGACCGCTTCGTCACCTCGGCGCGGATCGCGCCGGGAACGCCCTCGCTCGTCCACCATGTGATCCTCTACCGCATCGGCGCCGACGTCGCCGCGGAGGCGGCGGCGCTCGACCGTCGCACGCCCGGAGGCGGCTGGACGTGCTTCGGAGGGCCCGGCGTCTCGGAGGGAACCGCGAATCCGCGGGGCGTCCTCGACGACGCGGGCTGGATCGCGGCCTGGGCGCCGGGCTGGGGCGGCGACCGGCTACGGGCGGGCACCGGGATCGCATTGCCGGCCGGCAGCCGGATCGTGATGCAGGTCCACTACAACCTCCTCAACGGGTCGAGGCCCGACCGCTCGCGGGCGGTGCTCACCACCGTGCCCGGCGACCCGCGCCCTCGAGCCGGTCCACACCCTGCTCCTCCCCGCCCCGGTCGAGCTGGCGTGTCGCGCGGGTGAGCAGGCGCCGCTCTGCGATCGAACCGCGGCGGTATTCGACCAGGCCAGGCGCTTCGGGAACGACGCGGCTCTCGTGCCCACCGGCCTGCTGCTCCTTTGTGGCAAGGACGCCGCCCGGCCCGTCGCGCAGGCGACGACGACGTGCGATCGACCCGTCACCTCCCCGGTCACGATCCAGGCGGTCGCAGGTCACATGCACCTGCTCGGCCGCTCGATCCGGGTGGAGCTGAACCCGGGCACGCCCGGCGCCCGGCTGCTGCTCGAGATCCCGCGGTGGAGCTTCCACTGGCAGGCGGCATACACCCTCGAGCAGCCGGTCCGCGCCGGGCCGGGAGACGTCGTGCGCGTCACCTGCACGCACGACGTGGCGCTCCGGAAGGGAGCACCGCGCTACATCCTCTGGGGCGAGGGGACGACCGACGAGATGTGCCTCGGAGTCCTGCAGGTCACCCGCGGCTGACCGGTCGCCGGGGCCGCATGCGGATCCTGCTCGTCTCCCAGATGTACCCCGGGCCGAGCGCGCCGACGCTCGGGACGTTCGTTGCGGACCTCGAGGCAGGGCTCGAGGAGCGGGGGCACGAGCTCGCCCGCGCGGTCGTCGACCGGCGCGGTGGGCGCACGCGTCACCTCGTCCTCGCCCGCGACGTCGCCCGGACGGCGCGCAGCTTCCGTCCGGACGTCGTCTACGGGCACTTCCTGGTCCCTGCCGGGTTGCTCGGCGCGCTCGCGGGCCGGGCGCCGGCCGTCCTCACGGCCCACGGCCAGGACGTCGCGAACGCGGAGCGCTCGCGTCTCGTGCGGAGCGCGACGCGCCTCGCGGTCCGGCGCGCGAAGGCGGTCGTCGCCGTTTCCGCCTGGCTCCGCGACCGGCTCGTCGCCGTCGCCCCGGAGGCTGATGGGAAGACCGGGGTGATCGACTGCGGCGTCGACCTGCTGCGGTTCACGCCCGACGACGCGGTCGCGGCGCGCGCGGAGGTCGGCTGGCAACCCGAGGGCACCGGGTTTCTCTGTGTCGGCACGCTCGACGAGCGCAAGAACGTCGTCCGCCTCGCGAACGCGTACGCACACCACGGCGAGGGCTCGCTCGCCTTCGTCGGTGACGGGCCGCTCCGAGCGGCGCTCGAGGGTCGTCCGGGCGTCATGGTCGCGGGACCCGTCCCGCACGCGCTCGTCCCGCGCTGGCTGGCGGCCGCCGACGTCGTCTGTCAGCCGAGCCTCGTCGAGCCGTTCGGGCTCGCGACGCTCGAGGCGATGGCGTGCGGCCGCTCCGTCGTCGCGACGCAGGTCGGCGGCCCGCCCGAGTTCGTCACGCCCGATGCGGGTGTGCTCGTCGACCCGCACGACGAGGGCGCGCTCACCGCAGCGCTGGGAGCGGCCGCGTCGCTGCCGCGGCCGAACGACGCGGCGCGCGCCGCCGCCGAGGCGCACGACGTGCGCCGCCAGGTCGAGCGGATCGAGGCGCTTCTCGAGAGCGCGGCGGGAGCGCCCGCCGCCGCGGACGCTCCCGACCGACGCAGCTAGCCGGTCGCTCCCTCGCCGGGGGCTTGCACCGGCCTCAGGCTCGTGTCTTCCATCACGACGATGCGGTGGGCGAGCCAGCCGAGCACCGCTCCGATGGGCGGTGCGATCAGGTAGATCCACAGATCCGTGAACTCCGTGCCGACGATCGCCGGCCCGAGGCTCCGGGCGGGATTGACCGACGCCCCGCTGATCGGGATCGCGGCGACGTGGATCGCGACGAGCGTCAACGGGATCGCGAGGAGTGCGGTCCCATGGGCTCGCTCGGCCCTCGTCGAGTCGAGGATCACCGCGATGAAGATCGCCGTGAAGACGACCTCGACGACGATCGCCGCCCAGACGTCGGACGCCTGCGTCGTGGTCCCGGCGACCACGGTGTCGTCGTAGGCGATGAGGACCACGAGCGAAGCGGCGATGGCCCCGGCGACCTGGGCGATCCAGTAGCGCACCATGTCCGCGATCGACAGTCGTCCGTCGAGGAACATGGCGAGTGAGACGGCGGGGTTGTAGTGCCCGCCCGACACCGCCGCGAAGGCGTACAGGCCGGCCAGCAACGCGAGGCCGAAGCCCAGCGCGATCGCGACGATCCCCGCACCGGCGGCCGGGAACAAGTTCGCGGAGACGATCGCGAACGAGCCGACCACGACCAGGGTGAACGTGCCGAGCGCTTCCGCGAGGTACTTGTGCAACTTCCCCATGACGCCCCTTTTGCTCGAGAGGTCGGGACGCGCTCAGTCTGGCGGAGGGGTCGGCTGTTGCCGCTGTCGGCTCAGGGGCTCTCGCGGGCGTCGAGATCCGCGAGCCTGATCTCGACGAGCGGGCGCACTGCGTCCTCGAGTCCCGCCTCGCGCGCGGCCTCGAGCGCCTGCTCGTAGCTCTCGCGCACCTTGTCCGGGGAGACGCCCTGCTTGAGGCGGTTGTCCCCGGTCACGAGGAGCCTCTGGATCCTCGCTCGCGCGTCGTCGCCCGCCGCCATGCCGCGAGCGTAGATGCCTGGCCGGAGGATGGTCACGGTGGATGGCACCCGGCACGTGCCGCGAGGCAAGGACGCAGGGAGCGCCCATATGCGACATATGGGCGCGACCGAGGACGCGGCATCGCGGTGCGTGGCGGATGCGAGCCGCCCTGACCCCTCTTCCGGCCAGGCATCTACGACGATTCCCGCCGCTACCATGCCGTCTCGATGGTCTCCGTCTTCGCCGTCCTCCAGGTGCTGCTCGGCGCCGCACTCGTCGCCCTCGTGCTCATGCATTCGGGCCGCGAGGCAGGGTTCGGCGGCATCGGCTTCACGCCCACGTCGCAGGGCGGCACCCACATCGTCGAGCGGAACCTGACGCGCCTCACCGTCGTCATCGCCGTGCTCTTCGGCATCAACACGGTGGTGCTGTACCGCCTGCTCGTCTGACCTTCCGAGCGGCCGGTGCCGCGGCGGGTATCATCCGACGTCCACGCGCTGGTGGCGGAATTGGTAGACGCGCCAGGTTGAGGGCCTGGTGGCCATTGCGGTCGTGGAGGTTCAAGTCCTCTCCAGCGCACAACGCGGGGGAACCCCTGGTTCCCCCGCGAGTCCTCCTCCCGCGTAACGACGCAGCGGTGCCGCACCTGGCCTCCGGGCCGGCGAAGCCGGTCTTCGGTCCGCCACGCGCTCTGATCTCCAGATAGCGAAGAGGGATCGACATCGTCCCTGGCGCGTCACGCGCCGAGGATTTGACGTCGTCCGGAAGGATCCCTACCCTTCATGACGAACATACGTTCGTCGAACCCACCAGGAGGCGATCCGTGTCGGCCGAGACCCCTCTCACCGCGCGTCAGCAGGAGATCTGGCAGTTCCTCGTCATGTACGTGGACGACCACGGTTACCCGCCGACCGTGCGTGAGATCGGCGAGGAGGTCGGCCTCGCGTCGCCTTCGACCGTGCACGCCCACCTCGCGAACCTCGAGCGCGTCGGGCTGATCAAGCGCGACCCGTCGAAGCCGCGCGCGATCGAGCTGACCGGTCACCGCCGCGTCGAGGCGGCCGCCGACGTTCAGCGCCTTCCGCTCCTGGGCCGCGTCGCCGCCGGCTCGCCGCTGCTCGCGGAGGAGAACGTCGAGGACGTCGTCGCAGTGCCGGAGTCGATCGGTCAGGGCGCCGACTTCCTGCTGACGATCCACGGGGACTCGATGATCGACGCAGGCATCCTCGACGGCGACACCATCGTCGTGCAGCGGCGCGACGATGCGCGGAACGGCGACATCGTCGTTGCGCTCGCCGGCGAGGACGAGACGGCCGACGAGGCGACGGTGAAGACCTTCTTCCGCGAGGCCGACGGACGGATCCGCCTGCAGCCGGAGAACGCGGCGCTCGAGCCGATCTACGCCGACCACGTGCGGATCCTCGGCAAGGTCGTGGGGGTGTTCCGGAGCCTGCGATGAGCGGCGCGGTCGCATCCTTCGCGCGCACGCTCGACCAGGAGCTGCTCGCGCTCTCCCGGGGGGCGAGCCTCGAGTGCCTGGCGTGCGGCGAGTTCGTCATGCGCCTCCGCGGCGTGCTCGCCTGCCCGGAGTGCCGCTCGCTGCTCGCCGACGGCCGCGAGGTGCCCGAGGTCGTGCTGCCGCGAGCGAACGCCGCTTCGTAGGCCGCGTACAATCGATGTGCAGGCCGGATGGCCGCGGGCGCCTTCGGGCGTCCGAGGAAAGTCCGGACACCGCAGGGCAGGACGCTGGGGAAATCCCAGGCGGCGAAAGCCGACGGAAAGTGGAACAGAGAGGAGACCGCCGGCGCTCAGGCGTCGGTAAGGGTGAAACGGTGGGGTAAGAGCCCACCAGCGATCCGTGGTGACACGGCGGCTCGCCAAACCCCGTCCGGTGCAAGGCGAAGCAGGTCCCGATGACGCGGCCCGCCGAGGGACCGGGTACGCCGCTCGAGCCACCGGGGAACCGGTGGCCTAGATGGATGGCCATCCACGACAGAATCCGGCTTACAGGCCTGCTACGGAAAGAGCCCCTGGAAACGGGGCTTTTTCTACGCCTGCGATTTCGCCCGCGACCGTCCGGGTCGCTCCGCGAGCGGCGTCAGGCGTCGCGCGCCGCGCCGACGCGCGTGGCGACGGGCGCCTTGTCGCTCCAGGGGAAGTTGATCCAGCGGTCGGTACGCCGCCACACGTAGTCGGCAGGCGACGAGCGAGGCCGGCTTCTCGTAGAGCACCGCGACGCGAACCTCGCCGACCTTCCCCGCGCAGAACTCCTGCACGCTGCGCAGGGTGTTGCCCGTGTCGGCGACATCGTCGGCGATGAGAATCCGGGAGTCGTCGAGATCGACGAAGTCGGGCGCCGGCGGCAGGATGCGTGGGACCTCGAGTCGCTCGTCCACCCCCGTGTAGTACTCGACATTCATCGTGTAGACGTTCTTCACGTCGAGCGCGTAGCCGAGGGCACCGCCGACCAGCAGGCCGCCCCGCGCGATGGAGAGGATCATCTCGGGCTCGTAGCCGTCGTCGGCAACCTGCTGCGCGAGCTCGCGTGCGGCCGTCCCGAAGAGCTCCCACCCGAGGATCTCCCGCTCGGCAACCATCGTCGCCCGACCGTACACCGACTAGGGTCTGCCGCGTACGAGAAGCCGCGAACGAGGCGGGGCGCCCTCACGGACGCCCCGCGTGCGCAGCGGCTAGCGCCGCCCGACGCTCACGCCGCCGAACAGCACGAGCACGAGCAAGATGATCAAGAGAACCCAGGCCCACATCGGCACGTCCGTTCACCCCTTTCGTGTCGTCGGGGGCCGTGTCTAGCCGTCGATCAGGAGACATAAACGCGTGAACGCCGACCGCGTTGCCGTCCTCTCCGACGTCCACGGGAACACCGTCGCGCTCGAGGAGGTCCTGGCCGAGCTCGAGGATGTCGCCCCCGACCTCGTCGTCTTCGGCGGAGACCTGACCTGGGGGCCGGAGCCCGAGGCGACGCTTGCTCTCGTCGACGGCCTGTCGATGCCTGCGGTCTTCGTCCGCGGGAACGCCGAGCGCACGCTCCTCGCGGACGGTGACGAGCCGACCGAGCGGAAGCCCTGGCTCCTCGAGCAGCACTCGCCGGAGGGCCGCGCACGGCTCGCGACGTTCGTCGAGCAGGCGTCCGTCGACGTCACCGGGCTCGGTCCCGTCCGCTTCTGCCACGGCTCCCCGCGAAGCGACGAGGAAGTCGTCACCCCGGAGACACCCGACGAGCGCGTCCGCACGTTCATGCAGGGCGTGGCCGAGCGCGTGCTCGTCACGGCGCACACCCATCTCCAGTTCGACCGGCGGGTCGCGGGCATCCGGTCGATCAACGCGGGAAGCGTGGGGATGGCCTACGGTCTCGGCCCCGGGAACGCCTGCTGGGACGTACTCGGGCCCGACGTCGAGTTGCGACGGACGCCGTTCTCGGTCGAGCGCGCCGCGGCGCGGTACCGCGCGAGCGGCGACCCGGCGGCGGAGCGGATGATCGGGATGCTCGAGTCGCCCCCGTCGTACGCGGAGATCGTCGAGTACGCGGAACGGCTCGTCTTCGCGGGCTGATCAGCCGGCCGCGCGTTCGAGGATCTCGGCGTAGAGGTCTCTCAGCTCCTCGGGCGGGATGGCGAGCGACACCTCCCCGACCATGACCTCGTGGCGCTGCCAGCTCGGCGACGTCGTGGAGCTCGGGTCTCCGAACACGAACACCTTCCGCTCCTCGGCGACTGCGAGCGCGGCGTCGGAGAGTCGATCGCCGTCGCCTCGCAGCAGTACGTGGAACATCGCCGTCTGGGGCGGGTTCGGCACGCACCTCGAGGCCGTCCACCCCGGAGAGCGCGGCCGCCAGAGCACGCGCATGCGCGAGGTAGCGGGGTGGGTCGTCGAGGCGCTGGTCGAGCGCGGTCTCGGCGGAGACGACGAACGGGTGCATCGTGACGACGTTGCCGCCCTGCCGGCGCTGCCAGACGCGCGCCTCGGCAACGAGCTCCGCATCCCCGGCGAGCGCGGCGCCCGCTACGGCGCCGAGGCCCTTGTAGAACGAGACGTACACGCTGTCGAAGAGCCCGGCGACCTCGGCGTGGGGACGCTCGTAGTACGGCACCGCCTCCCAGAACCGCGCGCCGTCCATGTGCAGCGCTATCCCTCGCTCGCGCGCCCAGCCGGCCTGTGCGCAGAGGTCGTCCCATTCCGGGAGCAGGCCGCCGATCTCTCGCTGGGGAAGCTCGAGCAGGAGCGCGGCGACCGGCTCCCGGATCGCCTCGAGGTCCTCGAGCCGGATCAGACGGTTCGGGTCGCCGACGAGCCGCGCGCGAAGGCCGTGGAGGCGCTCGTATGCGCGCTCCTCGTGCAGCTCGAGATGACAGGTCGGATGGAAGGCGACTGTCGCGATCCCACGGCGGTCGCACCAGACGCGGAGCGCGATCGGCTGCGCCATCGTGCCGCTCGGCATGAAGACCGCAGCCTCCTTGCCGAGGAGCTCCGCGACCCGGGCCTCGAGCCGCTCGATGCGCTCGCCAGAACCGTACGTGTCCATCCGCTCGCCGGCGCCCGTCGCCTCGGCGATCGCGGCCATCCGCTCCCGCGGCCGCGGGCTGCCGTGCCACGCGTTCAGGTGGCGGTCGGCGCCGGCGATCGCCGCTCGGATCCGTTCGTCGTCGGCCACGGCCCGGAGCCTATCCCCGGCTACGCGGCGTCGAAGCCCCGGAGCGCCGACTCGACGAGGCGCGGCAGGGTCGCGAGGTTGTATCCCCCCTCGAGCACCGCCGCGACCCGCGGTTCCGAGCTGCGCCGACCGCCGGGCGAGCTCCTCGAAGCCCCTTTCGGTCACCTCCATGTGCGCCAGTGGGTCCTCGACGTGCGCGTCGAACCCGGCGGCGACGAGCACAAGGTCCGGCTCGAACGCGTGCACGGCTGGCTCGACGAGGTCGGCGAACACCGCGAGGTAGTCGTCGTCCCCTGACCCGGCGGGGAGTGGCAGGTTCAGGGTCGTCTCGTCGCTCGTACCGGGGCCGCCGGTGCCGGGATAGAACGGCCACTGGTGCAGCGAGACCGCGAGGACCGAGTCGTCGCCGCGGAAGATCGCGTCGGTGCCGTTGCCGTGGTGCACGTCCCAGTCGACGATCGCGACGCGCTCACAGCCGAGCGCGTCCTGTGCGTGCCGCGCGGCGACGGCGACGTTGCCCACGAGGCAGAAGCCCATTGCGCGGTCCGCGAGCGCGTGGTGGCCCGGCGGCCGGAGGAGCGCGAACCCGCCGACGGCGGCGGCCTCGGTCGCGCACCCCGCTCCGAGCAGAGCGGCTTCCCAGGACGTCGGCCCGGCGATCGTGTCGCCGTCGAGCCACGTCGGCGCCGCGAGCCCCGCGAGCGTGTCGAGGTACGACGCCGTGTGCACCCGCTCGAGCTGTTCGCGCATCGCGGGGTCGCCGGTGCGGGCGCCGCCGAGCGCGTCGAGGAGCAGCACGAGCCGCTCCTCGCGCTCGGGGTGGTGGTACCGGCTCGTCGGGTGCAGGTGCCCGAGATCCGGGTGTGAGATCAGCTCGATGCGGCCTCCCGCACCCGGCCGGCGAGCCGCGCAAGCCCGAGCTCCTCCGCAGCGTCCGCGATCGAGTTCCAGTCGGGCGCCTTCCTCGGCAGCTTCGGCAAGGGCGCGGTGACGTTGAACGTCGCGATCCGTCGGTACATCCGAAGCGCGTCCGCCTCCGCGGCGAACCGCCCGGCGGCGAGCATCGCATCGAGTGTGCCGTACTGCGCGAGCAGCGAGGCGGCGGTCTTCGCGCCGACGCCCCGTGCGCCGGGGATCTTGTCCGACGGGTCGCCGCGCAGCGCGATGAAGTCCGGCACCTGGCTCGGATCGACCTCGTAGCGCTCCCGCACCTCCGCCGGGCCGATCCGCGCGAGCTTCGCTCACCCCGCGCACGGGCTGCAGGATCGTGACGTCGTCCGACACGAGCTGGAAGGCGTCGCGGTCGGAGGTCGCCACGAGCGATGTGCCGCCCCGCTTCCGCTCGGCCGCGACGGCGGCGCCAAGGAAGTCGTCCGCTTCGAAGCCCGCCGCCTTCCCGCAGACGATCCCCCCGGCCTCGAGCAGGCCCGGCGCGAGCTCGAGCTGCTCGAGGAGCTCGGGGTCGAACTCGCGACCGGCCTGGTAGCCCGGAAGCAGCTCGTGACGGTACGTCGGCACGAACAGCGTGTCCCAGCCGACGACCACGGCACGTGGCTGCTCCGCCTCGCAGAGACGGAGGAGCATCGACGTGAAGCCTGTGAGCAGGTTCCCCGGCTGCCCGTTCGCCCGCCGGATCGAGCGGGGCAGCGCGTGGAAGGCGCGGTGCGCGAACGAGTCGCCGTCGACGATGAGGAGCGGTTCGCTCACGCCGTCTCCGCGCCCGCCTCGCGCTCGAGCGCAGCGATCGCGTCGCGCAGCCGGTCGGTCGCCACGTTCGCCGCCTCGCCGCGGTCCATCGCCGCGAGGTCGCCGAGCTCGAGCGGCGCGCCGTAGGCGACACGCAGCGGGCCGAATCGCTTCAGACGATCCGTTCCGACGATGCCCGCCGGGACGAGCGGCACGCCAGCCTCGAGCGCGATGCGCGCCGCGCCGCTGTGCCATCGCGCCTCGTGGCGCTTGCGCATGCCCTTCGCACGACGCGTCCCCTCGGGGAACATGACGACCGCGTGCCCCTCGCGGCACAGCGCAACGGCCGTGTCGACCGCCTGCTGATCGCGCTTCCCGCGATCGACGGGGAAGCCGCCCCCGGCACGGACGATCCAGCCGAGCGGCAGCCAGAACAGCTCCTTCTTCGCCATGAACCGCAGAAAGCGTCGCGGAAAGAGCGGGACCCCGAGGGGCCACGGGTCGAAGTTCGACCAGTGGTTCGCGGCCAGCACGCAGCCGCCATCGGGCACGTGCTGTCGGCCCGTCCAGCGCAGCCGGTAGACGTACCGCAAGACGGGCCAGCTGAGGGCCGCGACGAGGAAGTACAGCCAGCTCGGCCTGGGCGGTGAGGCCATGGGCGCGCAGGATACGTCCGAAGCGCCGACGAACGGTGCCGTTACGCTGTCACGTCCATGACCCGTCTCGTCATCGTCGAGTCCCCCGCCAAGGCGCGGACCATCGCCGGCTACCTCGGCCGGGACTTCGTCGTGGAGTCGAGCGTCGGCCACATCCGCGACCTCCCGGAGCGCGCGTCGGACGTCCCGAAGGAGAAGCGCGCGCAGTACGGGAAGCTCGGCGTCGACGTCGAGCACGAGTTCGAGCCCTTCTACATCGTCGACGCCGACAAGAAGCACGTCGTCTCGGATCTGAAGAAGAAGCTCGCCGAGTCGGACGAGCTGTTGCTCGCGACGGACGAAGACCGCGAGGGTGAGGCGATCGCCTGGCATCTGCGCGAGGTGCTCCGGCCCAAGGTGCCGGTGCGGCGCATGGTCTTCCACGAGATCACGAAGGACGCGATCCAGCGCGCGCTCGAGCAGACGCGCGACATCGACGAGCGCCTCGTCGACGCGCAGGAGACGCGCCGGATCCTCGACCGGCTCTACGGCTTCGAGGTCTCGCCCGTGCTCTGGAAGAAGGTGATGCCGCGGCTCTCCGCGGGACGCGTTCAGTCCGTCGCGACCCGGCTCGTCGTCGACCGCGAACGCGAGCGGATGCGCTTCGTGGCGGCGGCGTACTGGGACATCGTCGGGACGTTCGAGCCGGGCACGTTCGACGCACGGCTCGCCACGGTCGAGGGCAAGCGGGTCGCGCAGGGCCGCGACTTCGGCGAGGACGGGACGGCGTCGGACGCGGTCCTCGTGCTCGACGAGGAGGCTGCGCGCTCACTGGCCGACGGGCTCGAGGGTCGGCCGTTCACCGTGGAGAAGGTCGACGAGAAGCCGTACACGCGGCGCCCGGCCGCGCCGTTTCGCACGTCGACACTCCAGCAGGAGGCGAGCCGCAAGCTCCGCTTCTCGTCGCAGACCACGATGCGCCTCGCGCAGCGGCTCTACGAGAACGGCCACATCACCTACATGCGCACCGACTCCGTCACGCTGTCCGACGCCGCGCTGAAGGCGGCACGGGCGCACGCCGCCCGCGCGTATGGTCCCGAGACCGTGCCCGCCGAGCCGCGCCGCTACGAGCGCGCGGTCGCGAACGCCCAGGAGGCGCACGAGGCGATCCGCCCCGCCGGGGACGTGTTCCGGACGCCCGACGAGCTCCAGCGGGAGGTCTCGCGCGACGAGCTCGCCCTGTACGACCTGATCTTCAAGCGCACGGTCGCCTCGCAGATGAAGGACGCCAGCGGGCAGACAGTGTCGATCGAGCTCGGCGCGACCTCGACGGAGGAGCGGCCCGTGACGTTCCGGGCGACCGGCACGGTGATCACGTTCCCGGGCTTCCTCAGGGCCTACGAGGCGGGACGCGACGAGCCCTCCTCGGAGGAGGACGAGGAGCGGCGCCTGCCGGCGCTGACCGTCGGCCAGACGCTTCAGGTCTCGGCGCTCGAGCCGCAAGGGCACGAGACGAGCCCTCCGGCGCGCTACACCGAGGCCAGCCTGGTCAAGGCGCTCGAGGACCGCGGCATCGGGCGCCCGTCGACGTACGCCTCGATCATGGGGACGATCCTCGACCGCGGCTACGTCTACAAGAAGGGCACCGCGCTCGTGCCGACGTTCGTCGCGTTCTCGGTCACGCAGCTCCTCGAGAAGCACTTCGACCAGCTCGTCGACTACGACTTCACGGCCCGCCTGGAGGACGACCTCGACCGTATCGCCGCCGGGGACGAGGAGCGTGTCGCCTGGCTCCGGCGCTTCTACTTCGGCGACGGCGACCCCGGTCTGCACGCGCTCGTCACCGACCACCTCGAGGGTATCGACGCCCGCGACGTGAACTCGATCCCGATCCCCGGCTCCGACATCGTGGTCCGGGTCGGCCGATACGGCCCGTATCTCGAGCGGGGCGAGCAGCGCGCCAGCATTCCGGACGACCTGCCTCCCGACGAGCTCAGCCCGGAGCGCGCGGAGGAACTGCTCGCGCAGCCCCCGGGTGCCGAGCGCCTCCTCGGCACGCACCCCGAGACGGGCCGCGAGATCGCCGCGCGAGACGGCCGCTACGGCCCGTACGTCACTGAGCTGCTCCCCGAGGGCGAGGACGGGAAGCCGCGCACCGCGTCGCTCTTCGCGTCGATGTCCCTCGACACGATCACGCTCGACGACGCCCTCCGGCTGCTCACCCTCCCGCGCACGCTCGACGGGACCGACGGTGAGGAGATCGTCGTCTCGAACGGCCGATACGGGCCGTTCGTCAAGAAGGGCGCGGAGACGCGGTCGCTCGAGTCCGAGGAGCAGCTCCTGACGCTCACCGTCGAGGAAGCGGAGACGCTCCTCGCCCAGCCGAAGCCGCGGCGCGGCCGCGGCGCGCCGAAGCCCCCGCTCAAGGAGCTCGGCCCGGATCCCCAGAGCGGCAAGCCGCTCGTCGTGAAGGACGGCCGCTTCGGCCCGTACGTCACCGACGGGGAGACGAACGCGAGCCTGCGACGGGGCGACGACGTCGACGAGCTGTCGCTCGAGCGGGCGCTGGAGCTCCTGGCGGAGCGGCGCGCGAAGGGGCCATCGCAGCCCCGCAGGCGCACGCAATCCCGGCGCTGAGGCGCCAACCACGGCGTCCGAAAAGCGTCGTAGGCTGTCAGAAGTACGGTTGACCGCCTATGCGGGGGGCGTGTCCACCGTTGGAATACGAGGTGCGCCGCATGCGTTGCGGCTTTGTGACAGGGTTTGTCGTCCGGATCCCGTGGAAGAACCAGAGGATCACGAATAGAGTTAAAGAGGATTGTGCTCCGCCGAGGGATGCGAAAGGACTGACACACAGGGTTGACGCAGAACCAGCTCATCGAACTGTTCGAAACTGATCAACTGAAAGGCATCGTCGAGCGCTCCGAGGAGCGCGGCTGGGTCGATCAGGCCGAGCTCGAGGCGTTCGTGGCCGAGAACGAGCTCGGTCCGGAGGAGTTCGAGCAGGTGACGCGCGAGCTCGAGGCGATG
The DNA here is from genome assembly GCA_963797805.1 of uncultured Actinomycetes bacterium. Lineage (GTDB taxonomy): Bacteria > Actinomycetota > Thermoleophilia > Gaiellales > Gaiellaceae > Gaiella. Next base: position 200,126 of record CAWCRC010000009.1, on the reverse strand, counting down.
GGCCTCGAGGTCGGCGCGCCGGCTCAGAGCGAGGAGGAGAAGGCGAAGGAGGCGGCCGAGGCTGCCGTCTGGGCGAGCGAGACGCTCTCGGGCGCCGCCGACTCGCTGCAGCTGTTCCTCGCCGACGTCGGCCGCCACAAGCTTCTGAACGCCGCGCAGGAGGTGCAGCTCGCGAAGCGCATCGAGCGTGGCGACCCGGTCGCGAAGCGGCACATGATCGAGTCGAACCTCCGGCTCGTCGTGTCGATCGCCAAGGGCTACCGGGGGCTCGGCGTCCCGTTCCTCGACCTGATCCAGGAGGGAACGCTCGGGCTCAACCGCGCCGTCGAGAAGTTCGACTGGCGCCGCGGGTTCAAGTTCTCGACGTACGCGACTTGGTGGATCCGCCAGTCGGTGCAGCGCGCCGTCGCGAACCATGCTCGGACGATCCGCGTGCCGGTGCACGTGGTCGAGCGACAGCAGAAGCTCTCCCGCGCCGCCCGCCGGCTCGAGGTCGAGCTCGGCCGCGAGGCGACGAAGGAGGAGCTCGCCGAGGCCACGGGCCTGCCGATCCAGCACGTCGAGGAGGCGATGAGCGCCGCTCACGCGTCCGTCTCGCTGAACCAGTCGGTCGGCTCGGACGACGAGGGCGAGCTCGGCGACCTCTTCGCCGACCGAGAGGCGGCTGACCCGTTCGACGAGGCCGAGGAGTCGCTCCGACGGCAGGGCGTCCGGCGCGCGCTCGACGCTCTCCCGGAGCGCGAGCGGCGGATCCTCGAGTTGCGGTTCGGGTTCGAGGGCGAGCCGTGGACGCTCGAGGCGATCGGGCACGAGCTCGACCTGACGCGCGAGCGCGTGCGGCAGCTGGAGGGCCAGGCGCTGAGCCGGCTCGCAGCGTTACGCGAGCTCGCAAGCCTCGCCGCCTGATCACGATCTGACGCAACAAGAGCACTGGCCGTCGCGGCCGAAGGCCGGGTTTTCCGGGCCGGGAGGCCAATTGCGCCCCGGCGGTGCCAACCACCTGAAGAAGGGGGCTCGTGGGGGGAACATGGTTTCCCCCACGCCTTGCAACTCTTTTCCATTTCGCGGTCATACTGTGCGGCGGCCTCGCCGCGGGTCTACCGGCATCCAGGGCTACGACCTCGTCGAGCCCCAGGACATCCCGACGATTCAGCAGAACAGCAAGCTGAAGGTGCTCGACCGGCCGGCCTTCAACGTCGCGTACGTGACGATCAACCAGAAGGTCAAGCCGTTCGACAACCCACTCGTCCGCCAGGCCGTCGCGTACGGGCTGGATCGGGCCGGCGTCGTGAAGGCGTTCTACGCGGGTCGCGGCGAGGTGGCGAACGAGTTCATGCCGCCGCAGGTGCTCGGTTACGCGAAGAACGTCACGAAGTACTCCTACAACCCGACCAAGGCGAGGCAGCTCCTGCAGCAGGCGGGGCTGACGTTGCCGGTCGAGGTCGAGTTCTGGTACCCGACGGACGTCTCGCGTCCGTACATGCCGGGCCCGGCCAAGACCCTCCAGGCGTTCGCCGCGAGCCTGAACAATTCGGGCTTCAAGGTGATCCCGAAGAGCGCGCCGTGGCGCCCAGACTCGTCGGTCGCGTCCAGTCGGGCACGGCGGGGGCGCTGAACCTGATCGGCTGGACGGGCGACTTCGGTGACCCGGACAACTTCATCGGGACATTCTTCCGCACCGAGCAGGGCCAGTGGGGCTTCAAGAACCCCGCCCTGTTCGCGCTGCTCAACAAGGCGGTCGTCGAGACGAATCGCGCCAAGCGCAAGGCGCTCTACCAGCAGGCGAACCGGTTGATCATGAAGTTCCTCCCGGGCGTGCCGCACGTGCACACGAAGCCTGCACTGGGGTTCCAGCGGAACGTGATCGGCTACAAGCCGAGCCCGGTCTCGCTGGAGTCGTTCGTTACGGCCAGCTCCTCGCCTGCCACTTCGCCGAGCAGGTCCGCTCGGGCGCGATCCAACCCGTCGAGCGCACGCCTGTGTTCGACGCGACGCTCGACGAGTCCCACCGGCCGCCGCCGCTCGAGCCGCCGCCGACCTAGACCTTTGTCTAGGGGGTTCCCCCGTTCGAGGTACGGATCCCTCTAAAGCGCGATTCGGCCGAGGCCGATACGCAAAGCGTGGACGCCGCGGAGCGGAGGGAGATTCTCAACCGGTATCGGGATCACAGCCGTCGCTTCGAGGCGGCTGCTGCACGTCGGAACGCGAAGCGGCCCGGCGCGGTCATCCCGTTCACTCCGCCGCCTGCGCTCCGGGAGCTCGAGCAGGAGCCGACCGCGCGTGAGCTCGAGGTCTTGCAGCTCGTCGCGGACGGGCTCGTGAACCGCGAGATCGGACAGCAACTGTTCCTCTCCGAGGAGACGGTGAAGTCCCATGTCCGCCATCTGCTGGCGAAGCTTCAAGCGCGCAGCAGAGCCCACGCCGTAGCCGTTGGCTTCCGGCGTGGGCTCATCGCTTAGCTAAGCGAGGCTTTGTCACGTCGACCTCCGGCTCCGGCTCCCCCATAAGAGGGATGCCAGGCGCACAGTCGAACCCAAGGATTGGCCTGGGGCGGACTACCAGTCTCTCACGCCACCGATGAGGAAGACGGAGAACAGTCTCCGCATGTGGGTGCTCCTAGGTTTGGGAACTGACGGCACGCGGATGGTATCCCCCGAACGGGGGATCCGCAAGTGCTAACGTCCCAGCCTCGGCTCCTGTCTGCGTACGTGCCGGATTGCTCGCCACAGCGGCGGCACTCTTGTGTGCGACTCTCATCGTCGATGGGCTATCGCCTCGAGAGTCCGCTAGTCGTCTTCTGCTTGGCGCTCGCGACTGCCGTCTCAGAGCGATGGAGCGTTCCGATCTCGGCGACGACTGACCTGACGATCTATCTGCTGCCAACCGTCTTCGCGGCGGTGGTGTTCGGCCCGCTCGCCGCGGGACTTGTCGCGGCCGCGTCGATGCTCGGGGATCCCGAACTCTTTCGCCGCGGCAATCCGCGACCGTGCGCCGTCGCTCAAGTGGGCGAACTACACGGCGGCGAGCTTCATTACGGGCGCTGTCGCCGGTCTGACCGCACAAGCCTTCAGTGGCGATCGGTGGGCGCGATCGTGGCCGCAACGTTCGCCGCGATGGCCGCCGCAGAAGCATCCGACTTTCTTTTCGCGATCATCACCGCCCAGGTCCGCCGGCGGTCGATGCATGAGCTCGCGACGCATGGGTGCACCGGTCGCGCTGACGTCCTTCCTCGTCTACGCGCCAGTCGTTGTCGTGCTTGTCCTCGCCTACATCAAGATCTCGCCGGTCACGATTCTTCTCTTCGTCGTCCCAACACTCGCATTCCAGCGGCTGTACGCGCTGTACCAGCGCGAACGACGGCTTGGTGACGAGCTCCGAACTGCCAACGACACCCTTGAGGGGGCGAACCTTTCGTTCGCCGTCGCACTAGTGACGGCACTCGAAGCGAGTGACGCGTACACGGCGGGTCACTCTCGTGCGGTAGCGATCTATTGCCGAGACATCGCGCGTCGCATGGGGCTTCCGGCCGACGAGTCCGACCGAGCATTCCTTTGCGGACTCGTACACGACATCGGGAAGGTTGGACTCCCACCGAGTCTTCTTGGGAAGGAAGGCCCGCTCACGCTCGAAGAGCGGCGACAGATGCAGGAGCACTCCGCGATAGGCGAACGGATCCTTCGAGAAGTGGACGCATATGATGACGTAGCCACCATCGTTCGCCACCATCACGAACGCATCGACGGTGAGGGCTATCCCGACGGCATGCCGCGGGCGAGACATTCCGCTGCTCTCTCGCATCATCGCCGTCGCCGACGCCTACAACGCGATGACCTCGCATCGACCGTATCGCGAGGCCATGCCGCCGCGGGTCGCTCGACTCAGACTGGCACAGGCCGTCGAGAATCAATTCGACACGAGTGTGGTCGCCGCATTTGAGGCGATTCTCGCATCGGCCGATGAGGACTACCGATCCGCCACGAGCGAGGAGTTCCGCCCGGGTCAGCCGTCGGCCGCGGACGCGCCAGAGCCGCGGCGCGAACTGGCCGTCGGCGTCGGCTTGAGGGCGCCGGCTTGCGGCCTGTAGTGCGAGCGCCGTGCGTGACCTGATCCCAAGCTTGTCGTAGACGTGGCGCACGTGAACCTTGACGGTCTCGATGCGAAATGAAGAGTCGCGCGGCTATTTCGCGATTCGGCAGCCCCTCACACAGCAAGGTCGTAGACGTCGCGCTCACTCGCTGACAGTGTCGATACGGGGTCGAACCGTGGCGATCACGTCGATGCCGATGGTTGCCGCGAGGTCGTTATCAGCTGCGCGTGCCACGATGTAGCCCGTTCTCTCCGCAGTCTCGGATCACGGAGAAGGCGGCAAGGAGCTCAGGGCTTCCGCGATAGCTGGTGACGACACAGTCCACCGCGCCGGCATCCCATGCCGCAGACACCAGTCCTCTCACCTCATCGCGCACATCCGAGTCGCGGGCCTTCAGTGCCGCGACCGCTCTGATGCAGCGGGCCAAGATGCGTCGCTTCGATAGCCCGAGTTGCCGGAGCGCCATGCGTCTGCGAGACGTCGCGCCTCATCGAGCCGGCCGATACAAGCAAGCGCAAGTCCCCGGGACGCCCAAACCTCGCCACGCATGCCGGGCAGCGAGTTCGACGGATCCGGAGGTTCGAGACCGCAAGCCTCCGCGACGCGGCCCTCATGCAAAAGTGCCCGCACACGGCCCGCGTATAGACGCCTGCTGGCCGAAGCGTCAGTGCAACGAACGGCCTGGCGAAAGCGCCGTTCCAGACATTCGTGCGCCTCGCTCGAAGCGGCGAAGCCCCACCAGAGCGTTGCTTCGCATCAGCGATGCATAGGCAGAGCGAAACTCGACCCGGAACTCCGCGGCATCCTCAATCATCGAAGTCGCGACCTGGAGCGCATGGGAGTACTCCGCTGCCAGGTTCAGCGCGCACGAGAAGCATGCCACGGAAGGAGCAGCGGACAAACGGATCCGGAACAAGGGGCAGCAGCTCCTCGACCGACCGCGCATCATCGAGTCCGCGAACCGATCCGAACCGGATTCCGAGGACGAGTCGCTTGTCCGCTGTCCGAACCGCCTCCGTGAGGTCGAAGTCGCCCGTTGGTGGAACCTGAAGCTCCTCGAGGAGATCCACCGCCACTGCCTCAAGTTCAAGCGCTGCTGCGACAGTGAACCGCCCCCACCTGGCCGCCCGGCTCTGCGCGTCACTAGAACTTGCCGCCTCCGCCTGCGAGTAAAGCGTAAGTGCCGCCTCCTCGCGCTGGCCGATGTGTGCGGCGCGACCGCCACGTTAGGAGGGCGCGATACCTGACGTTCTGTGCGACCTCGTCGGCGCGCACCGCACGATCCGCGAGCGCCTGGGCCGTCAGATGGCGACCCCGGCGGAGTGCGATCTCGGCCTGGGCGACGAGGACGGCGGGTGTCTCGCCGACGAGCCTGACGGCGCGGCCGACCCAGGTCTCGAGGGTCGAGAGCCGGGCGCTGTTCAGCAGCTCGTCCATCGACTCGATCAGCAGGCGGTCGACGTCGCTCGGGACGCCGAGCTCGTGCGCGAGGTCGAACGCCGCGTCCGGCTCCTTCTGCGCCGTGTAGTACGCCCATGCGGTCGGGAACGCCTCGACCGCCTCCGCTCTCGTCTCGGCACGGGCGCGCTTCTCGAAGAAGCTCTCGACGAGAGGGTGCAGCTCGAGCCGGTGGTCGCGCTCGTCGAGGATCCCAAGGGCGAGCGCCTCGTCGACCGTCTGGTGCGCGCGCTCCGGCCCGATCAGCGTCACGACGAGTTCGCGATCGACCAGCGGCATCGTCGCGAGCAGCTCGAGATCCTTCCGCAGGCGCGGCTCGAGGCCGTCGTAGATCTCCTCCGCGAAGAACTCGTAGAGGGTCTCGGGCAGGACGGCGTCGACGTCGCGGGCCTGCGGGGCCATGCCTGCCAGGCCGACGACCGCAGGCCAGCCGCCGGCGAGGGCGACGAGGCCGGATGCGAGCTCGGTTCTCCCGCCTTCGAGGACCTCCTCGACCTCGTCCGACGTCATCGCGAGAGCGCCTTCGGGCACCTCGAGTACGTCTCCGTCGAGGATGCTGCAGCGGCTGCACCCAGGAGGGCCGCACCCTGCCGGCGACGAGGAGCTGCACCGGCGAGCGCTCGACGATCGTCTCCACGAAGGACTCGGAGGCCTCCGACGCGGCGAGAAGCTGGTAGTCGTCGATCACGATCCAGCCGTGCGCGGGCCAGCCTTCGAGGTCCTCGGCCAGCATCTCGGCGAGAAGCGTCGCCTCGCGCTCGGGGTCCTCCGTGACCGCCAGCCGCTCGAGAAGCCTGCGTCCCGCGCCCGCGAGCACTGTGTCCGCCGCTGAGACGAGCCCGCGCGCCGCAACGGCGACGTCCGCGGCCGACCGTCGCGCCCTGTACCAGCCGAGGACGCGGCCGCCGGCCGGCGCCCACTGCTCCGTCAGCGTCGTCTTCCCGAACCCGGGGCCGGCTACGAGCATCCGGACACGAGCATCTGACCGATCGAGCACCCGATTGAGTCGTGGGCGCTCGATGATCCTGCGCCCGCGGATCGTCGGCTTCCGTGGCTCGCCTGCCATCGGCTGGGTCTGGAGCCTATAGCCAGGCCCCCTGTCGAGAGAAATGCGCCCGCGGCCGGCGTGGGCGGGCCGCGGGCGCAGCCGTCAGCGGCTCCGTGGGGATGGGAGCCGGACGAGGGGAGGGACGTAGGGATCGTCGCCCGTGATCAGGCGGTACGCGGCCGGAATCTGCCTCCGGCGGGCAACGCCGAGCTTCGACCGAAGCACGTCGCTGTGCGCCTTCGCCGTCCTGGCGGAGATCCCGAGTGAGCGTCCCACCTCGTCGTTCGAGCACCCTGCCGCGATCAGTGCGACGACTTCCCGCTGCCGCTCGGTCAGCGGAGTGTCGGGTGCGGTGGTCGTTCTCGTCATGGCGGACATTGTCCCGTCCCTCGATCGAGTGATCCATTCCTCGCCGGGTGTAACCCCGGGTGTAAATCGCACGCCGAGCAGCGAGACGTCACGATGCATGGGTGGCTCCCGGGATCGACGTCATCCTCCGTGACGGAACGACGCTCCGGCTCCGGCCCCCGGCCGCGTCGGACGTGGAGAGCCTCGGCGCCTTCTTCGACGGCCTCTCGACCTCGAGCCGCTTTCTCCGCTTCCACGGCCTCCCACGGACGGGCGAGCAGTTCGTGCGGACGCTCGTCGAGCCGGACTGGGACGAGCGAGGCGCGCTCATCGGCGTGGTCGGCGGGACCGACGGCGAGACGGTCGTCGCGATCGGCAACTACGTGCGGCTGCGCGAGCGCGCGACGGCGGAGGCGGCCTTCGCGGTCGCCGACGAATGGCAGCGCAAGGGAATCGGGACGCGGTTGCTCGAGCAGCTGGCCGAACGCGCAGCGGAGCGCGGCATCGAGTCGTTCGTCGCGGAGGTGCTGCCGGGGAACGCCGCAATGCTCTCCGTGTTCGAGAACGTCGGCTTCACGCCGACGCGAACGCTCGACGCCGGCGTCGTCGAGGTCCGGTTTCCGATCGAAGCGACCGTGGGCTACCGGGAGCGCGTCGACGAGCGCGACCACGTCGGCGTCATCGCCTCGCTGAGACCGTTCTTCGAGCCACGCACCGTGGCCGTCGTCGGTGCATCGCCGCGCCGAGGAACGATCGGCGGCGAGCTCTTCCGCAATGTGCTCGCAGGCGGCTTCAGCGGCGCCGCGTACCCGGTCAACCGGAGCGGCGAGCCGGTGGGCTCGGTGCGCGGGTACAGGTCGCTCGACGAGATCGACGACGAGCTCGACCTCGTTGTCGTCTGCGTCCCGGGCGAGCACGTGCTCGACGCCGCGAAGGAGGCGCTCGGCCGTGGGACCCGCGCGCTGTGCGTCATCTCGGCCGGCTTCGCCGAGGTCGGCGAGGAGGGGCGCGAGCGGCAGGATGCGCTTCTCGGCCTCGTTCGCGCGCACGGCGCACGGCTGATCGGGCCGAACTGCCTCGGGATCGCGTCGAGCGCGGTCGGCCTCAATGCGACGTTCGCGCCGCGCTCGTTCCCGCCGGGACGCATCGGCTTCTCCTCCCAGAGCGGGGCGCTCGGTCTCGCGCTCCTCGAGCGCGCCGAGAGCCGCGGGCTCGGTCTCTCGGCGTTCGTCTCCATCGGCAACAAGGCCGACGTCTCGTCCAACGACCTGCTCGAGTGGTGGGAGGACGACGACGCGACCAGCCTCGTCGCGCTCTATGTCGAATCGTTCGGCAACCCGGCGAAGTTCGCCCGGATCGCGCGACGCCTCTCTCGCAAGAAGCCGATCCTCGCGATGAAGAGCGGCCGCTCGGCGTCGGGGAGGGCTGCCGCCGGCTCGCACACGGCCGCGTTGGCCGGCTCCGACACCGCGGTCGACGCCCTCTTCCGGCACGCGGGCGTCATTCGCGCTGACACGCTCGGAGAACTGATCGACGTCGCGGCGCTCCTCTCCACCCAGCCGTTGCCGCGCGGGCGTCGCGTCGCGGTGCTCACGAACGCCGGCGGGCTCGGGATCCTCTGTGCCGACGCCTGCGAGGGCGCCGGCCTCGAGCTTCCCCCGCTCGGCGACGAGACGCGGACGCAACTCCGCGAGATCCTTCCCGTCGAGGCGAGCGTCGCCAACCCGGTGGACATGCTCGGCTCCGCCACGGCGGTGAGCTACGAGCGGTCGCTGCCCGTCGTGCTCGCCGACCCGGGGATCGACGCGGCGATCGTGCTGTTCGTCCCGCCGGTGGCCGTCGAGGCGGAGGACGTCGGACGGGCGATCTCGACGGCCGCGGCAGAGTCCGACGGGACGAAGCCCGTCCTCGCGTCGATCCTCGCTGCAGCCGGCGCGCCGCAGACGCTGCGGCACGCCATGAGCGTACCGTCGTTCGCCTATCCCGAGGCGGCGGCCGGGGCTCTTGGACGCGCGGCAGCGCATGCCACGTGGCTTCGGCGATCAGCCGGTCGCGTGCCGGACCTCGAGGGCATCGACGCGCCCCGCGCGGAGGAGGTTGTCCGTCGCGCGCTCGAGACCGAGGAGAGCGTCTGGCTCGGGCCCGACGCGACCCGGAGCCTCCTCGTCGCCTATGGCCTGCCCGTCGTCGAGGAGCGATACGGCGCGACGCCCGACGAGGCCGTGGCCGCCGCTTCGGAGATCGGCTACCCGGTCGTCGTGAAGCTCGGAGCCGCCGGTGCGCACAAGACCGAGCTCGGCGGCGTGGCCCTCGGGCTCGCCGACCCAGATGCCGTCCGCGCAGCCGCGATGCGCATGGGCGCGCCGGTGCTCGTCCAGCGCCACGTCCGCGACGGCGTCGAGCTGCTCGCCGGCGTCGCGCACGACCCCGTGTTCGGCCCGCTCGTCGCCTTCGGCCCCGGCGGAACCTGGGCCGAGCTCATCGGCGGCACCGGTTTCCGGCTCGCTCCGCTCACGGACGTCGACGCCGAGGAGCTCGTCACGATGGGGAAGGCGGGGACGCTCGTGGCCGGCTTTCGCGGCGCGCCGCCCGCCGACGCCGGGGCGCTCCAGGAACTTGTGCTCCGGCTGTCGCGGCTCGCCGCGGACGTCCCCGAGCTCGCCGAGCTCGACCTGAACCCCGTGCTCGGGCTCCCGTCGGGCGCCGTCGTCGTGGACGCACGCGTCCGGCTCGCGCGGCCGACGCCGCGGAGTGCGGCGAAGGGCTGGTAGCTCGGAGGGCTCAGAACCCGGCCGCGAAGCCGTCACGTGCCGTAGACGCTCTCGATGAGCGAGATTGCCGGCTTCGATCCTCGCGTGCCGCGGAGGTCGAATCGCTTGATCGAGGTGCGATCATTCGGGGATGATGCTCAAGCGTCCGAGGACACCGCACTACGACGACCCGGTCGCCGTCGGAGCACGGTTGCACGCCGCCCGCGAAGCGGCCGGCATCAGCCAGCGAGAGCTCGCCTTCCCGGGCTGCAGCGCGGCCTACATCTCGCGGATCGAGCGAGGGGAGCGGATCCCGTCCTTGCAGGTGATGCGCGAGCTCGCGCGACGGGTGGGGATCAGCGAGGCGGAGCTCGCCTACGGGCACGAGCGGATGGATCCCGCCGTCTCGCGCGCCGTTCGCGCGGTCGAGGCCGCGGAGGAGGGAGGCGCGGGGAACGACGTCGCACGGGCGTACCAGGCGCTCTCCCGGGCAGCATCCCGTGCGGCACGGGAGCGCGCCACGGCCTGACACGCGACTCGTAGGATCTCGGGGTGGCCCGGGACGCCGACATCGTCGTCGTCGGCGCCGGGATCGTCGGCGCAGCCGCCGCGCGGGCGCTTGCAGGTGCCTTCGCGACGGTCGTCCTCGTCGAGCAGCACCAGCTCGGTCACGACCGCGGCTCGAGCCACGGAACGTCGCGCATCTTCCGGCTCAACTATCCCGAGGCGCGGTACGTGCGCATGGCCCTCGCGGCGAGCGAGGCGTGGGACGAGCTCGAGCGTGAGCACGGACGGCAGCTCGTCCGGCGCAACGGCTCACTCGACCTCGGCCCGGTCGCCGGCGAGACGGCGCGCGCGCTCGCGGCCTGCGGCGTCGCCTACGAGACGCTCGGCGCGGTCGAGGTGCGCGAGCGCTGGCCGCTCGTCCTCGAGCCGGACGAGACGGCGGTCTTCCAGGCAGACGGTGGGATCGTCCTCGCCGACCGCGCCCACGAGGCGCTCGTCTCGAGTGCGGCGGCGGGCGGCGTCGAGGTGCGCGAGGGCACGCCCGTCAGAGGCCTGGCGCTCGAGCCGCGGGGCGTTCGCGTGCTGCTCGACGACGACGAGCTCGCGGCCCGCTCCGTCGTCGTCACGGCAGGCGCATGGGCACCGGCGCTGCTCGCCGAGGTCGGCATCGAGCTCCCCGTCGTCCCAACGCGCGAGACGGTCGTCTACCTCGACCGGGACGACGCCGAGGATCTGCCCTCGGTCATCGACTACGCGCGCACGCCGAGCCCCGGCACGGGCGGCATCGCCCGCGCCGGGCGGGCCGGCTACGCGCTCACGGCGCCGGGGGCCGGTCTGAAGGCGGGCCTGCACCACTCCGGCCCGGTCGCCGACCCGAACGACGGGCCGGCGGCCGACGACGGGGTCGCGGCGTGGGTCACCTCGTGGGCGGCGTCGCGCTATGAGGGCGAGGCAAGCATCGGCGGGGTCGAGACCTGCCTGTACACGAACACGGCCGATGAGGGCTTCGTCCTCGAACGCCACGGCCGCGTCGTCGTCGGGTCCGCCTGCTCCGGCCATGGGTTCAAGTTCGCGCCGGTCGTCGGCCGCACGCTGGCCGCTCTCGCGTGCGAAGCCGCGTCCTGATTTCCGAACAATTGGCCTGCACGATGCGCGCATGACGAGGTCTGGGCGCGGTGTCGCGGCAGCACTGCTCGCCCTCGTCGTGCTCGTCGCCGCGGCGTGTAACGGCGGCGACGAGGGCTCGTCGACGACGACCGGCACGACGCCCGTCGAGACCACGCCGGAGACGACCTCCCTCGCCGTCTACCTCCTCCGCGACGGCAAGATCGCCCCGGTGCGCCGCTCGGTCGAAGCCACCCCGGGCGTCGCGCGGGCATCGCTCGAGGCGCTGCTCGAGGGGCCGACGTCCGAGGAGCGTGCGGGCGGCCTGGTGAGCGCGATCCCTGAGGGGACACGGCTTCTCGACATCGCGGTCGCGGACGGCGTCGCCACCGTCGACCTCTCCGGGGAGTTCGACGACGGCGGCGGCAGCGCGTCGATGCAGGCGCGCGTCGCCCAGATCGTGGCAACACTCACGCGCTTCCCGACGATCGAGCGCGTCGGCTTCCGCCTCGACGGCGAGGACGTCGACGCGATCGGCGGGGAGGGCGTCGTCGTCGATCCGCCCGTCGGCCGACTCGACATCGAGGAGCAGACGCCGCAGATCCTGGTCGAGTCACCCCTGCCGGGGGACACCGTCTCGTCCCCGATCCGCGTGCGCGGGACCGCGAACGTCTTCGAGGCGACCGTGTCGTTCGAGGTGCGCGACGCCGCTGACGCGGTGATCGACGAGAGCTTCACGACGGCGACCTCGGGGACCGGAACGCGCGGGACGTTCGAGCACGTGCTCGATGTCCCGGACGTGGACGGCCCGGTGACGATCGTCGCCTTCGAGGCATCCGCGGAGGACGGGAGCCCTCTCCACGTCGCCCGCGTTCCCGTCACGATCGCCCGCTGACGGTTACGACGCGCCGCCCTTAGCCTGCAGGCAGACTGACATCGTGGCCTCTCAGCCCCGCGCGACACCCCCGTCCGGTGCGGGGCCCCGCAACCGCAACCTGCTGATCGCGGCGGCCGGCGCGGCCATCGTCGTCATCGCGCTCGTCGCGGCGTCGCTCCTCCTGCGCGGCGGGGACGACGACTCGGAGGCGGCGCCGACGACGGGGACGACCGTCTCGCCGTCGACGCTCCTCGACGGGATCCCGCAGGACCGCGCCGTCCTCGGCAACGAAAACGCGACCGTCACGCTGATCCAGTACGAGGACCTCCAGTGCCCGATCTGCAAGCGCTACCAGGAGGAGGGGTTCCCGGGGATCGTCGAGGAGTACGTCCGCCCGGGGAAGGTGAAGATCCGCTTCGTCGGGCTTGCGTTCATCGGACCCGACTCCGAGAAGGCGCTCCTCCACGTTCTCGCCGCCGGCGACCAGGGGAAGCTGTTCCAGTTCGCCGACGCGCTCTACCAGAACCAGGGCGCAGAGAACTCCGGGTGGGTGACCGACGGGCTCCTCGAGCGGATCTCGGGCGAGCTCGGCCTGAACTGGCAAAAGCTGCAGAAGGACGCCGACGGGCCGGCCGCCCTCCAGCAGGCGAACTCGATGGCGTCCGAGGCGGAGCAGCGCGGGGTGCCCGGGACGCCGTGGTTCTACGTTCAGGTGGGAGACGCGGCGCCGTACGAGGTCCGGCCCGGCTCGTTCGCGATCGAGGAGTTCCGCCAGATCCTCGACGACGCGCTCTCCGGCAGCTGAGGCCGCCTCGACAGTGAGCGACCGGGCCCTCCGCCTCGCCGTCGCGGCGGTGGCGCTCGCCGGTGCGGGCGTTGCGGGCTACCTGACCTACGTCCACTATCGCCCGGCCGCGCTCGTGTGCACGGGAGGCGGCGGCTGCGAGACCGTGCAGGAGTCGTCCTACGCGGACATCGCGGGGATCCCGGTCGCGCTCCTCGGGCTGCTCGCGTACCTCGCCGTCCTTGGGCTCGTCGCCTGGGACACGGAGCTCGCGCGGACGCTCGCGGCGACGATCGCGCTCGGCGGAGTCGGATTCGCGGTCTACCTCGTGTCGGTGCAGGCGTTCGTGATCGACGCCTGGTGCGTGTGGTGCCTCGTCAACGACCTCGTGATCGTCCCGCTCCTGGCGGTGCTGACCGTCTTGCGCGTGATTCGCCCGCGGTGATCCGACGCCGGCCGGCGCGTCCTGGCTCGTCGCTGGGGCCGCGTCGGGAGGGGGAACAGTGCTCTGCACCGGCCCCGACCAGAGCGGTTCCAGCGGCGAGAGGCGGGCGGAGCCGGGCTCCGCCCGGCGGGACCCCGCCGGCCAGGGCGCGCCGACTAGGTCATTGGGACCTGGCGGAGGATGCTCGACTCGATGCGGTCGAGGATCTCCGTCAGGCTTTCGCCCGTCGCGGTGATGCCGTGGTTGCGGAGGCCGATCACGGCATGCGCGGGGTCCGGCTCGCGGTCGATCAGGTCGGCCACGGACTCCGCGAGCTCCTGCGTGCCACAGGGGTAGTTGATGTCCGTCGCGGCGATGCCCTCCATCCAGGCGTGGACGTGGAGGACCGCGCCGACGTCCGGATGGGCCTGGTAGATCATCCAGTGCTCGATCGCGTCGACCGAGACGCGCCGCGGCTCGATCCCCGGCGGCACGCTGATGAGCATCTTCGCGTTCGCCTCGTCGTAGCCCGTGACGAGGAGGATGTCGCGGCCCGCGACCTCGAGCTGCGACTTGTCGACGCCGCTCGCGCTCATCCAGAACCGCGTCTCGTCCTTGCGCGCCGAGAGGTTCCCGTACGAGAGCCCGCCGACCTGGTAGAGGCGCATCACGTGGCGAAGGTCGCGCTCGTCGAGGTACTCGTGCACCGGGAACGGGGCCGGCAGCAGGTCGAGGTCCTGCATGCGCTTGCCGGCCACGCCGATGTCCGCCGTGACCTCGTCGCCGTCCCAGAGCTCGGGCTCGAGGTCGGGAGTGAACTCGTTGTCGATCACGAGCTTCGACTTCGCAAGCGGCGCGAGGCGCTCGAACACCTCGAGCGGGTCGTCGGAGATCTTGTAGGTGCCGCGCTCCATCGTCGTGAACCACACGCCCTTGCCCGGCACGTGGAGGACGACGACGTTCGCGAGCGTCCGCACGAGCATCGGGTAGCTCGTCTTGAGGACGTCGTCGGGCGCCTCGTCGAGCTCGTAGAACGAGGCCGAGTAGGTGCCGCGCGACTGCCGGCGGAACGCCTTCGGCTGCTCGGCGTCGAACATGTTGAGGACGAAGTCGGCGTCGGCGATGTCGTCCACGAGGACGAACCCGTCCGCCTCGAACTCCTTGCCGATCGACTGCACCCATGCCTCGTGGGCCGGCGAGGTCGGCGTTCCCCAGATCGCGTACTTCCGCATGGCGCAACTGTACCGCGGCGGCCGCGCGACTCCTCGTCCCGTCAGCGGAACAGGTCGCGCTCGCGCGGCATCACGAGCTCGGAGGCGCTGCCGTCTCCGCGGACGTCGACGCCGCGGACGATCGCCGCCGGCACCCCCCGCGACTTCCCCATCACGAGCTCGGCGGCGCCCGCGAGCTCGTCCGCGACCGCGATCTGCGTCGTCTTCAGCTCGCGGCCCCGTGCATCCGACGTCCCGCGGAGGTCGCGGACGGGGGCGATCCCGGCGACGCCGAGCGCCACGTCCGTCGTCCCCTGCCGCCATGCTCGCCCGAACGAGTCGCTCACGATCACGCCGACGTCGGCGCCCGACAGCTCGCCCAGGCGGACGCGGAGTCGACGCGCGGACTCGTCCGGGTCGAGCGGGAGCAGGACGAGGAGGTCGTCGCCCGGCGTGTTCGACGCGTCGACGCCCGCCGAGGCACAGACGAAGCCGTGGCGCGTCTCCGTGATCACGAGCGGCGGCCGCGAGCGCACGACCTCCGCGCTCTCGCGGAGGATCAGCTCGAGGTGCCGCGGGTCGCCGTCAGGCCCGGCGAGCTCGACGGCACGGGCGCTCGGCTCGACGTCCTCGATCGAGACGACGCGGCCCTCGACCTTCGAGATCGCCTTCTGCGCGACCACGACGACGTCGCCGTCCTCCAGGCCGCCGACGGCGGTCGCGGCGCCGTGCAGCAGGAGGCCGAGGTCGTCCTCCGGCTCGAGCTCCGGCAGCCCTTCGAGCGGAATCACGCTGACGACGGAGAGCGGCACGGGACGGACGGCTCAGCGGACGCCGGTGATGCGGACGCCCGCGTGGGCCTTGTACCGCTTGTTCACGTTGACGATCACCGCCGTGAGCCCCTCGAGCGACCGCGCACTCGCGAGCGGCCCGCAGTCGATCGCGCGCCCCGCCGTGATCCGCTCGGCGAGCTCGAGCACGAGCGCCTTCGCGTCCTCGTCGTCGCCGCACACGAGGGCGTCCTCCTCCGGTGCCTCGTCGGCGCCGAGGTTCCGAGCGGCGAGCGAGTGGAGGCCGGCGACGACGGGGCCGTCGAGGACTTCCTGCAGCCGCGCGGCGATCGACGTCGCCTCACCGGTGGGGAGCACGCCGTTCGGCGTGAACGCGAGCTCGGCGGCGACCGAGAGCACCGGCGTGCCGCCGATCGCCTCGCGGAGCTCGGCGGCCGTCTCCAGCGTCGCCTCCGCCTTCGTTGCGAGGACGACGAGATCCGCCCCGCGGCACGCGTCGGCATTCGTCGCGCCCTCGACGCCGAGCTCGCCGGCGGCCGCGACGGCGCGCCCGGCGTCGCGCGAGCCGATGACGACGTCGTACTCCGCTGCTCCGAGGCGCTTTGCGAGCGCCTGGCCGAAGCTGCCGGTCCCGCCGACGACGGCGACCCTCACGCCGCGGCCCCGAGCACGACCTGCGCGAGCCGCACCGCCGCATCGCGGTCGGTCATGAGCGTCTGCGTGACGACGAGCGGCACGTCTGCGTCGGCCGGCGCGTCGGCGCCGTCGATCACGAGCGCGTCGACGAGCCCCGGATAGCACCCGGCCACGTGTGCCGGTGTCGTCCCGCCCGCCATGCGCGTGAGCATACGGTCGAGCGGGCCCTTCACTGCCCGCCCACCGACGATCGGGCTAACCGCGACGCAGCGCGCGCTGCGGCCGGCGACCGCCTCCCGGATCGCCGCCACGGCGAGGATGGGGCCGAGCGAGACGTACGGGTTGCTCGGTGCGAGGACGAGCGCGTCTGCGTCCCGGATCGCCTCGATGACCCCGGGAGCCGGCGCGGCGCTCGCGGCGCCGTCGTACGACACGGCGTCCACCTCGTCCGCGTGGCGCCGGCCGACGAACCACTCCTGGAAGGAGAACGTCCCGTCGGGCGTCGTCACGTGCGTGCGGACCGGGTCGTCCGTCGCCGGGAGCAGCCGCGTCGCGAGCCCGGCGGCTTCCACGAGCCGGCTCGTGGCTCGGGAGAGCGGCTCTCCGCCCCGAAGCGCCTGCGTCCGGACGAGGTGGAGGCCTAGGTCGAGGTCGCCGAGCAGGAACCAGCCTTCGCCGCCCCACTGCTTCGCGGACTCGAGCGTCCGCCACGTCTCCCCCGCCCGACCCCAGCCGCGCTCCTCGTCGTTGAGGCCCGCGAGCGCATACAGCACCGAGTCGAGATCGGGCGAGACGTGCATGCCGAGCACCTCGACGTCGTCGCCGACATTGCCGATCACCGTCAGCTCGCCGGGCGCGAGGACGTCGTGGAGGCCCGCCGCGAGCTTCGCGCCGCCCACGCCTCCCGACAGGCACGCGACGTTCACCGGGCGATCGCCTCCATCATCGCCCGTGTGCGGCGGCCGCCGTGCGGGCCGATCCGCTGGAGGTCGGCGACCGTGTCGACGTCCTCGACCAGGTTGCGGAGGGCGAGGTCCTCGAGCGGCACGTCGAGCGCCGCTGCATGGGCGCGGAACTGCCCGGCGCTCCCCGGCCCGTAGAGCGGCTGGAAGATCTCGGCGAGAGGAAGTCCGAGCGCGTTCGTCGTCCCGTCGGCCGCCTCGACGATCGAGACGCGACCGAGACGCGGCGGCAGGGCGAGCGCGTTGAGGTCGGACGGCCGGACGCGCGGAACGTCGGCGTTGACGACAAGGCAGATCTCCTCGGCGCCCGAGAGCGCCTCCGCCACGGCCGCGCCCTGGCCGCCGCCGGGGTCGTCGATCGGCTCGGCACCGAGTCCGACCGCCACGAGCCGGCCGGCCGGATCGTCGGTCACGACACGGGTGTCGCCTACCTCGACGGCGGCCTCGACGACGTCCCCGAGCATCGCGAGCGCGACGTCGACGCGGATCTCGGCCGGCAGCCGGCTCTTCCCGCCTGCCCGGAAGGGGATGACGACGCGCACGCTTTCGAGCCTACGCGCGTGCGTCGCGCGCGAGGGCCGTCAGGCGGCGTGCGGCGCAGCGCCCGAGTCGGCGCCGGGGCCGGACGACGACCACTCCTGCACCTCGAACCAGTGCGTGCCCGCGAGCGCCGCGACGACGTCCGGGTGGGTGTGCGCCGCGTTGACGACGTGGTGGTCGACGTCGCAGCAGATCTCGACGTCGTCGAGCGACAGGCTCTCCGGGATGCTCCCGACGATCTCGAACGGGAGCTGTGCCTCGCGCACGGTCATGTGCTTGAACTGGAGGGCGGGAGCGAGCTCCATCAGGGCTGGCCAGTCGGGGCAGGTCTTGTAGCTCATCGGCCTGCATCCTTCGCGTTTCGCCGCCAGGTTCCTTCGAGGCGGACGAGCCCGCGTCCCTCGCCGTCGGGGTAGACGAGTAGGGGAACGCCTCGCGGCAGCCGGTCCACGAGACGCCCGTCGTCGCCGACGAGCGCGAGGGCGACGTCGAACCGGCCGAACTGGAGCGGCGGCGCCGAGACGTCGAAGCGGAGCGAAAGCCCGTCGGCCCCGTTCCCGCCGAGCGCGCGGGGGTCGAGGATCTCCTCGGCCACGAGCAGCCCGGAGCCGTCGCGGAGCTCGACGTGGAGCGAGGAGGCGGCGGACGCGCCGCTGAGCTGGATCTCGAGCCCGAACGGCTCGCCCGCGAGGAAGCGCGAGCGCGGCTCCCCGTCCGACCCGACGAGGCGAACGCTCGCGAACCGGGCCTCGCCCGTCCCGGCGGCGTCCGGGGGACGCGCCTCGTCCGCCGGCTCGGCGTCCTCGGCGAGCGCGCGCCGGTAGCGAGTGATCGCCTCGTGCACGGGACCGTCGAACGCGAGCTCGCCACTCCGAAGCAGCACGGCGCGGTCGCAAAGCCGTTCGACGGCGGACGCGTCGTGAGAGACGAAGAGGATCGTGCCGCCGCGCTCCTTGAAGGCCGCGATGACGCCGAAGCACTTCCGCTGGAAGCTCTCGTCCCCGACGGCGAAGACCTCGTCGAGGAGGAGCACGTCCGCCTCGAGGAATGCCGCGATGGCGAAGCCGAGCCGCATGGTCATGCCCGACGAGTACGTCCGGACGGGCCGGTCGATCGCGTGCTCGAGCTCAGCGAACGCGACGATCTCGTCGAAGCGCTCGCGAATCCGCGCGCGTGTCAGCCCTTGCAGCATCCCGTTCAGCTCGACATTCTCCCGGCCCGTGAAGTCGGGATGGAAGCCTGCCCCGAGCTCCAGCAACGTGCCGACCCGGCCGCCGGTCGCGACCCGGCCCGTGGTCGGCTTGATGATCCCCGCGATCAGCCGCAGCAGGGTCGACTTCCCCGAGCCGTTGCGTCCGATGAGCCCGACCGACTCGCCGGGCGTCACGGCGAGCGTGAGGTCGCGAAGCGCCCAGACCTCCTGCGCGCCCGTCCGCCCGCGGGCGACGAGCAGCTCCTTCAGCGTGTGCGTCTCCCGTGCCCGGACGACGAACCGCCGGGAGACGCCGTCGACCTGGATCTCGCCCGTTCTCACAGCATCTATGCGGTCACGGCCGCGAGCTCGTGCCGGACGATCCCGGCCATCACGGCGACGAACGCGGGATCGGCGTTCGGCATCTCGATGCGCGAGAACCGGAGGCCCAGCGTCTCCGCGCGCTGCGCCGCCTCGACGTCGAGATCCCACTTGATCTCGAGGTGATCGGAGACGAATCCGACGGGGCAGGCGAGCACGTCGTCGACCCCATCGGCCGCGAGGGCGTCGAAGTGGTCGAGGATGTCGGGACCGAGCCACGGCTCGCCGGTCGGCGACTCGCTCTGGAAGGCGAACGACCACCGGTCGCCGAGCGCTGCGCGCTCGGCAACCAGCCGCGAGGTCTCGAGGAGCGAGTCGCAGTACGGGTCGCCGGACTCGAGGATCCGCGCGGGAAGCGAGTGCGCGGTGAAGACGACGTGCGGAGAGCGATCACCCGACGCGACGCGGACGCGATCGGACAGGAGCTCCACGAGCCCTTCGTCCGTCCCCCACTCGCGGACGAACCTCGTCTCGACGCGACCCGCGACGGCTGTGTCGAACAGCTCCTCGTACTTTGCGATCGAGAGCGACGACCAATGCGGGGCGAGGACGAGGCCGACGAGCGCGTCGTGGCCGAGCTCGAGCGCCGCCTCGACGGCGCTTGCGATCCGCGGCTCCCAGTGGCGCATGCCCGTCAGCACGCGGATCCCGAGCGACTCCTCGAGGGCAGCGCGTGTCTCTTCCGTCACGGCGTTGAGCGGCGACGGCCCGTCCGAGTCGTCGATCCCGAGCGCGGCGTAACGCGCGACGAGGTCGTCGAGCAGCTCCGGCCGGACCGGTCGGCCGCCGCGGATGTCCGCATAGTAGGCGGGCACGTCGGCGAGCCGGTCGGGCGATCCGTACGCCATCAGGATGACGGCGGGGCTCGTCATGCGGCGATCGCCGCCTCCGTTCGCTCGTGGACGAGCTCGACGAGCCGCGTGAGCGACGTCGGGTCCGTCTCCGGGAGCACGCCGTGGCCGAGGTTGAAGATGT
The DNA here is from genome assembly GCA_963797805.1 of uncultured Actinomycetes bacterium. Classification (GTDB taxonomy): domain Bacteria; phylum Actinomycetota; class Thermoleophilia; order Gaiellales; family Gaiellaceae; genus Gaiella. The sequence continues at coordinate 180,051 of CAWCRC010000009.1, read as the reverse complement.
GGCCCGGGCGCCCGTCCGCGCGCGACAGGACGTCGAGCGCCTCGCGCTCGACGACGTCCCAGGGGGCCGTGAGCGCCGCCGGATCGAGGTTGCCCTGCACGGCGCGGTCCCCGACGAGGCTCCATCCCTCGTCGAGCGGGAGGCGCCAGTCGAGGCCGATCACGTCGCCGCCTGCGGAGGCGAGGCCGCCGAGGAGGTGGGAGGCGCCGGTTCCGAAGTGGATCGTCGGGACGTCGACGGCGCCGAGGATCCGTGCGCTCCACGGCGCGACGCGCGCCTCGTACTGTGCGGGCGAGAGGGCCCCGACCCAGGAGTCGAAGAGCTGCACGACGTCAGCGCCGGCCACGACCTTCGCCGCGACGTACGAGGCGAAGACGTCCGAGAGCCGCTCCATCAAGGCGTCCCAGGTCTCCGGCTCCGAGAGCATCAGCGCCTTCGTGCGTGGCAGCTCGCGGCTCGGCCTGCCCTCGACGAGGTACCCGGCGACGGTGAACGGGCCGCCGCAGAATCCGATCACGGCCTTCTCCGCGGGAAGCTCCGACCGGACGAGCCGGACCGCCTCGAGCACCGGCGCGAAGGCCTCCTCGACGTCCGGCACGTGGAGCCGCTCGACGTCTGCGGCGCTCCGGACCGGCCGGTCGACGACCGGGCCGACGCCCTCGACGAGCTCGACGTCGAGCCCCATCCCGATGACCGGGGTCATGATGTCCGCGAACATGACGGCCGCGTCGACGCCGTGGCGCCGCACCGGCTGGAGCGTCACCTCGGCGCAGAGCTCGGGCTCGCTCGCGACCTCGAAGAAGGAGTGGCGCTCGCGGATCACGCGGTACTCCGGCAGCGATCGCCCCGCCTGGCGCATGAACCAGACGGGCGTGCGTTCGACGCGCTCGCGCCGCGCGGCGCGGACGAGAAGCGGATCGGCCATCCGTGGAGCGTAGCCCCAGACGGGCCGGACTAGACTCGTGCGCCGTGGATCCCCTCGCACCGTCCTGGCGGGAGTGGAGCCTGCCGCCGCAGCGCGCGGGGGCGCGTACGACGGCGCGCCTCGTGCTCGAGAACACCGGCTCGGCGACGTGGCGGTCGCGCGGCGAGGACGGGCTGCAGCTCGCGTACCACTGGCTCGACACGCGGGGCAACGCGATCGTGTGGGACGGCCACCGGACGCCGTTCCCGCGGCCGATCGCGCCGGGCGAGACGATCGAGCTCGACGCGCCGGTCACCGCACCGCGACCGCCCGGCCGGTACGTCCTCCGCTTCGACCTCGTCGAGGAGCACCGCTTCTGGCTTTCCGACGTCGGCGTCGCAACTCTCGACGTCGAGTTCGACGTCGAGCCGCTGATCACTGAGCGCCGGCTGGCGGTCGTCGTCCACGGCGGCGCGGACGAGCGCACGGCCGCCGCGCTCGCGGCGCAGGAGGAGACGGTCGTCGACGAGGCCCCGGCCGCGACTGCCCATCTCGTCGCAGGCGCAGAGCCCGCGCCCGACTGGTCGCGGCGCCTCCTCGACGCTCACGCCGAGGGCTGGGCGGCAGTCGGCGGCGCGGTCGTCTCCGCCGGCGGTGTGCTCGAACGCCGGCGTGCGGCTCACACGTTTCGCAGATGGGCCCCGGGCGGCCGGAACCCGCGGCTCGAGGCGCCGCTCCTCCTCCCGTCGCTCGTCGACGGGCTCGCACCCGGCGAGCACCTCGGGCTGCCCGCCTACACCGGGGACGGGCTGTTCGAGGGTCGGGCGGTCGTCAGGCTTCCGACGCGATCCGGTCGTCGACGGACATGAAGACGAGCGCGCCGACGGCGAGCGCGAGGACGGCCGCGACGCAGAGGTAGATCGTGTCGGCGGCCGGCGGCAGCTCGCCCGCGTACAGCGGCGTCCGGTACGCCTCGATCGCCGGGGTCATCGGATTGCCCCAGTGGAGAAGGTCGATCAGCCATGGGCGCGACTCGGCACCCGGCAGGTCGTCGAGCTGGTACAGCACGGGCGTCAGGAAGAACCAGGGCAGGAGCAGCGCGGCGACGACGAACTCGACGTCCCGGAAGACCGCGTTGAGCGCTGCGACTGAGAGCGACAGCCCGGCGATGAAGAGGACGATCACGACACCGACCGGGATCGCGAGCCACGCGGTGTCGCGGCTTTCCGGGCGGAACCAGAGCGCGAGCACGAGAACGATCGCCGTCATCGTCGCGAAGGCGACGAGCTGCGTCGCGACGACGGACAGCGGGACGAGCTGGCGCGGGAAGCGGACCTTGCGAATGAGCGGCGCGTTCTCGACGAGGCTCCGCGCCGCGGTCTGCAGCGACGAGGCGAGGAACACCCAGGGCGGCAGCCCACAGAGCAGGAAGAGCCAGTAGTCGTCGAGGTCGGTCGCCTCGGCCTTCCAGAGGACGGAGAAGACGACCAGGTAGACGAGCATGAGCGCGAGCGGCAGCGCCAGCGTCCACGCGAGCCCGAGGAACGAGCCCTTGTACTTCGCCCGCAGGTCGCGACGGAAGAGGCTGCCGAACAGCTCGCGGTAGCGGAGGAGATCCCCGTAGACGTGCACGGCGGCGATTGTAGGGCGACGCCGGGCCGCGTTCCGCTCGTCGGCGCGGCGACACCCCCCGACGACCCCGATGGGGACTACCCTTACCGGCCGTGAGCGCAGCCGTCACGGTCGTCGCGCTGCCCGTCGCATCCCTCGTGCTCTGGGCCCTGCTCCGCTCTCCGTCGGTCGGCGGGCGGCTCGTCGCCGTGCCCACCGGCGAGCGCTGGCACGACCGGATCACTCCGACGTTCGGCGGCGTCGGGATCGCGGCCGGACTCTCGGTCGGAGTCGCACTGGCCGTCCTCACCGGAGCCGTCGAGCCGTCGTGGGAGCTCCTCGGCATCCTCGCCGGAGCGGCGATCCTCCTCGTCGCGGGTGTCGTCGACGACGTCCGCCACCTGAGCCCGATCGCCAAGCTCGTCCTCCAGTTCGCCGCCGCCGGGATCGCGATCGCGGCCGGCCTTCGCGTCGAGCTCGTGACGAACGACGTGCTCGGGATCGTGATCGCGCTCTTCTGGCTCGTCGGGATCACGAACGCGCTCAACCTGCTCGACAACATGGACGGCCTCGCTGCGACGCTGACCACGGTCGCATGCCTCTACTTCGCGATCGACGCGGCGACGGTCCACGAGAACGACCTCGTGCTCGTCCTGTCGCTCGCGCTGGCGTTCGCGTGCCTCGGCTTCCTGCCGTTCAACCTCCGGCCCGGCGACGGCGCGCACGTCTTCATGGGCGACGGGGGCAGCCAGCTGCTCGGGTTCCTCCTCGCCGCGCTCGGCCTCGCGTCGAGCTGGACGACGGCGGGGACGACCGTCGCGACGATGCTCCTGCCGCTGCTCGTTCTCGCCATCCCGATCCTCGACACGACACTCGTCACCATCCGGCGCCTCGCGGAGCGCCGGCCCGTCACGCAGGGGGGAACCGACCACACCTCGCACCGGCTCGTCTACTACGGGCTGTCCGAGACCAAGGCCGTCGCGCTGCTCGCGCTGATCGCCGTCGCGCTGGGCGCGACCTCCGTCGCGTACAACGTGCTCGACCGGCCGGCCGTGACCGCGCTCGGCGTCCTCGTCACGTTCGCCCTGCTCGTGCAGTTCGGGAGCTTCCTCGCCGAGCTCTCGGAGCAGGAGCGGCGCGGCAAGCCCGGAGACACGCGGCTCCGCCACGCGGTCACGGTGCAGCCGCGCCGGTTCGTCGAGCTCCTCGTCGACTCGTCGCTCGTGTGCGCGACGTTCCTCGTCTCGTACGTCCTCTTCGTCGACGGCCGCGGCACCGAGCTGCAGCGCGGCACGTTCCTCGCCGTGCTGCCGGTGCTGCTGGGCACGACGTACGCCGTGTACGTCCTGTCCGGCATCTACCGGCGCGCGTGGCGGTACGCGACGCCGCGCGACCTGGCCACGATCGCTCTCGCGTCCGGCATCGCGACGCTCGCCGCGTTCGGGATCGTCGCGGCGATGCGGAACCTCGGCGACTTCCCTGCGCGCGTCTTCCTTCTCTACGGGATCGCGGCCGCGCTGCTCGCAGCGCTCTCGCGCTGGTGCGTCCGGTTCGTCCCCGAGGCTGGACGGCGGGAGGACGACGGCCGGCGGCGTGTCCTCGTCGTCGGCGCAGGCCCCGCGGGACGCGGCATCGTCCGCGACCTCGAGCACGACGTCCGCGTCGTCGGGTTCCTCGACGACAACCCGAGGCTCCTGCGGAGGCGGGTGCAGGGCGTTCCCGTCCTCGGCCCACTCGACGAGACCGGCACGGCAATCGAGACGTCGCGCGCGGACGAGGTCGTCGTCACGATCCCCGAGGCGCCCGCCGACCGGCTCGACCTCGTGATCCAGGCGTGCGCGAAGGCAGGGGTGCCTCAGCGCGTCTTCCGCGAACGGCCCACGCTCGCGCCGGCGCCGACGCGAGCAATCGCCGAGTGAGCGCGCACGCGACGGCCGGCGCGCTGCCGGCGACATCGGTACGCACACGCGTCGAGGGCGTGATCCCGCTCGTCGGCGCGTACCTCCTCCTCTCGACGCTCTACGCGTGGCAGGCGTGGCGGCGCGAGACACCGACGATCTTCAGCGACGAGCTCGAGCTGACCCAGATCTCGCGCGCGATCGCGGACAGCGGCCACTCCGCACGACGCGGCGATCCGTACGGCTTCTCGAGCCTCGTGCCGTGGCTGACGGCGCCGTTCTGGTGGCTCCATCCCGTCGCGACTGCGTACGAGGCGATCAAGACCGTGCAGGCGTTCGTCATGGCGGCGGCCGTCTTCCCCGCCTACCTCCTCGCACGGCGCGTCCTGTCCGTGCCGTGGGCGTACTTCGCGGCGATCGCCGCGATCGCCGCGCCCGCGCTCTCGTACGCACCGATCCTCGTCGAGGAGCCGTGGGCGTACCCGGCGGCGACCGTCGCCCTCTGGCTCACGGTTCGCGCGATCGACGCCCCCGGGCGCTGGTCACTGGCGCTCGCGTTCGGGGCGTGCGTCGTCGCCGTCGCGACCCGCTCGCAACTCGCCGCGCTCTTCGGTGCGCTCGGCGCCGGCCTGCTGGCGCTCGGCTGGCGCTCCGAGTGGATGCGCCGCTGGCGGGCGACGTGGACGACCTGGGACCGCGTCGGCGCCGTCGTCCTGACGATCGGCACGACGTTCGTCCTGGCCGCGTTCCTCGGCCACCGGTCGAACGAGTGGCAGACCGCGACGACGCTCTGGAAGGGCCGGATGGTCGAGTACGGGAGCTGGGCGGGCGGCGCGTTCGCGATCGGGGTCGGCGTGCTCCCCGCGATCGCGCTGCTCGCCTTCCTCGCCGTCCCCGGCTCGGAGCGCGCGCGGCCCGGGGTGCGCGCCTTCGTCGTCGGCACCGCCGGTGCCGTCGTGGGCTTCGGCTGGTACGCGGCGATCAAGGGCGCGTACCTCTCGACGACGTTCTCGAGCCTCATAGTCGAGCGGAACCTCATGTACCTCACGCCGCTCGCGATGATCGCGACCGCCTATCTGCTCGAGCGCGCGGTCGCGCCGCTCTGGGCCGTTCTCGTCGCCGGAGCCGCGGTGCTCGCGATGATCGCCTGGGTCCCGATCGACCGGGGGCTCGACAACTTCCCGTACTACGAGGCGCACGGCCTGTCGATCCTCGCCCTCGCGAACCGCGAGTGGGCCTGGCCGCTCGGGCGCATCGAGAACGCCCTGGTCGTCGTGACGCTCGTCGCGACGGCGCTCGTCGCGCTGCTCGGCACGCCTGTGCGTCGGCGGCTGCAGGGGATCGCGGTGCCCGCGGCTGCGGCGATCGCCGTGCTCCTCCTCGCCTGGAACCTCACGTCCGAGGTGTACGCATCGATCGGGGAGCACGACTTCAGCGCCCGCGTCGAGGCGAACATCCCGAAGCCGAACGATTGGGTCGACCGCGCGGCGGACGGCGGCTCGGTCGTCATGCTCGGGCAGCGGATGAGCGACAGCCCGCTGGGCGTCGCGTCGACGGAGTTCTGGAATCGCTCGATCGCGAAGGTCTGGAGCGTCGACGGCACCGGCCCCGGGCCGGGTCCCACGCTGACCCCGGACCTCAAGGGCGTCGACGGGACGCTCTGGCCGGACCCGCACACGGACTTCGTCCTAGCCTCGAACGGGGTCGAGGTCGTGGGCGACGTGGTCGCCTTCAACCCGGAGGCGAACGCGACGCTCGTGCGCCTGGACGGCCCGATCCGGCTCCGGTCGAACGAGACGGGGATCTCCGCCGACGGCTGGATGGTCGGCGACCGCGGCGACCCGAGCGTCCCCGCGCGCGCGGCCTACAACCGCTTCGACGTCTCGGAGGGCGGGACGGGCACGGCGATCGTCACGCTGTCGCGCTCGACGTTCTGCCCAACAGGCGTCCGGCTCCGGGGCGTCGCGCGCGTCCGCATCGGCGAGCTTGCCCGTGGCGAGGACAAGCAGCCCGCGATCGGCCGCGAGACGGGCTCGGAGACCAGGTACGTACCGGCCTGCGCGACACGGCAGGTCGCGCTGCCGACGCCCGACGGGCCGTGGCGGGTCGAGGTGGAGATCGACACCTTCGTGCCGGCTGAGGTCGACCCGGAGACGAGCGGCGGCGAGCAGCGCGCACTGGGCGCACGTGTCGACTTCGGCGTCGTCCCGAACTAGCGCACGGCCGCGACGAGGTACGTGAACCGCACCCGGAGCGCCAGCCGCGCCAGCGGCCCGGTGCGCTCGAGGCCCTTCAGCGCGCCGCTCGCGAACGCGGGCAGCGGACGCGTCTGCGGGATGAAGAAAGGCCGCAGCTCGACCTGCCGGAACCCGGCGGACCGCAGCTCCGCGACGACCACCGACGGCGCGTACTGGCGCGGGTTGAGGTCGAGCACGAGCTTCCGCTCGGTAAAGCCCGCGGCCCGCGCAAAGAACGCCGCGCGGTCGTCGGCGTAGTAGATCGCGCGGAAGACGGTCGTCGCCGCGACGGGCTGCGGCGGCTCGAAGCTGTTGAGGTCGCCGGCCTCGACGGCCGCCCGGTCGCCGAGGCGACGGCGGGCCGCTTCGACCATCGCGGGCTCGACGTCGACGCCCGCATAGCGGAGCCCGCGCGCGAGCAGGTACTCGCCGAGCCCGCCGTCGCCGCACGCGAGGTCGAGCACCTCGTCGCCGGGCTCGAGCGCCACGCCGAGCGAGGTGACGAGGTCGGCCCGATGGTCGAGGTAGGCGTACGCGTCGGCGTACTCGGCGTCCGTCCAGCCCGCGGCCTTGCGCGCGTACTGGTCCGCCTTCGAGCCCGGCCCCGGCTCGCTCACAGCCGCGCCAGCGTCTCGGGGTGCTTCCGTAGGAACCGCGCCATCCCGCGCCCGTGCCACAGCGTGTGTCGCGACAGGAAGCGCCGATCGATGACCTGCGCCCAGTCGTGGGTCACCCGGGCGGACGGCACGTACCAGCGCTCCCAGCCGGCGCGCATCGCGCGGTACGAGAGGTCGATGTCCTCCACGTAGTGGCGGTACCCCTCGTCCCACCCGCCGATCTCGTCGAGCATGGCGCGACGCATGAGGAGGAACGCCCCGAGGAGCCAGTCGGCCTCGACCGGCTCGGTCACGTCCTCGTCGAGGAGGTAGTGGTCGCGCTGCTGCTCGAGCGGCGGGCGGAGCCGGCGGAGTGGGGTGCGGCGGACGATCGTGCCGCTGACCGTCGGGAAGCGGCGGCGTGTCGGCTGCCAGCGTCCGTCCGGCCAGACCGTCCGCGGCCCGGCGAGACCGCACCGCTCGCGGGTCTCGCCGAACGCGACGAGTGCGCCGACCGCGTCCGCCTCCGGGAGCACGTCCGGGTTCGCGAAGACGACCCAGTCGCCGCTCGTCGCCGCCGTGCCGAGGTTGACGTTCTCGGCGAGCCGGCGCGGCCGCGCGTTCTCGACGACGCGCACCCCGGACGGGAGGACGCCCGGCGCAGAGCCCGGCCGGTTGGCGATCACGACGAGCTCGTCGAGCTGCGGCGCCAGGACCGGCACGAGCCGCTCGAGCTCCCCTCCATGACCGTGCGAGACGACGATCCCGGACGCGCGCGTCACCGGCCGAGCGCCTCCGTGTAGATGCGGACGGTCGCCTCGGCGGCCGCCTCCCAGCTGAACGCCCGCGCACGCTCGAGCCCGGCCGGGACGAGGCGGTCGCGCTGCTCGAGCGCCCGCCGGATCCCGTCGGCGAGCGACCCCTCCGGGACGACGATCGCGGCGTCGCCTGCGACCTCGACGAGCGCCGGATCGGCGACGGTGACGACCGGCGTCCCGGAGGCCATCGCCTCGACGACCGGCAGCCCGAAGCCCTCGTGCCGCGAGGGCTGCACGAGACAGGCCGCGCCGCGGTAGAGAGCGGCGAGCCGCTCGGTGGGGACGTAGCCCTCGAGCCGGGCTCCGCCGGCGCGGAGCTCGTCGGCGACGCCCGCGTCCTTCGTCGGCCCGACGACGACGAGCTCGAGGCCTGCCTCCCGTGCCGCCTCGAGCGCCGCCCGCTGGTTCTTCCGCGCCTGGATCGCGCCGACCGCGAGCGCGTACGGTCGCGCCGCAGTCTCGGCCGCGCCGTCGCCCTTCGGCCCGAACGCAGGGTCGACGCCGTTGGGCGTCACGACGACGTGATCCGGGGCGAGGCCGTACAGGTCGACGAGGTCGCGCTTCGTCCGCTCGGAGACGGTGAGCACCCGCGCGGCCCGACGCGCGGCACGCGGGACGACGTGCCGGAAGACGAACCGGTCGCGCCGACCCATGAGCCCGCGCTCGAACGACAGGTCGTGGATCGTGACGACCGCCGGGCACGGGCAGCGCAGCGGGAGCGCGTATTGCGTGTGGACGAGAGCGGCGCCGAGCCGCCGCAGGGCACGCGGCAGCGACCACGCCATGCGCAGCTCCTGCGAGGCGCCGTGCAGCTCGATCGCCTCGACGCCGGCGGGGACGAGGTCCGGCCTGCGGGTGACCGCAGCGAGTCGGAGCCCGGCGGTCGCGGCCGGCCCCGGCAGGGTGCGGAGCAGGTTCCGCACGTAGGTCTCGTCGCCGGTGCGCTGACGCCCGAGGACGTCTGCGTCCACGACGACGAGGGCGCTCATGCGAGCTCCCGCCAGAGGTCCTCGACGAGATCCGCCGCGCGACGCCAGGTGAACATCGAGGCCCGCGCGCGGCCGATCTCGACGAGCGACTCGCGCCGACGGCCTGCTTCCTCGATCCCGGCGGCGATCGACACCGGGTCGTGCGGGTCGACGAGGATCGCGGCGCCGCCCGCGACCTCCTCCGTGGCGCCGCCGCGACTCGTGACGACGGGGATCCCGCACGCCATCGCCTCGAGGACGGGGATGCCGAAGCCCTCGTAGAGCGAGGGGTACAGGAGGCACCGCGCCCCGCGCATGAGGGCTGCGAGCTCCTCGTCGGAGGGCTCGCCGACCCATCCCCCCGTCTCGACCCCTCCCCATCCAGCGGCGCCCGCGACGCGGAGCTCGATACCCGCGAGCTGCGCGGCCTCGACGGTGGCGGCGAGGTTCTTGCGCGGCTCGAGGGTGCCGACCGCGAGCACGTAGTCGCCCTCGACCGCCGGCCCGTCGACCGAGAAGACCGGGTCGACGCCGTTCGGCACCACGCGAATTCGCTCGACCGGGACACGGAGGAGGTCGACGAGCTCGTCCCGGGTGAACGCGGAGACGGCGATGATCGCGTCGGCCGCACGCACGCCCGAGCGGAGCGCGAGCGCGCCGGTCCGGCGATGCCATTGCGGGAACGCCTCGGGGTGCCGCAGCAGGGCGAGGTCGTGGACGGTCACCACGAGCGGCGCGCGCGGCGAGACGGGCGCGCGGAAGGTCGTGCAGTGCAGCACGTCGACCTGGGACGAGACGCGACCGAGGCGCAGCGGGTACCAGAAGGCGTCGCGACGGATCGTGGCCAGCCGGCCGGTGCCACCCGCGGCGACGCCCACGAGCTCGAGGTCCGGCCGTCCCCGGAGCTCGCGGAGAAGGCCGAGCACGTGGCGCGCGGTCCCCGCGCGCGTCTGCACGAGCGGTGTCGTGTCGATGGCGACCCTCATCGCGTCGCGGCAGCCCTCCGCACGGCCTCACGGGGCTCGGGGTAGTGGAGCAGCTCGACGGCCGCGTCGGCCGCGAGCCAGCGGTGGTCGACGTGCTCGGCGTCGAGAGTCGGCTCCCACCGTGGTGGCGCCTCGGCGACGTACGCCCAGACGACGATGCGCTGGGTGCCCGCAGGAAAGCGCTCGCGCACCGACTCGGGATCGGCCGAGAGGTCGTAGTCGAGCGGGCCGTCCAGCAGTGCGGGCGCGGACGCGACCAGGCCGGTCTCCTCCGCGAGCTCGCGCGCCGCTGCGCTGTCCGGTGTCTCGCCCCACTCCACCCCGCCCGCGACCAGGTGCCAGTAGCCCAGCTTGTCCGGCGACCGGAGAAGCACGAGGTACTCGTCGCCGTCGTCGCCTGGGCGGCGGACGACCACAGCGACCTCCTCGGGGCGCCGGTCGCCGCTCACGCCCGCTCCTCGAGCGCGGCGATCATCGTGGCGCCGGTCTTCTCCCACGAGAACCGCGCCGCGTGCGCAAGGCCGAGGGGGACGAGCTCGTCGCGCCGCGCGATGGCGTCGCGGATCCCGTCGGCGATCGACTCCGCATCGAGCGGGTCGACGCGGACGGCCGCGTCCCCGCAGGCCTCGTCCAGCGACGGATGGGTCGACGCGACGACGGGCGTCCCGCAGGCCATCGCCTCGACGATCGGCATGCCGAACCCCTCGAACATCGACGGGTACGCGTAGACGGCCGCGCCGCGGTAGAGCCGCGCGATCTCCTCGTCGGGCACGTAGCCGAGCCGCCGGATGCGCGGGTCGGCGAGGTCGGGGCGGTCGCCCCAGCCCTCGCCCCCGGCGAGGACGAGCCCGAGCCCGTCCGCGAGGAGCCGCCACGCCTCGACGAGCCGGGCGAGGTTCTTGCGCGGCTCGATCGTGCCCAGCGCGAGGATCGCCGGCCCCCCGAGGTCGGCGGCGTCGCCGTCCGGGCCGAGCCCGTCCGGGAGCCCCGGCGGCGCCGGGACGATCCGGTCCTCGTCGATCCCGAGGACGTCGACGAGGTCCGCTGCGGTGAAGCGTGAGTTCGCGAAGACGACGTCGCACGTCTCCGCGGCGTGGCGTGCCTTGCGGGTGTGCATCGAGACGGTCCTCGCGGTGCACCACTCCGGATGGTGGAACGGGACGAGATCGTGGAACACGGTCGCACGAACGCCCTCGCGCTGCGCGGGATACATCCACTCGCTGAAGACGAACGCGCCGAGCGGCCCGACGAACCGCTCCACGGGCGGCCGGCCGAAGCGACTCCACGCCGTGCGGAGCGCGTGCGACGCGGGGAGCCGGATCGTCTTCAGGTCGGCCGGAACGCCGGCGATCGCCGCACGGATCGCCTCCGGACCCCGGAGGCTCGTCGGCGCGAACGCGACGAGCTCGTGCCGGCCCCCGGCGACGGCCGCCATTCCCGCGAGCGAGCCCCGGATGTAGTTCCCGATCCCGGTACGCGGGTGCGAGAGCGGGGAGACGTCGACGACGATCTTCACGGGCGCGGCTTCCAGGCGAACGCGTCGAAGTGCACACCGAGCTCGCGATCGTCCGTCGACCCGGAGATCACCTCGGACGGGTTCGCCGTCGGCGCGACGACGTAGTCGACCGTGCAGATCCCGCCGTCGGGCTCCGTCCGGATCCCGAGCGAGACCTGCTCGCCGGTCGGCGGGACGCGCACGAATGCGTCCACCCGGCGGCCCGGAGTCTGCGTCGAGGCGCGCAGGGTCTGAGCGCGGGTGACGAGCGACGGGTCGCTGTGCACGGTCGCCGTCAGCCTGCCGCCCTCGCAGCGAAGGAGGCGCCAGCGGACGCGCTCGCCCGACCACGTGTCGGCGTAGATCCCAGTGATCTCCGACCGCGACGAGAGCGGGCCTGCCAGGCGCCAGAGCGCCGTGCCGACCACCTCGTTGCGGCCGACGAGCGTGCCGTCGGGGACGATCGACCCGTCGAGGAGGGCGTACGGAACCGTCACCGGGCGGCCGGAGGCATCGACGAACGCGCCCGCGCCTAGCTCCCCGTCGTCCGCGTCGAGCCGCACGACGTGGATCTCGCCTATCCCGCCGGGCGTCGGCTGGTCGGTGTAGAAGACGCGCCCGACGCGCCGGTTGAAGAACTCGTTCATGTTCACCGTGAAGCGGTCAGCGCGGCCCGTCCAGAGGACGGCGACCTCGTTCCCGTCCGGGACGGCGCGGTCGATCCAGTCGCGCGGAAGCCCCGGGTTGCCCTGACGCAACGCCCCGATCCCCGCCGCGAGAAACCCGTGTGAGCCCGACCAGACGGGCCGCGAGAGGATCGCGAAGAGCACGAGCAGGACGACCGGAACGGCCAGGGCGTACCTCGCCGGCACGAGGAGGAAGAGCGTGAGGAGCACCGCGCCGACGGCGGCAACGGTCGTCCAGTAGCGGCCCGCGAGGAGGTGCTCGTTGAACGTCCACAGCGGGATCAGCCCGAGCGTGTCCGACTTCGCCGGCTCGCCGATGAACTTCACGTAGGGGAAGACGAGCACGAGCGCGAGCGCGGCGGCGGCCGCCGCAGCGGTCGCCGCGCGGGGACGGGGCGCCCCGAGCTCCACCCACGCGAGGACGCACACCACGAGGAGCGGCGCGAGGAAGAAGAGGTAGCGGTCCTGGACTCGGTCCGACGCGAAACGAGACGCAAACGCGCCGACCGCGAGCGTCGACCAGGCGAGGAGCGCCGTCGTCGCGGCGAGGTGCTCCTGGAGCCGCTCCGAGAGGGTGCGACCGCGCAGGACGAAGAGGAGGAGGACGGCGAAGGGGACGATCCCGACGTACAGGTCGAGCTCCTCGACGTGCCAGAGCCAGTAGCGCAGGACGCGCTCGACGTCGTAGCCGCCCTCGCCCACGATGCTGTACGCGCCCAGCAGGTCGGCGAGCGACTGGCCGCGCACGGCCTGCAGGACGACGAGCCCGAGCGCGGCGGCCGCCCCGAGAACGTAGAGCGGCGCGAACGGGCGGAGCGCGGCCCGACTCGAGCGGAACAGCGCCAGCAGGAGCGGCGCGGTCGCGATCGCCGGCACGAAAGCGAGCGACTGCGAGCGCGTCGCGAAGGCTACGGACAGCGCGACGACGAGCGCGGCGAGCCACGCGTAGCCGGGGCGCTCGAGGTAGCGGACGAGCACGACGGCGAACCCCAGCGCGACGGGGTAGAAGAGGCTCTCGGTCGTCATCGTCCCGGTGTAGGCCATCGAGGGAACGGCCACGGCGATCACCGCGCCGAGCAGCGCGAGCCACATGCCGGTGACGCGTCGCGCGAGGAGGTACGTCGGGATCGCAGCGAGTGACATGACGACCGCGTTCGTCGCCTTCGCCGCCCCGTACGCGTCGACGAGACTGTCGAACGCGCCGTACGCGGGCGCGATCAGCGCCGGGTACAGCAGGCTGTAACCGCTGACCGGCGTCTCGCGCACTGCATAGCTCCCCGAGTCGGCGAGGCTCTGCGCGAGCTCGGTGTAGATCGCCTCGTCCACGAAGACGAACGGGGCGACCATGCCCCGGACGAGCCAGAGCCGGAGCGCGCAGGAGAGGGCGACGATCCCGGCGAGCCACGCCCAGGCGGGGATCGCCGCGAGCCGCTCACCCACCGAGGTCGACCTCGGAGAGCCGTCGGGCGATCTCCGAGGCCTCGGGCGTCCCGGCCGCGATGCCGACGCCGCCCGCCGCCTCGCTCACCTCGCGGAGGACCTCGTCGGCGACGGCGCCGCCGCCGGCGACGCGCTCGAATGCGGCGGCCTGACGCGCGGCGACACGGCGAAGGTCGTGCTCGGTCGTCGCGAGCTCGCGGGCAGCGGCGCCCATCGCGGCGCGTGCGTGCGGCTGCTCGGCGAGGAGCCGGAGCGCCGCCGCGAGGTCGTCGATCTCGTGCGTGCCGACGCTCACCTTCAGGGCGACTTCTTCGGGCAGTTCCGAGAACCAGCCGACGTCCGTCACGACGAGCGGCTTCCCGAGCGTGAGCGCGCGGATCGCGGTCCCGCTCGTCTCGCCCATCGTCGGCGAGCGAAGGCTGACGTGGATGTCGCAGGCGGCCATGAGCGCCCACAACCGCCGCTCGTCGACGAACCCCTCGCGGACCACCCCGTCTCCCTGCAGGCCGAGCCGCTTGAGCCGGCGGTCGAGGTCGAAACCGGGCGAGGTGGCGCCGACCACCAGGAGCCGGGCACCCGAGTGCTCCGCCCGCACGCGGGCGAACGCCTCGAGCAGCTGCGGGACACGCTTCGAGTCGTTGACGTTCCCGAAGGCGCCGATGAGCGGCGCACCGGGAATGTCCGCCGGTGCGATGTCGGGCACGGGCCAGGCGGGATGCGGGACGCGGGCGATCACACCGGTGAACCCCGCCTCACGCGCGCGGCGCTCGACGTACCGCGAGTGGACGATCAGCCCGCTGGCGAGCGCGAGCACCTCGCCGGCGAGTGGGAACTCCTCCGGCCGCGCCTCCCAGAGCGGCGGCAGGCGCTTGTCCAGCACCCCGTGGGCGATCAGCCGACCGACGACGCCGTGCTCCCGCTCCATGGCGTCGAGGTAGCCGTGCCCGTCCCGCCGTCCGATCGTCACGCCGGCGACGAGGTGATGGAGGACGAAGTCGTGGAGCACGACGAGCCCGGGCGTCCGTCGCAACGCGTCGAGGATCCAGCCGTGCACCTCGGGGTTGTTGCCGATGTGGTAGACGGCGAGGTCGGTCCCGCGCGGCGGCCGCTTCGTGCCGCGCTTCACGACGTCCACCGCGACGTGCTCGCGGAGCGCCGGCACGAGGAGCGCGGAGTAGTCCGCGATCCCTGACGCCTCCGGCGGCATCGGCGAGAAGTACGCGACCCTCACGCCCGCGACCGCCCTTCGTCTGCGGCCGGCGGAGCCGGCCTCCGCCGAAGCGCTGGCGCCGCTCGCGGCACCAGCCTCGCCGGGGCCGTATTCCCATACTGTCCGCTCCGGCCCGGGATCGCGAGCGACGTCCCGAGAACGTGGGGCGAGCTCACGAGAGCAGCCTCGCGATCGCACGATCCCACGTGACCTCCTCGGCGATCGCCTTCCCGGCCGAGCCGAACGCGGCCGCTTCGTCGGCGTGCTCCCGCAGCCAGGCCGCCGCCTTTCCGATCTCGGCGGGCTCGGGCGCGACGACGAGCCCGGTTGCGCGGTCGTGCACGACGTCGAGCGGCCCGCCCGCGTCCGTCGTCGTGATCACGGGCTTGCCCGAGAGGAACGCCTCGTACGGCCCCATCCCGAAGTCCTCGTCCACCGGCGCGTAGAAGACCGACGAGCACGTCGCGTAGAGCTCGGCGAGGCGCTCCTCGCCGACGCGGCCCTCGAACCGCACGCGACCGTCGAGGCCGCGCTCGCGCGCGATCGTCTCGAGCCGTTCGCGATCCGGCCCGTCCGACGCGACGACGACGTCCACCGCCGGCTCGAGCGCAGCGGCCTCGAGCAGAAGGTCGATCCGCTTCGCGCGATCGAGCCGGCTCGCCGAGAGGACGAAGCCCTCGGACGGCGCGCTGCGGTACGGGAGCGGCTGCGGCGGGTGCGGGAGCACCTCCGCGCTGAGGCCGGTCGACCTCTCGAGCCGTCCGGCGACGTTCGCGGACGTCGCGAACAGGCGGGTGGCCTCGCCGAGCGCGATGCGGTCGAGCTCCTGCACCTGGCGGCGGAGCGCCCGGTCCTCGGGAGACGGGCCGAACTGGCCGAGCTCCGTCCCGTCGAGCTCGTACGCCTGACGGAACTGGTGGACGAGCCAGACCCGCTTCTCACGATGGCGCGCGACGTAGCTCGGGAACTTCGTCCCCACGACGACGTCGATCTTCTCGCCGTCCGCCTCCTCGAGGTCGAGCATCCGCCAGAGGAACGCCTGCGTCAGGACTCGCGCGCCGGGATACCACTTGAACGGCACCGAGACGAGGTCCGCCTCGTGCCCACGCGCCCGCAGCTCGTTCACGAGCACGTCGGTAAAGATCTCCGCGCCGCCGCGCGCGAACGGCACCTGGGGGCGCAGGACCGCGATCCGCATGGGCGCTACCCCGGCTCCGCGGAGCGGAGACGCGCCAACTCTGCCTCGAGGACGGCGACGCGTTGTTCGAGATCGTCGATCAGTCGCAACGCCGCGGCGTTGAACGACCGCTGGTCGTACGCGAGCGGCTCGACATACCAGCGCATCCCCTTCTTCAGGACCGCCTTGGCCGGCGTGCCGATCCCGCCTCTGACGCCCGGCCGGAGGCGGAGCGGGCGGTCGGCCGACACCGGCCAGAGGCGCTCGGCCTCGGCACGCGCCGCCCGGCGGTCGTCCTCGCCGGCCTCGCCCGACGCTCCGGGATCCGCGCCCGAGCGCCGGATCTCCTCGCGCAACGCGGCGAACAGCGCGTCGACGTCGACGTCCTCTGCCGACGGAAAGCCGTTGTCCGTCGCCTCGTCCGGCACCGGCGGAATTGTAGTCCGCGAGCAGGATTCCGCTGAGCGGAACCCTGCCGCTCGCCCTTGAGCTTGCTCGCGAAGCGCGAATCCGCGGGCGCGGATCCGCGCCGCTGATCCCCGCCTGCGGCGGCACACACCCCTGAAGGCGTCCCCTCTCGGGGCCGCAACTGCCCCGGTCTCCGAGCCGGCGCCTCGAAGGCCCACGCCCGGTTCTAGGATCCGGCGATGCGCGTCGCGCTCCCCCTTCTCACGCTCGTCCCCGGTATCTCGGGCGGGAGCGAGACGTACGCGCGGGAGCTGTGCCGCGGGCTCGCGCGTGTGGGGGATCACGAGTACGAGGCGCTCGTGCCGACGCTCGCGCCCGAGGCCGCGGACGGGCTGCCGACGCTCGTCGCGACCGGATACCGCGCCTCGACCACGACACCCGGGCGTCTCCGAGCGATGGCAGGCGCGGCGCTCCGCCCGGGCAACCTCCGCACGCACGTCGACGAGGCGGACGTGGTCCACTACCCGCTCACCGTCCCGATCCCGCCCGCCGGGCGCCCGACGGTGCTGACGCTCCTGGACGTCCAGCATCTCGACCTGCCCCAGTTCTTCCCGCGTCGGCGAGCTGCTCCTTCGGCGGCTCGCGTACGACCGGGCGGCGCGCCGGGCGTCGCACGTCGTCGTGATCAGCGAGTGGGTGAGGAGCCGTGTCGTCGAGCGGCTCGGGCTCGATCCCGAGCGCGTGCACGCCGTCCACCTCGGCGTCGACCACGAGCGGTTCACGCCCGATTTCGCCGTCCCGCGCGAGCCGTTCGTCTACTACCCCGCCCGGCCGTGGCCGCACAAGAACCACGCGCGGCTGTTCGAGGCCTTCACGCGCCTCCGCGAGTCCCGTCCGGAGCTTCGGCTCGTTCTCACCGGGGCGGGCCAGGAGCAGCCCGGGCTGCCGGACGGCGTCGAGGCGCTCGGCGACCTCCCGCTCACCGAACGGATCGACCTCTACCGGCGCGCCGCGGCGCTCGTCTTCCCTAGCCTCTACGAGGGGTTCGGGCTGCCGCCCGTCGAGGCGATGGCATGCGGCTGTCCCGTAGCCTGCTCGAGCGCGGGCTCACTGCCCGAGGTCGTCGGCGCTGCGGCAGTGCTGTTCCCGCCCGATGACCCCGCGGCGATCGCGGCCGGCGTGCTCGAGGCGCTCGACCGCGCCTCGGAGCTCTCGGCACTCGGCCTCGAGCGCGCCGCGGGCTTCACCTGGGACGCGACCGCGCGCGCCCACGACCGGGTCTACGAACTCGCCGCGGGCGCCGAGCTCTGAAGCTTCACTCGGTCGGCCTCGACCATCAACGCGAGGAGCTCCTCGAAGCTCACCTCGGGCTCCCAGCCGAGGACGGTGCGGGCCTTGGACGCGTCGCCGACGAGATCGTGCAGCTCGGACGCGCCGCGGTAGAGGGCCGGGTCCGAGCGGACATGGTCGCGCCAGTCGAGCGAGACCGCCTCGAACGCGCAGGCGACGAGCTCCTCCACCGAGCGGGAGACGCCCGTGGCGACGATGTAGTCCCCCGGCTCGTCGTGCTGGAGCGTGAGCCACATCGCGCGGACGTAGTCGCCGGCGTAGCCCCAGTCGCGCCGCGCGGAGAGGTCTCCGACGACGAGTTCGTCCTCGAGCCCGAGCGAGATCGCCGCGGCCCCGCGGGCCACCTTGCGCGGGAGGAAGTCGACGGGGCGGAGCGGCGACTCGTGGTTGTAGAGGATCCCGCAGCACGTGAACATCCCGTATTGCTTCCGGTAGCTCGCGGCGATGAAATGCGCGTACGCCTTGGCGACGCCGTACGGCGTCAGCGGGCTCGGCGGCGTCTCCTCGGTCTGCGGCGTCTCGCGCGGCTCGCCGAAGATCTCGCTCGACGAGGCCTGGTAGAAGCGAATCGTGGGATCGACCTCGCGAATCGCCTCGAGCATCGAGGTAGCGCCGACAGCCGCGAACTCGGCCGTGAGGATCGGCTCGTCCCACGAGCGCGGGACGAACGATGGCGCGGCGAGGTTGTAGACCTCCGTCGGGCGCGTCGCCTGCAGCGCCTGGACGAGGGACGTGTGGTGCAGGAGGTCCGCCCGCACGAGCTCGATCCGCCCTTCGAGGGGCGCAAGTGCATCAACGTAGACCGACGGGTCGCGGCGGAGAACGCCGGTCACCTCGTAGCCGCGCTCCAACAGGAGCGATGCGAGGAACGAGCCGTCCTGTCCGCCGACGCCCGTGATGAGTGCCCGCCCGCTCACGACCGCGCCCGGTGGTCGTGTCGCTAGGACGACGAGCTCCAGGCCCTCACCTCGAGTCTCGCATGCAAAGCCCGACGCCCGGATGATCTCGGGGAGATCGCGGCCGAAGTCCGTGTGAACAAGCATGTCCGCCCGGCGAGTGACCAGGGCGAACGGCCCGCCGCCTCGTCCGTGGTACTCGGCAGGAAGCCCTCCACGCGACCGCGTCACAGGGAGAGACCCGTCGACCGGAACGGTCAGGACGTGACGGCCTCCGGGCCGAAGAATGCGATATGTCTCGCGTAGGGCGGTATCCGGGTCGGGAACGTGCTCGAGCGTCTCGGAGGTGAGCACGAGGTCGAAGCTTTTGTCGGGCCAGCTCAGTGACTGGATGTCTTCTTCCGGGTATTCGACGTGGACGAGGTCGGGGAGACGGGCGAGGACGGGATGCATGCGGCCGATGCTGTTGATCTCGGCGACTCGGAGCGCGCGGAACCGACCCTCGAGAACGAGTTCGTCGAGCGTAGCGGCTTCCTCGGCGTAGAGGTCGACGAGCGCCTGCGCGATACCCCGGACGCGAAGGCTGCAGCCGCAGTGCTCGCAGAACATGCTCTCGCGCGTTGCAAGCGGAGGGCCCCAACGCCGGGCGAGCTCACGCGACAGGACCCAGCTGTTCCGGACCTGGCGCCCCTGCTCGCCGCAGACGACGCATCGTCCCCGACGATCGTGGCGCCGGTCGCTCCCCGGCCTGACGTGGAGGAGGAGCCAGAGACCGGGGTCCGAGCGCAGGCTGGCCAATCAGACCGCCCGCTTTCCGAGTCGGCGTCGACGGACGTCGTGCATCGCTGCAGCGACCGCTTTGAGCCCTCGTCGGGGCCGAGGTGAGAGGAGTGCTTGGATGGCGAACGCAGCCGTCGCTCCACCTCGCCGACGCGCCGAGCCGAGCCGCCCGAGCGGCGCAACGCGCTCGGCAACGACGAGACCGTTGCGGAGCGCATAGTAGATCGTGTCCGGCGACGAGGCTCCGCCCGATGCCGCCGAGACTGCGTGGTACACGACACTCGCGGGCACGACGAGGATCGAGAGCCCCGCCGCGCGGGCCCGCATCGACCAGTCCACGTCCTCCGCGTACGCGAACAGCGACTCGTCGAGCCCGCCGACACGGTCGATCGCGGCCCGGGTCACGAGCATCGCGCCCCCGCAGGCGCGATCGGTCACGTACGGCTCGACCGATGCCGGGAGCCGCGGCTCGCCGAAGTGCTCGTGCCGTCCCTGGTGCCCGCGCCGGGGGTCGTACGAGGCGCCTGCGTACCAGACGAGATGCGGCGGCTCGGAGTGGAGGATCTGGGACGAAACCGCGCCGACGCCCGCCGCCGACGCGGCGGCGACGAGCGGCTCGAGGAAGCCCGGTTCCACCGTCGCGTCGTTGTTCAGGAGGAGGACGTGGTCAGCCCGGTCCGCGAGCGCCACGTTCAGTCCGGCATTCACGCCACCCGCGAAGCCGCGGTTCTCCGACAGCCGGATCACGCGAACGTCCGGAAAGGCGTCGGTCACCGCGCGGCCGACGTCGTCCGAGGAGTCGTTGTCCACGACGACGACCGAGAGTGTCGGATACGTCGTCTCCGCCAGCGAACGGAGACAGGCGAGCGTCTCCGCTCTGCCGTTCCAGGAGAGGACGACTGCCGTGACGCGCGGCGTCACGTGAGCTCCCGGAGGTAGCGCCACGCCGCCGCGAGCCCCGGCGGCCGCGCCACGGCGACGAGCGCGGCCGAGAGCACGAGCCCGAGCGCCGCGGCCGCGATCGCGTTGCCGAGGAACGCAGCGGGCACGAACGCGAGCCCGAACACCAGGAAGACGGCGCCGACCGCGCCGGCCAGCCCGCGTACCGTCGCATCGAGCGCCTTCAGGAGGTGGAGCAGCCATGCGACCGCGAACCCGGTCGAGATCGCGAGCGCGAGCGCCAGCCCCCAGAGGCCGGCGAGCCGCTGCGCGGCGAGCGCGAGCGGGATGTGGGCGGCGAGGACGACGATGCCGACGAGGGGCAGCTTGCGCCCGAGGCCCGCGACGAACAGGAGCGGGAACGTGACCGAGAGCGCCACCGAGACGACCATGAACGGCGCCATCGCGACGACGAGCCGCGCGATCTCCGTCCCCACGTCGTCGCCGTACGCGTCTCCGAGGACCGCGGACGCGACCTCCGCGCCGGCCACGGCGAAGAGCCCGGCCGTCGCCCCGACGGCGAGGAGCGCGAGCCACGAGGAGGCGTCGACGTGGCGCGCGACGCCCTCGGACGAGAGGCCGACTCGCGTCAGTGGGACCGACGTGACGAGGCCGAGCGACGACGCCGTCGCGCCGACCACCGCCGCCGCGATCAGGTACGCGTAGCCGAAGCTCGTCACCGCGCCGACGCCCTCCCGCGCTGCGATCGGGAGGCAGACGAGGTACACCGCCTGCAGCGCGAACGGGAGAGCCGCCCCGCTGACGATCTCGACGAGGCGTGCCCGCATGCCGCTGAGATCCGCGCGCGCGGCCGCGGCCGGCATCCGCTCGGCGAGCGCACGTCGCCAGAGCCAGGCAGCGGGGATCAGCGTCGCGATCGTCGCGTTGAGCGCCATCCCCCAGGCGACGGCAGCTGTCCCGTGCGCGTCGATCGCGAGCAGGATCAGGAGGAGCCCGACGACGCTGCCCGTGATGTAGCCGACCGCCGCGACGACGTAGTCGTCGAGCGCGGCGAGCGCGCTCGCGAGGAGCGCGGCCGTGAACTGGCCGAGACCCGCGGCGATCATCCAGGGCAGCGCCTCGGCGGCGGCGTCGATCGCCTCGGTCGGCCCCGAGCCGGTCAGCACGTCGGCGATCGGCCGCGCGGCCACGACGCCGACGACGAGCAGCGGCAGGCCGACGAGCCCGACGGTCGCCGCGTAGGCGGCCGTCTCCGTCGCGAGCCGCCCGGCGGCCCGTGCCCGCGCGAGTGGCGGCAGGAGCGTGACGCGCATCGCGGTCGCGGCGAGACCGAGCACGATGAAGACGCCGTACGCCGCGAAGAACCCATCCGTCTCCGCGCCCCGCCCGAGCTTTCGCGCGATGAGGATTCCCACCACAGCCGCCAACCCGGACTGGACGACGATCGCGAGCGCGGTCACGGCGCCCGACGCGAGCGACCCGAGTCCGGAGGAAGCGGTACGCTTGCCCACCGACGCGGAAGCCTACGGCCCGGGTCAGAGCGCCATGGCGAACGACACGATCTGGACAGAGGCTGACCTCGAGGACCTGCGGCGGGAGTTCTCCGACATCTACGGAGGGCGCACCGTGCTCGTCACCGGCGCCGACGGATTCATGGGGTCGCACCTCACGGAGGCGCTCGTCGCGCTCGGCGCGAACGTTCACGCCTTCGTGCGGGCCACGTCGAGCGGCGCGCTGAACAACATCGGGCACCTCCGGCGCGAGCTCAAGGTGCACTTCGCCGACCTCACGGACAAGACGTCGGTCGACTACCTCGTCCGCGAGCTGCGCGACGTGCCGGACAAGCCGTACGTCTTCCATCTCGGCGCGCAGGCGCACGTCGGCGAGTCGTGGCATCGCCCGTACGAGACGGTGATGGCGAACACGATCGGGACGCTGAACCTGCTGCAGTCCGTGCTCGACGCGGGGCTCGAGCTCGAGAAGTTCGACACCGCAGGGACGTCGGAGGAGTACGGCAACGTGCGCGACGACGTCACCGACCACCACACCTTCGACGACGCGGGCGCGCTGATCCTCCACGAGCGCTCGCCGATCAACCCGAAGTCGATCTACGCGACCGCGAAGGTCGCGGCGGACTTCCTCACGATGAACTACTACGACGCGTTCGGCCTGCCCGGCGTCGTCACCCGCATGTTCAACAACTACGGGCCGCGGCAGAACCCGCGCTATGTCACCGGCACGATCATCACGCAGGCGCTCTCGCGCCCGGAGATCGAGCTCGGCGCGCTCGACCCGCTGCGCGACTTCTGCTTCTGCACGGACGGCGTCCGCGGCCACCTCACCGTCGCCGCCCACGGCAAGCCGGGCGACGTCTACGTCTACGGCCAGGGCGAGAACATCTCGATGGCCGACTGGGCGGATCTCATCATCCGCGCGGGCATCGAGCACGGCCTCTGGCCGGACGACCGCCGCATCGTCACGGTCGAGGGCCGAAAGCGCCCGGGAACGAGCGACGTGATGGCCCTCCGGGTCGGCCACGAGAAGCTGACGCTGGAGACCGGCTGGCAGCCGAAGGTCAGCTGGGAGGAGGGCGTGCTCCGCACCGTCCACTGGTACGCCGAGAACCGCGACCGCTGGATCGGCCGCGTCGACTGGCTGCCGACCGGCGCCCCGCAGCTCGCCGGCTCGTGACGGCCACCCGATGAGCAAGGTCCTCGTCACCGGCGGCGGCGGGTTTCTCGGTTCGCGTCTCGTCGAGCGCCTCGAGGCCGACGGCCACGAGGTAGTCGCGTCCCGGCGCCGCGACTACGACCTCACGTCGATGGAGGATACGGCGCGGCTGTTCGACGACACCCAGCCGGAGCTCGTCTTCCACCTCGCCGCGGAGGTCGGCGGCATCGGCGCGAACCGCGCGAACCCAGGCCGCTACTGGTTCGCGAACCTGATGATGGGAGCGCACGTCCTCGAGCAGGCCCGCCTCCACGGGACGCCGAAGCTCGTCATCGCCGGGACGATCTGCGCGTACCCGAAGTTCGCGCCCGTCCCGTTCCACGAGGACGACCTCTGGAACGGCTACCCCGAGGAGACGAACGCGCCGTACGGCGTGGCGAAGAAGGCGATCCTCGTCGGCGCGCAGTCGTACCGCGAGCAGTACGGGACGAACGCGGTCTTCCTCCTTCCCGTGAACCTCTACGGGCCCGGGCGACAACTTCGACCTCGAGACATCGCACGTGATCCCCGCGCTCGTCCGGAAGATGGTCGAGGCGAGCGAGCGCGGTGACCACGAGATCGTCTTGTGGGGCGACGGGACGCCGACGCGCGAGTTCCTCTACGTCGACGACTGCGTCAACGGCCTCGCCCTCGCCGCCGAGCGCTACGACGGGTCCGACCCCGTGAACCTCGGGACCGGCGCGGAGATCGCGATCCGAGACCTCGCGGAGCTCGTCCGCGCCGAGACCGGCTTCGCAGGCGAGATCCGCTGGGACACGTCGAAGCCGAACGGGCAGCCGCGCCGGAAGCTCGACACGACGCGCGCCGAGGAGCTGTTCGGGTTCACCGCGGCGGTGCCGCTGCGCGAGGGCGTCGCGCGGACGGTCGCCTGGTACCGCGACATCGCATGAGCGTCGCTCGCAGTCGGCTCGCTCCCGTGGGGGAAGCCATGTTTCCCCCACGAGCCCCCTTCTTCTCGAGAGTGTGGGGAGCCTCCCGGTTCCCCACACCCCTCCCGGCTCGTCGGCCGACCAGAGTCGGCCGATGAGCGACGCGGCGACCGCCGCCCCGCCGCATCCGGCGCTCGTCGCCCTCGGTCGTGCTGCTGACGCGCTGACGCGGCACGTCGCGATCGCGCTCGCCGTCCTCCTGAGCGTTCAGGTCGTCGCGACCGTGGCGCTCTTCTTCTCGGTCAACCACAACGGGTGGCTCACCTACCAGGGCGGCGACCAGATCTGGCTCGTCACGAGCGGGTGGCTGCTCGGGCAGGGGGAGATCGGCTCGGCGTTCACGAGCTACGGCTGGCCGCTGCTCATGGCGCCGTTGACGTGGATCACGGGCTCGAGCTCGATCGACCTGCTTCCCCTGACGACGATCCTTCAGGCCGGCATCCTCGCCCCGATCGCGACGCTCGCCGTCTACGACATCGGCGCGCGGCTCGCCGGGCGGCTCGCGGGGCTCTGGTGCGCGGCGGTCTTCGTCGCCGCGCCCTTCGTCGCTATCCCGTTCTTCGTCGAGCGGTACCACGACAGCTGGGTCGACCAGCTCCTCCCACAGGCCCTCGGGCTGACCCAGCAGGCCGACTTCCCGTCGGTCGTGGCAGTCCTCGTCGCCGCCGCCTTCACGGTGCGCGCGCTCGAGGCGGGCGCGCACCGCGAGGCGCTCCTGGCCGGCACGTTCGCGGGCGTCGCGCTGGCCGTGAAGCCCGCGAACGCGCTGTTCCTCGCGGCGCCGCTCGTCGCGTTCGTCCTCGCCCGCCGGTGGCGGCAGGCGCTCCTCTTCGGGATCGCGCTCGCGCCGGCGGCCCTGGCGCTGACGATCTGGAAGGCGAAGGGCCTCGGCACGGTGCCGCTCTTCGCGCAGAGCAGCGTCAGCGTCGCCGCGGGCCTCGGCGACCCGGTCCTCGCCGAGTCGTGGTTCCAGCGCACGTTCGACATCGACTTCGAGACCTGGAAGCAGAACATGTCGAACCTCCGTGAGTTCACCTGGAGCGCGCGCGTGATCCAGTTCCTCCCGCTGGCGGGCGCTCTCGCCGTGGCGCGACGCTCGGTCCCCGTCGCCGGGCTCCTCCTGACCTGGCTCCTCGCGTACGTCGTCGTCAAGGGCTCGGCGTCGGTCGCGACGATCGAGTCCGGAAGCTACTGGCGCCTTGTCATGCCCGCCCTTCCGGCGTTCGCGCTGCTGGCGGCGGCCGTGCCCCTCCTCGTCCCGACGTTCCTCGGCCGGATGGGGGACCGGCTGGCACCGGTCCCGACCCGTCGGCCGGGGTTCCGTGGGACCGTCGCGGCGATCGTCCTCTTCAGCATCGTCCCGATCGCTCGTCCTGCTCGTCGCCTCACCGCTACGCGTGGACACGAAGGTCACGCCCCCGATCCGCGTCCTCTCGAAGGAGATCGTCCTCGACAACATCGCAGTCCCCTCGGACTCAGGGGTCGTCGACCTCCGCGTCCGCCGCACCGCGAACGGAAACGAGCTCACGTGGACCGACTCGACGAAGCGCGCGCGCACCTTCTATCGCGTCTTCCGGGCAACGCACGCCGGCGGGTTCCCCGACATGGTCTGCGAGCTTCGCGGGGTCGACCGCTGCGAGCTGCGGTCCGAGACGCTCGTCACGACCCGCGACCACCGGTTCGTCGACCCCGATCCCCCGCCTGACGCGGTCTACCGGATCGGCGTCGCCGCGAACTGGCTGGACGAGACCGACCGCGGCGACGTGTTCGTGCTCAGCCCGCCGGTCGCTCCGTCGTAGCCGCAGCAGGCTCCGGCTTCGGCTTCGCCTTCTCGAGCGCGTCGAGGCGCGCGCGGAGGAGCGCCACTTCCTGCGCGAGGAGCACGTTGTCGTCGGTCAGCCGGGAGAGGACGGTCGAGTAGTGGAGGAGGACGGCGATCACGAACATGATCGCGGCCGCGAAGAGGATCGCCGGCGGGTAGCCCGAGACCCCGAGCCACCCGGCGATCGTGTTCAGGCCGCCCCGCCAGGCCGAGAGAACGAGCAGCACGACACCGGTCGCGAGCCAGAGCAGCGCGTATCGCTCCTTGAGTCTCCGCCCGCGGATCAGCTCGAGGACGATCAGGATCAGGAGGAGCGAGCCGATCGCCGCCGCGACCGAGATCCGGACCGGTGTCACCGCGGCGCCTCCTCCGACGGCACCGCGTACCGCCGGCCCATCGCGACGAGGAGCGCGAGGGTCACCTTCACGGCGTAGTAGAGCGAGCGCACGAACGTGATCGACGACGAGCCGTGCTCGCGCTCGCGCATCTCGACAGGCACCTCGACGAGCCGCAGCTTGTGCTTGAGGACGAGCACGGTCGCCTCGACCTCGGGATAATCGCTCGGGTAGTCGCTCGCGAACAGCGCGATGCCCTTGCGGTTGAGTGCCTGGAACCCGGACGTCGTGTCCGTCACGCGCTGGCCCGAGAGGAGCGACACGAGCCGCGCGAACCAGCTGATCCCGAGCCGACGGGCGAGCGGCGGCCGGTAGCCGCCGTCGAGGTCGCGGAACCGCGAGCCGGTGACGACGTCCGCCTCGTCGCGCGCAACGGGCTCGAGCAGCTTCGACAGGTGCGCGGGGTCGTGCTGCCCGTCGCCGTCGAGCCGGACCGCGACGTCGTAGCTGTGCTCGAGCGCGTACCGGAACCCGGTTTGCACCGCGGCGCCGATCCCGAGGTTGAACGGCAGACGGACGACGGCCGCGCCGGCGGCGGCCGCGCTGGCAGCCGTGGAGTCGGTGGACCCGTCGTCGACGACGACGACGTCGATCGCGGGGTCGAACGCGTGGATCCCCTCGACGACGGACGCGATGGCGGCCTCCTCGTCGAAGGCGGGGACGACCGCGACGATCCTCGTCACACCCTCACCGCAGTCTCGAGCTCGAGGAGGCGGAGCACCTGGCGGGCCCGATGCGCGTAGGTGTGCTCGTCGAGGACGCGCTCGCGCGCCCGAGCGCCCATCGCCGCGGCGCCGGCCGGGTCGTCCAGCAGGCCGTGGTACGCGTCGAGCGCGACGTCGGCGTCCTCGACGACGACGAGCTCCTCGCCGGGCTCGAACCACCGCTCGAGCCCGCTGTGCGGGTTGGACACGATCGCCGCGCCGGACGCGGCCAGCTCGAAGGGCCGGCACGTCGACGAGCCGTCGACGGTGGCGTGCGCGCGCCGCGTGATGTTGAGGTTGATGCGCGCTGCCGAGATGGCGCGCGAGAAGACGTTGAACGGCACGTCGCCGAGCACCCGCGCGCCGCCGACGTCGCCCTGGAAGTCGCGGCCGCCGAGCGCGAAGTCGATCCGCGGGTCGCGCCGGGACGGCTCGCCCACGAGCTCGCGCATCCACTCCCGGCGGAACTTGTCCCCGTAGCCGTAGAAGAAGACGTCGTGCTCCTTCTCGACGGGCAGTGGCCGGAAGAACTCGGGGTCGGCCGCCCAGAGCACTGCCTCCGCCCTGCGCGCGCCGAGCTCGAGCAGGCGGCCGAGGCCGCCTTCCGAGTTCGAGAGGACGAGGTCGTACTCGGACGGATCGGCGCCGTGGTAGTAGTTGAAGCCCGTGTCCATGCCGCCGAACTCCGGCAGGCTCATCGGGACGTCGCCGTCGTAGAAGACGACCGGAATGCCGTGGCGCTCGCGCAGGAACGTCGGGATGCCGCGGAAGTGCGCCATCGGCACGGTGAACACGAGCACCGCGTCGGGGCGCTCGCGGGAGACCAGGCGGTCGAGGTGCCGGCGCCACCGGGGCGTGACGACCTTCCAGATCGTCTCGCGCGTCACCTTGTCGAGCGCGCTCTCGTCCGGGTTGTCCTCGTCCCGGCGCAGGTACCGGTCGCCCTTCAGCCGCGCGAGCCCGCTGCGGAGGAGCGCGTAGCTCTCGCCCTCGCGGTACGTCGGGTTCGGCGCCGTGCGCCACCATGGCGACTCGACCGGCCGCCCGCGGTACGGCGTGACGACGAGGTCGACGCCCGCCTCGTAGAGCCCCTTCCAGAGCTGCCACCACGCGGGGGTGCACCCGTAGCGGAAGTCGAGGTCGACCGCCGAGGCGACGGCGAGGATGCGGGGCTGGCGCACGAGCGCTCAGTCTAGGGACAGCCTCCGCCGGTCAGTACGCGCCGCGCCCCGTCAGCACCGCCGGGATCGTGCGCGCGATGATCGAGACGTCGGACCAGATCGACCAGTTCTCGATGTAGGTGAAGTCGAGCCGGACGAGGTCGTCGAACTCGAGCCCGGACCGGCCCGAGATCTGCCAGAGGCCCGTCATCCCGGGCAGCACGAGGTAACGCGCCTTGTGCCAGTCGTCGAGCATCGCGTGGTCGCGGAGCGGCAGCGGCCGCGGCCCGACGAGGCTCATCTCGCCGCGGAGGACGTTCCAGAGCTGCGGCAGCTCGTCGAGCGACAGGCGGCGCAGCACCTTCCCGACGCGGGTGATGCGCGGGTCCTCGCGGATCTTGAAGAGCGCGCCCGTGGCCTCGTTCTCCTCCTCGAGCTCGTCCTGGTGCTCGGCCGCGTCGGCGACCATCGTGCGGAACTTCAGCATCCCGAACTCGCGCTCGCCGACGCCCACGCGCTTGTCGACGAAGAGAACCGGCCCGCGCGAGTCGACCTTGATCGCCCCTGCGATCAGGAGCCACAGCGGGGATCCCGACGAGCGCGACGAGACCCGCGACGACGATGTCGAAGACGCGCTTCGTCGCCCAGGCGACCCCGGAGAGCAGCGGTGGGCGGAGCTCGAAGAGCGGCAGCCCCTGCCCCGGCACGTACTCGCCCTCGTGGACGAGGATCTCGGTTGTGGACGGCGCGAGCTTCACCTTGACGCCGTGGCGGTGGGCGAGCTGCACGACGCCGAGGACCGTCTCCTCGTCGAAGTCGGCCTCGGCGAGGACGAGCTCGTCTGGTCGCTCCGCCTCGACCATGGCGGCGAGACGCTCGAGCGACTCCGGCCGCCGGACGTCGGAGACGGTGTCGACGACGTCGATCCCGATCCCGCCGCGGGCGGCGCGGAGCTGCCGCTCGAGGTCGGCGAGCGTCTCGCCCTCGCCGACCAGCACCAGCCGGCGGCGCACGCCGAGGACGCGCATGAGCTCGAGCGAGATCGAGCCGTACGCCGCCCGCAGGAGCCCGATCGAGAGCGTCGTCGTCACGACCGCCGTCGGTATCAGCCCCGTCGTCGAGAAGTCGTAGTCCGTCCCGATGCCGAACGCGAGCACGATCAGCGCGACGAGCACGAGCGCCCCGAGCACCCGGCCGGCTCCCGCCCGCCGCTCGCGCGGCGCGTACAGCCCCGCCTGGAGGAACACGAGAACGGTGACCGGCGCCAGGAACGGCAGCCACTCGGAGGGCCCCGTCTCCCAGAGGAGCGACCAGTAGATCGTGTCGCCGTAGACGACCGCTCGGAGGACGAGCGCGACGTAGACGCCGAGCGCGAGGCCGGCGACGTCGGCGAGGATCAGCGCCCCGACGCTCAGCGCCCGCCGGAGGAGCCCGACGACGGGCCCGCGGGAGAGGACGTAGATGCGCGAGCGACGGACGTCGTCCGAGCCGGCCGCGCCCGCCGCGCTGGCGGGCGGGCGTGATGGCGCCTCGGTCGGCACTCCCGGATTCTACGCCCGCGGGTCGGCCGCCCCGCCGCGCGCGACGGCGCTCCACTCGAGGAGCGGCGCGTCCTCCCGCGCACCCGCCGCGACGACGTCGAGGATGGCCGACGGCCGGCGCTTCCCCAGCAGCGTGAGGCAGCCGACGATGAGTGCGCGACGGCGCGAGTCGACGAGATCGGTGTCGTGGAAGTACGCGTGGACCCGTGCCGGCAGCCCTGGCCGGAGGACCGCGCGGGCGAGGTCGCCGGCGCCGTGGGTGGTCGGCACGGCGCAGAGCGCCTCGGCCCCGAGCGAGATGCGTGCGGGCTCCTCGAGCTCGGCCCAGGCTGCGTCGTCGGCGAGGTACCGGGGGCGCGTCGCGCGCGGCGTGCAGTCGGCGTAGCCGAGCTCGGCACAGGCGGTCGCGACCGACCGGTCGGTGTACCAGCCTCCGCCGCAGAAGAGCGTCGCGCTCACGCCCTGCTCTGCGAGCCAGGCGGCCTCGCGGCGGACGCGCCCACCGGGATCGCCGCCGGTTGGCCGTGCGTGCGTCGGGCTCGTGAAGTGCGTGTGGTGGCCGACCGGCCCTCGCGCCGCGGCCTCGTGGGCGCGCCGGACCCACGTCTCGTCGTCGTGCTCTCCGGCGTCGGGATCGGGCGGTCGCATCAGCGCAGCGACCGCGAGCCCGCCCGGGCGACGCTCCTGGAGGGAGGCGAACGCGGCCCAGACTTCGTCGTCGAGCGGCCGTTCGACGTGACACGAGACCACGGCGTACCGTTCCGGAGTCGTGGGCGGCATCGCGCAACGCATACCACGCGGCGCTGCCCTGTTGGTGGTGGCGGCCGCCGCCTTGCCGCGCCTCCTCGCGCTCGCGATCGAGCGCGACGACATCCTCGAGGAGTACGTCGAGAAGAGCGACACGTTCGCGCGGACACTCGTCGCGAGCGGGACGTTCGGCTTCCTGCCCGACGTCCCGTCCGCCTACACCCAGCCGCTCTACGCGTGGTTCCTCGCGGGGCTCTACTGGCCGCTCGACCGCTCGTGGGTCGTCGTCGGGCTCGCGCAGATCGCTCTGGCGGCGGTCACTGCGCTCCTCGTCCTCGCGATCGGGCGGCACCTCGCGAGCGTCCGCGTCGGCGTGATCGCCGCGCTCGTCGCGACGCTGCACCCGTACCTCGTCTGGCACGACGTCCACGTGAACCGGGAGATCGTGGACGGCCTCCTGCTCGCCGCGCTCGTGCTCCTCGTGCTCCTCGCGCACGACCGCCGGTCGACCTGGCTCGCGGTCGCGGCGGGGTCTGTCGCCGGCCTCGCGATCCTGTCGAATGCCCGGCTCGTACTGCTGCCACTCGTCGTCGCGCCGTTCGCGGCGTGGCGGATCCGCCCGGGACGCCGCGCGGTGGGCGTCGGACTCCTCGTCGTCGTCGCGTCACTTGCCGTCCTTGCTCCCGTGGGTCGCGCGGAACCGCGCGACGATCGGGTGCGCGACGATCACCACGGATACGCGGGCGCTCTGGAAGGCGAACAACCCCGCGACGTACGACGTGCTCGCGCGCGGCGGCTGGATCGACGACGTACCCGACCTGCCGGGCGTCCCGCCCTGGCCCGAGAAGGCGGCGTCGATCTCCGTCGCGGCTGCGAAGGCCGTCGACGAGTGCGCGCAGGCGTCGTTCTACCGGGACGAGGTCTTCGACTTCTGGCGCGACCAGCCGGGCGAGAAGGCGCGGCTCGCGCGTGCAGGCGGTCGGGATGCTGTGGTCGCCGCTTCTCAGCGTCGAGGCGGACGACCCGGGCCAGCAGGGGCTCGCCGACGTCCTCCAGCGCACGGTCGAGCCCGCGTACGTCCTCGCGCTCTACCTGCTCGCGCTTCTGGGGCGCGTGGATGGCGCCGCGCCGCTTCGTCGTCCTCGCCGCGATGCTCCTCGCCTACAACACGCTCGCGGCCATGGTCTTCGCCGGGACGGTGCGCTACCGGGTGCCCTGGGACTTCCTGCTCGCGCTGCTCGCCGCGTTCGCGCTCGAACGCGCCTGGGAGCTGCGTCCGCGAGCGGCGCCGGCCGGCCGCGTCCGAGCGCCGCGCGGTAGAGCTCGACGGTGCGGGCGGTGCACCGCTCCTGGGAGAACTCCTCGACCGCCCGGGCGCGCCCCGAGTCTCCGAACGCGGCCGTGCGCGCGTGGTTCGGCGCGAGGGCGCGGATCGCATCCGCGAGCTGCCCCACGTCGGAGGGCGGGACGAGCAGCCCGGACCGGCCGTCCTGGACGATCTCGGGAAGCCCTCCGACGGCGCTCGCGATCACGGGCCGGCCGCGCTCCATCGCCTCGAGCGCCACCATCCCGAACCCCTCGCCGAGTGACGGCACGACGACGATCTCCGCGCGCTCGAAGACCTCCCCGATGCGGTCGACGCGACCGAGGAAGTGACGACGTCGTCGAGGCCGAGCTCTGTCACGGCCGTCCTGAGATCGGCCTCGAGCGCCCCGTCACCCGCGATCTCGAGCGTCACGCCGGGGACGTCGTCGCGGGCGTCCGCGAGCGCGTGCAGGAGCACGTCGTGGCCCTTGATCGGGATCAGACGCCCGACGACGACGAGCCGCGGCGCACCCGGCAGCGGCAGCGGTGGAAGGCCGGGCTCGATCCCGTAGTGGACGATCTCGAAGGCGTCGGCGTCGAACCCTTCGCGCTCGGCGAGATAGCGGGCGAGCCCGGCGGAGATCGCGATGTGGACGTCCGCGAGCCGAGCGACCGCCCGGTCGGCAAGGCCGAAGAGGCGACGGTCGCGAAACGGGTTGAACCCGTGCTTCGTGCTGACGCGGACGGGGACACGGGAGAGCGCCCCCGCGAGGAGGCCGTGGAAGTCGGCATGGACGAGGTGCGTGTGGAGGATGTCCGGGCGATGGGCGCGGACGGTGCGGAGCACGCGCGCGAACGTCCGCGGGCTCGCGGCGCCCGCGAACCGCAGCCGGTGAACGGCGACGCCCGACGCCTCGAGCCGGGCCGCGAGCTCCTCGGCGCCCGCCTCGCCCTCGTGGAGCATCGCGAGCTCGACGTCGAACCCCTCGCGCGCGAGTGCGGGCAGGAGGAGAAGGAGGTGGTTCTCCGAGCCCGAGATCCCCGCGACCTTCGCGACGTGCAGGACCCGTGCGCTCACCCCGACAGCGACACGACGTGGTCGGCCCACGCCTCGACCGAGTGCTCCGTCACGACGACCTCGCGAAGCGCTCGACCGACTGCGTTGCGCTCGACGGCGAGAACCCAGCCGATCGCACGCACGAGCCCGTCGACGTCTCCGTGCCGGAACTGGAGCTCCGGCGGGAGGAGCGTGTCGAACGCCTCGTTGGAGGCGATCACGGGCATGCACGTCGCGGCGGCCTCGTAGACGACCTTGTCGGCCGCTCCCTCACGCATGTCGTTGACGAGGAAGTCGACCTCGGCGAAGAGCCCCGGCACCGTGTGACGCGGCACCGGGGGTCGAATGTGGACGCGGTCGAGCAGCCCCAGGTCGATGACGAGCCGCTCGAGCGCGATCCGGTGGAGGCGCTCCTCCTCCGTCAGCGACGGCCCGATGACGAGCAGCCGGATGTCGGGGACTTCGCCGACCGCGCGGATGATCGTCTCGAGCCCCTTCGACGGCGACGTCCTCCCGAGGACGAGACCCGTCAACGGCGCCCGGTCGCCCGGCCGCGCCACACACGGAAGGTCGCTCACGTCGATCCCGTGACCGATCGCGACGACCTTGTTCGAGTCGAGCGGGAACGTCCGCTGGTCGACGCTGAGGACGAGCGTCGAGAGGCGCTCGGCCGTCGACAACAGGCGGCTCTTGCGCCAGTGCGTGAACCACAGGAGCACAGGGACTCCCAGCGGCCGGGCGAGCGGGGCGGCGAGGACCGCGTAGATCGGGCACATGTGCGCGAGCACCGCGCCCGGCCTCGGCCGTCGCGTCAGCTCGCGCGAGAGCGCGCTCTCGAAGCGCAGCCCCCGGCCGACACGGAGCCCGGAGTGGAAGAGCCGGACGCGGCAGTTGTGGGGAAGGGCGCCGTCGACGGCGCTGTCGCTGAGGACGACGAGCTCGTCGACCCGCGCGGCGAGCGCCCGCAGCTTGGGGACCGTGGCGCCGAGCACGGGACTCGAAGGGTCGACCTGCTGGGTGACGACGACGAGCCTCATCGGCGCGCCTCGACGGCGCGCCCGACGAGCTCGACCACGCGGTCGGCGTACTCCTCCGGCGAGTAGGTCCACTCGCTCGCACGGGCCTGTGCGCCCTCCCCGAGCCGCTCCGCGAGCGCGCGGTCGGAGAGGATCCGGACGAGCGCGCCTGCGATCTCCTCCGGGCGATCGGGATCGACGAGCAGCCCCGTCTCGTCGTCGTGGACGACGTCGGGGATGCCGCCGGCGCGCGCGCCGACGACCGCCCGGCCGCGACAGAGCGCTTCGAGCACGACCCTCGGGGTGCCTTCGGATCTCGACGCGAGGAGGAGGAGCCAGGAGTCGTCGAACGCCTTCACGACGTCCGGGGTCTCCAGGCGGAGGTCCCAGTGGGCCTGGCCCGGGAAGTCGCGCACGAGCGCCCCGGCGATCTCGCGATGACGACCGTCCCCGACCATCCGGAGCGTGGCGTCCGGGACCTGCGGCGCCGCGAGCCGCCAGGCGTCAGCGATCGCATGGACGTTCTTGTATCGCTCGAGGACCCCGATGAACAGGGCAGACGGGCGCTCGGGCAGCGGCTCGACGGGCGGCTCGGAGAAGGCGGTGAGCTCCGTGTACGTGGTGAAGACGCCCGAGGGCTCGACTCCGGCCTCGCGCACGAGGCCCGTCGTGAACGGCGAGAGCGTGCGAACCGCGTCGGAGCTGCGGATCGCGACGAGCGCGGCCCGGTCGGCGAGCGGCGCGACGACCGCGCGCGCCGGCGAGCCGTACAGGCGCGACCAGGTGCGCCAGTCGCCGTGGACCTCGACGACGACGGCCGCGTTGCTCCGCGCGAGCGTTCGGCCCGCAAAGGCGGCGAGGGCCTCGTAGGGGCTCTGGGCGAGGATCGCGTCCGTCGGCGCCTGCCGCAGCTCGCGCGCGATGCGGACGGGCAGCGAGCCGTAGAAGACCGGCCCGTCGAGCGCGGGCACGGGGGTGCCGCGCTGCAGCGCGAAGGTCGAGTCCCCGGACGACGCACCGCGCGGCGCGGACGCGAGCACGCGCAGGTCGAGACGGTCCGTCAGCGCCCCGAACTTCCGCCCGAGCGAGTCGTTCAGCGGGAGGCGGTATCGCGTGCGCCCGACCATCAGCACGCGCGGCCTCACGCGCTGCCCCTGCCGTCGCCCACGATCGCCTGCACGATCCGTTGGAGGATACGCGGCTCCGCGAGCTCCTCCACCGACGCGCGCCCCGCCTCTGCGAGCGCGCCGCGGAGAGCGCCGTCCCGGGCGAGCCGCTCCACGGCGGCCGTGATGGCGTCGAGGTCGCGCGGCGGGACGAGCAGCCCGTTCTCGCCGTCGCTGAGCACCTCGGGGATCCCGCCGACGGCCGTTGCGATCACCGGCGTCCCCACTGCGAGCGCCTCGAGCAGCGTGTGCGGCATGTTCTCCCAGGCGGACGTGAGGAGGACGGCGTCGACCGCGCTGAAGAGGGTCAGCACGTCCGCGCGCGAGCCCGCGCCGAGGAAGCGCACGTGCTCACCGAGGCCCAGGCGGGCGGCGTGCCGTTCGAGCGCGGCTCGCTCGGGCCCGTCTCCGAGAACGAGCAGCTGGACGTCCTGCACGCGCGCAACCGCGTCGAGAGCGTCTCCGAGTGCCTTCTGCGCCGTCAGCCGACCGGCGGTGCCGAGCGCGAATCCGCCGATCCCGAGCGCAGCCCGTGCCTCGTCTCGCGACGGGAGCGGCGGCAGCTCGGGGGCGGGGTTCGGGATCACCGTCACGCGAGCGGGATCGAGGCCCCAGCCGAGCGCGATCTCGCGGAGGTACGCGCTCGGCACGACCACGGCGCGCGCGCGCCGGAGCGCGGCGGTCCGGGTCGCGCGCAGCGCCGTGACGCGCAGCCCTCCTCGGAGCTGGAACTCCTCGAGCGTCCCGCCGAAGCGTCCCGCGCGCCGCTCGCGCTCGTAGGCCTCGTCGGCGACGAGCTTGACCACGAGCGGCCGCCGCGCGAGCGTCGCCCCGATGGCGGCGCGGCGAACCATCGTCGTCGCGTAGACGCGATCCGCGTCGCGCGCTGCGAGGCGCACCTCCCGGGCGACGGCGAGGTGCCGGAACGGCGCCGGTCGGCTGCGCGGAACCCAGCGCACCGGGTACGGCCGGGCGGAGGGCTCGGCGTCGGCGGTCGTCACGACCTCGACCTCGTGCCCCGCCTCGAGCAGCGCGTCGGCGATCGCGGGCGCGTGGCTCGCAGGCCCGCCGACGTCGGGCGGCCAGATGCCGCTCACGACGACGACCCTCACGGTGCGACCGCCGGCGGGGCGCCCACCGCCGGCGAGGCGCGGAGCTCCTCGCGCAGCCGCACGAGGATCACCACCCACGCGAGCGCGAAGACGAGCGTCGAGACGAGGATCGCGACCGCGGCGCCCGTGACGCCGTTGCTCGCGCCGAGGATCACGACGAGCGGCAAGAGCACGATCGCCTCCAGCGAGTGCGTGACGATCCGGAGCCGCGGCCGGCCGATCGTCACCGGGAGGGACTTCGACCAGCCGAGCACGAGGAGGATCGCGGCCGAGACGAGGACGATGCGCGCGGCATCGACCGCCGGGAGGTACTCCTCCCCGAAGACCACGCGGACGAGCCACGGCATGAGGAGGAGGAAGATCGGCACGGAGACGAGCGCGACCACGGCTGCGCCGAGCGAGTAGCGCTTCACCCCGCGGAGCACCGTCTGCGCGCGGCCGTGCTCCCAGTCGCGGGTCTGCTCGGTGAGGAGCACGAGGCGCACGGGCGCGCTCGCGGCGGAGAATCCGCTCTGCGGCGCCATCGCGACGCGGTAGTAGCCGACCTGCGTCGTGCCGGCGACGACGCCGAGCAGCACCGGCGTGAGGGCCGCGCGGAGCGAGATGACGCCTGTCGCGATGCTCGACTGGACGACGAACGAGACGATCTCGCGGCGGTCGCTGCCGATCGACGTCGGCTCGCCGCGCGGGAACCTGCGGAGCGCGAGCGCCCCGGCCGCCCCGGCGATCACGGTCGCGGCCAGCTGGCCGACCGCCATCGTCGCGAGCGCCGCGGTGACACCGAACGAGGCGCCGACGACGATCGCGACGAGCCGGATGCCCATCGTCACGGAGAGGAGCCAGCCGCGGAGGTCGTAGCGGCCGCGCAGGAGCAGCGCGCTCGCGCTGACGTTCTCGGGCGCCGCGAGGAGCGGCAGCGCGGCGGCCGCCACCATCGGCGCCGCGAGCCCGTCCGCGTCGAAGAGCGTGTCGGCGAGCGGCGCGAGGACGAGCAGGATGAGCGTCGCGAGCGCGCCGCCGAGGAGCTTCAGCTCGAGCGCCCGCCGGAACAGCCGGTGCAGCCGCCCCCAGTCCTCGGCCGCGACGTAGCGGAACCCGAACTTCGTGAGGCTCTCCTCGACCGTGAGGTCGAGGAGTGTCTGCGCCAGGCCGACGACGGCCATGACCGTCGCGAAGCGGCCGAAGTCCTCCAGGCCGAGGATCCGCGCGGCCGCGATCGTGCCGAGGATGCCGAGGGCGACCGAGAGATAGAGCCCGGCTGCGGTCGCGACACGGCGCCGGAGGACGCTCGGGGCCATCGTGGGGGGTCAGTCTAGAGCGAAGGGATTCCGACACCGGTCGCGGCTACAGTCCGAACGGTGACGGCAGAGCCGGTGCCCCGCACGCACCCGTCCGCCGGCACGCTGCGGGCGCTCGTCGGGGACGCACCCACGGAGGCGCTCGTCCTCGCGGCGGCGGTGCCGTTCCTCTTCCTCCACGCGACGTACCAGCCGACGCTCTCGATCGGCGCGGGCTCGACGTCGATCGACGTGACGCTCGCGGACGCCGCGATCGCGGCGACGCTCGCGGCGGCGATCGCGCGCGCGACGCGCGACGGCTGGGAGCCGCTCCGCCGGGCGCGCTGGCTCCTCCTCTTCGCCTCTGCGCTCGTGGTCGTCGGCGCGGTCTCCCTCGCGACCCCCTCGCTCCTCGGCGAGGAGTACGACGTCGGCGTCCACGCGATCAGCGTCGCGAAGTTCGCCTGGTACGCCTCCCTCCTGCCGGCGACGGTGCTCCTCGTCCGGTCCGTCCGCGACGCCGTGCCGCTCCTTCGCATCGTCGTCGCCTGGAGCGTCGCTGCGACCGCCGTCGGGCTTCTCCAGTTCCTCGGCGTCGTGGCCGAGTTCGAGGGGAAGCGACCGGGGCAGCGGGAGCCCTCGTTCGTCGGGATCCACGACCTCGCGGCGCTCTCGGGCGCGGCGCTCGTGATCGGCGCGGTCGGGGTCGCGCTCGGCGACGGCCGCCCCGTCGGGCGTCGCTGGTCGGCGGTCGCGCTCGCGACGGGCGCGCTCGGCGTCGTCCTGTCGGGGGCGATGACAGCGGTGCTCGGGCTCTGGCTCGCCGTCGCCGCCGTCCTCCTCGGTGCGCGCGCGGTCCGCGTGCTGCGCGCGCGGCGCGCGCTCGCGCTGCTCGCCGTCGCGGGCCTCGTGACGGCCGGGACCGCGGCGATGCGCGCGGACACCATCGAGCGGTTCGCCGAGTTCATCGGCCTCCGTGACCGCACCGAGCAGACGGGCGTCGAGAGCTACGCGCACCGGACGCTGCTCGCCTACATCGGCGGCCGCATCTGGCTCGACCACCCGGTCACCGGCGTGGGCTGGCAGGCGTCCGGCGAGGAGTGGGCGTACGGGCCGTTCCTCGAGGACGCCCGCGCGCGGTTCCCGAACGAGCCGGAGCAGGCGTTCCCCGCCCCCGACCGCCCCTGGGGGATCCAGCTGCTCTACCTGCAGGTCGCCGCCGACCTCGGCGTCGCCGGAGTGGCCGCGCTGATCGCGCTCGTCGTGGCCGGGATCGCGGCCGGGATCCGCGGCATCCGCTCGTCCCCCGTGCCGCTCGTCGGCCTCGGCTGGCTCCTCGTCGCGGCCGGCGTGTGGGCGGGCATCGGCCTCGTACCGGGCCTCCCGCTCGGCGCGCTGACGTGGCTCGCCTTCGGGCTGGTGACCGTCCGTGACTGACGGCGACCCGCGCCTCGACCCCCCGCTCTCGATGCCGACGTACGCGGTGCGGGCGCCGCTCGCGCGCTGGCTCGGGGAGGAGGCCGTGCGGGCCGCCGGCGACCTCGGCCGCTACCGGCTGCTCGACGTCGGCTCCGGTGAGAAGCCCTACGCGCCGCTCTTCGCGCCTCACGTCTCCGAGTACGTGGGCCTCGACACGGCGCCGCACGCGAACGCCGACCTCGTCGGGCCGATCGAGGCGATCCCGGCCCCGGACGCGTCGTTCGACGTCGTCATCTGCATCCAGGTGCTCGAGCACGTCGAGGACCCGGCGCGCGGTGTCCGGGAGCTTTCCCGCGTCACCCGCCCCGGCGGCCGGGTCCTCCTGTCGACCCACGGGGCGATCGTCTACCACCCGAACCCGGTCGACCTGTGGCGGTGGACGCACGAGGGTCTTCGCCGACTCTTCTCGGAGAACGGAGACTGGGCTTCGGTTACGGTGACGCCCGGCTCCGGCACCGCCTCCTCCCTCGCCATGCTCAACGCGATCTACCTCGAGCACGTCCTGCGCCGGACACCGCTCCGCCCCGTGCGCGGCGCCCTCGTCTCCGGCCTGAACCGTGCCGCGCGCGCGCTCGACCGGCGGTCGGCGACGCTCCGCGAGCCGCGGCCGGGCACCCTCGCCGCGAACTACCACGTCGTCGCGGACAAGCGTGGGGGAACCCGTGGTTCCCCCACGAGCCCCCTCCTTTCGCGCAGCGACGCCACGGAGCGGGAGCGGGCCTCCCGGCCGGCAAAGCCGGCCTCCGGCCGCGAAGGAAGGCATCCCGGCAAGCGGAGCGGATCGGGCACGTGACTCGAGTTCTGGTAACCGGAGGCGCCGGCTTCATCGGCTCGAACCTCGTCGCGGCGCTGCTCGAGCGGGGCGACGACGTCCGCGTCCTCGACAACTTCTCGACCGGGAGCCGCAGGAATCTCGCGGCGCTCGGCCGCGAGGTCGAGGTCGTCGAGGGCGACCTTCGGTCATACGAGCGCGTGCACACGGCCGTCCGCGGCATGGAGGTCGTCTTCCACCAGGGTGCGCTCGGCTCCGTCCCGCGGTCGGTCCAGGACCCGCTCACCTCGACCGCGGTCAACGTCGAGGGCACGCTCAACGTCCTTCTTGCCGCGCGCGACGAGAGCGTCCGGCGTGTCGTCGCGGCCTCGTCATCCTCCGTGTACGGCGACGGCGGCGTCTTCCCGCGTGTCGAGAGCCAGGCGCCGAACCCGCTCTCCCCCTACGCCGTCGCGAAGCTCGCCGCCGAGCGGTTCTGCGTGAGCTTCACCCGCGTCTACGAGCTCGAGACGGTCGCGCTCCGCTACTTCAACGTCTTCGGCCCACGCCAGGACCCGACGTCGCAGTACGCCGCCGTCGTGCCCCGCTTCATCACGGCGATCGCCGCCGGTCGTCCCGTCACCGTGCACGGAGACGGCGGGCAGTCACGCGACTTCACCTACGTCGAGAACGTCGTCCGCGCGAACCTGCTCGCGGCGGACGCAGCGGGCGCGACCGGACGGGTCCTCAACGTCGCGACGGGCGGGTCGGAGACCGTCAACACGCTCGCGGAGACGATCGGGCGGCTCCTCGACCGGCCGGTAGAGAAGACGCACGGCCCCGCGCAGGCCGGCGACGTGCGAGAGTCCTGGGCGGACGTCACCGCCGCGCGCGAGGCGATCGGCTACGAGCCGACGGTGACGTTCGAGGCGGGTTTGCAGCGGACGATCGAGGCGATGAGCACAGCGGAGGGCGCGGTGCGATGAGCGAGGACGGGTACGCATTCGGCACGATCGACGAGCTCGGCGAGGGCTACGGCTTCCGCAAGGTGCGACAGGCGCTCGGCGTCGAGGCATTCGGCGTCAACGTCGTCGTGATGGCGCCGGACTTCGACGGGTTCTTCCACTACCACGACGAGCAGGACGAGCTGTACTTCGTCCACGCCGGGACGGCGCGCGTCGAGGTCGGCGGCGAGCTGCGCCTGATCGGGCCCGGCGGCATGGTGCACGTCCGCTCGACGACGCCCCGCCGCGTGTCGAACGGCGGCGACGACGATCTCGTCCTCCTCGTCGTCGGGGCGAAGGGCGGCTACGTCGGACGCGACGGCCAGATGGTCGACCCGGCCGACGTCGAGCGCCGCCGCGCGTTCGGGTCGGGCGGCTGAGGCAGCCCGGCCTCACACGGCCTCCTCGGGCGGCGGCTCGCCGGGGGCGGCACGCAACGCTGAGCCCGCGAGCGCGAAGACGACGACGGCAAGCCAGTGGATCCCGATCACGTCCGTCTGCAGCCCGAGCACGGCGACGGCGACGAGGGATGCCGTCAGCCACGGCGAGCGGCGGCGAAGGGCCAGCGCGAGCGCGACGAGCCAACCCACGAAGGCGGCGAGTCCGAGCACCCCCGTGTCGACGCCGAGCTCGGTGTAGGTCGACTCGCCCGCCTTGACCTCCGCGCCCGTGCGTGAGGCGGATACGCCGGCGTTGCCGAGCCCGAAGCCCCACGGGTGCTCGGCGACGGTCCGGATTCCGTCCCGAAGCGCGCGGAAGTGGCTCGCAGTCGAGCTCTCGCCCGGGTCGAGCGCGCCGCTCGCGGACTGTCCTTCCGCGGCTGCGTTCTCGCGCAGGCACGCGAGCTTCGGTCGCCGTGTAGGTCGTCTCCGGCCCGATCGTCGGGAACACCGCGACGAACGCGAGCGACACGACGATCGACCCGCCGGCGAGCGCCGCGGGCACCCACGAGCGGCGGAGGAGCGCGAGCACGACCAGCCCGGCGGCGAGCGCGAGGAACGCCGCGCGGGTATGCGTCCAGAGGAGTCCGGCGTAGACGACGACTCCCGCCGAGACCGTCCACCGGCGCGGGCGCGCGGCGGCGAGGAGGAGCAGCACGACGACGAGCGTGTACGCCGTTGCGAGCGGGCTCAGGAACGTCGACACGAGCCGGCGGGCGGGGCTCTCCTCGTCGGTGTTGAGGATCCAGTTCTCGGGCAGCCCCGAGAGGCACCTGTAGGCAAGCCCGAGTTGCTCCTCGAACCAGCCCGGCACGCCCGAGTCGCGCCATGTGTCGAGTGGGACGAGGTAGACGTCGACGATCCCCCACGCGGCGAGGCCGCACGCGACGGCGACGAGCGTGACGCCGATGCGTCGCCACCACGCCCGGTCGAGCGGGAGCAGCCGGCCGAGCACGTAGGCGCCGAGCGGGAGGAGGTGATGGCGAAGCGCGTAGAGCTCGCCACGAGTCGTCGCCTCGCCG
This sequence comes from uncultured Actinomycetes bacterium, assembly GCA_963797805.1. Lineage (GTDB taxonomy): Bacteria > Actinomycetota > Thermoleophilia > Gaiellales > Gaiellaceae > Gaiella. Next base: position 138,034 of record CAWCRC010000009.1, on the reverse strand, counting down.
TCGAGCCACGACTGCGGCAGCAGCAGGTAGACGACGACGATCGCCCCGTACGCGAGCGCGAGCCGGTCCGCCCAGAGGAGCGACGGGATCGAGCCGGCCGCGGCGAGCGCCGCGGCCAGCGCGACGAGGAGGAGCACGTCCTTCCACGCGGCGACGACGTCGAGCGCCGTGCCGCGCACGCCCACGTCCCAGAGCGTCGCCATCGCGAGGTTGTGGAGGACGAGGCCGACCGCGAGGACGACGATCGCCAGCCGTGCGAGGCGCGCGCTCACGTGGAGGCGACGAGCGTCAACCAGAGGTTGTCGATGCGGACCGGGCCGGGGAACAGCGACCGCAGGTCGGACGACCCGAGGAGGTGGTTCTCCCTCGCCCACGGCTTCCGCGCGAGGTCGTACGCGCGCCCCGCCAGGGGCTCGGGCAGCCAGTGGACGAGCGGGAGCCGCGTGTGCACCTCGACCGGGAACCAGCGGTTCGGCGTCGTGACGAAGACCCGCCGACCGACGCGCAGGGCCTCTCGGACGAACGCCTCCTGGCGCTCACGCGCGCCGACGTGCTCGATGACGGCGTTCGAGTGCACGACGTCGAACGACGCGTCGCCGAACGGGAGCGCGCACGCGTCGCCCTGCACGTAGGGGATGTGCGGGTACCGCTCCCGGAAGCGGGCGCCGTCGTGGAGGCCGAGCGCGGTGATCCGCTCCGGCCACGGGTAGTCCTCCTCGAGGAGGTTGTGCGTCCTGCAGCCGCCCTCGCCCCCCGGGTCGCCGAGGGAGACCTCGTCCACGCCGACGTCGAGCACGGATGCCGTCCCGTCCGGCCGCATCAGTTCGAGGAAGAGCGCGAGCTTGCGCCTGCGCGAGCGGAGCGAGATCGCATCGGCGAGCCGCACGGTCGGTGGCCCAGCGTACCGTCGCAGTAGGCTGGCCGCGGTGGTCGAGGACGTCGTCACGCCGGTCGGTCCGTACCGGCTCGCGCTCATGGCTCGGAGCGGGACGTGGCGGGGGGCTCTGCCGGGCCGCCGCGTCGCGATGGCCCGCCAGCGCGCCGACGGCCGCGTCGTCGTGCGCGCCCCGGACGAGGAGGCGCTCGCGAGCGCACGGTTCATGCTCGCGCTCGATGACGACACGACCGGATTCCACCGTCGGTTCGCGAGCGACCCGCTGATCGGGCCGTCGGCGCGCGCGCTCGTCGGCTACCGGCCGCGTCGGGTCGCGACGGTCGCGCACGCCGTCGTCCGCGCGCTCTGCGGGCAGCTCATCGAGGCCCGACGCGCCCGCATGCTCGAGCGGGCGATCGCCCGCGCGTGCGACGACGACGTCGTGGCGCAGGACGCGCTCCGCCGCCTCTCGCCGGTCGAGCTGCGACGGCTCGGCCTCGCCCAGCACCGCGCGACCGCGCTCCACCGCCTGGCCGCGACGATCGACTTCGAGGCACTGCGCGCGCACCCGACGCCCACGGTGGCTGCCCGTCTCGGCCGTGAGCGGGCGGTCGGCCCGTGGTCGATCGGCGTCATCTCGCTCGAAGGCCTCGGTCGCTACGACCACGGCATCGTCGGCGACCTCTCGCTCGTGAAGCTCCACTCGTCGCTGACGGGACGGTGGGTCGAGGGGCACGAGACGGCCGCCCTCCTCGCCCCGTACGGCGAATGGCAGGGGCTCGCCGGCGAGATCCTGCTCCTCGGATGGTCGCGCGGGCTCGTTCCCGGCGCGTCCGCCGACCTCGCACGCATAGCGCGCCGCCGGGCGCGTCGAGCGGCATAGTGCCCCTTCCAGTGATGCGAGCGCGTTCCTGGGGGTATTGCTGGAAGGGGCACTAAACTCGACGCGATGACCATCGACAGCCGACGGATCGCGGTCCTTGGGGCCGGCCGGATCGGCGAGGCGCTCATCTCCGGGCTCCTCTCGTCGGGCTGGCGCGGTCCCGGCGACATCGTCGCCTCGACGAGACGCCCCGAGCGCCTCACTGACCTCGGCGAGCGCTACGGGATCCACGTTACGTCGAGCAACGTGGAGGCGGCGTCGGGCGCCGCGCTCGTCGTGGTCGCCGTCAAGCCGCAGGACATCGACGCGCTCCTCGGGGAGATCGGGACGGCGATAACGCCCGAGCAGACGGTGCTCACCGTCGCCGCCGCGACACCCACCGCGACGATCGAGCGCCACCTCGCGGCCGGCGTCCCCGTCGTCCGGGCGATGCCGAACACGCCGTCGACCGTGCACGAGGGAGTCGCCGGCCTCTGCGGCGGCGCACACGCGGACGACGCGCACGTGACGCTCGCGGAGGAGGCGCTCGCCCACCTCGGCTCGGTCGTCCGCGTGCCGGAGAAGCACATGGACGCCGTGACCGCCGTCTCCGGCTCCGGCCCCGCGTACTTCGCGCTCCTGGCGGAGGCGATGATCGAGGCGGGCCTGCTGCTCGGCCTCTCGCGCGAGATCTCGACCCAGCTCGTCGTCCAGACGATGCTCGGCACCGCGAAGCAGCTCCGTGACGAGAAGCTCCACCCCGTCGAGTTACGGGAGATGGTCACGTCACCGGGCGGCACCACGATCGCCGCGATCCGCGAGCTCGAGTCCGCCGGCGTGCGCGCCGCGTTCCTGAACGCGATCCAGGCGGCGATGGTGCGCGGGCGGGAGCTCGCGGCCGGCTCGGACTGAGCGTCAGGCGGCGCCGGGCAGCAAGGACGACGACAGCGGCTCCATCTCCATCCCACGCTCGTCGGCGAGGGCGTCGAGGACGAGGACGGTGTCCGCGACCGGGACGTCCTCGAGGTAGGCCTCGCGCGACTCGAACGAGGCGAGGACGCCTCGGCGGCTCACCTCGTAGGCCGCGGGGTCGTTGCGCGCCAGAGCGTCGAGAGCGTGCGCGACCGCCACGGGGTCGAGCCCTTCGACCCCGAGTCGCCCGGCGACGGGAAGGGCCTCCTCGTCCCTGCCGAGGACGAGGAGGGCCAGTGCCGCGCAGTAGCCGCCGATCGGGCCCGTCGCCTCGAGCGCGCCGGCCGCGAGCGCCGCATCGGCGTCCGCTCGCGCGCCCGCGGTGTCGCCCGCGATGAGGCGGCAGCGGAGCATGGCGATCGGCCGCCCCCAGCTCGCGCCCGGCGCGGCATCCCAGCTCGTCCGGTACTCGTCCGCCGCTCGGCGGAGGAGTGCTCCCGCGCCCCCGTCGTCGCCGAGCATCAGCGCCGCGAGCCCACCCGCCCACGACGCGCCGGCGATCCCCGCGAGCCGCAGGTCGTCGCGCTCGCCCTCGGCAGCGGGTGTCGCGAGCCGGCGCTCGTGCTCGGCCTCCGCCCATGCGCGCTTCACCACCCAGTCCACGTCGCCACGGTACAACCGCACCGGTCGCGCGCCCGTCCTGATTGAACGGTCAGTCAACCTCGCTATGCTCCGCTCGTGGCGCGCGAGCTGCAGGAGGTCGTGTACGTCGACGGCGTCCGGACCGCGTTCGGCAAGGCAGGCCCGGGCGGGCTCTTCTGGAAGACCCGCGCCGACGACATGGGCGTCAAGGTCGTCCGCGAGCTGCTCCGCCGGAACCCGGACGCACCGCCCGAGCGAATCGGCGACGTCGTCATGGCCGCGACCGCGCAGGTCGGCGACCAGGGGCTGACGCTCGGCCGCGACGTCGGCCTCCTCGCCGGTCTCCCCCACACCGTCCCCGGCTTCGCCGTCGACCGGATGTGCGCGGGCGCGCTCACCGCGACCACAGCCGCGGCGGGCGAGATCGCGATGGGCGCGTGCGACCTCGCGATCGCGGGTGGGGTCGAGCACATGGGCCACCATCCCATGGGCGAGGACGTCGACTTCAACCCCCGGTTCATCGCCGAGCGGCTGATCGACGAGAGCGCCGCGGTGATGGGCCAGACGGCGGAGAACCTCCACGACGAGTTCCCCCAGCTGACGAAGGAGGCCGCCGACCGCTATGCCGCGGAGTCGCAGCGGCGCGCGTCCGCGGCTTGGGCCGGGCCCGAGGGCGTGTTCGCGCGAACCGTCGTCCCGATGAGCGTCTTCACGGACGAGGGCTGGACCGTTGCCGATCGCGACGAGTTCCTGCGTCCCGAGACCACCCTCGAGGGCCTCGCGGAGCTGCGCACGCCGTTCCGGCCCGGCGGCCGCGTGACGGCCGGTAACTCGGCCGGGCTCACAGACGGCGCGACCGCCGCTCTCCTGGCGTCGGAGGCGGCTGCCTCGGAGCTCCGCCTCCAGCCGCGCATGCGCCTCGTCGGCTTCGCGTATGCGGGCGTCGAGCCGCATCTGATGGGCCTCGGCCCGGTGCCGGCGACGCAGCGCGTGCTCGAGCGCGCGGGGATCGGGATCGACGACGTCGGCCTGTTCGAGCTGAACGAGCCGTTCGCCGTCCAGGTGCTGACCTGGTGCGACGCGATGGAGGTCGCCCCGGACGATCCGCGTCTCAACCCGTACGGGGGCGCGATCGCCTGCGGCCACCCGCTCGCCGCGACGGGCGTGCGGCTGATGGCGCAGCTCGCCTACGGCTTCGAGCAGCGGCCGGACGTCCGCTACGGGCTGACGGCGCTCTGCATCGGGATGGGCATGGGCGCGGCGCTCCTCTGGGAGAACGCGCGCCATGGCTAGCGATCCCGTCACGCGGTTCCACCTGCAGAAGCTCGTCACGCGCGTCGGCCCGGTCGCGCTCGTGACGATCGACAACGGGGCCGACTGGCGGAAGCCGAACACGTTCGGCGAGGCCGCGCTCCGCTCGCTCGAGGACGTGCTCGGCCGGCTCCGCACGCGCGACTGGCGCGGCCTGCTGGTGACCGGCAAGCCGCTCGTCTTCGCGGCCGGGGCCGACATCACCCAGTTCCCGGGAATCACCGCCGAGCGCGCGCGTGAAGGCGCCGCCGCCGGGCACGAGCTCTTCGGACGGCTCCGCGAGCTGCCCTTCCCGACGCTCGCCGCCGTGAACGGCGCGGCGCTCGGCGGCGGGCTGGAGCTCGCGCTCCACTGCGACGTCCGCACGATGGCGTCGAACGTCCGCCACGTCGGCTTCCCCGAGGTGTTCCTCGGGCTGTTCCCGGCCTGGGGCGGCACGCAACTCGTGCCGCGACTCGTCGGCGCGAGCGCGGCCGTGAAGCTCATCGTCGACAACCCCCTGAGGCAGAACCGCCTCAGCCGCGCGGCGGACGCGCTCGAGCTCGGTCTCGTCGACCACGTGCTCGACCCGGTCGAGTTCGTGGACGAGTCGCTCGAGCTCCTGCTCGGGCGCATCGAGGCGGGCGAGGGCAAACGCGAGCCGGCCGCCGATCTTTCGGACGTGGCGGAGGTCGTCCGCAAGGCGCGCTCGCGCGTCGACGACGCCGTCCACGGCCAGGCTCCGGCGCCCTACACGGCACTCGAGCTGATCGAGGGCGCGGCCTCGTGGACGCTCTCCGAAGGGTATGCCGCCGAGGCCGAGGCGCTCGCCGAGCTCCTCCCCGGCGCACAGGCGCAGGCGTCGATCTACGCCTTCGACGTCGTCGAGCGGCGCATCAAGCGCCCGGCCGGCCTCCCCGAGGTGCCGCCGCGGCGGATCCAGCGCGTCGGCGTCGTCGGCGCCGGGCTCATGGCATCCCAGCTCGCGACGCTCTTCCTGCGTCGACTCGAGGTCCCCGTCGTGCTCACGGACGTCGACGCCGAGCGCGCCGGGGAGGCCGTTGCATCGATCCACGGCGAGCTCGCCGGGCTGGTCGCGAAGGGTCGGCTCTCCGAGGGGAAGGCGCGTTTCCTCGGCTCGATCGTCACCGCCGAAAGCGGGATCGAGGCCTACGCGGGTTGCGATCTCGTGCTCGAGGCGGTCTTCGAGGAGCTCGGCGTCAAGCAGGACGTCTTCGACGCGCTCGAGGGAGTCGTGTCTCCGGAGTGCCTGCTGGTCACCAACACGTCGTCCCTCTCGGTCGAGGCGATGGGCGCGGGCCTCGAGCATCCGGAGCGGGTCGTGGGCCTCCACTTCTTCAACCCCGTCGCCGTGCTTCCGCTCGTCGAGGTCGTCCGGACGCCCGCAACGGACGACGCGACGCTCGCGACCGCCTGGGACGTCACCCGGAAGCTCGGTAAGCGCGGCGTGCTCGTGAAGGACGCGCCGGCGTTCGTCGTCAACCGGATGCTGACCCGGCAGTCGACCGTCCTCATGCAGGCGCTCGAGTCGGGGAACACGTTCGAGGAGACCGACGAGGCTGCGCTCCGGCTCGGGATCCCGATGCCGCCGTCGGCGCTCCTCGCGATGGTCGGCCCCCGGGTCGCGAACCACGTGCTCCACACGCTCAACGCGGCGTTCCCCGACCGGTTCCCGCTCTCGCCGACGCTCCAGTCGCTCGCCGACGGCGAGCTTCCGTCGCTCGAGGAGAAGGAGGGTCGGGCGACCGTCGACGAGATCCACGAGTGGATCCTCGAGGCGCTCGCCGACGAGGCGCGGCACATCCTCGACGACGGCGTCGTCGCCTCGGCGGCGGAGATCGACGCCTGCCTGATCCTCGGCGCCGGCTACCCGTTCTTCCGCGGCGGGATTACGAGGCACCTCGACCAGACGGGCGTCTCGGAGCGGGTCACGGGCGCGCCGCTCGGCACGGAGTAGCGCACCGACACCTATCCACGTCCGGCGCATTCCGGTACTCTCCGAGGTGCAGCGACGCCGGCGCGGAACTCGCCCGCGCGAGCTGCCTTCCTCGAACGGTTGTGACGGTTGGGCGGCGCGTATCGAGGCTGCTGCACACATGCAGAAGACCACCATCACTTCGACCCCTTCCTCCGAGCGCGCCGAGCTGGAGCAGGCCGCTGCGCGCGCCGAGAAGTGGTACGGCGAGCCCTTCCTCCACCCCGGCGAGGACGCGGACGTCGCGCTCGCGCCCGGCACCGCCCGGCGGCGCGCGCTCGACGACGCGGCCGAGGAGATGGCGGCCGGGCTCCGCAGCCCGAGCCCCGGCTGGAAAGTCCGCTACGGGCTGATGCTCGGCCTCGAGCGGGTGCTCGCCGCCGAGCCCCCGCAGACGGCGGCCGGCACGACCCTCCGCCGCCACCAGAGCGACGCGCTCGCCGGGATGCTGACCGAGCTCATCGCGGCGACCCAGCGAAGCGTCGACGAGAACGGGAACGGCTCCGCGAACGGCGCCGTCGCGGAGCTCGTCGACGAGGTCGAGGACGAGGACGACGAGGACGCAGGGCTCATCGACGAGGAGCCCGAGGCCGAGCTCGAGGTCGACGACCCCGGCGCCTCGCGGCGCTACCGGTTCCGCCACCCGACCGCCTCCGGCAAGACGATCGCCGCCGCGGGCTTCGTCGATTCGGCGCGCCACCTCGGCGTGCTGATCCTCACGCACCGCCGGCTGCTCGTCGATCAGTTCCGCCGCGACCTCACGACCGAGGGCTACGGCGACCGCCTGACCGACGCGATCGAGCGCGGAGACGAATCGGCGGCGCCGAGCAACCCGCTCACGATCCAGACGTATGCCTGGTTCGCGCGCCACGCGGACGAGGTCTCGCGGAGCGCCTACGCGCTCGTCATCTGTGACGAGGCGCACACGGCGCTCGGCGAGAAGACCTCCACGGCGATCCGTCGCTTCTCGGAGCCGCTCTACATCGGGATGACGGCGACCGAGGAGCTCATCGCGAAGCAGGTCTCGGACGTCTTCCCGGCCTCCGTCGACGACCTCCCGCTCACGGACGCCGCGCGACGCGGGCTGATCGCGCCGCTCCGCTCCCTTCGCGTCCCGCCGGTCGCCGCGATCAACTCGGTGCCGATCGTCGGCGGGGACTTCGAGGAGCGCGCGCTGGCCGCGGCACTCGACCACACCGCGCTCAACCAGGCGGCCGCCAGCCTCTACCGCGACCGTTTCGGCCCGACCCCCGGCATCGTCTACGCGGCCGGCGTCGACCACGCGTACAACCTCGCGCAGGAGTTCCGGGCCGCAGGCCTCAAGACGATGGCCGTCTCGGGGCGGACGCCGCCGCGCGAGCTCGCCGAGACGCTCGCGGCGTACGAGCGAGGCGAGATCAACGTCCTCATCAACGCGCAGCTGCTCGCGGAGGGGTGGAACTCCCCGCGGGCGACGGTCTGCATGCACCTCGCGCCGACGGCGTCGAAGCGCGTCTACCAGCAGCGGATCGGCCGGATCATGCGCACCCATCCGCGCAAGGAGGCGGGCATCGTCGTCGACTTCGTGCCGAAGGGCGCCACGCACTCCGAGCGCGTCGTCTCGCTCCACTCGCTGCTCGACTCGGACTTCTATCGCGAGGGAGCGCGCGTCACGCCTGCGCCACGCCGTCGCTCGGCGCGTCGCGCGCGCCGCAAGCTCTCGCCGGCGCCGTGGCTCGTGCCGGTCACGCAGGACGTCGCGCGACGGCTGGCTGTGATCCAGCGCGAGTGGCAGCGCGTCGACCCGAAGTTCCTCGACGACGACGAGCAGCGCTTCTGGGCCACCATCGCGGGGCGCCAGATCCGGTTCGACCAGCGGGCGGAGTTCGCGCGGAAGTTCACGGAGGGCCGAGCCGGCAAGGGCGCGCTCGAGACGTTCCTCGCGGTCTGCGCCGCCGAGAACCCGAACCGCCGGCTCCGCATGACCGCGCTCGCCGACCGCGTCGCGACCCCCGTCGAGCGCGCCGACTTCGACGACCTCGTCACGCTCGTCACGCAGGCGCCCCCGTGGGAGAAGGACCGCGCCGCGGGCGTCCGGATTCTGCTCCGCGCGGTCGGTGACGGAAAGGCGAACGCGCCCGACCAGATCCTCAGCCGCTGGACGTGGCGGCTCGCGCGCTCGGTGCGCAAGACACTCGACCGGAAGGCGAGCCAGGAGTTCCCCGAGGCGAAGCGCCTCCTCGGCGCGGTCGCCAACTCGCGAGGCCACCGGCACGAGGAGAACGTCGTGCAGCTCGTGAAGATCGCCGCCGCGCTCCCGGTGCCCGTCGGGTCAGCGCTGCTCGCCTCGGCCGAGGGCTACACGCCGCGGGCGAACCAGACGCTCGACCATGCCCGCGAGGAGCTCGGCTCGATCCACGAGATCGCCACGGCGCTCGCCGAGAGCCTCCCCGCCCCGAAGGCGCCGGCGCGGAAGTCGCGCCGGCGGCGACGCAAGCGCCGCACGGCGGACGCCCCCGCGACGGGCGGCGATGGGCAGGCCGCCGTCGACGCACAGGCGACGCCGGACGGGGCCGAGCCGGAGCCGAACGGATCAGCGCCCGAGGCGTCGGGCGAGGTGCCGGAGCCGGCTCCCGCCGCCGAGGCCTAGGTCTCGTCCGGGTCGTCCGGCGAGGGCTCGCGCCGTTCGCGGTCGCGCTCGCGGAGAAACCGCGTCAGCTCGGCGGCGAGGGTGTCGCCGCTCGGCAGCTCTCCCCCCTCCGAGAACGACTCGATCGAGTCGGCACGGCGCTCGAGCTCCTCGACGTACGCCTGCGTGTCCGGGTCGGACGCGACGGCCTCGCTCACCTGGGCGGCGTACTCCTCCTCGGCCTCGTCGAGCTCTGTCGTCTCGATCGGCGCGCCGACGAGGTCGGCAAGGCGGACGCACAGCGCCTTCGCCGCGCGCGGGCTCGGCGCCAGCGAGACGTAGTGAGGGACCGCCGACCAGAGGCTCACGGAGCGGAGCTCCGCGGTGCGACAGGCGTCGTGGAGGACGCCGACGATCCCCGTCGGGCCTTCGTAGCGCGAGAGCTGCAGCCCGAGCTCCTCGACGAGCCGCGGATCGGTCGCGGCGCCGGTCACCGGCGCCGGGCGCGTGTGCGGGACATCGGCGAGTAGCGCGCCGAGCGTGACGACGAGCTCGACGCCGAGATCGCGCGCGAGGCCGACGACGAGGTCGCTGAACGCTCGCCAGCGGTAGTTGGGCTCGACGCCCAGCAGGATCACGGCATCTCGCTCCGCGCCGGGGATCGCCCCGTAGTGGAATGCGTTCTCCGGCCACTCGATCCGTCGCGTCAGCCCCTCGTCGAGGGTGACGGTCGGACGCACGGCCTGGAAGTCCATGAACGACTCCGGGTCGATGTCGGCAAACCGCTCCGCCTTCCACTGGCGTGCGAGGTAGCTCGCCGCGACCGTCGCCGCCTGGCCGCCGTCGTTCCAGCCGCGGAACGCCGAGATCAGGATCGGCCGGCGGAGCGTCGGCCGCTCGGCGATGCGGAGGTCGGGTAGCGCCATACGGACAGCGTAACCGCGCGAACCCTGACGAGGGCTCGGCGGACCGGCCCGGGTCCTCCTATCCCGAGTGCAGGGGCTCCCGCACGACGGTCGACCGCTCGGTCGCAGGTGCGACGAGCGGCAGCGCCGGCCGCCAGAGCGTGTGCGCGACCGCGACCGTCAGCGCCCAGATCGTCGCGCCGAGTGTGACATGGACGAGTACCAGGCCCCACGGCAAGGCATTCCGGTACTGGATCTCGCCGACGAGCATCTGTGCCAGAAGGACTGCGAGGAGCACGGCCGCGAGCCGAACGACGCCCGGTGCCTCGCGTCGGACGCGAAGGAGCTGCCACGCGACGAGCAGAAAGCCGATTCCGTACACCGCCGTCGCGCGGACATGGACGTAGACCGTGTCGCGGATCTCGAGCCCGAGTCGCGCGACCGCGTCGTCGGCGCCGGGATGGGGGCCGGACGCGGTCGCGATCGCACCGGTCACAACCATCACCGCGCAGCCGGCGATCCCCACCAGCGCCACGACACGCAGCCAGCGGGGGGCGACCGGCGCCCCGCGGCCGCGCGCGTGGGCCCATGCCTCGAGCGCGACGACGACCGCGAGCGCGACAACCACCAGCGCGAGCAGGAAGTGGGACATCACCGCGAGGGGATGGAGGTCGAGGATGACGGTGATCCCGCCGAGCGGGATCTGGGCCACCGTGCCGACGAATGCCGCAAGCGACGTCCGCCGTACCCATCGGTCGAGGCCGTCCACCCGTCGCGACGCGAGCCACGTCACCAGCGCGGCGAGGATCCCGACCAGCGCCACCACGCGGTTGCCGAACTCGACCATCGCGTGGAAGTCCTTCGCGGGGAACGGCGTGTCGCCGCACCGCGGCCAGTTGTCGCAACCGAGGCCCGAGCCGGTCAGCCGGACGAAGGCGCCCGACGTGACGACGAGCCCGAGCGCAACAACGGAGGCCGTCGCGATCCGGAGAAACCGGACGGGAGCGACAGGCCCGCGGAGTCGCTCGCGCAGCCTCACGGCTCGAGCGACACGCCGCTGCCCGCCTCGACGCGACCTACGGGATGGAGCGGGAGCCCGCCCCCGGCGAAGGTCGCCTCGAGCACGGCGCGCTTCTCCGCCGGGAGCGTGACGAGGAGCCCGCCCGCGGTCTGTGGGTCGTACCCGAGCGCCTCGAGCTCGGGCGAGGCCGAGCTGGTCACGTGGGCGGCCGCGAACTCGCGGTTCCGGCGGTCGCCGCCGGTCCGCACGCCCGCCCGCGCGACCTCGAGCGCCCCGGGAAGCGCCGGCAGCGCGCGTCCCTCGAGGACGATGCGGACCTCCGAGCGAAGGGCGGTCTCGTGGGCGTGGCCGAGCAGGCCGAAGCCCGTGACGTCGGTGACGGCGTTCGGCGTGAACGAGCGCAGCGCATCGGCGGCGTCGCGGTTGAGCTCGCACATCACCTCGATCGTGGCCTCGAGCGACCCTTCGGGTGCGTGACCGTCGCGCGTCGCCTGGAGGACGAGACCCGTCCCGAGGGACTTCGTCAGGAAGACGACGTCCCCCGGCCGGGCCCCGCTCTTCAGCCACACGCCGTCGGGGTGGACCGTCCCGACGACGGCGAGCCCGTACTTCGGCTCGTCATCGCGAATCGTGTGGCCGCCGGCCAGGATCGCGCCCGCCTCCCGCGTCGCCTCCGCCGCCCCGGCGAGCACGTCGCCGAGCACCGAGACCGGGAGCTCCTCCGGGAACGCCGTGACGGAGAGCGCGAGCAGCGGCCGCCCGCCCATCGCGAACACGTCGTTGAGCGCGTTCGTCGCGGCGATCCGGCCGAACGTCCGCGGGTCGTCCACCACGGGCGGAAAGAAGTCCACCGTGAAGACGAGCGCCGTGTGGTCGTCGAGCCGGTAGACGGCGGCGTCGTCGGCGGGGTCGAGGCCGACGATGAGGTCGTGCGCCTCGGTCGGGACGATCCCGGCGAGCAGCTCCTCGAGCCGTGCCGCGGAGTACTTCGCGGCGCACCCGCCGGCCTTCGCGAGGCTGGTGAGGCCCTCGACCGTGCTCATGCCTTCGAGTGTAGGCGTCGCAATCGGGCCAGGCGCCGGCGGCGGTCGCCGCCTGTGCGGCCGGAGGCCGGCTTTGCCGGCCGGGAGGCCCGCCGCGCGTGTCCGGGACGCCGCGCGGAGGGGGGCCCGTGGGGGAACCATGGGTTCCCCCACGTTTCCTGTGCAAGGATCGGCGGATGCCGAGCGCGCTGATCACAGGAGGCTCGTCGGGCATCGGCCTGGCCATCGCCCGAATGCTCCGCGAGGAGGGGTACACGCTCACGCTCGCGGCCAGGAAGGTCGAGCGGCTCGAGGCCGCCGCCGCCGAGCTGGAGGCGACCGCGGTCTCCGTCGACGTCCGCGACGAGGACGACTGCGCGCGGCTCGTCGTGACGCACGTCGAGGCCCACGGTGGGCTCGACGTGCTCGTCAACTCGGCCGGTGTCGGCATCGCCGGCCGGATCGGAGACATGGAGACGAAGCCGTTCGACCTCCAGCAGGCCGTCAACCTTCGCGGCGCGTTCCTCGTCACGCGCGAGGCGCTGCCGGCGCTGCGCGAGGCGCGCGGATATGTCGTGAACCTCGCGTCGATCGCCGGGACGATCCCCACGCCCGGGCTCGCGGCCTACGGCGCCGCCAAGGCGGCGCTGATCTCGCTCAGCCGCTCGCTCGCACGCGAGGAGGCGGATGCCGGCGTGCGCGTCACGGCGCTCTGCCCCGCGTTCGTCGACACGCCGATGACGACGTGGACGGGAATCGACCCTGCCGAGATGATCCAGCCAGAGGACTGCGCAGAGCTCGTCCGCGCGCTGCTCCGCCTGAGCCCCGCCGCCCGCGTTCCGGTCGTGGTCGTCGAGCGCGCGGGCGACGACGTCTAGGAGGGCTTGCGAAATGGCCCCGTCGCCAGGGTGCCGCTGGTCGTCCTGAGGCAAGGACGCAGGGAGCGTCCATATCGGTGGATATGGATGCGACCCAGGACGCTGCATCACGGCGATCCAGCGCTGCCCTGGGGACATGGCATCTGTTTCGCCAGGCCCTCCTAACCGTCGTCGCCTTCGGCCGGCATCAGCGAGCCGAGCGTCGCGTCGCCGCCCGTCAGCCCGAGGCGGCCGTAGAGGGAGAGCTTGTCGCGGGAGTCCTCGATGTCGAGCTGCCGGATGGTCAGCTGCCCGATCCGGTCGAGCGGGCCGAAGGCCGCGTCCTCGACGCGCTCCATCGAGAGCCGCTCGGGGTGGTACGTGGCATTCTCCGAGACGGTGTCGAGGATCGTGTAGTCGTCGCCCCGTCGGAGCTCGATCGTCACCTCGCCGGTGACCGCGCTCCCGATCCACGCCTGGAGGCTTTGCCGCAGCATCAGCGCCTGCGGGTCGAACCAGCGCCCCTCGTAGAGGAGCCGGCCGAGGCGGCGGCCGCTCATCCGGTAGTTGTCGAGCGTCGCCTCGTTGTGGATCGCGTTCACGAGCCGCTCGTACGCGACGTGGAGCAGCGCCATCCCCGGCGCCTCGTAGATCCCGCGGCTCTTCGCCTCGATGATCCGGTTCTCGATCTGGTCGGAGGTGCCGAGCCCGTGCCGGCCTCCGATCGCGTTCGCCTCGAGTACGAGCGCGACGCGGTCGTCGAACGACGCGCCGTCGAGCGCCACGGGCCAGCCCTGCTCGAAGCGCACGCGGACGACCTCGGGCTCGATCGGCACCGCAGGGTCCCAGTGGCGGACGCCCATGATCGGCTCGACGAGGTGCATCGAGCGATCGAGCAGCTCGAGCTCCTTCGCCTCGTGCGTCGCGCCCCAGATGTTCGCGTCGGTCGAGTAGGCCTTCTCCGCGCTCGCGCGGTACGGCAGGTCACGCTCCTCGAGCCACTCGCTCATCTCCTGTCGGCCGCCGAGCTCCTCCACGAACAGCGGGTCGAGCCACGGCTTGTAGATGCGGAGCCCGGGGTTCGCGAGCAGCCCGTAGCGGAAGAACCGCTCGATGTCGTTCCCCTTGTACGTCGATCCGTCGCCCCACACGTCGACGCCGTGCTCGTGCATCGCCTGCACGAGCATCGTCCCCGTCACCGCGCGGCCGAGGGGCGTCGTGTTGAAGTAGGTCTTGCCGCCCGACGCGACGTGGAACGCCCCGCACTGGAGCGCCACCAGGCCCTCGTGGACGAGCTGCGCGCGGCAGTCGACGAGGATCGCCTCCTCGGCGCCGACCTCCCTCGCGCGGGCCGGGATCCCAGTCACGTCGGGCTCGTCGGCCTGGCCGAGGTCGGCGGTCAGGGCATAGGGAATCGCGCCCTTCTCACGGATCCAGGCGACCGCGACGGTGGTGTCGAGGCCGCCGGAGAACGCGATGCCGACGCGCTCGCCGACGGGCAGCGACAGTGAGGACCCGGGACATGGGCGCCAGCGTATCCGGCCGCACGGCGCCCGATCGACCGGAGGTCAGCGAACGGCGCCGACGGCGCGCTCCAGCTCGTCGACCGAGAACGCGCCCTCGAGCTTCGACCGGATGACACCGGTCCCGTCGACGACGAACGTGAAGGGCTCGGTCGGGAGCCGCCACTCCTTGACCCAGCGGTTGACCCCCTTCGCGGGGTCGTTGTCCTGGTAGATCTCGACGTGGATGAAGTCGACGTCGCTCGACGCCGGCTGCGCCTTCCGCACCGCGGAGACGACGTCAACCGTCGGCCCGCACGTGCGCGTCTGGCAGTACTGCGGCGTCGCGAACGAGACCACGAACGGCCGCTTCGCCGCCATCGCCTCCGCGACCGAGGTGCGGTACAGCGCGCGATCCGGGTGGCGGGACGTCGTCAGCTCGGACATGTCGCCGCCGGTCGACGCTAGCGTCGGCGTCTTCGAGGGGATCGCGCGGTCGCCGACGGACGGCGCCGCGCTCTTCCTCGCGACGACGACGTTGCCGAGCGCCTGGATCTTCTTGCCGCCGACGGGCTCGGCCATGATCCAGTACTTGCCCGGCGTCGGCGTCGTGATCCGCGTGACGTAGATGCCCCCGACGCCCGCGCTCTCGCCGCCGGGGACGCCGATCGGCTCGAGGCGCGCGGTGGTCTCCGCGAACGGCGCCTGCTTCAGGCCGCGGGCAACCCAGACGCGGGCCGTCGGCCGCTCGACCAGCGCGCCCTGCTTGTCGACGACGAGAAACGAGACCCGGTTGACGCCGACCTTGTGGTCGGACGTGCCCGGAACGACGGCGACGTCCTCACCCGGCGCGCGCCACAGATCCTCCAGCGTGTCGGTCTGAGGCGGCGCCGCGGTCGTGGTCGGCGCAGTCGTTCCGGCAGCGTCGTCGCCCCCGTCCGAGCCGCCGCAGCCGGCGGCCAGCACCGCGACCGCGGTGAGGAGGCATGCTGCGGCGGGCCGTCTCACAAGGCCCAACGGTAGCCGCAGCGAGGGTCGCCAGGAGCTTAGTCGCCGTCGGAGAAGGTCTTGTGCGGACCGCGGAACTGCCCGAGCCACGCGGCCAAAAGCGCTGCATTCACAAGCAGCAGGGTGAGACGCGCTCTGCTCACTTCGAACCTCCTTTCCTCAGAAGCGGACGACGGCAAGTGCTTCGGCGGCGTTGCGGTACCAGCGCGCTGCCTCGCGGACGTCTCCCCGACGCTCCGCAAGGTCGCCCAGCGCTACCCACGCCCCCGTCCGGTGCCCGAGGGACTCCATCTGCTCGAACGCAGAGTCCGCGGTCCGGAAGCACTGCTCCGCCTCGTCGAGGCGGCCCCGCTCCAGCAACGAGCGACCCAGCACGAGGTTCGACTGGCCGATCTCGTCGAGGAAGTCCTCGCGCCCCTCGAGGAGCGCGAGTGCCTTGCGTGCATGCTCGTCGGCCGCGTCGTGGTCGCCGAGGTGCTCGTGGACGGCCGCGAGGCTCCCCAAAGCCTGCGCGGCGTCCGGCTGCGAGCCGGCCTCGACGGCGAGCGCGAACGACGCCGTCAGATGGTCGATCGCCTGCTCGGGGTGACCGAGCAGGAGCTGCAGGCCGCCGAGGTTCAGCATGAGGCGGCCGGTGTTCCGTTCGTCGTTGAGATCCTGGTAGATCGCTTTTGCCTGCTGCGCGTACTGTCGCGCGAGCACCCAGTGGCCCATCTTCTCGGCCACGAGCGACGCCTGGAAGTACGTGCCGGCGACGACCCGCGGGTCGTCCATCGCCTGGGCGAGCTCGATCGCGCGCTCGACGTCCTCGCGCGCTGCCTCGTAGTCGGCCTGCCGACGGCGACAGCGTGAGCGCCAGGCGAGGATGCGGGCGCGAAGGAGGTCGCACGGCAGCCCGGTGCGCTCCGCGAGCTCGAGCGCCTCGTCGAAGAGCGCGATGGCGCTCGGGATGCTCGAGAGCCGGTACCGGCAGCAGCCGAGCCGGAAGAGCACGTCGGCGCGGTCGACGTCCGAGAAGGCCGGCGACTCGCTCAGCTCGCGGGCTGTCTGCAGCACGTCGATCGCGTCACGAGCCGAGCCGATCTCCTGCAGCGACCAGCCCTCGCCGGCGAGCGTGCGCAGCTCGAGGTCGGGCGACGCGAGGGATGCGAGCTCCGCTCGCGCCTCGCGGAAGGCGTCGACCGCGTCGCGGTCGTTATGTGCCTCGCTGAGCGCCTCGGCGCGGGCCAGGTGGGCCTCGACACGCGCCCGCACGTCCGCGGACACGCCGTGAGAGAGGAACTGAGCGTCGACTCCGAGCCGCTCGGCCAGCCAGGCGACGGTCTCGTCCGTGGGGCGCGTCTTCCCGCGCTCGATCTGGCTGACGTACTCCTTCGAGAAGCGATCACCGGCGAGCTCCGTCTGGGTGAGACCGGCCCCCGTGCGGAGCGCACGGACGCGGTCCCCGATGGAGGCAGTTCCGGCTCGGGTCATGGGCCGGGCGGTGACGGCCGGGTGGCGCATCTCGTTGTCACTCAAGCCGTCGCCCGCCCGGAGCGTCCTCCCCCGATGGGGTGAACCCTTTGCTGAGAACGGGGATGCATGGGTGAAGTGAAGCATATCCTGGATCACTTGACCGAGCTACTTGACTTTTCGGGACAGGCCCCCTACAGTCAGGCCACCAGGCACCGCAGCCAGACGCCAGGATGTGGTGCAGGGGCGCAACCGACGGGATCGGCGGCGGATCGGAGAACAGCGTGGCTGGGCCGCAGAGCCATGAGCTCCGACCGACGCCCCCAGGTGGGGTCGCCTCATCGGAAACGCCCCCGGAAGCCGCAGCCGGGGGCGTTTTCATTGTGGGCGGCGGAAACCATCTTTCCCTGCCTGCCCCCTTTGGCGCCCGACATCGCCACGGCCGCGACGGCCACGCAGCCAAGACGGACTGGGCCAGCCCCGTTCGCGGGGTTCGGTCACCCGTACGAATCCGCGCCGGGCGCGGTCCATACTGAAGGGTCATGAGCACGGGACAGCCGGGCATCCACACGTTCCTGATCGCCGATATCCGCGGTTACTCGCGGTACACCGACGAGTTCGGAGCCGAGGCCGCGGCCGGGCTGACGGCCCAGTTCGTCGACCTCGTCACCGAGGACGTGGAGACGCACGGCGGGAAGGTCGTGGAGATCCGTGGCGACGAGGCCCTCGCCGTGTTCGCGTCGGCGCGCCAGGCGATCCGGTGCGCCGTCGCCCTGCAGGCACGCTTCGACGAGGAGGCCGCGCTCGACCACGACCTCCCCCTCCGCGTGGGGATCGGGATCGATTCCGGCGAGGCGGTGGCGCTCGAGGACGGGAGCTTCCGCGGCGCCGCTCTGAACGTCGCTGCGCGCCTGTGCGGGCGCGCGCACGGAGGCGAGGTGGTCGTCACGGAGGCCACCTACCGGCTCGCCGGGCGGATGGAGGGGCTCACGTTCAGCGATCGCGGACGGGTGCACCTCAAGAACATCAGCGACCCGATCCACATCCTGCAGGTCTACTCCGAGCACGACGCCCCGTCCACGAACCGCTGGGTGCTGATGTTCTTCGGGAAGCCGGGCCGCCAGTTCGGCTGGAAGCTCGCAGCCGGCGTCATCGGCCTCGCAGCGCTCACCGCGGCGGGGGTGGTGTACCTGACCGCGGGCGACCACACGGAGGGCAGCAACGCCTTCCCGGCAACGGGTGCGGGGTCGAGCGGCACCGCGACGCTCGCCGCAGATGCCGGTCTCGACGCGCTCGTTCCTGCGGCCCTCTGGAAGGACTGCCGGCGGCAGAGCGTCGCCGAGCCGTCCGCCGTCCAGACGGCCGTGTGCCTGCCGGCGAGCGGGATGCCCGACCGGTGGGAGATCTCCATGTACGCCAATGCTTCCGCCCTGGCGGCGGCGTACGCGTCCGAGCTACGACGCCGCGAGGACGTCCCGCGCGACAAGGGCAAGTGCAACGCGTTCTCGTGGGGCGGGGAACGACCCTGGCTGCATGGGCCCGACAAGCCCGGAGGCCGGGTCTTCTGCTATTTCGACGGGAACGACGCGGTGATCGTGTGGACGCACGAGCGGCTCGGGCAGCCGACGCACAGGGACATCCTCGTCATCGCGCGCGAGGGCGGCAGCGACCATTCAGGCCTCACGCGCTGGTGGCGCCCCTGGCACCACGAGATCGGCAAGGCAACCTGAACCCGCCCCTCGGCGGCTCGTACCCGACGTGGGCGCTGTGACGGACGCCGAGGCCTGCCTCCGCATGGCGGAGACAGCGCCTGCGTAGGTCAGGCGGCCGGACCCTGCGGGGGCACCGGGATCTGCGTCCAGGCGCGGATCTTCCCGTTCCGGATCCTGAAGACCGCGGCGGCCCTGACGCCCGGCGCGTCGCAGTGACGGTTCTTGCCGTTCGCGAGCAAGAAGACCGCCGTCGCTTGGTCGCCCTTCACGTCGATCGACACGATCCTGCCGGCGCACGGGAGCAGGCGGTGCCACAGCGCGATGTCCGCCGACGTCTCGAGCCGCAGGACCGCCCCGCCCTGGGCGAATGTCGCCGGGTGTGAGAAGAGGCGCGCGACACCGGCGTTGTCGTAGGCGTTCAGCCGCGCGCTCCATGCGCGCACCACGCGCTTCGCCTCGGCCGGGGTGTCGGCGCCAGCGGCGGCGGCGCCCGACGCACCGACGAGCGCCGCGAGGACCGCACAGGCGACGATCCGCATCACTCCACGATACGCTTCGACGCTCTCCCGCGGCCACCCGCGAGTCGCGACCTAGGATCGACGGATGGCCGCGACGATGATCCGGGGGGACTTCGCGAGCGGCTTCCGGGCGCTCACGCCGCTCTGGCTCGGCGTCATCCCCTTCGGCCTCGCCTACGCGGTGCTCGCCCGTGACGCCGGCCTTTCCCTGCTCGAGACGCAGTCGCTCTCGGTCCTCGTGTTCGCCGGAAGCGCCCAGGTCTCCGCAGTCGGGATGTTCGGGACGGGCGCGGCCGCCGCCGAGATCGTGCTCACCACGTTCCTCCTGAACGTGCGGCACGTCCTCTACGGGCTCGCGCTCGGTCGCCAGATTTCCCTCCGGGGCTGGCGGCGCCCGGCCGCCGCGTACTTCCTCACCGACGAGGCGTTCGGGGTCGTTGCCGCCCGCGAGGAGCGGACGTTCCCCTTCCTGCTCGGCGCGGAGCTGAGCCTGTTCGCGGCCTGGAACGCCGCGACGTTCGCAGGGGCGCTCGCCGGAGGCGCGATCCCCGACCCGGCGAAGCTCGGCATCGACCTCATCTTCCCGCTCGCGTTCCTCGCGCTGCTCGTGCCGCTCGTCCGGACGCAGGTCGAGCTGGCGGTGGCGCTCGTCGCGGGCGCGGTCGCCTACCTCCTGACCGACGCCCTGCCGGGCGGGCTTCCGATCCTCGTCACCGGGGTGGCGGGAAGCCTGCTCGGCGCCTTCCTGACCCACGGGCGCCCGGACGACGCGATTCGCCTCGACGACGCGGCGCGGGAGGTCGCGTGACGTTCTGGCTCACCGTCGCGGGGATGCTGGGCGTCACGTTCGGGTCGCGCTTCGCGGGCCTCGCGCTGCACCGGGAGCTCCCGGACTTCTGGGTGCGGTTCCTGCACTTCGTGCCGATCGCGGTGTTCGCCGCGCTCGTGACGCCGTCGCTCGAGGGCGGCTTCGGCGAGGGCGAGATCCGGCTCGCCGCGGCGGTCGCGGCCGCCCTCGTCGCGTGGCGAACGGCGAACCTCGGCCTCGCCATCGCGGTCGGAATGCTCGCGTTCTGGCTGCTGCGGATCCCCTTCTGAGGGCTACCGGCCGGTCAGCCAGCGCACGCGCTGGCGCGAGATCGCCTCGAGGTCGGCTGCAGTCAGGACGCCTCCGAGCCGATCGGCGACCGAGCGGAGGAGCCCGCCGCCAATGAACACCCAGGCCTCGGCGTTCGCGTCGCGGTCGGCCGGGATCGCGCCCTGCTCCTGGCCGAGCCGGATCTCGTCGGCGACGAAGTCGTGAACGTCGCGCATGTGGCGGCGGATCGCGCGTCGGACGACGGGATCCTCGCCCGCCTCAGTGAGCCCCTGGATCCAGAGGTTCGGCATCGTCGGGCTCCGCCACGGGGAGTGCTTTCCGGGCGCCGGCGTCTCGCCCCGGGCGAAGAGCGCAATCTTCTGCCCGAGCATCGCGCGCGTCTCGTCCCACGCCGCGTCGAGGCACGCGAGCCAGAGGTCGCGCTTCGACGCGAAGTGCCGGTAGAGCACGGGCTCCGAGACGCCCGCCTCGCGGGCGATCTCGGCGGTCGTCGCCCCCGCGTAGCTGGTCGACGTGAAGACGCGAAGAGCGGCGCGCACGATCGCTCGCCGGCGCTCCTCCGCCGGCAGGCGTCGTACGACAGGACGCGTCTCGGTCACGCGGCCTCGACGACGACCGGCTCCGGCTCTTCGCCCTCGCCGCGCGCGGCCATTTCGTGCGGGCGGATCAGCCACGCGGCGAGGAAGGCGCCCGCGAGGGCGATCCCCGCGGCGACGAGCAGCGAGCGCTCGAATCCGCGCATGAACGACTCGATCGTCGGCGGCGTCGCAAGCTGGGAGGCCATGATCGCGCCCATCAGCGCAATGCCGACCGAGCCGCCGACCTGGCGGCACGCGTTGAGCACGGCGGCGCCGACGCCTGCCTTCGCGACGGGGACCGCTCGGGTCGCGGCAGCCGCACTCGGGGTCATCGTCATCGCCATCCCGACACCGCCGAGCACCAGCCCGGGGAGGAGCGTCCAGAACGTCGAGTCCGCGTCGAGGCGGCTGAAGTAGAGGAGCTGCGCCGAGACGAGCAGCATCCCGGCCGTCATCAGGCCACGGGAGCCCCAGCGGTCGGAGAGCCGGCCGGCCTGTGGAGCCACGAGGATGATGAGGATCGTCATCGGGAGGAATGCCGCGCCTGTCTGGACGGCGGAGAAGCCGAGGACGTTCTGCATGTAGAGCGAGACGAAGAAGAACACGCCGAACATCGCGAGCGCCACGAAGAGGACGACGAGATTGGCGCCGACGTACGTGCGGTTCCGGAACAGCGTCAGGTCGAGCATCGGCGCGCGCTGGCGGCGCTCCAGGGCGACGAACGAGGCGAGGGAGACGGCCGCGACGGCGAAGGCGCCGACGATGCGCGCCGACCCCCAGCCGTACGAGTTCGCCTCGATCAGGCCGTAGGTCAGCGCGAAGAGGCCGATGGCCGAGGTCACGAGGCCCGGAAGGTCGAGACGCTCGTGCGTCGGGTCGCGCGACTCGTCGATCAGGAGGAAGCTCGCGGCGATGCCGAGGATCCCGACCGGGACGTTGACGAAGAAGATCCAGTGCCAGCTGGCGTGGTCGGTGAGCAGACCGCCGACGAGCGGGCCGATCGCGAGCGCGAGCGCGGAGACGCCCGCCCAGATGCCGATCGCGGTGCCGCGCTCCCGCGGCGGGAACGTCGCCGCGATGATCGAGAGCGTCGCCGGGTTCATCAGGGCGGCACCGGCGCCCTGCGCGACGCGCGCGGCGATGAGCATGTCACCCGTCGTCGCGAGCCCGCAGGCAAGGGACGCGAGGGTGAACACCGCGATGCCGACGACGAACAGGAGACGCCGGCCGTAGGCGTCGGCGAGCTTTCCGCCGATCAGCATGAGCGCCGCGAAGGTGAGCGCGTAGCCGCTCACGATCCATTCGAGCTCCGAGAGCCCGACGCCGAGGTCGCGCTGGATCGACGGCAGCGCGACGTTCACGACGGTGTTGTCGAGCATGATCATGAACAGCCCGAACGACACCGCCGCGAGCGTCCACCACTTCTTGTTCTCTTCGGTAACGAGTCGAGCCCGCATTGCACCACCCCATCACGTTCTTTGTTAGCAACCACTACGTTAGCAAGCACTAACCCCCGGCCGTCGACGCTACGCGGGCGCAACACCGCTGTCCGTACGATCGGAGCGGATGCCCGTCTTCATCTGCCCCAACTGCCGCACCCGCTCCGTCGACGTCGACGGCTTCGAGGGGTTCACGAGCAATGCGCCGCAGTGCCGGAACTGCGGCTTCGGCTTCCTCTTCCAGCTGCTCGAGGACTACTACCCCGCCCCGTCGACCGGGTTCGTCGTCTGTGACCGCGATGCGCGGGTGCTTGCCGTCGGACGCGGCGTGTTCGAGCTCACGGGCTACCGCGAGACGGACCTCATCGGGCAGGACATTTCGACGGCACTGTCGCTCTCGGATACCGCGCCCCTCGAGCTCGTGCGCGAATGGGGCGTCCGGCGACTCGGGCAGGAGCTCGAGGTGAGGACCCGTGCGGGCCTCCGCAAGCCGGTGCTCGTCGACCTCTTTCCGGCGTACGACGACGACGGCGGCATCCTCGTGGCGCTCACGAGCCGCTGACCGAGGCGATGGCCGCGCCGACCGCCGAGATCTGGCTCGTCCGGCACGGGCAGACGAGCTGGAGCCGCGACTGGCTCCACACCTCCGTCACCGAGGTTCCGCTCACCGACATCGGCGTCGAGCAGGCCCGCGCGCTGGCCGCCCGCCTGGACGGTCATGTGTTCGCGCTCGTCCTCACGAGCCCGCGCTCCCGCGCGCGCCGGACGGCCGAGCTCGCGGGCTTCCCCGACGCGGTCGTCGACGACGACCTCGCCGAGTGGAACTACGGACGCTACGAGGGCGTCTCCACGGCGACGATCCGCGAGACCGATCCGGGGTGGTCGGTCTGGACGCATGCGACGCCCGGCGGAGAGTCGGCCGACGCGGTGGGCGCCCGCGTCGACCGTGTACTCGCACGCGCCCGCGCCGCGGACGGTGACGTCCTCCTGTTCGGGCACGCGCACGCGCTCCGTGTCCTCGCGGCGCGGTGGCTGGGGCTCCCGCCGGAGGAAGGCCGCCGCCTCCGGCTGGACACGGGGACGATCTCGGTGCTCGGCTACGAGCGGGAGACGACCGTCATCCGCGTCTGGAACGCCTAGCCCAAGCCGTTCCGGGGCAGGATCCACACCTGCCGCGCGAGCGCGAGGACGTCGCCCCGCTCGCCGTGCAACGCCGTCCCGGCGAACAGCTTGCGTCCATTCGCTCCGAGCGGCCAACCCGCGACGACGCAGGGCTCGTCCTCCTCGGGCAGGCGCTCGACGCGGGCGGTCATCCGCTCCAGGACCGTTGCGCCGCGCGCGGAATCGGCGACGGCATAGGCGCCGGGACAGTCGATCGCGGCCCAGACGACTTCCGGCGAGACGTCGCGCGCGACCCACGTGGCGGCGACCAGGCCGTCACGGCCGGGGACCGGGCCGGCGTGGATGCCGAGGCCGCTCCCGTCGTCTCGCTCGCCGCAGACGAAGCACTCCGCGAACTCCGGCGGCCCCCAGGCTCCGACCCCGGCCGACGCCTCCGCCGCGAGCGCGGCAGCGGGCGGCTCGGGGGCGACGACGTCGGGCTCGCCCGGGGCCGCCTCGGCGACCAGCCGGTCGCCGTCCACGAGGAGCAGGCGCTCGCCGTCGGCGCGGACGGTGAGTCCTCGCTCGAGCGGGGGCGGAAGGCGAAGCGTCACCACCGCGCTCGCGCCGAGGCGCGAGCCGAGCAGCCCGGCCGCGTAGCCGCCGTTGGCGGACGTGAGCGGCCCGCGGTAGCGGTGTCCGATCTTCACCGTGACCTCCGGATCTCGCTAGAGTGACGTTTGTGACTGAGAGGCGAAAACCTCCGACAGGCAACGCGTGCGCCGTCGCCGCGAGGATGCGCTGATGCGGATCGCGCTCGCACAGCTCAACGTCGTGGTCGGGGACCTGGAGGGGAACGTCGGGCGGATCGGCACCGCGATCGCCGAGGCGCGACGCGCGGGTGCCGACCTGGTCGTGCTGCCGGAGCTGGCGGTGACCGGCTATCCGCCCGAGGATCTCCTTCTCCGCCCCGGCTTCGTCCGCGCGGCGCGCGAGGCGGTCGACGAGGCCGCGCGCGCGTGCGACGGAATCGTCGCGCTCGTCGGCGGTCCTGCCTTCGACCGCGATCTCGCGAACGCCGCCTTCGTCTGCTCCGAGGGAGCCGTCCGCGGCGTGTACCGCAAGCACTTCCTGCCGAACTACGGCGTGTTCGACGAGCATCGGTACTTCGCCCCCGGCCGCGAGCTGCTGCTCCTCGAGCTGGGCGACGTGACGGTCGGGCCGACGATCTGCGAGGACGTCTGGCAACCCGGCCCGCCCGCGACCGATCTCGCGCTCGCCGGCGCGACGCTGCTCGTCAACCTCTCCGCCTCGCCCTACCACGGGGGCAAGGCCGAGGACCGCGAGGAGATGCTCGTCACCCGTGCCCGTGACAACGCGGCCTACGTCGCGTTCTGCAACCTCGTCGGCGGCCAGGACGAGCTCGTCTTCGACGGCCATTCCGTCGTGCTCGACGACGAGGGAGAGGTCGTGGCGCGCGCTCCCGGGTTCGAGGAGGCGCTCCTGATCGTCGACGTGGACCCGAACGAGGCGATCGGACGGCGGCTACGCGACGTGCGGCGCCGCGACCTCGAGCGGTCGCGCACCGCGCCGCCGGTCGCGACGACCCTGTCGCTGCCTGCCCCGCGCGCGGTCGCGGAGGCGGTCGAGGCGAGCGTGACGCCGTTCGCGGACGAGCTCGAGCAGCTGCGACGTGCGCTCGGGCTCGGCCTGCGCGACTACGTCGAGAAGAACGGCTTCCAGGATGTCGTCGTCTCCGTCTCGGGCGGGATCGACTCGGCGCTCACCGCCGCGATCGCCGCGGACGCGCTCGGCCCGGACCGCGTCCACACGGTGTCGATGCCGTCGCGATTCTCGTCCGGCGAGACCCGCGACGACGCGCGCGCGCTCGCCGAGAACCTCGGCGTCGAGTTCCGCGAGATCGCGATCGAGGGAATCGTCGGCGCGTACCACGAGGCCCTCGGCGGACTCGAGGGCCTCGCCGCCGAGAACCTCCAGGCGCGGATCCGCGGGACGGCCCTGATGGCCCTCTCGAACTCGTACGGCTGGCTCGTCCTCGCGACCGGGAACAAGTCCGAGATGGCAGTCGGCTACGCGACGCTCTACGGCGACATGGTCGGTGGCTTCGCGCTCCTCAAGGACGTCTACAAGACGGACGTCTGGCGGCTCGCGCGGCACATGAACGAGCACGCGGGCCGGGAGGTCATCCCCGTGTCGACGATCGAGCGGCCGCCGAGCGCAGAGCTTCGCGCCGACCAGCGCGACGACCAGTCGCTGCCGTCGTACGAGCTGCTCGACCCGATCCTGGAGGCATACGTCGAGCTCGACCGGTCGCGCGAGGAGCTCGAGGAGCAGTTCGACCCGGCCGTCATCGCGCGAACGCTCGCGCTCGTCGACCGCGCCGAGTACAAGCGGCGCCAGGCCGCGCCGGGCGTGAAGCTCCGGCCGCGCGCCTTCGGCCGCGACTGGCGCACGCCGATCACGAACCGCTGGCGCGGTTAGGAGTCGCGGGTCATCGCGGCGAGCGCCTCGACCGTCCGCCAGTTGCGGACGGTGAGCGTCGTCGGGAGCGATCGCTTCGTCAGCGCCTCCATGAGCTTCGAGCGCGCCTGCCCGTTCGGGACGCTGACGTAGAGCTCGCGCCCGTCGATCGTCAGCTCGTCGGGCAGGTAGCCCGACAGGTCGCCGAGCGCGAGGTCGCCGAGGCCGACCTCCTCTCCGAGGAAGGCGACGACGACCCGCGTCGGATCGTCGACGGCGTAGGGGCTCGCCTCCACGATCCGCGCGAGCTCCGCACCGGTGCGCGTGACGACCGGGACGTCGAGCCCCGTCGCGTCGGCGATCGCCGCGCTGAGCGCGCGGCCGAGGTCCCGGGTCCCCTTGCCCCTGGGCGTGAACACGACGTTGCCGCTCTGCAGGTACGTCTCGGCGTCGGTGTGGCCGAGCGACTCGACGATCGCCCGGAGATCGGCCATTGCGATCCGCTTGCTCGCGCCGATGTTGATACCGCGGAGGAGGGCGACGACACGCATCGGGGAAGCATGACGGACGAAACGGCTCGGCAGCTCACACGCCGACGTCGATCGGCTCTGCCGGCGCGCCGCGATCGACGAGCTCCCAGCAGAGCGTCCCCAGTCGACGCGGCGCGAAGAGCGACTCCGGGGCGTCGAGGATCTCGGCGATCGTCCGAGGCTCAGCCGGGACGCGACGCTCGACGCGCTCGGCGGTTCAGCTGCTCCCGTCGAGCCCCCTCCTCGCGGAGCTCGCGCCGCGCGGCGTCCTCGTGGGTCTCGCCCGGCTCGAGCCGCCGCCAACGGTGGCCCAGACGTGCCCTCCGCGCACGAGGTCGAACCGCACGAGCAGGACGCGTTCATCCTCGTCGACGACGAAGACGCGCGCTGCCTCCCGCTTCGGTCGCGCAGTCATGGAACGAGCTCCCGCAGCGCGGCGAACCACCGGAGCCGCTCGTCCCAGGGAACCGCGGCGTTCGCGGGCGAGGTCGAGGGGAGCACGAACAGGGCCGTTTCGCCGAGCCGCCGCTCCTGGAGGCCGTGCCGTGGGCGACCCCCGAAAGTCCCCCGGTACGCCTCCTTGCCGACAAACCCCAGGGCGCATGGCGAGAGCTCCTCCGCCAGCCGCTCGAGCCGCTCCGCGCTGCCCGCGAAGTCGCTCCTGCGCAGGTCGGACGAGCCGCGCGTCGTCCGGTAGGCGGCGTTGGTGATCCCGACCCCGTACCGCAGCACCTCGACCTGCTCGGACGGTTCGACGAGCCGCGGCGTAAAGCCTGCGGCGTGGAGGAGCCGCCAGAAGTCGTTCCGTGGGTTCGCGAAGTGGGCCGACTTCGCATCCGAGTGGAAACCCGGGTTGATCCCGACGAACACGACGGCGAGCCCCGGCGCGAGAACGTCGGGCACGGCGCTCGGGGTGTCGGTGCTCCACTCCACGGCGGGCGAGGCGGCCGCGCCGGCCGGCGCGGCCCCCGGAGTTCTAGCCGGGCGAGCGGGGCTAGGCCGCTTCGGCGTCCGGGTCGGCGAGTCGCGCCTCGAAGGCGAGCCGGATGCGCTCGGTCAGCGCTGCGGTCGCCTCGGGTTCGTCGTCACCGGGTTTCGTGACCCTGACGGCATCGTCGCCGCCCACCCAGCCGTAGCACCGGAGGTAGCACTCCTCTTCGTTCAACGGCCGCAACCGCTGCATGGGCCCCAACCGTAGGCAAGGGACCGGACGACGCGGTCCCATTAGGCTGCCGTTCGTGTCGACCGGAGCGAAGTCGTTCGACTACGCGGTGTCCCTCGATTCGACCTGGGACGCCCGGAGCGACCGCGGGGGCGGCGTCATCGCCGGCGCGGAGGAGGCGTCATGGACGCCCGAGCATCTCGTGCTCGCGGGGCTCGCCCGGTGCACGCTGACCAGCCTCCGCTACCACTGCGTCCGCGCCGGGACCACCCTCACGTCGAGCGCATCCGTGCGCGGAACGGTGACGAGGCGCGACTCGGACGGGCGGTTCGCGTTCGTCGAGACCGCGTTCGACGGCGTCGTGTCCTTCGAGCCGAGGCCCGACGAGACGACGATCGCCGAGCTCCTCGCGAAGGCGGAGCGTGACTGCTTCGTCGGCGCCTCGCTGACCGCCCCACCCGTGTACTCCTGGAGGGTCGAATGAGCACGACCTTGCTCGACATCGCCGCGGTGCGCGCCCGGTTCACGGCGCTCGAACGGCGACTGGCGTTCTTCGACGGCCCCGGCGGCACGCAGTGCCCCGATGAGGTCATCGACGCGGTCGCCGAGTACCTCCGGCGGGACAATGCGAACGTCGGCGCGCCGTACGAGACGTCCCGGCGGACGGACGCGCTGGTCGGCGCCGCGCACGAGCGGGCAGGGGCGTTCCTCGGCTGCGACGCGGGCGAGGTCGCGTTCGGACAGAGCATGACAGCGCTCAACTTCCTCCTGACGCGCGCGCTCGCGCGCGACCTCGAGGCGGGTGACGAGGTGCTCGTGACGCGCCTCGACCACGACGCGAACGTCGCGCCATGGCTCGCGCTCGCCGACGACATCGGGATCGTCGTCCGGTTCGTCGACGTCAACGACGACCTCACGCTCGACCTCGACGACCTCGCGGCGAAGCGCTCCCCGCGAACGAAGATCGTCGCGTTCCCGGCGGCCGCGAACTCCGTGGGCACCGCGCCGGACGTCAAGCGGGTCGTCGAGCTCGCCCACGAGGCGGGCGCGCTCGCCTGGGTGGACGCCGTCCACTACGGCCCGCACGGGCCGATCGACGTCGCCGACTGGGGTGTCGACGTCCTCATCTGCTCGCCGTACAAGTTCTTCGGGCCGCACATGGGAATGGCCTTCGGGCGCGAGGACGTCCTGCGGCGCTGGCGTCCGTACAAGGTGCGCCCGTCCGCCGACGAGCCCGTCGGGCACCGCTTCGAGCTCGGGACCTGCCAGCACGAGCTCCTCGCAGGCTTCGTCGCCGCGGTCGACTACATCGACTCGCTCGGCTGGGATGCGATCACCGCGCACGAGCGCGACCTCGGCGCGCGGTTCCTCGCCGGCCTTCCGAGCGTCGCGACGCTGCACGGCGTGCAGACAATGGAGGGCCGCGTGCCGACCTTCTGCTTCAGCGTCGCCGGCATGAGCGCGCAGGCCGTCGCCGAGCACCTCGTCGCGCGGGACGTCGCCGTCTGGTGGGGGAACTATTACGCGCTCGAGACGATCCGGATGCTCGGGCTCGACGAGCACGACGGCGCCGTGCGTGCGGGGATCGTGCACTACAACACGGCCGAGGAGGTCGACCGGCTGCTCGCCGGCATCGCGGAGCTGGATCGCTGACCGGAGGATGGATCAGCGCGGCTTGCAGGCGTCACCCACCGCGATGCCGCGTCCTTGCGGCACGTGCCGCGTGCCATCCACGGTGACAACCTTCCGGTCAGTCATCCCGGGGTGAGGCTCCTTCTTCTGGGCGGGCCGAAGTTCATGGGGCGGGCCGTGATCGACGCCGCCCTCGAGGGCGGCCACGACGTGACGCTGTTCAACCGGGGCACGACGGGAGCCGACCTCTACCCGGACCTCCCGCGGATCCTCGGCGACCGCGACGGCGGCCTCGACGGGCTCCGCGGGCGGGAGTGGGACGCGGTGGTCGACACGTCGGGCTACCTCCCCCGCCTCGTCGGCGCGAGCGCCGAGCTGCTGAAGGGCGCGGTGGGGCACTACGTCTTCGTCTCGAGCATCTCGGTGTACGTGTCGTTTGCGGAGGTCGTCGACGAGCGAGCGCCCGTCGCGGAGCTCTCCGAGCCGGGCTCCGAGGACATCGGAACGGACTACGGCGCTCTCAAGGCGCTCAGTGAGCAGGCAGTCGAGAGCGCGTTCCCGGGGCGGGCGACCGCCGTCCGCGCAGGCCTGATCGTCGGCCCGCACGACCCCACCGGGCGGTTCACCTACTGGCCCCATCGGGTCGCGCGGGGCGGCGACGTGCTCGTGCCGGGGCCGGCGTGGCGGCCGGTCCAGCTCATCGACGTCCGCGACCTCGCCGCCTGGATCGTTCGCGCGTGCGAGGAGCGGCCGAGCGGCCCCTTCAACGCGACCTGGGCGACGACGATGGGCGCGGTGCTCGACACCTCGCGCCGCGTCGCAGGCTCCTCGATGCGCGGTGTCGAGGTCGACGACGCGTTCCTCGCCGACCAGGGGGTCGGGGAGTGGATGGAGCTCCCGCTCTGGGTCGACACGCGGAACGTGGACTGGCGACATTTCCTCGAAGTCGACACGTCCCGCGCGACGGCCGCCGGATTGACGTTCCGGCCACTCGACGACACCGTCGCGGCGACGCTGGAGCACGCAGCGCAGGTCGACGGCGTCGGCCTCGCGCCGGAGCGGGAGCGGGAGCTGCTCGCAGCGTGGTGGGCCCGCGCAGCGGGCTAGCCCGTCGTCAGGCCGGCCGCCGAGATGGCCTTGAGCGCCAGCCGCTCGTCGACCTCGCCCGGCAGCCCGCTGACGCCGACCGCACCGATCCGCTCGCCGTCCGCGAAGACCGCGACGCCGCCGAGGAAGAACGAGAAGAACGGATCGAAGCTCGCGAGCTCGGTCGGCGCACCGGACACTTTCTCGGCGAGCGCACGCGTCGTCGTCGCGTCGCTCCGCGCCGCCGTGTAGGCCTTTCGTCGCGCGTTGAGCTCGGTGTCGAGCGCCGCCCCGTCCATGCGGACCGAGGCCACGACTTCGCCGTGGTCGTCTACGACGACGACCGTGACGGGGCCCGGCGCGCCGTCGACGACGTGCCGCACGACGGCGAGCGCGGTCTCGTGGGTGAGGCGTCCGGTGGCCACGAAGGACGTCTATACCATGGCCGCGTGCCTACCTTCGAGCGGACGATCCTCTCCAACGGCACGCGAGTCCTCACCGCGCCGATGTCGCACGCGCAGTCCGTCTCGTGCTTCGTCATGTTCGCGGCCGGCTCGCGCTACGAGCGCCGCGAGGAGAGCGGCATCGCCCACTTCGCCGAGCACATGTTCTTCAAGGGGACGGAGCGGCGGCCGACGGCGCGCGACATCGCGACGGAGATCGACGCGATCGGCGGCGAGTTCAACGCGTTCACCGGCAAGGAGCTCACCGGGTACTACGTCAAGTGCGCGGCCGAGACACGCGACATCGCCCTCGACGTCCTCGTCGACATGCTCCGCAACTCGCGCTTCGACCCCGGCGAGATCGAGCGCGAGAAGGGCGTGATCGTCGAGGAGATGAACATGTACGCCGACACGCCCCGCTCGTACGTCGGCAACGTCTGGGAGCGCCATCTCTACGGCGACCAGCCGCTCGGCTGGGACATCATCGGCACCGAGGACACCGTGCGCGGCGCGACGCGCGAGAGCTTCCTCGGCTACCTGGACCGCTGGTACCGCCCGGAGCGCACCGTCGTCGGCCTCGGCGGCCGGATCGGCGACGACGTCTTCGAGCGCCTCGAGGGGCTGCTCGGCGGGATCGAGCCAGCCCCGACCGGCGCGCCGGACGAGGTCGTCCTGCCGTCCAACGGGAGCCGCGTCCGCGTGCACACGAAGCAGTCAGACCAGGCGCACATCGTCGTCGGCACGAGGAGCTACCCGCATCGTCATCCCGACCGGTACGTCGTTCAGCTCCTCTCGACGGTGCTCGGCGGGGGCATGTCGTCGCGCCTCTTCACCGAGGTGCGCGAGCAGCGGGGCCTCGCCTACTACGTCTTCTGCGGCAACACGAGCTACGCCGACGCAGGCACGCTCGCCGCGCAGGCCGGCGTCGATCTCAACCGGATCGACGAAGCCATCGAGACCATCGTGGCCGAGCTCCGGCGGATCGTCGCGGAGCCAGTGCCGTCCGACGAGCTCGAGAAGGCGCGGGCCTATGCGAAGGGGCGATTCGTCCTCGGGCTCGAGAGCCCTCACGCCACGATCATGTTCGGCCTGCGCCGGGAGCTGCTCGAGGGAGAGGCCGTCGAGCCGGACGAGGTCCTTGCAGGCCTCGACGCCGTGACGGTCGACGATGTCCAGCGCGTCGCGCGCGACCTCCTCGACACCGACCTGCGCCTCGCGCTCATCGGGCCGTTCGACGACCCCGAGCGCTTCGAGAAACTGCTCGCCGCCTAACGTGATGTGAAGGCGCGCCAGGCGGTCGCGTACGCGGTGAACCGCCCCGCCCTCACCAACCTCGCGGGGCTGAACGCCGGCAGGCCGAACGAGCAGATCCTGCCGCCCGGTCTCCCCGGCTACCGCGACGCGAGGATCTATCCCGCTCGACCGGCCGAACATCCAGAAGGCGAAGGCCCTGATGGGCGGCAGGACCGGCAAGGTCGTGATGTACACGACCAACGACCGCCTCGGGCCCAACGTCGACCAGATGGTCAAGGCGAACCTCGCGGCGATCGGGCTCGAGGTCGAGGTGAAGGAGCTGACGTTCGCCGTCCTCATCGAGGAGGCAGGGACGCGCGGCGACCCGTTCGACATCATGTCGATCGGCTGGTTCGCGGACTACCCGGACCCGTACGACTTCATCAACGTCCTCCGCGACGGGCGAACGATCGCCGCGAAGAACAACGTCGCGCCTCCATGCCGCGATCCGCGAGCGGGCCGATGCCGGCGACGAGACCGCGAAGACGGTGCTCGAAGAGCTCGGCCTCCAGACCGTCAACGTCTGAGCCGGGGCACATCCTTCAGGTGTGCCCGAGGACGGCCGACCCGACAGGCTGACACCGCAGGGCGAGGCGATCGTCACGTGGGCGCTCTGGGCGCTCGTCGTGCTGGCGATCCTCGTGACGTACTCGCGGCTCGAGCCCGCCGAGCTCTACCACGTCTCGCGCGAGGGGATCGACGGCGGGCTCTCGCGCGCGCTCGTCGAGCTGAACTTCCCGATCGCGCTCGTCGCCGTCGCGCTCGTCCTGGTCGCGCTCGGCGCGCTCCCCGCCCGCGCGTGGCTGGCAGGCGGCCCGGCGATCGCGCTGTGCGCCGTCACCGCGTGGCCGGGGGTCGTCGACCAGGACGATCTCGACGCGCGCTGGGTCAACGCTGTGCCCGCGCTGGGTGTCGCGATCGCCCTCGCCCTGACTGCGGTCGCGACGCGACGCGCCGGAGCGGCCGCCGCCGCGCGGCTCCGTTTCGATCTCCTGCGCGTCGTCCTCGCCGTCGTCGTCCTGTTCGTCTCGATCCCCTGGATCGCGGCGATCCTCGGGTTCTACCTCCCGGAAGGCGTCTTCATCATGGAGCGGCCGGCGCTCGAAGCCGACGGCACGACGATCGCCGCCGTCCACCTCGGCCAGCACCACGGCTTCATGGGATCGCTGATCCTGGTCAGCGCCCTGCTCCTCTCGCGGCCGCGGCTCTCGGGGCTGCTCGGGACGGCGACCTGGCTCTACGTGTCGCTCGCCTTCGCTTACGGCGGGGTGAACATGGTGCAGGACGCCTGGAACGAGCAGCTCGTGAAGCGGGGCTGGCTCGACTGGAAGATCCCCTCGGCGCTCCAGCCGGACGTCGCCCCGATCTGGCTCGTCGTCCTCGGCGTCGCCGGGGTGACCGCCGTCGCCCTCCGCTTCGAGGACCGCCGGTCGTCCGCCTAAACCGGGCGACGACTCAGACGATCGGCTTCGTGAAGCTCGGAACCCGACGCTGCCGATGGCGGCGATCGCCGCCGCATCGCCTACCTGCGCGGTGCGCACGAGGAAGAGGTCGACCGGTCATCGTCCCGCTTCCCGCCGCCCGTCACGGCAGGGGCTCAGTCCTCGGCCGGCGCCTCGGCAGCGCGGACCGCGATCTCCTCGCAGACGGAGGGATCGGCGAGCGTCGTCGTGTCGCCGAGCGGGCGGTGCTCCGCGACGTCGCGGAGGAGGCGGCGCATGATCTTTCCCGAGCGCGTCTTCGGCAGCTCGGGCGTGAAGACGATGTTCGCCGGCTTGGCGATCGCGCCGATCTTCACCGCAACGTGGTTGCGGAGCTCCTCGAGCATCTCGACCGTGCCGTCGTCGCCGCCCTTCAGCGTGACGTAGGCGACGATCGCCTGCCCCGTCGTCGCATCGGAGCGGCCGCAGACCGCGGCCTCGGCCACGCGGGGGTGGTCGACGAGCGCCGACTCGACCTCGATGGTCGAGAGCCGGTGACCGGAGACGTTCATCACGTCGTCGACGCGGCCGAGCAGCCAGAAGTCGCCGTCCTCGTCGATCCGTGCCCCGTCCCCTGCGAAGTAGAGCCCCGGGAAGCGCTCCCAGTACGTCGCGCGGAAGCGGGCGTCGTCGCCGAAGATCCCCCGCGTCATCGCCGGCCAGGGCCGCTCGAGCACCAGGTAGCCGCCGCCCTGCTCGACCGATTCGCCCTGCTCGTTGACGACCGCCGCGGAGATCCCCGGGAACGGACGCGTCGCGGAGCCCGGCTTCGTCGTCGTGACGCCCGGAAGCGGGGTGATGAGGATCATGCCCGTCTCGGTCTGCCACCAGGTGTCGACGATCGGGCACCGAGCGCCGCCGATGTGCTCGTGGTACCAGATCCAGGCCTCGGGGTTGATCGGCTCGCCGACCGACCCGAGCAGGCGCAGCGACGTGAGGTCGTGCAGCGCGGCGTGCTCCGGCCCCCATTTCATGTGCGCCCGAATCGCCGTCGGCGCGGTGTAGAGGATGGTCACGCCATAGTGCTCGACGATCGACCACCACCGCTCCTTGTCCGGGAAGTCGGGCGTCCCCTCGTAGAGGACCGACGTCGCGCCGTTGCAGAGCGGGCCGTAGACGATGTAGCTGTGGCCGGTGATCCAGCCGATGTCGGCCGCGCACCAGTACACGTCGTGCTCGGGCTTCAGGTCGAAGATGTAGTGGTGCGTCGCGGCGACGCCGACGAGGTAACCGGCGGTCGTGTGCGCGATGCCCTTCGGCTTCGCGGTCGTGCCCGACGTGTACATCAGGAACAGCAGGTCCTCGCTGTCCATCGGCTCGCACGGGCACGTCGCCGGGTCGTCGGAGATCTCGAGGTCGTGGTACCAGCGGTCCCTCCCGTCGGCCATCGGGACGTCGTTCCCGGTACGCCTGACGACGAGGCACGAGTGGACGCCTGGCGCCGCGGCCATCGCCTCGTCCGCGGTGCGCTTGAGCGGCACGGTCGAGCCGCGCCGCCAGGCCTCGTCCTGCGTGACGAGCACCTCGCAGCCCATGTCGACCATGCGGTCGGAGAGCGACTCGGCCGAGAAGCCGCCGAACACGACCGTGTGTGGCGCTCCGATCCGCGTGCAGGCGAGCATCGCGATCGCGAGCTCGGGGACCATGCCCATGTAGATCGCGACGGGCGTTCCCTTGTGGACGCCGAGCTCCTTGAGCGCGTTGGCCATGCGGACGACGTCACGCTGGAGATCGGCATAGGTGATCGTCCGCGTGTCGCCGGGCTCGCCTTCCCAGTGGTAGGCGATGCGGTCGCCGAGCCCCGCCTCGACGTGGCGGTCGACGCAGTTGTAGGCGACGTTGAGCTTCCCGCCGAGGAACCATTTGGCGTACGGGAGGTTCCACTCGGACAGCGTCTCGTAGTCCTCGAACCAGGTCACCCGCTCGCGGGCCTGCTCCGTCCAGAACGCATCGGGATCGTCGTCGTAGAGACCGGGCTGGGCGTTCGCCTGCGCGGCGAACCCGGGATCCGGGGGGAAGCGCCGCTCCTCGTCCAGCAGGGTCTCGATCGCGCGATCGCTCATCGCGCGGTGGCTACGGCCGCGAGGGCCGGGTCGAGGCCGTACGGGAACTCGGTGATCACCTCGCAGCCGTCCTCGGTCACGAGCAGGAGGTCCTCGACGCGAACGCCGCCGAAGCCGTGCCGGTAGAGGCCGGGCTCGAGCGTGATCACGTCTCCCGCCGCCAGGGCGTGGCCGATCTTCGAGAGGATCGGCGCCTCGTGGACGTCCAGCCCGACGCCGTGGCCGAGACCGTGGTTGAACCCGTCCCTGAGGACCGTGCCCTCGGGCTTCGAGAGGCTCGTCGGGTAGCCGAGGTCCTCGTAGAAGCGGCAGACGGCCCGGAAGACCTCGTTGCCGTCGGAGCCCGGGCGGACAAGGCTCCGGGCGAGCTCGAGCGCCTCCAGTGTGTGCGCGTGCCACTCGACGATCTCCGGGTCGGGCGTGCCGACGGTGAACGTCCTCGTCATGTCGGAGAAGCAGCCGCTCGCAACGTGTCGCGGGAACAGGTCGCAGACGACGTGGTCGTCGTTCGCGATCCGGCCGGTACCGGCTTCGTGGCCATCAGCCGCCTGCGGGCCGTGCGCCGCGATCAAGTCTTCGCCCGAGCAGCCGTGCTGCACGAACGCGTCGAGCGCGACGGCGCGCAGTCGCTCCGACGTGACCGGCTCGCCGTCCGCGACGCGGCCTCCGTCTCCCGGCTCCGACCGCGCGAGCAGCGCCGCGATCGCCGTGAGCCCGGCCTCGGCGGCGCGCGAGGCGACGCGGATGCCGTCGAGCTGCCGTTGAGTCTTGCGCCGCCGGCGGTCGTCGAAGAACCGCTGGTCGACCGTCAGCTCTACGCCGTCGGCGCGCAGGGCGTCCGCATGGCGCAGCGGGAACGTCGCAGGCACGACGGCATCGCGCAGCCCTATCGTGCGCGCGATCCGCACGGTGAGGGTCGGCTCGATCTCGTACACGTCGACGCCGTCCCGGATGAGGTCATCGGCCGGGAACGTCTCCACCGCAACGATCTCGACCGTCGGGTCGACGGCGGCGATGCGATCGCCCTCGACGCTCCAGACGACGGCGATGCGGCGGCCGTCGAGCTCGAAGTAGCGGAAGGGGTCACCGATCGCGACGGTGACTTCGTGGCGCAGCTCCGACGACCGGACGGAGTCGCCGACGAGGAGGACGTTCGGCATCGACGCAAGCCTACTGACCCTGCGTCGCTAGGGTCTCGGAGGTGAGCGGTCCGCTCCAGGAGCTGCGCGCACGGCTGGCCGAGGGGGCGGATCTGCGCCGGGCCGCCGGCGTGCTCGGCTGGGAGCAGCGGGTGACGATGCCGCCCCGAGGCACCGAAGCCCGCGCGGATCAGCTGGCCACGCTCGGCCGCATCGCGCACGAGCGGTTCGTCGACGACGAGGTCGGGCGGCTGCTGGACGCGGCCGAGCCGCTCGTCGAATCGCTCCCGTACGACTCCGACGACCGTAGCCTCGTCCGCGTCACGCGCCGCGACTGGGAGAAAGCGCGCTGTGTCCCGACGGAGCTCCGCGTGGAGATGACCCGCGCAGCCGCCCGCGGGCACCACGCCTGGGTCGAGGCCCGCCGGGCGAACGACTTCCCCTCGTTCCTCCCATCCCTTCGGACGAACGTCGAGCTGAAGCGCCGGTACATCGAGTGCTTCGAATGGTCGGACAGCCCCTACACGGTGCTTCTCGACGACTACGAGCCCGGCATGGAGACGACCGAGGTGCGCGAGGTGTTCGCGGTCCTTCGCCCCGCCCTCACCGAGATCGTCGCGGCAGCGCCCGAGGTCGACGCGTCGTTCCTCAACGGCGACTTCGCCCCGGACGCGCAGCGTGCCTTCGCGGAGCGCGTCGTCGCGACGCTCGGCTTCGAGGACGGGGCGTGGCGGCTCGACCCGACCGCGCACCCGTTCTGCACCTCGTTCACGAACCGTGATGTCCGGCTCACGACCCGGTACCGGCCGAACGACCTCGAGTCCGTCTGGTCGACGCTGCACGAGGCCGGCCACGGGCTCTACGCGCACGGGATCGCCGACTCGCTGCTCCGGACGCCGCTCGACACGGCGCCGTCGCTCGGCGTGAACGAGTCGCAGAGCCGGACGTGGGAGAACCTCGTCGGCCGGAGCCGGCCCTTCTGGGAGCACTGGTACGAGCCGCTTCAGGAGACGTTCCCGTCCCTGCGCGCGATCGAGCTCGAGGACTTCGTCCGCGCGATCAACCGCGCAGAGCCGGGGCTCATCCGCGTCGACGCCGACGAGACGACCTACAGCCTCCACATCATCCTCCGGTTCGAGCTCGAGCAGGAGCTGATCGAGGGCACCGTCGCGCTCGAGGACCTGCCGGAGGTGTGGAACGCGCGGATGAAGGAGTTCCTCGGGGTGGACGTTCCGGACGACGCGCACGGTGTGCTCCAGGACGTCCACTGGTCGGGCGGCGGGATCGGCTACTTCCCGACGTACGCGCTCGGGAACGTCATCTCGCTGCAGCTCTGGCAAGTCGTGCGCGATGCGCTGCCCGACCTCGACGACCAGCTCGTGTCCGGCGACCCGATGCCGCTCTCGGACTGGCTCCGCGACAACCTCTACTCGCTCGGCCGCAAGCTGACGCCGAAGGAGACGATCGAGCGGCTGACCGGGTCGCAGGAGATCGATCCCGGGCCGTACCTCGAGTACCTGCGCGCGAAGTCGGCGTCGCTCGCACGATGAGCTCTCTCGGAGAGCGGGACGCGGCCGCCGTCCGGGACGTCCTGTCGGCGCTCGAGCGCGACGTCGAGGTGAGCCTCGAGCTCGGTCCGTCTGCGACCCCAGTGACGCTCGTCGCCGCCGGGGGACGGGACATCGACTCGGGCGCCGAGACCCAGCGGGTCGTCGAGGCCGTGTGCGCCGAGTCGGACCGCGTGACGCTGGCCATCGTCGAGCACGACGACCCCGGCCCCTGGCCGCGGACGACGATCGGTCCCGGGCTCGAGTACCTCGGGATGCCGCTCGGGTACGAGCTCACGTCGCTCGTCCACGGGATCCTCGAGGCCGGCCGCTTGGAGTCGTCGCTCTCGGACTCGTCCCGGGAGCGCCTCGCGGGCCTCGAGCGGGACCTGACGATCGACGTCTACGTCACGCCGACCTGACCGCACTGCCCGCCGGCCGTGCTGCTGGCGTTCAAGCTCGCGCTCGCCTCGCCGCGCGTCACCGCTCGAGGGATCGAGGCGTCGGAGTTCGCGGTCGACGCCGACCGCCACGGCGTCCACGCCGTTCCGGCGATCGTCGTCGACGGCCGCTACGCCTGGGCGGGGTCGGTCCCCGAGGCGGCATTCGTCGACCGGGTGCTCACCGCCGCGCCTGCCTGAGCCGGCGCCCGCCCGGAGGGAGGTCCTTCTCGAACCAGTGGTGCGCGTACGGGTTGTCGTTGAACCGCGAGATCTCGCGATACCCGCTGGCCCGGTACATCGCGATGGCCTCGGTCAGCACGCGATTCGTGTCGAGCCGCACCACGCGCGCGCCCGCCTGCGTGGCGCGCAACTCGAGCTCGGCGAGCAGCCGCCGCCCGAGGCCCAGGCCGCGCATGGACGACGCGACCCAGAGCCGCTTGATCTCGGCCCATCCCGGCACGCCGCCGTCCAGGTCGTGGAACCGCAGGACGCCGCAGCCGACGGGCTCGCCGCCCAGGGCCGCGACGACGAGGAGCCCCGCCGGGAGTACGAGGTCGGCCGGAGCGTCCGGCGTTCCTCGGTCCCGGTCGAAGCCGTCGACGAAGCGCTCGTTCAGCTCGTCGAAGTACGCGTCGAGGCTTGCGAGCGCGTGCGGGTGCTCGGGATCGCACGGCTCGATGCGGACCAACGAGGCGGTCAGGAGCCGCTCGACCTCGGCCATCGCCGTCGCGAGCCGCGCTCGCTGCGCGTCGCCGAGCGGCTCGAGGATCGCCTCGGCGACCGCATCCGAGCGGCGATCGAGCTCGGCGCGCTCGGAACGGCCGATGCGGGTCAGGCGTGCCGTCCGCACGCGCCCGTCGACCTCGCTCGACCCGACGGTGACCAGCCCGCCGGCTGCGAGCGCCTGCAGGACGCGGCTCAAGTACCCGGAGTCGAGACCGAGTCGCGCGCGGAGCGAGCGGAGCTCGGCGCCTTCCGGCCCGATCTCCCACAGCACGCGCGCCTGGCCGAGCGGCCGGCCCCGCGCGAGGAACGCCTCGTCGAGCGCGCCGACCCGCTGGGTGACGATCCGGTTGAAACGCCTGACCTGAGCGATCTGCTCGTCCGTGATTCTCTGACCTTAGTCAGAGAATCGTCCCGAATGCAAAGTCCACGGCACCATCGTCGTGCCCGTGTGCGGGAGCCGTCCCTAGACTCACAGCGTGGATGCGATCGACCGGGCGAACGAGCTGCTCGAGCGCTACGCGGCGCTCGCGCTCGCGGAGCTCCCGGCCGACACCGCGGTGATCGACGCGCACACGCACCTCGGCGAGGACATCGACGGGATGATCGGCGACCGCGAGGAGCTGCTCGCCATCCAGCGCGCGTACGGGATCGTGCGGTCGTTCGTCTTCTGCCTCGACGAGCCGGACCGCCACCCGGCGTTCCACGCCGCGAACGACCGGACGCTCTCCCACGCGACCGCGGCGCCCGACGAGCTCGTCCCCTACGTCCGCCTCGACCTCAACGAGACGCCGATCGAGGAGGCACGACGCTGCATCGACCTGGGCGCTGGCGGCATCAAGCTCCACCCGCGGGCGCAGCGCTTCCTGCCGGACGACCCGCGACTCGAGCCCATCTTCGCGCTCGCCGCGGAGCGTCGCGTCCCCGTGCTCATCCACGGCGGCCGCGGCCTGCCGCCGATCGCCGACTCGCTCGGGCGCCTGCTCGACCGCCACTGCCCGCCCGCGCTCATCATCGCGCACGCGGGCATCGTCGACCTCGCCGCGATGGCGCGGAACTTCGCCGGACGGCCCGGCGTCTTCTTCGACACCTCCGTCTGGAGCGCTCTCGACCTTCTCGATCTCTACCGGCTCGTGCCGCCCGAGCAGATCGTCTACGCCTCGGACTACCCCTACGGGCGACAGCCGAACTCGCTTCTCCTCACGGTGCGAACGGCGCGGGCCTCGGGTCTCGACGACGCCCAGTTGCGGGCGATGCTCCACGACACGGCCGCGCGGATCGCGGCCGACCTCGAGCCCGTGACGCCGACCTCCCCGCAGGGGGCGACCGAGCTCTCGCACCCGGTCACCTTCCTCCGGATCCACCAGTACCTGACGATGGCCTCGGCCATGCTGTGGATGCGGCATCCGTCCGACAGCTTCGGCGTGATCGGCCTCGCGCTCAACGCGTGCGACGAGCGCTCGAACGGCTACCGCGAAGCGACCGACCAGATCCGCGAGCTGCTCGTGGCGACCCGCGACCTCTGGGAGACGGCGGCCGGCTCCGACGAGGACGAGCTGCTCCGGCGGCGCGCGCAGCGCGGCGCCTTCCGGCTCGTGCACCTGGCGAGCGTGCTCTCGGTGACGACACCGGCCTGACTAGGCGACGCGGGCGAGCGCCCGCTCGACGAGCGTCGAGAGCGCGCGGCGCTTCCAGGCGGACTGCGGGCTCCCCTTCAGGCCAGCCAGCGGGTCCGCAGGATCGATCGCGAGCGGGATGTTCGCCACCCCCGCCGCGACGAGGCGGGTCTCGGCGCCGCGCCGCGCCGCGGCGACCGACACGAGCGGGAACGAGAACGCCGCGCGCTCGCCGAGGCGCTCGTAGGCCGAGGCGTCGGGCGGCGGCGGCAGCCGGACCGCGGTGACGAGCTCGCCGCTCCGCAGCGTGACGAGCGAGCGGTCGTCGGCGGTCGGGCGGCGGTAGAGGTCGAGCAGGGGCAGCTCCCGCGTCCGCCGGCGGGTGCGGACCTCGACGGTCGCGCCGCACGCCGAGAGCGCGGGCGCGAGGTCGGACGGGTGCGCCGAGATGCAGTCGCCGGGCTCGAGCCCGTGCTTTCTGTGTTCGCCGACCTGGGCGTAGCACGTGTCGCCCCCGCCGAGCCAGCAGTGCCACTCCCCGCCGCGGTAGTACCAGCAGCGCGTGTGCTGGCAGAGGTTGCCCGCGACGGTGCCGACGTTCCGCAACAGCGGCGACGCGGCGAGCGATGCGGCGGTGGCGACGACTCCGTACGGCTCGAGGAGCGGCGAGGCGGCGAGCTCGGCGAGCGTCACCGAGGCGCCGATGCGGACGCCCCCGCCGTCCTCGCCGATGCCGCCCAGCCCGGCGTCGCGCAGGTCTACGAGTACGGTCGGCGCGCGGATCCCGCGGTCGAGCTGGCCTGCGAGGTCGGTGCCCCCGCCCATGGGCGTGGCGCCGTCGCCCGACAGGAGCTTGAACGCCTCGTCGAGGTCTGCTGGGCGCCTGTAGTCGGTCACGCGAGCGTCTCCAGCACGCGCGCCGGGGTGAGCGGAAGGGCGTCCGCGCGGTGGCCGGTCGCGTGCGCGAACGCGTTCGCAATCGCCGCCGCGGTCGGGACGATCGGCGGCTCGCCGAGGCCCTTCGCCCCGAGGTTCGGCAGGTTCGCGTCCGGGCGGTCGACGAAGTCGACGACGATCTCCGGAACGTCGGCGAACGTCGGCACCTTGTAGTCGTCGAGGTGGCCGTTCACGGGGATCCCGGTGGTCGGGTCGACGAGCAGCTCCTCCGACAGCGCATAGCCGACCCCCTGGATGACGCCTCCCTCGACCTGGCTCGACGCGGCGAGCGGGTTGACGATGCGACCGACGTCGTGCACCGCGACAACGCGCTCGACTCGCACCACGCCCGTCCCCGGGTCGACCGCCACCTGGGCGATCTGACAGCCGAACGTGTTGACGCGGAAGCCGTCCGGGTTCGGCCCGCGCGCGCCGGAGCCGTCGAGCGTCGCGTTCCCGAGCTTGCCGGTCACCTCGACGACGTCGGCTTCGAGCGCCCCGTCGCGCGAGCGGATGCGCCCCTCCGAGACGGTCAGGTCCTCGGCCGCGATCTCGAAGACGTCGGCGGCGAGGCTCAGCAGCTGCCGCCGGACCTTCCCGGCCGCGCTCCGCACCGCGGGGAGCACCGCCGGCGTCGTCATCGATCCGCCGGAGACCGGCCCGTAGACGTTCGGGCCCGTGTCGCCGCCGCGCGCGGCGACGGCGTCGAGCGCGAGGCCGAGCTCCTCCGCGGCGACGATCCGCGCCGCCGTCAGTGTCCCGGTGCCGATGTCCTGGATGCCGGTCGTCACGAGCGCGTGCCCGTTCGCGTCCAGGCGGATCGACGCGTGCGCGGGCGGACCGCCGCCGCCCCACCAGATCTGCGTCGCGCACCCCATCCCGCGGAGCAGCCCGTCGTCGTGCGCCTCCCGCAGGCTCTCGCGCTCGGCCCAGCCCGCGAGCTCGGC
Source organism: uncultured Actinomycetes bacterium (assembly GCA_963797805.1). Taxonomy (GTDB): domain Bacteria; phylum Actinomycetota; class Thermoleophilia; order Gaiellales; family Gaiellaceae; genus Gaiella. Next base: position 95,114 of record CAWCRC010000009.1, on the reverse strand, counting down.
GGCGCGGTCGTAGCAGGCGAGGAGCTGCTTGCTCGAGTATGGCAGGCCCGAGCCCTGGTCGCGGTCGACGTGGTTGCGCCGGCGGAGCTCGAGCGGGTCGAGCCCGAGCGCCGCGGCGAGCTCGTCCATCGCCTGGTCGAGGACGGTGACGCCCTCGACGACGCCGGGCGCGCGAAACGCGTTCTGCGCGCGCAGGCTCGTCCGGACGGGGAAGACCATCGCGCGGACGTTCTCGCAGGCGTAGAGCGAGAGCGCGGGCTCCTGGACGGGGAACACCCAACCGCCGGCGCCCATGTCCACGACGGCCGCGAGCTCGACCGCCTGCAGCGTCCCGTCGCGGCTCGCGCCGAGGGTGACCGTCTGACGCGTCCGCGCCCGCCGGCCGCCGACGATCTGATCCTCGTGACGCGACAGCGCGAGCCGGACCGGCCGGCCCGCCGTCCGGGCGAGCTCGGCAGCGAGGAGCGCCTCGACGCCCGCTCCCTGCTTGGCGCCGAAGCCGCCGCCGATGAACTCCGAGATCACGCGCACGTTCTCCGGCGGGAGCCCGAAGCGGGTCGCGAGCTCCCGGCGCGCGTCGAACATGCCCTGGGTCGACACCCAGGCCGTCAGCCGGTCGCCGGCCCAGAGCGCGACGGCGGCGTGCGGCTCGAGCGGCGTCTGGACGTGGGCGGGCGTCTCGCAGGTCAGCTCGACGAGCACCTCGGCGCCTGCGATCGCCCCGTCCGGGTCGCCGCGGACGGTCTCGCGCGGATCCTCGGTGAAGCGCTGCTCCTCGAGCCCGGCGTCGAGCGCGAGCGGGGCCAGCGACTCGAGCCCGAGCCCGAGCGCCGCGACGCCCTCGGCCAGCGCGTCACGCGTGTCCGCCGCCACCGCCGCGATCGGCGCACCCGCCCAGTGGGGCTCGGCGGTGAGGACGTGCTCGCCGCTCATCGTGAACGGGCCGTCAGGCCCCAGCACCGCACGGACGCCCGGGACGGCGCGGGCCGCCTCGACGTCGAGGCTCGTGACGCGGCAGCGGGCGACCGGCGCGCGCACGACCCGCGCTTCCAGCATCCCCGGGAGCGACACGTCGACGGTGTAGCGGGCCGCACCGCTCGTCCGCAGTGGCCCGTCCTGGCGCGTGGCGGGCTTGCCGACGACGGCGAGCTCGGCGCTTTCGGGCCAGGTCTCGACGTCGTCGTCCTCGTCGACGAGCGCCCAGACGTCCTCGAAGCGCCCTTCCATCTCGCGCTGCGTGCGGACGAACCTCGGCCTCATTCCGGCTCCTGCCCCGACGCGCGGAGGATCGCCCGCTCGATCTTCGGGTAGGCGCCGCAGCGACAGATGTTGCCCGCGAGGGCCGCGCGGATGTCCGCCACGGTCGGCTCGGGGTTCGTCTGCAGGAGCGCCGTCGCCGACACGATCTGCCCCGGGGTGCAGAATCCGCACTGGAGCGCATCCTCCGCGACGAACGCCTCCTGGAGATCCGCGCCGTCGCGCGCAAGCCCCTCGATCGTGACCACGGACCGCCCCTCCGCGGCGCCGGCCGGGAGCAGGCACGACGCAACCGGGAGGCCGTCCAGCAGCACGGCGCAGGCACCGCACGCGCCCTCGCCGCAGCCGAGCTTGGCGCCGGTCAGCGCGAGGTCGTCGCGCAGGACGGTGAGCAGCCGTCGGGACGGCGGCGCATCGACGACATGCGCCTCCCCGTTGACCTCGAGGGTGAGAGCCACACATCAAGCAGTACCGGCGGCGCTCTGCGCTCGTCAACTACCCTCGGGCGATGCGCCGGTTGGTCGCAGGGGCTCTCGTGGTGGTCGTGGCGCTCCTCGCGGGGTGCGGCGGCGGCGACGAGAGCGCCGCGCCGGACACGACCGCAGCCGAGACGACGGCGCCCGCGACGACCCCGGCGAGCGGGGAGTGCGCCGACGTCGAGGCGCCCGCGCCGCGCGAGGACGGCGGCGCCAAGCAGCCGACCGAGCGCCTCGACCCCGAGAAGAGCTGGACGCTCCGCTTCGAGACGTCGTGCGGGCCGTTCGTGGTCACGCTCGACACCGAGTCGGCCCCGGCGACCGCTGCGTCGCTGGTCTCGCTCGCGAAGCAAGGCTTCTACGACGACACCGTCTTCCACCGGATCGTGCCCGGCTTCGTCATCCAGGGCGGCGACCCGACCCAGTCCGGGAGCGGCGGCCCCGGGTACTCGACGGTCGACGCACCCGCGCAGGGCGCCAAGTACACGAAGGGCGTCGTCGCGATGGCCAAGACCGCGACGGAGCCGGCCGGGACGTCCGGCAGCCAGTTCTTCGTCGTCACCGGCGACGACGTCGGGCTCCCGCCCGACTACGCGATCGTCGGCACCGTGACCGAGGGCCTCGACGTCGTGGAGCTGATCGGCGCGCAGGGCGACCCCGCGACGGAGCAGCCGCTCAAGCCGATCGTCATCGACTCGGTCACCGCCTCTTCGAGCTGATGGGCCGCATCGCCGCGGTCGTCCTCGCCGCGGGGGCCGCCACGCGCTTCGGCGCCCCGAAGCAGCGGCTGCTGCTCCCGCGCGTGCTCGAGCGGGTGGCGGCGAGCGCGGTGGACGAGATCATCGTGGTCGAGGGGGCCTACGAGCTCGAGGGCACGGTGCCGACGAGCGGCGTGCGCCTCGTCCGCTGCCCCGAGTGGGTGCGCGGCCCCGGTGCCTCGCTCCGCTGTGGGCTCCGGGCGCTGGAGGACGACGTCGAGGCGGCGATCGTGATCATGGCCGACGGGCCCGACCTCGCGCCCGCCGCCGTCGCGCGGGTCGTCGAGGACTGGCGCGCCAACGGCGGGTCGGTCGTCGCCGCGTCGTACAACGGAGACCGCGGCCACCCGCTGCTCGTGGCGCGCGCGGCGTGGCCGAACGTCCCCGACGACGGCCTTCGCGTCGTGTCGCCGCGCCTCGTGCCGTGCGACGACCTCGGCGCGCCGGGCGACGTGGACACGCCCGCGGAGCTCCCGCGCGACCTCAGCGCCGACCAGCCCTCGCAGTAGCATCGCCCCGTGGGCCGGATCGCGGCAGGCTGGGGGCTCGCGAAGCTGAGCCTCCGCGTCGTGTGGAGCGACGGCTCGCTCAGCGTCCTGGTCGTGCTCGGCGGGATCGCCTCGGGCGCGGTCGCGCTCGCCTTCCTGGCGCCGGCCGCCGTCGCCTACTCCATCGACGAGCGGTGGCTGGCCGCGATCATCGGGGGTCTCGGCGTCTACCTCTCGACCGTGGCCGCCACGTACTTCGCGGTGGCGCTCGCGGCGGCGGCCTCGGAGGTGCTCGACGGCCGCGACGCGACCGTCCGGGGTGGGATGGCGGTCGCGAGCCGGTGCGTCGGCGCGATCCTCGGCTGGGCGCTGCTCCTGACGACCGTCAACCTCGTCCTGCAGGCGCTCCGGGACCGCGCCGGCCTGCTCGGCAACCTTCTTCTCGGCGCGGCGGCGGTCGCATGGGGCCTCGCGACGCTGCTGGTTGTCCCGATCCTCGCGCTCGAGGGCCTCGGGCCCCTTGCCGCGCTCTCCCGGTCGACGGCGCTGTTTCGCGAGAAGTGGGGCGAGCAGCTCGCCGGCGCGGCGTCGATCGGCGTCCTCTTCACCGTCCTCGGCGTCGTCCCCGCGGCCGTGCTCATGGCGCTCGGCTTCGCCTCGGGATCGAACGTCGTCGCGATCGCGCTGCTCGTGGTCGCCGTCCTCGTCGCCGTCGTCGCGGGCGTTCTCGGGAGCGCCGCGCGGGCCGTGTTCGCGGTCGCGCTCTACCGATACGCCGCAGGAGCGGGCGCGACGGGCCCGTTCACCGAGCGGGATCTCGAGGGCGCCGTGCTGCGGAAGGTCTAGGAGCGCTCAGACCGACGCCGAGCCGGGGTCGGTCGTCCGGAGCTGCGCGAGCTTTGCCATGAGACCCGGCGGCATCCGCTCCGCGGCCGTCGTCCGCACGTACTGCCGGAGCGACGCCTCGAACCGGTAGCGCCGGCGACAGTAGTCGCACGCCTCGAGGTGCATCTCGGCGACCGCGACCTCCTCGGTGGAGAGCTCGCGGTCGAGATAGCCCTGGAGGAGCTCCTCGCACTTGTCGCAGTCGCTCATGCCGCAGCCTCCTCCGCGAGTCTGGCCTTCAGGAGCCGCCGCCCACGATGAAGGCGCGACATGACGGTGCCGAGGGGAATGTCGAGGATCTGGGCCGCGTCCGCATAGCTGAAGTCGCCGATGTCGACGAGCACGACGACGTCGCGGAAGTCGTCCGGCAGCGCCGACAGCGCGGTCACGATCGAGTCCTGGGAGAGCCGCTCGACGACGCGGTCCTGCTCGAGGACCTGCTCGCCGCCCGACTCGGCGAGGCTGTTCGCGAGGTAGTAGTCGTGCTCCTCGAGCGGCGTCTCGTCCGGCCGGCGCTGGAGCCGGCGCCCGCGGTCGACGTTGAGGTTCGTCAGGATCCGCAGGAGCCAGGCGCGGAGATTCGTCCCCGGCGTGTAGGACTGCCAACTCCGGAAGGCTCTTGCGTACGTGTCCTGCACCAGATCCTCTGCCTCTTCGCGCGTCGAGACGAACCGTCGCGCCACCCGATAGACCTGGTCGGCGAGCGCGAGGGCCTCCTCCTCGAAGCGCACGCGGTCACGAGCTTCCATCGCGACACGGCGCGCCCCATCCGACTCGGCCGTCTCCGGCTCGCCCACCGGGGCACCGTAGCAGCGTCGTTACGGGAAGGTGAACGGCCGCGAGGCCCTGGCTATTCCCGACGGGCCGGATTCCGTCAGGGAGTTGCGCGCTCGTGGAAGCCGGCGCCGGCGAGCGTGCCGACGAGCGCCTCGCGTGTGGTCACGTCGTCGTCCCAGGTCAGCGTCACCTCGCCCATCAGGTTCGCGTGGGCCGCCTCGAGGCCCGCCTGGCCCTCGAGCGCGGTCGCAAGCCTCATGACGCACCGCTCGCAGCGGATACCGGAGACGAGCAGCGTGTCGGTGGCGCTCGACATCAGCTCGATCGTAGCGGCGTCGAGCTTCGCCGAAGCGCGATCTCGGCGCCCGCGAGCGTCACGACGATCGGGTCGTGCGTGGCGCAGATCACCGTCGTGCCGTGCTCGCGCGCGAGATCGCCGAGGAGACCGGCCACAGCGAGGGTCGCGAGGCTGTCGAGGCGCGCGGTCGGCTCGTCGGCGACGAGCACGGAGGGACGCCCGGCGATCGCCCGCGCGAGCGCCACGCGCTCCCGCTCGCCTGCCGAGAGGCGGTCCACCGCGCGCTCCGAGGAGTCGGCGAGCCCGACGATCGCGAGCGCGTCCATCGCCCGCTCGCGCGCCTCGAGGCCGTCGACCTCGCGGAGCGTCAGCGCGAGCTCGACGTTCTCGCGCGCGGTGAGCACGCCCGAGAGCCCGGGCATCTGCCCGACGACCCCCATCCGGTCGCGACGGAAGGCGGCGCGGCCGTCGCGGTCGAGCGCCGACAGCACGACGCCGTCGACGACGATCTCGCCGTCGTCGGGCGTGTCGAGGCCCGCCAGGAGCGCGAGGAGCGTCGACTTGCCGGAGCCGGACGGCCCCGTGACGGCGGTGAGCGTCCCCGCCGGGAAGACCCCATCGAAGCCCTCGAGGGCGATCTCGTGCCCGAAGCGCCGCGTGACGCCGCGCGCCTCGACGAGCACACCCGCGGCGGTCGGCGGCGTCTCGTGGACGACGGCGGCCGCAGCGGCGTCGCCGGCAGGGTGGAGCTCGACGACGCCCGGCCGGACACGGACGATCGCGCGGTCGCCGATCCCGGCGGTGCGGAGCGACTCCTCCGGGACGTGGAGCCAGCCGCCGCGGCCGATCACGATCGTGTCCTCGGCTCCGGTGCGCTCCTCGCCGACGCGCCCGTCGCGGACGTGGACGACGCGGTCGGCGATCGACGCGGACGCGGGGTCGTGGCTCACGACGAGCGCCGACGCGCCCTCCTCCCGCGCGAGCGCGGCGAGGAGATCGAGCACGTGCTGCGCCGTCGCCTCGTCGAGCTCTCCGGTCGGCTCGTCGGCGACGAGGAGGGCGGGCGACGGCGCGAGCGCCGCGCAGAGGGCGATCCGCTGCTGCTCGCCACCCGAGAGCTCGCCGGGGCGCGCGTCGGCGCGGTCGAGCAGTTCGACCCGCTCGAGCAGCTCGCGCGCGCGGCGGGAGCGCTCCGGGCCGGGGACGCCGCGAAGCCCGAGCGGGAGGGCGACGAGCGCCTCGGCCGTGAGGTCGGGGGAGAGCGCGCGCCAGTAGTGCTGGTCGGCGTAGCCGACGACGCGCGCCCGATGGCGCGCGACGACGTGCCGTGGGGCTGCGCCCATGTCGAGACCGTCCACCAGGGCGAGCCCGGCGGACGGGCGCTCGAGGCCCGCGACGACGCGGACGAGGGTCGACTTGCCGGCGCCGCTCGGTCCGAGCACGACGCAGAGCTCGCCGCGCTCGACGCCGAGGGTCAGGCCGCGGAGGGCCGCGACGCCGCCGTCCTCGGACGGGTGGACGACGAAGATCTCGCGCAGGTCGACGAGCGCCGTCATCCTCCGGCTCCGATCCGCCCGGGGCCGCGAGGCTCCGAGAACGCCCGCCTGGTGGTCCAGAGGACGAGCACCGCGGCGCAGGCGGCGAACACCGCGCCCGCGACGAGGAGCACGGCGGGGCTCACCGTCGTCACGAGCGGGGGCTCGGGCGTGGTCGCGCGTGCGGTGACCGAGACGACGCGCGTGACGAGGCGCGAGAGGAGCACGCCGCCTACGATCCCGCCGAGGACACCGACGACGGCGACGATCGTCGCGCGGGCCGTCACGACGCGGCGAAGAAGGCTCGGCGTCGCGCCCTGGGCCTCGAGGTCGACGAGCTCGCCGCGATCGTCCCGGAGGTCGGCGCGGATGGCGAGGACGAGGCCCCAGACCGCGAGGACGAGCGCCGCGAGGGCTGCGGCGCCGAGGGCCAGGAGCGTCCCGTGTCCGAGCGGATCGCGCCGCGCGTCCTCCTCGAGCGCCGAGCGGGAGCGCTTCTCGAGGACGGCGAACGGCCGCTGCGACAGCGTCGACGCGACCTGAGCCTCCTTCCCGTCGGCGACGGCGAGCCAGAGCTCGTTCAGGGGAGCGGCACCGGGCGACCGGGTGTCGACCGCCGTCCGGAGCGCGCCGAAGTCGGCGACGACCGCGTCGCCCGTCGTCCCGGGGAGCCGCCGGACGACAGCGCCGACCCGGACGTTGACCGTCTCGCCGCCGATCCGCAGCGGGAGCGTGCCGCCCACGCCGCCGGCGAGCTCACCGAGCGCGGGCGTGACGAGGGCGACCGGCGGATCGTCGTCCGTGGGCTGGCGCGGCCGCAGAACGGCGTGGCGCTGGGCCGTGACCGCGTAGGAGAGGCGCAGGCCCGGGCCGCCGGTCGAGCGGCCGGCGAGGGCGACGCCCCCCTCGCCGATCCACCCGTCGAGCGAGGCGCCGAGGACACGGAGGGTCGTCGCCCCGCGAAGCGCGATGCCCGCGTCGGCGCCGCGGTCGAGCAGACGCGGGCGATCAGCTCGAGGCCGATGAGCCGTGCGCCCCGCGCGTCGCGAGGCAGCGGCGCGCGCAGCACCGTCGGCCGACGGGGGTCGGCCGCCCCGAGCTCGATGGCGCGGAAGCTCCCGTTGCGCTGCTCGACGAGGCCGCGGTAGCTGAGCAGCCCGGGACCGACGGCGACGGCGAGCTCCGAGCCGGAGAGGATCGGCCCACGGAGACCGGTTGGCCCGTCCCGCTCGATCGTCTCGGCGGCCGTCTCGCGCGAGACGCCCCAGTTGTCGCGCCACAGCGGCTCCGCGCGGATGGCGTCGGGCTCGACGCCGAGCACGGTCACGCCGGAGACCGACGCTGCCGGGCCCGCGCTCGCGGTGAGGCGCGTCACGGGGCGCACCGCCTCGACGCCGGCGACGGCCGTGTACCGCTCGATGGGTGCGGCGCGCAGGACCGGGACGAGCGAGCGCAGGTCCTCGCGCACGACGACGTCGGTCGGCACGGCGAACGCCGCCTGGTCGCGCTCTCCGGTCTCGAGCGTCGACCGGTACGTCTCCGCGAGGCCGGCGAGCGCCACGGCGAGGGCGAGGAACGCGGCCGCGATCCCCGCCGCTCCCGCGGAGCGGGAGAGCGAGACTCCGGCCAGGCGCGCGCTCCCTTTGCGTCCGCGCCGCGCCGCGAGTCGTCCGACCGCGGGAAGGAGCCGCGCCGCGGCCACCGCGACGGCGAAGGCGACGAGCCCCGGCAGGACGAGGAGGGTCGCGGCCGCGGCGCCTCCCTCGGCGAGCTCGTCGCCGTCCACGGCGCCGCTCAGGAGGATCCCGAGCGCCGCGAGGAGCGCGACGATCGCGGCGAGGTCGAGCACACCGACACGCCGCGACCGGCCCGGCTCGAGCGAGACCGTCACGGCGATCACCGCGGCCGCGACGGCGGCGGTCGCGAGGCCGAGGAGGAGCCCGCCGGGTGACAGCACGCTCTCCCGCAGCACGTCACCGACGGGCGCGCCCGACGCCGCGGCGGCGATGGCTCCGGCGGCGCCCCCGACGACCCAGCCGACGAGCGCGCCGCCGAAGCCGACGACGGCGCACTCCGTGCCCGTGAGGAGCGCGCCCTGCCAGCGGCGGGCACCGTGCCACGTGAGGCGGCGGCGCGCGGCCGCGAGATCGCGCCGCAGAGCGCCTGCCGCGAGGACGGCGAAGGCGACGAGCAGCGCAGCGGCCTCGCCGCCGACGAGCAGGAGCCGGCGGCCCGCGACGGTCGCGTCGCGCTCCGCCGCGCGAAGCTCCTGCGCCGGCACGGTCAGCGACCAGGAGGCCGACTCCGCCTCGAGCGCCGCCCGGGCCGCATCCGCCCGGTCGACGAGATCGTCGATCTGCCAGAGCCTGGGGGTCCCGCCGCCGAGCGCCTGGACCCAGGCGTACGAGCGGTACGAACGGGCCAGCACCGGCGACGACACGAGCCCGTCGACGCCCTCCGCGACGACGAGCGGCGCAGGCGGCGGCCGGTGGTACTGCGAGGCGTCGCGTAGCGCCGGGGCGATCTCGGCGTCGGCGAGCGCATTGTCGGTCGGCGCGAGGAAGTCGCCGAACAGCAGGCGCGAGCGCAGGGTCGCCGTCCCGACCTGGACGACGCGCAGCCCCGGAACGTTCGGCAGGGCGCCGGCGCCACGGAGTCGCAGGACCTCACAGCGCTCGGCAGTGCACGTCCGCGGGAGGCGGCCGGACCGGAGCAGCACATGCGGCGCGAGCCCGTCGACGGCCGCGAGCCCGACGAATGTGCCACCGACCGTGCTCTCGCGGACGAGGGCGACGGCGGTCGGCTCGCCGGCCGGGAGCGGCTCCAGGGCATTCCGCGCGCTCCGATCGAGCGCGCGCCATCGCTCCTCGTCTCCGGCCGGCACCCCGAACCACACCGCGCGGACCGCGCGGGCCGAGGCCGGAAGGCGGTCGACGTCCTGCGCGACGCCGCGGTCCTTTGCGACCGTCGCGCCCGCGAGGATCCCCGCGAGGACGGCTGCCGCGGCGGCGATCCCGAGCGCAGCGACGAGGGCGCCGCCGCCGCGGCGGCGAACCCGCCCGAAGGCGAGCCCGAGCACGTACCAGGCGCTTCCCATCAGTGCCCCTTCAGGTGATGCTGGCTCGTTCCTCGCGTGCGAGGAGCGAGCCGGGCCAGGACGCAGGGAGCGCCCATGTCTGGAGACATGGGCGCGGCCGAGGACGACGCATGGCGCCGCTCATCGCGTGCGAGGGACCTGGAGGGCATTGCCTGAAGAGGCACCTAGCTCCGCCCCGCCGTTCGACGGCGATATGCACGGGCCTTTTCGCGCCCCCCGCAGATCTGCATCGAGCACCAGCTCGACGACCGGTTCCGCGACCCGTCGTAGAAGAGCCAGCCACACGTCTCCTGGCGGCAAGCCTTCATCCGCGACCAGTCGCCGCGGAGGCGCGCCTCGACGACGATCCCGACGAGCGTCCCGAGGCCTCGCGCAGGGCCGTCCGCCGGTCGGAGCCCGGGCTCGCCGTCGACGAGCCGCGCGCCGAGCGGGAACCGGGCGAGCGTCGTGTCGACCGCCTCGCGGCGCGCACCGGCGAGCGGAACGCCCAGCGTGTTCGAGCGCGCGAGCTCACGGAGCGTCGAGCGCAGCGCATGCGCGAGCACGAGGGTGTCCTCGTCGACCGCGGTACGCAGGTCCTGCAGCCCGCGACCGGCGAGCCATGCCTCGAGCGCCTCGGGCGTCGCGATGTCGTCGCGGTCCCAGTCCGGGATCTCCGTGTTGACGAAGTCCTGGACGAGGTCGAGGGGGGCCGGCGCCGGTGTCCGGCCGCCGGGCTGGAAGGCGTCGGGCACGCTGCGACGGTAGCCGCAGCCACGTCACCGGTCAAATCGGATAGACGGTTACGCCCGCGACGTCAGGAGCGAAACGGGCTTCTTGCCCTTGACCCCGTGCACCGGGCGGCCCGCTGCCTCCCAGGCGTAGTACGACGCGCTCGGCCCGAACGGCGTCTCGTACGAGACGACACGGGGGTTGCGGCCGACCTCCTTCGCGCGCTGGGCGTGCCAGAGGAGGTTCGGGTCGTCGCGCTCCTGCCAGACGAGCACGAGGTGCGCGGCCGTCATGAACTCGGCGACGAACGAGCACCCGTCGGCCGGGCAGGGGAACGGGTCCGTTCGCACGCACCACCAGCCGGCGTGGTCACCGGCGTCGTCGTCGCGCCACAGCGACTCGTCCTCGAAGAGCTCGTCCTCGGCGACGAAGCCCCGCCGCCGTTCCGCTGCCTCCCGTTCCACGACAGCACAATAGATGCGATGCACGACCGCGATCTCGCGATCGTCCTCTCGGGGGGAGGGATGAACGGGCTCCTGATGGAGATCGGGTTCCTCCGGCGCCTGCGCGAGGACCCGCTCTGGGAACGGCTCGGCTGGATCTACGGCACGTCGGCCGGGGCGCTGTCGGGCATCATGGCCGTGCTCGACCGCCTCGACGAGCTCGAGGAGTTCGTGCTCGAGCTTCGGCCCGAGGAGACGTTCCGGCCGAACCGGCTGTGGCAGCTCCCGTTCGCCGGGCTGCACGACTACGCATTGCCCGAGACGATCGCCGAGCGCCTCGAGCCGATCGAGCAGATCGCCGCCGAGGCGGCGGGCTTCAGCGATCGAGCTGGTCGTCTGCGTGACCGACGTTCGCGACGTCGACCACGACGAACAGGACGCCTTCGAGCGCGTCTACTCGAGCCGCACGACCGCGCCGGACGTGATGGCCCAGGCCGTGCTCGCCTCGGCGGCGATCAGCGCGCTCGTCCTCCCGCTCCGCGTCGACGACATCATCGGCACCGACGGCGGCTGGGTGCGGAACTTCCCGCTCGGGCACGCATACGACAACGCGGAGGTCACGGAGATCGTCGGCTTCCGCTACATGTCGCAGGCTCGGAGGCCGCCCCCGGAGAACCTTCAGCGGCTCCGGCGGCGGCTCGAGCCGTTCCGCGCCGTGCCGCCCGTCCGCGCGCTGATCGGCGAGGTGCGCGCCGCCGAAGAGCGCCAGGAGCGCGGCGAGCCGCCGCACCTGGCCGACATGATCCTGCGGCTGATGCGTGTGACCGTCGCGCGCAACACGGAGCTCGAGGTGCGCTCCGCCGCCGCCAAGGACGCCTCCGTCCGCGAGCTCGCCGCGCTCCGCGACTCCGTGCTCGACACCGTCCGACGCACCGCGGCTCCCTGGCGGCGACGTGCGGCCGTGGCCGAGGTCGAGCAGCGCTTCGCGAGCGCCCGGTTCCCGTTCCGGCACGACCGGGCGCTCCCGCTGACGATCGTCCGCGGCGACCCCGGTGATCGCGCGCTCGATCCGACCTTCCGTTCCGGGCTGGAATGGCCGGTCGAGACGAAGCAGGAGCTGATCGACCTCGGCTACGAGCTCACGTCTCGGGCGCTCCGCGCTCGGGACTGAGCTTGTTCGCGAAGGCGGCCGCCTGGCGGCCGCACCTACCCGTCGTCAGCTCGCCGAGTCGGGCACGCGCCCGAGCTTCACGGTGATCGTCTGGCGCTTGCCGTCCGCATGGACGACCGTGACGGGGAGGCTCTCGCCCGGCTTGTGCGCGGCGATCGCCTCGCGGAGCGCGTCGACCGACGCCACGTCCTTGCCGTCGATCGCGACGATCATGTCGCCGCCGATCTGGTAGCTCTCGCCCGCGACGACGACCTGCGTGTCGCCACCCTCGAGCCCTGCCTTGTCGGCCGGGCTGCCAGGCTGGACGGCGCCGACGAGGACGCCGCTGTCGGCCGGGAGCTTGAGCACGTCCGCGACCTCGGAGTCGATGTCCTGGAGGGAGACGCCGAGGTAGGCGCGGTCGACGCGCCCGTCGTCGAGAAGCTGCGCGACGACGCTCTTGACGGTGTTGGAGGGAACCGCGAAGCCGATCCCGACGTTGCCGCCGCCGCCGTTGCCCGTCTCGATCTGCGAGTTGACCCCGATCACGCGCCCGGCCGCGTCGATGAGCGGGCCACCCGAGTTGCCGCTGTTGATCGGCGCGTCGGTCTGGATCACGTGGTCGATGGTGAAGTTGTTCGGCGCGCGCACCTCGCGCTGCAGCGCGCTCACGATCCCGGACGTGACGGTGCGCTCGAGGCCGAACGGGTTCCCGATCGCGACGACCGGGTCGCCGACCTCGACGTCGTCGGAGTCGGCGAGCGCGAGCGGCGTCAGGGCCTGCGCGTCGACGTCGACCTTGAGCAGGGCGAGATCCGTGGACGGGTCGGTGCCGACCACCCTGGCGTCGACGGTGTCCTGGTTCGAGAAGCTGACCTCGATCTGGGAGGCGCCCTGCACGACGTGGTAGTTCGTGACGATGTGCCCCTCCTTGTCGATCACGAAGCCCGAGCCGAGCGCGCTCTGCGACTGGCCCGGCACGACGTTCCCGAAGGCGTCGCTCGACGAGTCGCCCTCGGAGGTCGACGTGATCTGCACGACGCCGGGCCCACTGCGGCGGTAGATCTCCGCGACGTCGATCGACGTCGGCCCGGAGGAGCCGGGAGTGGAGCTCTGCACGATCGGCGTCGCCCCGAAGACGGGCGTCTCTTCGTCGAAGGCGCCGAGCACCCAGGCGCCGCCAAGCGCCGCGCAACCGCCGAGAAGGGCAGCAGCGGTGAGCGCGGCGAGCGGCTTGGCAGCGGACGCGGCCCGGCCGGGCGCAGCCGGTGTCGCGTCTGGGCGATCCGTGGTCTCGGGGGAGGTCACTCCCCGGTTATAGGCCGGGGCGGGTGAACCCCGGGTTGTGGGCCGTTAAGACGTCGTTCAGCCGACGGCGACGGTCTTCACGACCTGCTCGCGCTCGCTGCCGAGCGCCTCGTCGAGCCTGCGGCCGAGGTCGCCGGACGCGTAGAGCTCCTCGGTGATGTCGGCGCCGCCGATCAGCTCCCCCTTCACGAAGACCTGGGGGATCGTCGGCCAGTCCGAGAGCGACGAGAGCTCCTGGCGGATCTGGGGGTCGGGGAGGATGTCTACGGCCGTGATCGGCGCACCGGCGTTCCAGAGCGCCTGCAGCGCGCGGAGCGAGTTGCCGCACGCCGGCCGCTCGGGCGTGCCCTTCATGAAGATCGCGACCGGCTCGTCGTCGATCACCTGCTGGATCTGCTCGCGGAGCGTCATGGGTTTCCCTTCGTCGTGATGCGGAGCTCGTGGATGGTGCCGTCGGCGAGCGGCGCCGCGAGGGCGCGGTTCACGAGCCGGTGCTGTTCGACGAGCGAGAGGCCGTCGAAGGACGCGCTCTCGACCGTGACGTGGAAGTGGTCGCCGCCGCCGGTCCGGTCGAGCACTTCGACGCTCCCGTCCGGGAACGCCTGCTCGAGGAGGGAGCGGATCGCGTCGGTCGCCATCGATGATGATGCTAACGACGGTGCCCACGATCTCCTTCCTGGCGTCGCTTCCCGAGCGGCTCTTCCGTGCGATCGCCGCCACGCTCGGCGGCACGCTGCACGAGACGTTCGCCCTGACGCTCCCGCGGATCGTGCGCGGCTCCCGGCTCTACGAGGCGACGGCGAAGAACCTCCTGCGGATGACGATCGAGCTCGTGGGCGGCGTCGAGTCGCGCCACCGGGTCGAGGACGAGTTCGAGCCGGACCCCGGGCGGCTCGCGGTGCGAAAGGGCGCCGGCAACGTCGTCGAGCTCGGCTCGATCGCAGCCTTCGGCTTCTCACCGCTCTGGGTCCTCGCGGCGGCCGCCGACGTGACGCGCGGATCGCGTGTCTACCTCGACGCGTTCGTCGCCGAGCTCGTCCGCGCCCGCGCGCTCCCGGCGGACTCGAAGCCCGGCTCGGTCGACGAGCTGCTCGGCGCGCTCGAGGGCGTGTCCGGGACGACGGCGCGCCTGGTCGACATCCCGCCGCTCGAGCTCCGCGCCCTGCGTCAGTCCCTCGACGACATCCGCCGCGACGCGGGCACGCTTCCCGGCCCGGAGCAGCTCGCGGGCGTCTTCGACGGGCTCCGCGAGGCGGCCCGGCGCGAGCAGGCAAGCCTCCTCGAAGTGTCGGTCGGCGTCGGCCTCGCGTTCTTCAACTCGGCGCGCCACGTCGGCCGGCAGCACGTCCTCGACCCCTACCGCGAGGACCTCGCCCCCGTCCGCGACGAGGGGCTCGGCGCGTACGCACGCCGGGTCTCGACACCGTACGCCGCGGCGGTGAAGCGCCACTTCGACGCGGAAACGTCGACGTACACGGAGCGCGGCATCGAGCGGATGCGCCGCCGTGACGACGCCGCGTGAAGCGGCATCGTGCTCTCGTCCCGCTCTCCGACGACCACCACCACGAGCTCGTTCAGGCCCGCCGGCTGCTCCGCGCCGCCGACGCCCCGGCGGACGAGCGGCTCGCTGCGGGGACGGCGTACGCCGAGGCGTTCTTCACCGACACGGTCGACCACTTCCGCCGGGAGGAGGACGGCGTCTTCCCGCTCTACGCCGCCCACATCGGCCCCGACGACCCGCTTCTCGCGCGGATCCTCCGCGAGCACATGGAGCTCCACGGCCTCGCGCACGCGCTGCGCGCCGAGGTGTCGGCAGGCGCAGTCTCGGTTGAGATCCTCCGCGCGCTGGGAACGCTGCTCCACGACCACGTCCGGCTCGAGGAGCGGGAGCTGTTCGAGGCGGTCCAGCGGGTCGTCCCATCAGCGGAGCTCGACGCGCTCGCACGGCGCTGAGCCCGGCTTGCACTCCTAGAATCGCAGGGTGGGAGCGACGGCCACGCGCGGCGCGCGGAACCCGGTCGGGCGCGCCTTCCGGATCCTCTTCTGGATGGCGCCCCGCGACGATGGCCCGTGGGGCGTCCGCGAGATCGCGAAGGGCGTCGGCATGAGCCCGAGCACCGTCCACCGGCTGCTCGGCCTGCTCGAGGAGGAGGGGCTCGTCCGCCAGGACGACCCCGGCGGGGGCTACGACGTCGGCACGGAGCTCCTTCGCCTCGCGTGGACGGCCTCGGGGACGCACCCGATCCGCAGCGCCGCACAGCCGCACATGCAGGAGCTCGCCGCGGCGAGCGGCGAGACGGTCAGCTTCGGGCTCTACGACCCCGTCCGGCAGCAGACGTACGTGCTCGCGGTCGTCGAGAGCGACGCGCCGGTGCGCTACGTCTCGAAGCTGCACGAATGGCGCGACCTGCACACGGGCGCGAGCGGGCGCGCGGTCATGGCGTTCCTCCCCGACGACGAGCGGCGGGCGGTGATCGAGCGGACACAGCTCGCGCCGGCCACCGAGCACACCATCACGAGCGTCGACGAGCTCGAGCGCGTGCTGACGGGCGTGCGGGAGCAAGGCTACGCGTTCAGCCAGGAGGAGCGGCGGCTGGGCGGCGTCGGCATCGCGGCGCCCGTCTTCGGGCCCGGGGGCCAGGTCGTCGCCGAGATCGGCGTCAGCGTGCCGACGCAGCGGTTCGTCGCGTCCGACGAAGCGCGGCTGGCACGGCTCGTCACGGCCTGCGCCGCGCGCATCACCGAGGAGCTCGGCGGTTGATCATTCCCGCTCGTCCTGTATCCTTTAGAGAAACGCTTGTTCCTTTGAGAGAGACAATGGAGGGACGATGACGCACCCCGACAGCTTCGGCGCCCGCTCGACCCTCTCCGTCGGCGGCACGAGTCACGAGGTCTTCCGGCTCGACGCGCTCCAGTCCCGCTACGACGTCGCGCGCCTGCCGTACACCCTCCGCGTGCTGCTCGAGAACGTCCTCCGCCGCGAGGACGGCCTCACCGTCACCGCGGACGACGTCGAGGCGGTCGCGACGTGGGACGCGCAGGCCGATCCGTCGCGCGAGATCACATTCGCGCCGGCACGCGTCCTCCTCCAGGACTTCACCGGCGTGCCCGCGATCGTCGACCTCGCCGCGATGCGCGACGCGATGGCCGGCTTCGGCGGCGACCCGAGCCGCATCGACCCGCTGATCCCCGCCGAGCTCGTCATCGACCACTCCGTCCAGGTCGACGACTTCGCGAGCCGGCTCGCGATCCGCCGCAACGCCGAGCTCGAGTTCCGGCGGAATCGCGAGCGCTACGCGTTCCTGCGCTGGGGCCAGGGAGCCTTCGACTCGCTCGAGGTCGTGCCGCCGAACACGGGGATCTGCCACCAGGTGAACCTCGAGTTCCTCGCCCGCGTCGTCGAGTCGCGGAAGGGGATCGCGTTCCCCGACACGCTCGTCGGGACGGACTCGCACACGACGATGGTCAACGGCCTCGGCGTGCTCGGCTGGGGCGTCGGCGGGATCGAGGCCGAGGCGGCGATGCTCGGCGAGGCGATCTCGATGCTCGTGCCGCAGGTCGTCGGCTTCCGCCTGCACGGCCAGCTGCCCGAGGGCGCGACGGCGACCGACCTCGTGCTCACCGTGACGCAGATCCTCCGCGCGACCGGGGTCGTCGGGAAGTTCGTCGAGTACTTCGGCGAGGGGCTCGCCGGGCTCCCGCTGGCCGACCGAGCGACGATCGGGAACATGTCTCCGGAGTACGGCGCGACGTGCGGGTTCTTCCCCGTCGACGACGAGACGCTGCGCTACCTCCGCCTGACCGGCCGCGACGACACCCGCGTCGCGCTCGTCGAGGCGTACTGCAAGGAGAACCTCCTCTGGCACGACCCGAGCGAGCCGGCGACGTACTCGGCGATCGTGGAGCTCGACCTCGCCACCGTCGAGCCGTCGCTCGCCGGGCCGCGGCGCCCGCAGGACCGCATCGCGCTCTCGGCGGCGAAGGCCTCGTTCCTCGAGGCGCTGCCGAGCTTCGGCGTCGACTACGGGAGCGGCGTCGACGAGGCGCTCGCCGAGTCGTTCCCCGCGAGCGACCCCCCGGCCCACGCCGACCCCGGCGCGGCCGAGCCGCATGCCGACAAGGCCGTGCAGGCGGCGCCGGTCGCGGTCGCACCGACGCGCACCGGGATCGAGTGCGAGCTCGACGGTCAGCTCGTGCACCTCGACCACGGCGCGGTCGTGATCGCGGCGATCACCTCGTGCACGAACACGTCGAACCCGTCGGTGATGGTCGCCGCGGGGCTGCTCGCGAAGAAGGCCGTCGAGCGCGGGCTCGATCGGCGCCCGTGGGTGAAGTCGAGCCTCGCGCCCGGGTCGAAGGTCGTCAGCGACTACTTCGACCGTGCGGGCCTGACCCCGTACCTCGAGGCGCTCGGCTTCCACACCGTCGGCTACGGCTGCACGACGTGCATCGGGAACTCCGGGCCCCTGCCCGAGCAGGTCTCCGCGGCGATCGCAGAGGGCGACCTCGTCGCGTGCGCCGTGCTCTCGGGGAACCGGAACTTCGAGGCGCGCGTCCACCCCGAGGTGAAGGCGAACTACCTCGCGAGCCCGCCGCTCGTGATCGCCTACGCGCTCGCGGGCCGGATGGACGTCGACCTCGTCACGGAGCCGCTCGGGCACGACGCCAACGGCGAGCCGGTCTTCCTCTCCGAGCTCTGGCCGTCACCCCAGGAGGTCCGCGAGACGGTCGACGGCGCGATCGGCCGCGAGATGTTCGAGCGGACGTACGCCGACGTCTACACCGGCGATCCCGAATGGCGCGAGCTGCCGGTGCCCGAGGGCGCGCTGTTCGCCTGGGAGGAGTCGTCGACCTACGTCCAGGAGCCGCCGTACTTCGAGGGAATGGCCCGCGAGCCGGGCACCGTGGAGGACATCGCCGGCGCGCGATGCCTCGTCTCGCTCGGCGACTCGGTGACGACCGACCACATCTCCCCTGCCGGGTCGATCAAGCCCGACTCCCCGGCCGGGCAGTACCTCGTCGGCCACGGCGTCGAGCGCGCCGACTTCAACTCGTACGGCTCCCGCCGCGGGAACCACGAGGTCATGGTGCGCGGGACGTTCGCAAACGTCCGCCTCCGGAACCTCCTCGTCCCGGGCTCGGAGGGAACATGGACCGCTCACCTCCCCTCCGGCGACGAGCTGACGATCTTCGAGGCGGCGGCGCGGTATCTCGCGGAGGGCGTGCCGACGATCGTGCTCGCCGGGAAGGAGTACGGCTCGGGCTCGTCGCGCGACTGGGCGGCGAAAGGGCCGAACCTCCTCGGCGTCCGGGCCGTGATCGCCGAGAGCTACGAGCGCATCCACCGCTCGAACCTGCTGATGATGGGGATCCTCCCGCTCCAGTTCCTTCCGGGCGAGAGCCGCGACACGCTCGGCCTCACCGGCCGCGAGGAGTTCGCGGTCGTCGGCGTCGAGAACGGCGAGGCGCGCGAGGTGACGGTGCGGGCGGACGACCGGGAGTTCCGCGCGATCCTCCGGCTCGACACGCCGCGCGAGCGCGAGTACGTCCGCCACGGCGGGATCCTCCCGTACGTCCTGCGGAAGCTGCTCGCGACGTAGCCGGGCGTCGCGGCGGCGGGTGCGCCGCCCGGGCGGCGGCTAGGCTCGCAGGTCGTGAGCGTCGCCGTCGTCTCGCTGGTGCTTCCGCTGGTCGGCTTCGTCCTTCTCCTCGCCGTCCCGTCCGCGGACGCGCACTGGCAGCACGGGCCCACCCACTTCTGGCTGATCTTCCTCACGGCGCTCCTCAACGTCGTGCTCGGGCTCGCGGCCAGCGAGGCGGCGCGGCGGCGGCGCGACGCACGCGCGTTCCTCGTCTCGCTCGCGTTCCTCGTGTCCGCGGGCTTCCTCGCGCTGCACGCGCTCGCCACGCCGGGGACGCTCGTCGAGGGGCGGAACGTCGGGTTCGTGATCGCGACGCCGATCGGGCTCGTGCTCGCGAGCTGCTTCGCCGCATCATCGGCGCTGACGCTCTCCCGCCGCACGGCGGGCTGGATCGTCGAGCACGAGCCCGCGATCCGGGCCGCCGTCATCGCGGTGCTCGTCGTGTGGGCGGTCGTCTCCCTCGCGGAGCTCCCGCCGCTCGATGGACCGCCGCCGGAGGGCGAGTTGCACGGACCGCTCATCGCGCTCGCGGCCCCCGGCGTCGCGCTCTTCGGCTTCGCGGCGTGGCGGTACCTCGAGCTCTACCGGAGCCGGGATGACCCGCTGCCCGCGGCGCTCGCCGCGGCATGGGTGCTGCTCGCGGAGGCGCTCGTCGCGATCGGGCTCTCGCGCAGCTGGCACCTCACGTGGTGGGAGTGGCACGTCCTGATGGCAGCGGGATTCGCGCTCGTCGCCTGGACCGCCCGGACGTCGTACCGGCGCTCCGCATCGGTCGCCGGCGCCTTCGGCGGGCTCTACCTCGACGGGACGCTCGAGCAGGTGGACACGACGACCGGCGAGGCACTCCGCGCACTGGTCGGGGCGCTCGAGACCGGCGAGCCGCTCGACGAGGTCGAGGATGAGTTGCGCGGGCAGGGCCTCAGCGGTGACGAGGTGGCGCTCCTCGAGCGCTCCGCCCGCGAGGTTCGCCGGATCGAGGAGCTCTTTCGCCCGTACGTGTCGCCCGAGCTCGCGGTCGGCCTCGAGGAGGAGCCCGGGCTGGCGCGGCTCGGCGGGGAGGAGCGTGAGGTGACGGTCCTCTTCGCCGATCTCGAGGGGTTCACGAGCTGGGCGGAGAAGAGCGCGCCGGGGGCGTCGATCGAGATGCTGAACGGGTACTGGGCCGCCGCGGTCCCCGGTCTGCTCGACGAGGCAGCCACGATCGAGCGATTCGCGGGAGACGCCGTCATGGCCGTGTTCAACGCGGTTGGTGACCAACCGGACCACGCCGACCGCGGGATCCGAGCGGCGCGGGGGCTGCTGCGCGCCTCGGACGCACTGGCCGCGCGCAACCCCGGCTGGCCACGCTTCCGCGCCGGGGTCGCCACCGGGCAGGCGGCAGTGGGGCACGTCGGGACCGCCGACCAGCGGAGCTTCGCGGCGATCGGCGACACGACGAACCTCGCAGCGCGCCTCCAGTCAGAGGCACGCCCGGGCGAGGCGCTTGTTGCGGGCTCGACCGCGGCGGCCGGCTCCGAGGGAGCCAGGCTCGAGCCCCGCGGCCGACTGGCCGTCCGGGGCCGGACGGAGTCGGTCGAGGTGTTCGCTCTCACGGGCCGGGAACCGTGAGGCAGGGCGAGACGAGCTGGGGCATCGAGCCGGTCCCGGAGCGGCTCCGCGTGCTCGGGGGCCTCGACCTCGGCCTCCTCTGGGCGAACCTCGGGGTCTCGCTCCTCGTCGTGGTGGCCGGCGCGGTCCTCGTCCCCGCCCTCTCGCTCCCCTCCGCGCTCGTCGCGGTCCTCGTCGGCTGCCTCGTCGGGAACCTCATGCTCGCCGCCGCGGCGGCGATCGGCGCGCAGGCGCGGGTTCCCGCGATGGTGCTCATGCGCGCGCCGCTCGGCGAGCGCGGGTCCTACCTTCCGACCGCCGTGAACGTCGTCCAGTGCGTCGGCTGGACGATCTTCGAGCTGCTCGTCATCGCCACCGCGGCGGCCGCGCTCTCCGACGAGCTGTTCGGCTTCGAGGCACGCTGGGCGTGGACGCTCGTGTTCGGCGCGGCCGCCCTCGTCCTGGGGCTGCTCGGGCCGATCGGCGTCGTCCGCACGGTGATCCGCCGTGTCGCCGTCTGGGTCGTCCCGCTCGCGGTCGCGTACCTCGCGTGGTGGGCACTCACCGGCGGTGGGCTCGAGGACGCGTGGAGCCGACCGGGCGAGGGCGGCCTCTCCACCTGGCAGGGGATCGACATCGTCGTCGGCGTGACGGTGTCGTGGATCCCGCTCGCGGCCGACTACACCCGCTTCGCCCGCACCGAGCGCGGGGCTTTCTGGGGCACGGGCATCGGCTACTTCGTGCCCGACGCGCTCCTTCTCGCGCTCGGCGCCGTCGTGCTCCTGACGCGGGACGTCGCCGACGCGGCGCAGCTCCCGGCCGCGGTCGCGGCAGGGGGCCTCGTCGCCCTTCTCGCGCTGCTCGCACTGACGGTCGCGGAGACGGACGAGGCGTTCGCGAACGCGTACTCGGGCGCGGTCTCGCTCCAGAACCTCTTCCCGCGCGCTCCGCAGGCGGCGCTCGTCGTGCTCACGACGTCCGTCGGCACGCTCGGCGCGCTCCTGCTCGAGCTCTCGAGCTTCCAGTCGTTCCTGTTCCTGCTCGGCTCGTGCTTCGTCCCCCTCTTCGCGGTCCTGCTCGCGGACTGGCTCGCGGCCGGGCGGCGCTACGACGCGGACGACGTCTTCTCCGCCGCGCCGGTCCGCGGCGGGCCGATCGTCGCCTGGGTCGCAGGGTTCGTCGCGTACCAGTGGCTCTCGCCGACCGGGCCCGACTGGTGGGTCGACCAGGTGAACCGGCTCGAGCCGCCCACGTGGGGGATCGGTGCGACGCTGCCGAGCTTCGCGGTGTCGTTCGTGCTCGGCCTCGCCGCTGCCGTCGCGACGAGGCGCAGCCGGACCGGGACGGTCGGCGCGTGAGCAGGATCGCGCTGGTCGGCAACCTGACCCTCGATCGCGTGGCCGGCGGTGACCCGCGACCCGGCGGCGGCGTCTACTGGGGCGCCCGGGCGGCGGCGCACGTCGGCGCCGACGCGGTGGTCGTCACGCGCTTCGCACCCGCCGACCGCGACCTCGTGCTCGAGCCGCTCGAGAAGTTCGGGCTGCCCGTCACCTGGGCGCCGGCCTCCGAGACGACGGGCTTCAGCTTCCACTACGAGGGCGACCACCGCGTGATGGAGGTCGACGCGGTCGGCGACCCGTGGACGACCGAGGACGTCGACGGCTGGGCCGCGGGTCCGCTCGCCGACGCCGCCTGGGTGCACGTCGCCGGCCTCCTCCGGTCGCACTTCTCGACGGCGACGGTCTCGGCGCTCCGCGACGGCGGCCGGCACCTGCTCCTCGACGCCCAGGGGAGCCTCCGGCGGGCGGCGGTCGGGCCGCTCGAGCGCGACGACGACATCGACCGGGATGCTTTCGCGCACCTCACGGTCCTCAAGGTGAACGAGGACGAAGCGCGCATCCTCGCCGGAAGCCTCGAGAGCGAGGCGCTGCGCGCGCTCGGCGTGCCCGAGGTCGTCCTGACGCTCGGCTCCCAGGGCTCCCGGGTCATCGTCGGCGAGACGGTCGCGGACGTCGCGCCGCGCCCCGTCGACGGCACCGTCGACCCGACGGGCGCCGGGGACGCGTTCTCCGTCGTCTACCTCGACGGGCGGGCGCGAGGGCTCGACCCCGTCGCCGCGGCGGAGCGGGCGTCCGACGCCGTCGCCGAGCTGATCGGCCACGGTTGATGCGCGCGCTCGTCGCCTGCGAGCTCGGAACCGCCGAGATCGACGTCGACGACGAGGAGCTCGTCGAGATCACGGACGACCCAGTCGCGGTGTCGCCGGTGCTCGACGTCGACCTGCCGCTCCTCGTCGCCACCGCGGCGCACGGCTCCACGATCGTCGCCGTCGTCGACCGCCGGCCGCCGCTCGTCGTCTCGAACGACGGCGGGGCGACCTGGCGCGAGGCCGGCGCCGGGCTCGGGCCCGGAACCGCCGTCGCGATCTCCCCCGACCACCCCGACCTCATGCTCTTCGCGACGGCCGAGCGGCTGCACGTCTCCCGCGACGGCGGCCGCTTCTGGCACGCCCTCGCGATCGAGCTGCCGGGGATCACCGCCGTCGCGCTCGTCGCCTGAGCCGCCGTCTGTGGAAGGATCGGGCAGGAGGCGACCCGAGCAGAGGGAGGAACGGATGAGCGGTCTCGACGACCTGATCGGCAGCCTGACCAAGTCCGGTGGGAGCTCCGGAGGCGGCGGGCTCGGAGACCTCCTCGGCGGCCTCGTCGGAGGCGGGGGCGGAACCGGCTCTGGCGGCGGAGGCCTCGACGACCTCCTCGGCGGCCTGCTCGGCGGCGGCGGCACGGGGGCGAAGTCGAGCGGAGTGAACACCGGCGCCCTGATCGGCGCGCTCGCCCCGATCATCATCGGGATGGTCAAGAGCGGCGGCCTGCAGAAGATGATGAGCGGCTTCCAGCAGCAGGGCATGGGCAAGCAGGCGGACTCGTGGGTGTCGACCGGCCCGAACGAGGGCGTCAACGGCTCCGAGATGCGCGTCGGCCTCGGCGACGGCGAGGTGCGGCAGTTCGCGCAGGCCGCCGGGCTCCCGGAGGACGAGGCGGCCGACGTGCTCGCCGCTGTCGTCCCGCAGGTCGTCAACGGCCTCACGCCGAATGGCGAGCTCCCGTCGGACGAGGAGCTCGAGGCGCGCCTGCGCCAGGCGCTGCCCGCGGCGTAGAGCCGGAGCTAGAGGCGGAACTCGCCGCGCGCGACGATCACAGCGGCCCCGCCGACCTCGACCGCGTCGATCAGGCCGTCGCCGCCCTCGGCGCGCGCGTGGAGCGTGGACGGACGCCCCATCTCGACGCCCTGCGCGATCACGATCTGCTCGCCCCACTCGATCAGGCCATGGCGGGCGAGGTGACAGGCGATCGGCCCGGCGGCGGAGCCGGTGGCCGGGTCCTCTCCGTGTGCCCAGAGCATCCGGTTCCGCCAGCCGCCCTCCGCGCGCGCGATCGCGTTGACGCCCGTGATCTCGAGCGCCTCGATCGCCGCGCCGTCGCGGACGAGCGCGCCGAGCTCCGCGACGCCGTCGAGGGTCACGACGATGTGCCGGGCGCCGTTGTCGTAGAGCTCGATCGGGAGCGTCGAGCGCTGCGCGCCGATCGCGGCGAGGACCTGGTCCGGGTCCTCCACCTCCTCGACCCGCGGGATCGGCTGCGTCATGCGGCCGAACACGATCCGGCCCGACTCGTCGCGCTCGAGCACGACGGGGACGATCCCTGCGCCCGTCTCGAGCTCGACGGCACCGCGCTGGAGCGGTGCGGCGAGCACGAAGGCGGCGCCGAGCGTCGGATGCCCGGCGAACTTCATCTCGTACGCCGGGTTGAAGATGCGGATCCGGGCGGTCCCGCCCTGCTCGGGCGGAAGGACGAAGACCGTCTCCGAGAAGCCGATCTCGAGGGCGAGCGCCTGCATCGTCTCCGCATCGAGCCCGCGCGCGTCGGTGAAGACGGCGAGCTGGTTCCCGGTCAGCGGGGTGTCGGTGAAGACGTCGGCGAAGACGTAGCGGTACGTCGCCACGGACGGGTTATAGCCCGCGCTCGGCCTCTGTCCACTTGGGATGGTGCTCGCGCGCCCAGTCCTCGCGGACCTCGCCGGTCGTGATGCCGCGGAGCGCGTGCCGCGTCGACGGGTGGATCACCGCGAGGTAGAGATGCCCCGCGAGGAGGCCGACCGACACCAGCGTCAGCGTCTCGTGCACGGTGCCCGTGCCGTCGAGGAGGAAGCGGTGGTCGCGCTCGCCGAGCCAGAGGAAGAAGCCGGAGACGACGAAGAGCAGCGCGAAGGCGGCGGTGAGGAGCGCGTTGACCTTCTGCCCGGCGTTGAAGCGCCCCTGCGGCGCGCGGCGGCCTCGGAGCCAGCGGCGGTCGTCGGCGTCGATCGTCTCGATCTCGCGCCAGTCGGCGGCGAGCCGACGGCGGTCGCCGAGCGCGACGACGAGCAGGATCGCGATCGCCCAGGCGAGCGCCGAGAACAGGTGGAGGTTCTTCACGAGGTTCCGCCGCGCGATCGCCTCCGAGAGCACGGGGAGATAGAGGACGAGGCCGGTCGCGAGCATCGCGAGGAAGCCCGTCGCGTGCACCCAGTGGAGAGTGCGCTCGGTGCGCCCGAAGCGGCGCACCATCCGCGCGCCGCTCACAACCCGTTCGAGGCGCCGACCCAGGCGTCCTCGTCGTAGCCGCGCTGCTCCCAGTACCCGACGTGATCGAGGGTCGTCTGGACCTCGATGCGCGTGACCCACTTGACGTTCTTGTAGCCGTACATCCGCGGCATCACGACGCGGACGGGGAAGCCGTGCGGCTCGGTGAGCGGCGCGCCGTCCATCT
Organism: uncultured Actinomycetes bacterium; assembly: GCA_963797805.1. Taxonomy (GTDB): domain Bacteria; phylum Actinomycetota; class Thermoleophilia; order Gaiellales; family Gaiellaceae; genus Gaiella. Next base: position 69,894 of record CAWCRC010000009.1, on the reverse strand, counting down.
CGAGTGCGAGGAGGGCGTCCGGCGCGAAGGCCTGCGAGAGCGTGAGGGTGTCGTCGTAGGGCACCTCGTCCGATACGAACCGCAGCGCGCGCGCATCGGGGCGGATCCCCGCCCCCGCGAGGAGGTCGCGGAACCGGACGCCCGCCCACCGGACGTCGTCGACGCTCCATCCCGTGACGCAGTGGAAGTCGGAGACCTGCTCGACGCGCGGGAGCGCGCGAAGGTCGGCGAGCGTGTAGGCGACCGGCCGCTCGACCGCGCCGTCGATCGTCAGGCGGTAGGCGGCCGGGTCGACGCGCGGGATCGAGCTGCCGATCGTGTAGATCCGCCAGCCGGAGGTCGGAACGATCGCCTCGACCGAATCAGGCACGACCCGACCGGCGAGCCGCATCGCGTCGCGTCCGAGGAAGAGCCCGGCGAGGCCCGCCCCGACGACGCCGAGGAAGGCCGCGCGGCCGAGCATGCGGTCGTGCATCCCTTCGTTGTAGCGGTCGATTCTTACGTCCAGCTTAGAAGTCGGCGCGCAGGGTGGTCTACGCGGACCCGTACACGAGCAGATCGCCGGCCGGACGCGTCTATGCTCGACGGAGATGCGCGTCTACGTCTGCCGCCATGCCACCGCGGCGTCGGGCGAGCCCGACGAGCTGCGCGAGCTCACCGAGTCGGGTCTCGAACAGGCGCGAGCGCTGGCGCGTGACCTCGCGGCGTCGCCGGACCCGCCCGTGCTCGTCCTCACGAGCCCGCTCGTCCGCGCGCGTCAGACCGCGGCGATCCTCGCCGAGGAGACGGGCGCCGAGCTCCGCGTCGAGCCCCTGCTCGCGCCCGGTGCGACGGTCGAGGAGCTGCGACGCGCGGTGGCCGGGATCGACGGAGCGGTTGCGACCGTCGGCCACCAGCCGGACTGCTCCGAGATCGCGCTCGCGGTGATCGGCCGCGACCCCGGGTTCCCGCCGGGAGGATCGGCGCCCCTGGAGCTCAGCCCTGACTGAGTCGTTCCTCGAGGCGCGCGAACCAGGTGGCGTTCCACTCCATCAGCTCGACCCCGTAGCGGAGGACGTCGTCGTCCTGCGCGCCGACCTCCTCGCCGATCTCCCGGAAATAAGCGGCCGTGAGCTCGAACCACGTTCGCCGGCGACGGACCAGGTCGAGCACCTCGTCCTGCTCGAGCAGCTCCTGGAAGAACAGGCGGAGCAGCCCCTCGTCCCGGAGCTCGTAGGCCGTCTCCGCGTCGAGCAGCCACTCCCGCACCGCCCGTTGCCCGGCGGGCGTGATCGAGTAGACGCGGCGGCGCAGGCGTCCGCGCGGCTCGTCGCGCGCCTGGACCAGGCCGTCCTTCTCGAGGCGCCGGAGCTCGGGGTAGATCTGGCCGTAGCTCGCGCCCCAGAAGAACCGCGTCGAGATGTCCGAGATCCGCTTGATGTCGTAGCCCGTGCGTTCCCCGAGGGCGACGAGGCCGAGGATCGCGCGTGCGGTGGGGGTAAGCGTTGACATATCTGCCAGAGATATTCTATTGTATCTACCAGATATGTCGGCTGGACTCGAGATCGAGGCGGAGCCCGTGAGCGCCGCGGTCGCGCCGGTCGTGAGCGGGACCGGGACAGCGATCCGCGTCGAGGGCCTCGTCAAGACGTACGACGGCGTCGAGGCGGTGGCGGGGATCGACTTCGAGGTGCGGACCGGCGAGGTCTTCGGCCTCCTCGGCCCGAACGGCGCGGGCAAGACGACGACGGTCGAGATCCTCGAGGGGTACCGGCCGCGCGATGCCGGCGACGTGCAGGTGCTGGGCGTCGACCCGTGGCGCGCCGACAGCCTGCACCGCGAACGCATCGGCGTCGTGCTCCAGCAGTCCGAGCTCCCGCCGGCGCTCACGGTGCGCGAGGTGCACCGGATGTTCGCGGGCTACTACCGCCGGCCGCGCGATGTCGACGAGGTCATCGACCTCGTCGGCCTCGGCGAGAAGCGCGACGCGCGCGTGAAGACCCTCTCGGGCGGTCAGAAGCGCCGGCTCGACCTCGGCGTCGCGCTCGTCGGCGACCCCGACCTCGTGTTCCTCGACGAGCCGACGACGGGCTTCGACCCGTCGGCGCGGCGGACGGCGTGGGAGCTGGTCCGCGCCCTCCGCTCGCTCGGCAAGACGATTCTCCTCACGACCCACTACCTCGACGAGGCGCAGCAGCTCGCCGACCGCGTGGCGGTCATCCGCGAGGGCCGGCTCGTCCGGATAGGGACGCCGAACGAGCTCATCGGCGCCGCGCCGAAGGTCGAGATCCGGTACCGCGACAACGGGCGCGACGTCGTCGTCGAGACCGACGAGCCGACCAGGGTGCTGGCCGAGCTGACGGCCGCGGCGGTCGCAGCGGGACGCGAGCTCGACGCGCTCGAGGTGCGGCGACCGACGCTCGAGGACGTCTACCTCGACCTCGTCGACGGGGAGGACGGATGACCTTGTCGCTCTTCTTCCACGAGCTGCGGATGCAGCAGCTCATGTTCTGGCGGAACCGCGAGTCGGCGGTGTTCGTCTTCGTCTTCCCGCCGATGCTGTTCCTGCTGCTCGGCGCGGTCTACGACGGGACGATCGACGGCGTCCCGGCGGCCGACCGCCTCCTCGTGGGCATGCTCGGCTACGGCTGCGCGAACACCGCCTTCGGCGGGCTTGCGATCACGCTCGTGATCCGCCGGGAGATGGGCGTGCTGAAGCGCCTCCGGTCGACGCCGCTCCCGCCGGCGATGTATCTCGGGGCGTTCCTCGTCTCGACGCTGTTCGTCTTCTTCCTCCAGATGGCGCTCACCGTGAGCCTCGGGCTCGCGCTGTACGACGCTCAGGGTGCGGAGAGCTGGCCGGCGGTCCTACCCGTCATGCTCCTGGGCGGCATCGCGTTCGCCGGCATGGGCTTCGGAATCGCGTCGCTGATCCGCTCGGCCGAGGGGTCGTCCGCAGTGGTGAACCTCATCGTCCTGCCGATGGCGTTCCTCTCTGGCTCGTTCGGCCCGACCTCGGGCTACCCGGAGCTCCTGCAGAAGGTCGCGGACGTCCTGCCGCTCACGTACCTGATCGACCTCACCGAGAACGCCTACCTGCACGGCGAGACGATGACGGGCGACCCGACCGCGGTCGCGATCCTCGTCGCGTGGGGCGTCGCCGGCTACGCCCTCGCGACGCGCCGCTTCGGCTGGGAGCCGCGCGAGCGCTGACGCCGCGGACGCTGTCGGCGCCGTCAGCTTCGCGCGGGAGCAGGGCTCCTCCTCTCCGTAAGTTGGCGCCCACAACGTCGCTTTGAACGTGGTGAATGACGGCGGTTTGCGCACCCCATCCGAGCCTCACGCCCTTGCCCCTTGCGCCGTGTCAGAGCCTCTCGGCGTAGTCTCGGTACTCCCGCTTGAGGCTCGGGTCCGTCCCGAGATACGCGTGCTTGGACATGTCCGGTGAGAAGCGGCTGGCGGGTGGAGTCCGTCCGAGAGCCTCGGCGACGCTTCGAATGTGATGTGGCCCAGCGCCACAGCACACCCCGACGTAGTGGACCCCGAGCTCGTTTGAAGCCGCCGCAAAGTCGCCCAGCTCATATCGGTTGCATGCGAACGGGTCGAGTGCGGTCGGGAACGGGCGGCCATCCGGCAGCACGGTGTAGCTCGGATCCCGCAGCGACTGAAAGGTCGGTTGCTCAGCATGCGTCCGGTAGGGAACCGGCAGAGCCGCCACGTGACCGTCTACCGCGGCCCGGATCCTCTCCACGAGCGGCAGCATTGTCCGTGGTCCGCGGATGCAGTTGAGGCCGACGACGTCCGCGCCGGCAGCCCGTAGGCGCTTGCAGCACTCCTCCGGTGTCCACCCTTCGCGCGTCACCCCCTCCAGATGGATGGCGAGCGTGATCACCGCCGGCAGATCTGCCGCCTTGATCGCTGCCAACGCGACCAGGGCCTCTTCGCCGTACGAGAAGGTCTCGCCGATGATGTAGTCGACTCCCGCGTCTACCGCCCAGCCGACCTGCTCGTCGAACATCGCCCGAACCGCCAATCTCGACTCGCTGTCCGGAACGAAGACATTCGTATTGCAGATGTCGCCGGCGAACAACGCGCCGCTCTCGGCGGCGACCTCGGCTGCGATCGTCAGCGCCTGCCGATTGAGCTCCTCGAGCAGGTGCTCCTTGCCGACGATTCGCATCTTCTCGCGGTGGGCGTAGTACGTGAACGCCTCCACAACGTCGGAGCCTGCATGCACGAACTCGCGATGTAGCTGTCGTACGAGATCGGGCTGCTCGAGCACGATCTCGGGAACAAATGCCCCGGCTTGGAGGTAGCCGCGACGCTCCAACTCGAAGAGGTATCCCTCTGCGCAGACGACGGGGCCTCGGTCGAGACGCTTCATGAGCCCATCGCCGCGCCCCGTGTTCCTGGCCATCTGCTCGAGACCTCCGTTGCTTTACAACCAGAGCTGCAGTCTTGTACACGTCACGGTCATGGAGAGGCAATCCACGACACCCAGACTTGGGGTTGGTTCCGACGCTTACGCACATGTCGAGCGGCTGATCGCAAACGGAGGAGCCGCTCTCGACCGCGCTCGGCTGGCAGCCGTCGTTCGTACCTACCGACCCGATCCGTCTCACACGTGTCAGGTCCTGACGGCGTAGCGGCGTTCGTCGTCGGTCTGAACCGCGAGCGCATTCCGGCCACATGCGTTGCTCAGGCCAAGACGGCGTTGCTCGACCTGCTCGGAGCTCTCATCGGAGGTGCAGCACTCCCTGCGGCTCGAGCGGCACGAAACTGGGCTGCGACGTCATGGCCGGGGACAGACGCAGGCATCTGGCCCGGGCGAGAGACGTCGAGCGTCTCGGGGGCCGTGTTCGCCAACGCCGTCGCCGGCAACGCACTCGACATCGATGACGGATTCCGCGCCGTGAAGGGGCACCCCGGAGCATGCGTGATCCCAGCCGCACTTGCCACAGCCGAATACTGCGACTCGTCGGGTGAGGATCTGCTCCTTGCCATCGTCGCCGGCTATGAGGTTGCGATCAGGGCGGGCCTCGTCCTGCACCAGGAATACGACGAGTACCCACTGCTCGGGCAGCTGGGGAGCGCTCGGTGCAGCGGCGGCCACTGCAAGGTTGCGCCGGTCGTCGGTCGCCGAGCTGTCGCGCGCGCTGGCCGTCGCCGAATACCACGCTCCGATCGGCTCGATGATGCGCTGCATCGACCACCCAGCGATGGTCAAGGATGGAATCGCCGCCGGCGCGCTCGCGGGAGCGACGGCCTGTCAGCTGGCGGCCCTCGGTTTTGACGGCCCGCCCCACCTCCTGCATCCGTTGGCAACACTGTCGCAGAGGGCACTCGACGCTCGTCGCGTACTGCCGCCGCTCGGGGACACGTACTTGATCGAGCACATCTATTTCAAGCGCCATGCGTCCTGCCGATGGGCACAGCCGGCGATCGATGCCGTCCTCGAAATCAAGCTCCGAGGCGACGTGGCTCCCGAGCGCATCGAGCGAATCCGTGTCCACACCTTTCGAGAAGCGACACGCATCGCTATCACAGAGCCAAAGACCGTCGAGGAAGCACAGTACAGCCTTCCCTGGCCGGTCGCGTGCGCTCTCCTCTTCGATCGAGTCGGCCCGGATGAGCTCACGGACGGTGTCCTCCGCGACGAGCACGCCCGGGCTCTCGCAAGACGCGTGGAGCTGATAGACGAGCCGCAGCTAGATGCCGTGTTCCCAAGCTCTGCCCGTGCATGGGTGGAGGTCACGTTGGTGGACGGCACGGAGTTGGTTTCAGCGGTACAGGAGGCGATAGGGGAGCCGCACCAGCCGTTGTCGACCGACGCACTTGAGGCGAAGTTCTCGGCGCTCGCATCACCGGCTGTCGGCGCGGCACGAGCCGCGGAAATCGCCGAGCTTGTGGACGAGCTGGAGAGACACGCCACGCTTCATGCTCTATGGGACGCGCTACGCGGAGGTCGACGCGCTCGCGCCTACCAGTCCCCGACGCTGCCGTCGGCGTAGAAGACCCGCTGGGGAAGCTCGGGCTCGAACGGATGCGCGGCCACGACGTCGAGGTCGATCTCGACGCCGAGCCCCGGCAGCTCGCTCGGGGACGCACGCATGCCGTCCGGATCGATCCGGTGCGACTCGGTGACGACCTCCGCGCGCCAGGGCACGTCCGCGGTGACCGCCTCGCAGATCACATAGGAGGGCGTGGCCAGCCCGAGCTCGATCGAGGCGGCCGTGGAGACAGGCCCCTGCGGGTTGTGCGGAGCGAGCGCGACGCGGTACGTCTCGGCGAGCGCGGCGATCCGGCGCGCCTCGCTGAGGCCTCCGCAGTGGGTGATATCGGGCTGCAGCACGCTGCACGCGCCCTGCTCCAGCAACTCGCGAAACCCGTGCACGCCGATCAGTCGCTCACCGGTCGCGATCGGCGTCTTGACCGAGTCCTGGATCGCGGCGATGTCGGCGGCCCGCTCCGGCCAGCACGGCTCCTCGAGCCAGTAGAGGCCGAACGGGTCGAGCGCGGCCGCGAAGAGGTGGCCCATGCGCGGGCTCGGGCGCGCGTGGCAGTCGACCATGATGTCGATCTCCTCTCCGACCGCGTCCCGCATCGCGGCGACACAACGCTCCGCGTGCCGTACCGGCGCGAGTCCTTCGAGCGGCATCGTCGGCGGCACCGCCATCGTCTTGAAGGCAGTGAACCCACTCTCGACCATCGCGCTCGCGAGCTCCGCGAAGCGCTGCGGCTCGTCGCTCTCGTAGAAGTCCTCCATCTTCCCGCCGCCGAGATGCCCGTAGAGGCGCACGTAGTCGCGGACGCGCCCGCCCCAGAGCCGGTGGCAGGGGACGCCGTGCACCTTGCCGAGAATGTCCCAGAGCGCGATGTCGATCCCGCTCACGGCGGTGCCGCGCACGATCCCGCTCGCGTGCCAGAAGTGCTGGCGGAACATCATCTGCCAGAGGTGCTCGATCCGGGTCGGATCCTCGCCGACGATCAGCTCGGCGATGTCCTCGACGGCGCCGACCACTGCGCGGGTGTGCCACTCGAGCGTCGCCTCGCCCCAGCCGTGGAGCCCCGGCTCGTCGGTGACGACGCGGACGAACACCCAGTTCCGCATCCGCGCGTGGCAGACATGCGTCTCGACGGCGGTGATCTTCATCTCACGCTGTGCAGCAGTGCGACGCTCTCGTCCACGACGCGCTCGACCTCGCCACGGTCGACGTTCGAGTTCGTGATCCCGTAGGCCCAGCGATAGCGGTCCTGGTCGAGCAGGTCGTCGAGCGGAACGCCGTCGAGCAGGTCGAGGTCCTCGCTCGCGGGCAGGTAGCCCGCGTAGTCGTTCGTGTAGCCGAGTGCGAACGTCGTCTCGAACGGGCTTCCCTCACGGATGCGAACGCCACACTCGTTGAACAGCTCGAACGGATTCGCGGCGATCGCCGTGTCGCCGATCCGGAGCACCTGGAGCTCGGCCGGGACCGGATCGTCGGGCCGGCGCGCCATGTCCGCGTACATCGCGAGCGCGCTTCGCTGGTACAGCGCCGGGAAGTCCTGCGCGGAGGTCGCCGTATGGACGTTCTCCGGCCACGCCTCCGGAAGATCGGGGACGGGCTGCTGCGCGAGCTCCTCGATCCGGCGCTCGAGCTCCTCCACGTCCCACGGGATCCGGCGGCGCCTGAGCTCGACCCTGGTCGAAGCAGCCCGGAGCTCCGCCTCGGCCCTGGTCTCGACGCCCTCCAGCGCCTCGAGCGCAGCCGCGCCGACCGCCCGGCCGAACTCGTCCCGGCTGTCGAAGCTGTGCCGGCGCGCCTCACGGTTCCCGAACCAGTAGTCCCAGCCCGCGACGTCGCCGCCGCAGCCCTGGAGGAAGATGCACTCTGCTCCCGGCACTCCCGCCTCGACGATCTCCCGGAGGGGACCCGGGAAGTCCGGGTTCCAGAGCAGCGTCTCGCCTCCGATCAGCGTGGAGTGGCACGCGAAGCTCGCGACGACGGCGATCGGGCCACCGTCCTCCGAGTCGACCCGGAGGACCGGCACGCTGTCGTCCACCGGCCGCTCACGGCGGACCCTGTTGACGCTGATTCCGGGAGCGCGGCCGCTGCCCCCGCCAACGCGGGCAGGCTGCCGCCCGCGCCAGGCCGAGTAGACGGCACCCGCGAGCAGGTCCGGCAGAACGTCGACGTACGGTGCGAACACGCCGGTATCGGCGAGCCCCGCGACCGTCGAGCCACGCGAGATGCTCGGCGCGCTGTGGTTGTGCGCGGCGTTCACGAGCACCGCCCCGGGCGGGATTCCGGTCAGCTTCTGCACGCGTTCCCGCACGGCGGCCGTCATGTCCGCGCCGGCGAAGACGAGGTCGACGGCGACGATCGCGACGGGAGTGCGGCCGTCGTCGAGGACGAGCGCCTGCGCGATCATCGGGTCGTAGATACCCACGGCGAGGCCGGTACGCGCCGACCAGCAGCCGTGCGGAAGACCGCACGGCGGGGTGATGTCGGCGCGGGCGACGCCGGCGGTCAGATTGCCCACGGGCTGTCCTTTCTCACAGTTGGGCGACCAGCTCGTCGTACGCCTCCGGCCGCCGTTTCTTCAGGGCGAACCACGGGTTCTCGCGCGCCTGCTCCACGAGTGCTGGGTCGAGCTCGACGCTGATCCACCGGTCTCCAGGGCCGAGCTCGGTCCGCGCGATCATCGACCCGTCCGGCGCGAGCACGTAGGCGCCTCCGACGTGGGTGCTGTGCCCGTCGAACCCGACCATGTCCGAGAAAATGGCGTAGACGCCGTTGTCCCGGGCGAGGAAATCGTGGAGCCGCGGCGGGCTCGGCCGCTCCTCGAGCAGCTCCTCCTGGGCGAGCAGGATCTCCTCCTCCGGCAGCTCGCGCCCGCGCCCGTCGAAGGTGATTAAGCCGCCGCCGGCGGGCATCGTCCGGTTCGCGTGCGGCAGCAGGATCACCTCGGCGCCCTTGAGGGCGAGGATCCGCCAGCTCTCGAAGAAGTCGCTGTCGTGGCAGATCGCCGTACCCGCGGTGCAGAAGCCGAGGTCGTAGACGCCCCATTCGTAGGCCTGCCGGAAGCGGAAGAACTCGTCGAACGAGGCGTGCACCTTGCGCTGGAGCCCGATCAGGCCGTCCGGTCCCACGAGCGCGGACGTGTTGTAGTGCGTGCCGCGGTAGAGCTCGCAGAACCCGTACGAGACGACGATCCCGCACTTCTTCGCCTGCTCCTCGATCGTGCGGAAGATGCGCCCGTCGTGCGGCTCCGCAAGCCGGGTCACCTCCGGGCTGCCGTTGTTGCCCGTCACCGAGGTCTCTGGGAAGACGACGAGGTCGCAGCCCGCCTCCGCCGTCTCGGCGATCAGCCGGAGGTGCGTCTCGAGGTTGTGCTCGACGTCGAGATGGCGGACGTTGACCTGGGTCGCGGCGACGGTGCAGCGCTCCACTAGTCGAGCTCCGACCGGTCGACCTCGCGGGCGACCACGACGATGTTGTCGCCCTGCTCGCAGGTGGCAACCGCGCGGACGACACAGACGATCCCGTCGTTTCGCGCGTAGGCGGTTTCCGCCTCCCGGTCGGGGCGCTCGATGAAGTGGATCCGGCCGACCGGCTGGTCGGCTTCGACGCGGTCGCCGAGGGCGACGAGCGTCTCGAAGAGGCCGGATTCGGGCGCGAGCACGAAGTTGTCGAGCTCGGTCGCCCTCAGGAAGCTCGGTGGAAACGCCCGGCCGACGACCTCGCCTTCGAGCACCCCGACGTGCCGGAGCACGTTCCCGAGGCCGCTCGACGCGAGCCGGTGGATCTCCGCGGTGACGTGCCCGCCGCCGCCGAGCTCCGTGCTGACGACGATCTTGCCTTGACGCTCGGCCTCGCCGACGAGCAGGCCCGTGCCGCCGATGTCCATGTAGACGCAGCACCAGTCGGTGTTCCAGGCGACCATCCCGTCGACCATCCTCCGCCGCTGCTCGGGATCGTCGACCCAGTGCATCTCGGACCACGGCAGGTGGAGCCCGCCGCGCCCGCCGCTGTGGATGTCGACGATGACATCCGAGGGCGGAAAGAGCTCCGTCGAGAGGAAGTTGGCCAGCTGCTCGTCGTCCGTGCCCCAAGGATCACCAGGGAACGAGCGGTTGAAGTCGATTCCCGAGGGCCAGGTCCGGGTGTAGGCGCGCGAGGCCTCGAGCGAGGCGCAGGGGATGACGACCACGCGCCCTGTGACCTGCTCCGGCCGGAGCCCGCGGGCGAGATTGAGCGCGGCGACCTGTCCCTCCGGCTCGTCGCCGTGCACGCCGCCGATCACGAGCACCGTGGGCCCGGCGCCGTTCGCGACGGAGACGATCGGGACCGTACGACGCGACCACTGGTTCGACGAGCGTGGCACCCCCAGCGTGCCGAACTGCTTTCCGTCGGCGGACAGGTCGATCGTGCAGGAGACGCGAGAGTCGCTCATGCCCCGGGGCGACTCTAGAGGATTGTTGACAATTTGGCTATGATCGACAATCGCCTCGCGCGACCTCATCGATGCCGTCGGCAGGGTGATGATCGACTTCACCCAGATGCAGGGGTTCAGCGAGGACCCGCTGATCCTGACCGAGGGGGACGGGATCCGGGTGCGGGACGTGGAGGGGCGCTGGTACGTCGACGGGCTCTCCGGGACGTTCTGCATGAGCCTCGGGCACGGCAACGCTCGCATCGTCGAGGCCGCGACCAAGCAGCTTTCGCGGCTTGCGCTCGCCGCACCGACGATGGCGACCAGCGATCGAAGCCTCGAGCTGGCAAGCGAGCTGCTCGCGCTCCTGCCGTCCGGGTACACCACGCTCAAGTGGGGGAGCGGCGGCTCCGAAGCGGTCGAGGCGGCGATCAAGATGGCGCGCCAGTTCCACCGCCAGGCGGGCGATCCCCGCAAGTACAAGGTGCTCTCGCACTACCGCGCCTATCACGGAGTGACCGGCCACGCGCTTGCGGCCAGCGGCTGGCGCGCGAGCCGGAGCCCGTATGAGCCGCTCGCTCCAGGGTTCGTCCATCTCCACACGCCCGACCCGTATCGCCCGCCCTTCGACGTCGACCCGGCGGACGTCGCCACAACCTATGTACGCCTGGTCGAGCAGGTGATCGAGCTCGAGGGCCCCGAGACGATCGCGGCGCTGATCACCGAGCCGATCCTGATGACGGCGGGTGTCGTGATCCCGCCGGTGGACTACCTCCCGGCGCTTCGGGACCTGTGCGACCGGCACGACATCGTCCTCGTCTTCGACGAGATCATCACCGGGTTCGGCCGCACCGGACACCTCTTCGCGTCCGAGCTCTTCTCGACCTGGCCGGACATCCTCGTCCTCGGCAAGGGTCTGACCGGAGGCTACATGGCGCTCTCGGCGACGGTGATCACCGGCCGCCTCGCGCAGGCGTTCTGGGGGCCTGCGGGGCTCGAGTTCGCCGCGGGTCACACCTTTGCGGGCAATCCCGTCGCCTGCGCGGCCGGGCTTGCGGCGCTGGAAGAGCTGCGTGAACGCGGTGCGGTGGCGAACGCCGCCGCTCGCGGCGAACAGGCGTTGGCGCGGCTCCGATCGCTCCAGGGGCGCGTCCCGGGAATCGGCGACGTCCGCGGGCAGGGCCTCCTGCTCGGCCTCGAGTTCGTGCGCGACCCCGACACGAAGGAGCCGTTCCCGGCGGCGGAGAACGTCGGCGTCCGGGTGAGAGAAGCTGCCAGGCGAAAGGGCCTTCTCCTCCGGGCGAGCCACTGGATGGCCGTGCTCGCGCCGCCCCTGACGACAACGGCGGAACAGCTCGACGAGATGCTCGACATCCTCGACGACGCGCTCGGGGAGGTACTCAGCCCTCGGACCGCGACACCGCAGCCGCTCCGCGCGTGACGGGTCGGAGCGCCCGGGAGGTCGTCGGCCGGGACGGACCGATCCAGGTCGACGAGGACGGGGTGCTCTGGATCGAAGGCCGGTCGGCGCCCCAGCTGGCCGCTGAGTACGGCACGCCGCTCTACGTGACCTCCGAGGCACAGATCAGGGCCAATGTCCGCCGGCTGCGCGAGGCGTTCGAGGCGCGCTGGCCGCGCGTGACGCTGCTGTTCGCGACGAAGTCCAACGCCAACCTGGCGATCCGCCGCCTGTTGGTCGAGGAAGACGTGGGGGGCGACTGCTTCGGTCTCGGCGAGCTGACGTTGTCGCTGCGAGCCGGTGTCGCTCCGGAGCTCCTCGTGCTGAACGGGAGCAACAAGCAGCCGTCGGAGCTGCGCGCCGCCATCGAGGCAGGCGTAACGCTCAACGTCGACGATCGCAGCGAGCTCGACGCGGTCGCCGACCTCGCGCAGGAGCTCGGCCGACCGGCGGACGTCTGCCTGCGGGTCCTGCCCTTCAGCTACGCAGATCCCTCGACGCTCGAGCCCGAGCTCGCAGCGATCGCGGCGGACACGAGTCACGACAAGTGGGGGATGGACCGGCAGACGATCGTCGAGCTCGTGCCCGGCGCGCTCGAGTCCCGGTGGCTTCGTCTCCGCGGCCTGCACCTTCACGTCAGCAGGCTCCGCGCCACGCCCGAGGCCTTCGAGCTCGCGTCGCGCCTGATCGCAACGTGCATCGTGGAGCTCCACGACCGCTTCGGGTGGCAGCCCGAGCTGCTCGATTTCGGCGGCGGCTACCCACACGAGCGGGATCCCGAGAGCGGCGCTCCGTCCGCCAGCCACGCCGTCGGCACACCCGAGGAGTACGCCGAGGCGATCACCGAGCCGTTGCGGGCGGCGCTGGCGGACCACTCGCTCCACGAGCCCCACCTCCTGCTGGAGCCGGGGCGGCGCCTGGTCAGCAACGCCACGGTCCTGCTCACCCGGGTCGGCGTCGTCAAGCGCCTGCCGTCCGGGACCACGACGTGGGTCAACGTCGACGCGAGCACCAACCACTGCCCGCGCGTGCCACTCCAGGGCTACTACTACGAGATCGTCCACGCGACGAAAGGGTGCGCTGCCGGCGATGCGGAGGTGAACGTCGTTGGCCCGACATGCGTGCCCGACGTCCTCGGCGAGCGGCGGTGGCTGCCCTCACCCGGCCAGGGCGAGCTGCTCGCCGTGCTGGACGTCGGCGGCTACGCGGAGGTGCTCTCGACCCAGTTCAACCTGTTGCCACGTCCTGCGAACGTGCTCGTCGACGGCAACGCTTGCGAGGTGATCCGGAGACGCGAGACGATCGACGACATCCTGGAAACGCAGGAAGTACCGGCCCGACGGGCGTGAAGATTGTTGACAATCCGGTTATGATCGACAATCCGGCGACGGGCTGCCCGGTGTCGGTCCAAGGAGCTACTGCGTGAAGATCACCGATGTCGAGGCGGTCGTCCTGCGGCAACCCGCAGTGGACGAGGGGATCGCGGACGGGAGCCAGGACGACCTCGTCGTCCTGGTCCACACCGACGAAGGGATCACGGGCATCGGCGAAGTCGACTCGGCGCCCGAGGCCGTCGCTGCCCTCGTCAACGCTCCGGGCTCGCACGCGATCGCCAAGAGCCTGCGCGAGCTCCTGATCGGGGAGGATCCCCTCGACGTCGAGCGGCTCTGGGACAGGATGTACCGCGGCGTCATCTTCGTCGGCCGGCGCGGGATCGCGATCCACGCGATCAGCGGGCTCGACATCGCGCTCTGGGACGTCCGGGGGAAGGCGCTCGGCAAGCCGGTGTGCGAGCTGATCGGCACCGTCAAGCACGACAGGGTTCGCGCCTATGCGTCGCGGTTGATGCCGAACACGCCCGAGGAGGTGACCGACGCCGTCGCGGCGCTCCGTGAGCAGGGCTTCACGGCGGTGAAGCTCGGCTGGGGCCCGCTCGGGCAGGACCCGGACCACGACGTCCGCCTCGCCGGCGCGGCCCGCGAAGCGGGCGGCGACGGCGTCGAGATCCTGATCGACGCGGGGCTCGGTTACGGCGCAGACGTGACAACTGCGATCCGCGTCGCGCGCGAGCTCGAGGAGCTCGGCGTCTACTGGCTGGAGGAGCCGTTCGAGCCGGACGAATACGAGGCCTACGCCGAGCTGGCGGACGCGGTCGAGCTCACGATCGCGGCCGGCGAGCAGGACGCGACCCGCTGGGGCTTCCGCGAGCTGATCGAACGCGGGCACGTCGACCTGATCCAGCCCGACGTGACCCGCTGCGGCGGGATCACCGAGATGATGCGGATCGCGGCGCTCGCGGAGGAGCACGGGGTAGCACTGGTTCCACACGCCTGGAAGAGTGGGATCATCAAGGCCGCCTCGCTGCACGTGAACGCCGTGCTGCCCGGGGCGCTCTTCCAGGAGTACTGCGTCGCGGAGACCGAGATCAACACGAAGCTGACGCACCAGCTGCTGCCAATCGAGGCCGACGGCTACGTCGCCGTCCCGACTGCGCCCGGGCTCGGCGTCGATCTCGACGAGGACGTCCTCTCGTCCCTACGCGTGGAGACGGCATGACCCAGACCTCGTCCGAGGTCACCGCCAGGCTCGCCGGCCGTGCGGCCGCGGTGATCCCCGGAGGCGTGAACAGCGGCCAGCGCCGCGTCCCGGGACTCGAGGACCTCGTCGTGACTGCGACGAGCGGCTCGACCTTCACCGACGCGGACGGCCGCGTCTACACCGACTACCACTCCGCCTTCGGCCCACCGCTCCTCGGCCACAACGACCCCGACGTCGACGCGGCCGCTGCGAGCGCGGCGGGGCTGATGGGCGTCGGCGTCACCCCCGTCGAGATCGAGCTTGCCGAGCGGCTCGTCGACGTGGTGCCCTCACTCGAGAAGGTACTGCTGACGGCGACGGGGAGCGAGGCGACCTTCCATGCACTCCGGCTCGCACGCACGGTCACCGGGCGGCGCCACGTGCTCAAGTTCCAGGGCTGTTACCACGGCTGGCACGACGCGGTCGCGATGAACGTGATCTCGCCCGCCGACCGCATGGGCGACAAGGATCCGCTCTCCCAAGGGATCCTCCCCGAGGTCCTCGATGCGACGATCGTCTGCCGGTTCAACGACGCGGACGCGGTCGAGCGTGCGCTCGTCGACCACGACGTCGCCGCGATCATCCTGGAGCCGATCCCGCACAACATCGGCGCCGTCCTGCCCAGGCCGGGCTTTCTGGAGCGGCTGCGCGAACTGGCCACCAAGCACGGCGCCGTGCTGGTCTTCGACGAGGTGATCACCGGGTTCCGCCACGGCCTCGGCGGCTACCAGGCGATCGCCGGGGTCACACCCGATCTGACCACGCTCGGGAAGGCGATGGCGAACGGCTGGCCGGTCTCCGCGCTCGGCGGCAGGGCCGACCTGATGGCCCTCTTCTCCACGACCCCTGGGCAGCCCGCCTTCTTCGCCGGCACGTTCAACGGCCATCCTGCGACGACTGCAGCCGCGCTCGCTACCCTCGACAAGCTCCAGCGCGAGCCGGTGCACGAGCATGTCTTCCGGCTCGGCGAACGCACCCGCCAGGGGCTGCGCGCCCTCTATGCGCGGCTCGGCGTGCCGGTCGTCGTCGCCGGCTTCGGCTCGGTGTTCGTCACCTACTTCCTCGAAGGGGCGGTGGAGAGCTACGACGACCTGCTCCGGAACGACGTCGACCTCTTCGTGGGCTACCGGCGCGAGCTGATGCGCCACGGGATCTTCGAACTGCCCCTGAATCTGAAGCGGAGCCACTTCTCGTATGCGCACATCGACGAGGACGTCGATCGGCTGCTCGAGGCCACCGAGACCGCGGTCGCCGCGAGGCTGGCGGCCCGCGGATGACGCCGTCCCAGGTTTCCTGCACGATCGACCTCTCGGCTCCCGGCAAACAGCTCGGCCGGCTTGCGCTCCCGAAGATCACCAACACGGGCGGCTGGGCCAGCACCTTCATCCCCATCGCGTCGCTCGCGAACGGCGACGGGCCGAACGTGCTCGTCCTCGCCGGGAACCACGGCGACGAATACGAGGGCCAGGTCGCAGCGCTGCGCCTGATCCAGGAGCTCGAGCCGGACCAGGTCTCGGGGCGGATCACGATCATCCCCGTGCTGTCGACGGCCGCCTCCAAGGCAAACACACGGATGTGGCCCTCCGGCATCAACTTCAACCGCTCCTTCCCCGGCTCATGGGACGGCCGCCCCGACGAGCAGCTCGCCGACTTCCTGACCCGGTTTCTGTTCCCGCCGGCGGACGTCGTCATGGACATCCACTCCGGCGGGCGCAGCGCCTGGTTCATGCCCTGCTCGCACATGCATGTCGTCGACGACCGCGAGCAGCGCCGCGCGATGCTGGCCGGGATGCAGGCGTGGAACTCCGACTACCACTTCCTGTACGTCGACATCAACGGCACCGGCCTGCTCTGCGTCGAGGCCGAGCGGCAGGGCAAGGTCGTGATCTCGACGGAGCTCGGCGGCGGCGGCCGCGTCCCGCCCGCGGTCCACCAGCTCGCGTGGAGCGGCCTCACCAACGTGCTCCGGCATCTGGGCGTGCTCGAGGGCGACGTGGTCACGCGCGCCTCGCTCGGCCTGCCCGACGCTGTGATCGTCGACGGCCGGGATCCGGCGAACTACGTGGTCGCGCCCGAGGACGGGATCTTCGAGGCCCTGCTCGAGCCGCCCGCAGAGGTACGGGCGGGCGACCCGGTGGCGCGGCTGTGGTTCCCCGACACCCCCGGCCGTCCTCCGGAGGTGCTGCGCGCGCCCCTCGACGGCGTGCTCGCCGTGATCCGCGCGATCCCGGCGACCGAGGCCGGCGACGGCGTCTTCACGACCGGCCAGCCGATCGACGCCGGGGAGCTCGCCTGACGTGACTCGGATCGCGTGGGTGGGCGGACGGACGTTCGCGAGCCTGCGCAACCACCGGAACTTCCGGCTCTACTTCGTCAGCCACGCGGTGTCGTTCGTCGGCACGTGGATGCAGCAGATCGCCGTCTACTGGCTCGTGCTCGAGCTGACGGGCTCACCGCTCGCCGTCGGATCGCTCGCGCTCGTGCAACTCCTGCCCGTGACGCTCTTCGGCCTCTTCGTCGGCCCGGTCATCGATCGCTTCGACGTCCGCCGCCTGCTGCTCGTGACGGAGTCGTTGCTGGCGCTCGCCGCGGCAACGCTGGCCGTCCTCACGCTGACGGGCGCCGTCGTCCTCTGGCAGGTGTACGTCATCGCCGGCTTCCTCGGCCTCGTGCTCGTGCTCGACAACCCGGCGCGGCACACCCTCGTGTTCCGGATCGTCGGGAAGCGGGATCTCCCGAACGCGGTCGCGCTCAGCACCGCTCTCGGCACGATGGCGCGGGTCGTCGGGCCGGGAATCGGCGGGCTGGTCGTCGCGCTGGCGGGGACCGGAGTGGCCTTCGCCGTGAACGCGATCAGTTATCTTGCGGTCGTCGTGGCGCTGCTCGCGATGCGGACCGGCGATCTCGTCCGGTACCTGGCACCTGCGGCGGAGACAGGGTTCCGCACAAGTATCCGGGCAATGCTCTCCTTCGTTCGCCGGTCGCGCCGCGTGGCGGTCGCGTTCTTCTCCGTCTTCGCGCTGAGCACCTTCTCGTTCAACTTCGACGTGCTCCTCCCGCTGCTGGCCGGGCAGACGCTCGACGCCGACGCGGACGTGTTCGGCCTGATCGCGGCCGTCTTCGGCGCCGGTGCGCTCTGCGGCGCGCTCGTCCTCGCCACGCTCGGCAGGACGAGCCTTCGCCTGCTCGTGGGCGGAGCCGCCTGCTTCGGCCTGCTCGAGCTCGCGCTGGCGCCGCAGCGGACCCTCGCCGTCGTGTGTGTCCTGCTCTTCATGACGGGCAGCTGCTATGCGCTCTGGGGATCGAGCGGGCTCGCGTCGCTGCAGCTCGCCGCGCCCGAGCATCTGCGCGGGCGGGCGGCGGCCCTGTACTTCTTCGCGTTCCAGGGCGGAGCTCCGATCGGCGGCCTGCTCGCCGGCTGGCTCACTTCACGCGGCGGCACGCAGCTCGCGTTCGCGTTCGCCGGCACCGTTGCCCTCCTCGTCGCGACAACCGGTGCCGCGGTCATGCTCGCGGGCCGTCCGGCTCGGGTCGCGGAGGCACACCGAGCCAATCGCTGGGAACCTGAGGGAGGCCGATGACCGTCA
Source organism: uncultured Actinomycetes bacterium (assembly GCA_963797805.1). Lineage (GTDB taxonomy): Bacteria > Actinomycetota > Thermoleophilia > Gaiellales > Gaiellaceae > Gaiella. The sequence continues at coordinate 51,879 of CAWCRC010000009.1, read as the reverse complement.
CTCATCGCTATACGCGCTGCCGATTCGGCGTCGCCACGCGGGACGTCACACCGCCGGTCGGCATCTATGCCCGCTCCTGGGCGGCTGCGACGCACGACGCCGCCGAAGGTGTCCACCGGCCGTTTGCGGCAACCGCCGCCGTGTTTGCGCCGCTCACCGAGGACGGTCCGATTCTGGCGCTGGTCGCCGTCGACCTCGGTTGGTTCCAGCACGCTCCCGACGAGCGCACGCTGCGCGAGGCGATCCTGCACAGGACCGGGTTGGAAGACGCGGCGCTGCTGCTCAACATGTCGCACACGCACGCCGGTGCGAACGTCAACTCGCAGCTTGCGGACCTGCCGGGCAGCGAGCTGATCCAGCCCTACATCGAGCACCTGACCGAGCAGATCGGCGCGGCGATCATCGAGGCGCGCGCGGGGCTCGCGCCTGCCTGGGTGACGTACGGCACGGGCCGCTGCGCGCTCGCGGCCAACCGCGATCTCTGGGATGCCGAAGCACAGCGCTTCGCCACCGGGTACAACCCCGATGCTCCTGCCGACGACACGCTGGTCGTCGCGCGGGTCACCGGCGAGGACGGCGAGCTTCTCGCGACGCTGTTCAACTACGCGTGCCATCCGACGACGCTCGCCTGGGCGAACCGGCAGCTGTCGCCCGACTACATCGGGGCCGCCCGGGAGGCCCTCGAGCGTGCCTTCGGCGCCCCCGCGCTCTTCCTCCAGGGCGCCTCGGGCGAGCTCGCACCGCGCGACGACTACGTCGGTGACACGGCCGTCGCCGACCGCAACGGCCGCCAGCTCGGCTATGCCGCGGCGGCGGCGATCGAGAGCCTGCCTCCCCCCGGGACCCACCTCGTCTACACGGGGATCGTCGCGTCCGGCGCCAACCTCGGCACCTGGGAGCATCAGCCTTGCGACGCCGCCGAGGTACGCGCCAGCGAGCAGCTGGCCGCCCGTGTGGACCACGTCGAGCTCCGGCGCAAGGAGGACATCGGCGTCGTCGACAGCCTGTCGACTCCCGATTCGGTGCAGGAGCGGGAGAAGGCGCTGCGACGGCGCTTTCTCAGCCAGGCGCTCGGCGACAGCCCCGTCTACTCGATGCCGGTCTGGACCTGGCGGCTCGGCGGCGCGCTGCTGGTCGCCATCCCGAACGAGCCGTACTCGGTGCTCCAGGTCGAGCTGCGGCGCCGGCTTGCCGACGCGCCTCTGCTCGTGCTCGGCGTGACGAACCGGACGCTGGGCTACCTCTGTCCGCAGGAGACCTACGGCACCGGGCTCTATCAGGAGCAGCAGTCGCCGTTCGCACCCGGCTGTCTCGAGCAGACGATCGAGGTCGCCGCCCGGGCGCTCGAGGCATTGCGCCCGCCGGGTCAGTAGTCCCCGACGCTGCCGTCGGGCCAGTAGCGCTGCGGCAAGCCGGCGTCCCGGGAGGGACGCTTGCGCGCCTCCCTCTCGTCGAAGTCGAGCCCCAGGCCGGGGGCGGGAGGCGGCGTCACGTAGCCTGCGTCCGCGCGAGGAGCGTTCGGGAAGAGCTCGTACAGCGGCTCGAGCTCCATCCACTCCTGGATGCCGAAGTTGGGCACGGCCAGGTCCATATGCAGGCAGGCCACGCCGTTGAGCGGGGAGCTGGCGTGGTGGAGGGCGGAGCGCTGCCCGTGCAGCTCGCCGGCGGCAAGAATCTTCTTCGCCTCCGTGATGCCGCCCGCGTGAACCATGTCGATGCGCAGGTAGTCGACCAGTTCGTTCTCGATCAGCGGCCCGAACTCCCACTTGTGCGCGAACTGCTCGCCTGCAGCGAGCGGCAGGTTGACCTTGTCGCGCACTGTTCGCAGCGACAGGGGGTTGAGGGGTCGGATCGGGTCCTCGTAGAAGTAGAGGCGGTACGGCTCGAGCGCCTCGCCGAGGTAGGCCGCCTCCGCAGGGCTGAACATCGTGTGCGCGTCGAGGATCAGGTCGACGTCGTCACCGACAGCAAGGCGGAGCGTCTCCGTGGCCTCGATCGTCCGGACGATCGAGGCCTGTGGATCCCAGTGCGTGAGCGAGTGATCGTCGAACGCGGCGAGCGGGCCGAAGCGGAGCGCCGTGAACTCCTGCTCCCGCCACCGGAGCGCATCCTCGGCCAGTTCCTCCGCGGTTTCTCCCGCCAGGTGGCGGTAGACCCGCACCCGCTCGCGCGTCGGGCCGCCGAGGAGGTCGTAGACGGGAACGCCGAGCCGCTTCCCCTTGAGATCCCACAGCGCGATGTCGATCCCGGCGACGGCGCTCATGATCACCTGTCCGGTCGACCAGAATGTGCCTCGCACCATCTCGCTCCACCAGTGCTCGATCCTCGCCGGGTCCTGCCCGACCAGCAGGTCGCCGAAGTGGTCGAGGACGCCGAGCACGCCGCGTCCGCGCCCGGCAAGGCTCGCCTCGCCGATGCCCGTCAGCCCCTCGTCGGTGCGGACGAGTACGACGATCACGGCGTAGTCGTAGCCCGCACCTACGCTCACGGGTAGGGTCTCGATCCCGGTAATCCTCATCGAGTTGCGACCCTAACCCTTGACAATACGCATCGGCGTCCTCAGCGATCTCCACTGCGAGCTCGAGCCGGCCGGATCGCGTTGGATCAACGTCTTCGAGCCCGAGCACCTCGATCGGCGCACCGACTCGGCGCTCGAGTGGTTCTCCGAAAGTCGGGTCGACCTGATCCTGCTGCTGGGCGACGTCGTCCAGTTCCCGAACCCGAGCGATCTCGCGCACGTGTTCGCTCGTCTCGCGGCCGCGGAGGTCGCCCCGCTCGCGACGGTGCCCGGAAACCACGATCTCCGCCTCGGCCTGGCATTCGCCGAGTGCGCCCGCGAGCACGGGATTCGGCTGCTGCACGAGGAGCCGCTCGTGCTGGCAGGAGCCGCCGTCACCGGCGTGGCGGTCGGCCGTGGCACGGCGCCGCCGCAGTACGTCGGTGAGGCCGGGGGCCTGGGAAGCACGGCCGACCACCTCGTCGTCGTCGCCTCGCACTTTCCCGTTCTGTCCGAGGCGTCCCGGGTGGCCGGAGCGGGTCTTCCGTATGCCGGTGACCTCGTGAACCGCGACGACCTCGAGAGCCGACTTCGGTCCGACCCGCGACCGAAGGTCGTGCTGAACGGACACATCCATGCCCGGTGCTCCATTCACGACGGGCCGCTGCTCCAATTCACGGTCGGCGCGTTGATCGAGCCGCCCTTCGATGCGACGATCGTCGAGATCGACGCGACGAGCCTCGGCGTTCGACGGACGGCTCGGCGCCTTGGCGAGATCGCACTCACCGATCCGGTCTTCGCGCCGGACGACGAGCGCTGGCAATGGACCGACGACCGCTGGGAACTTCAGCTCGCGTCGAGTCCCGCGACGACGGCGTCGGTGTCCCAGACCTGACCGAACACCCGGGCGAAACCGCTGAGGGCCGCGCGATGGTGGTGCTCGAAGAACGTCGCCGTCGCGTCCTCCGCGACGATGACGTTGAACCCGCGATCGGCAGCGTCGCGCGCCGTCGTCTCGACGCACATGTCGGTCGCCATGCCCGCGACGACAAGCGTCTCGACCTCCAGGTTCCGCAGCAGCCACTCGATGCCGGTCGAGTTGAACGCGCTCGAGGTGTTCTTGTCGATCACCAACTCGCCGGCGCTCGGCGCGAGGGCAGCGATCAGCTCGTGCTCGAAAGTGCCGTGATGCCATAGCGCCGGCGTGCCGCTGCGCGCGAGCGCCTCGAGATCACGTCGACGGCGGCGCGCGATCATGTCGCTACCGTCGGCGAGTAGCGGCCCGTGACGCGTGAAGAGGACCGGGCGGCCCGCCGCTCGGAAGCGCTCGAGCATGCGCCGAGCGTTCGGTATCGCGGTCTGCGTGACGCGCGGCATGTAGTAGCCCGCGATCTCCGGGTACCGCTCCGCCAGCATCGGCCCCAGGCCGGCCTCCGGGTTGCAGCCGTAGTTCTGCATGTCGATGACCACGAGCGCGGCACGCTTCCAGTCGACCTCGAAGGCGGGCCAGGGCATGTGCCAGCCGGCGAACGTCTCCGGCGAGTCGATGGGCGGCAGGGTGCTCACCGATGGATCGAGCGTAGATGGTTGATGATGGCGCGGTGATCATCGACATCCACACGCATGTCGGCGAGCACCCGCTCCACATCAGCGAGAAGTTCGCGTCCGAGGCGCGCGAGGCCTGGCCGGGGATCCCGCTCGGCGGAAGCCTGGACGACCACTACAGGGATGCGCTCGCCGACGTGGATCGAGCGGTCGTCCTGGCCTTCAACGCCCCTGCGGCCGGTTTCGTCGTGCCCAATGACTACGTCGCCTCGTACGTGGCACGCGATCCCGCCCGGCTGTTGGGCTTCGGCGCGGTCGACCCGTCCGCCGACTCGGCGCTCGACGAGCTCGAGCGGATGAAGAGCGACCTCGGCCTCGTCGGCTGCAAGCTCGGCCCGATCTACCAGGACGTCGACCCGCTCGGCCCCGAGTTTCTCCGCGTCTGCGAAGCGCTCGAGCGGCTCGAGCTGCCGCTTCTGATCCATCAGGGAACGACCTTTGCCCGCGCCGGATCGCTGCTCCAGGCGCGGCCGATCCTGCTGGACGAGATCGCGCTGCGGTACCCGAAGCTCAGGATCGTGATCGCCCACGTCGGCCATCCGTGGCTCGACGACGCGATCGCCGTCGTCCGGCGTCACCCGTACGTCTTCGCCGACATCTCCGGGCTGGTGCCACGGCGGTGGCAGCTGTACCAGGCGCTCGTGAGCGCGATCGAGTACCGCGTTGCGCACAAGTTGCTGTTCGGCTCCGACTTCCCGTTCTTCACGGCGAGACAGACGATCGACGGCCTGCGTTCGGTCACCGGCACGGCCTTCGGCCCGCACATGCCGGTCGTCGACGAGCAGGTCGTGGAAGACATCATCCACCGGCCCACCCTCGACCTCCTGGAGATCGCTCACGTGGGCTGAGCGTGCTCCCCGGCCAGCGCCGCGACGATCTCGACTGCGCGGGAGACCTCGCCGTCGCCGATCAGGCGGTGAGTGACGAAGCGGACGCGACTCGTGTCGCGCTCCATCCCCAGGACGCCGCGCTCGGCCAGCAGCCGGAGGAATTGGTCCGGGAAGAGCTCGGTGCCACTGACGTCGAGGAGCACGATGTTGGTCTCGATCTCGGCCGGCTCGACCTCGAGACCGGGGATCTCCTGGAGCAGCGCCGCGAGCTCGCGCGCCCGCCGGTGGTCGTCGGCGAGGCGGTCGACGAGCGTGTCGAGTGCGACGAGCGCCGCGGCGGCCGCGATACCTGCCTTGTGGACGCTCGCCCCGCCGAGCCGACGCAGCGTCCGGTGCGCCAGCTCGATCACTTGCGTGCGGCCCGCGAGGATCGTCCCCATCGGCGCGCACAGGCCCTTGTTCAGGCTGACCGCCACCGTGTTCGCCGGGGCTGCGAGCATCGACACCGGGATCCCGAGCGCGACCGCGGCGTTGAAGAGCCGCGCCCCGTCGAGGTGGACGTAGGCTCCATGGCGCTGCGCCGCTCCGGCGAGCTCGGTCGTCAGCTCGGCCGTGAGGACGGTGCCACCCGCCCTCGTGTGCGTGTTCTCGAGCACGAGCATCGTCGCGCCTGTCTCGACGATCAGCTCCTCCACCTCTGCGGGGTCGAGCCGCCCGTTCGGCGCCCAGAGCGACTGCGGCTCGAGCCCGGCGATCTCCTCGATCCCCATCTCCTCGGAGGTGAGGACGTGCGAGGAGGCTTCCAGGACGACGATGCTTCCGCGCGGGGCGATGGTCAGGAGCGCCACCAGGTTGGCCATCCCGCACGTGGGAACCCAGAGCGCGGCCTCCTTGCCGAGCAGGTCGGCCATCCGCTCCTGCAGCTCGTTGACCGAGGGATCCTCGCCATACGTCGCCCAACCGAGCGGGGCGGCGCGCATCGCCTCCCACATCTCTTCCGTGGGCTGCCCGTGGAGGTCGGAGCGGAGGTCGATCTGCGCTGCGGTCACCGTCGCAGCAGGTGACGGCCGGGGCGCGCGCCCGTGTGCTCGGCGTTATCGACGACGACGACGCCGTTGACGAGGACGTGCTCGACGCCCCGCGCGTACACAGTCGGATTCTCGCTCGTGGAGACGTCGTCGAGGTCCTCGTAGTCGAGCACCACGACGTCGGCGCTGTAGCCCGCTCGCAGGAGTCCACGATCCCAGAGGCCGAAGTGAGCCGCCGGCATGCTCGTCATCTTCCGGATCGCCTCCTCCAGGCGCAGCGTTCCCCGCTCGCGCACGTGGTGGGTGAGGTAGTGGACGTGGCCGGCGAAGCCGAGCGGGTGCCTCATGATCTCGCTCAGCGGCCCCGTGTCCTGCACCGTGAACGTGTCGACGCCGAGGCAGAAGAGCGGGTGGCCGATCATCTCCGCCAGGTGCTCGTCGGTGAAGAGCGTCCCGACCGTGAGGATCGACTCGTAGCCCGGGCCGGCGTCCGCGAGTATGTCGAGGTAGCAGTCCCACGGGTCCTTCCCCAGCCGCTCCGAGATCTGGCGGAAGCTCAGCCCGCCGAGGTCAGGGTGCTCGGGCGTCGCCTGGAAGTAGACGCGCTCCCACTCGCCCTTGTGGATGAAGCGCCAGTAGCGGTCGCTCTCGTTGCGCATCCGCTCGCGGAGCGCCGGGTCACGGAGCTTCAGTGCTGCTGCGTCGGGCCCGTCGGCGGCCACCCACGGCGGCAGGATCCCGGCCATCTGGCCGAGTCCCTCGCGGAACGGAGTCGTATCGGCGAGGACGTCGAGCCCCGCCTCGCGGCTTGCCGCCATCTTCTCGACCGCACGGTCCCAGCCCCGCTCCGGCGCGTTCGTGTTGTGGCGGACGTTCAGGTGCGAGATCTCGGCTCTCGTGCCCCCCGCCCGGGCGACGGCGAGGAACTCGTCGATCGCCTCGAGCAGGCCCGAGTCGCGGTTGCGGACGTGGCTCGCATAGATGCCGTCATACGCCCCGGCGACGGCGTTCAGGCGCATCAGCTCCTCGGCGGTCGCCTCCCGGCCCGGGTTGAACTCGAGGCCTGTCGACAGCCCCAGCGCCCCCGACTGCATCGCCTCGTGGACGAATCCCTCCATCGTCGCCAGCTGCTCGGAGGTCGGCGCCGACCCGGACACTCCGGCGGCGAGCCGGATCGCATTGTGGCCGACGAACCAGGCGAAGTTCGGCGTGTGCCCGACGCCCGAGAGAAACTCGAGGTGCTCGCCGAAGGTCATCCACGGGATGGTGGGCTTGTCGAACGCAAACGCGTGCAGCCGGCTGCGGATGACGGGCTCGGAGGCAGGCGTCACGGGTGCGTAGCTCCAGCCGCAGTTGCCGACGACCTCGGTCGTGACGCCCTGGCGGATCGTGCTCTCGGCGGTCGGGTTGGCGAGAATCGAGAAATCGCTGTGGCTGTGCGGATCGACGAACCCGGGGCAGACGACCTTGCCGGTCGCGTCGATCACGCGCTCGGCGCTGGGGTGGCCCGGCAGGCGCCCGACCTCGACGATCCGGTCGTCCTCGATCGCGACGTCACCGAGGAACGGCGGGCTGCCCGTGCCATCCGCGACCCAGCCGTTCCGGATCAGGACGTCGAGCACGAGGAGCTATTTCTTGACGGGCGTGTCGCCGACGTGCGGCCCGAGCCGCGGATCGAGGATGTCGCGTAGCCCGTCGCCGAGGAGGTTGAAGCCGAGCACGACGATCATGATCGCGGCGCCCGGGAAGATCGACAGCCACGGGGTGAGGTCGATGTAGGTGCGCGCGGTGCTCAGCATCCCGCCCCAGGACGCCTCCGGCGGCTGCGTGCCGAGCCCGAGGAAGCTGAGCGCGGCCTCGGCCAGGATGGCGACCGACAGGTAGACCGTCACGAGGACGAGCAGCGGCGCGCCGATGTTCGGAATGACGTGGCGCAACATGATCCGCCAGCCGCTCGCTCCGAGCGCTCGGGCCGACTCGGTGTAGGGGTAGCCCATCACCTCGAGCACGGCGCCGCGCACGACGCGCGCGAATGCGGGCAGGATCACGATCCCGATCGCGATCATCGCGTTCCGCCGGTTCGGGCCCAGGAGACCGGCGATCACGATGGCGAGGATGATCCCGGGCAGCGAGAACATGATGTCGACGACGCGCATCAGCAACGTGTCGACGACCCCCTTGTAGTAGCCGGCCAGCAGGCCGAAGATCGTGCCGCCGACGAAGGCGATCGAGACGGAGATCGCGCCAACGTAGAGCGACACCTGCGCGCCGTGGATGATCCGCGCCAGCGTGTCGCGCCCGAGCTCGTCCGTCCCCATCGGGTGCGCCCAGCTCGGGTCTTCGAAGCGCTGAGCGACGAACTCGTCGGGATCGACGGTCCAGATGAACCGGCCGAACAGCGCGACGAAGACGTTGAAGAGGATGATCGCCGCGCCGACGAGGCCGATCGGGTTGCGCCACTTCCCGAGGAATGACATGCGCCGTCTCGGCATCGCCCCCCAAACGGCGACCGAGTCGGCCACGGCCTCGGTCGCGAGGAGAGGCTTGGGCGAGCGATCTCCGGGGCTCATTCCTGCGAGATCCTCGGATCGAGCACGCCGTACAGGATGTCGACGAGCAGGTTGGCGAGGATGAAGGTGAACGCGATCATCAACGTCATCGCCTGGATGACGGGGTAGTCCCGGCCGAAGATCGCCTGCAGCAGCGTGTAGCCGACGCCGGGCAGCCCGAAGATGCTCTCGACGATCGCGGCGCCGCCGATCAGGACACCGATCTCGAAGCCGACGATCGTGACGACGGGGATCAGAGCGTTCCTCAGGGCGTGCTTCGAGATGACGGCTCTCCTGCCGACACCCTTCGCCCGGGCGGTGCGGACGTAGTCCTGCCCGAGTACCTCCAACATCGTGTTGCGCACCATGCGCATCACGATCGCCATCGTAAACACCGAGATCGAGATCGCCGGCAGGATGAACTGGCTCAGGTTCCCGATCGGGTCGTCCCACGGAGACACGTAGGTGAGCGGCGGAACCCAGCCGAAGACTCGTGACGTGAAGAGCAGCAGCAGCGTGGCGAGCCAGAAGCTCGGGATGCTGAGCCCGATCAGGCCGCCGACGCGCGCGCCGTAGTCGGCGGCGCTGTCGCGCTTGACGGCGGAGATGACGCCGAGCGGCACGCCGACGAAGGTGGCGATCAGGAGCCCGAGGACGACCAGCTCGAGCGTGACGCCGAGCGAGTCGACGAGGATGTTCGAGACCGGCTCGGTGTTGCGGAGCGAGAAGCCGAAGTCCCCCTGGAGGACGCCGCTCATCCAGCGCCAGTACTGCTCCGGGTAGGACCCGTTCAGACCGAGCTGCTCGCGAGCTTGCTCCTTGACCGCCTCGGGGGCGGCCAGGTCGCCGCCGAACAGGATGTCGATGATGTCGCCCGGCAGCAGCCGGACCATCAGGAAGATCCCGATGGAGACCAGGAGGAGGGTTGGGATCGCGGCCGCGAGCCGCTTGAGGATGTACCCGACCACACGCGGCCGGTCTTAGCGGGCCCACCTCGGAGGGACGCCGCCGGAACGGCGTCCCTCCAAGTGGAAGGGAGCGACTTTCCTCAACTGCTCAGCCACACGTTTCGGAGGCCGGTGTTGAAGTCGCTGAAGGCGACGTACATGTTCTCCACCCGGTTGCGGATGACCTGGTACTTCTTGATCGCGACGAGCGGGATCTGCACGGGGTTGAGCAGGAGTGCCCGTTGCGCAGCCTGGTAGATCGGGAGGCGCTTGGCGGGGTCGAGCTGGATCCGACCGTTGCCGATCCCCCTCCAGGCTGGAACGTTCCGGTACTCCGGGTACCAGATCTTGAAGACGGGCGCCGCCGGGTGGAACTCGGCAACGTAGCCGTCGACGTCGCCGCGCATGCCGCGGCCGGTGAGATCCCAGTCGAAGGTTCCCTGGCCGTTGGCGGCCGCGAACGTGCCTGCCTCCTGGGCGACGATGTTGACGTCGATGTTGATCTGCTTCAGCTGCGACTGGACGACCGCCGAGATCAGCGGGTAGTCCTGCAGCGCGAACGTCGTCATCGTGACCGAGAAGCCTCTCGACTGGCCGGCGTCCGCCATCAGCTTCTTCGCCATCGGGAGGTCGAACTTCAGGTACTTCTCGCGCAGCTCCTTGTCGGTCAGCGGCCACGGGCCGTATCCGGGCGGAACAAACCCCGAGTACTCGGCCTCGTTGCTGTAGACCCGCCTGATGATGTCTGCACGGTTGATCGCGTGGTTGACCGCCAGGCGCACACGCGGGTCGTGCCACGGCCTGTCCTGGCCCGTCTTGATCGTCATCTGCAGCTCGCGGAACGCGGCGTTCGGCCCTTTCAGGACCGTGACGCTCCCGTCGTTGTTGAACGAGCGGGCGACGTCGACCGAGAGGGTGCAGCCGTCGATCGCCCCGGCACGCAGCGCCGCGACGCGGGCTTGCTCGTCGCCGAGGATCTTGAGCTGCATCGTGTTCATGTACGGCTGGCCCCGCTTCCAGAACCTCGTGTTGCGCACGTACTCGATCCGGTCGTTCGGCTCGTACCCGAGCATCCGGAACGGGCCGGTCCCGATCGCGTTCCGCGCGACGTTGATCTGGTCGTAGAGGCCCTCCGGGACGATCGGCGCATAGCGCTGCCAGGCGAAGAACCCGATGATGCGGGCGTCGGGCTGCTTCAGGTGCAGCACGAACACGTACTTCGAGACGACCTGGACCCTGTCGATCGCGGGCACCTGGGCGACGGTGGAGATGCTCCCCGGGAGCGGCGGGTTGAGCATCTTCTCGACGGAGTACTTGACGTCCGCGGACGTGACCTCCTTGCCGTTGTGGAACCGGACGCCCTTCTTCAGCGTCCAGCGGATCGCGGTCTTGCTGATGATCTCGAACTTCTCGGCGAGCGCGGGCTTGACGTTCAGGTTGCGATCCCACTCGACGAGCGAGTCGTAGGCGAACTCCTTCGCCCAGTGATTCGCGGTCAGGATGCCTCCGAACGGTGCCACGTGCGCGGGATCGGACTCGAGCCCCCATACGATTCTGCCGCCGCGACGGATCGGTACGGCGCGCGACCGCTTGGGTGCAGCTTTCGCCGTTCCGGCGAGGGCGCCCGCCGCAACGGCGCCTGCACCCACCTGCCCCGCCCTCTTCAGCAGCTCCCGACGGTCGAGCCGTCCTTCGGCGTGGCTTTCGGACGTAGGTTCGTCTGACATCGTGTACGCCCTCCTCTGCCTCGAGGTCGTCAGAGGATCTGACCGACCCTTGGTGCCGCTCCGTGGATGTCGTCATAGAAGACGGACTCACGGACTTGATTGTTGGCAAGCCGCTGCACCCTGCCCGGATCGAGCACCACGCCGAGTCCCGGGGAGCGCGGCACCTCGACCAGGCCGTCCGACATCTGGAACGGCTCCACGAGGACGTCGCTCTCCTGCAGCGGGTAGTGCGTGTCGCTCGCAAACGGATAGTTGGACGACGAGGCGACGACGTGGACGTTGCCGGCTGTGGCGACGCCGAGCTCGGCCCAGCTGCCAATCGTGCACCATTTGCCGGCAGTGTCGGCAAGCGCGCCGATCTGGTGCGCCCGTCGAAGGCCGCCGGCCTCCGACGGGTAGACGACGAGCACGTCGCAGGCATCTTCCTTGATCAGCTCGAGCACCGAGCGCACGTCGGTGCACGCCTCGTCCGCGGCGATCGGGACAGCGACGGAGCGGCGCACCTGGGCCAGGCCCTGGACGTCGAAGTCGGGCACGGGCTGCTCGACATACTGGAGGTCGAAGCGCTCCAGGCCCCGGATCCACTTGATCGCCGCCGGGACGCTCCAGGCCATGTTCGCGTCGATCCGGATCTTCACCTCCGGCCCGACGCGGTCGCGGATCGCCGCAAGCGTGTCGTGATCCTGCTCGAAGTCGCGCCCGACCTTCAGTTTCAGCTCGGTGTAGCCCGCGTCGACGAATGCGCCGGCCTTCGCCGCGTTCGCCTCTGGCGTGTCGATGAAGAGGTAGCCGACGACAGGGACGCGGTCCCGGCAGAGGCCGCCGAGCAGCTCCGTGACGGGGACGCCGAGTGCCTTGCCCTTCAGGTCGAGCAGGGACATCTCGATACCGGCGATCGCGTACGCGCCCATCCGGCTCCAGTTGCGCGTGAACTCCTCCATCCGGTGCACGAGCCACTCGACTCGCAGGGGGTCCTGGCCGACGAGGAACTGGCTCAGCTCCGCGTCGACGATTGTCTGGATCGTCGACAGCGTCGGCCCGGGCGCCTCGCCCACCCCGACGAGCCCCTCGTCGGTGTGGATCTGGACGAGCACACCCGACCCCGAGTGCCTGGTGCCGCCGGGCCAGACCAGCGGCTCCCGCATCGGAGTCCGCACGGCGACCGTCTCGACCATGGTGATCCTCACCGACACGGGTACACTACGGCCCGCGGATCGAGATTGTCAACCATTTTGAGATTGTCGACATGACCTCTCGCACACCACCCGACCCGGGCCCGCCCGCCGAGTTGGCAGCGGTCACCGAATCGGCCGCGAGGGCCGGCCCGCGCGGCCAGCACGTGATCGATGCCCTCCGCACCGCGATCATCTCCGGCCGGTTCGAGCCGGGTGACCGCCTGATCGAATCCGCGCTTTCCGCCGAGTTCGGCACGAGTCGCGGCCCGGTCCGCGAGGCGCTCGCTCAGCTCGGGAACGAGGGTCTCGTGATGTCCTTCCCCTACCGGGGTGCGGTCGTCCTCGGCGTGTCCGACGAGGAGGTCCAGGAGGTGCTGATCCCGATCCGCCTCACCCTCGAGCGCTACAGCTTCGCGCGGGCGCTCGAGACGATGACCGAGGACGATTTTGCGGAGCTCGGGAAGCAGATCTGGCTGATGGAACGGGCGGGGACGGCGAACGACCTGATCAAGCTGGTCGAGGCCGACCTCGGGTTCCACGAGATCGTGATCTCGGCGTCGGGGCAGCTGCACACGATGCAGATCTGGCGCACGATCTGGCCGCGGATCCGTGCCTACTTCTACCGCTATGAGCAGTACCGCAGCTTCGAGGAGACCGTCGAGGAGCATCGCGAGCTGCTCGCCGCCCTCCAGACGCGCGACTCCGCGACCGTGTGGGCGCAGCTCGAGCGCCACATCGACGTTCCCGCTCCGCCGACCGCGGCGAAAGCCAGCCGCGCATGACGCCTCTGCTCGCGGTCGAGAACCTGCGCACCGGGTTCGACACGCGCGAGGGCCTCCTGCGCGCCGTCGACGGGGTCGACTTCGAGATCGCGCGGGGCGGCACGCTGGGCCTCGTCGGCGAGTCGGGCTGCGGCAAGTCCGTCACCGCTCTCTCGGTGATGCGCCTGGTCGACCGGCCCGGCCGGATCGCCGCGGACTCCCGCATCCTTCTCGACGGGCGCGACCTCGCCAAGCTGGAGGAGAGCGAGCTCGAGAGGATCCGCGGCAACGACATCTCGATGATCTTCCAGGAGCCGATGACGTCGCTGAACCCGGTGTTCAGCGTCGGCGACCAGATCGCAGAGGCGGTGCAACTGCACCAGAACGTCGGCGCCAGGGACGCCAGGGACCGGGCGGTCGAGATGATGCGGCTCGTCGGGATCCCGTCCGCCGAGAGGCGCGTCGACGACTACCCGCACCAGATGTCGGGGGGCATGCGGCAGCGCGTGATGATCGCGATGGCGCTCTCCTGCAACCCGAAGCTCCTGATCGCCGACGAGCCGACGACGGCGCTCGACGTGACCGTGCAGGCCCAGATCCTCGAGCTGATGAAGGAACTGCGCGAGCGTCTCGGGATGGCGATCCTGCTCATCACGCACGACCTCGGCGTCGTCGCCGAGATGGTGGACGAGGTGGCGGTGATGTACGCCGGGCGGATCGTCGAGCGCGGCCCCGTGGCCGAGGTGTTCGCCGAGCCGCAGCACCCGTACACCGAGGCGCTGCTCCGCTCGATCCCGCTCGTCGGGATGCGGTACACGGAGCCGCTCGAGGCGATCCGCGGGATGGTCCCGAGCCCGGTCGACTGGCCGGACGGGTGCCGGTTCGCACCCCGCTGCGACTACGCGTTCGACCGCTGCCGCACCGAGGACCCGTACCTCCTTCCGGTGCCGCCGCAGGAGTCCGCCTGCTGGCTCTGCACCGAGGGACGGCGCGTCCCGGGCATCACGCAGGTGGCCGGGTGAGCGTGGCCGAGGAGATTCTCGTTAACGAGGGTGCCCGCACCGACGTGTTGCTCGAGGCCCGCGGCGTGACGAAGCACTTCCCCGTCCGCAAAGGACTCCTCAAGCGGACGGTGGGCCAGCTGAAGGCGGTCGACGGCGTCGATCTCGACGTCTACCGCGGCGAGACCCTCGGACTCGTGGGCGAGTCCGGTTGCGGCAAGTCGACCCTCGGACGGACGCTCCTCCGGCTCCTCGAGCCCACGGCCGGCACGATCCAGTTCGAGGGTCGCGACGTGACCACGCTCGGCTCGGCCGAGCTGAAGGCGACGCGCCGCCACATGCAGATCGTCTTCCAGGACTCGGTCGGGTCACTCGACCCGCGCATGACGGTGCGGCAGCTGATCGGAGAGGGCCTGAAGATCCACGGACTGGCGCTGAAGAGCCGGGCCACGCGCGACGCGGCGGTGCTGGAGATGCTCGACCGGGTCGGCCTCGCCCGCGAGGCCGCCGACCGCTACCCGCACCAGTTCTCGGGCGGCCAGCGGCAGCGGATCGGACTCGCGCGGGCGCTCGTCTTGCAGCCGAAGTTCCTGGTTGCCGACGAGCCCGTCTCGGCGCTCGACGTCTCCATCCAGTCGCAGGTGCTGAACCTCCTCGTGGAGCTCAAGCGGGACTTCCACCTGACGTACCTCTTCGTGGCGCACGACCTCGCGGTCGTCGGCTACATCTCCGACCGCGTCGCAGTCATGTACCTCGGCAAGATCGTCGAGCTGGCGACCTCCGAAGAGCTCTTCCGCCGCCCGCTGCACCCGTACACGCAGGCACTCCTGTCTGCGAACCCCGAGCCAGTACCGGGCCGCAAGCAGCGTCGCATCGTGCTCTCGGGCGACGTGCCGAGCCCGATCGACCCGCCGTCCGGCTGCCGGTTCCGCACCCGCTGCCCGATTGCGCAGCAGATCTGCGCCGAGGTCGAGCCGCCGCTCGCCGCGCACGGGCGCGGGCATCTCGCCGCATGCCACTTCGCGGGCACGTCGATCGCCGACGCCGCCCCAGCGCCCCGCCCGTGAGCGTCGCTCGCCTGCGGCTCGCTCCCGTGGGGGAAACCATGTTTCCCCCACGAGCCCCCTTCTTCTGGACATCGTGGGGAACCTCCCGGTTCCCCACACCCCTCCCCGCTCCCGGGCCGCCGGGGGTCGGCCCGTGAGCGAGCGACCATCCGGGCCGCGCCACGAGGTGCGGCTGCTCCACGACCAGCGCGTCCCGATGCGCGACGGGATCACCCTGTCGGCGGACGTCTACCTCCCGCTCGGAGCGAGCGGGCTGCCGACGATCGTCCAGTGGACGCCCTACGAGTCGACGCGCGAGCGGTTCGTCTCGTGGGGCGTCTGGTTCGCGCAGCGCGGGTACGGGGCCGTCGTCGTCGACGTCCGCGGCCGGTACGAGTCCGAGGGTTCGTTCACGGCCTGGGAGCATGACGGCCGCGACGCGCACGACACGCTGACGTGGGCGGCCGGGGAGCAGTGGTCGAACGGCCGCATCGGGACCTGGGGGCGGAGCTACGGCGGCCTCGTCCAGTGGCAGCTCGCCCATCTCGGCCACCCGAACCTCGAGTGCATCGCGCCGCAGGTCATCCACGACGACTACTTCTGGGACGGGTACTGGACCGGCGGCGCCTTCCAGCTCGCGCTGACCCTCGGGGCGGCGGCGCTCTGGTCGAGCGCCATCGCGCTGATCACCGGCCCGAGCGCACGCGACATCGTCCTCAACGACCGGATCTTCGCGCACCTCCCGCTCGCCGAGCTCGACGAGGTGACGATCGGCCGCAAGGTCGACTACTGGCGCCTCTGGTGGGAGCACCAGGTGAACGACGACTACTGGCAGGGCTTCCGCCACCGCCCCGAGCGCGTCGAGGTGCCGATCTTCCAGCAGGGAGCGTGGTTCGACCCGTACTCCGGCTCGCACCTCCGCTCGTTCGGCGCGATCGGGGACCGCGTCCCGAACCGCGTGCTCATCGGGCCGTGGTCGCACGAGGAGGAGGTCGAGACCTTCCGCGGCGACATCGATCTCGCGCCGGCGCTGACCGTGATCCGCGACCACGAGCTCGTCTTCTACGACCGCTTCCTCAAGGACGCCGCGAACGACTGGGACGAGCGCCCGCCCGCGGAGCTGTACGTCCTCGGCGCGAACGAGTGGCGCGGCGAGCGGGAATGGCCGCTCGCCCGCGCGGAGCCGACCGCCTTCCATCTTCGGAGCGGGGGTGCGCTGTCCGCGGAGCCCCCTCGACCCGACGAGCCCGTCGACCGCTACGACTACGACCCCGCCGATCCCGTCCCCACGATCGGCGGCGTCAACTCCGTGCTGACGATGACGCAGGGCGCCGAGACGCCGATCCGGCCGGGGCCGCTCGACCAGCGGGTGCTCGAGGCGCGCCACGACGTGCTCGTCTACACGACGGAGCCGCTCGAGCGGGACCTCGAGGTGATCGGGCCTGTGGAGATGACGCTGTATGCCGCGTCGTCGGCGCGGGACACGGACTTCCTCGCGCGGCTCTGCGACGTCTACCCGGACGGCCGCTCCATCTTCCTCACCGAGGGAATCATCCGGGCGCGGTATCGGGGCAGCCTCGAGGGCGAGTCGGTCGAGTTGCTCGAGCCGGGCGAGGTCGCCGAGCTCCCGATCCGGCTCTACCCGGTGGCGAACGTGTTCCGCCGCGGCCACCGGATCCGGCTCGACCTCACGAGCTCGAGCTTCCCGCGGTTCTCGCGCAACCTCAACACCGGCCAGGACGTCGGCACTGGCACGCGCATGCAGGTCGCCCACCAGGTCGTGCTCCACACCGCCGAGCACCCGTCCCACGTGCTCCTCCCCGTCGTCCCCTCCTAGCGCCCGTGCCCGGCAGGTTCCCGACCCACGATGCCGACGAGCGGCTTCGGGCGGTGCGGGAGAGCGGCGGCGCGACGGTGCCGCTGCACGGAACACCGGCGCCCGCGCTACCGCCCCACGTCGTCGACGCCGTGGCGCGGGCGCTCGCGGAGGCGTCGCCCGCGCCGCACCCTCGCGGGCTGCCGGAGCTGCGCGAGCGGCTCATTTCCGTCGTGGCGGCGACCGGCCGCCCTGTCCAGGCGGACCGCGAGCTCGTCGTCACGAACGGCGCGATGCACGCACTCGGCCTCGTGTTCCGCTCGCTCCTCGGGCCCGGCGACGAGGTCGTCGTGCCGGCGCCGTGCTTCTTCTTCGAGGGCCCGATCCGCTCGGCGGGAGGTGTCCCGGTGTACGTCACGGCCTCGTTCGAGGACGTCTGGATGTGGGATGCGGACGCGATCGAGCGGGCCGTCGGGACGCGAACGCGAGCGCTGCTCATCTGCAACCCCGGCAACCCGACGGGCGCCGTGCCCGCGGCGCAGGAGGTCGCGGCGGCGGCCGAGGTGGCGAAGCGGCACGACCTCGTCCTCGTCACGGATGAGGCGTACGAGGCGTCGCTCTGGGACACGTCGCTCGCCTCCGCGTTCCCGCTCGCCGAGCGGGCGCTGCTCGTCCGGAGTCTCGGCAAGAGCCTCTCGCTCCCGCACCTTCGGCTCGGGCTCGTCGCGGGGCCGGAGGAGCTGGTCGACGGCGTCGCGGCGGCGCTCGAGTGGGACGTGCTCCGCGTCGGCCTCGCGCCGCAGGCCGCGGCGCTCGCGGCGCTCGACGGGCCGCGCGGCTGGCTCGAGGACGTCCACCTCCGGCTCGCCGAGGACCGGCTCGCCGCGATCGCGGCTGCCGAGCGGGCCGGCCTCCGCTTCGTCCCGCCGCGCGGTGGCCCGTTCCTCTTCGTCTCGGACGGCCGTCCCGAGCTCGCGGGCTCGCTCGTCGCGGCCGGGATCCCGGCGGTGGACGGGAGCCATTTCCAGGCGCCGGGCTGGGCGCGGGTGCCGTTCGGCGGCGCCGCGGCCGCCGAGGCGGCGCTCGACGCCGCACTCGCGGGCTGGGCCGAGGCGCGGACGTGAGGCGCCTCGGCGTCCCGCGACGAACGCTCGCGATCACGGCGGCGACAGCCTCTCGGCCGCTCGCCTCTGGCTCACGCCGCGAACGGTCGAGACGCACGTCCGACACATCCTCCAGAAGCTGGGGATCCCGGCGGACACGTCGGTCAACCGCCGCGTCCACGCGGTCCTCGTCTACCTCAGGTCCTCGTACGTCGGCGGCTCACCCGGCGTCGCGCCAGAGGCGCTCGAGCGTCGCGAGGTAGATCCGCGTCGAGCGGACGAGCTCGTCGACTGCGATCGACTCCACGTCCGCGTGCGCTCCCTGGCCGCGTGGGCCGTGGTAGACGGTCGGGACCCCACCCACGGCCTGGAAGACGGCCCCGTCCGCGACCACCTTGATCCCGGTCGCCTCGAGCGCCTCCCCGGTTACCTCCTCGTAGCCGGCGGCGAGGGCGCGCGCGAGCGGGTGGTCGGGGTCGATCGAGTAGGCGTCGCGGACGAGCTTCAGCTCGACGTCGATCGTGCAGCCAGACTCGGCGGCGATCGGCGCCACGAGCGCGTCGTACTCCGCCTGCACCGTCGCGAGCGTGTTCCCGGGCGCCCACCGCCGCGTGCCGACGAGGCGGCACGTCGCCGGGTGCCGGTTGTAGAAGTCGCCGCCGTGGACCTCGCCGAGGAAGTACGTCTCGGCGCCGACCCACGGGTGCTCCGTCGCGGCGAGCTCCTCGGTCCGCGCCCGGACCGCCTCGATCACCCGCGCGGCGACGAGGATCGGATTTGGCGTCCCGGCCGGCGTCTGCAGCTCGTGCGTGGGCATCCCCTCGCGCGCGATCTCGATCTCGACGGTCGCCTGTCCCATGTGCGCCGCGACCAGGCGGTCGCCGGACAGCTCGCAGACGATCGCGTAGTCGGCGGTGAAGCCGTGCTCGGAGAGGAGCCACGTGAGGTCCTCGCCGCGGCCGCCAGGCGCCTCGTGAAGGCCGATCGCGACGAGGACGAGCTCGCCCGGGAACTCGCGTCCGGACTCCGCGAGCACGCGCACGGCCTCCGTCGCCGCGACGACCGGGCCCTTCATGTCCGCGCTGCCCCGTCCGAAGACACGACCGTTCTCGATCCGAGGGGCGTCGTGCGGGATCGGCACGGTGTCGAGGTGGCCGTTCAGCACGATGGTCGGGCCGGGCCGGCTGCCGCGCAGCCGTCCGACCACGACCGGGGTCGCGGGGAAGCGCTCGTCCAGCACCTCGACCTCGAGGCCGATCGCGCGCAGGACCTCGGCGTAGCGCCGGGCCACGTCCGCCGTGTCGCCGGTCGGGCTCTCGATCTCGACGAGCTCGAGCGTCAGGTCGCGGAGCCGGTCGGCGTCGAGGTGCTCGCTCATGCACCCTCCTTCCCGACGGGCCTCGCGACCCGGAAGCCGATGTGCGCGCTTCGCCGCCCCGGCCGGCTGGCGCTCCGCCGCGCGCAGCGCACGTGGCCGTGCGTGAAGCTCGCGTACGAGCCGCCGCGCAGCACACGCGACTCGTCGCTCGCGGGGTCCTCGCGGCCGTCGCCCGCCTCGTACGGATACGGCCGGTACGCGCTCGATACCCACTCCCAGACGTTCCCTGCCATGTCCAGGAGACCGTACGGCGACGCGCCGCCGGGCGCGGCACCGACCGGCGCGGTCGACCCGTGCTTGAGGCCGTGGAAGGCGTGGGCCCGGCTCTCGTCGGGTGGCTGGTCGCCCCACGGGTAGAGGCGCCCATCGGTGCCGCGTGCCGCCTTCTCCCACTCGGCCTCAGTTGGCAGTCGCCCGCCGGCCCAGTCGCAGAAGGCCACCGCGTCGTGCCAGTCGACGTGGGTGACCGGGTGGCGCTCGCGCGCGGGAGGGATGCCCTCGTCCCAGTCGATCGGCGCCGCGTGCCCCGTCGAGCGCACGAACGCTGCGTACTGGCCGTTCGTGACCGGTGTGGCGGTGAGCGCGAACGCGTCGACGTCGACCGTATGCCTCGGGGCCTCGTCGGGCGGCGCAGGGCCGCCGGACGGGCGTCCGTCGTTCCCCATCACGACCCTCCCGGCGGGGACGTCGAGCAGCTCGATCCCGTCCGCGCCGACGCCCGAGGCGGCGGCCAGTCTGAAGCCGACGTAGTGGTCGACGGTTGCGGGAAGCATCCCGTGCCGGGACGAGCACCGCGCATCCCCGGCGCCGTGGATGAAGGCGCCGCCTCGCAGCACGCGCGGCCCCGAGCCATTGTCCTCGCGGCCGTCGCCGTACGGGTACTCCTCGTAGGGGCTGCCCGTCCACTCCCAGGCGTTGCCCGCGAGGTCGAGGTGGCCGTAGGGGCCTGCCCCCGCGAGGCGACCCCCGACCGGCCTCGTGTCCGTCGACTCGAGCACCGCATGCGCCGGCCGCGGCGGCACGTCGCCCCACGGCCAGGTTCGCGTGTCGTCCCCGCGGGCCGCCCGCTCCCACTGCGCCTCCGTCGGCAGGAAGCCGCCGGCCCAGCGGCAGAACGCGTTCGCCTCGGCCCACGAGACATACGTCACCGGATGGAGCTCGCGGCCGCGCGGCACCACCCCGTTCGGCCACCCCGGGGGCGCCGGCTCACCGGTTGCGCGGACGAACGCGCCGTACTGCGCATTCGTGACCGGCGTCCGCCCGAGGCGGAACGCGCCGACCTCGACCTCGTGCCTCGGCGCCTCGTCGCGGTCGGGGGCGTGCTCCGCCGCGGGGTCGCTTCCCATCGCGAACGGGCCGGCCGGGACGAGTCGCCAGTCGAGCGGGAGCGACGGCGGGTCGCTCACCGCGGGATCACCGGCAGAACGACGTGCGAGGGATGCCCCGCGTCCGCGTACACCGCCTGCTCGGCGACGACGTGGTGCGTGTGGCGCCCGATCGGCTCGCCGGTATTCGGGTTCACGTCGAGGCGCGGCCAGTTCGACGACGAGACGTCGAGCCGGATCCGGTGGTCGACGTCGAACAGGTTGCTCGTCGGCGGCAGCGCGATCGTCACCGGGAAGACGACGCCCGGCTCCATCAGCACCTCGCGGTCGAACCCCTCGCGGTAGCGGCAGCGGATCACGGAGTCGTTGAGGAGCATGTCGTACCCGTCGGGGTAGTCCTCGTTCGCGGGGTGAACGTCGACGAGCTTCGCCGTGAAGTCGGTGTCGAGCGCGCTCGACGAGACCCAGAGGTGGACGGACATAGGGCCGGTCACCTCGACCGGCTCGGTCAGCGGCTCGGTCTGGAAGACGAGGACATCGGGGCGGTCGGAGAGCCGCGGGTACGGCTCCTCCGACCCGAAGAAAGTCGGCGACTCCTTCTGGTCGGCCGGCCCGGGCGTGAGCAGGTCGCGGAGCCGGAGGACGGGGTTCAGCAGACGCGCCCACGCCTGCTCCATCCCCGCGCCCTCCGCGGGCAGCTCGCCGATGGAGCAGTACAGCCCGCCGATCGTCGGCACCGGCCGGGACGGGTCGAACATGAAGCGGCACGGCTCCGCCCCGCCGGCGGGCGCCTCCGTCGAGAGGCCGCCGTCGGCGCGGAGGTAGTACGGCGTCCGGACGGCGCGGGCAAGCGGCCACTCCTGCTCCTCGCGCCAGCGGCCGCCGTGGTCGAGCTTCCCCTCGGCCGTCCTGCGGCCCGAGCCGCCGCCCATGACGAAGATCCGCACCGGCGCCTCGCCGTCCGGCTGCCCGGTCGCGTCGTCGGGGAGCCAGCGTGAGAAGAACGCGAGCTGCTCCTCGAAGTACCGCTCCACGCCCCAGACGCTTTCCGCGCCGAAGTCGACGTCGTGGCAGAAGGTCGCGTCCCCACGCATCCCGACGTGGCTCCACGGGCCGATCACGAGGCGCTGCGGCGTCGCGTTCTGCGCCGCCATCGCGGCGAAGTACTCGGAGTCGGCGGCCGGGAACGGGTCGTACCAGCCGGTCGAGTACGTCCCGGGGACGTCGGCGTGCAGATGCCAGTGGCGCGTGAAGTCGTTCTCGATCCGCGCCCAGTACTCGTCGTAGGCACCCCGCGTCGAGTAGTCGATCAGCGTCTGCTCGAGCGCAGGCACGTGCCGCAGCGCGGTCTGGCCGCGTTCCCAGGGAGGGCCCTCGCGGAATCGCTGCCGGAGGTCGCGCAGGTCGTTCCAGACCTCGGCCTGCTTCGCGGGGTCGTCCGCGATGTCCTGAGCGTCCTGCGCGTGGATGAAGAGCGCCCAGAACATGTGCTGCTGCATCGCGCCGCCCTCGCGCGACTGGTTTTGGAAGCTGTTGGTCGGCACGACGTCGGGCCAGATCGCCGCAAGGTGCGGCGGCCGCTCGAGCGCGAGGCGCACCTGCGTGATCCCGGCGTACGAGCTGCCGACCGTTCCGACGCGTCCGTTCGACCAGCCCTGCGCGGCGATCCACTCGATCGTGTCGTAGCCGTCCTCGCCGGTGTGCGGGGTGACGACGTGGTAGTAGTCGCCGCTCCCCTCGGAGCGATAGCGGTCGCGCATGTCCTGGAGCACGACGGCGTAGCCGCGGGGCGTGAAGAAGTCCGCGATCTCGCTGTAGCGCCGGTCGGTCTTGTCGTAGGGCGTGCGCAGCAGGATCGTCGGGTACCGGCCCTCGCCCGGCTCGCCGTTCCGCGCAGGGCGGTAGATGTCCGTCGCGAGACGGATCCCGTCCCGCATCGAGACCATGACGTCCTTCGCGAGGACGATCCCGTACGGCGTGGTCACGCAGGCTCCTTTCGGATGACGAGGCTGCCGATGTCGTCGACCTCGAGGCCGAAGCCCGGGTGGACGACAACCGTCGAGTCGAGCTCCTCGACGACGGCTGGCCCGCTGAACGAGTCGCCGGCGGCGAGGGCGTACCGGTCGTGGATGGGGCAGTCGACGAAGCCGGCTGCCTCGGCGAAGAACACCGACCGGCGCTCCTTCGGCGCCGGGCTTCGCTCCGAGCGCTCGAGCGTCCGAAGGGGCGGCTTCTCGATCCGGCCGACCGTCGTCAGGCGGAGGCTGACGAGCTCCACGGGCTCGGCAGAGGCGCTGAAGCCGTAGACACGGTCGTGCTCGCCGTGGAACCGCTCCTCGAGCGCTCCTGCCTGCCTGGCGTCGAAGGGCCCGTCCGACAGCGGGACGGTGAGCTCGAAGCTCTGGCCGACGTAGCGCATGTCGACCTGGCGCACGAAGACGATCCGCTCGCGCGACAGCCCCTCGCGCGCGAGCTCGGCCGCACCCGCGTCCTCGAGCTCGGCCAACGCGCGCTCGATCTCGTCGACGTCGAGCTCCTCGAGCCGGCGCAGCAGCGTGTGGCTCGAGTCGCGCTTCAGGTCGGTGCCGAGGAGGCCGGTGGCGGAGAAGATCCCCGGGGCCGGCGGGATCACGAGCGTCGGAAGCTCGCAGTCGCGCTGGATCGCGTTCGCGTGCACGGGACCCGCGCCGCCGAAGCCGATGAGCACGAAGTCCCGCGGGTCGTAGCCGCGCTGGACGGAGATGAGGTGGAGCGCGTTCACCATCGCCGCGTTCGCGATCTCGACGATCCCGTTCGCGGCCTCGACGACGTCGAGGCCGAGCGGCTCGGCGCACCGCTCCGCGATCGCGCGGCGCGCGCCTTCGACGTCGAGCGCGATCTCTCCGCCGAGGAAGTACGCCGGGTTGAGCCGCCCGAGCGCGACGTTCGCGTCGGTGACGGTCGGCTCGGTGCCGCCGCGCCGGTAGCAAACGGGCCCGGGGTCGGCGCCGGCGCTCTGCGGCCCCACACGGAGCATCCCGCCGGAGTCGACCCAGGCGATCGACCCTCCGCCCGCGCCGATCTCGACGAGATCGATCACCGGCGTGCGCACCGGGTAGCCGGACAGGGACTGGCCGCCGACGCCCGCCGACACGTGCGAGCCGACCGAGTAGTCCTTCGTCACAGACGGCGTCCCGTGTTGGATCAGGCCGACCTTCGCAGTCGTGCCGCCCATGTCGAACGAGATGACGTCCTCGTGGCCGAGGATGCCGCCGAGGTTCGCCGAGGCGATGACGCCCGCCGCGGGACCGGACTCGACCATGAAGACCGGCGTCCGGGCGGCAGCCCCCGAACCGAACACGCCGCCGCTCGACTGCATGACGAGCAGCTCGGCCGCGACCCCGGCCTCGGCGAGGCGGCGCTCGATGTTCTCGAGGTAGCGAGCGACGACCGGCCGGATCGCGGCATTGATCACCGTCGTCGACGCGCGGAGGTACTCGCGGAACTCCGGCGCGACCTCCGACGAGAGTGAGATCGGGATCCCGGGCAGCTCCTCGGCGAGGATCTCGCCGACGCGTCGCTCGTGCTTCGCGTCGACGTAGGCGTGGAGCAGGCAGACGGCGACCGACTCGACCCCCGCGTCCCGCAGGGCGGCGCCGACCTCCCGCACCGACGGCTCGTCCAGGGCCGTGAGCACCTCGCCGTCGGGTCCGAGGCGCTCGCGAACGCCGAACGCGCGGTCGCGGGGCACGAGCGGCGGCGTCTTCTCGAACCGCGTGTCGTAGAGCGTCGGCCGCGTCTGCCGCGCGATCTCGAGCAGGTCGCGGAAGCCCTCGGTCGTCACGAACCCGCCGCGCGCGATCTTCCCCTCGATGATCGCGTTCGTCGCGACGGTCGTCGCGTGGACGACGAAGTGGACGTCCCCGGCGGCCACCTCGGACTCGGCGAGGATACGCTCCGCCGCGGCCATGAACCCGAGTGACGGGTCCGACGGGGTCGACAGCACCTTGGCGATCGACACAGCGCCGGTCTCCTCGTCGATCAGGGTCGCGTCCGTGAACGTGCCGCCGATGTCGATCGCCAGCCGGCTGCTCATGCGCTTCTCCTCAACTCGCTGGTCCCGCTGTCGTCGACGGCGTCTCCTGCGAGGGCAACGCGGTAGACGTCGTGCGCCCGCTCGGCGCTCACCTTCCCCTCGCGCACGTCCCGGGCGACGAGGTCGGGGTCGCGCTCGTCCGGGGGACCGTAGCCGCCGCCGCCGCACGTGCGGCAGCTCACGACGTCGCCCGCCTCCAGCTCGACCGTCGTCTTCGAGCTCAGCCGCGTCTCGGTCCCGTCCCGCACGAGAACGTACTCCGCCTTCCGCCCGTCGAGGCCGCCGAACGCTCCCGCCGGGCCGCTCTTGTCGCGATCGGCGAGGATCGTGAAGGTCGTCGGGCGGTCGAAGAGGTAGTCCTTCCGCAGCCCGAGGCCGCCGCGGAAGCGGCCGGCGCCGTCGGAGTCCTCGACGAGCGCGAGCGTCGGGATCCGCACCGGGTAGTTGAGCTCCGTCTCCTCGATCGGCGCGTTCTCCGTGTTCTGGCCGTGCGCCTGCACCGCATCGGGGCCGTCGCTCGCCGAGCGGCCGCCGTAGCCGCCGGCGAACGTGTCGTAGAAGCAGACGTACTTCCCGGCGGCGACGTCGAGGCTGCCGAACCCGGCCTGCGCCATCATCGCCTTCGTTCCCGCTGGCAGCCGGTCGGGGAACGCGGGGAGGAGCGCGCGGAACATCACGTCGGTGAGGCGCGTCTGCGTCTCCCAGCCGCCGACGACCGGCGCCGGCCAGGTGCAGTTGACGACGGTGCCTGCCGGGGCGTCGACGGAGATCAGCCGGTAGAAGCCGTCGTTGACGGGCAGGTCCGGGTCGACGAGGCACTTCACGACGTAGGCGCAGGCAGAGAATGTCTGCGCGAAGGTCGAGTTGACCGGCGCGCGGCGCTGCTCGTCGCATCCCGCGAGATCGAAGTGCACGCCGTCCGCGGCGATCGTGACGCGAGCGCGGAGCTGGACCGGCTCGTCGGTGTAGCCGTCGGTGTCGACGGTTCCCTCGGCCTCGTACGTCCCGTGCGGCAGCGCCTCGAGCTCCGCGCGGGCACGCCGCTCGGTGTAGTCGACGAGCTCGTCGATCGTCGCGAGCACGATGTCGCGCCCGTGCCGCGCGACGAGCGCCTGAACGCGGCGAACGCCCGTCGTGTTCGCCGCGACCTGCGCGCGGAGGTCGCCCGCCGTCTCGTGCTTCGAGCGGATCTGCGCGAGGAGGAGGCGGAAGACGTCGTCCACGATCTCCCCGCCGCGGACGATCCGGATCGGCGGGACGATCACGCCCTCCTGGAAGACCTCGCGGAACGCGCCGATCGAGGCAGGCGCGCCGCCGCCGACGTCCACGTGATGCGCGAGGTTCGCGACGTAGCCGAGGAGCGTGCCGTCGACGTGCACCGGAGCGATGAGGCTCACGTCGTTGAGGTGGACGCCGCTCGGGTACGGGTCGTTCGTGATCACCATGTCGCGCGGCCCGAGCCGCTCGGGGCCGAACCGGCGGATTGCCTGCGGGATCTGCTCGACCATCGACCCCAGGTGCACGGGCTGCGCGAAGCCCTGGGCGATCGGGCGGAGCCGCGCATCGAAGAACGCGCAGGAGAAGTCGGAGCGCGTCTTGATGTTCGTCGAGTACGCGCTCCGCTTGAGCGCCAGCACCATCTCGTCGGTCGCGGCGACGAGCGCGTTCCGGATCACCTCGAACGAGATCGGATCGACGGTGCGGAGCCGTTCGGTCTCAGAGACCATTCGTCGTCAAGTGTCCTTCGTTTCGAATGTGTGCCGATTCGTCCACATACCGTCGCTGCAAGCCGTTCGTACGGTCTCGACGCCGTGCAAGCGGCCCAGCCTGTCCAGCGCGGACCCGACCGTCGCGGCCGTCTTGACAGGAATCGGTCTCTGAGACCGAACGCCTTCCGCCCGCAGCGCAGCCGTCGCCGCATCGTCCAGCCGCCCCGAGTCGTCGATCGCGACGCGGTACACGGCGCGCGCGCGCTCGCGGCTGACCTTCCCCTCGCGCACGTCGCGCAGCACGCGCTCCGGCTCGCGCTCGTGCGGCGGCCCGTAGCCACCCCCGCCGCACGTCCGGTAGCTGACGACGTCGCCCGCGAGGAGATCGATCGTGCTCTTCGGGTTGAGCTCCCGCTCGACGCCGTCGCGGACGAGGACGAAGCGCGCCGGAGCGCCTGCCGCGCCGCCGAGCGCGCCCCACGGCCCGGCCTTGGTGCGATCCGCGAGGACGGTGAACGTCAGCGGTCGGTCGAAGCGGTAGTCCTTGCGGAGCCCGAGTCCGCCGCGGAACCGGCCCGGGCCGTCGGAGTCCTCGACGAGCGAGAGCCGGTCGATCAGAACGGGGTAGCCGCGCTCGGTCTCCTCGACCGGCGCGTTCTCGGTGTTCTGCCCGTGCGCCTGCACCGCGTCCGGCCCGTCGCTCCCGTCGCGTCCCCCGTAGCCCCCGCCGAACGTCTCGAGGAAGCACGTGTACTCGCCGGTCGCGGCGTCGACGCCGCCGAATCCCGCATGGCACATCATCGCCTTCGTCCCCGCAGGAAGCTTCTCGGGCAACGCAGGAAGTAACGCGCGGAAGATCACGTCGACGAGGCGTGTCTGCGTCTCCCAGCCGCCGACCACGGGGGACGGCCACGTGCAGTTGACGACCGTGCCGGCCGGCGCGTGCACCTGCAGAAGCCGGTAGAAGCCGTCGTTCACGGGCAGGTCAGGGTCGACGAGGCACTTGAGCGCGTACGCGCAGGCGGAGAACGTCTGCGCGAAGGTCGAGTTGACAGGCGCGCGGCGCTGCGGGTCGGAGCCCGCCAGGTCGAACCGGACGCCGTCCGGGCCGATCTCGACCCGCGCCCGGAGCCGAACCGGCTCGTCGGTGTAGCCGTCGGCGTCGACCTGTCCCTCCGCCTCGAAGACGCCGCGCGGCAGCGCCGAGAGCTCTGCCCGGGCGCGCCGCTCGGTGTAGGAGAGGACCTGGTCCATCACGCCGGTGACGACGTCGAGCCCGTGCCGCGCGACGAGCGCCTGGACGCGGCGGACGCCCGTCGCGTTCGCCGCGACCTGCGCGCGCAGGTCACCCGCCGTCTCGTGCTTCGAGCGGATCTGCGCGAGCAGGAGCGCGAAGACGTCCTCGACGATTGCGCCACTCTCGACGAGCTTGACCGGCGGAATGATCACGCCCTCCTGGAACACCTCGCGGAACGCGCCGATCGAGGCAGGCGCGCCGCCGCCGACGTCCACGTGATGCGCGAGATTCGCGACGTAGCCGACGAGCTCGCCGTCCGCGTGTACCGGCGAGACGAGCGTCACGTCGTTGAGATGCACGCCGCTCGGGTACGGGTCGTTCGTCACGACCACGTCTCCCGGGCCGAGGTTCTCGGGGCCGTAGTCGATCACCGCACGCGGGGTCTGCTCGACCATCGAGCCGAGGTGAACGGGCTGGTTGAAGCCCTGCGCGACGGCGCGGAGGCGTGCGTCGAAGAAGGCGCACGAGAAGTCCGCGCGCGTCTTGATGTTCGTCGAGTACGCGCTGCGGCGGAGCGTCAGCACCATCTCGTCCGTCGCCGCGATGAGGGCGTTTCGGACGACCTCGAAGGTGATCGGGTCGTGCCTCGCGGAGGTCGTCACGCGCGGTTCCCGGGTCCCCAGACCGAGCTGAACGACCGCCCTTCGGCGAAGCGCGAGCCGGACAGGCTCGAGATGTCGACCGGTGCCTCGACACCCGCGATCACGTGCGCGAGCGACTCGCCGATCGTCGGCCCGATCTTGAAGCAGTGCCCCGAGCCGCCGAACGCCGAGTAGTAGCCGCCGACCTCCTCCGCGCCGACGATCGGGTACCAGTCCTCGGTGATGTCGTAGACGCCCGAGTAGCCGGTGACGAACGCCCCGCCAAAGCCGGGCGCCCCGAGGGTCGCGCGGAGCGCAGGGACGCGGCGGAGAAGCTTCGGCACCATCCGTCCGACGTGCTCGTCGTCGGTGCCCGCGTCGTAGGTCTCCGGGTCGTCCGGCTCGGGCGTCTTCGGCCAGCCCTCGCCGACCAGCACCTTGTCGGGGCCGTACGAGCGGAAGTAGAGCTGCTGCGCCGAGTCCGACATGACGGGCAGCCCGCGGAACCCGTCGGGGGCGTGGAAGATCGCCTCGTGCTCCCGGCTGAACCGGATCGGGTACTCGACGCCGACCATCGTCCCGATCGTGTTCCCCCACGGCCCCGTCGCGTTGACGACCACGCCCGTCGTGATCTCGCCGTCGGAGGTGACGACCCCGGTGACACGCCCGCCGGAGGTCGTCACGTCGAGCACCTCGCAGCCCTCGCGCACGTCGAGCCCGTCCCGCGCCGCCGCGCCGGCGAGGGCCTCGACCGTCCGCACCGGGTCCGCATAGCCCGACGTCTCCTCGTAGCACGCGAGCTCGATGCCCTCGATCTCGAGCTCGGGCCAGCGCTCGACGACCTCGTCCGGCGTGAGGAACCCCGTCTGGACGCCGAGCGACTGCTGCACCGGGACGATCTCCCGGAGGGCGTGCGCGTCCTCGGGCGTCGCGAGCACCATGTACCCCTCCTGCACGAAGCCGACGTCGCCGCCGAGCTCCTCGGCGGCGTTCGCGAACTTCCCGGCCGCCCGAACCGCGAGCCGGATCGCGACCTCGTTCGTGTAATGCTGGCGGACGTGCGCCGCCGAGTACTGCGTGGAGCCCCGCGCCAGGCGCCGCTTCTCGACGAGCACGACGTCGCCGTAGCCGAGCTTCGTCAGGAAATGGGCGGTGCTCGCCCCGATGATCCCACCGCCGATGACGACCGCATCTGCGCTCTCGCTCATGTGCCTCCGTTCCTCCTCGCCGCCCGCAGGCGCTCAGTGCCGTCGGGGTCGACGGTGCCGTCGCCGGCGACGGCGACGCCGTAGTCGGCGGCGGCCGCCTCCACCGACACCTTGCCGTTCGCCACGTCCCGCCCGACCTGCATCGGGTCGCGCTCGAGCGGGTCGCCGAAGCCGCCCCCACCCGCAATGCGGTGGACGTAGACGTCGCCCGCCTGGATCGTGGTCGAGAACATCGGCGGGAGCTCCTCCTCGCCCCCGTCCGGCCGGAGGAGGACGTTGGACGACGGCGCGCCCGCGCCGCCGCCGGCGAGCCCGTACGGCGGGCTCGAGGCGCGATCCGAGCGAACGATGAGCGACGTGTCGGGCGTGAGGCAGCGCCAGGCGCGCTCGATCGCGAGCCCGCCCCGGTGCAGGCCGGGCCCGCCCGAGTCGGGGACGAGCCCGTAGCGTTCGACGACGATCGGGAACTCCGACTCGGCCACCTCGACGGGGATGTTCGCCGCGAGGCTCGCGGGGTTCGTGACGCCGTCGTTGCCGTCGGCCAGAGGGGTCGCGCCCCACGTGCCGACGACGAGCTCGTAGTAGACGAACCGCCCGCCCTCGGGCCGCTCCGCCCCGAAGATCGCGAGCGTGTTGCCGCCCTCTCCCGCGGCCGGGACGCGACCCGGGATCAGCTGCGCGAGGGCGCCGTTGACCGCGTCGAGGACCCGGAACCCGGTCACGCCGCGCATCGACGACGCGCCGGGCATCGTCACCTCGCACACCGTGCCCGGCCTGGTCAGGACGTTGACCGGCCGGAACGCGCCCGAGGTGTTCGGCACCTCGACCTCGAGCGCGCAGCGCACCGCCTGGTAGACGCACGCCTGGACGAACGAGCGCGTCGAGTTGAGCGACCCCCGCACCATCGGCGACGACTCGGTCAGGTCGACCGTCACCTCGTCGCCGGCGATCGTCACCGTCGCGGTGATCGGCACGTCGACGACGTCGATGCCGTCCGAGCCGAGGATGTCCGTGAAGCTCGCCGTCCCATCGGGCCACGAGGCGATCTCGCTGCGGACCAGCCGCTCCGTGTGGTCGACGAGCTCCGCCATCAGCTCCCGGAGCCGCTCGCGCCCGTACCGCACGACGAGGCCGAGCAGCGCGCGCTCTGCGACGGCGCACGCCGCGACCTGCGCGCCGAGGTCGCCGAGCGTCATCCGCGGGATCCGGACGTTCGCCTCGACGATCTTGAACACGTCCTCGACCGGCTCGCCCGCCGAGTAGAGCTTGAGCCACGGGAGGCGGATCCCCTCCTGGAAGATCTCCGTGTTGTCGCAGGCGCTCGAGCCCGGGAGGCGGCCGCCGACGTCGCCGTGGTGCGCCGTCGTCGTCGTGAACCCGACGAGCTCCCCGTCGGCGTGCACCGGCTTGAAGAGGAACATGTCCTGCAGGTGGATCCCGCCGTCGAACGGGTCGTTCATGAGGAAGACGTCGCCGGGGGCCATGCGGTCGCCGTAGTGCTCGAGCAGTCGCTCGATCGCCGCCGGGAGCGAGCCGAGGTGGAACGGGACGGTGACGGCCTGCGCGACCGTCTCCCCGCGCGGGTCGAGGATCGCCGCCGAGAAGTCCATTCCGTCCCGCACCACCGTCGAGTGCGCGGTGCGGAAGATCGTCGTCGCCATCTCGTCCGCGATCGACGCGAGCGCGTTCGCGACGATCTGCAGGGTGACGGGATCGACCCGGCGCTCGGCCGTCGTGCTCATGCGCGGCGCTCCAGGATCAGGCTCTGGGTCGCCTCGTCGCGACGGACGGACCAGCCGGGCGGGACGACGACGGTCGTGTCGTACTCGTCCACGAGCAACGGTCCCGGCTCGGCAACCGCGCGGATCGACGAGCGGGAGCGCACCGGCGCCTCGACCGCGTCGCCGTCGACGTGGAGCACCCGGCTCGACGTGCGCTCGCCGTCGCCCGCTCCGTCGAGGGCGAACCCGTCGGACGCGGGCGCCACGCCGAGCGCGGCGAGGCGGATCGCGCGAATCTCGACCGGGGACCCGGGCTGCCCGCGGACGCCGTAGAGCCGCTCGTGCTCGTCCTCGAACCGCGCCCGGAGCGCGGCGAGGTCGCGCGGAACTGGTCGCTGATCTGTACGAGCGATGTCCGACAACGGCACCTCGACCTCCCAGCTCTGGCCGCCGTAGCGGAGCTCCGCGGTCGCCACCCACTCCGCGGGCTCGCCGCGGACGGACGAGAGGAGGCTCTCCCGCATCTCGGCGACGAGCCCGGCCACCCGCTCGGGGGCGGCCGCGTCGACGTCGAGGTGGCACGTGCGAACGTCGTGGAACTCCGGCCGGGCGAAGAGGAGGCCGACGGCGCTGAACAGCCCGGCGACCGGCGGGACGACGACGGTGCGAACGCCGAGGTCGTCGGCCAAGCCCGCGGCGTGGACCGGGCCCGAGCCGCCGTACGCGACGATCGCGAAGTCCCTCGGGTCGCGCCCCTTCTCGGACGAGACGGAGCGGAGCGCGCGCGTCATCCGGGCGTTCGCGATGCGGTGGACGCCGGCAGCCGCCTCGCGCAGGTCGAGTCCGAGCTGCTTTGCGACGCGGCCGATCGCCTCGGCCGCGAGGTCTGGCGAGAGCGTGATCTGCCCGTCGGCGACGGGGCCTCCCGGCAGGAGCCCGAGCACGACGTCGGCGTCGGTCACGGTCGGCTCGACGCCACCCCGGCCGTAGCAGGCCGGCCCGGGGTCCGCTCCCGCGCTGCGAGGGCCGACCTGGAGACCGCCGCCGGCGTCGAGCCAGGCGAGGCTGCCGCCGCCCGCGCCGACCTCGGCGATGTCGATCGTCGGGATCCGCAGCAGCTCGCCGGACCCGCGAATGAGGCGACTGCCCGCGGAGAGCGAGCCGCCCACCTCGTACTCCCGGCCGCGCGCGATCGCGCCGCCCTCGATGAGCGACGCCTTCGCGGTGGTGCCGCCCATGTCGAAGGCGATCGCGTCGGCGATCCCGAGCCGCCGCGCGATGCCGACCGCCGCGACGACCCCGGCCGCGGGGCCGGACTCCAGCGCGAAGACCGGCCGTCCGCGCGCATCGTCCGAGGTCATCACGCCCCCCGAGCTCTGCATGATCGACAGCGGCGCCTCGAGACCCAGCCCGTCGAGGCCCGATCGGATCCGGTCGATGTACGACGCCATCAGCGGCCGCACGTAGGCGTTGACGACGGTCGTCGCGGTGCGCTCGTACTCGCGCTGCTCGCGGAGGATCTCGCTCGAGAGGGAGATCGTGACGCCCGGAAGCTCCTCCGCGAGGATCCGCCCGAGCGCCTGCTCGTGCGCGGGATGGACGTACGAGTGGAGGAGGCAGATCGCGACGGACTCGACGTCGGTCTCGCGGAGCCGCGCCGCGAGCGAGCGCGCCTCGTCCTCGTCGAGCGGGCGCAGCACCGTTCCGTCCGCGGCGACGCGCTCCTCGATCTCGAAGCGCAGGCGACGCTCCACCAGCGGCTCGGGCTTGCGCCAGAACAGGTCGTACATGTGCGGGACGCGGAGACGGCGGAGCTCGAGGACGTCGCGAAAGCCGTTCGTCGTGACGAGCGCCGTGGGACTGCCGAGGCGCTGCAGCACCGCGTTCGTCGCCACCGTCGTGCCGTGCACGATCTCCGTGGGCGGCGCGCCTGCTGCCGCCACGAGCGCGGCCACCGCCTCGACGACGGCAACGTCGTACGACGGCGGCGTCGAGAGGAGCTTGCGGATCGTCGCGCGCCCGCTCGCCTCGCGGAGGATCACGTCCGTGAACGTGCCGCCGACATCGACGCCGACCCGCGTCGTGCTCACGAGCCGTTCCCGACCGAGTTCGGCCGTCGTCCAAGCGGAATTTGAAATTTCATATTGCGCTCGGCCGGAGCGTAGACCAAACTGACGCCCGATGGAAGAGATGGCCGTGATCCCGCTCCTCGAGGAACGCGAGTCGGTCGAGGACCGCGTCGCGCAGACCCTCCGCGAGCTGATCGTCACGGGGCGGCTCACGGGCGGCACGCCGCTCGTGCACCGGGAGCTCGCACAGCGCCTCGGGGTGTCGCCGACGCCGGTGCGGATCTCACTCACGCACCTCGAGCGCGAGGGGCTCGTCGAGGTCGGCCCGACCGGGCGCGCGACCGTCACCCGCCTGAGCCGGGAGGACTTCGAGGAGATCTACGCCGCGCGTGCCGGGCTCGAGGGTCTCGCCGCGCGGGTCGGCGCGGTCGCGCTCACCGACGCGGACATCGCCTCGATGCGACGCCTCCTCACGCGCCTCCGGCGGCTCGCACGGGAGCGCGACGTCGACGCGTACCTCGCGGTGCGGTGGGAGTTCTACGCGACGTGCTATCGGGCGAGCGGGCGACGGCGGCTCGTCGACGAGGTCGAGCGGCTCTTCCGGCGCTCCGAGCGGTACAACCGCCTGGTGCTGTCGACGGCCGACCGGTTTCGCGAGTCCGTCGCCCGGTACGGGTCGTTCCTCGAGGCCTGCGAGGCGCGCGACGCGATCGCGGCCGAGCGCGCCGTCCAGGAGAGCATCCGGTGGGCCGTGGACGGGCTCGGGCCGCTGCTGCCGTCGGAGACCGACGCCGAGTGAGCCCGACCGAGCTTCGGGCGGCGCTCGTCGACGTGCTCGGCGACGAGCGGCGGGTCACGGTCGGCGACTCGGAGCGCGACCTCCACGCGAGCGACATCACGTTCCACCGCCCGCATCGACCAGACGTCGTCGTCTACCCGCTGACGAGCGCGGAGGTCGCGTCGGTGCTCGAGCTCGCCCACGACGAGCGGGTGCCGGTGACGCCGTTCGGCGCCGGCTCGAGCCTCGAGGGGCACGTCATCCCGGTGGCCGGCGGCATCTCGCTCGACCTCACGCGCATGGACCGCATCCTCGACGTCTCGCCCGCCGACCTGACCGCGACCGTCCAGGCCGGCGTCACGCGCGGCGCGCTCGAGCGGGCCGTCGGTGAGCACGGGCTGCAGTTTCCCGTCGATCCGGGCGCCGATGCGACGCTCGGCGGCATGGCGGCGACCAACGCCGCCGGAACGACGACGGTGCGCTTCGGGAAGATGCGCGCCAACGTTCTCGCCGCCGAGGCCGTGCTCCCGGGCGGCAGGATCGTCCGCACGGG
This sequence comes from uncultured Actinomycetes bacterium, assembly GCA_963797805.1. Lineage (GTDB taxonomy): Bacteria > Actinomycetota > Thermoleophilia > Gaiellales > Gaiellaceae > Gaiella. The sequence continues at coordinate 17,100 of CAWCRC010000009.1, read as the reverse complement.
GAGCCGCGCGCCGAAGACGTCGGCGGGCTACGACCTCCTCGGCCTGCTCGTCGGCTCCGAGGGGACGCTGGGCGTGATCACCGAGCTGACGGTTCGCCTGCAGGGGATCCCGGAGCACGCCGTCGTCCTCCGGCTCTCGTTCCCCGACGTCGAGTCGGCGTGCCGGGCCGCGACGACGATCGTCGCCGCCGGAGCGGGCGTGACGCGGGTCGAGCTCCTCGACGCATGGACGATCGCGGCGATCAATGCGTACCAGGGCACGGACTTCCCGGCCGGCCCGTCGCTGTTCGTCGAGGCGGCCGGGACCGAGGGCACGGTGACCTCCGACCTCGAGCTCGTCGAGGCGATCGCGGAGTCCGAGGGCGCGACCGCCGTCGTCGCGGAGCGCGACCAGACCGCGCGCGCGCGGCTGTGGGCCGCCCGCCACTCGTCCGCCTACGCCTCCGCGGCCGCGGCGCCCGGGAAGCGCTCCCGCTCGACGGACATCTGCGTGCCGCTGTCCGAGCTCGCGGCGGCGGTCTCGTTCGCGCGGGACGAGGTCGAGCGGCGCGGCCTGATCGCCGGGATCGTGGGCCACGCAGGCGACGGCAACGTGCACCTCTCCCTCCACGTCGACCCGGACGACCCGGAAGAGGTCCGCTCGTCGGACGAGCTGATCGAGCTCCTCGTGACCGATGCGCTCGCGCGCGGAGGGACCTGCACCGGCGAGCACGGGATCGGGCTCGGCAAGGTGCACGCGCTCGAGCGAGAGCACGGCGACCTCGTCCCGCTCATGCAGGGGATCAAGGAGCTCTTCGACCCGCACGGGATCATGAACCCGGGGAAGGTGCTGCCCGCCCGCGCCTAGGAGGGTCTGGCGAGATGGTCCCCGTCGCCAGAGTGCCGCCGGTCGTCGTGAGACGAGGCGCAGGGAGCGTCCATATCCGGAGATATGGACGCGACCGAGGACGGCGCATCACGGCGATCCGGCGCTCCCCTGGTGACATGGCGACTATCTCGCCAGGCCCTCCAGGCGCGCGCTTCACACGTGCGACTCGCTCGGCACCCGGCGCGGGACACGGACATCGCCCGTCGCCTGCACGACGACCGCGGCGACCACGACGACCCCGCCGACCACGGTCGCCGTGCTCGGCGTCTCGTCGTAGGCGAGCCAGACCCAGAGCGGCCCGAGCACCACCTCGAGCAGCGAGATCACGGCGACCTGGGCAGGCGGGATCAGGCGGGCGCCGATCGTCAGGAAGGCGAGGCCGAGGCCCATCTGCCCGACGCCGAGCGCAGCGAGGATCGCCCAGTCGCCTCCGCCCGCCGTCCCGGGCTCGACGAAGGGAAGGCACGCGAGCACGACGAGCACCTGTGAGGCGCAGGTCGCGGGCATCATCGACACGTCCCGGCGGTGCCGCGCGATGACGATCACGCCGGCGAAGGACGCGGTCATCAGGAACGGCAGGCCGACGGCCGCGGCGCCGGCGTCGAACGACCCCGCGGCCATCACCGCGACTCCGATCGCCGCGAGCGCGAGGGCGAACCACGTCCGGCCGTCGATGCGCTCGTGCAGGAGCGCCCAGCCGAGGAGGGCGGCCATCATCGGCGCGGCCGCCTGCATGAAGAGGACGTTGGCGACGGACGTCGAGTTGAGCGCCAGCAGGAACGCGCCCGACGAGATTGCGAGGAAGACCGCCATCGCGAGGCCCGACCGTCCCATCGAGCGGAACGCGGCCAGCGTGCCCCGCCGCTCCGTTGCGACGACGAGCGCGAAGAGCGCGAGGCCGGCGAACACCGCGCGGCCGGCCACCTGGGTCACGGGGCTCGCGTCGAGCTCGCGCTGGGCAAGGCCGGCGGTCGACCAGGCGACCGCCGCGGCGAGGATCGCGAGCTGCCCCTCACGGGCCCGGCGTCGGTCGAGGCCGGAAACGCCCGTCACGCGAACCAGTCAACCACGGCGGCTTCGGCGCGGGCTGCAATGCGCGGTCGTTTCCGCCGGGCCGGGCACGGGTACGCCGTCGCCATGAACGTGTTCACGAGACGAAATGCGCTGGTCGGCTGGATCGTCACCCGCATGGCGCGTCGCAAGGCGAAGCGACGGTTCCGGGCGGTGCTCGCTCAGACCAACCGGCACCGGCTGGCGCTCGGCGCGAGCGCCGTCGCGACCGGCCTCGCCGTCACGGCGGTCGCCACGCGGCGCTCGCACACGGACGACGCTCCGCCGGCCTGACCCACACATCACGGAGGGACGACATGGGGATCATCGGATGGATCGTGCTCGGCCTGCTCGCAGGGATCATCGCGAAGGCGATCTTCCCGGGCGCCGAGAGCCTCGGAGTGATCATGACGACGCTGCTCGGAATCGGCGGTGCGCTGCTCGGCGGCCTCGTCGCCTCGCTCGTCGGCTTCGGCGACCCGATCGACGAGTTCTTCGACCTGAGCACGTGGGTCGCCGCCGTGCTCGGCGCGGTCGCGATCCTCTGGATCGCATCCGTGGTCGGCGGACGCCGCGGACGCCCGGTCCGGTCGGTCTAGCTGGCGGCGAGCGACGCGCGGGCGCGGCGATCGCGCTCACCCGTGAGAAGCCCGGCGAGGTGCTGGAGCAACGCCCAGCACACGTCGGGGTTCTCGCGGGCGAACCTCCGGAAGTCCCAGAACGCGATCACGTTGCAGGTGAGCCTCGTGACCGCGGTCACGGTCGCCGTCCGCGCGTCCTCGGTGATCAGGGCGAGCTCGCCGAAGTGGTCTCCGGGCCCGATCCGCGCGACCTCGCGACCGTCGACGGTGACGGATGCCTCGCCCTCGGAGATGATGAAGAACCCGACCCCGCTCATCGTCCCCTCGACGACGACGTCGACGCCCGGGCGGAACTGCCGCACCTTCACCTGTCGGGCGAGCCTCGAAAGCTGGCGCTTGCTGAGCCCGCTGAAGAGCCTCACCCGAGCGAGATCGTCGGCGACCGACGGCACCGGGCGATCATATAGCGGCCGCTGCCGGATCCGGCGTCGCGCTCGCCGCCGTCAGGACGCGATCGGCCTGGTGTGCTCCTCGAGCAGCTCGCGGAGGCGTTTCGCCGCCTCGGGGGACTGCCGCTCGAGCGCCCAGACGTCGCGCTTGAAGATGCTGATGAGCCGCATCGGCGAGGTCGCGACGACGGAGGCGGTGCGCCGGCCCGAGGCGAGCACCGCGATCTCGCCGACGATGTCGCCGGGCCCCACGGTCGAGACGGTCATCCCGTCCGCGATCACGTCCGCCGTGCCGCTCTCCACCGCGAAGAGCGCGTGCCCGAAGTCGCCCTCGACGGTGACGGTGTCACCGGCCGCGACCTCGACCTCTCCGGCCACCGCGCACACGGCCTCCAGCTCGTTCGGCGACAGCCCCGCGAACAGCGGAATCGCTCCGAGACGCTCCGTCTGCACGGCTCGACCCTAGTCCGGCGCCCGGTGACGATCCGGTGTCCGTCCGGTGAGGGAGTGGTGTCGGTCCGCTCAGACGGCCGTTGCCAGTGCGCGATCGCCCAGGCGCTCGCCCGAGGCCTCGTCGAGTCGGCGCTCGGCGTCGAGAACGCGTTCGCGATCGCGTCGGTGCCCGGCGTGACGGGCATCTCGCTCGGGGAGGCCGACCTTCGGGCCGAGACGCAGTCTGCCTACACGCACGTGCGCGACCTCGACGGCCTCGCGGCGTCGTGCGCCCGCGGCCGTGAGCTCGGCCACCTCGGCCGCGCGGCGATCCACCCGGACCAGCTCGAGGTCATCGAACGCGCCTACCTCCGGCCGAGGACGACGTCGCGCGCGCGCGCGAGGTCCTCGAGGCGAGCGACGGCGGCGCCGCGGTGCTCGCGGACGGCCGCTTCGTCGACGAGGCCGTCATCCGCTCCGCTCGGGTCGTCCTCGCGCTCGCCGAGCGGTACGGCTCGCGCTGAGACGCGCGGAGCCCGGGGTACGGTCATCCGCCCACGCGCGGACCCTCCGCCGTGAGACGATTCCGGGCCATGTGCCCGGACCGCGCGACGCTGACCGTCTTGATCGTCGACGACCACCCCTCGTTTCGCGCCGTGGCACGGATGATGCTCGAGACCGACGGGTTCGCCGTCGTCGGGACCGAGGAGGACGGGGAGTCGGGTGTCGCGGGAACGCTCCGGCTCCAGCCCGACATCGTGCTCCTCGACGTCGAGCTGCCGGACATCGACGGGTTCGAGGTCGCCGCGCGCCTGCGGGCGGCAGGCTCGCGCGCGGCGATCGTGCTCGCATCCAGCAGGGATCGTGCGGACTTCGGCTCGCTGGTGGACGAGTCCGGGGCGCGCGGGTTCCTCACGAAGGCCGACCTCAGCGGCGACGCCATCCGCAGGCTCGTCGCATGACCTGCGGCACGGTTATCCTCGACCGTCCATGACCGACCTCGTCGTCGCCACCCCGGTCTTCCTCGATCTGACGTTCGTCGGGCTCGAGTCGCTGCCCGCGCTCGGCGAGGAGCGGTTCGCAGCGGAGCTCCTCCGCTCGCCCGGCGGTGGCGCGATCACGGCGGTCAGCGCAGCTCGCCTGGGCCTCCGCGCGGCCGTCGCCGCACCGCTCGGCGACGACGTGCCGGGCGACATCGTCCGGGACATGCTCGCCGCGGAGGGCGTCCAGTGGATCGCGTCCCGACCGGCGCCGCGCACGCCCACGACGGTCGTCATGCCCTTCGGAGGCGACCGGGCGATGGTCACGATCGATCCCGGCGCGCGTGCGCTCGCGTCCGACGTCGCGGCCGCCGCTCCGCGCGCCGTCGCCGCGAGCCTCGATCAGCTCTACGCCGTGCCGAAGGGCACGCCGACCTACGTCACCTGCGGCGACGACGACCTTCGCGCCTACCGGCGGCGTCCACCCGCGGCGCTCGACGACGCGCGCGTGCTCGTCGTCAACGAGCGGGAGGCGCTCGGGCTGAGCGGCAAGGACACGGTGACGGAAGCAGGCGCGATGCTGGCCGAGCGGGTGGAGACCGTCGTCGTCACGCTCGCGGGCGAAGGGGCGATCTCGGTGTCCAACGGCGCGACGGTCACCGTCCCGGCGGAGCGTGTCGAGCAGCCGGCGGACACGACCGGGGCCGGCGACCTGCTGACCGCGGCCTACATCTGGGCGGACTTGAACGGCGCAGAGCCCGAGGACCGGCTCCGCTGGGCCGTGCTCTACGCGGGGCTCGCCGTGAAGACGCCGACGGGCGTGGGCGGCGCCGTCGACGAAGCGACGCTGCTCGGCGAGGGGGCCGCGCGCGGGCTCACTCCCCCACCCTCCGCCGGCGGCTGAGCGACTCCCCGCTCGCGGGGTCGAAGAAGTGCAGGTGCCGGTGGTCGACCGCGAGCTCGACCGCCTCGCCGAGCGTGATCCCGCGCCTGCCGTCGATCGCGGCGCAGAAGCGGGCGCGGCGGTCGTCCGCGAGCAGGGTCGCGTCGTCGTCGGAGGCGGCCTCGATCGCCGCGCGCGTCGCATCCGTCTGGACCCGCGGGGCGTCGATCGGGAAGAGGACGTTGGAGACGCCGCCGAGCTCCTCGACGAGGTCCGGCCGCACCGTGATCCGCGGCTGTCCCTCGGGCGCGTCCGCCGCGTGCCGGAGGTCGGTGGGGCGGATGCCGAGAATGACGTCGCGCGTCTCCCCCGCGAAGGCCGAGCCCGCCGGGAGCGGCAGCTGCATCCCGGCGAACGCGACGTGGCCGTTCGTCACCGTCGCCTCCACCACGTTCATCGACGGCGACCCGATGAACGCGGCGACGAAGAGGTTGATCGGATCGTGGAAGAGCGCCTGCGGGGTGTCGCACTGCTGCAGCACGCCGTCGCGAAGCACCGCGACACGCTGACCCAGCGTCATCGCCTCCACCTGGTCGTGAGTCACGTAGACGGTCGTCACGCCGAGGCGGTCGTGCAGCCGTGCCAGCTCCGCGCGCATCGCGACCCGCAGCTTGGCGTCGAGGTTCGAGAGCGGCTCGTCCATGAGGAACGCCGTCGGCTCGCGCACCATCGCCCGGCCCATGGCGACGCGCTGCCGCTGTCCGCCCGAGAGCAGCGCCGGACGGCGCTCCAGCAGCGTGTCGAGCCCGAGCGTCGACGCCGCCTGCCGGACGCGGCTCATACGCTCCGGCCGCGGGACACGGCGCAGCTTGAGACCGAAGCCGAGGTTCTCCTCGACCGTCATCTGCGGGTACAGCGCGTAGTTCTGGAAGACCATCGCGATGTCGCGATCGCGCGGTCGGAGACGTGTGACGTCCCGGTCGCCGATCACGATGCGGCCCTCCGTCACCTCCTCCAGGCCCGCGATCATCCGGAGTAGCGTCGACTTGCCGCAGCCGGACGGCCCGACGAGGACCATGAACTCCCCGTCGTGGATGTCGAGCGTCATCGCGTCGAGGGCCGTGACGCCGTTCGCGTAGATCTTCGTGGCCTGCTCCAGGCGAATCCCGGCCATGTCAGGCCCGCCCTCCCGACGCGCCCGACAGCAGCGAGCGGAGCTCCCCGAGGTCGGGCCGTGCACCGACGCGGTCCGCCGCGATCAGGACGGCGCCGGCGACGGGATCGACGTCCGGGTAGACGGGTCGGCCGTCCGGGACGCGCGAGCGGACGACGTCGCGGAGGAGCGCCGAGCGGTGGCGGAGGACGCCGCCGCACAGGACGAGCGGGAAGGGCGCGCCGAGCTGGTCGGTGCGGTCCGCGCAGACGCTCGCGTAGTCGCCCATCCGGGCCGCAACCGTCTCGACGATCGAGATCGCGACGCCGTCGCCCGTTTCCGCCTCGTCGAGCACCGCGTCGGCGAAGCGGCCCCGCTCCGACTCGTCGAGGCCCCCGATCCGCGTGAACGCGTACAGAAGCTCCTGCGCGTCCGCGCAGTCCCAGCGCTCGAGCGCACGCGGCACGAGCGACGTCTCGGGGCCGAGTCCGAGCATGTGCCGCCAGACGGCGGCGAGCGCCAGGGAGCCGAGCGCGAACGCTCCCGTCTTCTCCGGCCAGAACCCGAGGTGGAAGACCTTCCCCTCTGCGCTGCGCCCTGCAACCGCGGCGTAGGTCCCGATCACGACCGAGACGCCGACGAGCTCCTCGCTGCCGCACCGAAGCCCCCCGATCGCGTCGTTGACGATCTCCGGCTCGTCGCGGAGACCGAGCCGCACCACGAGCTCCCGTCGGAGACGATCGAAGTCCTCGGGCCAGTCGGCGCCGGCGAGGCTGAACGCCGCCGCACCGAGATCCGCGGGCGTGGCGCCCGCAGCGTCGAGCGCGGCGGTCGCGGCCCGCACGATCTCGACCAGGGCGGGCTCCGGCGAGCCGGCGTTGTGGATGTCGCCGCAGCCCCCGCCCCCGGCTCCCAGCACGGCGCCACCACGATCGACGACGACCGCGACGGTCTTCGTGTTGCCGCCGTCGACGCCGAGCAGGAGCGCGCTCACGGCTCGATCCCGATGAGCCGGTCGGGCAGGTGGGCGCGATGTGCGGAGGCGAGTGCGTCGTAGACGCGCTCGGCGACGTCGAGCTGACGGACGAGCGGGTTCGCGCTCAGCGCCCGGATGCCGTCGTCGCGCGTGCCGGCCCAGGCCGACTCCCCGGCGAGCGCCTGGTACTCGCCGAGCATCTCCACGAGACCCCGGACATGGCGCGGCAGCGGGTTGGCGGGGAGAACCTGGATCCCGTCGCGGGTGCAGCGGCCGAGCACCTCGACGACGAGATCGTCCGGGAAGCCGGGGAGGGCGCCGCCGGCGTTCGGCATGTTCACCGGATGGACCTCGTCCTTGTCGTTGAAGATCGCGTCCATCACGTCGATCGCGAGCTCGAGCTCGTGGATGCCGCCGCGCGAGCGACCCGGGTCGAGCTGCGGATCGTCGAGCTGCGCCTGCTCTTCGTAGTGGCGCCAGTAGTCGCCCGACCAGCCGAGGATGTCCTCTGCCCTCGTCGTGGGCTTGGCGCGGAGCTCCGTCAGGACGTCGTCGGTGAAGTAGTAGTACTCGAAGTAGTCGGCCGGAACCGACCCCATCGCCACGGCGAGCTGGAGCTGCCGCCGCCGGCGCGGCTCGAGCGTCGGGTCGTCGCGCCGCCGCTCCCACGCCTCCTCGAGGAGCGGCAACGGGTCCTGTCCGTCGTAGTCGTGCTCGACGCCCCAGCAGCCGTGGTTCAGCCCGACCATCGTCACGCGGAGCCGCTCCGGGTCGAGCTCCGCGGCCTCCGCGATCTCGTGCGCGAAGTAGATCGGCCCTTCGCAGAGCGAGACGACCTTCACCGGCGAGTGGTGCGTGATCGCCTCGGCGACGATGTTCACCGGGTTCGTGTAGTTGAAGATCCACGCGTCCGGGCAGAGCTCCTCCATCTCGGCGCAGACGTCCTTCAGCACCGCGACGGCGCGCAGCGCCATGAAGAAGCCGCCCGCGCCCTGTGTCTCCTGGCCGATGAGGCCGTGGTCGAGGGGAATGCGCTCGTCTTTCACGCGCGCCTCGAACCCGCCGGGCCGGAAGGAGGAGAGCACCGCGTCGCAGTCCGCGAGCGCGGCGCGACGGTCCGTCGTCGCCGTCACGACGATGTCGTGCCCGCGCGCCCGCGCCATCTTCTCGGCGAGCGTGCGGATGAGGGCCAGCCGGCCCTCGTCGAGATCGACGAGGACGACCTCCGAGCCCTCGAAGTCGGCGCCGTTCGCGATCAGCGACGCCATCGTCCCGGCCGCCCGGGTCGAGCCGCCGCCGAGGTAGACGAGCTTGATCCGTGCCATCAGTGCCCCTTCAGGTGATGCTGCCTCGTTCCTCGCGTGCGAGGAGCAAGCCAGGCTAGGACGCAGGGAGCCCCGATACCAGAAGGTATCGGGGCGACCGAGGGCGACGCATGGCGCCGCTCGTCGCACGCGAGGGACCTGCAGGGCATTGCCTGAAGGGGCACGACCTACCTCACTCCTTGAGTGCCCCGGCGAGCATTCCGCGCACGAAGTGCCGTTGCAGGAACAGATATACGACCAGGATCGGCAGCGCGACGAGCACTGCCGCGGCGGCGACCTTCGTGGGGTCGCCGGCGCGCGCCGCGCCGGCGAAGAAGCTGAGGCCCAGTGGAGCCGTCTGGTGCGACTCGCTGCCGGATACGAGCACGAGCGCGAGCAGGAACTCGTTCCATGTGTACGTGAACACGAGGAGCGACATCGTCAGCACCGCGGGCCAGGCCTGCGGCAGGAGGACGCGCCAGAGAACGCCGAAGCTGGTGGCGCCGTCGATGCGCGCGGCTTCGATGAGCGAGCGCGGGGTCGAGCGGAAGAACGCGCGCATCCAGAACGTGCCGAAGGCGATGGACTGGCCGATCTGCGGGAGGATCAGCGCCCAGTACGTGTTCAGCAGGTGCCAGTGGAGGATCGGCACCTCCTGGAAGTCGTAGTAGAGCGGGATCACCGTCGCCTCGTAGGGGAAGATGATCCCGAGCAGGATGATCGGGAACACGATGCGGTCGCCGGCGAACCGCATCGTCCCGAAGGCGTATCCGGTCCCGATCGAGAGGATCGCCGAGACCACGGTGACCGTCGCCGCGACGATGAAGCTCGACTTGAACCCTGTCGCGAATTTCCCCTCGCTCCACGCGGCCTCGAAGCTCGAGAGGTCGATCCGGGTCGGGAAGGCGAAGCCGGTGACGAGGTCGGTCTTCCGGTGGAGGGCCAGGAAGAGGATCGACAGGACGGGATAGAGCGCGAGCACCGAGAACGTGCACAGCACGACGTACGTTCCGACCCGTTCCAGCCGGCCGGCGGTCACGCGCGCTCATCCCGCGAGCCGATCCGGAGCACGACGGCGGCGAGGAGGAAGATCGTGATCGCGAGGACGGTCGCGATCGCGGCCGCGTAGCCGACGCGGTTGTACAGGAACGCGTTCTGGTACATGTACATCGAGGGGACGAGCGTCTCTCCCCCCGGACCGCCGGCCGTCGTGTTGTAGACGATGTCGAAGCTCCGGAGCGCGTTGATCGTGGTCAGCACGAACGCGACGAGGATCTCGTCCCGGAGCCCAGGCAGCGTCACCGCGAAGAACTCGCGGACCGGCCCGGCGCCGTCGACCCGGACCGCGTCGTAGAGCGAGGTGGGGATCTTCTGCACCCCGGCGATGAAGAGCACCATGCACAGCCCGAAGGTGACCCAGCTCCCGATCGCGCCGATCGACGGCAGCGCCCAGGTGAAGTCGCCGAGCCAGGGCCGCACGAGCGATCCGAGGCCGACGAGCTCGAGGCCCCGGTTGAGCGGCCCGTCCGACGCGTAGATCCAGGTCCACGCCTGCGCGATCACGACGCCCGCGATCAGCTGCGGCAGGAACAGCGTCGTGCGGAAGAATCGGAAGCCGCGGATCACCGTGCGGGTGAGCGCAGCCGTGAGAAGCAGCCCGATGATCACCGGGAAGACCGCGTAGTACACGATCAGGATCGCCGAGTGGACGAAGGCGTCGCGAAGGACCTCGTCGCGGAGGGCCTCGCCGTAGTTCGAAAGCCCGACCCAGGTCTTCCCGGTCAGGCCGTCCCAGTCGAACAGCGAGTAGTAGACGGTGTGGAGGAGCGGGGCGAGCGTGAAGAGGACGTAGAACGCGAGACCCGGAAGGACATAGAGCCAGCCGATGTTGCGCGGGTCGCCGGGAGCGCGGCCGCCGCCGCGACGGCGGCGGCGCCTCCGCCGCGCGCCCGGACCGGCGGGGTCCGGGCGCGCGGCGTGGGCTGTTGGCTCGTCGACCGCCACGCGTGGCGGCTCAGCGAAGCGTCTTGTCGAACTTCTCCCAGTCGTCCTGGACGGCCTTCGCCATGCCGGCGGGCGTCTGGCGGCCGGCCAGCAGGAGCTGGAACTGGTTCTGGAGGGTCGTGTACATCGACGGGGAGGCCCAGTCGGTGTACAGGAGCAGGCCGTCGTCGTCCGCGACGAGCCGGAACGCCTTGCTCACCTGCGCCAGGTACGGGTCACCGGCGGGCGCCTTCGCGCGCCGGTCGGCCGGGATCTGCTGCTGCGAGAACATCAGCGTCTTGGCGCGCTGGGACGTGATCACGTAGTTGAGCCACTCGGCGCCGAGGTCCGGGTACTTCGTCTTCGCCGAGATGTGCCACGGACCGGACAGGCCGCCGATCGGATGTCCACTGAGCCGCCCGGCCCGGGCGGGACCGGCATCACGCCGATGTTCGTCGGCGCCGAGGCCGGTCTTGATGATCGTCGAGTCCCAGTCCCCGCCGATCCAGATGACGCCCTTGCCCTTGGCGAACAGCGTGGCCGAAGCGTCGTAGCCGAGCGCGTTGTAGTCGTCGTTGAAGTAGCCGGCCTTGCCCCATTGCTGGAGCTTGCCCAGCGCCCTGATCGTCCCGGGCGTGTCGTAGCGCGAGCCGGGCACGTGGTAGATCCAGTTGCGGACCGTCTGCGCCTTGACGTAGGCGCCCTGGATGCCGCCGAAGAGGTGGATGAACCCGTACCCCTCCTTGGTGCCGGCTCGATCACCGGCTCGTCGTCGGGCAGCTTCGCGCGCAGCTGGGCGAGGAGCCGGTCGAACCCCGCGAACGTCTGCGGCATCTTGTTCGGGTTGAAGCCGAGCGCGCGCAGCTTCTTCTTGTTGTAGAAGGCGACGACGTTCTGGCCGGTCTGGGCGATCCCGTAGACCAGGCCCTGCCCGAACGACGTGCCGTCCGGCGTCCACTTGAACATGCCCCAGGTGGACGGGGCGTAGAGCCTGTCCCACCGGTACTTCTTGATGTACTTCGTGAGCGGGAGGATCAGCTTCGCCTTCACGAGCTGAGCGTCGGTCTGGTAGCCCTGGTTCCCCTCCGTCACGTCAGGCCCGCTGCCCGACGCGAGTGCGCGCGGGACGGTGCCGACGAGGCTGTTGAAGTCCTTGAAGACGATGTTGATCTTCACGCCCGGGTGGCTCTTCTCGAAGTCCTTGCTGAGCTGCTGGAGCACGGGCTGGAGCCCGGGGTCCTGGTTGTCGTACGACCACATGGTCAAGGTGATCGGGGATGCCTTCTTGCCGGCGTTCGATGCGCCCGCGGCGATCGCGAGCAGCACGACGGCGGAGAGGACGAACACTCCCAACAGGCGGCTCTTCACAGTTCCCTCCCTGTGACTGGTGGCCGCCGCCCTCGGCGCGGCGGATACGAGACTATAGAGCGATGTCCGCGCCGGACCGAAACCGCGGCGCCCGCGCCGGCGCGGACGCCGGCAGATGACCGTCGCCCTCGGGATCGACGTCGGCGGGACGAAGATCGCCGCGGGGGTCGTCGACGTCGACACGGGCACAGTTCACGAGGCGCGTGTACTGCCGACCCGCGCCGAGCGCGGCGGTGCTGCGGTGCTCGACGACTGCGCCGCCCTCGCGGCCGAGCTCGGCGGAGGCAGGCTGCCCGTCGGGATCGGGCTGTGCGAGCTGGTCGATCTCGCCGGCCGCCCGACGAGCGCCGACACGGTCGACTGGCGCGACCTCGACCCGCCCGCGGCGATCGCGGCCCCGCGTGTCGTCGTCGAGTCCGACCTGCGGGCGGCGGCGCTCGCGGAAGCGCGCTTCGGCGCGGGCGTCGGCGTCTCGCCGTTCCTCTTCGTCATCGTCGGCACCGGTGCGAGCGCATGCCTCGTCCTCGACGGGAGCCCGTACGCCGGCGCGCACGGCGAGGCGATCACGCTCGGCGCGCCGCCCGTCGAGGCGGTCGCGAGCGGTCCCGCGCTGGCCCGGGCAGCCGGGCTCGAGCGCGCGGAGGACGTGCTCGCGGACCCGGCGCACGCACCCCTCGTCGACGCCGCGGCGGAGGCGCTCGGCAGCGTGCTCGCCGTCCTCGCAAATGCGCTCGACCCGCAGGTGATCGTCCTCGGGGGAGGGCTCGGCGCGGAGCCGGGGTTCCAAGTGCGCGTCGAGCGTGCCTGCCAGGCGAGCCTCGCGTACCCAAGAACGCCGCCGCTCCCCGTTGTGCCGAGCCGACTCGGACCGGAAGGCGGCGTCGTCGGCGCGGCCCTCGTCGCGCTAGCGGGCCAGGGTTAGGCTTCCGCTCGTGCTCGACGAGACGGGGCTCTGGCGCGACGTCACCGAGCTCCCGTCGAGCCTCGCAGAGACGCTCGACGGTGAGCGCGGACGAGGGGATGTCGCGACGCTGCTCGGCGGCCCCGGCGTCCGCCGCGTCGTCGCGAGCGGGAACGGCGCGGCGTACTACGTTGCGGTCGCCCTCTGGCTCGCCTCGCTCGAGAGCGAGCCGGGGCCGGAGGTCGTCGCCGTGCCGAGCGGCATGCTCGCGCGCGGGACGTGGGCGTGGCGGCCCGGCGATGTTCTGCTCGTCATCTCCTCGTCGGGCGAGTTCCGCGACCTCGTCGAGGCGGTCGACGCCGGCGCGCCCTCGCCGTACGCCGCCGTGACCGCGAACGCGGAGTCGACGCTCGGCGCACGGGCCGGAGCCCGCGCGCTCGTCTCGGTCCCGAACCAGCGCGCCGTCACCCATACACAGGCGTTCTGCGGAGCGGTCGTAGCGGCGCTCGCCGTCTGGGCGGAGATCACGGGCGACGCGGCGCTCGACGCGGCGCTCCGTCGTCTCCCCGCGGAGCTCGACACCGCGATCGCCCGCGCGAGGACGTGGGTCGAGACCTGGCAGTGACGGAGTCCCGGACGGCGGTCGCCTTCGGCAGCGGCCCGGCGTGGGCGGCCGCACTCGAGGCCGCGCTGCTCCTGAAGGAGGTCGCCGGGATCCCGGCCGAGGGCGTCGAGACCAGGGAAGGAGCGACGTCGGCGATGATGGCGCTCGGTCCCGGCGCTCTGGCGGTGAGCTTGGCCGGCGCGGCCGAGGATCCGCTCCTCGCCGAGGCCGAGGGCATCTGCGCGGGACAGGGGGCGACCGTGATCCGGACTCCGCCCCCGGAGACCGGCGACCGGCGACTCGCCGCGATCTCGAACTTTCCCGCGGCCGTCGCCCTGGCGGGACGGCTCGGGGTCGAGCGCGGGCTCGACGTCGACACGCCGGCGTGGACGGAGGCGTACTACCGGGTCTCGAGACGCACCGCATGAGCCTCGGGCTCGGCGTGATCGGCTGCGGAAGCGTCTTCGCAGGCCCGTACCGGGCGATGATCGGTCAGCTTCGCGCCGCCGGTCGCGTCCACGTAAGCGCGGTGTACGACGTCGACCGGGTCAGGCGGCACGGCGCGGCCGCGCACTTCGACGTCGATCCAGACCTCCGCGGCCCCGAGGCCGTCATCGAGGCCGCCGACGTCGTGCTGGTGCTGACGAGCATGAACGAGCACGGGCCGCTCGCGAAGGCCGCGCTCGAGGCCGGCCGGCACGTGCTCGTCGAGAAGCCGATGGCCACCTCGCTGCGCGGACGCGACCGAGCTCCTCGCGCTCGAGGAGGCCGGCCCGGGTCTCCTCGTCTGCGCCCCGCACACGCTGCTCAGCCCGACCTTCCGAGCCGTCCACGCCGCCGTCCGGGCGGGCGAGGTCGGAGAGCTCCTCACGGCCCGCGCCCGGTACGGCTGGGCCGGGCCGTGGTGGAACGACTGGTTCTATGCCCCCGGCGGCGGGTCGCTGTTCGACCTCGGCGTCTACAACGTCACGAGCCTGTGCGCCCTCTTCGGCCCCGCGCGGCGGGTGACGGCGATGGTCGGCGTCGCGATCCCGAAGCGGGAGGTGAACGGCCGCCGGATCCGGGTGGAGGCCGACGACAACGCGCACGTGCTCCTCGACTTCGGGGACGCGCGCTTCGCGGTGGTCACGACGGGGTTCACGATGCAGCGATACCGCTCGCCCGCGATCGAGGCCTACGGGAGCGAGGGCACGGTGCAGCTCCTCGGCGACGACTGGGCCCCGGAAGGGTGGGAGCTGTGGCGGAACGCGGACGGCGCGTGGCGCGTGTTCCCGGAGTCGGATCCGCACTGGCAGTGGACCGAGGGGTTGCGGCACCTCGTCGAGTGCGTCGAGACGGGACGGCCCACCGTCACCCGCCCGCAGCACGCCTACCACGCGCTCGAGGTGATGCTCGCGGCCCAGGCGGCCGGGCGCGACGGCGTCGCCCGGGCCCTCGAGAGCGACTTCCCCGACCCGGTCTACGACTCCGAGTGGGTCGACCTCGACGCCGAGCGCCGTGCCCACGACCGCCGGAGCCACGATGGGCTATAGGCCGTCACCGCGACCGTCCTTCGATGCGCCCACCGCGATCCGCGAAGGGGACGCGGTGCACCACGTCTGGGGCGACGAGGAGGCGGGGCTCGTCGACGACCGGATCTACGTCTCGTCCCAGCTGATCCATGCCATCGTCTTCGCCCTCCCGCCCGGCGGCGCGTTCCGGCACTCGGACAGCTTCCGGACGGTGTTCGCCGCCGACGAGCTGCTCCACGTGCTCCAGGGCATCCTCGTCCTCGCGAACCCGGAGGCCGGCGAGGTCGTGCGGGCCGAGCCCGGGGAGAGCGTCTTCTTCCGGCGCGACACCTGGCATCACGGCTTCGCGTACGGGGACGAGCCGTTGCGCGTGCTCGAGTTCTTCGCGCCGCCGCCCGCCACGGGCACCTCCGGCGCGTACGCGCGGACCCGTCCATACCTCGAGCAGAGCCGCTATGCCGTCGACGGCGTCGTCGGCGCCCTCGGCGACACGCGTCCGGAGCCCGGCTCGCTCCGGGTGCTCCGCCAAGCTGACGCCGTGTGGCAGCTCGACCGTGGCGTCCTCGTCGGCCTGCTCGTCAGCACCGAGCACCTCACGGCCGGCACCCTCTCCGTGGCCGCGGGACAGGCGAGCCTCGAGGAGAGCCACGACGGCGAGGAGCTCGTCTACGTGACCCGCGGCGCGCTGCGGGTCGAGGCGGGCGGGGTCGAGGCGACGCTCTCACCCGGCGATGCCTTCGTCGTCCCGGCCGGGACGCCCCATCGCTACGCGGCGGAGGGCGCCGTCGCCGAGGCCGTGTTCGGCGTGGCGCCGCGGTACGCGCCGCCGGCCTGAGACGTCATGGCAAGCGGTGGCCCGGCGCTTCCGCCGGGCCACCGGTTCGTTGTCAGAGGTCGTTGCCCGACGAGCCGGAGCCGTCGGACGGTGCCGTGTCGCCACCGGACCCGCCGTGACCGGGACAGTCGTCCCGCGACGGAGCTGCTCCGTTCCCGTTCGAGTCCTGCACGAACGGCGACTGCGGCGTGTTGCCGGACGAGCCCGACGCCCACTCGGGCGTCCCCGACGATCCGCCGGAAGCGAGCGCCGACGCCGCCCAGACGGCGGCGACGACGAACACGAGCCCGAGGAGCGCAAGCGCCGTGCGAGGGTCGAACCTCGATGCAGTCGTCCTCTCCATGTGGTTCACCTCCTCTCGGGTCATGGGGATCAGGGAAGCCGGCCGAACCAGAGCGCGGACATGCCCGACGCGAGAAGCAGGAGAACGGCGCCCGCGCCGGCGAAGGCGACGGTCACCTCCTGCTTCTCCTCGTCCCAGGCGACCTGGGAGCCGACTGCCTCGTAGACCGAGTTCAGATCCTGCTCGGTCGGTGCGTCGAAGTAGGTGCCGCCGGTCTCGTCCGCGATCTGCTCCAGCGTCTCGCGATCGGGGGCGACGGAGACCGTCTGCGGCTCGCCGAGTTCGTTCGGGACGGTCACCGTGCCCGCGTCGGTGCCGAGCGCGATCGTGTTGACGGCGATCCCGGCGTCCTTCGCGAGCCCGATCGCATCGTCGGTCGAGATCCCCTGCGTGCTCGCGCCGTCCGAGAGCAGCAGGATCGAGACGAGCGCCTTGCCGTCCTTGCCGGTGGCCACCTTGCCGTCCTCGTCCTTCGGCGCGAGGTCGATGGCGGATGCGATCGCGTCTCCGATCGCGGTCCCGGTGTGCGCCTCGAGCCCGTCGATCTGGTCGAGGATCTCGTTGCGGTCGTCCGTGGGCTCGGCGAGCGCGGTCGCGCCCGTCGAGAACGAGACGAGGCCGACCCCGAACCGGTCCGGAAGCCCTTGAACGAACCGCGAGGCGGCGTCCTTCGCCGCCGCGAGCCGCGTCGGCGGGACGTCGGTCGCCATCCTCGACCCGGAGACGTCGATCGCGAGAACGACGCTCGCCTCGTCGCGAGGCACAGCGATCGTCGTCTCGGGCCGCGCGAGCGCGACGAGCAGCGCGGCGAGCGCCGCGAGCGCGAACACGGGCGGCAGGTGCCGCCGCCAGCCGGGCGAGCAGTCGACGACGTTCGCG
>CAWCRC010000008.1:0-47274 GCA_963797805.1 uncultured Actinomycetes bacterium | reverse complement strand
CAGACGGTCGCGGCGTAGCGCGGGCGTCGAGGATCGCTACGAGCTAGGCCGCTTCCGCGGCGACGCCGCCCGTCGGCCGGTGCCCCGTGTGATCGAGCCCGGGCAGGTAGCGGCGCCACGTCTCCGGGACGCGATGGAGCGCGAGGCTGATGAAGAGCACCGGTGCCGGCGCGCGCGGCGTACGCGGGAGGTGCATGTGCGTCTCCTCGAGCAGCCGGTCGCCCTTGCGCAGGTTGCACGGCCCGCACGCCGTGACGACGTTCTCCCAGACGGACTGGCCGCCGCGCGAGCGCGGGACGACGTGGTCGAGCGTCAAGCGGGACGAGCCGTCACCGCAGTAGACGCAGCGCCACCCGTCGCGCGCGAACAGCGCCCGTCGCGAGATGCGGCGCTTCACCGACTGTGGGACCCGTACGTAGGTGACGAGGCGGATCACGTGCGGGCGTACGTACGTGTTCGTCGACGTCCGCAGAGGCTCGTCGAGCCGCTCGACGACCTCCGCCTTGCCCTTCCAGACGAGCACGTGCGCGCGACGTGTAGAGCACACGTTCAGCGGCTCGTAGCTGGCATTCAGGACAAGGACGTTGTCCACCCGGATGCGAGCGTAGCAGCGGCCTCAGGCGTCGGAACGGTGCATTTTGCGGCCGGTTCGTCGATGACGTTCGCCCGGCTCAGCGGCCCAGCGACTCGTACTCGGGGTTCGGCGCCCAGCCGAGGCCCGAGGCCATTCGATTCGACATGTTGAAGAGCCCCGTCACCTCGGCGATGTCCATGACGTCCTCGTCGCTCCAGCCCGCCTCGCGGAGCGCGGCGACGTCCGACTCGGTCATCTCGGTGGGTCGGAGCGTCAGCTTGACGGCGTAGTCGAGCATCTCCCGGACGCGCTGCTCGACCGGCGCGGTCGTGTGGTCGGCGGCGATCGCGTCCGCCAGGGCCGGATCCTTCGTCAGCTTGCGGAGCGCGGCGCCGTGCGCGGCCATGCAGTAGGCACAGTCGTTCGCGACCGAGACGACGACCGCGATCATCTCGCGTTCGGGCTTGGTCAGCCCGGACTCGCCCTTCATCGCGACGTCGTACCAGGCGTTCCAGGCGAGCAGGTTGTCGGGCCGGAGGGCATACAGCCGAAGCACGTTCGGGACGAAGCCGAGCTTCTCGAGCGACGGCTGCCAGAGCTCGTGGATCTCGGCCGGCAGCTCATCGCCGGACGGGACGCGGAGCCAGGTGAGACGCTCGTCCACCGCTATTCGACGAAGCCGATCGAGACACGTTCCGCGGGCAGCCCGAAGAAGGCGTCGCGGAACTCCTCCTGGGGCCACTCGCGCTTTGGCACGAGCCGGCGGACGAGCGAGCACTCGACCTCGGCCTCGGCGAACGGCCACGGCGAGACGCGCGCGCGCCACCGACCGACGGGCTCGAAGCGGAACGAGCCGACCTCGAACGGCTCGCCGGCCTCGTCCCAGCCGCGCAGGCAGAACGCAAGCGAGAACCGGTCGAACCACTGGAGCCGGTGGTAGTCGGCGAGCCGCTGCTCGTCGTCGACGCCGACCGCGGCCATCCGCTCGGGGTAGCCCGCTTCCTGCTCGGCGACGAAGGCGTCCACGAGCTCCTGCACCTCGGGCGCACGGGAGAGCGCGAGCGACGGATCGGCGCCGTACCGCTGCCGGTAGATCCCTGCACCGTGCATCGACACGAGAAGGCCTGCGTACGCGTCCTCGTCGGTGATCGCCGCGATCCCAGCCCGGTAGAACGCGAGGTGGGCGGGAACGTGGACGTCGAGGAAGCCGACCGGCCTGCCGTCGCCGTCGACCATCGGCGAGCGCTCCCATGTTGCCCAGCCGTCGTCGTGCCGGCGCGCCGCGAGCACGACGGACTCGTGGCGGGAGCCCCGGTCCTTCCAGGCACGCGCGACCTCCTCGGACAGCTCGGCGTGGTCGGGCTGGAGGACGACCTGCCAGTCGCCGCCGCGGTCGCGGACGATCACGCAGGGACCTCGAGCGCCGCGAGGACATCGGCCGTCGTCACGACGTCACCGTACTTCGTGTCGATGTCGTAGAGGTTGGCCTCGTGCGCCGCGGAATTGCGGTCGCCGACGGCGTCGCGGGGGACGATCACGCGGTACCCGTGCTGGAGCGCGTCGACCGCGGTCGCCCGGATGCAGCCGGAGGTCGACGCTCCCGTGACGACGAGCGAGTCGCAGCCGTTGGCGGTGAGGAAGCTCCCGAAGGGCGTGCCGTGGAACGCCGACGCCCAGAGCTTCGTCAGCACCGGCTCGTCGTCGCGCGGGGCGATGCGCGGGTCGATCTCCGTCCAGCGGCTCCCCGCCTCCAACGTCAGGAGCGCGGGCACCTTGTCGATGAACACCGCCGCCGCCTGCTTGCCGGCGTCGTCGTAGGCGACCGTCGTGAACGCGACGGGCAGCGCCGCGGCCCGGAAGCCGTCGAGCAGCCGGGCGATCGCCTGGACGACGTCGTCGAGGTCGCAGACGAGCGGCGACGCGGGGTCGGTGAAGCCCCGGTTGACGTCGACCACCACGAGGGCCGGGCGCCGGCCGAAGCCGGCACGCCCATGGAAACCTCTGCGCAATGCGCGATCCGCTCGCGCGGATCCCGATTCTCGAACGTCCCTGAAGGCGTCCCCTGTCGCGGCCGCGGGGCCCGCTCTCACATCACCGGACATTGTCCGCTGCTCACACGCCGTCCCCTGCCCGCACGCGCGCCAGCGCCTCGTCGCCGGGCTCGAGCGGCGACCAGCGGAGCGGCGTTGCCGGAATCGGGGCGTCGAGGCCCGTCTCCTCCTTGCAGCTCGCGATCACGTCCTCGAGGGACGGCCCGAAGTCGAACGCGGGTGCGTCGCCGCGCTCGGCCCGCTGGCGCCCGCGCTCGGCGTCCGTCGCCGCCTCGTCGACGGAGCCGTCGTCGGCCAGCACGACGCCGTAGCCCTCCTTCGCGAACTCGCGGCTCACGAGCCCGAAGGAGACGTCGCGGGCGACGACGTCGGCGGGACGGTCGAGGCGGTCCTTCCAGCCTCCACCGCCGGCCGTGCGGTAGACGAGCATGTCGCCCGGCTCGACGACGACGTTGTCGCACTTCGACGGAAGCACCTGCTCCGTCCCGTCGGCGCGCCTGAGGAGCTTCTCCGAGCGCGCGCCCGGCAGGCCGCCGAGGACGCCCCACGGGCGCGTCAGCCAGCGGTCGTCGTGGATCGACACCTCGCCGGGCTCGAGATAGACGTACCGCTTCTCGACGCCGTTGCCGCCGCGGTGCAGGCCCGGGCCGCCCGAGTCGGTGACCGTCGTGTACCCGTCGATGCGCATCGGGTAGTAGGCCTCGAGGTACTCCGTCGGGATGTTCTCGAAGAGCGGCCACCACGAGTGGCCGTCCATCCCGTCGCCGATCGGCCTCCCGGGGATGCCTCCGTAGAGGATCTCCATCGAGTAGAAGAAGTCCCCGTTCCCGTCCCAGCCCGAGTAGAGCATGTACGGGCTCGTGCCGTACCCGGCGGCCGTGTTGAGCTCCGGCGCGTTCTTGCAGAGCGCCCCGCCGAGCACGTCGAACTGCCGCGCAAGAGCGTGCGTGCGGCACCCGAGCGCGGCGGGGAAGCGCGGGTTCAGGAGGCTCCCCTTCGGCATCACCACGTGGAGCAGCGGGTAGAAGCCGTCGTTGAAGAGGATCTGGGGATCGTTGACCATGATCAGGTAGATCCCGATGAACATCTTGAACATGCCCTCTGAGAGGTAGAAGTTCACCGGCCCGAGGGCCTGGGGATCCGTGCCCGACCAGTCGAAGAAGGCGTGGTCGCCCTCCCGCCAGATCGTCAGCTGCATCTTGAACGGGCCGTTGCCGAGGCCGTCGTCGTCGACGTAGTCGACGAACGTCTGCGGCTCCTCGGGGATCGCGAGCTGGATCAGGGTCCGCATCGCCTCGTACGTCCGGTCGAGGAGCGCCTGGAGCGCGGCGAGGTAGGTCTCCTTGCCGAAGCGGTCGCAGAGCTCCATCACGCGCTTCTCGCCCGCGCGACAACCCGCAACGATCGCGAACAGGTCGGCCCGGTTCATCTCCGGGTTGCGGACGTTGTTGAGGATCAGCCGGAGGACGTCCTCCTGCACCTCGCCGCGCTCGACGATCTTGAGCGGCGGGATGATGATCCCCTCCTCGAAGATCGTCTTCGCCCCGGTGGGAAGCGAGCCGGGGAGCGGGCCGCCGGCGTCCATCTGGTGGCCGAACTGCGACGACCAGCCGACGAGCTCGTCGTCGTAGAAGATCGGGACGAGGACGAGCCAGTCGTTCGTGTGCGAGATCGACGCCGAGCACTTGAACGGGTCCGACGTGAGGATCACGTCGCCCGGGTAGATCCCCCGGTCCCACTCCTCCATCATCTCGTTGATGTAGGCGCCGAACTGCCCCACGACCATGCGGCCGCGCGGGTCGGTGATCATCGGGAACTCGTCGTGCTGCTCCCGGATCACGGGGCTCATCGCCGAGCGGAAGAGCACGGCGTCCATCTCGTAGCGGGTGCTCTTGAGCGCTCCCTCGATGATGTCGAGCGTGACCGGATCGATCTCGACCCCGGTCGGGATCTCGGCGATCTGCGGCTTGTCGGTGGTGATGGTCGTCATCGGCTCCCCCTGATGGCTGATCGGGAATCTGCGTGATGTCCGGGGACGTCCCAGACCAAGCAGGGCGGCACGGTCGAGGAGGGAGGCGAACGGGTCGATCCGGCGCCGTGTCTGGGGCGCCATCCGGTTCGCGGAGATTCCCGATCAGCCATCACTGGCCTTCGGGTTGATGAGGATGTTGAAGTTCACGTCGACCTCGGCCGCATAGCCGGGGAGGACGACCGTGGTCGAGTCGAACTCCGTGACGATCGCCGGTCCGTCGAACCGGTTGCCCGGCGCGAGCTTCGCGCGGTCGTAGATCTTCGTCGGCAGGCGCTCTCCCTTGAACACGATCTCGTGCTCCTCGGAGACGGCGCCGGACGCGTCCGCGTCCCCCGGGCTGCCGACCGGCAGCTCCGGCTTCGGCACGGCCCCCGAGCCGATCGCCCGCAGGTTGACGATCTCGCAGGCCGTGCCGGGCATGCGGAACCCGTACAGCTGCTCGTGGAGGACGTTGAACCGCTCCTCGAGCGCGTCGAGGCCGCCCTTCACCTCGTCGGGGTCGATCGCCACCGGGATCTCGTAGCCCTGTCGGTGGTAACGCATGTCCGCCGTGTAGGTGATCGAGCGCGCGTCGGAGGGGATGCCCTCGTTGTCGAGCCATTCGGTCGCCCGCTCGCCGAGCGCGACGAGGATCGTGCCGACCTCGGCCGGGTCGGCCTCCCCGAGCACCCGGATGTACGTCTGCGCGAACTCGTCGCGGAAGTCCGCAACGAGGTCGCCGATCGCGCACAGGAGGCCGGGGGCCGGCGGGACGAGCACGGGGAACGAGCCCATGATCTCGGCAACGGCGTTGGCGTGGAGCGGCCCGGCGCCGCCGTACGCGACGAGGGCGAACTCGCGCGGGTCGTGGCCGCGCTGCACCGAGACGAGGCGGAGGGCGCCCGCCATGTTCTCGTTGACGATCGCGAGGATCCCCTCCGCCGCCTCCTCGGCCGAGCCGAGCCCCATCGCGTCGGCGATGGTCTGCACGGAGGCGCGGGCGGCGTCGGCGTCGAGCTGCATCTCCCCGCCGAGCAGCCGCGGCGGGAGGTGGCCGAGGACGACGTTCGCGTCGGTCACGGTCGGCTCCTGGCCGCCGCGGCCGTACGAGGCGGGGCCCGGATCGGCGCCCGCCGACTGCGGCCCGACGCGGAGCGCCTTCGTCAGCTCCGGCACGTGCGCGATCGAGCCGCCGCCGGCGCCCACGGTGTGGACGTTCACGGACGGGACCTTGATCCGGAAGTGGCTGATCGACGTCTCGCGGCCGATCGTCGGCTCGCCGTTCTGGCACAGGGCGACGTCGGTGGACGTCCCGCCCATGTCGAACGTGAGGATGTCGTCGAAGCCCGCCTTGCGGGCGACGTAGAGCGCGCCGGCGACGCCGCCGGAGGGACCCGAGAGGATCCCGTAGATGGGGTTGCGGGCCGCCTCGGTCGTCGTCATCAGCCCGGCGTCCGAGCGAAGGATGTTCACGTCGCCGGTGGCGCCGATCCCCTTCAGCTGCTTCTGCAGCCCGTCGATGTACGTGGCGACCTTCGGCCGGACGTAGGAGTTCATGCAGGCCGTCAGCGTCCGCTCGTACTCGCGGAACTCCGGGAGGACGTGCGCGGAGAGCGTCACCGGGAAGCCCGGATAGAGGCGCTCGACGATCTCGCCGATCCGCTCCTCGTGCGCGGGGTTGACGTACGAGTTGATGAGGCCGACGGTGAGCGACTCGACCCCGGACTCGACGAGGTCGCGAACGATCGCCTCGACCTGCTTCTCGTCGACGTCGACAACGGTCTCGCCGCGCGGCCCCATCCGCTCCACGGCCTCGCGCGTGTCGGCGAGCGACGCCGGCGGGTCCGGCTTCAGCATGATGATCCAGCCGGCGAGCGGTCCCGGCGTCTGCGAGCGCGCCAGGTGGAGGATCTGGGCGAACCCCTGGGTCGTGATCAGCCCGACCCGGGCGCCCTTCGACTCGAGCACGGCGTTGGTGGCGACCGTCGTGCCGTGGAGGATGTTGCGGAGGTCGCCGACGGCGACGCCCGACTCCTCGCAGATCCGGCGGACGCCGACGAGGACGCCCTCCGACGGGTCGGCGGGCGTCGACGGCGTCTTCACCCGGTACTGCGTGCCCGACCCTTCGTCACCGACCAGGAAGAGATCCGTGAACGTCCCTCCCACGTCGACTCCGAGCCTGAATGCCATTCGTCTCCTCCGTCGTCAGAGCGCCATGACCGGCGCGAACGCCCCGGCCTTGTAGACCTGTCCCTCGAGCGGCCGTCCCAGCCGGCCTTCGAGCCAGCCCGAGACCTCGATCAGCCGGTCGAGGTCGATGCCCGTCTCGATGCCCTCTCCGTGGAGGAGATAGACGAGATCCTCCGTCGCGATGTTCCCGGTGGCGCGCGGCGCGAACGGGCAGCCGCCGATCCCGCCCACCGAGGCGTCGAGCACCGTCGCGCCCGCCTCGAGCGCGACGAGCGCGTTCGCGTACCCCGTGCTCCGGGTGTTGTGGAGGTGGACGCCCACCGGAACGCCGAGCTTCGCACCTTCGGCCACGAGGTGCCGCACCTGCCGTGGCACGCCGACGCCGACGGTGTCCGCGAAGACGATCTCGTCCGCGCCGCCCTCCACGAAGCGCGCCGCGAGCTCGAGGACGCGCCCCGGGTCGATGGCGCCCGCGAACGGGCAGCCGAACGACGTCCCGAAGGTGACGGTCGCACGGACGCCGTCGGCCTTCGCGCGCGTGACGACCCGCTCGCCTGCGACGACCGATTCCTCCGTCGAGGCGCCGGCGTTCCGCTGGTTGAACTCCTCGCTGACGGCGAACGCGTAGTGCGCCTCTGTCAGGGTCGTCGTCGCGAAGCGGTCGTAGCCGCGCTCGTTGAGGACGAGGCCGGCGTACGTCACGCCGCCCTCGGGGTGGATCGCGGCGACGACCTCCTCGGCTCCCGCCATCTGCGGCACGCGTCCCGGGTGGACGAAGCTCACGGCTTCGATCCGCGGCAGACCGGCGGCCGCGAGGCGGTCGACGAGCTCCGCCCGCACGGCGGGCTCGAGCGTGACCGCGTCGTTCTGGAGCCCGTCGCGGGGCCCGACGTCGCAGATCGTGACGGCGGCGCTCAGATCACACCCGCCTCGCGGAGGCCCGCGCGCTCGTCCTGGTCGAGGCCGAGCAGCTCGCCGTAGACCTCGTCGTTGTGGCTCCCCATCTCCCACGGCGCCGACCACCGCACCGCGCCCGGCGTCCGGGTGAGCTTCGGCACGATGCCGGGGCCGATGTACGGCCCGAACTCCGGGTCGACGTGCTCGACGAGCATCTCGCGCGCGCGGAACTGCGGGTCCTCGAAGATGTCGGCGATCGTGTAGATCGGGCCGCAGATCACGCCGGCGTCGTTGAGGATCCGGTCGATCTCCGTCGCGTCGTGCCGGCGCGCCCAGTCGGCGACGATGCCCTCGATCTCGTCCTGGTTGTCGCCGCGCGCGAGGTGGGTGGCGAAGCGCTCGTCGTCGGCGAGCTCTGCCCTGCCCATCGCCTCGCAGAGTCGACGGAAGACGTTGTCGGCGTTCGCCGCGATGACCATCCACTTGTCGTCTCGCGACTTGAAGATGTTGCTCGGCGCGACACCCTTGAGGTTCGTGCCCTGCGGGCCGCGGACGATGCCGAGCCGGTCGTACTCGGGCACGGTGCTCTCGAGCATCGCGAACGACGCCTCCATCAGCGAGACGTCGACCACCTGGCCGAGGCCGCTTCCGGCGACGTCCCGCTCGTAGATCGCAGCGAGAATCCCCTGGGCGGCGAACATGCCGGCGAGCGAGTCGCCCAGCGAGAGGTGCATGCGCGGCGGCGCCTCGCCGGGATAGCCGTTGACGTGGCGGAGGCCGCCCATCGCCTCGGACACGGACGCGAAGCCGGCACGCTCGGCGTACGGGCCCGTCTGCCCGTAGCCGGAGACCCGCGCCAGGATCACGCGGGGGTTGACCTCGCTCATGCGGTCGTAGCCGATTCCCCAGCGCTCGAGCGTCCCCGGACGGAAGTTCTCGGTCACCACGTCCGCGTGCTCGACGAGCCGGAGGAGCAGCTCCTGCCCGCGCTGCTCCCTCAGGTTCAGCGTCACGCACATCTTGTTGCGCGACTGGACGGGCCACCACAGCGAGCGACCCTCGTAGCGCGCCTTCCCCCACTCGCGAATCGGGTCGGGCTTTCCGGGCGCCTCGACCTTGATGATCTCGGCGCCGAGGTCGCCGAGCAGCCGGCCCGTGAACGGCCCCGCGAGAAGGGTCCCGAGCTCCACGACCCGGAGGCCGGTGAGCGGCCCGCCGGCCGGAGCCGCCGTTTCCGTCACTCCCCGGCCTCCGCGTCGAGCCGGGCCTGCGCGTTCACGTGCCCGACGAGGACGTCCCGCGCCTCGAAGACGTGCTCGCGCATCACGAGCTCCGCGCGCTCGCCGTCGCCCTGCTCGAGCGCGGTCACGAGCTGCAGGTGGGTGTGGAGCGATGCGGACGCCTGCGCCGGGGAGTACCAGACGTACGACTTGTAGACGAGCGGCAGCGCGATGACCTGGCGCACCATGCCGGCCAGCCGCTCGCTGCCCGCGGCGCCGAGGATCACCTGATGGAAGAGGTTGTTCTCGGTGACGAGCGCCTGGAGGTCGTCGCCTCCGAGCAACCGCGAGAAGCGGTCGCAGCTGGCGCGGAGCTCGTCGAGCTGCTCCGTGGTGACACGGCTCGCCGCCCGGCGCGCCGCGTGACCCTCGAGCACGGCCCGGAGGTCGTACATCTCCTCGAGCTCGGCGGCGTCGTAGGCGCGAACCGTCGCGCCGCGGTTCGGCGTCGCCTCGAGCAGGCCCTCCGTCTGGAGGACGAGCAGCGCCTCGCGGATCGGAGTCCGGCTGATCCCGAGCTGCTGCGCGAGCTCCTCCTCCTTGAGCCGCTGCCCCGGCGCGACACGGCCGTCGACGACCGCCTGCCGGATGAGGTCGGCGGCGGCCGCGCTGGCGGTCCGGGCGAGAGGGGCCTGTCCCTCGAAGATCGCTCCCACCACCGGCGACCATACAGTATGCAAGAAGCGACTTGAAGCACCCTCAGGCGCGGTCGGAAACGGCCTGCGGCGGCAGCCGGAACGCGAGCGCGGCGCCGAGCCCGGCGATGACGGCAGTGGTGATCCAGAGCGCGTCCCACCCGACTGCGTCGACCAGTGCGCCGAGGACGGGCGTCGCGATTCCGGAGAGCACGAAGACGACGGTCGCGGCGACGGCGACCGAGCGGCCAGCGAGCGAGGGGTCGACCCGCTCTCCCGCGCTGAGGTAGACGAGCGCGTTCCAGCCGAGCGCGCCGAGGCCGAACACGACCGCCGCGAGGACCACCGCGACCGCGCCCGCGTGCAGCGCCACGCCGAAGACGAGCGCGCCCACGGAAGCCACGACGCCGACCTCGACGAGCGTGCGGACGCGCCGTGCGCCGCCGCCGCGGTCGGCGACCGATCCCCACGCGATACGCGCAGCCATGGCCGCGATGTTCACGGCGAAGTACGCGATCGACGCCGTCAGCTCCGAGTGCCCCGCCTCCTCGACCGCGGGAACGAGGTACGCGAGCAGCGCCTGCAGCACGACGATGTAGCACGCCGCGACGGCGAGGAGCGTCGGGACCCCCGGCGAGCGGAGGATGGCCGCGAACGACCCGCGTTCGCTGAACCGGCGATCCGCCCGGTCCGCGGAGACGACCGCCGCGAACCAGCAGCCGCTCACCGCGACGGCCGCCGCGGAGGCGGCGAGCGTGAGCCCGGAGCCGCCGACCGCGTAGAGCGCGGGATAGAGGATGGCGGCGACCGCTCCGCCGAGCGGCACGGCCGTCTGCCGCACACCGAGGGCCCAGCCGCGCCTGGCGGCCGGGTAGGCGCGGAAGAGCGCGCCCGTCCCCGCGATCGGCACCACCGACGAGCCGAGGCCGAAGACGAACAGCCCGATGAAGAGCGCCTCCTTCGAGCCGGCGAGCGCCGCCGACGCGAGCCCGGCGGCGCCGATCGCGGTGCCGCCGAGCATGGCGCCCCGCGCGCCGATCCGGTCGACGAGGACGCCGGCCGCGACCAGCGACAGCCCGGCGCCGAGAAGCCCGGCCGTGAGCACGGCGCCGAGCTCGAAGAGCGTGAGGTCGAAGTCGTCGAGGAGCTCGGGCCCGACGGCCGGGAGGCCGAAGTTCACGACCGAGACCGCGGCCTGCGCGGTGACCGCACCGGCGAGCACGGCGCCGGGCGCCCTCCGGGAGAGTGCGGTCACCCGCCGGATTATCCTTGGCGCGTGGATCGCGACGCGGTCGCACGCGCCGGCCGGCGCGCCCAGGCGGAGGAGGCCCTCGTCTTCGAGCGTGAGCGCGAGGCGGCGCTCCGCCAGCAGGTGGCGGAGCTCGTCCTCGAGGAGGAGGGCGCGCGCGTCGACGCGGCAGCCTTCGCCGAGCTCGCCGAGGACGAGGTCAGGCGGGTGCGGGCGGCGCTCGGCCAGGTCGACGAGGACGACGTCGAGGAGGAGGACCCGTTCGCCGAGGACCTCTACGTCGTCTTCGAGGACGACCCCGACGAGCAGGAGGACGACGAGGACGAGACGGCGCGCCTGCAGGACGAGATCGAGGAGTCGCTGCGCACCCAGGCGGCACTCGAGCGCTTCATCGCCGCGCTCGACGCGCCCGCTCCGACCGAGGCACGCTGACCCCGGCCGGAGCGCTCGTCAACCGCCGTCTCAGCCGCGCAGCGGCACCGCGTACGACGGCATCGGCGCGCCGGTCGCGCCGCGGAGCTTGAGCGGGAGGCCGAGGAAGGCGAACTCGTACTGCTTCTCGGCCGCGATCTCGTTCATGTCGACGACCTCGATGATCTGCGCGCCGGCGGTCGCGAACATGTACGCGTGCACCGGGAGGAAGACGTTCTCCTCCTCCGAGGGCAGCACCTCGAGGCCGATCGTGTCGCCCGCGATGCACATCGCGCCCGCCTCCTCGCACAGCCACTTGGCCGCGTCGAGGCCGATCCCGGGCGTGTTCTTCAGGTACCCGTCGAAGTCGGGCCAGACGTTCATCCGCCCGGTCCGGACGAGGACGACGTCGCCCTTGCGCAGCTCGACGCCCTGCTTCGCGACCGTGTCCTGCAGGTCCTTCGGCGTGATCGCGTACGCGTCCCCGAGGGTGGCGACGCCGTGCATCCCGGCGACGTCGAGCAGCACGCCCCGCGCGATGACCGGCGGGTACTTGTCGAGCCCGCCCTTGTTCCAGATCCGGCTGCCGAGGTCGCGGTCGGCCTCCCAGCCGTTCCAGAACTTCCCGTAGAAGCCGAGGTGGTTGAGCGTGTCGATGTGCGTCCCGCAGTGCGTGTACATGTGGATCGAGTCGCCGCAGTACGAGTAGGTCTCGTGCACCTCGGAGCCGACGCCGGAGAGGTTGTCGTTGACCGAGCCCAGCGGCGTGTGCGTCATCCAGATGCCGTACGGCGGGTCGCCCGCCGCGACCCACGACGGCATGCCGATGAAGTACTCGACGTTGAGGTCGAAGACGTGGCGCCCATCGAGGTGGTCGAGGATGGCCGCCGTCGACTCGGGCGTCACCCAGTTCAGCCGGCCGATCTCGTCGTCCGCCCCCCATGGGCTCTTCGAGACCTTCAGGCCGCCTTGCTCCAGGATCGCCTCGGGGACGAGCTCGGGATCTGCCATCGCGCCGGTCCTCCTTCTGTCGTGGGGGTTTCGGGCGAGCCTACTCTCCCGCCTCGCCCGGATCGAAGCGGAGGTAGACCGCCGAGTAGTCGAGCGCGCCCCGGCCCTCGTGCTGCGCGTCGCGATACGCGGCGAGGGCCGCCCGCGCGACCGAGGCGTCGACGCCCTGCGCCTCGGCGAGCTCCAGCGCGAGCTCCATGTCCTTCGCGATCAGGTCCAGCGCGAAGAGCGGCGCAAAGCCCTGCGAGGACGGATGCGCGTCGTCGGCGCCCGTCAGCGGGAAGCGCGTGCGGAGCACCCGGGAATCGCCGGTCGACGCGCTCACCAGCTCGTAGAGCACGCGCGGGTCGATCCCCTCTCGCGTCGCGATCGCGCACGACTCGGCGATCGCCGCCATCGTCGCGCCCGCGATGAGGTTGTTGCACAGCTTCGCCGTCTGGCCGGCGCCGTGCGGACCGACGAGGACGACGAGGCGTCCGAGCGCCTCGAAGAGCGGCAGCGCCCGCTGGAAGGAAACCTCCTCGCCGCCGACCATGATCGTGAGGCTCGCGTCCTCGGCGCCGCGCGGCCCGCCGCTCACGGGAGCGTCGAGGACGTCGAGCTCCGCGCACTCGGACGCGAGCCGCCGCGCAAGTGCGGGCGGGCTCGTCGACATGTCCGCGAGGAGCGTCCCGCCCGCGGCGCCCTCCCGCACGCCGTCGGCACCGAGGACGACATCCTCGACCACGGCCGGTGTCGGGAGCGAGAGGAGGACCGCCTCCGCTCCGTCGGCGGCCGCTGCGGGCGTCGATGCCGCCGAGGCACCGAGCTGCTCGAGACGCGCGCGGTCGACGTCGCAGCCGACCACCTCGTGTCCGGCGTCGACGAGGCGGCGCGCCATCGGCAGCCCCATCGTCCCGAGGCCGATCACGGCGACGCGCGTCACGGCCGCGTCAGGAGAGCTCGCTGCCGAAGGCGCCGAGCCGCGCGTGCGGCCTGCCGCTCGACGCGACGACGATCCAGATCACGAGCTCGTCCGCGCGAGGCGCGTCGGGGATGCGCACCTCGAAGGTCTGGTGGTGGGAGCGGACGGTGTGGTCGTCCTTGTGCTTGACCGCGATGTCGAGGGGCGCCCCCGCGGCGCCGCGCTTCTCGGCCGCGGGGAGAAGCGCCGTCCCCTGGATCGCGTCCCGCACCTTGTTGCCGAAGCGGAGGTTGTGGATCACCGCCGAGCCGTGCTCTATGTCTCCGTCGAGGCCGACGAGGGCGCCCTTGCCGACGCCTTCCGCAGGCGCGTCGAGGAGCGCCAGCGCCCGCTCGGTGAGCAGCGTCCCGAGAGCCTCGCAGTAGCGCTCGATCAGCGGCTCGAGGTCGTCGACGAACCGGCCGGCGAACGGGTTCTCGACGACGGCGCCCGCCGCGACGATGCGCGTGGGCGGAACGACCGGCCGACCCGCCTCTCGCTCGACGTCCTCCACGATCGTGACCACCTTTCGCAGACCGTCGAGCGCCACGCGAGCGAGCATATCGCGCTTCCGAAGCCGATAATCGACCCGTGCCGACGCTCGAGGAAGCGCTCCGCGACCTGCTCGAGTCGACCCGTGCGAGCCGGGTCACGCTGCGCCGCGACCTCCCCGGAGAGTCGGCCTTCCCCGTGGTCGCGGAGGCGCTCGCGCCGGGCGTGGAGTCACTTCGGGAGGAGCGCTCGGTCCACCTCCCGAGCCAGCCCGTCGTCCTCGAGCTGCTCCGCGGACGGCAGGTCGTGCAGGACGACGCCGCAGACGCGTACGACGATCCCGCGTTCCAGCGGATGCTCGAGGTATACGGCGGGCTCGCGGCGCAGATCGTCACGCCGGTGATGCGGGACGGGACGCTCGAGGCGATCGTCTCCGTGCACCAGCTCGGCGCGCCGAGACGGTGGACCGACGACGAGATCGCGGCGGCGACGCGGGCAGCCGAGCGCGTGGCGGAGCTCCTGTGAGGATCCCGGCGACGGGCGCGCACAACCGCTGGCATCCGGAGATCGAGCCGGTGGCCGTCGTTGCGCCCGGCGACGTCGTCACGCTCGAGACGCGTGACGGGCTGGACGGGCAGCTGACGCGCGAGAGCACCCACGCCGACTGCGCCCGCTTCGACGACGGGCTGGCGCATCCGCTGACGGGACCGCTGTTCGTCGACGGCGCGGAGGCCGGCGACGTGCTCGAGGTCGAGCTCCTCGAGTACGGGACGCCGGCGTTCGGGGTGAACTGCGTGATTCCCGGCTTCGGCTTCCTCGCCGACGTCTTCACCGAGCCGTTCCTCGTCCCGTGGGAGCTCGACGGCGCCGTCGCGCGCTCCACGGAGCTCCCGGGCATCGCCGTCCCGGCGTGCGTGCACGCGGGCGTGATCGGCGTGGCGCCGTCCCACGAGCTGATGGAGGCGCAGCGGGCGCGGGAGGAGCGGATCCGCGCGGCCGGCGGCGACGTCGCCGGCGACGCCCGCGAGTCCGCGATCCCGCCGAGCGCGGCGGGCGGGCTTCGCACGATCCCGCCGCGCGAGACCGGCGGCAACATTGACATCCGCCGGCTCGTCGCCGGCTCGACGCTGCTGCTGCCGGTGCACGTGCCCGGCGCGCTCCTCTCGCTCGGCGACGTCCACTTCGCCCAGGGCGACGGCGAGGTGTGCGGCACGGGGATCGAGATCGAGGCTGCGGTCACGATCCGCGTCGGGCTCCGCAAGGCTCCGCGGTGGGCGCCGCGCTTCCCGGCCTACGTGACGCCTCCGGACCGGCCCGTTGCCCGCTTCGCGACGACCGGGATCTCCGAGCACGACGCGATGGACCTGACCGCCGCAGCGCGCGCCGCGCTGCTCGCGATGATCGACTGGCTCGAGGCGGAGCACGGCCTCTCGCGCCCGGCGGCGTACTGCCTCTGCTCGGCGTGCGTCGACCTCCACCTCTCAGAGGTCGTCGACATCCCGTACCCGCTCGTCTCGGCGCTCATCCCACTCGACGTCTTCGAGGAGGGCGCGACGGGCTGACGAGCCGGCGACCGCGATCGCCTCGATCTCGATTTCCAGCTCGGGGAGTGCGAGCGAGGTCACCTCGACGATCGTGTCCGCCGGGTACGGCGGCGTGAACCACTTGCCGCGGAGCTCGACGATCTTCGGGAAGTTAGCCATGTCGGTGAGGAAGATGCTCACCTTGACGACGCGCTCGAGGCTCGACCCACCGGCCTCGAGCACCCGCTGCAGGTTCCGGAACACCTGCTCGGCCTGGGCGTCGAAGTCGCCGACCCCGACCAGCCCGCCGGCCTCGTCGATCGCCGCCTGACCGGAGATCAGGAGCAGGTCGCCGACCCGGAAGCCCTGCGAGAGTCGGTAAGGCTCGTACGGGTCGGGATGGACGCGGATCGGGCCGACATCCGTCACGTCGAGATCATCTTCTTCTCGATCCCGACGCCGGCCGCAATCGCCCTCTCGACCTCGAGCGGCACCGTCGCCGAGTCCTGGAGCGCGATGCCCGTCGAGTCGAACACCGTGATCTGGTCGTCGGACTGACGGCCCTCGAGCTCCCCGCAGATCACCTTGCCGATCTCGCCGGCGATGTCGTCCTCGGTGATGAGGCCGGCGCGGAGCGGGACGTTGATCTCGCCGTCCGGGACGCACTGGCGGATGTCGTCGACGAACACGCGGCCCCGCTGGAGCAGGCCGGGGTGGAGCTCCTGCTCCCCCTCGAGGTCGGCGCCGAGCGCGGCGAGGTGGGCGCCCTCCTTCACCCACGCCTCGTCCACGATCCAGCCGCGGGCGTGCGTCCCCGTGACGATCACGTCCGCCCCCTCCACCGCCGTCCGGACGTCGGTCGTCCCGACGAGGCGGAGGTGCGGGTACCGGGGCCCTTGCTCGGCGAGGAAGCGATCGACGGACTCCTGCGAGCGGCTCCAGATCCGCGCCTCGTCCCACCCGAAGACCGTGTCGCAGGTTGCGAGTGTCCCCTCGCCGACGCTACCCGTGCCGAGGATCGCGAGGACGGTCGAGCGCGGCCGCGCGAGCCATTTGGCCGAGACCGCCGCGGACGCGCCCGTCCGCATGAGCGTGTGGTACGACCCGTCGCAGATCGCGAGTGGGAATCCCGTCTCCGGGTGCGTGTAGACGAGGATCGAGAACACCGCCGGCAGGTCGTACCGGGCGTTGTCCTCCCGGATCGAGACCCACTTGCAGGCGGCTGCCTCCGGCTCCTCGATCCAGGAGGGCATGACCTCCCACTCGCCGCGGTAGCGGTCGAGGACGATGTGGCCCTTCGGCTCCATGTAGACGCGCCCGAGGCCGTGCATCCGGAACGCGTGCTCGACGCAGTCGACGTACTCGGCGGGAGCGAGGAGCCCGATCATGTCCGAGCGGCCGAGAATGAGCGTCTTACGGTTCCGCCAGCTCTCCACCGGCCGATTCTACGTCGCGCGCGACGAGGTCCACGAGCGACGCGACGTCGGGATACGGGGCGAGCCGGCGGCGCGCCTTCTCGAGCTGACGGCGCGCACGGTCGGGCTCCCCGCCCTGCGCCCGGTACCCCGCGGCGCCGAGGTGATGGAGCCCGCGGACGAGCTCCTCCCGGTCGCCGGCGACGCCGAAGACGTCCGCGAGCCGGCTCGTGACGGCGAGGTACTCACGGCGCTCGAGCGAGCGCTCGGCGTCCCAGAGGGCGGCCTGTACCCGGGCCTCGCGGGGTGGCCACTCGTCGTCCACGCCGGCGACCGTACCTGCCGCGCGCCCGCTCTTCGCGGCCGCATACTTCGGCCCGTGGCGCGGATCCGGTTCTACTTCGACGTCGTCTGCCCGTATTCGTACATGGAGTCCCGCGTCGTGGAGGCGGCCGAGGACTCGGGGCGCCTCGAGGTCGAGTGGCTGCCGTTCGAGCTCCGCCCCGCGCCGAAGCCGTTGCTCGAGGTCCGCGGCGACCATCTCCGCACGGACTGGACACAGACCGTCTACCGGCGCGCGCTGGCGGCGGGAGTCGAGATCCACCTGCCGCGCTTTCAGCCCCGCTCGACGCTGCCGATGGCCGCCTGCCTGTGGGCGAGCGACGAGGGCCGGCTCCGGGAGCTCAAGCACGCGCTCTACGAGGCGTTCTTCTGCGAGGGGCTCGACATCGCGACCGACGCGGAGATGGCGCGCGCGGCCGGTATCGCGGGCCTCGACCCGGTCGCGGCGGTCACCGCGGCGTACGACCACGCGAACATCGAGCGGCTCCGCTCCATCCGCCGGGACGCGGAGGCCGCGGGCGTCGCCGGCGTGCCGACGCTCCTCACCGAGGACGGTCGTACGCACTGGGGCATGGGCGGCGTCGAGCGCCTGCTCGCGGACGAGCCCCTCGTCCCGCGCGCGGCGGGCTGAGCGCGGCACCGGTGTAGGGTCGCTCCGATGGTCACGGGAGTCGATCGCGAGCGGAGCGCCGCCCGGATCGAGCGCGAGATCGAGACGCTCTCCGGCCCGGCCTTCACGACCAGCAGCGAGGCGATCCGCCGCTACGCGTACACCCCGGAGTACCGCCGGACGCTCGACCACTTCACGACGGCGCTCCAGGAGCTCGGCTTCACCGTCACCGAGGACCCGCTCGGGACGCTCGTCGCGCGTAACCGTCCCCCGGGGGAGGACGTCTTCGGCGTCGGCTCCCACTGCGACTCGAACCGCAACGGCGGCCGCTACGACGGGACGATGGGGGTCGTCACCGCGCTCGAGGTGTGCCGACTGAGCGCCGAGAACGGCCTCGACCTTCCGCTGCAGGTGATCTCGTTCCTGGAGGAGGAAGGCTCGGGATTCGGGCAGATGCTCCTCGGGAGCCGGATCATGCTGCAGCGCGTGACCGAGGACGACCTGCGGGAGCGCTTCCGCGCGATCGACGACGGGCGCAGCTTCTGGGAGCACGCGGAGGCGGCCGGGTACGAGCCGGGCCGCTGGCGGGAGTCGATCCACGTCCTCGACGGCCTCGTCGGCTGGATCGAGATGCACATCGAGCAGGCGCGCGT
Source organism: uncultured Actinomycetes bacterium (assembly GCA_963797805.1). Classification (GTDB taxonomy): domain Bacteria; phylum Actinomycetota; class Thermoleophilia; order Gaiellales; family Gaiellaceae; genus Gaiella. The sequence continues at coordinate 28,987 of CAWCRC010000008.1, read as the reverse complement.
GCTGCAGGACACGGGGAAGCGGATCGGCGTCGTCAACGCGATCGCCGGGTACGTCCACGCCGACGTCCGCGTGCAGGGCCGGGGCGACCACGCCGGCGCGACGCCGATGAACCTCCGGCTCGACCCGACGACCGTGCTCGCCGAGACGGTGCTCGAGCTCGAGCGGCTCGCGACGGCGGCCGGGCACGGCACGGTCGGCACCGTGGGGGAGATCGAGGTCGACCCGGGCCTCATCAACGCCGTCGCAGCGGAGGTGCGGTTCTCGCTCGACATGCGCGGGCCCGAGGACGGGCGCTTCCAGGGCGTCGCCCGGGACGTCGCCGCGTTCGCGTCGGCGGCGGCAGAGCGGCGAGGGATGACGGCGCGCTACACGGAACGGCAGACGCTGCCCGCGACCGCGCTCGACGGGCGGATCGTCGCCGCCCTCGAGGCCGCGGCGGCGGAGACCGGCGAGCCCTGGACGACGATGCACTCCGGTGCGGCGCACGACACGATGTGCGTCGCGGAGCGGGTTCCGAGCGCGATGGTCTTCGTGCCGTGCAGGGACGGGATCAGCCACCATCCGGCCGAGGAGGCGAATCCCGCGGACGCAGCGCTCGCCGCCGAGATCATCCTGCAGGCGATCGCCACGCTGGTGTGACGAGGGCGCTCGCCGCCCAGAGCACGGCGAGCACGGCGAACGACCAGACGCCGGCGTCCGCCGCGAACGCGAGGCCCGCAAGGGCGGTGCCCGCGAGGATCGTCGCGGCGCCGGAGGCGTTCACGAAGCCGATGGCGGTCGCCGGGCTCTCGGGGTACAGCGCCGCGGCGCCGGTGAAGGCCGGCGCGAACGAGATCCCGGCGACGAGACCGACGACGAGCGCACCGGCGACGGCGAGCCCGGCGGAGCCAGCCGTGAGCGCCAGTGTCCCGGCAGCTCCCACGAGCGCCGCGAGCACGATCGCCGCGCGAACGCGCGCCGGGCGGCGGTCGAGGATCCACCCACCGAGCGGCCGTGAGACGACGCCGAGGACGAGGGTCAGCGAGCCGACCGCGCCGGCCGCCTCGCTCGAGAGCCCTGACTCGCGCTCGAGGAGCGTGACGACCCAGTTCGCAATCACGACGCTCAGCCCGAAGGACGCCGCGAAGACCGCCGCAAGGCGGAGCAGCCGGTGGTCGCGGGCGAGCGCCAGCACGGGTGTCCGATCGGAGGCGGCGCGCGTCACGCGCGGGGCCCGAGGCGCCGCGAGCAGCATCGCCGCCGCGACCACGGCGACGGCGATCGCCGTCACGTACGGGGCACGCCAGCCAAGGGACGGCTCGACGCTCGGGACGACCGCGAGCGCGACGCCGCCGCCGGCCGTCGCGAGGCCGCCGTAGAGGCCCTGCGCGAACGGCGACCCGCCCGACGCCCGGACGAAGTCGCTGCCGCCGATGAAGCCGAGCGCCGTGCCGACTCCGAGCAGGGCGCGCGCCCCGAGCGCGAGCGCGGGCTCCGGCGCGATGCAGGCGAGCGCATTTCCCAGGGCCATGACAGCGAGACCGGCGGCGCAGACCCGTCCCGGCCCGAGCCGGTCGCTCAGCCGCCCCGCCGGCAGCTGCATGAGCATGTGGACGAGGAACAGGACGGCGGTGAAGAGCCCGACCACGCCGAGCGAGGTGCCGTACGCGTCGGCGAGCGACTCGGCGACGGCGCCGGTGTCGGCGATGTTCCAGCCGGCTGAGAAGCCGACGGCACTGCCGCCGGCGACGGCTCGGCCGCTCACAGAGGTCGCGCGCGCGAGATGATCGACGTCGTGGGCCCGCGCACCGGCACGGTCGGACTGTAGTGCTCCCTCCCGGAGCTCCGCCGCGCCCTGGGCGGCTGCGACGCGGCGCATCGCAGCGTCCTCAGTCGCGCCAATATGCCTGCATATTGGCGCTCCCTGCGTCCTCGCGCCGCTTGCGTCTCGCGCGCCAGGATCATCGACCGAGCTCCGGGAGGGAGCACTCGTAACACATGGACGCCGTCCTGCTCGGCCTGCTCGCGGGCGCACTGTTCGGCGCCATGACGGTCGCCGTCCGCGCCGGGCTCCTGCGCGGCGGGGATCCCGCGCTCGGCGGCGTCGTCATCACCGGCACGGCCTTCGTCATCGCCTCGGCGCTCGCACTCCCGTCCGTCCTCGACGAGGGGCTCGACCTCGACACGCTGGTGCCGTTCGCCGCAATCGGCCTCTTCGTCCCCGGGCTCTCGCAGCTGCTCTTCATCCTCGCCGTCCGCTACGCAGGCCCCTCCCGCGCGGCGATCCTCATCGGCACGGCGCCGCTCGGCTCGGTGCTGCTCGCGATGGCCCTGCTCGACGAGCCGCTGCGACCGGTCATCCTCATCGGGACGGCGCTGATCGTGGCGGGCGGCGCGGCGCTGGCGCTCGACCCGGGCCGCCCGGCCGGCTTCCGGATGCTCGGCGTCGTGCTCGCCCTGTCGTGCGCGGCGCTCTTCGCCGCCCGCGACAACGCCGTGCGCTGGATCGCGCGCGACGACGACGTCCCGCCGCTCCAGGCGACCGCCGTGACGCTGCTCGCGGCGACCCTCGCGACGACCCTCTACGTGCTGGTGACGCGCCGGGAGATCACGAGGTCGCTCGGCCGCGCCACCGCTCGCGCCTTCCTCCCCGCCGGGCTCTTCCTCGCATTCGCGTACGGCGCGCTCGTGACCGGCTTCGACCGCGGGGAGGTCGGGATCGTCGCGCCGCTGAACGCGACGCAGTCGCTGTGGGGCGTGGCGTTCGCGGCGCTCGTCTACGGGCAGCGCGAGGCGATCGGCCGCAGGACCGTGCTCGCGAGCGTCCTCATCGTCCTCGGGGGCGCCCTGATCGGCGCGTTTCGCTAGCGCTCTACGCCCTCGCCTCGACGATCGAGGGGACGCTCTCGAGGTACGCGATCGCCTCGTCGACCGAGACGACGTCCGCGTACTTCGCCTGGATGTCGAACAGGTTCGCGTCGTGCGGCGCCTGGGCGCGGTCGCCGACGCACTCCCGCGGGACGAGGGTGGGCCAGCCGTACTGCAGGAGGTCGATCGCCGTCGCCCGGACGCAGCCGCTCGTCGTCGCGCCGCAGAGAATCACCGTGTCGACCCCCTGCGAGACGAGCACCGACGCGAGATTCGTGCCGAAGAACCCCGACGCTCCCTTCTTCACGATGACTGTCTCGTCGTCACGGCGCCCGAGGCGCTCGTCGATCTCGACCCAGCGGCCGCCGAGCTGGAGGTCGCCGAGGGTCGGCACCTTCTGGAGCCAGAGCCCGCCGTCCTTGAGGCTGGCGTCGAACCCGATCGTCGTGAAGACGGCCGGCAGGCCCCTGTCGCGCGCAGCGTCGAGCACCCGCCGCGTCGCCTCGACCTGCGGCGTCAGGTCGGAGCCGAGCGCGCAGTCGGGGTCGGTGAACCCGCACGAGAAGTCGATGACGAGCACGGCGGGGCGGGAGCCGAGCGTGACGCTCGCCCCCAGCCCCGCCTGCGCGTAGACGGCGCGTGCCTGCTCGTCCGACATCAGACCGCTGCGGCCGTGCTCGCGAGGAGCTCCTCGCCGAAGCGCGCCCGCTTGACGAACTGGCCCGCGCCCGGCTCGGCGACGAGCTCGTCGTTCTCGACGATCACCTGGCCGCGGACGAGCACGACCTCCGGCGCCCCGGTGACCTCCTCGCCCTCGAAGAGGTTGTAGTTGACGTTCGTGTGGTGGGTCTTCGCCGAGATCGTCAGCTTCTTCTCCGGATCCCAGACGACGATGTCGCCGTCGGACCCCGGGGCGATGGTGCCCTTGCGGGGGTAGAGCCCGAAGAGCTTCGCGACGTTCGTCGAGACGAGCTCGACGAATCGGTTCGGCGTGATCCGTCCCGTGCGGACACCGTGCGTCCACATCATGTGGAGGCGGTTCTCGATCCCCGGGCCCCCGTTCGGCACGACCTGGAACTCGCGGCCGTTGATGCCCTTCTGCTCGGGCCAGTTGAACGGGCAGTGGTCGGTCGAGACCGCGGACAGCGCGTCCGTCGCGATCGCCTTCCAGAGGTGCTCCTGGTGCTCCTTCGGCCGCGGCGGCGGCGTGTAGATGTACTTCGCGCCCTCCCAGTTCGGCGCCTCCATCATCGACTCGTCGACGAAGAAGTACTGGGTGCACGTCTCGCCCCAGATGCGCCAGCCCTTCTCGCGGGCGAGAGCGATCGGCTCGACGGCCGGCTGGCAGGAGACGTGGACGACGTAGAGCGGCGCGTCGGCGATGCGGGCGAGCTGGATCGCCCGGTTCGTCGCCTCGGCCTCGGTCTCCATCGGCCGGGTGCGGGCGTGCCAGATCGGGTCGGTCTTCCCCTCCGCGACGGCCTCCTTGACGATGATGTCGATCGCGTCGCCGTTCTCGGCGTGCACCATCACGAGCCCGCCGGTCTCGTGGGCCGTCCGCAGCACCTTGAAGAGCGTCTCGTCGTCGACCATGACCGCGCCCTTGTAGGCCATGAAGACCTTGTAGGACGTGACGCCCTCGTCCGGGAGCTTCGCGAGCTCCTCGAGCCCGCCGCCGCCCTGGAGGTCGGTAACGCCGATGTGGAACCCGACGTCGATCACCGGTGGGCACCGCGTGATCTTCTCGTGGTACTTCTCGAGCGCCTGGGCGAAGGTGTCGCCCGGCGTCTGCATGCAGAAGTCGATGAGCGTCGTCGTGCCGCCGAACGCGGCCGCGGTCGTTCCCGACGTGAAGTCGTCGCACGTCGTCGTCCCGCCGAAGAACATCTCGATGTGCGTGTGCGGGTCGATCGCCCCGGGCATCACGATCTTGCCGGTGGCGTCGATCGTCTTCTCCGCGGAGACGTCGAGCGAGGCGCCCAGCAGCGCGACGCGCCCGTCCTCGATGTAGACGTCGCCGACGTAGTCGTCGGCGGCCGTGAGGATGCGGCCGCCCTTGATCAGCACGGACATCGGATCACTCCCTTTCGACGGTAGGGCCTGCGTGGTGTATACGACGGTCGGCGCCGCACCGTCAAGTTGGGTCCGGCGGTCGCCGCTCGTGCCAGTCGGTGACCTGCTGGTAGGCGTGGGCCGCGCGGAGGACGGTCGCCTCGGCGAGTCGCCGGCCGGTCAGCGCGAGGCCGACGGGAAGGCCGTCGACGAGCCCGCACGGGACGCTGACCGTCGGGACGCCGAGGCAGCTCCACGGGGAGTTGAAGGGGATCAGCGACAGCCGGTAGGGCAGGGTCTGCCCCGCCACCTCGACCGGGTCCTCGCCGATCCGCGGCGCGACGATCGGCATCTCCGGCGAAGCGAGGAGGTCGAAGCGCTCGAACAGCGGCCGCGCCTCGAGCGCGAGCGCGCGCCGCGCCCGCTGGCCGGTGATCGGCGCGGACGCGGGCAGGAGCAGGCCGGCGAGCAGGCGCGCGCGCACGTCGGCGCCGTAGTCCGAGAGGCGCGTGCGGAGCCAGGGGAGGTGCGCCTCGGCCGCCTCGGGGAGCATCACGAGCTGCTGGACGACCTCGGCGCGCCGCAGGAACCGCGCGTCGACCCGCTCGACCCGCGCGCCGAGCCTGCCGAGCTCGCCGATCGCGGCCTCGACGGCCGCGGCGACCCGCGGGTCGATCGGGACGTCGTCGAAGAGGTGGGCGACGACGCCGATGCGCAGGCCCGCGATGCCCCGGCCGATCCCCTCGAGGCAGGGCTCGCCGACCGCGGCGGTCGTCGACGCGTCGTGGGCGTCCGGCCCTCCGATCACGTCGAGCAGGAGAGCGCAGTCCTCGGCCGTGCGCGCGAGCGGGCCGACGGTGTCGTATGTCCACGACACGGGGATGACGCCGCGGTTCGGGACGCGGCCCGTCGTCGGCCGGATCCCCGTCACGCCACAGAGGGCCGCCGGGATGCGGACCGAGCCGGCGGTGTCCGTGCCGAGCGCACCCGGGACGAGGCGGGCCGCCACCGCGGCGCCGCTTCCGCCGCTCGAGCCGCCGCAGATCCGCTCGGTGTCCCACGGGTTATGGGCGGGACCGAACGCCTGACTCGTCGTCGACGCGCCCCAGGCGAACTCGTGGGTGTTGAGCTTCCCGACGATCACCGCGCCCGCCCTCCGGAGGCGGGAGACGACGGTCGCGTCGGCGGCGGCGATGTTGTCCGCGAGGACCTTCGACGCCGCGGTCGTCCGCGAGCCCGCGACGTCGATCACGTCCTTCACGCCGATCGGGACACCGTGGAGCGGCCCTTTCGGCTCCGGCAGCGCCTCGGCCTCGGCCAGCGCCTCCTCCGCCCGCACGGTGATGAACGAGTTGTAGGCCGGGTCGTCGCGCTCGATCCGCTCGAGCGCGTCCTGGACGACCTCGCGCGGCGACAGCTCGCCCCGGCGGATCGCAGCGGCGAGCGCGGTGAGCGTCACGTCGCCTCCGGGTCCGGGAGATACACGCCGGCGGGCGGGACGTCGCGGCCCGTTCCCTCCTCCAGCTCGCGGAGCGCCGGGAGCACGGTCCGGAGGAAGCCGAGCACCCCTTCGAGGTCCGCGTCGGTCGGTTCGACGCCCTGCGCGCGGGCCAGTGCGCGGAGCTCCTCGAGCGACGGCACGGGGGTAGACTCGGCGGCCATGCCGATCTACGAATACCGCTGCGAAGCGTGCGGGGAGCGGTTCGAGGAGTACCTCTCGACGTCGACGAAGCCCGCGCCCCCGTGCCCGAAGTGCGGCGGGGACAAGACCGAGCGGCTCCTCTCGCGGATCAACACCGAGTGGCTCCCGAGCGACGTCGCCTGGGACCGCGTCGGCCGCTCGTGGGACTGACGGCGTGCCGTACGCGCAGATCGACGACGGCATCCAGCTGTACTACGAGCTGACCGGGCCGGAGGACGGGCCGGTCGTCATCCAGTTCGGCGGCGGGCTCTTCGGGCGCCACAACTTCGGCTTCGTCAACGACGGCTTCCGCGAGCGCGGCTTCCGTCTCCTCTCCTTCGACGCCCGCGGCTACGGCGCGTCGACGAGCCCGCGCGAGTGGTACACGATCGAGGGCTGGGCCGACGACGGCGCGAAGCTGCTCGACGCCGTCGGCCTCGACCGCGTCCTCGTCCACGGCACGTCGATGGGCGGGATGATCGCGATCGCCTTCACCGCCACGCACGGCGGGCGCGTGATCGCGACGTGCGCCGACGTCGCGTTCGCGAAGCCCGACGTCTACCGGGCGACGCTCTTCCGGGTCTGGCGGCGGATGGCCGAGACCATGCCCTGGGACGACTTCTCCGACCACGTCACGACGCAGGCGGTCGGCGCGGGGTTCCTCGAGAGCGAGGAGGGCAAGGACACCTTCGCGACGGTGCGCTCGGTGATCGGGCTCAACGACCCCTACACCGTGCGGCAGGCGTGCCTCGCGATGGAGCAGATGGACCTCTCGCCGCTCGTGCCGGGGATCGAGCGGCCGCTGCTGATGACGAACGGGACGCACGACATCCTCTGCCCGCCGGTGCTCGCCCCGTCCGGGCTCGGGGCGCGCAGGATGGCCGAGCTCAACCCGGCGATCACGACGCACGAGTTCCCCGACATCGGCCATGCCGACCTGCTCGAGTGCCCGGACGAGGCCGTGCGCATCGTCTCCTCGTTCTTCGAGGCCGCTTTGTCGGACCACGCCGACGCTCGCTGAGTCCGAGACGGTCAGTGGAGCGGGTTCGTCCCCGCCATCCAGATGATCACGCGCTTGAACTTCCCGTCGGCGTCGAAGTCGAAGAAGTTGCAGTTGTGCATGTCGTTGAGCGAGCCGTCCTGCAGCTCGCCGATGTAGCCCTGCTCGGTGGCCACCTTCCCGGCCGCTTCCTCGACGACGATGTTCCGGATCTCGTGGCGGATCGTCTTCGAGTTCGCGAAGAAGTCGGTGAACATCCGCCGGATCTCGGCGGCGCCGTCGAACGTCACATGGTCGGTCTGGACGGTCATCGTCGCGTCGTCGGCGAAGTGCGCGAGCACGGCGTCGACGTCCATGGCGTCCACGGCGTCGAAGTACGTCTGCGGCGCAGCGGCGAGTGCCTCGCGCGACAGGGTTGCAGGGGTCGTGGCCATCGTTGCTCCCTTCGCTTCGAACTGTGCGGCGATCGTATGCTTTCTGTCTTGCTCGCCAAGCGGGATTCGGCAGGAGCCGAATCCCGCGGCTTGATCCCCGCCTGCGGCGGGGCACATCCCTGAAGGCGTCGGCTTGCGGCGCCGCAACTACCAGTCATGTCCTTTGCGCATGCACTGTCTGGTGGCCGGAGCGGCTCGTGAACGGCTCGATGCCGTCGAGGTAGGAGAGGACGTCCTCGACCGCCTCGACGTCGCCGAACTTCGCGTCGATGTCGAACAGGTTCCACTCGACGACGCCCGGCACGCGGTCGCCGACCGCCTCGCGGACGACGATCGGACGGAAGCCCAGCGCGATCGCGTCCTCGGTCGTGTGCCGCACGCAGCCGGCCATCGTCACGCCGGTGATGATCACCGTGTCGACGCCAAGGGCGTTCAGGTAGCTGGCGAGGTTCGTGCCGTGGAAACCGCTCGCGCACTTCTTCACGAGCACGAGCTCGCCGTCGGCCGGAGCGATCCGGCTGTCGATCTCGACGTCCTCGGATCCAAGCTGCAGGAGCTCGCAGGGAATCTTGCGTCCCCAGAGCCCCATGTCCGAGTTCGGGCCGTCGACGTCCTGGTAGGCGGTCGTCGTGTAGACGACGGGGACGCCCTTCGCGCGGCCGGCCTCGTTGAGCGCCTGAACGGCCGGGATGATCGTCTCCATCCCGTCGCACGAGAACGCGTGGCCCGGCCTGGTCCAGGCATTGGCAAGGTCGATGTGGACGAGCGCGGGCCGGCTTCCGAAGCCGACCCGGCGCTGGAAGCCCCGACCCTGGTAGATGCCCGTGTCGGCGTCGAAGATCGTCTGTAACGCGGCTCGCACCGCATCGGCATCGGTCATCACGCACCTCCCGGCGCTGGATGCTGCGCCCGCCAGTGGCGGGCGATGTCGGCCCGCGTCGCGACCCAGATGTCGTCGCAGGCCGCGACGTGCTCGAGGAACCGGCGGAGCCCGGCGATTCGACCGGGACGCCCGACGATCCGGCAGTGGAGCCCGACGGACAGGAGCCGGCCACCCTCCTCGCGAAGCTGGTCGAGTGAGTCGATCAGATACGTGGCGAAGTCGTCGGCGGTCACGAACCCGTTCGGGAGAAGGAACTTGAAGTCGTTGGCGTCGAGTGTGTACGGCACGACGAGGTGGTCCGTCCCGTCGACGTCGAGCCAGTACGGCAGCTCGTCGGCGTACGAGTCGGAGTCGTAGAGGAAGCCGCCGTGCTCGACGACGAGCCGCCGCGTCGCGTCCGAGCCGCGCCCCGTGTACCACCCGACGGGCCGCTGCCCGCACACCCGCTCGATCGCCGCGACGGAGCGCTCGAGGTGGGCGCGCTCGTCCTCCGGGGAGAGCTCGCCGTAGTCGATCCACCGCCAGCCATGGCTCGCGACCTCCCACCCGGCGTCCACCATCGCGCGGGCCGCGTCGGGGTTCCGCTCGAGCGCCTGGCCGACCCCGAACACCGTGATCGGGAGGCCGAACGACGTCACGACGCGGTGCACGCGCCAGAAGCCGGCACGGCTGCCGAACTCGAACATCGACTCCGTGTTGAGGTTGCGGCGCCCGACGGTGGCGGGGGCGCCGACCACCTCGTGGAGGTACGCCTCGGACGCGGGGTCGCCGTCGAGCGGCGTGTTCTCGCCGCCCTCCTCGTAGTTGAGGACGAGGTTGAGCGCGACCCGCTTTCCGTCGGGCCACCGCGGGTCCGGCGGGTCAGCGCCGTAGCCGACCAGGTCGCGCGGCGTCTCGTTCACGACGCTGTCACCCGCTCCCCGAAGACACCTGCCTCCTCCAGCTCGCGGACGCGCTCGGCGGTGTAGCCGCACAGCTCGACGAGGACGGCCTCGGTGTGCTCGCCGCGGAACGGCCCGCGCTCCGCCGGGCGCTCGAGCGATGTATCGCCCTCCGCGAGCCTGAGCGGCGTCCGGATCGAGCGCACGCGACCGAGGGTCGGGTGGTCGTGCTCGACGATCGCGCCGCGCGCCTCGGACTGCGGATCGACGAGCGCCTCCTCGACGGAGTTGATGCGGGACGCGGGAACGCCGGCCGCGACGAGCGCTCCGACCCACTCGTCCGCCGTTCTCGCGGCGAAGGCGTCGTCCAGCTCCGGCAGCAGCGCGTCGCGGTGCTCGTTGCGAGCGGCCATGGTCGCGAACCGCTCGTCCTCGAGCAGGTCCGCACGGCCGATGACGCCGCAGAGCCGCTCCCAGAAGACCTGCTTCGCGGCGCCGACGACGAACCAGCCGTCAGAGGCCTGGAAGTTCTGGAAGGGAACGATCGTCGGGTGAGCCGAGTTGCGGCGGCGCGGCGGCACGTAGCCGTGCGTCGCCGCCCACGGGCCGATGTACATCAGCTCGTGCAGGGCGGTCTCGAACAGCGAGACGTCGCAGTCGCAGCCGACGCCGTCGCGGCGGGCGCGCCAGATGCCGGCCAGCAATGCGATCGCGGAGGCGTAGCCGCCGGAGAGGTCGACGAGCGAGAGCCCGCTCTTCGTCGGCGGCCCGCCCGGCTCGCCGGTGAGGCTCTGCCACCCCGCGAGCCCTTGCATCATGTAGTCGTAGCCGCCCTCCGTCGCGCGCGGTCCCGTCATCCCGAAGCCGGAGAGCGAGCAGCACACGATCCGCGGGTTGACGTGCCGCAGCTGGTCGTACGTCAGGCCGAGCTTCCGGGGCTGGTCGCCCCTCAGGTTCGAGTACACGGCGTCGCAGGCGCGGACGAGGTCGTGCAGCACCCCGCTCGCATCCGGATGACGAAGGTCGAGCGAGATGCTCCGCTTGCCACGGTTGAAGGTCTCGAAGAACAGCGAGCCCTCGCCCTCCTGGTAGGGCGGCACGTAGCGCCCTATGTCCCCGTTCGAGGCCGGGTCCTCGAGCTTCACCACGTCCGCGCCGAGGTCGGCGAGCTGGAGCGTGCCCCACGGGCCCGCGCCGAACTGCTCGACGGCGAGGATCCGGACGTCGGCGAGCGGCAGCGTCATGCGCCCGAGGCCAGCGGCAGGCGGGCCGCCTTCCAGGCCTTCTCGTAGTAGGGGACGAGGAACGCGAGGTGGTCGTGCATCTCGCTCGCCGCGCCGTCCTCGTCGCCCGCCTCGACCGCCTCGACGATCCGGGCGTGGTGCGCGTGGATCGAGCGGTGGAAGACGCGCGGCAGCCCCGAGCGGGAGAGGCTCGTCTGAAGTGCCGAGAACACCGGCTGCGCCGCGATCTGCAGCAGCCGGTTCTCGCAGCACTCGATCAGCGTCGCGTGGAAGTCGCGGTTGTGCACGAACTCGGTCTGCGTGTCGAGCGCCGGCCGGTCGGGCGGGATGGTCGCGCGGAGCCGCTCGATGTCGCCCTCCGCACGCCGCCGGGCGGCGAGGCGAGCCGCCGGCACCTCGAGGAGCACGCGGACCTCGATGAGCTCTTCGAGCGTCAGGTCGCGCGCGTCTGCGAGCAGCGCGATGTTCGACCTGAGCGACTCGGAGATGTGGTCGACGGTCGGCAGCGTCACGTAGCTCCCGCCCATCTGACCCTTCGCCGTGCGGACGAGTCCCTGGGCGGCGAGGAGCCGGAGGGCCTCCCTCACCGTCGCCCGGCTGACGCCGAGCTCACGAGCGAGCTGCGTCTCCGTCGGCAGCCGGCCGCCCTGCGGGAGCTCGCCCGTGACGATGAGCTCCCGCAGCTGGTCGGCGACCTGCTCGTATCCCTTGCGGACGCGGCGGAGAGGCAGCCGCTGCTCCTCACCCCGCTCTCGGCGAGCGTCCGTCACGTCATCCCGAACTCGGCGTTGCCCGCGAGCGACACCGGCTTCGTCGAGGGCGGCAGCTCCCCGGCGAAGTACTCCGTGAGCGAGGTCACCGACCGGCTCGCCCGGAGCTCGGCGCGCAGCGCCTCCGTCCCGGCGGCGTCGATCTCGAGCGTTCGCTCGTCCGCGAAGACGACGCCGTACGCGTCACGCGCGAGCGCGATCGTCGTGAAGTCGTCGAGCACGTCCTCGCGCACCTCGTCCGGCGGCCGGTCGAGGGGGTCGCCGTACCCCGCCGCGTTCGGCTCGCTGAACTCGATGAACTCCCCGGCAGCGAACGGAATGCCCGTGACCTTCGCCGGCAGGATCTCCTCCTGCCCGGTGTCGGGATTCTTCCGGCAGGAGGCGACGAGCCCGTCCCAGCCGCCGAAGATGCCGCGCGGCGGGTCGGTCTGGCGGTCGCCCTCGCACGAGTAGACCCCGTCGACGAGGAACCGGTTCCGCCGGATGATCCCGATCCCGCCGCGCCAGCGCCCGGGGGCGGCGGGCTCCGGCCGGAGCTCGTACTGGTCGCACCGGATCGGGAACCGGAGATCGAGCTCCTCGATCGGGTTGTTGCGCGTGTTCGCCATCAGATTGTCGACGGAGTCCATCGCGTCCTTGCCGAACCGTCCGCCGTAGGCGCCCTCGTTCACCTCGAGGTAGAGCCAGTACTCGCCCATCTCCTCCGAGAAGCCCGAGTACGCGCAGAAGTGGATCCCGGCCGAGTTGCCGGCCGTGACGCCCTCGGGGAGTGCGTCGGCGAGCGCGAGGATCGTGTTGTCGACCACCCGCTGCACCTGGCAGAAGCGCGAGAAGCACGCGCGCGGGAAGGTCGGGTTGTAGATCGTCCCCTTCGGCGCGATCACCTTCACCGGCCGGAAGACACCGTCGTTCTGCGGCACGTGCTCCGGGAACGTGACCTCGTCGAGGAGGATCGTGCGCACCGCGTAGTACGCGCCGACGAGGAGCGACCCCTCGAACGGGACGTTGTACCCGGTCGGCACCTCGGCGTTCGACCCGGTCAGGTCGATCGTGATCTCGTCGCCCTCGACGATCACCTTCGTCTCGACCCGCAGGCGGACGCCACGGTTGCGCGCGTCGTCGTCGAGCCAACCCGTCGGCGCCTGGTACACGCCGTCCGGCAGCTTGCGGATCTCCGCGCGCAGCATCGACTCGCTGTAGTCCATCCAGTCGTACGCGGCGCTCATCACGGTGTCCACGCCGTACCGCTCGTAGAGCCGGAGCATCCGGTTCCGCCCGAGCTGGCACGCGGCCATCATCGCGTTCATGTCGCCGCGGTTCATCGTCTCGGTGCGGACGTTGTCGAAGACCATCCTGTCGAGGTCCTCGTTGAGCGTCGCCCGCCTGGTACCACCGCAGCCCGTCGTAGATCTTGGCCTCGGCGTACACGTCGAAGGCGTCCGCGTTGATCCCGGGAAACGACCCGCCGACGTCGAGCACGTGCGCCGTGACGGCGGCGAACCCCATCAGCTCGCCCTCCCAGAAGATCGGCACGGCGACGGCGATGTCCGGGCTGTGGGATGCTCCGTAGTACGGGTGGTTGTGGATGATCACGTCGCCCTCGACGATCTTCCCCTCGAGGTGGCGCATGAACCCGCGGATGTACCAGGGGAGCGAGCCGATGTGCATCGGCGTCGAGTCCGACTCGCAGAGCTCGCGGCCCTGCGCGTCGAAGATCCCCGCGCCGAGGTCCTCCGACTCGCGGATGATCGACGAGTAGGACATCCGGAACAGCACGCCCGACATCTCCTTCGCGATCGCGTGGAACGCGCCGCCGAGGACGCGCATCGTGATCGGGTCGACCTCGACCCGCTCGAGCTCCGGCGGCCCCGGGTGCTTGCCCAGCTCGTACTCGAGTGTCGACACGGTCACACCCCCTCGCTCGTCGTGACGGTTGCGGCGACGGCCCGGGCCTCTGCCGAGGCACCCACCTCGATCACGATGTTCCCGAAGCGGTCGACATGCGCCTCCACTCCCGGTGGGATCACCGTCGTCGAGTCGTACTGGTTGACGATCGCCGGCCCGACGAGGCGGTTGCCCGCCCGGAGCGCCTCCCGCTCGTAGTAGCGCGTCGTCATCTGCTCGAGCGAGCCCTCGACGAGGAACCATGCCTCTCCCTCGTGGCGGAGGGCGTCGTCGGCCGACGCGTCTCCCGCCTCCACCTCGGGCGTGGACAGCTCCGGCATCAGCCCGATCCCGCGGACGCGGATGTTCGGCACCTCGATGTCCGAGTCCTCGAAGCGACGCGAGTACTCGCGCTCGTGGATGTCGTGGAAGTCGGCGCGGAGCCTCTCGACCCACGCCTCGTCGATCGTCCCCGGGGCGACGTCGACCCGGAGCTCGTACCCCTGACCGAGGTAGCGCGCCTCGACGATCCGCTGGACGACGATGCGATCCGCCTCGATGCCGTCCTCCTCGAGCTGCGTCGCGGCCTGCGCCTCGAGCTCCTCGAAGCGGGCCTGGAGGCTTCCCGCGTCGAGCTTCGAGAGCCGCTGGTAGGTCGTCGCGGCGTACTCGTAGACCATGTCGGTCGCGACGAGCCCCATCGCGGCGGCGATCCCCGGGTACGGCGGCACGACGACGTTCGGCGTGCCGACCTCGATCGCGATCGGGACGGCGAAGAGCGGGCCTGCGCCACCCTCGGCGACGAGCGCGAAGTCGCGCGGGTCGAAGCCCTTGCGCACCGAGTTCTCCTCGATCGACTGCACCATCGAGTGGGAGAGGATCTGCACCGCCCCCATCGACGCCTCCTCGACGCTCATCCCGAGCGCCGCGGCCGGGCCGTCCGCGAAGGCAGCCCGTGCCTTCTCGCGGTCGAGCGACATCCCGCCGCCGAGGAACGCCTCGGGGAGGAGCCAGCCGAGGTTCACCATCGCGTCGGTCGCGGTCGCCTCGGTGCCGCCGCGGCCGTACGCGGCCGGGCCCGGCACCGCCCCGGCCGAGCGCGGGCCGACCCGGAAGATGCCGCCGGCGTCGACGTACGCGATCGAGCCGCCGCCCGCGCCGATCGTGTCGACGTCGACCATCGGGATCATCGCCTGGTACGGGCCGACCTTCGTGTCCAGCAGGTGCTTCATCCGCAGGCGGCCCTCCTGCGCGAGGCCGATGTCCGCGGAGGTTCCGCCCACGTCGAGCGTGATGACGTTGTCGTACCCCGCCTGCTTCCCCGCCCAGATCCCACCCACGACTCCGGCGACGGGTCCGGACATGAGAAGGTTGACGGGGCGGCGGCTCGCGGCCTCGGGCGTCGCGACGCCGGACGCCGACGTCATCAGGTGGAGCCCCGAGCGGACGCCGAGCGCCTCGAGCTCCTCGCCGAGCCGTGCGACGTACGAGGCGACTTTCGGGCCGACGTACGCGTTGAGGCCGACCGTCGAGAACCGCTCGTACTCGCGGTACTGCGGGATCACCTCGGACGAGACGGAGAGGAACGCCTCGGGGAACTCCTCGCGGACGATCTCCGCGACCCGCTGCTCGTGCGCGGGATTGAGGAAGGAGAACAGGAAGCAGACGCAGACGGCCTCGACGCCCGCCTTCTTGAGGACGCGCACCTGCGCGCGCGCGCGCTCCTCGTCCAGCGGCACCAGGATCGAGCCGTCGCCCGTGATCCGCTCGGGGACGGGGAGTCGGTAGCGGCGGCGGACGACCGGGTACCGCTGCCACGGGAGGTCCTGGTAGTTCGAGAAGTTGAGCGGCTTCTTGTGCCGGGCGATGTGGAGGATGTCGCGGTAGCCCTCCGTCGTCAGCATCCCGACCCGCGCGCCGTTGTGCTCGATGACGATGTTCGTCGCGATCGTCGTCCCGTGGAAGACCTGGTCGAGCGACGACGGCTCCGCGCCTGCCTCCTCGGCCAGCTCCTTCACGCCCTGGATCGTCCCCTGCGAGGGGTCGTCCGGCGTCGTCGGGAGCTTGTGGACGCGGATCACGCCTGCCTCGTCGTCGACGTAGATCAGGTCGGTGAACGTGCCGCCGACGTCGACGCCGATGCGCTTCATGCGTCACCTCCCGCAGTGAGGACGATCTTCCCGAAGAACTCCCGGCTCTCCATGAGGTCCATCGCCTTGGCCGCCTCCTCGAGGGGGAACGTCGCGGCAACCTGCGGCTTGAGCGCACCGCGCGCGATCAGCCCGAAGACCGTCTCGAGCTCGTTGCGGTCGAAGACGAACGAGCCGATCACCGACAGCTGCCGGCGGAAGAAGGGGATGATGTCGAACTGGACGACCTCACCGCTGTGCGCCCCGCACACAACGAGGCGGCCGTCCTTCTTGAGCGAGTCGAGCCCGTGCTGGAACAACGCGCCGCCGCAGTGCTCGTAGACGACGTCGACGCCGTCGCCGCCGGTGTGCCGTAGCACCTCCTCGACGACGTCCTGCGACGTGTAGTCGATGCCGACGTCGAGGCCGAGCTTCTTCGCCTTCTCGAGCTTGTCGGCGCGGCTCGAGGTGCCGATCACGAACGCGCCCGCGTGCTTCGCGACCTGCACCGCGGCGGATCCGATCCCGCTTCCGACGGAGTTGACGAGGACGGTCTCGCCCGTCCGGAGCTTCGCGCGCGTGATCAGCATGTGCCAGGCCGTGCCGAAGGCGATGTTGCTGGCAGCCGCCTCGACGTCCGTGACCCCGTCCGGGATCCGGATGAGCTGCGACGCCTTGCAGATCACGCGCTCGGCGTAGGCACCCGGCGAGCCCATGCTCACGAACCAGGCCGGGGCGGTGCAGAGCGACTCGCGGCCCGTGCGGCAGTAGACGCAGCGGCCGCACGTCGCGATGAGGTAGACGGCGACCCGGTCACCGGCGGACCAGCCCTCGACGCCCTCGCCGATCGCGGCGATGCGCCCGACCGGCTCGACGCCGAGCGTGTGGGGGAACTCGATCGGGAAGCGCGAGACGCCCTCCCGCACGTCGACGTCGAGGTGGTTGAGCGCCGAGGCGGTGACGTCCACGACGACCTCGCCCGGGCCGGGTGTGGGGTCGGGGAGCTCCTCGATCCGGAGCACGTCGGCGTGGCCGAACTCGTGGAAGACGACGGCCTTCACGGCTTCGCTCCTTCCCTTCGAACGCGTTAGTGTTTAAGTCAGACATTCGCGATTCTTCCAAAGCGATGGCCTCTCTTCAAACCGCCCGGTCGTTCCTGTTCGCCCCGGGGAGCGAGGAGCGGAAGCTCGTCAGGGCGCTCGAGTCGGGCGCCGACGCGGTGGTCGCCGACCTCGAGGACGCGGTCGCCCCGGCCGAGAAGCCGGCGGCGCGCGACCTCGCGACGCGACTCATGGCCGAGGCGGGCGCCGGGCCGGTGCGGCTCGTCCGCGTGAACGGCGTCGGCACCGAATGGCACGACGCGGACGTCGCAGCCGTCGCGGGCTCGGGGATCGACGGCGTGGTCGTGCCGAAGGCGTCCGCCTCTGCCGTCCGCGCCGTCGGCGACCGGGTCGGCCTGCCGATCGTGGCGATCGTCGAGACGGCGAAGGGGCTTCGCGAGGCGTTCGAGATCGGCTCCGACGAGCGCGTCGTCGTGCTGCTCCTCGGAGCGGTCGACCTCGGCCTCGCGCTCGGCCTCGAGCAGCGCGAGGACGGCCACGAGATCCTCTTCGCCCGCTCCTCGCTCGTCGTCGACTCCGCCGCCGCGGGGCTGCGCGGTCCCGTCGACCGGGTGTGGGTCGACGTCCGCGACCTCGACGGGCTCGCACGCGACTGCGAGGTGGGCCGGACGCTCGGGTTCCGCGGCAAGGCGCTGGTGCACCCCGACCAGGTCGCGCCGACGCACGAGGCATTCGCTCCCTCGGCGAACGAGCTCCGGCGTGCCCGCGAGATCGTCGCGGCCTACGAGCGCGCCGTCGGCGAAGGGCGTGGCGTCGTCGCGCTCGACGGAGAGATGATCGACGTGCCCGTCGTCGAGCGGGCACGGGAGCTCTTGAGCGACGAGAAGAGGAGCGTGCTGCATGTCGACTGAGACCGAGGCCGCGCCCAAGCAGTGGCGCGGCCGCTTCTACGAGGACTTCGCCGTCGGCGACGTCTACCGGAGCCGCTTCGGGCGCACCGTCACGCGCACGGACAACATCTGGTTCACGTGCCTCACGATGAACACGAACCCGATGCACTTCGACGAGCCGTACGCCGCGCGCACGCGCTTCGAGCGGCCGCTCGTGAACAGCGCGTTCACGCTCGCGGTCGTCACCGGGCTCACCGTCCCGGACACGAGCGAGAACGCCGCCGCGAACCTCGAGTGGACGGACATCAAGCTGCCGAAGCCCGTGTTCGAGGGGGACACGCTCCACGCGGAGAGCGAGATCCTCGACGTCCGCGAGTCGTCGTCGAACCCGAGCGTGGGGATCGTCTCCATGCGCTGCCGCGGCCTCAACCAGCGAGGTGAGGTCGTGATCGAGTTCCGCCGGACGTTCATGGTCTACCGGCGCGGGGCGCCCGAGGTCGCCGACCGGTTCCCGCACACGGACACGGAGTGGACGGTCTGATGGCCGCCGCGCGCACGATCGCCGAGTGGGCCGCCGCGCTCGAGCTCGACGACGTCCCCGAGGCCGTCCGCACGGACGCGAAGCTCCACGTCCTCGACACGATCGGCTGCGGGCTCGCGGCGCACGCGAGCGGGGCCGCGCACGAGGGCCGCGCCACGATGGGCGAGCTCGGCGGCGCGCCGGAGGCGACCGTCATCGGCTCGCCGACACGGCTTCCAGCCGCGAACGCCGCATTCGCGAACGCGATGCTCTGCCACGGGCTCGACTACGACGACACGCACTCCGACTCGGTCAGCCACGTCTCGACCGTGATCGCACCCGCGTCCCTGGCCGCGGCGGAGCAGCACGGCGCGAGCGGGCGGGAGACGCTCGTGGCGATCGTCGCCGGCAACGAGGTCGTGTGCCGCGTCGGGATGGCGGCGTCGGGCGCGTTCCACGCACGAGGCTTCCATCCGACCGCGATCTGCGGGATCTTCGGCGCCGTCGCGTCGGTCGAGCCGCCTCGGACGGGTCGACCCGCCAACGACCACGAGCGCCCTCGGGATCGCCGGCTCCTTCGCCGGCGGCCTGTTCGCCTACCTCGCCGAGGGGACGCCGACGAAGCCCATGCACCCCGCCTGGGCGGCGCACGGAGCGCACCTCGCGACGCGGCTCGCGGTGCACGGCGCCGCGGGGCCGGCGACGGTGCTCGAGGGCAAGTTCGGCCTCTACCACGCCTTCGTCGGCGCGGAGGAGGGCGAGATCGACATCGACGGGCAGCTGTCCGACCTCGGCAGCCGGTGGGAGACGCCGCGGATCGCCTACAAGCCGTACCCGGTCTGCCACTTCATGCACGGCTCCCTCGGTGCGGCGAGCGAGGGCGCCGCGGGCCGGACGTTCGCGCCGGACGAGATCGACGACGTGCTCGTCACGGTGCCGCAGGCGGGCGTCTCGCTCGTGCTCGAGCCGGCGGCGGAGAAGGCGACGCCCCGCTCGGAGTACGAGGGCAAGTTCTCGCTCCAGTACTCGATCGCGTCGCTGCTCGTCCGCGGGCACGTCGCCGTCGCGGACTTCACCGACGAGGCGATCGGCGACCCGGCCGTGCTCGCGGTCGCGCAGAAGGTGCGCTACGAGACGAAGCCGTACCCGACGTACCCGCAGGCGTTCCCGGGCGGCGCCGTCGTGCGGCTCGCGGACGGGACGTCGTTCGAGGCGGACTACCCGCACCAGAAGGGCGGGCCGGAGAACCCGCTCTCGCCCGACGAGGTGCGGGAGAAGTTCCGCGACAACGCCTCGCTCGCGCTCCCCGACGCGGCGGTCGAGGCGCTCGAGGAGGCGCTCCTCGCGCTCGACGAGCTGGACGACGTCACGGCGGCGCTCGCGCCGCTCAAGATCACGGAGGCCGTGCCTGCATGAGCCTCACGGCGGAGCAGACGGAGATCGTCGCCGCCGTCCGCGAGTTCGTCGACCGCGACGTCGTGCCGTACGCCTCCGAGCTCGAGCACGCGGACGAGTTCCCGGAGTCGATGGTCGAGACGATGCGCGAGATGGGGCTCTTCGGGACGACGATCCCCGAGGAGTACGGCGGCCTCGGGCTCGGGCTCGACACCTACGCGCTCGTCGTGATCGAGCTCTCGCGCGGCTGGGTGACGCTGTCGGGGATCCTCAACGGCTCGTTCATCGCGGCGACGATGATCCGCCTCCACGGGACGGAGGAGCAGCGGCGGCGGTTCCTGCCGCGGCTCGCCTCGATGGAGCTGCGCTCGGCGTTCTCGATGACGGAGGCGCACGCCGGCTCGGACGTGCAGTCGATCCGCACGACGGCCGTCCGCGACGGCGACGACTACCTCATCACGGGCAGAAGCTCTGGGTGACGAACGGCTGGCGCTCGGGGATCGTGATGCTGCTCGCGAAGACCGACCCGTCCGCCGAGCCCGCGCACACGGGGATGACCGGCTTCATCGTCGAGAAGGAGCCCGAGACGAGCCCGCCGGGCCTCGAGATCCCGATGCCCGGCCTGCCGAAGCTCGGCTACAAGGGCGTCGAGTCGACGGAGCTCGTCTTCGACGGCTTCCGCACCCCCGCCGCGAGCGTCCTCGGCGGCGAGGACGGGGTCGGGCAGGGGTTCAAGTACTTCATGAGCGGGATCGAGGTCGGTCGCGTCAACGTGGCCGCACGCGGCGTCGGCGTCGCGCAGGCGGCGCTCGACGATGCGCTCGCCTACGCGCGCGAGCGGGAGGCGTTCGGCAAGCCGATCGCGAGCCACCAGGCCGTCCAGCTGATGCTCGCGAAGATGGCGACGCGCGCCGAAGCCGCCCGGCTGCTGACCGTCGAGGCGGCACGAAAGAAGGCGTCCGGGGAGCGCGCAGACCTGGAGGCGGGGATGGCGAAGTACTTCGCGACCGAGGCGGCGCAGGAGAACGCCCTCGACTGCATGCGGATCCACGGCGGCTACGGGTACTCGACGGAGTTCCGGCCCGAGCGCTACTACCGCGACGCGCCTCTGCTCCTGATCGGCGAGGGCTCGAACGAGATCCAGCAGCTGATCATCGCCCGCCGGCTCCTCGAACGGTCCGCGTGAACTTCGAGCAGCCGTCCGAGCTCGCGGAGATCCGCTCTGCCGTCCGCGAGCTCTGCGCCGCCTTCCCGGGCGAGTACTGGCGCGCGCTCGAGCCCGACCGCTACCCCGAGGAGTTCGTCGGCGCCCTGACCGATGCCGGCTGGCTCGCGGCGCTCGTCCCCGAAGAGTACGGCGGCGCCGGCCTCGGGCTGACCGCGGCGAGCGCGATCCTCGAGGAGATCAATGCCTCCGGCTGCAACTCGGGCGCCTGCCACGCGCAGATGTACACGATGGGGACGGTCCTCCGGCACGGCTCCGACGCGCAGAAGGAGCGCTACCTCCCGCGCATCGCCTCGGGTGAGCTGCGGCTGCAGGCGTTCGGCGTCACGGAGCCCAGCGTCGGCTCGGACACGACGTCGCTCCAGACAACGGCGACGCGGGTCGACGGCGGCTGGTCGATAAGCGGCCAGAAGCTGTGGACGTCACGTGCCGAGCACTCCGACCTGATGCTGCTCCTCGCCCGCACGACGCCCGCTGACCTGGTCGAGAAGCGGACCGAAGGGCTCTCGACGTTCCTCGTCGACATGAAGCGCGCAGTCGCCGACGGGACGATGACGATCCGCCCGATCCGGACGTTGATGAACCACGCGACGACCGAGATCTTCCTCGACCGCGTGCTCGTGCCGGACGACGACCTCGTCGGCGAGGAGGGCCGGGGATTCCGCTACATCCTCGACGGCATGAACGCCGAGCGCGTGCTGATCGCGGCGGAGTGCATCGGCGACGGGCGCTGGTTCGTGGAGAAGGCAACGGCGTACGCGGGCGAGCGCGTGGTCTTCGGCCGGCCGATCGGCACGAACCAGGGCGTGCAGTTCCCGATCGCGCGCGCCCACGCGCAGATCGAGGCGGCCGACCTCGTCCGCTACAAGGCGGCGTGGCTGTACGAGCAGGGCCTTCCGTGCGGCCCGGAGGCGAACATGGCCAAGCTGCTCGCTGCCGACGCCTCGTGGGCGGCGGCGAATGCGTGCCTCGACACCCACGGCGGCTTCGGCTTCGCGGAGGAGTACGACATCGAGCGGAAGTTCCGCGAGACGCGGCTCTACCAGGTGGCGCCGATCTCGACGAACCTCATCCTCGCCTACATCGGCCAGCACGTGCTCGGCATGCCGCGGAGTTACTAGCCTGCGAGATCGGGATCCGTTCGCGCGGATCCCGCTCCGCAACGATCCCCGCCCTCACGGGCGGGGCACACCCCTGAAGTCGCCTGCCGCCTTCGGCGGCGGCGAGGGGGCGTCATTCGACCACGAAGGATCGCAGCGACCGCTCGAGCCGCTCCGGGTCGAGGCGCCGCCCGATGAGGACGAGCCGCGAGCGGTGGTCGTCGTCCGGCCAGGCGTCCAGGTGGACGGGCGGGTGGACGACGTGCTGGACGGCGTCGACGAGGAGCGGGCCGTCGCCGCCGACGTCGAGCAGGCCCTTCACGCGCAGGATCTCGCTGCCCCGCGCGTGGAGGAGCATCGTCAGCCAGACGCCGAAGCCGAGCCAGTCGACCGGCCCGTCGAGAACGAGGCTCACGGCGGCGACGTCGTCCTCGTGGGCGTGGTGGTGCGAGAGGGACGGCGGGGCGGTGGACGTCCTCCGCGGCCCGAGGAGCAGCGCCGGGTCGACGTCGCCCTGGACGGCGCGGACGACGGAGGCGACGGGGTTGAGCCCCCCGACGGCCTCCTCCACCGCGCCCGGGTCGGCGAGGTCGGGCTTCGTCACGACGAGCACGTCCGCCGCGGCGACCTGACGCTCCGACGCCTCGCCGCGCAGGCCGTGCTGGGCGTCGACGGTCGCGATCACCGACTCGAGCGCGTACTGGTTGCGGACGAGGGGCTCCGAGACGAGCGTCGCGAGGATCGGCGCCGGGTCCGCAACGCCCGTCGTCTCGACGACGACGCGCGTGAAGGGCGGGATCTCGCCGCTCGCCCGCCGGTCGACGAGGTCGCGGAGCTCGTCCGCGAGGTCGCCGCGCAGCGTGCAGCAGATGCAGCCGGAGGCGAGGAGGACCGTTCGCTCGTCGACACGACGCAGGATCGCGTGGTCGATCCCGATCTCGCCGAGCTCGTTCACGATCACGGCGGTCTCGCCGAGCGCGGGGCTCTCGAGCATCGCCCGGATCAGCGTCGTCTTGCCGCTCCCGAGGTACCCGGTGACGAGCGTGACGGGCGTCTTCACGACGCGTCCAGGAGCAGCGGGTCGAGCGGGTCGAGCGGACGCCCGGCGAGACGCTCCGCTGCGGCCCAGAGCCCGGCGAGGTCGTCGGCGACCTCCGAGCGGCCCTTGCCGTCTGAGAGGACATACTGGCCCGCCCACTCGCGAACGCCGAGCCCGAAGCGCGCGAGGACGCGCTCGAGCAGCGCCGTCCGGAGGACCCGGGCGCGGCGACCGGCGCCCTGATCGGCCCAGTGCTCGTTTCGCAGAACGCCGCAAAGCGCACACATGAGAAGATCCTCCTACCACGATCGGGAGGTGCGGTGATGGCCAAGGAGATCTTCGTCGCGTACGGCGTCGACGTCGACGCGGTGGCAGGCTGGCTCGGCTCGTACGGTGGTGAGAACTCCCCCGACGACATCTCCCGCGGCCTGTTCGCGGGCGAGGTGGGGACGCCGCGGCTTCTGAAGCTCTTCGACAAGTACGGCCTCAAGACGACGTGGTTCATCCCGGGGCACTCGATCGAGACGTTCCCCGGCGAGACCGAGCAGGTCGTCGCCGCCGGCCACGAGATCGGGATCCACGGCTACACGCACGAGAACCCGATCGCGATGACCCGTGAGCAGGAGACCGCCGTCCTCGACAAGTGCATCGACCTCGTCGAGCGCGTCTCGGGCAAGCGCCCGAGCGGGTACGTCGCCCCCTGGTGGGAGTTCTCCAACGTCACGAACGAGCTCCTCCTCGAGCGCGGGATCAAGTACGACCACTCGCTCATGCACCAGGACTTCCTGCCGTACTACGTCCGCGTCGGCGACTCGTGGACGAAGATCGACTACGCGAAGAACGCCGAGGAGTGGATGGTGCCGCTGCAGCGGGGCGAGGAGACCGACCTGATCGAGATCCCGGCGAGCTGGTACCTCGACGACCTGCCTCCGATGATGTTCATCAAGACGGCGCCGAACAGCCACGGCTTCGTCAACCCGCGCGACATCGAGCAGCTCTGGATGGACCAGTTCGACTGGGTCTACCGCGAGTACGACTATGCGGTCTTCACGATGACCATCCACCCCGACGTGAGCGGCCGTCCGGCCGTCCTCGCGATGCACGAGCGGATCATCGAGTACATCAACGGGCACGACGGGATCCGCTGGGCGACGTTCGACGAGATCGCGGACGACTTCGCGCAGCGTTCGCCGCGGGCGGGCTGACACCGCCGCGTCGGCGCCCCGGGCAGCACGTGACTCCGCCCGGGGCTCGCCACGCGCTCACGCGGCTCTCGGCTCGAGCCTCGTACTCCGCCTCGGGCCGACGGAGACGGCCCGCCCGCCGGAAGGGACGTCGGCTCGGGTGAACACCCGCTCGGCTCCCGCTGCCCGTCTCTCCTCCTCCAGCACCCTGCCCGGTCGCCGATCCTGACGACCACCCGCGCGGGATGCCTTCCCGGCGAGCGAGCTCGAGTGCGGCGGCGGCGGCCCCGGAGAGGCCCCAGATTCCCGTCCTCGCCCGCCGAGAGCGGCATGGATCGGTGAAGCGACGACGGCTCGAGCACCCAGACGAGGAGGAGCTCGGCGTCTCGCTGCCGGCAGTAGGCACCTGCCGCCTTCACGACCGCGGCGGCCGTCGACGATGCATCGACGTGGCACACGACGCGAGGGCGCTCGAGGGAGAGTTCGTGGTCGACATGATCTGCTCCTTGGTCATCGGAGTTCCGCTTTCGGCCTGCGAACCGGCGGGCGCGCCGGGCCTTCTGCCTCGCGACGCGGGCGACGGCCGGTGCTGGGCCAGTCCGCCCAGGCGCGGCGCCTCGGCTTGCCGGTCACGAGCCGTGCTCCTGCGCCGAGAACCGCGGCGACTGCCGCGATCAGCGGCACCGACGACGACGTAGCCCCAGAGTCCCATCAGGAGAACGCCGGCGAGGATCGCAACGGCGACCGCCGCGTCGCGCCGGTCGAGCCCGCCCGGCCGCGTCGCAGCGTCCGTCCGCTCCTGCGCGTGGTCGCCGGCGCGCCACGGCGCCGCGGGCGACGCTCGCAGGCGATGCCTCTGCGCCCGATCCCGCCTGGCGGCGGCGGGCGCTGCCAGCGCGATCGCGGTCACGACGCTCGCGCCCGCCCACTTCAGGTGCTTCGTCCTGCGGGTCATCCTGTCCACCTCCGTCTCGGTGCTCATCGGTGCGCAGCGAGGATCGGCGGCGCCGGTGGAGACCCGGTGGAGCGCGGTAACGATCCGGTGCACGCCCGTCGGCTCTCGGTGACGCCGGGAACCGTTGGTGTTAGGTTCGGCCGAGCCCGAAGCGAGGAGTCGATGGAGTTTCACGTCCTCGGTCCGCTGGAGATCGTGCGGCAGGGCCGCACGCTGGAGCTCGGGGCGGGAAAGCAACGCGCGCTCCTGGCCGTGCTCCTGCTGCATGCGAACGAGGTGGTCTCGACCGATCGCCTGATCGACGCGCTCTGGGGCGAGCAGGCGCCCGCAACCGCGCCGAAGATCGTCCAGGGGTACGTCTCACGGCTGCGCAAGGTCGCTCGACGGGCACGAGCGGCCGGACCGGTCGGCCGCCGCGAACGGCGGCATCCTGCTGACCCGGTCGCCCGGGTACGTCCTCCGGATCGAGGACGGACAGCTCGACGCGGACCGCTTCGCGGCGCTGCTCGCGCAGGGCGCGGACGGCGCTCGCCGGCGGCGCGGCGCTCGAGGCATCGACGCTCCTCCGCGAGGCGCTGGATCTCTGGCGCGGCCCGCCGCTCGCCGACTTCGGCTTCGACTCGTTCGCGCAGGAGGAGATCGCCCGCCTCGAGGAGCTCCACCTGGCCGCCCTCGAGGAACGGGTCGAGGCCGACCTCGCGCTCGGACGCGCCACCACGAGGTCGTCGCCGAGCTCGAGGCCCTCGTCGCCCGTCATCCGCTGCGCGAGCGGCTGCGCGGGCAGCTGATGCTCGCGCTCTACCGCTCCGGCCGGCAGGCCGAGGCGCTGCACGCCTACCAGGACACGCGGCGCGTGCTGGTCGACGAGCTCGGCCTCGAGCCGAGCCGGGCGATCGTGGAGCTCGAGCAGGCGATCCTCCGTCAGGACCCCGACGCTCGACGTCCTCCCGCAGCCCGCGGCACCGCAGCCTCCGGCCGCGCGCCGAAGCCGGCTCCGTTCGAGGCCGTCGGGCGGACGGCGTGTTCGTGGGGCGAGAGCGCGAGCTCGCCGCTCTCGTCGCTGCGCTCGGAGACGCGCTCTCCGGCAGCGGGCGGCTCGTGGTCGTCGGCGGCGAGCCGGGAATCGGCAAGAGCCGCCTCGCGGAGGAGCTGGCGAGCCGGGCCGCGTCGGACGGCGCGGAGATCCACTGGGGGCGCTGCTGGGAGGAGGGAGGCGCGCCTCCGTACTGGCCGTGGGTGCAGGTGCTTCGAGCGTGTGTTCGCGAGCGCGGCGCCGAGCAGCTGACCGACGAGCTCGGCGCGGGCGCCGCCGAGGTCGCGGAGCTCGTGCCCGACGTGCGTCAGCGGCTGCCCGAGCTGCAGATGCCCTCCGGCTCCGCCGACCCCCAGCAGGCCCGCTTCCGCCTCTTCGACGCGGTCGCGGGCTTCCTGACGAGAGCGAGTCGCTCCCGGCCCCTCGTGATCGTCCTGGACGACCTGAACTGGGCGGACAAGGGATCGCTGCTCCTGCTCGAGTTCGTCGCGCGGGAGCTCGCCGAGACGAACGTCGTGCTCGTCGGCACCTACCGCGACATCGATCTCTCGCGCGGCCACCCGCTCCGCCAGACCCTCGCCGAGCTGTCCCGCGAGCGCCTCTTCGAGCGTGTCCTGCTTCGGGGCCTCGCGCACGAGGACGTCGCGCGATTCATCGAAGCCGCCTGCGGCTTCGAGCCGGACATGGCTCTCGTCGAGGCGATCCACGCCCAGACGGAGGGCAACCCGTTCTTCGTCGGCGAGGTCGTCAGGCTCCTGCGCGAGGAGGGGGCGCTGACGCCCGAAGCGTCCCGCACCCCGGAGCGCTGGAGCGCCCGTATTCCCGACGGCGTTCGCGAGGCCGTCGGGCGACGGCTCGAGCGCCTCTCACCGCCCTGCAGCGCCACCCTGACGGTCGCCTCCGCGATCGGTCGGGAGTTCGGGCTCGACCAGCTGGAGCTGCTCGTCGACGACCTCGACGAGGAGGCGCTCCTCGAGGCTCTGGACGAGGCGCTGGCGGCCCACGTCGTCGAGGAGCTGCCCGGGTACCGCAGGTCGGTACCAGTTCACGCACGCCCTGATCCAGGCGACGCTCGCGGACGAGCTCTCGCGGACGCGGCGCGCGCGGCTCCACGCCCGCATCGCGGAGGCTCTGGAGGCGCTGTACGGCGCCGAGGCCGACGCCCACGCCGCCGAGCTCGCTCACCACTTCGGCGAGGCCCAGTCCGTGCTCGGTACCGACAGGCTCGTTCGCTACTGCGCGCTCGCGGGGGAGTCCGCGCTCGCGGCGCGCGCTCCCGGAGCAGGCGCTCGTCCACTTCGAGCGGGCGCTCGCGGCGATGGGGGACGCCCCGACCGACGATCAGGCCGCCGAGCTGCTGTTCGGCCTCGGCCGCGCGCAGCTGGCGACGCTCGGGCACGACCGAGCTGGGGCCTGCGGTGGCGAGCTTGCGCCGCTCCTTCGAGCACTACGTCGAGGCCGGTGACATCCGCCGCGCGGTCGCCGTCGCCTGCCCATCCGCTCCCGCTGTCGCTTCGGTTCGGGTACACCGACGCGGCCGAGCTGATCGCGCACGCACTCACGCTCGTGGCGCCCGGCTCGCACGAGGCAGGCCGGCTGCTCGCCCAGCAGGGCTGGTTCTCCGGGTTCATCGAGGCCGACTACGACCGGGCGCAGCGACGAGTTCCGGCAGGCCCTCTCGATCGCCGAGCGCGAGGGCGACTCGGCCATCGAGCGGAGGACGCTCGCGAATGCGGCCTTCGTCGACGCGTTCCATCTCCGCTGGCACGACTGCCTCGCGCGGGGGTTGCGAGCGATCGACCTGGCCCGCGAGGACGGCGACCCGAGCACCGAGATCCCCGCCCGCAGAGCGGTCGTCTTCGCACTGACGGCGACGGGAGAGCGCGAGCGGGCGCGTTCCCTCATCGCGCCGGCGCTCGCGCACGCCGAGCAGCTGCGCGAGCGCTGGTGGCTCACGTCGACGAGCTTCAGCAACGAGGTCCTGTGCCTCTACGAGGGCGACTGGTCAGACCGCGCGCGAGATGAGCGACGTCGGCCTCGCCGCGGATCCGCGGGATCCCCGCCACCTGGCGCTTCGCGCCGTGCTCGAGTACCAGCTGGGCGACGACGACGAGGGCGCCGCGTACCTCGCGCGGCTGCAGGACGTGGCCGCTGGCGTCACCGCCGCCGGGGCCCATCGCCGACCACGTCTTCGCTCGCCCTCGCGACCCCGCTCGCCGGTCGCGTCGCGAGCGACGACGAGCGGCTGGACGTGGCCGCGAGGACGGCGGCCGGGCGTGCTCTCGTTGCCCGCGCTCAGCCCCGCCGCTCGCGATCTATGCCACGGCCGGCCTCGCGCTGATCGCGGTGCAGCGTGGAGACGCCGACACCGCCGGCGCGGCTCCACGACACGCTCGAGCCCCAGCGGGGCACGGCGAGCTTCTTCGTCCCCCTGGCCATCGACCGGGTGCTCGGGCTGCTCGCGGCCACCGCCGGCCGGATCGACGTCGCGCTCGGCCACTTCGAGGACGGCCTCGCGTTCTGCGAGCGCGCCGGCTACCGGGCCGAGTACGCGTGGATCGCCGCCGACTACGCGGACGCCGCTGCTCGTGCGCGGCGGGCGCCGACGACCGGGCGAGAGCAGTCGCTCTGCAGGACGAGGCGCTCGAGATCGCGCGCGAGCTGGGCATGCGCCCGCTCGTCGAGCGCGTGCTCGCCCGCGGGGCGCCCCTCGGGGCATAGCGTCGACGGTCAGCCGCGCGAGGTCGACGCCTCGCCTACCGCGGCGGCGTGTCCACTG
>CAWCRC010000007.1:0-31553 GCA_963797805.1 uncultured Actinomycetes bacterium | reverse complement strand
ACTCCTCCTCGACGCTCTGGATCGGCGCGCCGCGAAGGCGCAGGCGCGCCGTGATGGCGATGAGAACGACGGCGATGAGGGCCAGCGTCACGGTCGTCGTCGCCGCCCCCAGCGCGTACAGGTTCGGCAGAATCGGCCGGCTCTGCGGCCACGTGCCGATCAGGATCGGCAGCGGCTGCGCCTCGTAGCCGCTCTGCAGCAGGATCGTCCGGTCGAAGTCGTTCCAGGTCAGAGTGAAGCCGAACAGGAAGCTGCCGAAGATCCCCGTCCAGACGAGCGGGAGGGTCACCTCGCGGAAGGTCGTCGGCCCGTTCGCCCCGAGGTCGCGCGCCGCCTCCTCGACGTGGCGGTCGTACCGGTTCCAGACGGCGAGCATGACGAGGAACGAGAACGGGATCCCCCAGATCACGTTGGCGCCGAGCGCCGTGTACCAGAGGTTCGGCGTATACCCCATGAACTTCCAGAGCAGCTGGTTGCCGAGGCCGACGAGGAACGCCGGCGTCATCAGCGCGAGCATGAGGATGAAGAAGGCGATCACGTCGCCCTTGAGGCGCCAGTGGCGGCGGAAGGCCATCGAGAGCGAGAAGCCGAACACGGCCACGAGCACGCCGGCGACGAGGGACAGCCAGAGCGACTGGCGGCCCGAGGCGCTCACGTCGTCCGCGATCGTGTTGAAGAGGTTCGTGTCCCAGAGCGTCCTCCACCAGTCGATCGAGACGGGGCCGCGGAACGGGAAGGTCAGCTGGCCCGTGTCGCCCTGGAACGAGAGGATCGCCATCAGGATCATCGGGATGTAGAGGAAGAACAGGAAGATCGCGAAGTAGACGCCGAGGCCCCATTTGGCCCAGTCGCGGCGCTGCTTCACGTCGCGCCGGACGACGACGTCCTGCGGGCGGGCGACGCTCTCCGCGGCCGTTGCCATCGTCTCGATCACAGGTCCTCCCGCAGATTGGATAGGCGGGTGATCACCCAGACGCCGGCCATCAGCACCGCCACGAGGATCACCGCCGAGGCCGCTCCCTGCGGATACTGGACGGCCCCGATCTTCGAGTAGATCAGCGTGCCGACGGAGGTGATGTTGCCGCCGCCGACGGTGGCGACGGTCCCGTAGTCGCCCATCGTGAGGACGAAGATGAAGATCGAGCCGATGACGATGCCGGGCATCGTCTGCGGGAGGATCACCTCGCGGAACGTCCCCCACCAGTTGGCGCCGAGGTCGCGCGCAGCCTCGAGCGCCGAGCGGTCGACCTGCGCCAGGGTGAAGAACAGCGGCGTGATCATGAAGAGGATGTAGAGCTGGATCATCGCCAGCCGGACCGAGAGGGTCGAGAACCCGAACTCCGGGATCGGCTCGGAGATGACGTGCAGCTTGATGAGGAACTGGTTGAGGGCGCCCTCCCGGCCCATCAGCGGGAACGTCCACGCGATCGCGCGGGTGAGGAAGCTCGTCCAGAACGGCGCGAGCGCGATGATGAAGAGCGCGATCTGGACTCCGAGGCTCTGCACCTTGAGTGCCAGGAAGTACGCGACGGGGAATCCGAGGACGAGGCACGCCACGACGGCGATGGCGGACGTCACGACCGTCGACAGCATGTTGTCCCAGTAGGTGCGGTCGTGGAACAGCTCGCTGTAGTTCGCGGTCGTGAACGTCTTGTCGAACCCGGCGTCCGTCCACGTCCAGAAGCTGACGAGGACGATGATCACGAGCGGCGCGACGAGGTAGAAGCCGATCCAGATCATCCCCGGCGCCGCCAGGCCGGCCGTCACCCAGCCGCTGCCGCGACCCGCGTCTCGACCCTCTCCGAGCGCCTCCTCGGTGCGGGGAGGGCGCTGCTCGAGGATCGCCTCGACCTCGTCGACCTCGTCGAGCGCGACCCGTGCGGCGTCGTCTCCGAGCGGCTCAGGCGTCGAGGAGCTGGACATCGTCTTCCTTCCAGGAGATCCGGATCCGCTCTCCCTCGCGGCCGCGGAGGGTCGGATAGTGCTCCGCGCCCACCTTGGCGAGCATTCGCTCGCCGCCCGCGAGGAGGTGGAGCTTGACGAGGTCGCCGAGGAACTCGACGAAGACGATCTCGCACTCCGCCGAGTTGAGGCCGTCGCCCGAGCCGTCGTCGACCGTCACCGCCGCAGCGCGAATGGCGATCATCGCGGAGCTCCCGACCGCCCGCGTATCGTCGGGAGCGCGCACGCTCACGCGAAGGTGCTCCTCCTCGTCCTCGATGACGAGCCGGTCGCCGTCGTTCGACTTCACGACGCCGCGGAGGATGTTGTTGTCGCCCATGAAGCGCGCGACGATCTCGGTCGCCGGCTTCGTCGCGATCGTCAGCGGGTCGGCGATCTGCTGGATGCGGGCGTCGTTCATGACGACGATCCGATCGGCCATCGAGAGGGCCTCTTCCTGGTTGTGCGTCACGTGGATGAACATCAGCCCGAGCTGACGCTGCAGGTTCCGGAGCTCCACGCGCATGCGCAGCTGCAGCAGCCGGTCGAGGTCGCCGAGCGGCTCGTCGAGCAGCAGCGCCTGCGGCTTCGTCACGAGGACGCGGGCGAGGGCGACGCGCTGCTGCTGCCCGCCCGAGAGGGCGCTCGGCTTGCGGTCGGCAAGCGGCACGAGCCCGACCATCTCGAGCGCCTTCATCGCCGCTTCGCGCCGCTCCGCCTTGCCGACCCCGTGCATCTTGAGGCCGAACTCGACGTTCTGGAGCGTCGTGCGGTGCGGGAACAACGCGAAGTGCTGGAAGACCGTGGTGGTGGGACGCTTGTGCGGCGGCAAGCCGATCAGCGACACGCCGTCGAGCAGGATCTCGCCCTGCGTCGGGTACTCGTGCCCGCCGATCATGCGCAGTGTCGTCGTCTTCCCGCAGCCGGACGGCCCGAGCAGCACGACGTACTCGCCGTGGTCCACGTGAAGGTTGACGTCATCGACGGCGACCGTTCCGCCGGGAAAGACCTTCGTCAATCCGATGAGGTCGAGCCCTGCCTGACCGGTCGGGGGGGCGGCGCCTGCCGCCCCCCCGGATTCGGACCCCTGCTCCTCCATGCGTTGCCGCTAGGCGGTCAGGAAGTCGTTCACGGTCTTGACGAGGTAGACGCTCTCGCGCGGATACGAGTTCCAGGACGCGTACTTGCAGATGCGCTGCTGGAACGAGCCGCCCTCGCGTCGCTCGCCCTGCTTGATGTCGCCGACCTTGCCCGTGATGCCCGGCAGGTCGCTCGCAGCCGGCTTGCCGCCCCACCAGTAGTCGTACTCCGGTGCGGTGAACCCGGCCGCCTTGCCCGCCGACGACTTGATCCAGGGCAGGAGCCGCTGGCCGTTGGCGATGTAGTAGCCCTGGCGCATGATCGTCGCGCCGAGGTACCCGTTGTAGTTCCAGTTGATGTAGTCGTAGCAGGCCTGCAGCTTCGCCGGGTCGGTGACCCTGGACGAGATGCCCTCTGCGCTGCACCAGCCGCGGAAGCCCTCCTTCGGGGCCGCGTAGAGGATGTTGACGCCTGCCGCCTTGACGAGCGCCACGGCCGGTGACCACATCGACTCGAGCACGACCTCCTTGGAGACCATGAGGTTGACCGAGTCCGTGAAGGCCGACCAGAACGCTCGGAACTGGCCCTGCTTCTTGTACCGCGTGAGGATCTTGTACAGCCGGTCGATCTCCGCCCGCGTCGGGTTGCCGAAGTCCTTGAACTTCATCAACCCGAGCGCCTGGGCGGCGAAGGCGCCGTCCTGCGACATGATCCCGGGGTCGCGGAGCAGGGAGACCCGCCCCTTCCACTTCCCGTTCAGCAACTCGGCCCACGACATCTGCTCGGGCCGCTTGTTGATGACATCGGCGTTGTATCCCATCGAGTCGGCATTGAAGTGCGCCGCGGGGCCGACGATGAAGCGGGGTTGCGGCTTCCCGCCGATCGGCTTGCCGTTCTCGCCGATCCAGCGGACGATCTGCCTGTTGTTCTTCGGCCCGCCGGAGAAAGGCGGCAGGCCGGTCGACCCGTCGGGGTCGACGAAGGTCGTCCGGAACGGCGCGTTTCCGTCACCGAACGTGCAGCGCGCCGAGGCGGGGTTGAGCTTGCCGTAGGCGAACAGCTTGTAGAACTGGTTCCAGCCCCTGATCTTGCGGGTGTCGACCGGCTGCAGCGAGCCGGAGGGCCACACGAGCAGCGACTGGTAGTTGTAGCCCCCGAACACGTCGAACGTGTCCGGTGACGTGATGGCGATCTGCGGCTGCTTCTCGGAGGGGGCGAGGATCGGCTTGACGGTGAAGCCGAGATCCTTCGAGGCCTGCTTGGCGATGTCCGGGGTCGGGAACTCGACTCCGAGCGACAGCACGCGCAGCGTCCCCGTGAACTTCCCGCTCGCCGACGGCCTGGCCGCGGCGGTGCCCGCAAGCGCGCCGGCACCGGTGACGGCGGCCGCGCCGACGGCTCCTCGCTTGAGGAGCTCCCCGCGCGTAATGCCCGACGGCTCCCTTCGGCCCTCGAGATCGCCGTGGCCGAGGTCCGCACCGGCCGCGAGCTCCTTCGCGTACTCGAAGGGGTCGTACTCAACCTCGTTGCTCATCTGCTCTCCTTTCCCCCCCGCCTCGAGGGAGGAAGTACCAGCACCGGGTGCCGGGGCCGGGATGTCGTGACACGACAGATGGGTCGCTCATGTATACAACCTTGAGACGCGCCCCGTCAACGCCGGTTTGTGGGTCGGTCGAAAGCTGGTGTGTTCCCGCTCAGCAGGGCGGGTGCGGCACGCCGATCTCCCGTGCGAGACGCCCGGTTTCCGAGCCCGCAAGCGCGAAATCGACGTAGGCGATGCCGAGCGCGCGGAAGTCCTGACGCCGTCCGGCCGCCTGTGCCTTCGCGAGCTTGCCGAGCCGGCGCTCCTGGAGAACGATCCATCGCGAGACGCGCGGCCGAAGCTCGTCGGGAGGCTCGAGCGCCTTCAGGTCGCGGAGCTGGCGCTCTGACGAGCGGCAGCACGCGGTCGACCGCGTCGATCACGTTCGCGGGCTCCGCGACGTCGGGTGGCCTGATCCGGTCGAGCCGTGGTCCGTAGAGCCGGCAGACGGCGGCGACGCCTGCCAGGTACTCGGCGCGGGTCGGGTCGGCCTGCGAGCTCGCGGTCGTGACGAGGACCACCGCGACTGCGACCGCCGCGCTCACGGTCGCAATCGCCACGCCGAGCAGCGTGCGTCGGCCTTTCAGCGCTCGCATTCCGTCCCATTGTCGTCATGCACGCCGGTCGGTGCCCGAAGCCCGGGGATGGGGCCTGCCGGCCTCAGGCCGGCTCCTTCGCGGCCCGCGAGGTCCCGGGCCGCAGGATGCCCGTCAGCGCGAGGTACGCCGCCGCCCCGGCGCCGAGGCCCCACGCGACCTTCAGCCATGCGTCCGGCACCGCGTAGTAGACGGCGACGGCGAATGCGACGGCGACGACGGCCTCGACGTTGACTCCGCGCACGTAGCGGTACCGGCCGCCGGGGTCGAAGAGCGCCTCGACGTCGAGCCGCCCCCCTTGCCGGACGAGGTAGTCGGCCAGGACGACGCCGGTCAGCGGCGCGGCGACGTTGCCGAGGTGCGTGACCCACGACTGCGCCTCCTCGATCAGCGGGGGGAAGCCCGAGAGCACGATCGCCGCGAGCCCGACGGCGGCGGTGGCGACGACCCGGCCGAGCGACGGGAGGCTCGAGACGAGCGAGAGCCCACCCGTATAGATGTTCGTCACGTTGGCGGCAAACGTCTGGACGACGATCGCAGCGAGGAGGACGACGAGGACGGCGTCGTTCGAGGTGAGCCGGCTCGCGGCGACGAAGGGGTTCGTCTCGCCGCTGCCGACGGCGTAGACGCCGCCGATCAGCGTCGTCGTCGCCGTCGCGGCGAGCGTCGACCCGATCAGGCCGACGCGCATGTCGCGGCGCGAGCCCGTGTACCGGGTCAGGTCGGCGATGTTCGTCACCAGCGTCAGCGATGACCCGCACATCACGGTGACGACCGTCGCGAAGCCGACCCAGGTGAGCTCCTGCTCGGGGGAGTCGAGGACGCGTCCGACGGCGTACTCCGGCTCGTCCGAGACGAGCCAGAGCCCGATGAGGACGCCGGCGGTGGCGACGGAGAGCGGCAGCACGATCCGGAGCAGCCAGCGCATGACGTCGAAGCCGAGGGCCGCCACCGCGGCCTGGACGACGGCGATCGCGAGTGCGGTCGGCACGAGCGACGGTCGCACGTCGGCGAGCGCCACCATGATGGCCTGGACGCCGAAGGCGGCCGTGAGCGCCTGCGCGGCGAACCAGTACACGGACGCGATCACGCGGTACGGCGACGTCAGCACCCGGGCGCCGAGACCGCCGAAGGACGCGCGCATCGCGACCTGCCCGGGCAGGCCGTCGTCCACGCCCGGCTGCGCGACGATCGTCAGGGCGGCGTACGCGAGCGCCTGCCCGGTGAGCGTCGCGACGATCGCCCAGGGGAGCGGTAGGCCGCTCTCGAGGACGGCGAGCGCGCCGAGCACCATCATCACCGGGTTCAGGAAGAACGTGAAGTTGATCGCGAAGAGGTCGCGCCAGCCGACGGTTCGCTCGGCAGCCGGGACAGGCTCGATTCCGTAGCGCTCGACCTCCGGCACGACGCCGTCAGTTCCGCGCGAAGAACTCGCCGACCACGCGGTTGTGCTCGTCGGACGAGTCGAAGATCGTCGAGTGGTTCGCGCCCCGGATCACGTGCACCTCGGACCCGGGAATGCCGTCCGCGATCGCCTGCTGGCCCGCAGCGTCGGGCCCCTGGTCCCAGGGGGTCATCACGTCCTCGTCGCCGCCGAGCACGAGCGCCGGCGAGGTGACCTTCGGCAGCCAGTCGCGGATGTCCATGTCGCACATCGCCTGGCAGGCGGCGGTGAAGACCTCGATCCGGTTCGAGTCGCGGAGGATCTCCTGGATCAGGTCGGCGAGCGCGACCGCATCCTGCTCGGCGAGGAAGCGGCGCGACATCGCCTGCCAGGTGATCAGCTCGGCGAGCAGCCGGCTTCCCGGGCCGTCCGGGTCGAGCCGGGCGATGTCGATCCAGTTCTTGAAGATGAGGCGGCCGCTCGGGCCGAGCTTCGCCGCGGCGCAGTTGATCACGACCGAGCGCGTGCGCTCGGGGTACTTGCCCGCGAAGACGATCGCGATCATCCCGCCCATCGACGTCCCGTGCACGTGCGCGCGGTCGATCCCGAGCGCGTCGAGCAGCCCGGCGACGTCGTCCGCCCAGACCTCCATGTCGTAGTCCTGGATCGGCCGGTCGGAGGCGCCGTAGCCGCGCATGTCGAAGTCGATCACGCGGAAGCGCTTGGACAGCTCGGGCGTCGCCGGGTCGAAGTTGAAGTGCCCGAAGCCGGCGCCGTGGATCTGGACGACCGGGTCGCCCTCGCCCGTGATCCGGTGCCAGAGGTTGACGCCGTTGACCTGGATCAAGCCTTCCACAGCCGCCTCCTGCGTCGGGGGGTGCGGCGATCATACGGCCGGCGAAACGGCGTCGGCCCGCGGCGCTAGCGCGCCATTGCGCGCTCCACGGCCTCCGCCTCCTCCGGCGAGAGCGCCAGTGACGCCTTGCCGCGCTCGAGCTCCTTCACGTAGACGCGGGCGTAGTCGCGCCCCTGGATCGCCGTGACGACCGTGCCGGTCCGCGTCGAGTCGAGGAACGCGAACGACGCGGACTGCTGCCCGCCCGCGTCCGCGTAGGCGTCGTAGCGGACGACTGACATGTTCGTGACCGAGCCGTCGATCCGGCGGTCGACCCGTGTGAGCGCCGAGGCGACCTCGTCGACGGCCCGGTGGAGATCGTCGATCCGCCCCTGCAGGGAGACCGCGAAGTCGACGACGTCGGCGGTCGAGCCGCCGAGGATCGCCTGCTGGCCACGCCGCAGCTCGCGAATCCGCTGCCAGGAGACGAACGCGACGAGGAGCGCCAGCGCGGCGACGACGCACGCGGCGATCGCGACCGCAAGGCTCGAGGTCACGAGACCGCCCGCGGGCTCGTGACGGGGGAGGGGGCGTGCGGGAACCGGAATGTTCCCCCACACGAGTCAGAAAGAAGGGGGCACGCGGGGGAAACATGGCTTCCCCCGCGGTCGCGAGCCGCAGGCGAGCGACTCACGATGCTTCGAGCGAGAACACGACCGGATACTCGGCCGAGTTGTTGCCGGTGTTCGTCTCGCCCGGGACGGGGAGCACTTGCACCTGCACGGTCGTCCCTTCGCCGAACGGGAAGTCCGGGAAGTCGGAGAACGTCACGGCCTTCGTCTCGCCGGGATCGATCACGTCGATCGTCCCGTTCTTCACGATCGGCGACGGCTGTGCAGGGATGGTCAGCCGCACCTTGACGCCGACCTCCTGGTTCTCCCCCGAGTTCGTCACCCCGACCTCGAAGGAGAGGTCGGTCGAGATGGTGATCTTCGTCTCCGTCGACGTCGACAGCTGGATCCCGGCCGGCATGACCTTCGTGTACTCGAGCGAGCTGCCGTGCGATCCCGTCGGCGTCCCGCCCGTCGAGGCGCCGTGGACGCGCTGCCAGATCGAGCTCATCGAGCGCGCGGTGTACAGGTCGCTGTTCTCGACGAAGACCGACGGGGGCGCCGTGACGCCCTCGACGCCTTCCGTCTGCATCGTCTGCGTCGCGACCCCCTGGAAGAGGTCGCGCCAGACCACGTCGCTCGCCTCGAGGCGCTGCCCCTGCGCGGCGAGCCGGCGGCCGGCGGCGGTCGCGTCCTGCGTGTCCTTCGTGTCCCGGAACGTGTCGAGCATGCCCTGGATGCCCGCCACGCGGAGGTCGAGCGCCAGGATCGCGTTCCCCTGCGCGGGCGTGAGCGGCCCGGGGGCGTCGATGTCCCGCGCGCGCTGGACGTCCAGCTCCTGCTGCTGGAGGAGCCCGCCGAGCTGCGTCTCGAGCTCCGCCTGCGCGAGCCCGGGCGTCGTCAGGAGCGTTGCGAGGTCGGCGCCGATCTTCGCGGAGTCGGCCCCGACCGCGCCGATGGCCGACATGTAGTCGCCGTACGTCGCCTCGTCGTCCTCCGCCGCGCACCCCTGCACCCAGACGGCGAGGAGAACGACGACGAGGACCGCCAGCGCGACGAGCGCGGCGAGGCGGAGCAGCGGTGTGATGGCGTTCGGGCCGCGGAGCGGAGCCCGCGGGGGGCTACCGCCTCCGCTCGGCCCGCCGGGCCTTGGCGCGCCGCTCGGGCGGTCCGGCGGTGGGATCTCGCGCGTCTCGTCGTCGACGAAGTCGAAGTCGAGAATGTCGTCGTCGTGCACCGTCACGGGATCCTCACCGGGGCATCGGACGATCGACGAGTCCGGGTGGGCCGCCGAGCGCCAGACCCGGCGAGTGTACGGGAGATTTCGGCCTCGGAGGACCCTCCGGTCGCGCGGCGAAGGGGCCTGGACCGGTGTCGTCCACTGCCTATGCCCTCCCCGATCGAGCGCTCGTCCTCGATCGCTATCGACCCCTGAAGCCGCTCGGCCGAGGAGGCTCGGGATCGGTCTGGCTGGCCAGCGACGAGAAGACCGGGCTCGAGGTCGCGCTCAAGATCGTCCCCCGTGAGGGCAAGCGCGCCGCGCGCGCGATGCGGGAGATGGAGGCAGCCTCCCGCCTGCGTCACGAGCGGTGTGTGCGGGCGTACGACTTCGGCGGCGACGACGGCCACGTCTACATCGCGTACGAGTACATCCGCGGCAAGACGCTCCGCGAGGCGATCCGCCGCGGCGAGCTCGACGACGCCGCCTCGGTCGAGGCCGCCGCGCAGGTGCTGGACGGGCTCACGCACGCGCACCGGCGCGGCATCGTCCACCGTGACGTCAAGCCGTCGAACGTCCTCCTCGAAGAGGGCCCGGAGGTCGCGGTGCGCGTCCTCGACTTCGGGCTCGCGCAGTTCGACGACGCGGACACGCTGACCGCCGTCGGCGACGTCCCCGGCACGCTCGCGTACATCGCGCCCGAGCGCCTCGACGGCGCCGACGCGACCGCCCGCAGCGACGTCTGGGCAGTCGGGGTGATGCTGTGGGAGTCGCTCGCGGGCAGCCATCCGTTCTGGGGGGTCCCGCTCCCGGAGGTCGCATCGACGATCGCCGCGGGCGCGCCGCCGCTCGCGTCCCGCCGCGGTGACCTGCCACGCCGGCTGCTGGCAGCCGTCGACGCCTCGCTGTCCGTCGACCCGGCCCGGCGGCCGACCGCGTCGCAGCTCGCCGCCGAGCTCCGCGAGGCGTTCGTCGTCGTCCGCCAGCCACGTGCCCGGAAGCGCCAGGCGTCGCGTCGCCGCACGCCCGCGGCGCGCCCCAGGCCCGGCGCACCGCCCGTCCCGCCGATCCATCGCGTCGCGCCCGCGGCGCTCGCGGCGCTCGCGACTGCCGTAGGCGGCTCGCTGCTGCCGTTCTGGCCGGCACCTGTCCTCTTCCTGCTCACGCTCGCGGCCGGCCTCGCGACGCTCCGCTCGCCGCGGCTCGGGCTCGCGCTGGCGCTCGCCGTCCCGCTCTTCCCGCTCGGCAACGTCGCCCAGGCGGCAGCGGTCGTCTACGGCGTCCTCGCGCTCGCGTGGCTCGCCGCGACATGGCGCGACGCACGGGCCGGCCTGCTGTTCGCGCTCGGGCCCGTGCTCGCGATCGCCGGGCTCCTTCCGCTTCTCCCGCTCGCCGTCCAGCCGGCCCGGGGCGCCTGGCGCCGCGCGCTGCAGGCCGGAATGGGCGTCCTCGCGGCCGCGGCGGTGGCGGGACTCGCCGGCCGGCCGCTCCCGCCCGCGGGCGCGACCGTCTCGGACCTCGGTCTCGACGAGACCGAGCGGCCGACGGACGTCCTGCAGGCGCTCGGGAGCGTGCTCCGCGCGAACCCCGAGATCGCGACCACGGCACTCGCCCTGGCGATCGTGGCGGCGGTCCTTCCCCGGGCGGCGGCGCGCGGCCCGTGGGGGATCGCGGGACTCGGTGCCCTCCAGCTCGGGCTCGTGCTCCTCTGGGCGCCGTCGATCCCGGCGCTCGGCTTCGTGGTCGGGACGTGGCTGCTCTGCGGCGCGGTCGCCGTCCGCCCCCACCTCGGCGCGATTCGTCGCCGTGGTGGCAGCTAGACTCGATCGAGGGAGGCTCCCCGCCCAATGAGCGTCCTTCGCGGAATCGAGACCAGAATCGAGAGCCTCTTCGAAGGGGTGTTCGGGCGTGCGTTCCGCACCCACGTGCAGCCCGTGGAGCTCGCGCGCAAGCTCGCGAAGGAGATGGACGAGCACCGGTCGGTGTCCGTCTCGCGCGTCTACGTGCCGAACGAGTACACGCTCTACCTCTCGCCCGCAGATCGGAGCCAGTTCTCGGCCTACGAGGGCTCGCTCGTCGGCGAGCTCCAGGAGTACCTCGGCGAGCACGCCCGGCGCGAGGGCTACGCCCTGCTCGGCCCTCCGCGCGTCCTGCTGGAGACGGATGCAGACCTCGCGGTCGGTGAGTTCGGCATCTCGACCCGCCTGACGCAGCAGGAGGAGGCACGACAGGATGCTCCGGCCCCGCTCCCGGAGCCGGTGGCCGTTCCCGTTCCTGCGGCGCCATTGCCAGGCCCCGCGGTGGACATCCCCGAGGCGACGGTCATCTACTCGGCGCCCGACGCCCCGCCGCCGGCACCGCCCCGGCCGGACGTGACGCTCACGGTCGACGGCCGCATCGTCCCGCTCTCGTCCGACCGCGTCGTCATCGGCCGCTCCCGCGAGTGCGACGTGCGCATCGACGACGGCAACGTCTCGCGCCGGCATGCCGAGCTCAGCCGCGACCACGACGAGCGCTGGACCGTCGTCGACCTCGGGTCGACGAACGGGACCGAGGTGAACGGCCGTCGGGTCACGAGGCGCACGCCGCTCGGGGACGGCGACCGCATCTCGATCGGCGGGACGGAGCTCGTCTTCGGGCGCGCGCTCCCGTGAGGCTCGCCGTCACCGTCGACGAGACCCTGCTCGCGCTGAAGGTGGCGTTCCTCGTGCTCCTCTACCTCTTCGTCTGGCTCGTCGTCCGCTCCGCGACGAGGGGCCTCGCCGAGGGCGCCCCGCAGGAGAGCATCATCATCCCCGCGGCGGAGGCGGCCGCGCTCCGCGCCTCGCTGGCGCCCCCGAGCCGGAAGGTCGTGGTGCTCTCGAGCCCGACGCTCCCCGTCGGGACGGCGATCGAGCTCACGAACACGAGCGGCGTCGGTCGAGGCCCGGAGAACGCGATCCGGCTCGACGGCGACACGACCGTCTCGAGCCGCCACGCGACGCTCGACAGCCGGGCGGACGGCCTGTGGGTCGAGGACGCCGGGTCGACGAACGGCACCTTCGTGAACGGCGCGCGGGTCACGAGCGCGCGCCTTCTCACCGCCGGCGACGTGATCCGGGTCGGCCACACCGACCTGCGGGTAGAGGTCTGACGATGCGAGTGGGACGCGCAGCGGGGCAGACGGACACCGGCCGCCGGCGCCGCCAGAACGAGGACGCGTTCGTCTGCGAGCCGCCGCTGTTCGCCGTGGCGGACGGCATGGGAGGCGCGCAGGCGGGTGAGCTCGCCTCGCGACTCGCGGCGGCGGCGATCGAGGAGGGCGGCCTCGCGATCCAGGGCGAGGAGGGCGTCGCGGGCGTCGTGCGCACCGCGAACGCCCGCATCTTCGAGCACTCCGTCCGCGACCCGAACGCCGCCGGGATGGGGACGACGGCGACGGTCGCCCTCGTCGACGAGGAGGCGGAGACCGCGACGCTCGCGCACGTCGGCGACTCGCGCGCGTACCGCTACCGCGACGGCGTCCTCGAGCAGCTCACGACGGACCACTCCCTGGTCGGCGAGCTCGTCCGGAGCGGGCGCCTGACCGAGGACGAGGCGGCCGTCCACCCGCACCGCTCCGTCATCACCCGGGCGCTCGGGACCGAGGCCGACGTCGAGGTCGACACGCTGACCGTCGACCTCCGCGCCGGCGACCTCGTGATGCTCTGCTCCGACGGCCTGAGCGCGATGGTCTCGGGCGACGAGATCGTCCGCCTGCTCGAGGCCGCCCGGTACGACCCGCACGACGCGGCCGGGGCGCTGATTGCCGCGGCGAACGCCGCGGGCGGCGAGGACAACGTGACCGTCGTCCTCTTCGAGCTCGCCGACGGCGACCCGCCGTCACGGCCCGCGCAGACGGTCCCGACGCTTCGGGATCAGACGACAAGCGAGTCGCAGCCGGTGCCGGAGGCCGACGCGAACGGCGACGACGTGAGCCGGCACGGTGCCGGCAAGGGCAGCCGCTGGCCCGCGCTCCTGCTGCTCCTCGCGATCCTGGCGGTCGCCGCCTTCCTTCTCTGGTGGAGCTTCGTGCGATGACCGCCAGGAACCGCGAGCTCTTCATCCTCCTGCTCG
This sequence comes from uncultured Actinomycetes bacterium, assembly GCA_963797805.1. Taxonomy (GTDB): domain Bacteria; phylum Actinomycetota; class Thermoleophilia; order Gaiellales; family Gaiellaceae; genus Gaiella. The sequence continues at coordinate 18,210 of CAWCRC010000007.1, read as the reverse complement.
CTGCGATCGTCGCGTCGGGCGCATTCGCATCGGCGTGGTTCCAGGAGACGGCCGCGATCGACTACGGGTGGGTCCCCTGGGCCGTGCTCCTCGCGGCGATCTTCGTCGTGGCGCACCTCGTGGCGCGCATGACCGTCCCGGACGCCGACCCGACACTGCTGCCGATCACCGCACTCCTCTGCGCGATCGGGCTCACGTTCGTCTACCGCCTCGACCCCGAGGCGGGCCGCAAGCAGCTCGTCTGGGTCGCGGTGGGCGTCGCCGTCTTCGCCGGTGTCCTCCTCTGGCTGCGGTGGGACTACCGCGTGCTCGAGCGCTACAAGTACCTCTTCGGCGTCTCGGCGATCGTGCTGCTGATGCTGCCGTCCGTCCCGGGCCTCGGCCAGCGGATCAACGGCGTCAAGCTCTGGGTCGACATCGGCCCCCTGCAGTTCCAACCGGGCGAGCTCGCGAAGATCTTCCTCGTCATCTTCCTCGCGGGCTACCTCCGCGACAAGCGCGAGGCGCTCGCGGTCCTCCGCCTGAAGGACGTCGGCCCCCTGCTCGCGATCTGGGGCGCGGCGATGCTCGTCCTCGTCCAGACGAGCGATCTCGGCTCGGCGCTCCTCAACTTCGGGATCTTCCTCGCGATGCTCTACGCCGCGACGGGGCGCGCGGCGTTCGTCGGCGCCGGGCTCGTCCTCTTCGCGGGAGGCGCCACCCTCCTCTACGACCGGCTCGACCGCGTCCAGCAGCGCGTGACCGTCTGGCTCGAGCCGTGGACCGACGACAAGGTCTACTGCGCGCTCAACGGGGCGATGGAGTACCGCCAGAACTGCGACTCGTACCAGCTCGTGAAGAGCCTCTACTCGATCGCGAACGGCGGCTACGGGGGGACCGGCATCGGCAACGGGACGTTCGACTCCGTCGACGGGACCCGGCTGATCCCCTATCTCGAGACCGACTTCGTCTACTCGGCGATCGCGCAGGAGCTCGGGCTGATCGGCGCGGCGGCCGTCCTCCTCCTCTACCTCGCGCTCGTCGCCCGCGGCATGCGCGTGGCCCTGATCGCGCAGGACGGGTTCTCGAAGCTGCTCGCCGCGGGGCTGAGCTTCGGCTTCGCCCTGCAGACGTTCATCATCGTCGGCGGCGTCCTCCGGCTCGTGCCGCTCACCGGCATCACGCTGCCCTTCGTCTCGTACGGAGGGACGAGCATCGTCGCGAACTTCGTCATGGTCGCCCTGCTCATGCTCGTCTCCCACCGCGCCGTGCGGCACTCCCGCGCATGAACAGGCAGCTGACACGAGTCGCGTGGGTCGCAATGGCGCTGATCGTCGCGCTCGTCATCGGCACGACCTACTGGCAGACCTGGGCGCGCCCGGGACTGGCGGCCCGCCAGGACAACGAGATCCAACGGGTCGCCGAGTTCGAGGTGCGGCGTGGACTGATCCTCGCGCCGACCCGCGTGCTGGCGCGGAACAAGGCCGTGAAGCGGCGCGGGAAGACGTTGTACTTCCGGCGCTATCCGCAGGGGAAGCTGACGGCGCACGTCGTCGGCTACTCGACGATCTCGCGGAGCCGGGCCGGCCTCGAGAAGTCGTTGAACGGCACCCTGACGGGGACCGACCGGGCGCTCTCCGACCTCGTCGAGCAGCAGCTCGACGAGCTCAAGGGCACGCCGATCATCGGAGACAACGTCACCACGACCCTCAACCTCCGGGCGCAGCGCGTCGCGCTCGAGCAGCTCGGGCGCACCTGCGGCGCCGTCGCGGCGCTCGATCCCCGCACCGGGAAGCTCCTCGTGATGGCGTCCTCCCCCAGCTACGACCCGAACCTCGTCGAGACGCGCTTCGGCACGATCGGGTCGATCACCGCCGACTGCCGGCCGGCCGCGCCGCTCGTGAACCGCGCCTCGCAGGGCCTCTACGCGCCGGGATCGACGTTCAAGGTGGTCACGCTGTCCGCCGCGCTCGAGTCGAACCGCTACGAGCCCGACTCGACCTTCGTCGATCCCGGCTACTGCATCGCGTACGGGAAGCGCGTCAACAACTTCGACACGTCGAGCCCGTTCGGGAGCCTCACCCTCGCGACGGCGCTCCAGTTCTCGGTCAACTCCGTCTTCTGCAACATCGGCAAGGCGCTCGGGGCGAAGCGGATCCTCGACCAGGCGAAGCGGTTCGGCTTCTACGAGCGCCCGCCGCTCGAGACGCCCGACGGCGAGCGCTACCCGAGCGGGCTCTACCGGAACGGCGAGCTCTGGTACCCGAAGCGGAACCCGGACGTCGACGCCGGCCGCATGGCGTTCGGCCAGGAGCGGATGCTCGTGACGCCACTCCAGATGGCGATGGTCGCCGCGGGGATCGGCAACGCCGGGATCGTGATGAAGCCGTGGGTCGTCGACAAGATCCTCTCGCCCGTGGGGAACACGCTCTCGCGCACGCGTCCGGAGCGGTTGAGCCGTGCCGTCGGCCCCGTCAACGCGCGCGACATCCAGAACATGATGGTGCGGGCCGTGGAGGCGGGCACCGGGACGGCCGCACGCATCCCGGGCTTCCGCATCGGCGGCAAGACGGGCACCGCCGAGACCGGTGTCCCGGGGCGCAACACGACCTGGTTCATCGCCTTCGCCGGCCGACCGGGCCGGCGTCCGGAGGTCGCGATCGCCGTCGCGCTCGAGGGTCAGAGCTCGACGGGCGGCACGACCGCGGCCCCGATCGCGCGGGCGGTAATGGAGGCACTTCTCGTCCCGGGGTCGAATCCGTGATCACCGTGCTGCGAACAGGCGCGCCGGGCCGGAATCTGCCGACCGAGCATCTACCCTTCTCCGTGCCCTGATGACGACCATCGACGAGAGACGCGGCACGATCTTCGCGGGCCGCTACCGGCTCGAGCGGAAGCTCGGCTCGGGCGGCATGGCCGACGTCTGGCTCGCCGAGGACCAGGAGCTCGGCCGCAAGGTCGCGATCAAGATGCTCCACGAGCGGTACGCGAACGACGTCCAGTTCGTCGAGCGCTTCCGCCGCGAGGCGACCCACGCCGCCGGGCTCTCCCACCCGAACGTCGTCTCGATCTACGACCGCGGCGAGGCGGAGGGCTCGTACTACATCGTCATGGAGTATGTCGAGGGCCGCACCCTCAAGGAGCTGATCATCGCGCGCGGCCCCTGCCCCGTGACCGTCGCGGTGTCATACGTCCGCCAGGTGCTCGCCGCGCTCCGCTACGCGCACCGGAACGGCATCGTCCACCGGGACATCAAGCCGCACAACGTCCTCGTCGATCACGAGGGCCGCGTGAAGGTGGCGGACTTCGGCATCGCGCGGGCGGGCTCGAGCCAGATGACCGAGGCCGGCTCGATCATCGGCACCGCGCAGTACCTCTCGCCCGAGCAGGCGCGGGGCGCGCCCGTCGACGAGTCGTCCGATCTCTACTCGACCGGCATCGTCCTCTACGAGCTGCTGACCGGGAAGGTCCCGTTCACCGGCGAGACGCCCGTCGAGATCGCGATGAAGCACCTCTCGCAGGTGCCCGAGGCGCCGTCGACGATTCGACACGAGATCCCCCGCGACCTCGACCTCGTCGTGCTCCGCGCGCTCGCAAAGGAGCCGGCGGAGCGCTACCGGACCGCGAAGGAGATGGACCGCGACCTCGAGCTCGTCGGCCGCGGCGAGGCCGTCGGGCCGGAGACCGAGGAGGCCGCGACGATGGTCCTCCGCGGAGAAACGACCGCCGCGACTGCCGTGGCGCCCCCCGGCCGCCCGCCGAGCTACGGCGGCGACGAGCGCTACCGCTCGTACGAGGGGGAGGTGCGGCGCGGCCGCGCCTGGTGGCCGTGGCTCCTCGCGGCCGGCGTGGCGATCGCGATCGGGATCGGCGCCTGGCTCTTCTACGACAACGTCCAGGACGAGCTCGACGCCAACGATCCGGTGGTCGTCGACAACTACGAGGGCATCCTCGAGGAGAACGCCGTCCAGCTGATCACGGGCGACGGGTTCGAGGCGAAGGTGATCCGGCTCCCGAACGCGGACGTCAAACCGCAGTACGTCTTCGAGCAGGAGCCGACGGCGGGCACCGGGCTCCCGAAGGGGAGCATCGTCACGATCCGCGTCTCGACGGGCAAGAAGAAGATCGCCGTGCCGTCGCTCGTCGGGAAGTCGCGCGACACCGCGGTCGCCGAACTGACGAGCGCCGGCCTCGACGCCGACGTCGCAGAGGTGCCGTCGGACAAGACGCCGGGCGTCGTCACGGCGCAGGACCCGCGGCCGGGGACGGTCCTCGTCGAAGGCTCCTCGGTGCGGATCAACGTCTCGAAGGGGCCGAAGCCGGTCGCGGTGCCGAACGTCGTCGGCTCGAGCTACGAGGTCGCGGCGGCGCAGCTGCAGCTCGCGGGCTTCACCGTCGGCAGGGTCGACGTCGAGAGCGACCGGCCGGCCGGTGAGGTCGTCGACCAGACGCCGCCCGGCAACTCGACGGCGACCCGTGGCTCGCCCGTGACGCTCTCGGTGTCGCGCGGCCCGCAGACCGTCGCTGTTCCCGACGTCGCGCTCCAGTCGGTCGCCGACGCCCGGACGACCTTGCGCGCAGCCGGCTTCCGCGTGTCGATCGTCCGGCAGGAGACCGACGACGAGGCGCTCGACGGCCTCGTCATGTCGCAGGATCCGGCGGGCGGGACGCAGGCCGACCCCGACTCGGTCGTGACGCTGACCGTCGGTGAGTTCGTGCCGCCGCCGGACGTGACGCCGGCACCGCCTGCGGACGGCTCCGCCGACGGCGAGACACCGCCTGCGGACGGCTCCGCCGACGGCGCGACGCCGCCGCCGACTCCGTGAGCCGGCGCATACGGCTGGCGGTGCTCGCAGGAGGGAGGTCGAGCGAGCACGAGATCTCGCTGGCGTCCGCCGCCTCCGTCGTCGCGGCACTCGACCCGGAGCGCTACGAGGTGCGCACGATCGAGATCGGCCGCGACGGCCGCTGGGCACTGCCTGCGGGCGACCGCCGGGCCGAGCTCCCGTCGACGACGACCGCGGAGACGCTCCCGGTCCCGGCCGATTCCGCCCCCGCAACGCTCGGCGCGGTCGACGTCGTGCTCCCGATCCTCCACGGCCCGTTCGGCGAGGACGGAACGGTTCAGGGCCTCTGCGAGCTCGCCGGCGTCGCGTACGTCGGCCCGGGCGTGCTCGCCTCGTCGGTGTGCATGGACAAGGACGTCTTCAAGACGCTCATGCGCGGTGCCGAAATCCCCGTCGCGAACCATGTCGCGCTCCGGCTCCGCGACCCCGTGACGAACCCGTTCGGCTACCCGGTGTTCGTGAAGCCCGCGAACATGGGCTCGTCGGTCGGGATCTCGAAGGTCCGAGACGAGAGCCAGCTCGAGGCGGCCGTCGCGCTCGCCCGCCGGCACGACGAGAAGGTCATGGTCGAGGAGTTCGTGCCCGGGATGGAGATCGAGGTGGGCGTGCTCGGGAACCTGCCGAGCCCCGTCGCCTCGCTGCCCGGCCGCGTCGTCGCGAACAACGCCGACTGGTACGACTACTCCTCGAAGTACGACGACGGCGGGTCGGAGCTCGTGATCCCGCCGCCTGGGCTCACGGACGACCAGATCGAGCGCGCCCGTGACCTGGCGCTTCGCGCGTTCGTCGCGACGTCGTGCGAGGGCATGGCGCGCGCGGACTTCTTCGTCCGCGAGACCGACGGAGAGGTCGTCATGAACGAGCTGAACACGATCCCGGGCTTCACGGCGACGAGCTTCTACTCGAGGCTCTTCGCCGCGACGGGGATCGCGTACGAGGAGCTCCTGGACCGCCTCGTCGAGCTCGCGCTCGAACGCCACGAGCGCCGGCGCCGGCTCGAGTACTGAGGCTTGCTCGCGAAGCGCGATTCCGCAGGAGCGGAATCGTGCCGCTTGATCCCCGCCTACGGCGGGGCACACCCCTAAAGGCGTCGGCTTCGCCGCCGCAACCTCGTCGATTCCGAGGCGATTTCTCGCGAAGCGCGATTCCGCAGGAGCGGAATCGCGCCGCTCGATCCCCGCCTGCGGCGGGGCACACCCCTGAAGGCGTCGGCTTCGCCGCCGCAATTCGTCGTTCGGGCTCAGCCGAGAGTCGCGGCCAGCGCCTCTTCCCAGACGCCGAGCGCCTCGTCGAGGACGGCGTCCTCGATCGTGAGCGGGCAGAGGACGCGGATGCAGTTTCCGTACGTTCCCGCCTTCAGAAGGATCAACCCGCGTTCGAGTGTGGCGTCGATCACCGCCCGCGCGACGTCCGGAGCGGGCTCCTTCGAGGCGGGATCCTCGACGATCTCGATCGCGAGCATCGCGCCGAGCCCGCGGACGTCTCCGATCGTGGGCCACCGCGCCTGCCAGGAGAGCATCCGCTCGCGGATCCGGTCGCCGACGACGCCGGCCCGCTCGAGAAGGCATTCCTCCTCGAACACGTCCAGCACGGCGAGCGCTGCGGCCTGTGCGACCGGGTTCCCGATGTAGGTCCCGCCGATGGCGCCCGCGTGCGGTCCGTCCATGATCTCGGCGCGCCCGATGACACCCGAGAGCGGGAGCCCCGCCGCAATCGACTTCGCCACGGTCATCAGATCCGGCTCGACGTCGAAGTGCTCCATCGCGAACATCCGGCCGGTCCGGCCGAAGCCGGTCTGCACCTCGTCCGCGACCAGCACGATCCCGGTGCGGTCGCAGAGCGCGCGAAGGCCCTGCATGTACTCGCGCGAGGCGGGGACGAAGCCGCCTTCGCCGAGCTGCGGCTCGATCACGATCGCCGCGACGTGCTCGGCCGGGAGGTAGGTGTCGAGCATCCGCTCGAGCCGCGCGAGCGCCTCCTCGGCGTCCGGGCCGCGATACGCGTCCGGGAACGGCGCCCGGTAGACCTCCGGCGCATACGGGCCCATCCCGGTCTTGTACGGGTGGAACTTCGACGTCATCGTCATCGAGAGCAGCGTCCGTCCGTGGAAGGCGCCCTCGAAGGCGACGACTCCCGGCCTCCCGGTGTGCAGCCGCGCGAGCTTCACGGCGTTCTCGACCGCCTCGGTGCCGGCGTTGAAGAACGCCGCGCGCGTCTCGCCCGAGATCGGGGCGAGTGCGCACAGGCGCTCGGCCAGCTCGATGGCGGCCGGGTACGGGACGACCGTGAAGTCGGTGTGGAGGAACCTCGCCGCCTGCTCGGCGACCGCGTCGACGATCCGCGGGTGGGCGTGCCCGGCGTTGATAACGCCCACGCCTCCCGCGAAGTCGACGAAGACGTTGCCGTCGACGTCCGTGATCGTCGCGTTCTCGGCGCGCTCGGCGAAGATCGGGAGGTGGACGATCAGCGGATGGGCGATCACCTGCAGCTCCCGTTCGAGGAGGGCGCGTGAGCGCGGCCCCGGGATCTCCGTCCGGATCTCGATCACCTTGGTCATCGCCATCCGTCGGAGCCTAGCCGAGCCCCAGGCGAGTACATTCGCCCCGTGGACACGTGGATCGCGGGCCTCGACGCCGACCCGCTCGTCGAGCTCGGGCGCTGCCTCGACGAGGCGCGTCGCGCCGGCCTCCACGAGCCCGAGGCGATGGCGCTCGCGACGAGTACGCCGAACGGGACACCTTCGGTCCGGATGGTCCTGCTGCGGGGCCTCGACGAGCGGGGCCTGCGCTTCTTCACGAACTACGAGAGCCGGAAGGCGCGGGAGCTCGACGAGAACCCGCAGGCCTCGGTCGTGCTCAACTGGGGGCCGCCGCTCCGCCGGCAGGTGCGCGTCGAGGGAGGTGTCGAGCGCCTGACGGAGGCCGAGTCGCACGCCTACTTCCGGACGCGCGGACGCGAGAGCCGCCTCGGCGCCTGGGCGTCGCCGCAGTCGCGCGCCCTCGCCGACCGCGACGAGCTCGATGGACGCTACGAGGCCGAGGCGGAGCGATTCGCCGGAGTCGAGGACGTGCCCCTGCCGCCGTTCTGGGGCGGGTTCCGACTGGCGCCGCGGGCGGTCGAGCTCTGGCAGAACCGCCCGAACCGGCTCCACGACCGCGCGCGCTACGAGCGGGTCGGCGACGGGTGGGCCCGGGTGCGGCTCGCGCCCTGACGGCGCCGCGGCCCTACGAGGGCGGTGAGAGCGCGGCCTTGGTGTAGAGGCCGTACGGGTTCCAGAGCAGGAAGCCCTTCGCCCCCTGGAGGCGCGTCGCCCGGACCTGCTGTAGCACCTGCTCGCGGTCGTAGCTCCAGTCCTGGATCCACGGGATCAGCTGGGCGTTCGACCCCTTCAGCTGGCGCTTGAAGTCGACGAGCGTGCGGAAGACGGTCTCGCCAGGCTCTGCGCTCGGCGTAACGATCCCGAGCTCCCCACCGCCGTACAGGTACGGGTACGCCATCGGGTTGACGTGGTCGACGTGCTGCGAGATCCAGGCGGGAACCTGTCCGAGCCCCATGTCCCGCGTCGCGGAGAGGCCGAACAGAGCGGTCGAGACACGGACGCCGAGCGGCGCGAGCCGCTGCTTCGCGTAGGCGACGAACGCGGAGATGACCTCGCCCTTCCGCTCTCGCGTCTTCCCGGGGTAGACCGCCGCGCCGACATCGCCGTCGGTCGGGAACCGGACGTAGTCGAGCATGATCTCGTCGAAGCCCGCTCGGGCGGCAGCCGCCGCGACCGAGACGGCGTAGTCCCAGACGCGGCGGTCGTACGGGTTCACCCAGGCGAGCCCCGCACTCGTCGCCCAGATGCCGCCGCCGGGCGTCCGCACCGCGAGGTCCGGCCGGGCGCGCGCGAGGTACGGATCCTGGAAGACGACGACGCGCCCGATCAGGTACACGCCCTTCCGGTGGGCGAGGCGCGCCACCTGCGCCGGCTTGTAGTAATCCCGGGCGGCGCCGGCCTTGCGGGCAAGAGAGACGCCGGTCGGCGCGAACGCGATCTCCCCGCCCTCGTCCTTGACGTCGAGCTCGATCGTGTTCAGCCCGTTCTTCGTAAGCGCGACGTACTCCTGAAGCTTCCCCGGAAGCGACGCGAGCGCGCCCGTGACGTGCACACCGCGGACCTCGACCGGCAGCGGGCGCGGCCGCACCGCGGCCTGGAGCTGGCCCTGGAGGGCGCCTGCGGCCTGGGCGCCGCTGCGGGGCATCCCCTGCTCGCCTTTCCCCGCAAGGGTCATCCCACCTGCGAGGGCGAGCACGACAAGGAGAAGGACTGCCGCGACCGCAGCGCGACGCCGCCGCTTGCGCCGGCGTACCGATTCCCGGCGAGCGCGGAAGCGCTCGTTCGGGTCCAGTGATGGGTACAGCATGGACACCGGGTCCAGCAGTCTAGTCGGTCGATTTCGAACAAGTGTGCGCCCCGAAGCTCACTTCGTGCGTGTGCGCACAAGCTCCCCAGGGGCGCCGCCGTGCCCTGATGTCACGCTATCGCCGATTTCGCGACGGATGGGTGCCGGGATCGTGTCGGGATCGAAACCGTCACCCGTGTCTGGAAGCGACGGCGGCGGGCGGTCTACGATCCGCGGCGATGGTGCTCTCCGACCGCGTCATCAGGCGGCTGATCGAGGCCGGCCGGATCGGGATCGACCCGTACGACGAGACGCTGATGCAGCCGTCGAGCCTCGACGTCCGGGTGGACACGCTCTTCCGCGTCTTTCGCAACTCGCGCTACCCGTACATCGACGTCAAGGCGGAGCAGGAGGAGCTCACCGAGCTCGTCGAGGTGACCGGCGACGAGCCGTTCATCCTCCACCCCGGCGAGTTCGTGCTCGGCTCGACGCTCGAGCGCGTCACGCTGCCCGACGACCTCGTGGCGCGGCTGGAGGGGAAGTCGTCCCTCGGCCGGCTGGGCCTGCTGATCCACTCCACCGCGGGCTTCATCGACCCCGGGTTCGACGGCCACGTCACGCTCGAGCTGTCGAACGTCGCGAACCTGCCGATCACGATCTACCCGGGCATGAAGATCGGCCAGCTGTCCTTCGTGCAGATGTCTGAGCCGGCCGAGACGCCGTACGGCTCGGGCGGCCTCGGGTCGAAGTACCAGGGCCAGCGGGGGCCGACGCCGAGCAAGTACTGGCAGAACTTCGTGGACGGCGGATGATCCTCGTCACCGGAGCCAGCGGATTCGTCGGTCGCCACGTGACCCGCGACCTCGCCGCGGACGGCCCGCCGGTGCGCGCCATGGTGCGCGATGCACGCGGCGCCGGGACGCTCGCCGGCGTCCCCTGCGACCTCGTCCGAGGCGACGTGACCGACCTGGCCTCGCTCCGTGCGGCTGCGCGCGGCGTGCGCACGATCGTCCACCTCGTCGCGATCATCGAGGGCTCGCCCGCGACCTTCGAGCGCGTGATGGCGGCCGGCACGGGGAACCTCCTCGAGGCGGCGCGCGAGACCGATGTGCGGCGGATCGTGCTGATGAGCGCGCTCGGAACCGGGCCCGGGGCGACCGTCCCGTACTTCCGGGCCAAGTGGGCCGCCGAGCAGGCGGTCGCGGGGTGCGGGATCGAGCACGTCGTGCTGCGGCCGAGCTTCGTCTTCGGCGCCGACGGCGGCGCCCTTCCGCGGTTCCTGCGCATCGCCCGGCTCTCGCCGGTGACGCCCGTGATCGGACCGGGGACGCAGCGTGTTCAGCCGATCTGGATCGACGACGTCGTGCGCGCGGTGCGGCTCGCCGTCCACGGCGAGAAGGCAAACGGCCCGATCGAGCTCGGCGGGCCGGATCAGGTCACCTGGAACGAGTTGTGGCGGCGCGTGAAGACGGCGCTCGGCACACGGCGGCCGGCGATCCACGTTCCGTTCTGGCTCGCCCGCGGGCCTGCGGCGCTCTTCGAGCGCCTCCCCTCGCCGCAGCTCACCCGCGACCAGCTGCGGATGCTCGAGGGGCCGGACAACATCGTCTCGGACGGCGGCGCGTCGATGCGGCGGCTCGGGCTAGGCGAGGTCGTCGCGCTCGACGAGCAGCTTCGCCGCGCGGCCGCGGGAGCCGGCCAGCTCCGCGCCCGCGCCGCAGTACCGGAAGCCGAGCCCCGACCGACGCATCGCCTGCGCGCTCGCGAGCGAGATCGTCCGGTAGCGCGACACGGCCTGCGCGATGGCCGCGGCGAGCCGCGTTCCGTCACCGCGATGACCTCGCCGAGCGCGCGCTCACCCTGTCCGGTGTCCGCGACGAGCCGCGCGGCCACCCGGGCTGCCGCGCGTACCCCGAGGAGTGCCGATCGCGACGAATCGCGAGCCGCATGCTCCTGACGAGCAGCGAGCTGGCGTCGGGAGATCCGCGCGAAGACCGCCCGCACCTCGGCCTCAGAGTCCGCCGCGGCGACGAGCACCCGCGCCTCGTTCCGCAGCGAGGCCGCCTTCTTCGCGACGTCGAGGCAGACAGCGTCCGCGCGTCTCGACGTGGTCGCTCACCGGCACCGACGCGGCGCTCGCCGACTCCGTTGCGACGGCCGCGCCGAGCGCGGCACGCCGAGTGCGAGCCGCGACTGATCGCACGCCCGGACGCTAGCAACCGGCCCAGAGCGCACGCGGGGCCGCCTCCGGCGGCCCCGCATCGTACGGTCACCAGCGTTGGATTGGTAGAGGCGCTTCCTGCCTGACCAGAGGTGGTCGGCGGCGCGAAGCGCGAGTCCCCTACGCGTGGCTATGGCGATTCCCCAGTGGGTCCCGGGGACACGCCTCTACCCGCTGGCACCTCCACTGCCGGTACTGCACGAATCTGACACCCGACCACCTCCTTTCCGTGGTACTCCGAGTCTACGCAAGCGCATCGGACGTAGGCAAGTCGAACGTGGGGGAACCCCTGGTTCCCCCACGAGCCCCCTCCTCAGGGGCGCGACATCGCAACGGCGAAGTTGGCCTCCCGGGCGGCAAAGCCGCCCTCCGGCCGCAACTCGCACTGCTCCCAGACGGAGAGGCCGGGCGCGCGACCCTGCCCCCACGTACGGTCAGCGAAGAACGGTCGTGACCTCGAGCCCGTTCCCGACGGGCACGGTGACCGAGACGAGCGTGGGATCGCTCTGCCGGGCCTCGACGTAGCCGGCGAGGTCGCGGTGCGACGTGACGTTGTCCGCGACGATCACGCCGCCCGGCTCGAGCTTCGTCCGCGCGAGCTCGAAGTACGCTTCGTAGTCGCCCTTCCAGGCGTCGACGAACACGACGTCGAAGCCCTCCTCGAGCGCCGGCAGGAGCTCCCTGGCGTCGCCCTCGAGGATGTCGGCCCACTCCTCGAGGCCTGCCTCGGCGATGTTCCGCTTCCACGCCTCGACCTTGCGCGGGTCGAGCTCGAGCGACACGACCCGCCCCCCGAGGATGCGCGCCGCGGCGGCGAGCCAGATGGTCGAGTAGCCGCGCGAGCCGCCGATCTCGAGAACCTCGCAGCCGGCGTTGGGCGCGACGAGCGCGAACAGGAGCCTGCCCGACTCCGGGCCGACGGCCAGCGAGCGCTCGGAGTACGGCACGTCGTCCTCGCTCTCCCGCCGATCCTCCTCCTCGAGGCGGGCAAGCACGGCGCGGACACGGTCGTCGAGCACGGTCCGACCTTACCGCCTGGGGTGACGCCTCCGACCGTGACGGCGTAGGGTCGCGCCGTGACCTCGCCTGCGCACGATTTCGTCGACCGCTGGAAGGCGACCGTCGCCGGTCGCGACGTCGGCGGCCTCGAGTCGCTGCTGACGGAGGACGTCGTGTTCCGGTCGCCGGTCGTCCATGCGCCGACCGTCGGGCGCGGGCCGACCACGCTCCTCCTCGCCGCGGTGCTCGAGGTGTTCGGCGAGCTCGAGTACACCCACGTCTATGTCGAGGAGCCGCACGGCGTGACGCTCCAGTTCGAGACGAGCGTGCCGGCCGACGACGGCCGGCGACTCGACGTCGAGGGCGTGGACGTGTTCGGCCTCGACGAGGAGGGCCGGATCGCGTCGCTGACCGTCATGCTCCGGCCGCTCTCCGCCGTGCAGGCCGTCGGCGCGCGGATGCGCGAGCAGCTCGGTGTCTAGGAGGGTCTGGCGAAATGGTCCCGTCTCCAGGGTGCCGCCGGTCGTCGTGAGGCAAGGACGCAGGGAGCGTCCATATCCGGAGATGTGGACGCGACCGAGGACCAGCAACACGATGATCCGGCGCTGCCCTGGGGACACGGCGTCTCTTTCGCCAGACCCTCCTAGTCGGGAAGCTCGATGACGATCATCCCGTCGTCGCGCACCCGGACCGGGTACGTCGCGACGGGAAGGTACGCCGGGAGCGTCAGGGCGTTCCCCGTCCGGAGGTCGAAGCGGGCCCCGTGCCGGGGGCACACGACCTCGCAAGCCGCCTGATCCCACTCACCCTCGCAGAGCGGGCCGTCGTCATGCGTGCAGCGATCCTCGATCGCATGGAGCTCGCCGTTGCACCGGTAGAGACCGACAGTGTGGCCGTTCGCGGGCACGAGCCGCATGGAGCCGTCGGGCAGCTCCTCGAGCGGGAGTGCCTCGATCTCCACCCTAGACGCCTGACCGGGAAACGGTCACCGTGGATGGCACAGCGGGCTGCATGCACGAGGCCCTCATCCGGCTTCCGGTCGGCATCTACGAGAGCGAGATCTCGCCGGCCGACGTCCCCCACTCCTCCGGCAGCGGCGTCCCCTTCGCCCGGTGCAGCGCCACCTTGAGCACGCCCAGCCCGAGCAGCGCGCACTTCAGGCGCACCGGCGTGAGCGGGATCCCGATCTCCTCGAGGAGCTCGTCCTTCGGCATCGCCGAGACCTCCTGCGCCGTCCGGCCCTTGACGATGTCCGTGAGCATCGACGTCGCCGCCTGGCTGATCGCGCAGCCGCGCCCCTCGAAGCCGACGTCCTCGATGACGTCCCCCTCGCCGAAGCGAACGGACACGGTGACCTCGTCGCCGCACAGCGGGTTCTGCCCCTCCGCGATCGCGTCGTGCGGCTCGAGCAGGCCGTGATTCCTGGGCGCCTTGTAGTGATCGAGAATCACTTCCCGATACAGCTGCTCGAACTCCGACATCAGCCGAGCGACGCCTTGACCTTGTGCAGCCCGGCGACGAGCCGGTCGACTTCCTCGGGCAACGAGTAGAGGTAGAAGCTGGCGCGGGTCGTTGCCGCGACGCCGAGCCGGGTCATGAGGGGTTGCGTGCAGTGGTGCCCCGCGCGCACGGCGATGCCCTCCCAGTCGAGGATCTGCGCGACGTCGTGTGGGTGGATGCCCTCGACGTCGAACGACACGATCCCCGCCCGGCGATCCGCCGGAGGCCCGAAGACGCGCACCCAGGGGATGTCCTCGAGCGCCGCCATCGCCTGCTCGACGAGGACGTGCTCGTGCCGCTCGATCGCGTCGAGGCCGATCCCGGTCACGTACTCGATCGCCGCGCCGAAGCCGACGGCCTCGGCGATCGCCGGCGTTCCCGCCTCGAACTTGTGCGGGAGGTCGTTGAACGTCGTCTTGTCGAAGCCGACGGAGCGGATCATCTCGCCGCCGAGGTTGAACGGGCTCATCGCCTCGAGGAGCTCGCGCCGGCCCCACAGGGCGCCGACGCCGCTCGGGCCGCAGAGCTTGTGGGACGAGATGGCGACGAAGTCGGCGCCGAGCGCCTGGACGTCGACGACCCGGTGCGGCGCCGCCTGCGCGGCGTCGACGACCATGATCGCGCCGTGCGCGTGAGCCCACTCGGCGAGCGTCTCGACGGGGTTGATCGTCCCGAGCGAGTTGGAGACGAGGTTGTTCGCGACGACCTTGACGTTCCCGTCCTGCGCGAGCCCGTCGAGCGCGTCGAGCTGGAGCTCGCCGCGGTCGTCGATCGGGATGTGGCGGAACGAGGCGCCCGTGCGCTGGGCGATGTACTGCCACGGGACGAAGTTCGCGTGGTGCTCGAGCTCGGTGACGATCACGACGTCGCCCGGGCCGAGGTTGTCGAGCCCCCAGGCATACGCGACGAGGTTGATCGCCTCGGTCGCGCTCCGGGTGAAGATCACCTCGCGCTCGGAAGGCGCGTTCAGCAGCCCGGCGACGGTGCGCCGCGCCCCCTCGAACCCCTCGGTCGCGCGCTCGGAGAGCCGGTAGACGCCCCGGTGGACGTTCGCGTACTCGTGCTCGTAGAACGCGCGCATGCGGTCGAGGACCTGACGCGGCTTCTGCGTCGACGACGCCGAGTCGAGGTACGCGACCGGCTTGCCGTCGAGGAGCTCGTCGAAGACCGCGAAGTCGGCGCGCAGACGGTGCGCGTCGAGGGTCGGGGCGGCGGTCGAGGCCATGCGGCCATCGTAGCCGCGCTCCTCGAGCCTACGACTCGTCCGCCGAGCCCGGGCGCGCGCGCCCGTTCGTCTGGGCAAGCGCGGCGACCTCGCGCTGTCGCTCGACGGCGGCGGCGATCGTCTCGAGGATCTCGCACAGCCGGACGAGACGTCGGCGCTCGCTCGCCTCCTCGAGGAGCTCCAGCTTGAGCTCGGGCGCGAGCTCGAACCGCGATCCGATCTCGAAGGAGGGCTGCGTGGTGACGTCGGTCGGCACCTCGACCTCGGCGCCCGTCAGCTCGACGAGCCGCCGGAAGACGGCGAGCGCCCGCTCGACGTCCGCCTGCGGCGGCGGGTCGTCGTCGTCCTCGAGCGTCTCGACGGTGCCCGTGTGGAAGCTCCGCCCGTCGGTGAGGTCGACGAGCCGGAAGCGCTCGCCCCCCTCGACGACGATGTTCAGCCGCCCGTCTTCGAAGCGGTCCGTGACCTCGACGACCGTCGCGAGCGTGCCGATCCGACGCAACCCGTCGTCGTCCGCGTAGACGAGGCCGAACGGCTGCTCCACCTCGAGGCACTCGGCGATGAGCTCGCGGTAGCGCGGCTCGAAGATGTGGAGCGGCACCTGCTCCGTCGGCAGCAGCACGAGCCCGAGCGGGAACAGCCCGATCTCCATGCGCGAAGCCTACGCCGCTACAGACGAGCGCCCGTCTAGAAGACGAGGATCGCGATCGCCGCCAGCAGCCCGATGATGGCGATGAGGCGCATGACTACGACCCTAGGCGGGTACCGTCAGGAGAGCCTGAGGGCTTCGTCAGGATTTCGTCAGGATGCCGCGCCGCCGCTGACGGCTTCGCGCGGGACGAACTGCGCGGTCTCCCACACGAGGCCGCGCGAGACGCGCGATCGCGTGAAGCCGCGCCCTGTCACGGCCCGCTCGAGCTCGTCCGGCCGGTGGACGAACGAGCGAAACCGCTTGCGGAACAGCGCGAGCCCGAGGTTCTCGAGTCGGAACACGAGCCGCACGAGCACCCGGTCGCGCGGGTAGCTTGCGAGCAGCGTGCGACGGGCCTTGCCGGCGGCGGCCGCGAGGAGCGCGGGACCGTCCGGCGTGCAGCAGACGACGCGTCGGAGGACGACGACGTCGGCCGGCTCGACCGACTCGGGCTCCGCGAGGAGGTCGGCGATCTCGAACGACGAGCGGTCGGCCACTGCCGCCGCAGCGGCCAGCTCGCCGGCGGGGCCTTCGTACTCGGGCACGAGCTCGACGATGCGGCCCGCCGCGGCTCCGCGACGAAGGAGGTCCGCCTGGATCTGGCCGATCCCGCCGCCGACCTCGACGACGCTCATGCCGTCGAGCCCGCCCTCCTCCGCCCAGGCCGCTATCTGCACCGCGTCCGAGCCTCCGAGCCCGTTCTCGAGGTACCGCCGGAGCGCGCGACGCGCGGCCTTCTCGTCGAAGATGTCCAGCCGGTCGGCCGCGGCGCCGCAGGAGCAGGGCATTCCGCCATCGTGCCGGAAGCGAAGCTTCCTGTCCGCGCAGCGGACAAGGGGAGGGGGTCTGCGGGAACCGGGAGTTCCCCCGCTGCGAGGCTCAGACCTGCGGGATGCGCGCCTCGAGCGCCGCGCCGAGCGCCTCGCGCACCGGCGCGAGGTCGATGCGGTCGAGGACGTCCTGGAAGAAGCCGCGCACGATCAGCCGCTCCGCTTCCGCCCGCGGCAGGCCGCGCGCCATGAGGTAGAAGAGCTGCTCGCGGTCTACCTGCGAGAGCGTCGCCCCGTGCGTGCAGCGAACGTCGTTCGCAAGGATCTCGAGCCCGGGGATCGAGTTCGCGGTCGCGGTCTTCGAGAGGAGGAGGTTTCGGTTCTCCTGGTACGCGTTCGTCTTCTGCGCGCCCTCCTCGACCCGGATCATCCCGCGCCACACCGTGGCCGCCGTGTCGCGGAGCGCGCCCTTGAAGGCGAAGTCGGACGTGGTGTCCGGCGCGGCGTGGAGCTGGTACGTGTCGTAGTCGAGGTGCTGCGAACCGTCCGCGAAGTACGCCCCGGTGACACGCGACGAGGCGCCGCGGTCCGCGAGGTCGTTCTGGATCCAGGTCTTGCCCTTGGCCGAGCCGAAGCCGCCCTCGACCCAGTCGAGCTCCGCGTCGCGCTCGATGCGCGCGTGGCACGAGGCGAACAGCCAGGTCTTCGACGAGAGCCGCTGGACGTTCACGATCTCGGCCTTGGCGCCGTCGTGCACGACCACCTCGACGACGCCGTTCGCGTACGCCTCGAGCTCGGGGTCGGAAGACGTCAGCTCCTGGACGACCGTGAAGCGCGAGCCCGGATCCGCAACGACGAGGACGCGCCAGAACAGCGATCCGCCCGGGGCAGAGCTCGCGACCCGAACATAGAGCGGCTTCTCGAGCTCGACGCCGGCGGGAACGTGGACGAGGAGACCGTGCTCCCAGACGGCCGCGTTGTGCGCGCGGAACTTGTCGTCCGGCTTGACGAGGCTGCCGAGCAGCGGATGGTCGTCCGTGAGCGCCTCGAAGCGGATTCCGTCGGGGACGGCGCCCGCGAAGCGGATCCCGCCCTCGTCGATCGTCGCGGCGGCCGCGACGTCGAGGTCGAGGAGCGAGGCGATCTCGGTCGTCGTCGTCGTGTCGGCGCCCCAGGCGTCGGGATCGAACCCCTCGAGATTGGTGAACCGCCAGTGCTCGTCGCGCGTGGTCGGCAGCGGGAGGGCCTTGTAGGCCTCGAGCAGCTCAGTCCTCATGCGGGGCGTACCTCCGGTGGAGCATCAGCACGTTGCCGTCCGGATCCGCGAAGTGGGCCATGTGGCA
Source organism: uncultured Actinomycetes bacterium (assembly GCA_963797805.1). Lineage (GTDB taxonomy): Bacteria > Actinomycetota > Thermoleophilia > Gaiellales > Gaiellaceae > Gaiella. The sequence goes on along the minus strand of CAWCRC010000007.1, from coordinate 250 downwards.
CACGCCGGTGTCGAACGTCTCGCCGTGGAACCGGACGCCCTTCGCCTCGAGCGAGCGCCGCGCGTCCTCGACGTCGGGCACGCGAAGCGCGAGCGGCGCCGTGTGCGGGCCGGTGAACTCCCGGCCGATGTTGGTCGGGTCGAGGAGGTACAGGCTGACGTTCTCGCCGAGCTGGAACTCGGGCCAGCCGCCGTGGCCGACCTGCTCGAGCCCGAGCGTGTCGCGGTAGAACGCCGTCGACCGCTCGAGG
>CAWCRC010000006.1:0-353609 GCA_963797805.1 uncultured Actinomycetes bacterium | reverse complement strand
TCCGCTGGGCCGTGCTCTACGCGGGGCTCGCCGTCACGAAGCGCCGACGGGCGTGGGCGGCGCCGTCGACGAAGCGACGCTGCTCGGCGAGGGGGCCGCGCGCGGGCTCCCCACCCCACCCTCCGCCGGCGGCTGAGCGACTCCCCGCTCGCGGGGTCGAAGAAGTGCAGGTGCCGGTGGTCGACCGCGAGCTCGACCGCCTCGCCGAGCGTGATCCCACGCCTGCCGTCGATCGCGGCGCAGAAGCGGGCGCGGCGGTCGTCCGCGAGCAGGGTCGCGTCGTCGTCGGAGGCGGCCTCGATCGCCGCGCGCGTCGCATCCGTCTGGACTCGCGGGGCACGATCGGGAAGAGGACGTTGGAGACGCCGCCGAGCTCCTCGACGAGGTCCGGCCACACCGTGATCCGCGGCTGTCCCTCGGGCGCGTCCGCCGCGTGCCGGAGGTCGGTGGGGCGGATGCCGAGAATGACGTCGCGCGTCTCCCCGGCGAAGGCCGAGCCCGGCGGGAGCGGCAGCTGCATTCCCGCGAACGCGACGTGGCCGTTGGTCACCGTCGCCTCCACCACGTTCATCGACGGCGACCCGATGAACGCGGCGACGAAGAGGTTGATCGGGTCGTGGAAGAGCGCCTGCGGGGTGTCGCACTGCTGCCAGCACGCCGTCGCGAAGCACCGCGACACGCTGACCCCAGCGGTCATCGCCTCCACCTGGTCGTGAGTCACGTAGACGGTCGTCACGCCGAGGCGGTCGTGCAGCCGTGCCAGCTCCGCGCGCATCGCGACCCGCAGCTTGGCGTCGAGGTTCGAGAGCGGCTCGTCCATGAGGAACGCCGTCGGCTCGCGCACCATCACCCGGCCCATGGCGACGCGCTGCCGCTGTCCGCCCGAGAGCAACGCCGGACGGCGCTCCAGCAGCGTGTCGAGCCCGAGCGTCGACGCCGCCTGCCGGACGCGGCTCATACGTTCCGGCCGCGGGACACGGCGCAGCTTGAGACCGAAGCCGAGGTTCTCCTCGACCGTCATCTGCGGGTACAGCGCGTAGTTCTGGAAGACCATCGCGATGTCGCGGTCGCGCGGTCGGAGACGTGTGACGTCCCGGTCGCCGATCACGATGCGGCCCTCCGTCACCTCCTCCAGGCCCGCGATCATCCGGAGCAGCGTCGACTTGCCGCAGCCGGACCACCCGAAGCGGACCATGAACTCCCCGTCGTGGATGTCGAGAGTCATCGCGTCGAGGGCCGTGACGCCGTTCGCGTAGATCTTCGTGGCCTGCTCCAGGCGAATCCCGGCCACGTCCAGCCACGCCACCCGACGCGCTCGACAGCAGCGAGCGGAGCTCCCCGAGGTCGGGCCGTGCACCGACGCGGTCCGCCGCGATCAGGACGGCGCCGGCGACGGGATCGACGTCCGGGTAGACGGGTCGGCCGTCCGGGACGCGCGAGCGGACGACGTCGCGGAGGAGCGCCGAGCGGTGGCGGAGGACGCCGCCGCACAGGACAAGCAGGAAGGCGCGCCGAGCTCGTCGGTGCGGTGTCCGCGCAGACGCCCGCGTAGTCGCCCATCCGGGCCGCAACCATCTCGACGATCGAGATCGCGACGCCGTCGCCCGTTTCCGCCTCGTCGAGCACCGCGTCGGCGAAGCGGCCGCGCTCCGACTCGTCGAGGCCTCCGATCCGCGTGAACGCGTACAGAAGCTCCTGCGCGTCCACGCAGTCCCAGCGCTCGAGCGCACGCGGGAGGAGCGACGTCTCGGGGCCGAGTCCGAGCATGTGCCGCCCGACGGCGGCGAGCGCCAGGGAGCCGAGCGCGAACGCTTCCGTCTTCTCCGGCCAGAACCCGAGGTGGAGCGCCCTTCTCATCTGCGCCCTGCAACCGCGGCGTAGGTCCCGATCACGACCGAGACGCCGACGAGCTCCTCGCTGCCGCACCGAAGCCCCCCGATCGCATCGTTGACGATCTCCGGCTCGTCGCGGAGACCGAGCCGCACCATGAGCTCCCGGCGGAGACGCTCGAAATCCTCCGGCCAGTCGGCGCCGGCGAGGCTGAACGCCGCCGCGCCGAGATCCGCGGGCGTGGCACCCACGACGTCGACCGCGGCGGTCGCGGCCCGCACGATCTCGACCAGGGCGGGCTCCGGCGAGCCGGCGTTGTGGATGTCGCCGCAGCCCCCGCCCCGGCTCCCGCACGGCGCCATCGCGATCGACGACGACCGCGACGGGTCTTCGTGCTGCCGCATCGACGCCGAGCAGGAGCACGCTCACGGGATCCAGAGGAGTCGGTCGGGCAGGTGGGCGCGATGTGCGGAGGCAGTACGTCGTAGACGCGCTCGGCGACGTCGAGCTGACGGACGAGCGGGTTCGCGCTGAGCGCCGGATGCCATCGTCGCGCGTGCCGGTCCAGGCCGCCTCCGCGGCGAGCGCCTGGTACTCGCCCAGCATCTCCACGAGCCCCGGACATGGCGCGGCAGCGGCTGGGCGGGCGGACCTGTCCCGTCGCGGGTCAGCGGCCGGGCACCTCCACGACGAGATCGTCCGGGAAGCCGGGGAGGGCGCCGCCGGGTTCGGCATGTTCACCGGCCGCCTCGTCCTTGTCGTTGAAGAGCGCGTCGATCACGTCGACCGCGAGCTCGAGCTCGTGGATGCCGCCGCGCGAGCGGCCGGGTCGAGCTCCGGATCGTCGGCTGCGCCTGCTCCTCGTAGTGGCGCCAGTAATCGCCGACCAGCCGAGGATGTCCTCTGCCCTCGTCGTCGGCTTCGCCCGGAGCTCCGTCAGGACGTCGTCGGTGAAGTAATAGTACTCGAAGTAGTCGCCGGAACCGACCCCATGCCCGGCGAGCTCGAGCTGGCGCCGCGGCGCGGCTCGAGCGTCGGTCGTCCCGCCGCCGCTCCCACGCCTCCTCGGGAGCGGGAACGGGTCCTGTCCGTCGTAGTCGTGCTCGACGCCCCAGCAGCCGTGGTTCAGCCCGACCATCGTCACGCCGACCGCTCCGGGTCGAGCCCGGCGGCCTGCGCGATCTCGTGCGCGAAGTAGATCGGCCCTTCGCAGAGCGAGACGACCTTGACCAGCGAGTGGTGGGTGATCGCCTCGGCGACGATGTTCACCGGGTTCGTGTTGAAGATCCACGCCTTCGGGCAGAGCTCCTCCATCTCGCGCAGACGTCCTTCAGCACCGCGACGGCGCGCAGCGCCATGAAGAAGCCGCCCGCGCCCTGTGTCTCCTGGCCGATGAGGCCATGTCGAGGGGAATGCGCTCGTCTTTCACGCGCGCCTCGAACCCGCCGGGCCGGAAGGTCGTCAGCACCGCGTCGAGTCCGCGAGCGCCGCGCAACGGTCGGTCGTCGCCGTCACGACGATGTCGTCCCCGCGCGCCCGCGCATCTTCTCGGCGAGCCTCCGGATGAGCCAGCCGCCCTCGTCGAGGTCGACGAGGACACCTCGAGCCCTCGAAATCGCGCCGTTCCGATCAGCGACGCCATCGTCCCGGCCGCCCGGGTCGAGCCGCCGCCAGGTATACAGCTTGATCCGTGCCATCGGGCCCGTGTTTCCTCGCTCCTTGAGTGCCCCGGCGAGCGTTCCGCGCACGAAGTCCGTAGCAGGAACAGGTATGCGACCAGGATAGGCAGCGCGACGAGCGCTGCCGCGGCGGCAAATTTCGTCGGGTGCCGCCCGCGCGCGCCGGCGAAGAAGCTGAGGCCCAGTGGGCCCGTCTGGTCGACTCGCTGCCGGATACGAGCACGAGCGCGAGCAGGAACTCGTTCCATGTGTACGTGAACACGAGGAGCGACATCGTCAGCACCGCGGGCCAGGCCTGCGGCAGGAGCAGCGCCAGAGAACGCCGAAGCTGGTGGCGCCGTCGATGCGCGCGGCTTCGATGAGCGAGCGCGGGGTCGAGCGGAAGAACGCGCGCATCCAGAACGTGCCGAAGGCGATGGACTGGCCGATCTGCGGGAGGATCAGCGCCCAGTACGTGTTCAGCAGGTGCCAGTGGAGGATCGGCACCTCCTGGAAGTCGTAGTAGAGCGGGATCACCGTCGCCTCGTAGGGGAAGATGATCCCGAGCAGGATGATCGGGAACACGATGCGGTCGCCGGCGAACCGCATCGTCCCGAAGGCGTATCCGTCCCGATCGAGAGGATCGCCGAGACCACGGTGACCGTCGCCGCGACGATGAAGCTCGACTTGAACCCTGTCGCGAATTGCCCTCGCTCCACGCGGCCTCGAAGCTCGAGAGGTCGATCCGGGTCGGGAAGGCGAAGCCGGTGACGAGGTCGGTCTTCCGGTGGAGGGCCAGGAAGAGGATCGAGAGGACGGGATAGAGCGCGAGCACCGAGAACGTGCACAGCACGACGTACGTTCCGACCCGTTCCAGCCGACCGGCGGTCACGCGCGCTCATCCCGCGAGCCGATGCGGAGCACGATGGCGGCGAGGAGGAAGATCGTGATCGCGAGGACGGTCGCGATCGCGGCCGCGTAGCCGACGCGGTTGTACAGGAACGCGTTCTGGTACATGTACATCGAGGGGACGAGCGTCTCTCCCCCCGGGCCGCCGGCCGTCGTGTTGTAGACGATGTCGAAGCTCCGGAGCGCGTTGATCGTGGTCAGCACGAACGCGACGAGGATCTCGTCCCGGAGCCCAGGCAGCGTCACCGCGAAGAACTCGCGGACCGGCCCGGCGCCGTCGACCCGGACCGCGTCGTAGAGCGAGGTGGGGATCTTCTGCACCCCGGCGATGAAGAGCACCATGCACAGCCCGAAGGTGACCCAGCTCCCGATCGCGCCGATCGACGGCAGCGCCCAGGTGAAGTCGCCGAGCCAGGGCCGCACGAGCGATCCGAGGCCGACGAGCTCGAGCCCCCGGTTGAGCGGCCCGTCCGACGCGTAGATCCACGTCCACGCCTGCGCGATCACGACGCCCGCGATCAGCTGCGGCAGGAACAGCGTCGTGCGGAAGAAGCGGAAGCCGCGGATCACCGTGCGGGTGAGCGCAGCCGTGAGAAGCAGCCCGATGATCACCGGGAAGACCGCGTAGTACACGATCAGGATCGCCGAGTGGACGAAGGCGTCGCGGAGGACCTCGTCGCGGAGGGCCTCGCCGTAGTTCGAAAGCCCGACCCAGGTCTTCCCGGTCAGGCCGTCCCAGTCGAACAGCGAGTAGTAGACGGTGTGGAGGAGCGGGGCGAGCGTGAAGAGGACGTAGAACGCGAGACCCGGAAGGACGTAGAGCCAGCCGATGTTGCGCGGGTCGCCGGGAGCGCGGCCGCCGCCGCGACGGCGGCGCCTCCGCCGCGCGCCCGGACCGGCGGGGTCCGGGCGCGCGGCGTGGGCTGTTGGCTCGTCGACCGCCACGCGTGGCGGCTCAGCGAAGCGTCTTGTCGAACTTCTCCCAGTCGTCCTGGACGGCCTTCGCCATGCCGGCGGGCGTCTGGCGGCCGGCCAGCAGGAGCTGGAACTGGTTCTGGAGGGTCGTGTACATCGACGGGGACGCCCAGTCGGTGTACAGGAGCAGGCCGTCGTCGTCCGCGACGAGCCGGAACGCCTTGCTCACCTGCGCCAGGTACGGGTCACCGGCGGGCGCCTTCGCGCGCCGGTCGGCCGGGATCTGCTGCTGCGAGAACATCAGCGTCTTGGCGCGCTGGGACGTGATCACGTAGTTGAGCCACTCGGCGCCGAGGTCCGGGTACTTCGTCTTCGCCGAGATGTGCCACGGACCGGACAGGCCGCCGATGGACGTCCACGGCCGCCCGGCCCGGCGGGATCGGCATCACGCCGATGTTCTCGGCGCCGAGGCCGGTCTTGATGATCGTCGAGTCCCAGTCGCCGCCGATCCAGACGACGCCCTTGCCCTTCGCGAACCCGTCGCGGAGGCGTCGTATCCGAGCGCGTTGTAGTCGTCGTTGAAGTAGCCGGCCTTGCCCCATTGCTGGAGCTTGCCCAGCGCCCTGATCGTCCCCGGCGTGTCGTAGCGCGAGCCGGGCACGTGGTAGATCCAGTTGCGGACCCTCTGCGCCTTGACGTAGGCGCCCTGGATGCCGCCGAAGAGGTGGATGAACCCGTACCCCTCCTTGTTGCCGTGCTCGATCACCGGCTCGTCGTCGGGGAGCTTCGCGCGCAGCTGGGCGAGCAGCCTGTCGAACCCCGCGAACGTCTGCGGCATCTTGTTCGGGTTGATGCCGAGCTGCGCGCAGCTTCTTCTTGTTGTAGAAGGCGACGACGTTCTGGCCGGTCTGGGCGATGCCCCAGACCGGGCCCTTCCCGAACGACTTGCCGTCCGGCGTCCACCGGAACATGCCCCATGTGGACGGCGCGTAGAGCTTGTCCCACCGGTACTTCTTGACGTACTTCGTGAGCGGGAGGATCAGCTTGGCCTTCACGAGCTGAGCATCGGTCTGGTAGCCCTGGTTCCCCTCGGTCACGTCAGGCCCGCTGCCCGACGCGAGCGCGCGCGGCACGGTGCCGACGAGGCTGTTGAAGTCCTTGAAGACGATGTTGATCTTCACGCCCGGGTGGCTCTTCTCGAAGTCCTTGCTGAGCTGCTGCAGCACGGGCTGGAGCCCCGGGTCCTGGTTGTCGTAGGACCACATGGTCAGGGTGATGGGGGATGCCTTCTTGCCGGCGTTCGATGCGCCCGCGGCGATCGCGAGCAGCACGACGGCGGCGAGGACGAACACTCCCAACAGGCGGCTCTTCACAGTTCCCTCCCTGTGACTGGGGGCCGCCGCCCTCGGCGCGGCGGATACGAGACTATAGAGCGATGTCCGCGCCGGACCGAAACCGCGGTGACCGCGCCGGCGCGGACGCCGGCAGGTGACCGTCGCCCTCGGGATCGACGTCGGCGGGACGAAGATCGCCGCGGGGGTCGTCGACGTCGACACGGGCACGGTTCACGAGCGGCGCGTACTGCCGACCCGCGCCGAGCGCGGCGGAGCGGCGGTGCTCGACGACTGCGCCGCCCTCGCGGCCGAGCTCGGCGGAGGCAGGCTGCCCGTCGGGATCGGGCTGTGCGAGCTCGTCGATCTCGCCGGCCGCCCGACGAGCGCCGACACGGTCGACTGGCGCGACCTCGACCCGCCCGCGGCGATCGCGGCGCCGCGCGTCGTCGTCGAGTCCGACCTGCGGGCGGCGGCGCTCGCGGAGGCGCGCTTCGGCGCGGGCGTCGGCGTCTCGCCGTTCCTCTTCGTCATCGTCGGCACCGGTGCGAGCGCGTGCCTCGTCCTCGACGGGAGCCCGTACGCCGGCGCGCACGGCGAGGCGATCACGCTCGGCGCGCCGCCCGTCGAGGCGGTCGCGAGCGGTCCCGCGCTGGCCCGGGCAGCCGGGCTCGAGCGCGCGGAGGACGTGCTCGCGGACCCGGCGCACGCCCCCCTCGTCGACGCCGCCGCGGAGGCGCTCGGCAGCGTGCTCGCCGTCCTCGCAAATGCGCTCGACCCGCACGTGATCGTCCTCGGGGGAGGGCTCGGCGCGGAGCCGGGGTTCCAGGTGCGCGTCGAGCGTGCCTGCCAGGCGAGCCTCGCGTACCCCCGGACGCCGCCGCTCCCCGTTGTGCCGAGCCGGCTCGGACCGGAAGGCGGCGTCGTCGGCGCCGCCCTCGTCGCGCTCGCGGGCCAGGGTTAGGCTTCCGCTCGTGCTCGACGAGACGGGGCTCTGGCGCGACGTCACGGAGCTCCCGTCCACCCTCGCGGAGACGCTCGACCGCGATCGCGGACGAAGGGATGTCGCGACGCTGCTCGGCGGCCCCGGCGTCCGCCGCGTCGTCGCGAGCGGGAACGGCGCGGCGTACTACGTTGCGGTCGCCCTCTGGCTCGCCTCGCTCGAGAGCGAGCCGGGGCCGGAGGTCGTCGCCGTGCCGAGCGGCATGCTCGCGCGCGGGACGTGGGCGTGGCGGCCCGGCGATGTTCTGCTCGTCATCTCCTCGTCGGGCGAGTTCCGCGACCTCGTCGAGGCGGTCGACGCCGGCGCGCCCGCGCCGTACGCCGCCGTGACCGCGAACGCGGAGTCGACGCTCGGCGCACGGGCCGGAGCCCGCGCGCTCGTCTCGGTCCCGAACCAGCGCGCCGTCACCCACACACAGGCGTTCTGCGGAGCGGTCGTAGCGGCGCTCGCCGTCTGGGCGGAGATGACGGGCGACGCGGCGCTCGACGCGGCGCTCCGTCGTCTCCCGGCGGAGCTCGAGACCGCGATCGCCCGCGCGAGGACGTGGGTCGACGACCTGGCAGTGACGGAGTCCCGGACGGCGGTCGCCTTCGGCAGCGGCCCGGCGTGGGCGGCCGCACTCGAGGCCGCGCTGCTCCTGAAGGAGGTCGCCGGGATCCCGGCCGAGGGCGTCGAGACCAGGGAAGGAGCGACGTCGGCGATGATGGCGCTCGGCCCCGGCGCTCTGGCGGTGAGCCTGGCCGGGGCGGCCGAGGATCCGCTCCTCGCCGAGGCCGAGGGCATCTGCGCCGGACAGGGGGCGACCGTGATCCGGACTCCGCCCCCGGAGACCGCCGACCGGCGACTCGCCGCGATCTCGACCTTTCCCGCCGCCGTCGCCCTCGCGGGACGGCTCGGGCTCGAGCGCGGGCTCGACGTCGACACGCCGGCGTGGACGGAGGCGTACTACCGGGTCGCGAGACGCACCGCATGAGCCTCGGGCTCGGCGTGATCGGCTGCGGAAGCGTCTTCGCAGGCCCGTACCGGGCGATGATCGGTCAGCTTCGCGCCGCCGGTCGCGTCCACGTCAGCGCGGTGTACGACGTCGACCGGGTCAAGCGGCACGGCGCGGCCGCGCACTACGACGTCGATCCAGACCTCCGCGGCCCCGAGGACGTCATCGAGGCCGCCGACGTCGTGCTCGTGCTGACGAGCATGAACGAGCACGGGCCGCTCGCGAAGGCCGCGCTCGAGGCCGGCCGGCACGTGCTCGTCGAGAAGCCGATGGCCACCTCGCTGCCGGACGCGGCCGAGCTCCTCGAGCTCGCGGAGGCCGGGCCCGGTCTCCTCGTCTGCGCCCCGCACACGCTTCTCAGCCCGACCTTCCGAGCCGTCCACGCCGCCGTCCGGGCGGGCGAGGTCGGAGACCTCCTCACGGCCCGCGCCCGGTACGGCTGGGCCGGGCCGTGGTGGAACGACTGGTTCTACGCCCCCGGCGGCGGGTCGCTGTTCGACCTCGGCGTCTACAACGTCACGAGCCTGTGCGCCCTCTTCGGCCCCGCGCGGCGGGTGACGGCGATGGTCGGCGTCGCGATCCCGGAGCGCGAGGTGAACGGCCGCCGGATCCGGGTGGAGGCCGACGACAACGCGCACGTGCTCCTCGACTTCGGGGACGCGCGCTTCGCGGTGGTCACGACGGGGTTCACGATGCAGCGATACCGCTCGCCCGCGATCGAGGTCTACGGCAGCGAGGGCACGGTGCAGCTCCTCGGCGACGACTGGGCGCCCGGAGGGGTGGGAGCTGTGGCGGAACGCGGACGGCGCGTGGCGCGTGTTCCCGGAGTCGGATCCGCACTGGCAGTGGACCGAGGGGCTGCGGCACCTCGTCGAGTGCGTCGAGACGGGACGGCCCACCGTCACCCGCCCGGAGCACGCCTACCACGCGCTCGAGGTGATGCTCGCCGCCCAGGCGGCCGGCCGCGACGGCGTCGCCCGGGCGATCGAGAGCGACTTCCCCGACCCGGTCTACGACTCCGAGTGGGTCGACCTCGACGCGGAGCGCCGTGCCCACGACCGCCGGAGCCACGATGGGCTATAGGCCGTCACCGCGACCGTCCTTCGATGCGCCCACCGCGATCCGCGAAGGGGATGCGGTGCACCACGTCTGGGGTGACGAGGAGGCGGGGTTCGTCGAGGACCGGATCTACGTCTCGTCCCAGCTGATCCATGCCATCGTCTTCGCCCTCCCGCCCGGCGGCGCGTTCCGGCACTCGGACAGCTTCCGGACGGTGTTCGCCGCCGACGAGCTGCTCCACGTGCTCCAGGGCATCCTCGTCCTCGCGAACCCGGAGACCGGCGAGGTCGTGCGGGCCGAGCCCGGGGAGAGCGTCTTCTTCCGGCGCGACACCTGGCATCACGGCTTCGCGTACGGGGACGAGCCGTTGCGCGTGCTCGAGTTCTTCGCGCCGCCGCCCGCCACGGGCACCTCCGGCGCGTACGCGCGGACCCGTCCATACCTCGAGCAGAGCCGCTATGCCGTCGACGGCGTCGTCGGCGCCCTCGGCGACACGCGTCCGGAGCCCGGCTCGCTCCGGGTGCTCCGCCAAGCCGACGCCGTGTGGCAGCTCGACCGTGGCGTCCTCGTCGGCCTGCTCGTCAGCACCGAGCACCTCACGGCCGGCACCCTCTCCGTGGCCGCGGGACAGGCGAGCCTCGAGGAGAGCCACGACGGCGAGGAGCTCGTCTACGTGACCCGCGGCGCGCTGCGGGTCGAGGCGGGCGGGGTCGAGGCGACGCTCTCACCCGGCGATGCCTTCGTCGTCCCGGCCGGGACGCCCCATCGCTACGCGGCGGAGGGCGCCGTCGCCGAGGCCGTGTTCGGCGTGGCGCCGCGGTACGCGCCGCCGGCCTGAGACGTCATGGCAAGCGGTGGCCCGGCGCTTCCGCCGGGCCACCGGTTCGTTGTCAGAGGTCGTTGCCCGACGAGCCGGAGCCGTCGGACGGTGCCGTGTCGCCACCGGAGCCGCCGTGATCGGGACAGTCGTCCCGCGACGGAGCTGCTCCGTTCCCGTTCGAGTCCTGCACGAACGGCGACTGCGGCGTGTTGCCGGACGAGCCCGACGCCCACTCGGGCGTCCCCGACGATCCGCCGGACGCGAGCGCCGACGCCGCCCAGACGGCGGCGACGACGAACACGAGCCCGAGGAGCGCAAGCGCCGTGCGAGGGTCGAACCTCGATGCAGTCGTCCTCTCCATGTGGTTCACCTCCTCTCGGGTCGTGGGGATCAGGGAAGCCGGCCGAACCAGAGCGCGGACATGCCCGACGCGAGAAGCAGGAGAACGGCGCCCGCGCCGGCGAAGGCGACGGTCACCTCCTGCTTCTCCTCGTCCCAGGCGACCTGGGAGCCGACTGCCTCGTAGACCGAGTTCAGGTCCTGCTCGGTCGGTGCGTCGAAGTAGGTGCCGCCGGTCTCGTCCGCGATCTGCTCCAGCGTCTCGCGATCGGGGGCGACGGAGACCGTCTGCGGCTCGCCGAGCTCGTTCGGGACGGTCACCGTGCCCGCGTCGGTGCCGAGCGCGATCGTGTTGACGGCGATCCCGGCGTCCTTCGCGAGCCCGATCGCATCGTCGGTCGAGATCCCCTGCGTGCTCGCGCCGTCCGAGAGCAGGAGGATCGAGACGAGCGCCTTGCCGTCCTTGCCGGTCGCCACCTTGCCGTCCTCGTCCTTCGGCGCGAGGTCGATGGCGGATGCGATCGCGTCTCCGATCGCGGTCCCGGTGTGCGCCTCGAGCCCGTCGATCTGGTCGAGGATCTCGGTGCGGTCGTCCGTCGGCTCGGCGAGCGCGGTCGCGCCCGTCGAGAACGAGACGAGGCCGACCCCGAACCGGTCCGGAAGCCCTTGCACGAACCGCGAGGCGGCGTCCTTCGCCGCCGCGAGCCGCGTCGGCGGGACGTCGGTCGCCATCATCGAGCCGGAGACGTCGATCGCGAGAACGACGCTCGCCTCGTCGCGAGGCACAGCGATCGTCGTCTCGGGCCGCGCGAGCGCGACGAGCAGCGCGGCGAGCGCCGCGAGCGCGAACACGGGCGGCAGGTGCCGCCGCCAGCCGGGCGAGCGGTCGACGACGTTCGCGAGGAGGTCGAGGTTCGTGAACCGCATCGCGTACTTCACCCGGCGCCGCTGGACGAGGACGTACGCGAGGACGAGCAGCGGGATCAGCGCCAGCGACAGGAGCATGAAGGGCCATGCGAAGCTCATCGCCGCCTCCTCTGCTTCCCGAGGAAACCGGCGAGCGTGCGCAGCCAGTCCTCGTCCGTGCCGAGCGTGCAGTGCGCGATCCCGAGCGACGCGAGCTCGCGGGCGATCTCCGCCCGGTCGGCCTCGGCCGCCGCCGCGAACGCGTTCCGCGTCTTCGCCCGCCGGGTGTCGACCTGGATGCGCCGACCGGTCTCCGGGTCGACGAGCCAGAGATGGCCGACGTCGGGCAGCTCGTGCTCGCGTCGGTCGCGGATCTCGATCGCCGTCACCTCGTGCCGCGCCGCGAGGCGGAGCAGCGGTGTGCGCCAGTCACGCGGGCCGAGGAAGTCGGAGACCACGAACACGACACCGCGCTGCCGTGCGACCGCGCTCACGCGGTCGAGGGCGGCGCCGAGCGACGTCGCGCCGACCTGCTCCGTCTCGGGCTCCTGCCGCGACGCGAGAAGGGCGCCGAGCAGGCCTCTTCGTCCCTGACGCTGCGGGACGGTGACGGGATTCGAGCCGCCGAACGTGAGCGCGCCGACTCGGTTCCCGCGTCGCGAGGTGATATGAGCGAGCGCGAGCGCGACGCCCTCGACGACGTCCGCCTTGCGCCGGTGCCCCGTGCCGAAGCCCATCGAGGGCGACACGTCGAGTACGAGCCAGGACGAGACGGCCCGCTCGGCGACGTCCACCCGCACGTGCAGCTCGTTCTGACGCGCGGTGGCGTTCCAGTCGATGCGCCGGACGTCGTCTCCGTCCGCGTACGGCCGGACCTGGGCGAGCTCGGAGCCGCGGCCGAGCTGCGTCGCCCGGTGCTCGCCGTCGACTAGCCCGACCGTGCGTCTGGCGATACGGAGGTCGAGCGCGCGCAGGAGACCGGCCGGGACGGGTCCCGGGCCCGGCTTCGCCGGCGTCCGCTGGAGCTCGGGGAGCGCGAGGGTCATGCGGCACGCTCCACGACCTCGAGGCTCGGCACGGGCACCGCGGCGAGCGCCGCGTCGATCAGCGTGTCCTCCCCCACCTCCGTCGCGATCGCCTCGTAGCTGAGCACGAGGCGGTGCCGCAGGACGTCGTGCGCGAGATCGGCGAGATCCTGCGGGATGACGTAGTCGCGACCGCGGATCAGCGCGAGCGCGCGCGCTGCGACGACCAGGGAGATCGAGCCGCGCGGGCTCGCGCCGAACTCGACATAGCGGCCGAGATCGGGGATCCCCGCTGCCTCGAGCGAGCGCGTGGCGCCCGTGAGGGCGACGGCATAGCGCGAGACGGCAGGATCGACGTAGACCCGCTTCACCTGCGCGCGGAGCGTGGCGAGCTCCTCGAGGGTGACGACCCCGCGCACCTCGACGGGCTCCTCGAGCGCCCGCTCGACGACGGTCAGCTCGTCCTCCGGCTCGGGGTAGCCGACGACGACCTTCAGCATGAAGCGGTCGACCTGCGCCTCGGGCAGCGGGTACGTGCCCTCGGACTCGATCGGGTTCTGCGTCGCCATGACGAGGAATGGATCGGGTACCGGCATCGTCTGGCGGCCGATCGTCACCTGGTGCTCCTGCATCACCTCGAGCAGCGCCGACTGCACCTTGGCGGGCGCGCGGTTGATCTCGTCGGCGAGGAGGAAGTTGCAGAACACCGGGCCCTGCTCGGTGTCGAACGTCCCGGTGTCGGGGCGGAACACGCGCGTGCCGACGAGATCGCTCGGCACGAGGTCGGGCGTGAACTGGATGCGGTGGAACGTGCCGCCGAGGGCCGCCGCGGCGGTCTTGATCGTCAGCGTCTTCGCGAGGCCGGGCACGCCCTCGATCAGCAGGTGGCCGCCGGAGAGCAGGCACACGAGCACCCGCTCCAGCATCCGGTCCTGGCCGGCGATCACGCGGCGGATCTCGAAGAGCGCGCGCTCCACGGTCTCCTGGGCCGCTCTCGCGTTCGGCAGCTCGAGCGTCGTCGCCTTGTCGTCCATCTCTCGGTTCTCCTTCGGGTCGATTCGGAGCCACGAAGGGAACCGGCCGCGGTCAAGAACCGGCTGAGACGTCTTTCAGAACTTCGTAAGAGTGCTCCGGCTCACCCCGGCGACGGGAAGCGGATATGCATGTGGTTCTCGTGGTTCGGATACGGCACGACGACGCCGCTCGGCCCACGGAGGCCGGCGGAGTAGCCGACGAAGACCATCTTCGCGCCGGAGGCGAGGAAGCGGTCGAGGAGGTCCTGCGCGAGCCGATGATCGATCTGGCGGGTCGCGATCGGTGCACTCAGATGCCGGTCGAGCCGCGGGTAGTACACGTCGACGTCGAGGCCGTTCTGGTGTGAGGCGTGCTGGTCCATTCGCCCGCCGCTGCGGAAGCTGATGTCGCCGACGACGACGCGCGGCGCGTCCGGGTGAGCGGCGCGATACGCGGACAGGACGGAGAGGATCGCGCGGATCGTGCGCTCGTTGCCGTACAGCCGGCCGGGGAGATTCGGGCTCGAGTCGGTGGCCGGGTTCCACGTGACCCAGTCGGGGCCGTCGACGGGCAGCTGCGTGCCGTCGACCAGGCGTCCCGCGTACTGGAGGCCGACCGAGGTCGCATGGCGCCACTCCACCCTCGGCATCTGTGGCGCGCTCTCGACGGGCGCTGCCTGCTCGGGCGGCTGGAACTGGAAGTCGTGGACCCGGAACGTCAGGCTCGGCGGATCCTCGAGCAGCGGCCCCACCTCGTGCGCGCCGCTCCGATGGCGCAGCGCGGCAATGGGGAGCATCGTCGCCGAACCGACGACGAGCGCGACGGCGGGGACGGTTCGGGTCGCGAGCTTCCGCCGCCGGGCGGATTGCGCCTGCAGGCGGCGCCGGCGAGACGCGTCGAGCCCCGTCTCGGCAGGCCCGAAGCGCGGGAGCTCCGGCAGGACGAAGGCGTTCGCGGCCGCGGCGGCCGCCGCCTCCCGTTCGCGGAACCACAGCACGTCCGTCTCCAGCCAGACCTCGCCGGATCGCCAACTCATGGACCGACTCCCTTCGCCCGGAGCGCCGCGTGTCCTCCGACGTGCACGTCGACGACCGCGGCCGGCGCGAGCGCGGCTGGCGCGTGGTCAGGCCGAGGCGAGGAACGACGCCGGATCGCCGGCGAACCGGCTCTGGCAGCCCGCGCAGCAGAACCAGTAGGTCACTCCGTCGTGCTCGACCGACGGCGTGTCGGCGCCGACCGCCACCGTCATCCCGCACACGGGGTCGACCGCCTCGACCGCCGGCTCTCCGACCGGGCCGCGGCGATGGGACCAGGCGACGAGCTCCGCCAGTACCGCGACGGCGATCTCCGGCTGCGTCAGCGGGCCGAGGTCGAGACCGGCGGGGCTCCGGACGCGGGCCAGGGTCTCCTCGTCCAGCCCGCGCTCGCGCAGGCTCGCGAGCTCGACGCCCGCGCGCCGGGCGCTGGCGACAAGCCCGACGTACCCGGCCGGAGTCGCGAGGGCTGCGTCGAGCGCTTCGGTGTCGCCCCGCCCCATCGTCGCCACCACCACCGCCTCGGCGCCCACGGCGAGGTCGCTCGTCACTCCCCAGCCGATCGCGGCCGCAAGGTCGCGGAGGGTCACCGCCGCCGGGCTGTCACCTACGACCGCGAGGAGCGGCTGTGGCAGCTGGGGCTCGATCAGCACCTCGACCATCCCCTCCGACGCGCACGAGCTCTCGGCCACGACGACGCCCTCCCCTCCTTCGGAGCTTCCCGGCGGGCAGATGCGGAGCACACGGGTCGTCCCCTCGGCGAGCGCGCGGAGCGCCTCGCGGACGACCGCCGGCTCGGAGCACGCGCCGCCGACCCACCCGACGAGCTTCCCGTCCGGCGTCACGATCCCGCGATCCCCGATCCGTGCCGAGGCGGGCCGCCGGACCGAGGCGACCGTTGCGAGCACGAACGGCCGCCCCTCAGCGGCGAGGCGCCCCGCCTCGACGAGCACGGCTCCGCGGTCGAGCCTCGGCGTCGGGCCCGTCACTCCGCGATCCCCGCCTTGTTCATCGCCTCCCACACCTTGTCGGGCGTGAGTGGCATGTCGATGTTCTTCACACCCGCGTGCCACAGCGCGTCGATGACGGCGTTGACATACGCGGCCGGAGAGCCGACCGTGGCGGATTCGCCAACGCCTTTCGCGCCGAGCGGATGGTGCGGCGACGGCGTCGTCAGCTCGCCGAGGTCGAACGCCGGGGTCTCCCAGGCGGTCGGGATCAGGTAATCCGTGAGGTTCGAGCCGATGCAGTTGCCGTCCTCGTCGAAGTCGATCAGCTGCATCGCGGCGATTGCGTAGCCCTCCGTCATGCCTCCCATGATCTGGCCCTCGACGATCATCGGGTTGATCCGCACGCCGCAATCGTCCACGGCGACGACCTTGATCGGACGCCACTGGCCGGTGCCGCGATCGACCTCGACCACGACGGCGTACGTGCCGAACGGGAACGTCATGTTCGGCGGGTCGTAGTAGGTGACGCCCTCGAGCCCCGCCTCCATGCCGTCGGGGAGGTCGGTGTACGCCGCGAAGGCGACGTCCTGAATCGTCTTCGCCCGTTCGGGCGACCCCTTCACGAAGAAACGGCCGGCCTCGAACTCGATGTCGTCGGCGGACGCCTCGAGCAGGTGCGCGGCGATCTCCCTGCCCTTCTCGCGCAGCTTCCGGGCGATGACGGTCGTCGCCGCCCCGGCGACCGGGGTCGAGCGGCTCGCGTAGGTCCCGAGCCCGTAGGGCGTGTTGTCGGTGTCGCCCTCCTGCACCTCGATGTCCTCGGTCGGGATCCCGAGCTCCTGCGCGACGATCTGCCCGAAGGTCGTCTCGTGGCCCTGGCCCTGCGACTTGACGCCGAGCTTGAGGATCGCCTTTCCGGTGGGGTGCACGCGGAGCTCGGCGGAGTCGAACATCCGGAGCCCGGCGATGTCGTACTCCTTGCCGTGGCCGGCGCCGACGACCTCCGTGAACGACGCGATGCCGATCCCGAGCAGGCGGCCCTCGGCCCGAGCCGCCTCCTGCTCGCGGCGGAGGTCGTCGTAGCCGAGCTTCTCGAGCGCGATCCGCATGGCCTCGGGGTAGTTGCCCGAGTCGTAGACGAACCCCGTCGCGGACTCGTAGGGGAACTGCTCCGGCTGGATGAAGTTGTCGAGCCGGAACTGCGTGGCGTCGACGCCGAGCTCGTGGGCCGCGTTGTCGACGAGCCGCTCGATCAGGTACGACGCCTCCGTGACCCGGAACGAGCAGCGATACGCGACGCCGCCCGGCGCCTTGTTCGTGTACCAGCCGTCCGCCACCACGTGCGCCGCCGGGATGTCGTACGAGCCGGTGACGATGTGGAACAGCCCCGCCCGGAACTTCGTCGGCTGCGCGTCGGCGTAGAACGCCCCCTGGTCGGAGAGCAGCGTCGCGCGCAGCGCCGTCATCTTCCCGCCCTTCACCGCCAGCTCGCCGCGCATGTGGTAGTCGCGGGCGAACCCGGTCGAGATGAGGTTGCCGGTGCGGTCCTCGACCCACTTCACCGGCCGGCCGATGAGGAGCGACGCCGCCGTGGCGACGACGTAGCCCGGGTAGATCGGCACCTTGTTGCCGAAGCCGCCGCCGAGGTCGGGGCTGATGATCCGGATGTTCTGCTCCGGGAGGCCCGCGACGATCGCGAACAGCGTCCGGTGCGCGTGAGGCGCCTGCGACGTGAGGTAGATCGTCGCCTTGCCGGTCGCCGGGTTGACGTCCGCGATGCAGCCGCAGCACTCGAGCGGCGCGGGGTGGCAGCGGGGATAGAAGGTGTCGAGGGCGACGACATGGTCGGCCTCGCCGAACGCGCGGTCGGTGGCGTCCTTGTCCCCCGCCTCCCAGTGGTAGACGTGGTTCGAGGTCTGCCCCTCCTTCTCGTCGCGGATGAGCGGCGCGTCGCCGGCCGAGGCCTGCTGCGGGCTGGTGACCGCGGGCAGCGGGTCGTAGTCGACCTCGATGAGCTCCAGCGCGTCCTTCGCGATGTACGCCGACTCGGCGATCACGCACGCGACCTCCTGCCCCTGGTAGCGCACCTTGTCGGTGACGAGGACAGCCTGCGTGTCGCCCGAGAGCGTCGGCATCCAGGCGAGGTTGTGCTGGGCCATCAGCTCGCCCGTGACGACGGCGACGACACCGGGCAGTGCGGCAGCCGCCGACGTGTCGATCGAGTTGATGCGGGCGTGGGCGTACGGGCTGCGGAGGATCTCCATGTGAAGCATCCCCGGCAGGGTGATGTCGTCGAAGTACTGGCCCTTGCCGCGGATGAAGCGGGCGTCCTCCTTGCGCTTGACGGAGTGGCCGACGCCGCGGACCTCGTGCGTTGTCGACATCTCCTACGCCTCCCTCATGGTCTTGGCCGCGCTCTGGACCGCATTGACGATGTTCTGGTAGCCGGTGCACCGGCAGATCTGGCCGGAGATCGCCCAGCGAACGTCCGCTTCGGACGGATCCGGGTTCTCGGCGAGGAGCGCGACCGAGGTGAGCATCATCCCCGGCGTGCAGAACCCGCACTGCAGGCCGTGCTCCTCGTGGAACGCCTGCTGGATCGGGTGCAGCTGGCCGCCGGCCGCGAGCCCCTCGACAGTGGTGATCTCGGCGCCGTTCGCCTGGACCGCCAGCATCGTGCAGGACTTCACCGGTGTGCCGTCGACGAGCACCGCGCAGGCGCCGCAGCTCGTCGTGTCGCACCCGAGGTGCGTGCCGGTGAGCCCGAGCGTCTGGCGGAGGAAATGGGCCAGCAGGAGTCGCGCCTCGACCTCCGCGGCGCGCTCCACTCCGTTGACCGTGACCGTGACGGTGTGAAGGCCCGCCCCGGTCGTCGTCGGCGATTCGAGCTGGGTCATGTCCGTCACTCCCCGCCGGCCTGGGCGGCCGAGATCGCAGTGCGGAGGCCGCGCTCGCAGAACACGCGCACGACGTTCCTCTTGTATTCGGCCGTGCCGCGGTTGTCGGACTGCGGCTCGGCGGCCGCGGCGGCGAGCCTCGCTGCCTCGGCGATCGCGTCCTCCGTCGGCTCGTTGCCGCGAAGCGCGTCCTCGGCGGCGACCGCCCGCAGGTTCGTCGCGCCGACGCCCGTCAGCCCGATCCCGACCTGGCCGACGTGCCCGTTGTCGAGCGTCACCTGGACGGCCACCGCGGCAGATGCGAAGTCGCCGACCTTGCGCTCGAGCTTCAGGTACGTGCCGCCCGTCCGCGGGCCTGGATCGGGTACGCGCACCTCCGTGACCACCTCGTCACTCGAGAGCGTGGTCGAGAACGGGCCGGTGAACAGCTCTTCGATCGGGATCGTCCGCTCCCCGGAGGGCCCTCGCGCCACGACGCTTGCCCGCGCGGCGAGCATCGCCGAGCCCCAGTCGCCCTGCGGGTCGGCGTGCGCCAGGGAGCCGCAGACCGTGCCCCGGTTCCGGACGAGCGGGTCGGCGACGAGCCGCGCTGTGCTCCCGAGCAGCCCGTACCGCTCGGTCAGCGCCGCGGAGCGCTCGGCGTCCGCATGCCGGACGAGCGCGCCGATCCTGAGCCCGTCTCCGTCCTGGTCGATCCCATCGAGGCCGGCGACGCCGTTCAGGTCGACGACGGTGTCGACCGAGGCGATTCGGAGCTTGAGCACCGGGATGAGGCTCTGGCCCCCGGCCATCACCTTCGCCCCTTCTCGCTCTCCGAGAGCCTCGACCACCTCCTCGAGCGACGCCGGGGCGAGGTAGTCGAAGCGCGACGGATACACCGGTCTCTCCTCTGCAGGGGACGCCAAACGAGCCGGACTTTCGAGCATACGACACTCACGCCCCTTCGGATGTGTCGGGCGCGGGGGACGCGGGCGACGTCGCTCAGACGGCGGGAGATGCGTGGCGCTCGATGAAGCCGAGCACGCGGTCCCAGGCGTCCGCCGAGGCGTCCGCGTACTCCTCGAACTTGCGGTCGAAGAAGCTGTGTGGCGCTCCCGCGTAGACGACCAGCTCGTGCTCGACGCCCGCAGCCGTGAGGGCGTCGTCGAATGCTGCGTTGTGCTCGGGAAGGATGTTTGCGTCGTCGCCGGCCTGGAGGGCGAGGATCGGCGCCTCGAACTCGCCCGCCCGCTGCGTCGGCCCGGGAACGCCGTTTCGCTCGCCGGTCGAGCCGTAGAAGCCGATCGCCCCTGCGAGACCGTGCCCGCCGGCCGCCGCGAGCCAGGAGTTCCGGCCGCCGAAGCAGAAGCCGACCGAGAACACGACCTCGCAGCCGCCGCCCGCGGGCGAGCGGAGGCGCTCGACGGCCGCGCGAACGTCCTGCTGGATCCCCTCGGGCGTCGTCAGCGCAACGTGATCCATGTACGGGAAGTCGTCGTCGCGCTTCGCGACGCCTGCCGTGCGCCCGAAGTAGTCGAACGCGAGCGCCGCGAAGCCGCGCTCGGCGAACCGGAGCGCGAGCTCCTCGTAGAAGCGGTAAAGGCCGCGGACGTCCGGCAGGACGACGATGCCGACGCGCGCACCGTCATCCGGAAGCGCGAGGAAACCGGCGAGCCGAGTCCCGTCGGCCGCCTCGAGGACGATGTCCTCGGAGCGGACGGGCGCCCCGCCCGAGATGACGGGGATGGGCGGCACGGAGTCGGGCTCGAAGCACATCGCGCCCGACCCTACCTCGCGAGGACGCGCCGATGACCGCGTTCCGAGATCAGCCCGTGCGAATACATGCGAGCGCCTCTGCCGGGCTCATCTGGGAACCGGCGAAGCGCGCCGCGGCGGCGTCCGGCCCGGCCGATTCGAGGGAGGCGACCCGGTCGCGCAGGATCATGTCGACGATCGGCCACTTGGCGACGCCCGTGCGTTCCCTGAGGCCCTCGGCCGCACCGAGCGCTGTCGCGGCGAGGACGACGTCGCCTTCCGCGGCCAGCACTGCTGCGTAGCCCTCGAAGCAGTGAGCCGTGCCCTCGAGGTAGAGCGGCGCCACGACGGCTGCATCGAGGTGGCGCCGAGCAGCCTCGACGTCGTCGGTTGCGACGTGTGCGAGCGCTCGGAGGGAATGGTGGGAGCCGATGAGCTCCTCGAGCCCGAGCTGCTCGGCCACGGCGATGCCCTCCTCGAACCGAGCCATCGCCTCGTCCATCCGACCGAGGAGCGCCGAGATGATGCCGAGCATTCCGAGCGTCCGGGCCAGTCCGAACGCGTTCCGCTCGGCCCGGAAGAGCTCGACTGCTCGCGACACCTCGGCGTACGGCCGCTCGAGGTCGCCGTCGAAGTAGGGCAACAGGCCGCCCAGCAGGGTTCGCGCCCATGCCTCGCGGTCGATCGGGCCGGTCTCCGCCAGCAGGCGCACCGCCTCCTCATTGGCGTCGCGCGCTTCCTCGAACCGGCCGGCCTGGTAGCAGCCCCCGGCCCACAGCCGGCAGAGCTCTCCTCGAAGTGCGGGCTCGAGGGTCTCTCGAGCGGCGTATGCCGCTCTCAGGCGCGGCATCAGCGCGTTGAAGCGGTCCCGAAGCCACATGTACCGCCACGTGTGAGACACGAGCCGGACGAGCTGCGCGTAGTCGTTCTGCACGAAGCGCCATTCCATGCAGGCGACGACGTCGTCCCAGTCGTCGTCGAGGCGCGCCATGGAGACGGGCGCCGTCTCTCCGCCGGGCTGGGTGTGCAGCTCGACGATCATCGACTCGTAATACGACGCGTGTCGCTCGCGCAGCGCGTCCGCCTCGGTCCCTGCCTCGAGCCGGGCCGACGCGAACTCCCGGATCGTCTCGAGCATCCGCATCCGCGGGCCTGCGGCCGCTCCCTGCCCGGCGACGAGCAGGCTGTGCTCGCTGAGGCGCTCGAGCGCGGCGAGCACGTCGGACACGACGCCGCCGGCGCACACGGCCTCGGCGGCCTCGAGCGTCCATCCACCGACGAAGACGGCGAGTCGCGGGAGCAGCGCCCGCTCCGCGGGATCGAGCAGGTCGTAGCTCCACTCGATGGTCGCCGTCAGCGTGCGTTGGCGCTCGGGAAGGTCTGGAACGCTGCCGCCGACGACGTCGAGCTTCCGGCTCAGGCGGTCCAGGAGCGACACGGGATCCAGAATGCGCATCCGCGCGGCGGCGAGCTCGATCGCGAGCGGTAGGCCGTCGAGGCGGCTGCAGATCTCCGCGACGACGGCAAGCTCGTCAGGTGCCGGATCCCAGCCGGGCCGGGGGGCCTGGGCCCGCTCGAGAAACAGCCGCACCGCCGCGGAGCTCCCGAGCGGCGGTACGGGAAGCTCGGTCTCGCCGCGGATCCGGAGCGGTGTGCGGCTCGTCACGACGAGATCCACCCCTGGACAGCTCCCGAGCAGCTGGACGACAACGGTCCGGGCCTCGACGACCTGTTCGAAGTTGTCCAGCACCAGGAGCGCGCGGCCCGCCGCGAGTCGGTCCTCGATCGTCGACAGAAGCGCACGAGCGCCCTCGCTCCGGAGTCCGAGGGCCGCCGCGATCGCACCGACCACGTCATCGGTCGTGCGCGTGTCGGCGAGAGGCACGAAGAACACCCCGTCCGGATACGCATCGGCGGCGCGGGCCGCAGTGGCGACCCCGAGCCGGGTCTTTCCGATGCCGCCGGGGCCCGTGAGCGTGACGAGGCGGACGTCGTGCCGCTCGAGGATCTGCGCGGCATGCGCGACATCGTCGTCTCGGCCCACGAGACCCGTGAGCTGCGCAGGGAGATGGACCGAGCGCGTCCCCCGAGCTCGTGGCGTCTGCAGCTCGTCCGGGAGCTCGGGCGCCGTGAGCTGCAGAAGCTCCTCGGCGCGGTCGAGGCCCTTGAGGGCGAATGCGCCGAGGTCCGCCAGCTGCCACACGACGAGCGATCCCATGCCGAGGAGGTTCGCGGCGGAGCGCGACACGAGTATCTGGCCGCCGTTGGCCGCCGCCCCGATGCGGGCGGCACGGTGGACCTCGAGCCCCACGTAGTTGTCCGCGGTGCGCTCGGCCGTGCCCGTGTGGATCCCGATCCGCGCCAGCACCGAGGCGGCGCCGGGCCAGGAGCGCCCCATCACGTCGCGCTGGAACGCAACCGCGGCCGTCGCGGCGTGGTCCACCCGCGGGAAGACGCAGAAGGCTCCGTCGCCCTCGGTGTCGACGACGACGCCGCCGTGTCGGCCGACCGTCTCCGCCAGGGTGGACTGGAACGTCTCGACGATCTCCGGGTACGCCGTCGGAAGCTCACGCGCGATCTGCGTCGACTCGGCCATGTCGACGAACACGAACGTCACCGTCCCGTCGGGGAGGTCGCGTGCGGAATCGCGCCCGCTCTGGAAGCGCTCGGTGAGCAGCACCGCGAGGTCGTCGAGGACGAGCTCCGAGAGCTCTCCGGGGGCACCGAACATCCGGTAGGTGGTGAGCGCTCCGTCCCGGATCCGGTCGAGGAGGGCGCCGAGCACGGGCTCACGATCCGGCGCCGGCTCCTTCACGTAGATCAGCTGCGGGCGCCCCCGGCTTCTCTCGAGCTCGTCCTCGATCCCGGAAACCGTCGCGTCAGGCCCCACCCAGCCGTAGCTCTCCCAGTAGATGCCGACGAACACGTCGCTCTGGTCGAGATACGAGCGATACAGGTCGTCGGGGCGGTGCGCGCGCGCGCCGACCTCGAACCGAACGGGCGTCATGCGGAGCGTCCGGACGGCGGCCTCGACCGCGTCCCGCTCGGGCGCGAGCTCCCCGAGCGTCGAGGAGATGAAGACCCGGACACGCCGATCCGGAGTGACGATCGAGACTGGGCCGGGCACTGCGCGGAGTCTGACGTCTCGCGAAAGACGACGCGACCTCGGCGCTACGCTTGCCGCGCGCCCCCGTAGCTCAGTGGATAGAGCAGCGGTTTCCTAAACCGCGTGCGCAAGTTCGATTCTTGCCGGGGGCATTCGCCGCGAACCCGCTCGGAACGCGGGCTTACGGCGTTCTCGAGCCTTGTTGTGGGGTCGCGTCGAGGGCTCCGTCTACCGGACGTCTACCACAAGGCTCGATGACGTTCCTAAACCGCGTGCGCAAGTTCGATTCTTGCGGGGGCAATAACAGCCGCAACGCGTGGGGCCGCGGCCGTCCGTGCATCGAGTGCGTGCGCAAGGGCTAAGCACAGCGAGTCGACCCGTCTACATCTCCCCCTCCTGCGCCCGGCTCCCCCGCGCGATCGCCCAACGCCGCAGGGCTCGGGGCCGAGGGAAGGGCGGAGTTAGGGAAGCAAGGGAAAGGTCGGCCGGTCGTCCGCGCTGAGTCTGAGGAGGAAGTGTGCGACGCCTGCACATCCGACCATGAGATCTGCAGTCGGAATGAGACCGTCCTCGACGAGCCAGACGACGCCAGATCCCGCGGGCCGAGCAAGTTGAACGAGTACATTCCCGACGCGCTCTGCCCGCATTGACCACTCACGGCCTTGGAGCACGCGGGCGGCCTCGAGATAGATCTCCCCGAGCCCACTGAGTCCGTGACAAACGCTCAGGTTGGAATAGCGCACCTCGACCGGGTGGCAGCGCAAGGCCCGTGAAGCGACTGCCTCATGGTCTGGATCTCCGAAGCGCTCGAACAGCTTGAGCCAGGCGAGCGCTATCCCGGGGGCGCCGTGACACCACCAACGCCAGATGTCTTCGCCCCCCTCCCTCGTCGGCCACTGGACAGTACGGCCGTCCCGTGATGTCCGGGCGCGCTCCATCAGCCAGTCCGCACCGTGCAACGCCGCGTTCTTGGCGGCCAGATCCGCGCAGCGCGCGGAGTATTCGGCGAGGAAGTACACGATTCCGGCGACGCCGTGGGCGAAGCCGGTCAGCCGGGCGCCTGAAAGTCCCTCCGCGCCGGGCGGCATAGTCCATCCGCCGTCGTTGTCTTGCGAGGAGACAAGAAGCTCTGCGCACCGGCGCGCTGCCGATATGAGGCTTGGGTCGTCGAGGGCGTCTGCGCAGCACATTGCGGCTATCCCTTGTCCCGCCGCCCCGTGCGTCAAGTCGGGCCAGTCGAGCGGGCCGCACAACGCTTGGGACAGATACTCATCGAGCCACGCTCCCCGCTCGATCACTCCGGATCGAATCGCCTCTGCGATCGCAACGGCTACCCCGGCTTCGCCGAAGTGCAATCCAGGAAGCTGATCGTCGGGAGTATCATGGTGTGCCAGTAGCCAGTCGATCGCGTCACACGAACGCTGGGACACGCCATTGGCTAGATAGCCGTTCCGCGCTAATCGAGCCAGGCCATAGATGACGCCAGCGACTCCGCGATTCGCGCTCCGATAGAAGCGATAGTCGGGCGCAATGAGCGCCTTGCTCCCGTTCTGTTCCGGTGACTGTGAGAGCCACATGCGCAACTGACCGTCGAGGCAGACATCGTGAAGAAGTCCCTCCGCTGCGAGGGGAAGGAGACTCTGGGCGCTGGATCTCAATTGGCTCCGGTGCGGTCGCCTTGGCGCGGCGGTCGATCGCTGATCGAGAGCGTCGGCAGCCAGGGTCAGCGCCAATGTGATCTCACTGAGCGACGGGCGGCTGTCTGGAAGAACAGACAGACAGCGCGCGACGACCTCCATGAGATCCCAAGAACCTTGGGCAAGCTCGGCGAGTTGCGAGCCGGTGACGGGCCGATCGGAGAACGCGAGCCGGAGGGGATGGATTCCGGTTAGTAGATAGAGAGCAACCGAGCCAATGCCGAAGACATCGTCCGCGATGGACGGCTGCTCTTCGGCTTCCTGCTGCTGCGACATGAACCCAGGTGTCCCCTTGCCAAAGGGAGCCTCGGATGACCCAAGTTGATAGGCGAGTTCGAGATCGATCATGCACAGGTGGCCGTTAGGCGTGACTCGGAAGTTCGACGGCTTCACGTCACGATGGACGTATCCCTCGGCATGGAGAGCCGCGATGATCTGGGACAACTGGATAAGACGATCGAGAATCCGCCGCCGATCCCCTCGCTCGAGGGTTCCCAAGGGTCCACGCACGTCATGAGCAAGATCAGCTCCGTGGACGTACTCGAGAGGCAGGTACCCGTTGCCGGCCACCTCGAAGTAAGGGTCGGCGGCGGGTACGGAGATCTTGCCGAAGAGCAGTTGAGATATCGCGGCTTGGTGTCTCAACCGACTGCGCATGTCGCGTCCGAGCCCGTCTGAGCAGCAATGCTGGCGACCTTCTTTGAGCACGCGTAACGAGGCACGTTCGTTGCCCGCTCTTGCATCCAGGGCGAGAAAGACGGAGCCACGGGCGTTCGGATGGAGGACGTCGAGGATGAGGTAGCCAGGCCCGAAGAGCCCGCTTGCCTTTGGGCCAGAGCCGCTCCGACGGTAAGGCGCGAGGCCGCGGAACGGGTTCACGCGACCACGTGGGGATTCGAATGGGACGGAGTATTCATGGGGAACCAGGTCCCCGTTCGGAAGTCGAAGCGCGATCGAGACATGCCCAAGCCGGTCGCGGAGTACACGCGGCGAGAACGGCCCGTAACGCGCATAGACGACGTTCCCCAGCCGCAGGTCAGTCACGATCACGGGGCCGGAGAAATCCTGCGTCAGAGGCAGGAGCGTGACGGCAAGGTCACGAGCACTACGGTTTGTCGCCGGGTATATGGTCAGGAACTTTCCGATCTGGGTGGCTCCGAAAGAGCCCTCGTTAAGCTGACGGAGGAGGCTCTCGTCCCGCGCGAGCTTGAAGCTGACGCCTGTCCGGCGGAGCAAGGGCATGATGGTGTCGAGCAGTGCTGGGGCCTCGACTGGGATCGTCGAGACATGCAACTTCCAACCTTGCTCGCGCTTGGTGCGCCCGACGACCGCCCACGGACCGCGGGCAACCGGCCGGAATCCGAACTGCTCAAGCGCTGCGGCGTACTCCATCTGCGAGCTCAGCGACGCGTGTGGCTCCCGACCGTGGCTCGCCAGGAGTATTGGTCTGCCGGCTTAGCGGCGGCTCACGGGACGGAAGAAGCCACGCCTCCGAAGAGGCCCAGGATCCCCCTCGAAGGAGCGGGAGGTGAACTCCACCGTAATGTCGCAGCTACGCGCTCCACAGGTGAGATCGCAGCTGCTGCTCATGCACGTCCCGAAGCAGCTGCCTGCGCCGCACGTGTCGTTGCAGCTGTCGTGGCACGAGTAGTCGCACACGGAGGCCGCACCTCCGGGGCCTACGATTAACCCGGCGAGACCTGCTATCACGTCCTCGGGCCGAAGAGAGACGATGGCACCTTTCTCCCGACGATCAAGGTACGTCAGGCCGGCGAGTGCTTTCTCCGGCTCGAACACAAGCGCGTGAAAAAACGCTGGATCAGTTCGGGCCTGCTCGACAAGCCGACCCAGACCCTCGCTGCGCGGAAGCGGCTCAGCTTCCGTCCTTGCTCGACTGCTCTCCCGCTGTCCAGGCACGACCCACTACCTCCCTGTCGTCGCCAACAACCGACCACGCCGCAGTGAACAGCTCAGTGTCCCTCGCTCGCGCCCCTTCGTCAAGGTGGATCAAACAGAGCACCTTGAGTCGATACCGCTAGGGGTTGCAGAAGGTTCAGGAGGGCGTCTTTCGGGGCATAGCAGACGAGACCCGACGCCTCGACCGAACCTTTCGCGACCAATCCACGAGCGCGCCATGCCTGCTCCATCTCTGCGGAACGCCGGCGGTGAGTCGGCCGCACCCCACTTGAATGGCGGTTACAGCTCGCAAAACCGAGCAAGGACTCGGAGAGGACGCTATAGCTCGTCAGTCTCCGTATCGAGCCTACGGCCTGTTCACGACACTCGGGGCTTGCCAAACAACGATCAGTTCTCGCAGCGCTAGGTCGTTAGGGTCGAGGAGTGTCCAACCCGTTGTCTTTGGTCGTTCCGCAAGCTGAGCGAGCGGCCGCAGCGAGCTCGTTGCCGTGCGTGCTGGCCTGACCGGGTGCTGCTACACGCACACCATGTGGCCGCCGCCTTGTTTCCGGTGCCCGCAGTAGCCCAGCCCGAATCCGCCGCCCTCGTGGCCGCTGCAGTAGGCGACACATTGACCGGAGCAGCATCCCTGCGCGTTGGTGCCGAACGTCCAAAGCGTCGGGATTGCGCGACCGACCTCGGGAGGGAGCCGGGGAAGGAGGTGGACGATCGACGCACGGTCCCGGAAGTTTGTCTCCTCCAGGAAGACCGTGGTCGCGGTGCCAGCAGCCCCGGCACGGGCGTAGATCCCGATGCCGAGGATCGACGTGAAACCGGTGTCGAGGAGGTAGGCGCCGATCTCGCTCGTGGCGCGGTGGTCTGCGACCAGTTGCTTGTACCCCGCCAGCGCGGCGCTATCCGTGGTGAACTCCAACGGCTGGGCGTTGCGTGCATCAAACATGAACCGGTACGGCGCCATCCGCCTCGGAGCGTTTTCCGTCCGTTCGTTCTTGGTGACGAGGACCTGCGCGTGCCCCTTGGTTGGCGTGACCTTGCGCTCGACGAACACCAGGCGGCCGCATACGCTGCAACGCGGGCCGGCTCAGGGGGGAAA
Source organism: uncultured Actinomycetes bacterium (assembly GCA_963797805.1). Classification (GTDB taxonomy): domain Bacteria; phylum Actinomycetota; class Thermoleophilia; order Gaiellales; family Gaiellaceae; genus Gaiella. The sequence goes on along the minus strand of CAWCRC010000006.1, from coordinate 325,378 downwards.
GGCGTGACGGGTCACCGAACTCGGCCTTGCCCCGTTCACGACCACCGCGACAGATGCTGCGGGGATTGTGCAGGCACTCGGCGTCGACGGAGTGCGCGAGAGCGCGCTCTATACCCGCCGCCACCGGCTATCCGGCCCGGTAGCCGTCGACGACAACCCAGTGTTCGGGCCACTCGAGTTCACATCAAGCCAGCGTCCAAGCAGGCCCAGGCGCATTCCGACTCAAGACTTAGAAACCTGAGCGGCGTGGCAGCCGTACACTCGGTCGGTTCGACTTCGGCGCCTCCTGCAGCTGGAGGTAGACCGCTGGTTGACGAAGGCGGCTTGCTTGCTGCGAGGCCGGTGCGAAGCGGGCTCACGCCGACACGTATGCGGTTCGTTAGACCAACCAATCCGTAGCGAGCAAATTTACGCGTTTCGGCACGACCATCGCCCAGGCACCTTCGACGAGGTCCCGCATCTCGTCGGAGTCGATCGCGGCAAGCCGGACGTGGACCTCGCTGCTTCGAGGCAGCGTGACCGCGAGCGCGCGAACCTCGTCGACCGTGACCGGCACGCCGCGACAGGATACGCCGTCCCGCTTTACCTTCTGAGACCTTTCGAGCGGCGTAGGGTCTGCGTCGGCCAGCAAGCTGGCGACTGCGTGGCGAGCGCCTCGCCGAGACGCTCCTGCAGGGGTTGGCGGGCCGCGCCATCTATGGCTCGAGCGCTGACGCACGGCCGCGCTTGACGGCTGGCTCTTCTACTAGAACCATCGGAGGCGACACTCAGCGCTCGGCCATCACAGCTAGGGGCCTAGCGTGCTCGACCGGATCGACGAGAGATCGACCAAGTCCACGAGACAGGAGCCTTCAATGGCCTATGAGATCAAGATGCTCGATCTGATCGACATCGAGCTCGAATCGAGCTTCCTCGTTCTCGCCCGCAACATGGGGATCCGCACGCAGGTGAAGACGTGGGGTTTCCTCATCCTCGGCCCGGATACCGAGCCGATCCTCGTCGACACCGGTGCGAGCCATCCGGAGATCATGGAGACGCTCGGGATGACCGGGACCGTAACGAAAGAGATGACGTTGCGCCGCCAACTCGTGAAGCACGGCGTCAAGATCAACGATGTGCGTTGGATCCTGCATACGCACCACCACATCGACCACGCCGGCCAGGACAGCCAGTTCTCGATGCGGCAGACAGTCGTCACGAACCGGCGGGAACTGGAGTACTCGGTATCCGGGATCCAGGGTGGTCAGTACCCCGCCGAGTATGTGAAACATCACATCGACCGCCTGCACAAGCCCGGCGCTATGCGCCTGCTCGACCTCGAGCTGTCCGGCCCCGACGAGATCGCCCCCGGCATCGTTTGCGAATCCGCCGGCGGCCATACGGAGGGCTCGATGAACATCCTCGTCGAGACCGCCGAGGGAACCGCCTGCATCTGTGGCGATGTCGTCTACGACATCCAGAACCAGATCATCGACCCGATCTACCAGGTCCTCGACTACGAGCCGCAGTCGACCGGGAACCAGGGCACGTCGAAGCGCCAAGAGCGAGCGGCGATCAAGAGGGCGCTGAACAGCGGCACGTTCCTCCTGCCGATTCACGACTATCCGGCCCGCGTCGAGCACGGGCGCGTCGTCTCGCGACTGGTAGGCGACTCCGTCCCGGGGCCGGAGTTCGCCGTCGAGCACCGGACGACGGGCGAGACGCGGAAGATGGGCCTCGGCCGCGAGGAGTTCTCCCTTCCTCCCGCTCCATGACTTGCGACCGACGCGAACGCGCCGACCTTGCTCGCCGTGGCTGCATAACGTCGAACGCCGGCACAAGCCCGCCGAGTCACGGCTCTCGCGGAATCCGTGACTGATGCGCGGCTCGCTCTACAGGGCCTACGAACGTGACCAGATTCGTCGAACGAGCGCTGTCTGAACGGAGCGGCGCCGGAGTCGAACCGACTGAGCGTCTGTGGTGCGACTCGAGGATTGACCGCTCGTGAGAATCGAAAACCTTGATGAGCGGGCTCAGTGCGGCCCAGCGTTCCCAGGGGAGGGGGACGCGCTAAGTGCCGCAAGCCCGCTCGCGGTTGTCGCTACCGCACCATGCGCGTTTCTAACCCGGCTCTACCCTCGACCGGGCACCGTTAGACGAGGCCGTCCCGCACCCGGCCGACGTGCTCGCGGATCAGCACGGCGCGGAGCTCCTCGAGCCCCGGCGGCGCGAGCTACGGCGCTTGCTTGAGGACGTCGTAGAAGCCCACCAGCGCGACGATCCCGACAAGGCCGGCGAGACCGACGATCTCAGCGCCGTCTGCACCGGTTTCTGGGATCAACACCTCGACGCCATTCGGCGCCATCAGCGCGATGCCGACGACGAAGCCAGCGACGGCGATCAGAGCGCAGACGGCACCGACGGTGCTCAGGCGCAGTTCTCTCAAGACCGCCCATCATCTGCAGCGAGGGAATGGCGGTCAACCGTTCCAGGACTGCTCAGTCGAAAGAGCCTCGGTTCCGCCGCGGCGGCGCTCTGGGTCGCTGACCTCGAGCTCGAGACGCCGGACGGCGTCGAAATACGGATGTACTAGGCCGGCGTTTTTGCGCGGCGTCGGCGTGGGTCAATTGCGAGCGCCTACGAAGGAATCGACCATGCAGGCCCTCCCCCGACGTTTCTCGAATGCATCTCTACCCCCCAGTCTCAAGCCGCGAATCAGTGGCCTGATGCTGCAGGCCTAGCGACGCTCACGGGGTGAAGGGCGCCGTAGCCATAGGTGCGGATTAGCGAAGTCGTATTCGCGGGTTTCCCGCAGCGGGTGGTGTGATCGACCGTTCGCATGTCCCTCGCGGGAAAGGTGGAAATCCCGGGAGTTTGGTCCGAACCGGCTAGAGGCTGCGGGCGAGCTCGGCGCGGGAGCGGATGCCGAGCTTCCGGTAGATGTTCGTCAGGTGGCCCTCGACCGTTCGGTCGGTCAGGAAGAGCGCGGATGCGACCTCCTTGTTGGTGCGGCCGGCCGCGACGAGCTCGGCGACGCGTTGCTCGGCGGGCGTGAGCTCGTCCGGCGACGCGGTCCGACCTCCGATCCTGGCCAGCTCTGCAGATGCCCTCTCGGCCCAGAGCGCAGCACCGAGTTCCTCGAACAGCGTACGCGCTCGCCCGAGAGCGTCGCGCGCGGCAGACTTCTGCCTCGCACGGCGCTGCGACGCCCCCAGGAGGAGCAGCGTGCGGGCATGGTCGAACGGGATCCGCGCCTGCTCTTCCCATACGAGTGCCTGCTCGAACCACCTGATCGCGGCGGTCTTTTCACCGCGTGCGGCCGCGAGCAGGCCGCGACAGCGCGCGGCTGCCGCAAGCGCGGACGCGCGGTCGAGGACGCGTCCGCGCTCCTCCAACCAGCCGAGAATCGCCTCTGCCTCGTCCAGGCGATCGAGCACGACGAGGGCCTCGATCTCGTCGGGGACGAACCGCATCGAGCCCGGTTCGGCGACTCCGGCGCGAAGGAGCTGCTCGCGCAGTGGTGCGAGGAGGTCCGCGGTCGCGGCTGGGCGATCGAGCGAGAGCTCGAGGAGACCGAGCGCCCAGGTGCTATGGATCCTCGCCGCCCCCATCGCGCGCTCTCCCGCGAGCGTCAGTGCCTCCGCCGCGTCGACGCGGGCCTCGTCCTCTCTCCCGAGCGAGGCTCGTACGAGGGCTCGGACAGACAGCGAGTACGCCAGTTGCGGCCGCTGGCCAGTCTGGATCGCCGCCTCGTATCCGTCGTCGGCTGCCCGTTCCGCCTGGTCCCAGCGACCGGCGAGATACTCCGCCGCCGCGAGGTTGGCGAGGATCAGAGGAATGGCACCGTCGTCTCCGCTCTCGAGCGCCTCTTCGTGGCACGTGTGCATTACACGCGCCGCCTGTGCCGCGTCGTCGAACCAGAGCATGACGAACCCCTCGTCGAACCCGGCCAGGTCGAACACGGAATCCGGGTGCATGGTCACCTTGAGCTCGTCGGCGGCACGGAGCGTTGCGAGCGCGTCAGGATGCCCCATGACAGCCTCGATGACTCCTTTTTGCGCCATCGCGTGAGCGTGGAGCGCGCGGGTCTCGCTCGTGCGCCGACGAGTCGACGGCGATCGTGGCCGCACTCAAGGCGTCTTCGAGGTCCTCGCGGAGGAAGAAGAGCGTCGAGGCGAGCTCCGATGCCGCCTCGGCCCGTACCTTGTCGTCGGTCGTCGGCTCGGCTACCGCCTCCCGGCCCAGCTCCGCGGCGCGAAGCTGGTCTCCCTCGTAGCGGTGCACGCGCTGGAGGAGGGCGAGCGTGCGAGCGCGATCGGCGCCAGAGGGCATGGACGGTAAGGCCTGCTCGAGGAGTGCGAGCGCGGCGGTTGCATCGCCCGTACGAAAGCGGTGACGAGCTGTCGCGATCGTCCGGCGACGGACGTCGCTTTCGCGCTCGAGGGGGTGAGCGAGAGCGCCTGCTCGCTGAGCTCCGCCGCAGCCGCGCTCGCGCCGCGCGCAAGCGCCACCGCCGCGGCGTTCTCGAGCGCCGTGGCCACGACCTCGTCCGGCCCCTCGGCCGAGAGCGCCAGATGGCGTGCCTTCCCCTCGTCGTCCTCGACGAGCCCGGCGAGTCCACGGTGAACCGAGCGTCGGCTCCCCTCGTCGACCCGCGCGTACGTCACGGCAGCGAAGAGGGGATGAGTGAAGCGGATGCGTTCGCCGTCCACGCTCACGATGTCCGCTTCGATCGCCGGCCGAAGTGCCAGGCGGGCTTCGATGCCGAGTGCTCCCGACACGCTCGTCAGTCGTGGCTCGGACAGGCTCGCGGCGACGAGAAGTGCCTGCTGCGTCTCGCGCGGAAGGGTGGCGACCCGAGCCTCGAGGAGCTCGCCGAGCGAACGAGGAACAGGCAGGGTCCGACTCGGCGACGTCCGCGGCACTTGGAGCTCGAGAGCTCGCGAGATCTCCAATGCGTAGAACGGGTTTCCACCGGAGATCTCGTGGACGCGTCGCACGACAGGCCGCGAGAGGACGACCCCGAGCCGCTCGCGCAGGAGGCGGTGGAGCGCTCCCGCGCTCAAGCCGCCGAGCTCGAGGCGCCACACGTCGTCGAGGAGCGCCGTTACGCCGTCCGCATGCATGACCCGCCTGGCGAGGAGGAGCGCGACCCGGTCGTCCTGTAGGCGCCGCCCGGCATACGCGAGGACCGCGGCCGACGAGGGGTCGAGCCACTGGACATCGTCGACGACGACCAGGAGCGGCCGTTCCTCGGCGAGAGCGCGAAGCACGGAGAGGAATGCGACGCCGAGCGTGCGAGCGTCCGTAGGCTCCGCGCTCTCTTCGAGCAGGAGCGCCACCCGAAGAGCGCGAGCCTGCGGGTCGGGAACGGCGTCGAGGACGCTGTCGAGGACGGGCTCGAGGAGGTCGCCCAGACCGGCAAACGTGAGATCCGCCTCCGCGGCTACGGGGCGAGTGACGAGCGTCGTGAATCCCCGTTCCCGCGCCGCTCCGATCGCGAGTGTGCACATCGAGCTCTTTCCGATCCCCGCTTCCCCCTCGACGAGAACCACGGCCGGGAGCGCATCCGGGTTCAGGCGCGCCGCAATGTCCGCGAGCTCGCTCTCGCGCCCGATGACCGGCGCCGTTGTCGCATCCACGGGTCCGATGATGCAACGGGAACCGCCCTGGTTCCAGGGCTGGAGGACGTGCCGGATTGGCATCCCGTCCCAGCCGTCTAGGCCGGGCGGCCAACAACGAGTTGTCAGCGGGGCGTCGCGAGCGGCGTTCTCATGGCGTCGTGTCGGGCCAGGAGGCGAAGACGGACCTGCGCTGAGCGCACTGCCTCGCGGCGAGCCGGCCCTCTCTATGCTCGAGGGACGCCCTGGCCGCCGCAGGCCCTCACCCCGATGGCGCGCACGCTCGATCCCGCCCGGCTCGGAGACCATCTCGACCGGCTCTACCGGGCCGCCTGGGCGCTCTGCGGCTCGCGCGAGGAGGCGGAGGACCTCGTCCAGGAGACGTACGCCCGTGTGCTGGCCCGCCCGCGGTTCCTCCGCCACGAGGACGACATCGGGTATCTGCTCCGCACGCTGCGGAACACCTTCCTCACCCAGCGGCGCAACGAAAGCCGCCGGCTGCGGCCCGGCCCGCTCCCCGACCAGCTGGATCTGGTCGCCGATCCGCGCGCGCGCGACCCGCATGCCGCGCTCGAGGCCGCCGAGCTCTATGCGGCGATCGCCTCGCTCCCGGAGGACTTCCGCGACACGCTCGTCGCGGTCGATGTCACCGGTCTCTCGTACAAGGAGACCTCCCGTGCTCTTGGCATTCCCGAGGGCACGGTGATGAGCCGCCTCTACCGCGCCCGTCAGCAGCTCGTCCGGCGCATCGAGGGCGGCGCCGATTGAGCGCGGTCAGCTCGAGGAACCGGCCGCGCCGACCGATCCTCAGCCGCTCGTGTCCACCGTGCCGGTGAGGACCTTCTCACCGGACGACGACTGATCGTCGTCGGCGCGCTCGCGCGTGACCGTCAGGAGCGTGAACTCCTCCGGCGAGACGCCCGCCCACAAGGTGACGTCCTGTCCCTCGTTGAACGACCCGATCGGGACGAGCGCCCCGGCGGGGTTGCGGAGCCATGCCTGGTAGAACCGCCCGTCCTCGAGGCGCGGCAGCCCGGTCGCGTCGAGCTCGATCCGCCACCCCGACGTCGTCTTGGTCAGCGTCGCGTCGCCCCTCGCGCCGGGCACGAGGCCTGTCGGCCCCAGGGCGGCGTGGAACTGCTCGCCCGATGGCTCGGAGCGCGACAGCGCGACCCCGATGGCGACGGCGACGACAGCTGCCGCGGCTGCGACCACCCCGATCAGAGCCACGCGGCGCGATTGCCGCGCCCGTCCCTGTGCCTCGATGCGCGCGCGCAGCCCCGGCGGCGCTTCGACCTCCGCCGCCGCGCTCCGGGTGAGCGCGAGCGCCCGCTCCTGCTCCGCAAGCTGACCCGCGAGCTCGGGCGAGGACGCGACGCGGGCCTCGAGCGCCGCGCGACGCTCTGCCGTCAGCGACCCGTCGGCAAGGCCGGCCAGCTCGGCGAGCTCCCGAGCGCCGGCGTCGTCCTCTCGACCGCGTCTCATCGACACAGGATCACCAAAGGTATCCCCGACCGGGCGTGCACGACGGAGCTCGACCGCACGACGCTGCGAAGGGGCGGGTACGAATGGATCTCGAAGGGCGGGGGCAGAGCGCTCGCATGTCCTGAAGGACCCCGTCGCGCAGGTCGCTATTCCCCCCACGCGCCGGACCGCGACGCCTTCGAGACGGGTTTTGCCACGGCGGGAATAGACCGCGCGTTGCCGGTGTCTATAGCGGCACAGGTCAACGACTCGGAAAGGAACGATGATGAGCTCCAATCGACGCAGGGCAGCTCGGTTCACGGCCTCGGCCTTCGCAGCGTCCGCCGTGGTCGCCGTCGCGGCAGGGACCGCGGCAGCCGACGACTCCCCCGGCCAGAGCAACGGCGCCTCGGCGAGCCAGGCCCGGTTCAAGGAGCCGAAGGTCAAGCTCAAGGACGGTCGGCTCGAGATCGAGGGGAAGAAGGCAGAAGACGACAGGATTGCGCTGTTCCTGAAGCCAGGAGATCCAGGAACGCTCCAGGTCGACGTCGACGGCGACGGCACCGCGGACGAGAGCTTCCCGCGCGCCGAGATCACGTCGATCAGCGTCGACACGGGACGTGGGGACGACATCGTGCGGATCGACGAGAGCAATGGGGTCTTCACCGAGACCATCCCGACGACGATGGACGGCGGAGAGGGCAACGACACTTTGACCGGCGGTGCCGGTGCGTCGACGCTGTCCGGCGGTCCTGGCGACGACCAGCTGGTCGGCGGCTCCGGTGCGGAGAGGCTGAACGGCGGCGACGGCAACGACCGGATCGACGGCAACCGAGGCAACGACGTCGCCTTCATGGGCGCCGGCGACGACACGTTCGTCTGGGATCCGGGCGACGGCAGCGACACGATCGAGGGCCAGGACGGCCGCGACACGATGCTCTTCAACGGGGCGAACGTGGCGGAGAAGGTCGACCTCTCGGCGAACGGTTCGCGGCTCAGGTTCTTCCGCGATGTGGCCACCATCACGATGGACACCGCAGGTGTCGAGCGGGTCGACTTCAAGGCCCTTGGTGCCGCGGACTCGGTGACGGTTGGCGACCTCAGCGGCACGGCCGTCGACGAGGTGAATATCGACCTCGCAGGGAGCCTGGGTGGCGGCGACACCGCGGCCGACAGCGTCGTCGTCAAGGGCACGAACAGCAACGACGTCGTCTTCGTGAGCGGCGCCAACGGTGCGGCCAGCGTTCTCGGCCTCGCGGCTCGGGTGAACATCACGAACGCCGAGCAGGCCAACGACACGCTGGCGGTCGATGCCCTCGCGGGCAACGACATCGTCTTCGGCGGCGGCCTCGAGGCCTCGGGCATCCGGCTGGCGGAGTCCGGGGGCGACGGGAACGACGTCCTCGTCGGCGGCGCCGGAAACGACACGCTCCGCGGGGAGACGGGCGATGACGTGCTCCTCGGCGGCCCGGGACTGGACGTCCTCGACGGCGGGCCCGGCAACAACGTCGTCGTCCAGGACTGACGGCGCCGTCTATCCATGGCCGGAGGCGGCGGCTCGCCGCCTCCGGCCTCGCCTAGCGGCGGACGACTTTCAGGACGACGGTCGCGCCGTTGCGGATGCCTGCGGCGTCCACGACGTCCACGCCGAGTGAATACGTGCCCGCCGCCTTCGGCTTCCCGAGGATCGTCCCATCTCCCCGAACCCGGAGGGGCGCAGGGAGGCCCTTGACCGCCAGGCGGTACGGCGCGGTGCCGCCGCTGATCCGGATCCGGTCGACGTAGCGCACACCGACCCGTGCCCACCGAATCGGCCCTCCCACGGTGAGCATCGAGCCGCCCTCCACACACGATGCCCGACACGCCTCGATTACGAGCGGACGGAGGAACCGTGTGAAGGCCTGTCCGCCGTCCCAGTTCATGTGGATCCCGTCCGAGAACCAGTCTTCGTGATCGCGGCTCTCGAGCTCCCAGTCGCCCACCGCCAGCTGCGGCCAGCGGCTCGACGCGGCGCGGATCTGGTCGTTGATGTCGGCCCAGCTCGAGCGGCGCTCGCGGAGCGTGATCCAGACCACCTGGTCGACGCCGGCGTCGACGAGCGCGCGCATGATGCGATCGATGCCGGCGGCGAACCCGTTCGGCGGGTCGTTGTAGCCGACGTCGATCACGGCGATCCGCCCGAGGTCCGGCCCGAGGTCTCGGATCGCATCGAGCGCGCTCGGCGGCCGCTCGCCGTCGTAGACGCATCCCTCGGTGACCAGTCGGCGGCACGTCCTGATGTCGATCCGGAGGTCGATGCCCCGGCCGAGCTCGTCGCGCGCCTGTCGTTGCCAGAAGAGCACGCCCCCGACCGAGTCGGCGACGAGCGTGGCCCGGGGTGCAGCAGTCACGGCCGCGCCCGACGTTCCCCACCCGACGAACACGGCGAGGGTGGTTGCGGCGAGCAGGGCTCTGAACGGCGTCACCATCAGCTTCCGTCCGACAGGGACGGTGCCCGGGTCGAGGTCGATTCGCGGGTCGTCACACCGCCTGGGTCACGTGAAGAGGGGCATGAGCGAGCGTCGATCGACAAGCGCCCTCATCGTCTCGTCGTCGGGCCCACCGTTGACGTACTCGGCAGCGTCGAGCACGTGCGGAAGCAGCTGCAGGTCGCCGGCGGTGTTCAGGAACACGTCCTCCCGACCCAGCACCCAGCGCACCGCGAGCTCGATCTCGGCGGGATCGATGAGCGGCTCGTACCACGTCGCCGCCGTCTGCGGCCGCCCCTCCCAGGGCGCGAGCGCGATGCTCTTGATCGTCTGCACTGCGACCCCACGCTCGGCGCACATCACGGCGAGCGCCTCGAACTCGTCGGCATAGCGCACGTCCTGAAGCTGACGGAAGTTGTAGGGGAGGAGCACCGAGTCGAACGGGAAGCGCTCGAGGCTGCGCCGGTGCATGGCGGCGACCGAGAGACCGTGGCCCGTGACGCCGATGAAGCGCACGAGACCCTCCTCACGCGCTTCGACGGCAGCCTCGAGAGCCCCGTCTTCGCGCAGCGCGAACTCCCACTCGATCACGTCGACGAGGTTGTGCAGCTGGATCAGGTCGACGCTGTCGACGCCGAGCCGGTCGAGCGAGCGCCGGATCTCCTCTCTCGCTCCCTGGTAGTCCCGCTGGCCGGTCTTCGTCGCCAGGAAGAAGGCTCCGGGGTGGCGCTTCAACCATGGCGCAAGGCGAAGCTCGGAGTCGCCGTATGAGGCGGCAGTGTCGACGTGGTTCACACCCTTGGCGAGTAGGCGCTCGAGTGCTCGATCCGCTTCCGTCTGCGAGACCTGTGCCAGCGCGGCGGCGCCGAAGATCGCCCGCGAGCTCTCGTGACCCGTGCGACCGAATGGTGCTTTCGCGATCACGGCATCAGTATCGCGTACCGCTCCATGACGGCGAGCCCCCGCGCCTCAGCCCGTCTGCGCGCGGTTCCTCACGGCGTGACCCGTAGAGCGTACGAGAACCGGTACACCGGCTCGAGCAGGCGATACCGCGGATGCGTATCGGGCCCGCAGCTCGCGGTACCGAGACCGCGCTGCGCGTGATCGAGGCTGAGGTGGATCTCGGGGCGCGGCTCGAGGTCGCAGGTGTGCCTCGCGCCGTAAAGGTCGCTCGCCGCGAAATGGCTCGCCGTGAAGCCGATCGAAGGACGGCCGCGAATCTCGACACCGAACCCGGTGTGATCAACGAGCGAGAGCCGGCGCACGTCGCTCTTGTGACCGTGCTCCTGAGGGAGGATGTAGGGAACGTACTGATCGCTGACGGTGCTCTCGAACCAACCGACGACGGCTGATGCCTTCCGGTCGCTGTAGTTGTCCCACGGCCCGCGGCCGAACCACTCGAGTCGCTCGAGGCCGGCCGGAAGGGTCAACAGGACGCCGACGCGGGGGAGATCCCGCAGATCGGGGCCGACGAGGACCTCGTTCTCGATCACGAGATCGTCGTCGACGAGCCGGTACACCTGACGGTGCAGCGCGTCGTCCCAGCGTCGCCGCCCGGAGACTCGGTGCACCACCTCGACGCGATCCCTCCGCAGGTCGATGCTCTCCAGTCTGTGCGCCAGGCGGTCGAGCCCGAGCGCGAGCCAGCCACCGAGCACGCCCGACTCACGCTCGGGGAGCAACCGCAGGCCGTCGTTGTCCGTGGGCGCTCGCCAGAGCTGGAGCCGGGGGCCGCCGAGGAGGGCGCGGCGGCCGTTCCGGCTCAGCTCTGTCAGCAGGCCACGCTTGCGCGTGATTGCGGCCTGCGTTTCTCCCGACTCGAGGACGACGATGCCGCCCTCCTCGCGTGGCCGGGCGCCACGCGCCGCTCGACGACGCTCCTGGCGAGACGGCAGCGCCACCTGCTGCCACGCGACCTCGTCACCGGCGGGAGCCCAGGCGGTTGCGCGGCGGAGAAAGAACTTGAAGGTGACGAACCGCTCTCCGCCGCCGCCTCGGTCGGCGACGTCGATCCTGACCGGTGCGGCGCCGCGGGGTGGGACACGGAGCTGCGGCAGCGTCCCCTTGCTGACAACCGCGCCGTTCTGCGTGATCTCCCAGGTGCCGCGCAGTGACGTGAGGTCGGCGAAGTCGAGACGGCTGACGACGCGAAAGCGGCCGGAGCCGGCGTCGACAGGCTCGACACGCACCGGTTGGGACAGGTGCTTGAACTCGAAGAGCGCCGGATGCGGCGTCCGGTCGGGCCAGACCAGGCCGTCGGCGCAGAAGTTCGCGTCGTTCGGCTCGTCGCCGAAGTCGCCGCCGTAGGCCCAGTACTCCCGCCCATGCTCGTCGGTCACCCGGATCCCGTGGTCGACCCATTCCCAGATGAAGCCACCCTGGAGAGCACCGTGGCGATCGAAGGCCGCGAAGTAGTCCGAGAGCCCGCCGTTCGAGTTCCCCATCGCATGGGAGTACTCGCAGAGGACCATCGGCCGTGGATCGTCGCCGCGCGCAAAGGCTTCGATGTCGGCGATCTCCGGGTACATGGGACAGACGATGTCGGTCGCCGCGCGGCCGCCCGTCCAGTTCCTCCGGATCGCCCCCTCGTAGTGGAGAGGACGCGATGGGTCGCGAGAGCGCACCCACCCGGCGGCAGCGTCGTGGTTCGGCCCATAGCCGCTCTCGTTCCCGAGCGACCAGAGGATCACCGAAGGATGGTTCTTGTCGCGCTCGACCATGTTCTGCGCGCGCGTGAGAAACGCAGTCGCGTAGCGCGGATCGCGGCACAGCTCGTCGTAGCGGTCGTGGGACTCGGCATTCGCCTCGTCGACGACGTAGAGCCCATATCGGTCACAGAGGTCGAGCCAGTACGGGTCGTCCGGGTAGTGCGAGGTGCGGACGGCGTTGATGTTGAACCGCTTCATCAGCCGGATGTCGTGCTCCATCGCCGCGCGTGAGACGACACGCCCGTGCACGTCGTCGTGCTCGTGGCGATTCACACCGCAGACCAGGATCGCCTTGCCGTTGACCAGCAGGCGCCCATCACGGATCTCGATCCGGCGGAAGCCGACGCGGACGGCAACGCTCTCCCCGCCCTCCAACGTCGCGACGAGCGTGTAGAGCGCCGGGATCTCCGCCGACCACTGGCGCGGCGCACGCACCTCGACACCGCTCGACAGGTCCCCGGCGAGAACCGCCCGACCGCGCGCGTCGTGGAGTGTCGCCGCGAGCGGTCCGGCGGCCGCGCCCGTGACGCGAAGACTCCCGTGGCGGTAGTCGTCGTCGAGCGTCGCCGTCACGAAGACGTCCTCGATGCGGTCGGAGCGGAGGTACACCTCCCGGGAGATGCCCGCGTGCCACCACTGATCCTGGTCTTCGATGAAGCTCGCGTCCGACCAGCGCACGACGACCGCGACGAGCTCGTTGAGGCCACGGCGTCGAACGACGTCGGTGATGTCGAATTCCGCCGGTGTCCTCGAGTCCTTCGAGATGCCGACGGGCTCGCCGTTCACGAGCACGTGGAGCACGCCCTCGACCCCGCCGAAGCCGAGCACGACGCGGCGCCCGCTCCAGCCGCGAGGAATGGTGAACGAGCGGCGGTAGATCCCGGTCGGGTTTGCCTCGGGGACGTGGGGCGGAGGGTCGCGGAACGGCATCACGACGTTGGTGTAGTGCGGCCGCTCGTACCCCTGCATCGTCCACAGACCGGGGACGTCGACGCGGTCCCAGCCGCGCCGCGCCCGGGCCGCGGCTGCCGCTGCGGCCGGCCGATCGACGAGCCTGAACTCCCACACGCCGTTGAGCGACCGCCGCAACGGCGACGGGTCGGCGAACGCGAGCGCAGCCTCGGGGCTCGGGAACGAGACGAGGGTGGCGCGCGCAGGCAGTCGGTTCAGGCTCTGGAGCTCCGGAGACTCCCAGCTCGGCTGCCCGCCGGGATGGAGCAGCCGGTCGAGCGCCGTCGTCATGCTCCGGCTGCCGCCGCCTCGCGCAACGACGCCGCGGCGGCCTCGGGTGCCACCGGATTGAAATACACACCCGAGCCGAGCTCCCCGGCGGCGACGTAACGGGGCACGTTGGGGGCGCGCCAGGGCGAGACGATCTCGACGTGCAGCCGCGCGCCCGGCCACTCGCCGCCGTCGAACGGTCGCTGGTGGATCCAGAGCATGTACGGCGTCTGAGCGGCGAACATTCGATCGAGTCGTCCGAGGACGTCGACCAGGATCTCCGCCAGACCTCGACGACCGGCGTCGCCGAGCGTCGGCAGGTCGGGAACCTGCTCGTCGGGCACGAGAAGCAGCGCGAACGGAAAGACCGGCGCACCGGGAACCCATGCGCGCCAGCCGTCGCACGTGGATACGAGCCGCTCGCCGGGGTCGTCGAACTGGCTGCCGCGCTCGAGCTCGCGGAGCGGCGCCTCGGGGACGAAGTCGAATGCATAGATCTGCCCGTGCGGATGCGTGATCGTGGCGCCCACCTCGGCACCGCGGTTCTCGAACACGAGCACGTACGAGACGTCCTCCCGGGCGCCGAGGCGTTCGCTCCGCTCGGCCCAGAGGTCGATGACCTTGCGCACCGCGTCAGGGCCGAGTGACCAGAACGTCGCATCGTGGTCGGGGGTGTAGAGGATCACCTCACACCGTTCGTCCGGCATCGCCGGCCAGCGGTTCGGGAACCACCGCACGTCGTACTGCTCCGGTGCCTCCAGGCCACCGGGACAGAACGGGCACGTCGCTTCCGGGAGGTTGGGACGTGCCTGCCGCGAGGCGACGATGTACGTCCGGACGCCGTTCGCGACGTCGGTTCGGAGCTCGGAGCGAGTGAGCCTTGACGCGGGCCTGCGCTTCGACTTCTGGTGCGGGGCGGTCACGCGACCTCGGCTCCCGGGGAGCCGTCCCGCCCGGGTCGAGCGCGTTGCACGGGCGCAACGATCAGCTCGTCGATGTGCTCCGCCAGGACGCCGCGAGCGTCGGGGGACAGTCCGGCGTCCGTGACGAGCACGTCGGCCTCGTCGAGCCGCGCGATCCTGCTGAGCCCGCGCACGCCCCACTTGGTGTGGTCGGCGACGACGACCACCCGCTCGGCCGAGGCGAGGTGCGCCTGGTCCGTCTCGCCCTCGAGCAGGTTCGGGGTCGAGAAGCCGGCGTCGACGCTGATGCCGTGCACGCCGAGAAACAGCACGTCGACGTGGAGCGCGCGGAGGGTCGCGACCGCAACGGGTCCGACCAGTGCATCGGACGGTGTCCGGACTCCCCCGGAGAGGATCACCTGCAGATCGGGCCGAGGCACGCCGTGCAGCACGCTCGCTACCTGGAGCGAGTTCGTCACCACCGTCAAGTCCGGAACGTCGAGCAGGTAGTGCGCAAGGCGCCAGGTCGTCGTACCCGCCGTGAGCCCGATCGCCTGGCCCGGCTCGACGAGGGCGCTCGCGGCTCGAGCGATCGCCTCCTTCTCGTCGAGCTGGCGTTGTGACTTGGCCTCGAACCCCGGCTCGTCTGCGCTCAGCCGATCCGGCGCCGTGGCACCGCCGTGAACCTTGTGGACGAGGCCGGCCGACGCGAGGACGTCCAGATCGCGCCGGATGGTCATGTCGGAGACGCCGAGCAGCTCGGTCAGCTCGCTGACACGGACCGCGCTGCGGCGTCGTAGCTCATCGAGGATCAGCTTCTGGCGTTGTCCGGCGAGCATGACAGATCAGGACAATACTCAACACGTTCGAACAAGACCAGACTACGCCGCCGGGTCCGTTTTCCCGACATGCTTGACATGATCCCGCTCGACGTGCCAGTGTAACCCGATTTTGATTTCTGAGCGATCGAGTGCGATTCTGTGCGGATTCGCTCGCTCGAACGAGACCGAGGAGGCTCTCATGTCAGCAGCACGACCTCCGTCGGCCGAGCCCAGCGGGGCCGGCCGGACATTGACGAGAGGGAAGCTCTTGGCCACCGGTGCGACCGGCGCGCTGGCGGCCTACGGGCTGACCGCTTCCGGTGCTGCCGCGCGAGGAATGCTTGCCCGGGGCGTTCTGGCGGGCACGGTGACGCTCGCGTCGTACGAGGAGAACGCCGGGATCCCCGCGCTCGCCGCGGACACGAAGCTGTTCACCAAGAGGACGGGCATCGCGGTCAAGACGCACACGTTCGCGCACGGCCCGTTCCAGGAGCAGATCAACAGCTACCTGCAGGGCCACCCGGACGACGTGTTCACCTGGTTCGCCGGCTACCGGATGCAGTTCTTCGCCGCGAAGGGCCTGGCGACCCCGATCGACGACGTCTGGAAGGTCCTCACGCCGCAGATGCCGCCCGCCTTCAAGGCCGCCTCGACGGGTCTCGACGGGCACCAGTACTTCGTGCCGAACAAGAACTACCCATGGGCCGTGTACTACCGCAAGAGCCTGTGGAAGGAGAAGGGCTACACGGCCCCCAGGACCTGGGCGCAGTTCAAAGCCCTCGCCAAGAAGATGCAGACCGACGGGCTGACGCCGATCGCGTTCACGGACAAGGACGGCTGGCCCCCGATGGGCTGGTTCGACATCATCAACATGCGGATCAACGGCTACGAGTACCACGTGCGCCTCATGGCGGGGAAGCAATCGTGGGACAGCCCGCAGGTGAAGGCGGTCTTCAACAAGTGGCGGGAGCTCTTCCCCTACTACTCGGAGGGCGCCCTCGGCCTCAGCTGGCAGGACGGCGCGGCACAGCTCGAGAACAAGCAGGCCGGCATGTTCCTGCTCGGCGGGTTCCTCACGGGGGCAATGAAGCCCGCCAATGCCAAGGACATCGACTTCTTCCCGTTCCCGGTCATCAACCCGAAATGGGGGCAGGACTCGATCGACGCCCCGATCGACGGCTACATGATCTCGAAGAAGCCGAAGAACCTGGAAGACGCGAAGAAGCTCGTCGGCTTCCTGGGCACGGCTCCGGCCATCGACGCGTACCTGGCCATCAACTCGGGCAACCTCGGTGCGAACAGGCACACGAACACGTCCAAGTACTCGCCGCTCCAGAAGAAGTCGGCGAAGCTGATCGCCTCGACCAAGCACATCGCCCAGTACATGGACCGCGATACGCGGCCCGACTTCGCCTCGACGGTGATGATCCCGTCGCTGCAGAGCTTCATCAGCAGTCAGGGCAGCGACATCAACAAGCTCGTGCAGGGCATCGAGAAGCAGAAGAAGGCGATCTTCGGAGTGTGACCTAGGAGCCTCCCGGCGCGATGGCCGCCGACATCGCAACGACCGCGAGGGTGGACGGCGCGCGAAGGAGAAAGCGCGCCGTCCGCCTCTCGACCGGCGACCGCATCGCGATGGCGGTCATGGTCGGCATCCCGGTGCTCCTCACCGGAGCCCTGATCTGGTTCCCCACGATCTCCTCGATCGGCCTCTCGTTCACGGACTGGGACGGCATCGGCGGGCTCGACACGATCGAGTGGACCGGGACGACCAACTATCAGCAGATAGCGACCATCTATCCGCCCTTCTGGCCCGCGTTCAGGCACAACCTCTACTGGCTGGCCGCGCTCGCATTCGTCGGGACGCCCCTCGGGATGTTCCTCGCCTACCAGCTCGACAAGCAGATCCGGGGCTCGCGGTTCTACCAGAGCATCTTCTACATCCCGGTCGTCATCGCACCCGCGATCATCGGCCTGATCTCCCAGCTGATCCTGTCGCCGCAGCAGGGCCTGATCAGCAGCCTCTTCGCCGACCCGCGGCACGGTCACGTGATCGACTGGCTCGGGAACCCCAGCCGTAGCCTCTGGGCCGTGCTCGTCCTCGCCTGCTGGCGCCACGCGAGCTACGTGATGATCCTCTACCTCGCAGGGCTCAAGGCGCTCGACCCGACGCTGCGCGAGGCCGCGGCGATCGACGGCGCGAGCGGGGCGCGCACGTACTTCAGGGTCGTCCTGCCCGCCTTGAAGCCGATCAACATCGTGCTCGTCGTGATCACGGTGATCGAGGCGCTACGTGCGTTCGACATCGTCTACATCATCAACCGCGGCCGGAACGGCCTCGAGCTGCTCTCGGTCCTGATCACGGGCAACATCATCGGCGAGGCGAGCCGGATCGGATACGGCTCGGCGATCGCCGTCGTGCTGCTGACGATCTCGGTCATCCCGATCGCGATCTTCGTGTGGAACAGCTTCCAGGAGGCGCCGGAGTCATGACGAGCGCGGCGGTCGAGACGGGAGCGGCGGTGGAGACGGGAGCGGCGAGCCGCCCGCGACGGCGGAAGCGTCGGACGAGGCCGTCGCGGATCGCCCTCCACACGTTTCTGATCCTGACCGTCCTGCTCTGGGCCACGCCGATCCTGTGGGCGATCTTCACCGCGATGCGGCCCTACTCGGACACGTCCGAGCGTGGCTACGTCTCGTGGCCACGAGGGTTCGGCTTCACGAACTTCACGAACGCCTACACCCAGTCGGGGATGCTGCACTACTTCTGGAACTCGATCATCGTCGCGATCCCGGCGATCTTCCTGATCCTGCTCTTCTCGTCCGCCGTCGCGTTCGTCGTCTCTCGATACAGCTACTGGTTCAACGTCCCCCTGCTCATCTTCTTCATGGCGGCGAACCTCCTGCCGCCGCAGGTCGTCCTCCAGCCGCTGTATCGCCTCTATCTGTGGACGCCAATCCCGACCTGGCTCTCGGCGAGCGGGTACCTCTACGACTCGTACGTCGGCCTGATCGCGATCAACGTCGCGTTCCAGACCGGCTTCTGCACGTTCGTGCTCGCCAACTACATGAAGACCATCCCGCGGTCGCTCAGCGAGGCCGCACGGGTAGACGGCGCAGGCGTCCTCCGCCAGTACTTCATGATCATGCTGCCGCTCTGCAAGCCCGCACTCGCTGCGCTCGCGACCCTCGAGTTCACGTTCATCTACAACGACTTCCTGTGGGCGCTCATCCTCGCTCCGAGCAGCGATGTGCAGCCGATCACGACGGCACTGAACAATCTCCAGGGTCAGTTCTTCACCGACAACAACCTGCTCGCCGCGGGAGCGCTCCTGACCGCGATCCCGACACTCGTGGTGTTCGTCTTGCTCCAGAAGCAGTTCGTCAAGGGGCTGACCCTCGGGGCGCACAAGGGATGACGCGGATCGCGTTCGTCGGCGCGGGCAGTGTCGTCTTCACGAAGAACCTGCTCGGCGACCTCCTCGCGCTCCCGGCGCTGCGCGAGGTCGAGATCGCGCTCCACGACATCGACGCCGACCGGCTCGACACCGCCGAGGCGATGGCGCATTACGTAGCCGGCGAGCGCCGGGCGAGCCCACGGATCAGCACGCACCTCGATCGGCGCGCCGCGCTCCACGGCTCCGACTTCGTCCTCAACATGGTCCAGATCGGGGGACACGAGGCGACGCTCCGCGACTTCGAGCTCCCGGCGCGGTACGGGCTTCGTCAGACGATCGGCGACACACTCGGCATCGGCGGTATCTTCCGCACCCTCCGCACGGCGGAGCACATGCTCGCGCTGGGACGGGAGATGCCCGACCTCTGTCCGCCCGGCGCCTGGCTTCTCAACTACACGAACCCGATGGCGGCGCTCTGCGAGCTCGTCTACCAGGGCACGCCGACGACCAACGTCGTCGGGCTCTGTCACTCGGTCCAGTTCACGGTCGAGGAGTTGTGCCGGCTGGTCGACGTGCCCGAGAAGGAGGTCACGTTTCTCGCGGCGGGGGTCAACCACCAGGCATTCGTCCTCCGCTTCGAGCGCGAGGGCGAGAACCTGTATCCGCGGCTCGACGAGCGGATCGCCACCGACCCCGAGCTCGGGCGACGCGTCCGGGTCGCCCTCTACCGGCGTCTCGGCTACTTCCCGACCGAGTCGAGCGAGCACGCCGCCGAGTACGTGCCCTGGTTCATGGGGCACGATCGCGAGCTCGACCGCTACCGCATCCCGGTCGGCGAGTACATCCGCCGCAGCGAGGAGAACCTCGAGGCGTTCGCGGGGGTGAAAGCGGCGCTCGCGAGTGGCAGCGCGATGACGGTCGAGCCGTCGAACGAATACGCCGCATCGATCGTGAACTCGATGGTCACCGGCGAGCCGAGCGTCGTCTACGGCAATGTCCCCAACACGGGCCTGATCTCGGCGCTGCCCGAGGGCACGTGCGTCGAGGTGCCGTGCCTTGTGGACCACACCGGCGTCCGACCCACACCTGTCCCCGACTACCCTCCTCAGCTCGCAGCGCTGAACAGGACGTACGTCAACGTCGTCGAGTTGACGGTGCGGGCGGTGCTCGAGGCACGACCGGAGCACATCCGGCACGCCGCGATGGTCGACCCCAACGCAGCGGCGACGCTGACCCTCGACCAGATCGACGAGCTCTGCGCCGATCTCGTCCACGCACACGGAGAGCTGATCCCGGCCGTCCTGCGACGGCAGTCGGCGACGTCCGCAGAGCCCGAGAGAAGCGTGGCATGACCGGGATCACGCTCGACCGGGTCACGAAGGTCTACCCGAACGGCGTCTGCGCTGTCGACGACCTCTCGCTCGAGATCACCGAGGGCGAGTTCTGCGTCCTCGTCGGCCCGTCCGGCTGCGGCAAGTCGACGCTTCTGCGGATGATCGCCGGGCTGGAAGACGTCACGGCGGGCGACGTCCTGATCGGCGGCGTCGACGTCACCGAGCTCCCGCCACAGCAGCGAGACATCGCGATGGTCTTTCAGAACTACGCGCTCTATCCCCACATGACGGTGAGGCAGAACCTCGCGTTCGGCCTCAAGCTGAGGAAGCTTCAGAAGGAGGAGTGGAAGCGACGGGTCGAGGAGATCGCCAAGACCCTCGGCCTGGACGAGCTGCTCGACCGTAAGCCGGCTGCGCTCTCCGGCGGCCAGCGGCAGCGCGTCGCCATGGGGCGGGCGATCGTTCGCGAGCCGAAGGCGTTCCTCATGGACGAGCCCCTCTCGAACCTCGACGCCAAGCTCCGCGTCTCCATGCGGGCCGAGCTCGCGAAGCTGCACGATCGACTCGGTGTCACGACGGTGTACGTCACGCACGACCAGGTCGAGGCGATGACGCTCGGGCAGCGTGTCGCCGTGCTCCGGGACGGTGTCCTGCAGCAGGTCGACACTCCGCAGAACCTCTTCCGCCAGCCGGCCAACCTGTTCGTGGCAGCGTTCATCGGCTCGCCGTCGATGAACCTCGTCGACGCCGACCTGGCCGACGGACAGGTCTCGTTCGCGGGCTACAGCTTCGCGCTCGACGAGTCGTCGCCGCTTCGCGGTCGCGACGGCCGCGTGATCCTCGGCATCCGTCCGACGGACTTCGTGCACGGCGAGGCCGCACAGCCCCATCTCCCACGCATGGCGGTCCAGCCCGATGTGGTCGAGGACCTCGGCTCGCAGATCGACGTCATCTTCACGATCGACGCGCCCCGCGTGAGCGCCGAGGCGGTGCGCGCCGCCACGGAGACGACGGACGACGACGGGATCCTGTTCGCCGACGAGCGGGCGAGCTTCACCGCCTGCCTCGACCTCCGCCGCGCCGTCTCGCCTGGAGCGCCGTTGGAACTCGCGGTCGACTGCGACCGGTTCCACTTCTTCGATCCCGCAACGGGCCGCGCGCTCGGCGGCGGGGTGCGCTCTCCGCTCGCCGCCTGAGCCCCTGCGAGGCCCGTTACCTCAGCTCGACGACTCTGACCATGCTCCAGGCAGCTGCGACCGCGCCTGGATCCCGAGCTTGCGGTAGACGTGCGAGAGGTGCGTCTCGACTGTCTTCGGGGTGACGAAGAGCGCCTGGGCGATCTCGCGGTTCGTCTGCCCGTCGGTCGCCATTCGTGCGACTCGCCGCTCGCTCGGCGTGAGCGAGTCGATGCCGCTGAGGACGAGGCGCCGCGGCCGCGCCCCCGTCGCGAGGAGCTCTGCGTGTGCGCGCTCGGCCAGCACGATCGCGCCGCACCGACGGGCGAGCTCGAGTCCGTCCTGGAGGAAGGAGCGGGCTTCGGCGCGCTGGTTGGCGCGACGGAGCGCGGCTCCCAGCTCCGTGAACGACTTGGCCCGCTCGAGCTGCGCATGCGACGTGGCGAGCACTTCCACCGACTCGCGGAGGAGCGCGAGACCCTCGTCGCCGCCCTCGACGAGCCCCGCGGCCCGCAGGGCGACGCCGAGGGGACGCGGGGCTCCCCAGCGGCGAGCAAGCTCGATCTCCTCCCCGACGAGCCGGCGGGCCTCTTGACGATCGCCCAGGCCGAGCGTCGCGAGCGCTGCCTGGGAGCGCCACGCCGAGTAGCTCGGGTTGTGGATCCCGAAGGATCCGATCGTCTTGCCTGCGGCAAGGAGATCGGCGAGTCCCTGCGCAACGTCGCCGCCGGCGATGCGAAGCTCCGCGCGGTGGGCGAGTAAGCGCGCTGTCTCCCACGTGTGGTGATCCTCCGGCGTGGCGGCGAGGTCGAGCGTCTGAATCGCCTCGCCGAAATCACCACGCTCGGCGAGCGCCTCGGCCAGGAGGGCATACGTAAAACCGACGGGATCAGCTGCGTCCAGGGCCGCTCTGGCGTCGGCTTCGGCCTCCGACAAGTCACCGCGGCGAAGCAGTGCAAAGGCACGGAACGACGACGCATGCGCGAACGCCGAGGCCGAGCCCTGCGTACGGGCGAGCTCGAGCCACTTTGTGTACAGCCGCACCGCGGTATCGAGCTCGTCAAGGCTCAGGAGCACCGCGACCGCCACCAGGTACCCCTGAAAGCTCTCGCCACCGAGAAGAAGGCCGCCTGCCAGAGCGCGCTGCACGAGCTCGCGCGCTCGGTCGGGCGATTCGCCGGCACGCGCGAGCTCCGACGCGACCAGCACCATCGTCAAACGGCCGCCGAGACTGTCCTCGGTCGCTCGGTCGGCAATTCGGGCGAGCCTTTCGCGAGCCATCGGGTACAGGCGATCGTCGAACCGGGCCCACATGATCAGCTCGGCCTCGAGCCGCTGCGTGAGAGCAGCGTCGCTGGGATCGATCCCCTCGATCGTTCGCTGGAGACCCTCCGCAGCTTCGAACAGATCGACGTCCTCGGCGAAGTACGCGTTGGCAAGTGCGAGCGCAACTTCCGCAGAAGGCGGCTCTCCTCGCACGAGCTCGTGCGCCTCCCGAAGGTGACCGAGCGCGCCGGGTAAGCCGGACCGCAGCTCCGCCGAGCCGAGCTCGAACACGACGTCCGCCCGCTCGTGTGCGTCAGGAGGCTCCATCAGCGCGCGCTCGAGGTACGACCTTGCGACGTCGGCCGCGCCCTCGTCGCTTGCCCGCTGCGCTGCCTCGCGCAGGGTTGCGACGACCGAGGCACGGGCCCGCGGCGGGACGTTCAGCAGGTGAGCGGCGACCCGTTGAGCAGGAGCACCGCTGTCGCCGAGCAGCTTCGCCGCTCGCTCGTGGCCGCGCTCGCGCTCGGCCTCGCCCAGGTCGGCGTACACGGCCGCGCGGAGAACAGGGTGCGCAAACGCGAGCGGACCGCGAGGGCGGAGGATGTCCGACCGGGCGAGCACGGCTACAGCCCCGGCAGCTGCCTCCGGGTCCAGACCGGCGAGCGCACCGGCAAGTGCCAGGTCGCGCTCTTCGCCCAGGATTGCGACGGCCCGGGCGAGGGCCTCGGCGTCAGGGCCGAGGCGGCGTAGCCGCTGCAGGACGAAGCGAGAGAGCGACTCGGGCCCGAGCTGGCGGACACGTGCGGCCGCGCTCGCAGTCGGCTCGATCCGTTCCTCGAGAACGGCGTGGACGAGCTCGTTGAGCAGGAACGGATTCCCCGTGCACGACGAGTGCACCGTTTGCACGAACTCCTCTGCGGGATCGCTCCCGAGCCTCTCGCGGAGGAGTTGCGCGACGGCGTTAGGGCTGAGCGGGGCCAGACGAACGACCGTGGCGAGCGGCTCCGACTCGAGTGCTTCGAGGACGGCCGTGTCGACATCGGGTTCTCCCGTCCGGACGCACGCTGCCACTGCGATGGGAAGTCCCTCGAGTCGGCGGGCGAGGAAGGAGAGGAAGCGCAGGGAGGGCGAGTCGCACCACTGGACGTCGTCCACCGCGAGCAACAGGGGCGGCCCGAGCTCGGCGAGGTTAGCGGTCAGCCAGAAGAGACCGTGGAGCGTTGTGTGCGAGGCGTCCTCCCCGCGGGCGAGCCAACCGCTCGTTTCGCCGAATTCGAAGAGCGGCGAGGCGAGGTGTGCCGCGCCGGCGAGGAGGCGTGCACGCTCCGCCTCGCCGCAGGAAGCGAGACGCGTCTCGAAGAGCTGGCGGACGACTCCGTACGAGAAGTCGCGCTCCAGCTCGCCCCCTCGGGCGCTGAGCACCTGGAAGCCGAGAGTCTCTGCTGCTTCGCACGCGGCGCCGAGCAGGCGCGACTTGCCGATGCCCGGCGCTCCTTCGAACAGCACGAGCACTCCTCGCCCGTCTCGGGCCTCGACGAGCAGCGTCTCGACGAGCGCGAGCGGGTCCTCGCGCTCCAGCAAGGGCGCGGTCCGTGCGCTGATCACTCAGCGGGATATTGGCCCCTGTCCGAACGGACGACAAACGGCGGTCACGGGCTTACGGAGGAAAGTTCAGGGGTTTTCTCGGGGGTGCCCCCCGTCGCGAGCGATGCCGTGCAGGGCCAAGGTAGGCACACGTGCAGTGATCGTCGACCCGAGAGGAGTTGAGCTGTGAACGTTTCGACCACCATTCCGACGACAGTCCAGATCAGACGAGGGCGCCTGATCGGGTTGCTCATCGCCGCTGCTGTTCTGGCGGCGGCGGTCACTTGGCTGTTGGTCGCCCTCGCATTCGACTCGGGCGGGACACCGGCGCCGAGCATCTCGCAGCGCGGTGCAACGCCGGCGGCGGTCACCGGGTTTGGGCCGGGCCAGTGGCCGGGCCTACCTCCTTATCCGCCCGACTTCCGTGGACGGCCGTGAGCTCGTCACTGTCTCTGAGGGACTGCTCACGAAATCCGAACCCTTACAGGGTTGGTCGGCGGCGACTTGACAGCCCTCCGGTGTCGGCTGCTACGGCTGAAATGAAGGCGCTGCCCGCCCGAGATGGTCCCGGGATATCGGAGCGGCGCTGAATCAGGGACGCATGAGGCGTCACCCGGAGAAGGCCAGCCCGAGGAGGTGAACCGATGCCCGGACAGTCGCGCAGCGCCTTGATCACCGCCGTGGTCAAGGCCATCGAGAAGGTCGCCGCCAAGGGCCACCTCGACGCCGAAACCAAGAAGCTCGTGGAGGACGTCGTCGCGAAGGCGAAGTAGAGAGAGCCTGAAAGTGAGGGCCGGGGCTAGCGCGACGTGACCGTTTCAGCGTGTTCGCCCGAGGAGTAGAGTCGCTCGCGGAACCCCGAGGCGCGTCCGAGGTGGGTGACCCAACGCACCGCGGGTCGCCTCCGAGAGGAAGGGGACGCTCATGAAGCGCCTGCTTGCACTCGTCGCTGCTGCTGCCCTCACGGTCCTCCTTGTCGCGGTCGTGAACGGCGGCGCCGACCCGGGCTCGAGTCCGGGGAAGACCATTCACGTCGTCGAGCGTGCGACGACGGACACCGTCACCGACCTCGGCGCCGCGGGGGACTCCGCAGGCGATTTGCTCACGTTCGCGAACGAGGTCTTCGACGAGGCGAACATCCACAAGGTGGGTACCGACCAGGGGTACTGCGTCCGCACCGAGGTCGGTAAGTCGTGGGAGTGCAACTACACGACGTTCTTGGCCGACGGCCAGATCACCGTCGAGGGCCCCTTCTTCGACGCCGGCGACTCGACGTTCGCGATCACCGGCGGAACGGGCGCCTACCGGAACGCGCGCGGCTCGTTGGAACTCAAGGTCAGAAGTGCGACCGAGTTCGACTTCATCTTCAACGTGATTGGCTAGCCGCTCGTCCCGTTCGGGAAAGCCCAGCTGTGCCTGTGATCGATTAGAAGCCAGGAGGACGGACAGCGTCCGTCCTCCTGGCCTGCTGCCGGGTGGCCATCGGCAGCGTTTAGCTCAGGTTCTCCCGCGTCTCGTAGTTGAGTTGACATTGGTTCCCTGCCGGGCCTTGTTGGGGTCACTGCTGCGTCCTTGGGTCGTGCGTCGGGTCGGCGTACATGGGATGGCAACCGTGATCGATGGCTTCGGGGCGCAGTTCGTAGTGCCAGGGTTCGTTGCTGTAGATCTGGCATAGCCCGTACGCGGCGCCGTGCTCGGACAGCCACGCCGTGGCATCGGAGCGCCCAACGTCGACCGCGTCCCCCGACACGTGGGCAGACGTGTTGGGGGTGGCCACCCATCGGGCAGCTTCCTCTTCCGAGCCGTACTTCAGGACCGCCTGCTGGAGTAGTCGCTCCTGGTACTCCGGCGAACGCCAGCCACTATCGACGAGGAACTCGACCCCGTCGTCCGCGGCATCAGTTGCGGCTTGGCGCAGGGCACCGAGGAGAGCTGGATCAAGGTTGGCTACACCCGGAAACGCGTCATCGAAGACCGTCGTGCCGGCCGGGACGGCACCGTCAACCTCGCCAAGCACACCACGGTGCTCGCTGCGAGGGACGTCGATGGGTGATGCTGCCGTCGAGGACGAGGACGAGGACGCCAGCAACTCGGAGCCGAGGGCTGCGGCGATCGCCGCGATAACGATTAGCAGGCCGGCGGCACGGATCCTGCGAATCCGAATCCGACGGGTCGTTGTTCGTGCTCGTTTGCTGTCGGTCATGCCTCCAGTCAAGGCAGCGTGGTGTTGCCAGCACGTATCTGGTTTTGGATATGCCGACGACATGCGCCAGCTCGTAGCATCGGGGCATGCGTGTGTTGCTCGTCGAGGACGAGCCCTACATGGCGGAAGCCATCCGCGATGGCCTCCGCCTGGAAGCGATCGCGGCCGACATCGCAGGTGACGGCGACACCGCTCTGGAGCTGCTGAGCGTCAACGCCTACGACCTCGCCGTCCTCGACCGAGACATTCCCGGACCTACCGGCGACGAGATCGCCAAACGCATCGTCGCCTCCGGCAACGGCATGCCGATCCTCATGCTCACCGCCGCCGACCGCCTCGACGACAAGGCCACCGGGTTCGAGCTCGGCGCCGACGACTACCTCACGAAGCCGTTCGAACTCCGAGAACTCGTGCTCAGGCTCAGAGCGCTCGACCGCAGGCGCGCACACAACAGGCCGCCGGTGCGAGAGATCGCAGGTCTGCGGCTGGATCCGTTCCGCCGAGAGGTCTACCGCGACGGCCGCTACGTCGCGCTGACCCGGAAGCAGTTCGCAGTGCTCGAAGTCCTCGTCGCTGCCGAAGGCGGTACCGTCAGCGCCGAAGAGCTACTGGAACGGGCGTGGGATGAGAACGCAGACCCGTTCACCAATGCCGTGCGCATCACGGTCTCGGGACTGCGCAAACGCCTCGGCGAACCCTGGATCATCGCCACCGTGGCCGGCGTCGGCTACCGCATCAGCACTCAACCAGACACCGGGCGTGAGGGAGGAGACCGTGGATAGAGCCCGTGGCTTGAGTGTCCGCCTCAAACTGACCCTCAGCTACGCCGGCTTCCTCATGCTCGCGGGTGCCTTGATGCTCGCCGCCGCGTGGCTCGCCGGCCAGCGCCGGCAATCTTTTGAGGTCCTCCTGCGATACGTACCCGACGGTGCGATCAGCACCATCGGTCGTTTGGTGCCCGGGAACAACTCCTTCCTCCTGCGCGATTTCGCTCCGGCCGCGGCCATCGCGCTGGTGTTCCTGCTGGTATTCGGTCTCCTGGGAGGATGGCTTCTCGCCGGCCGGATGCTCGCTCCCCTGACTCGCATCACAGACGCCACACGCACGGCCGCGAACGGATCGCTCTCCCACCGAATCCGGCTACCGGGCCGCAGAGACGAGTTCCGCGAACTCGCCGACGCCTTCGACACCATGCTCGCGCGGCTCGAAGCACACATCGCCGAACAGCAGAGATTCGCAGCCAATGCCTCCCACGAACTGCGCACCCCGCTGGCGATCACGCAGACACTTCTCGACGTGGCCCGCAGTGACCTGAACCGCGACACCGGCGAGCTCGTCGACCGCCTCCACACCGTCAACACCCGAGCGATCGACCTCACCGAAGCACTGCTCCTGCTCAGCCGCGCCGACCAACGGTCCTTCACCCGAGAACCCGTCGACCTGTCCCTCATAGCTGAAGAAGCCAGTGAAACGCTCTTCCCCCTCGCAGAAAAACGCGGCCTCACCATCGAGACCTCCGGCGACATGACCCCCACCGTCGGCTCACACGCGCTCCTGCTGCAGTTGAGCACGAACCTCATGCACAACGCGATCGTCCACAATCTGCCCGAACACGGCACCGTGTGGGTCACGACCCGCGTTCACCCCAAGAGTGTGTCGCTCGCTGTCGAGAACACCGGCGAGAAGCTCACCCCACAGTCGGTGGCCACGCTTGCCGAGCCGTTTCTTCGCGGCACCAAACGCATACGCACCGACCACGCAGGTGTCGGCCTCGGCCTGGCAATCGCCAAGAGCATCACCCAGGCACACGACGGAACCCTCACCCTCACCCCCCGCGCCGCCGGCGGGCTCCGCGTCACGGTGCAACTACCCGCCGCGCACGGATGATCGTCTCGCGCTCGGGTCTACCTGCGTGGATGGAGGCGCTAGCCGGCAGCGGGGGCGCTACGGGTCCGAACCAGTGGTGTCGGGTCGCGCTAACACCGCGGCCTTCGCGGCGGAGAACTCTTCATCCGTGATTACGCCTTGCGCATGAAGCTCGGCGAGCCGAGCGAGCTCACCCGCGATGTCGTGCCCCTGACCCCCATGCTCGTCCGGCAGAGCCGGTATCGCCTCGCGAAGAGCCTGCAGCCACTGGTCGAACAATGCGGCGTACTCCCTCCTTGCCTTTGCCTCGAGATAGTTGGGCCAGGTTTCCTCAATCCGAACGCTTAGCCGTGTGCCGCCCGGAGCCGTGCTCGTTTCGATGTACGCCTTGGAAGGCAATGAGCTCGGTTCAAACCACACGCCGAAGGCGCGAGCCCTTGGGTTGGAGCCATGGTTCATCACAAATCTGTTCGGACTCGGGCGCATCACCCTCATCCGTATCCGGGCCGCGAACTCCTCGATGGCAGACCCGACCCTGTCGGCCGCCAGGGACGTTGTCCATGCGTCGCTCCGCTCGACCTGTGCCATGTGCGGAAGGTATGAAATCGAACCCGCTCCGACAACGAGCATGTTCAATGTGCCTGCGAGCTCGGGCCGAAGATAGCGTCCGGCCGGGAAGCGCCGGCTAGGGCGATGCGGCGCGGGCGACGGCGACGGCTTCGAGACGAGGATGGACGCCGAGACGAAGGGTTCTTGACCTTCGTTCAGCCGCGATACCGGGGGCAAGAGATGGCCTTTGGCTGGTCTCTCAGCTCCTGTGCGAGGGCGCTTCTGGTCGGCTGCCCCCGCACAGGAAGGGATTTGGTGTGCTCAGCGAGTCTCTAGCTCCCGCTCGCTCTCGTGCCATCGGACGATCAAGGCGTAGAGAACGATGATGTTGAACGTCAGCGTGATCAGCAGCCACACCTGGTCGTTGGTGTTGCCGAGAAAGCCGAGTTGGCCAAACACGTTGACGCTCACAAGCACGATTGACACCCACCGCGCCCAGCTCGCGCCATTGAGCAGAGCGAAACCGACGAGCGCCAAGACGACGCCCCAAATCAGCATGATCCAGCCCCACGCGGTGATGTCGAAGACCAGGTAGCCCGCCTGTGTGGGGACGTAGTAGTCGTCCTCCAAAAGCGCGATCAGGCCCTGAAAGACGCTGAGCCCACCGAGGAGCACCATCAAGATGCCGGCAAACCCGATCCATCCGGCCATGCTCCGTGAATTCATCGCTGCCTCCCGTTCGAGGATGCGGTCGTCGCATCCGGTTACGACGCGGTTTCGTCGAGAGGCCGCTGCATCCTTGTTGGCAGAGCGCGAAGAGACTCGGCAGCTTGGTGAGTGGATCCAAGGTGCGACGGCCGCGCCTCGAGACCCTCGGGCGCGGCCGTCCGCAACAACCGGCGTTAGCCCTCGGAAGCAGAACGCCGCAGTGCGCTCTTCGCCGCTCGGCGAGCAACGCCTTCCGAACCGGTGTGGGAAGACGCGACGAGCCTCGCGACCATTGGCCGATGCCTAACCCCCTCGGGCTATGTGGCTAGACGAGGCCGTCCCGCACCCGGCCGACGTGGTACGAGGACGCGCCCATCGGAACCACTCCCAGCAGGGTCCCTGACCGCCAGGCTTGAGGCTGGTCCTGAACGCGGCGAACTAGGTGGTCACCTGGTCACGGATCAGCCAGCTAGCGCGGGTGCTCGACGTAAGCCGCGAATGGATCGTCCACGGTGACCGTACGGTCGACGATCAACCCGTCGGAGATCAACGCCCGAAGGATGAGGCCCCTGGTGCGACTGCTCGGACTTTCGACACCGGACTCTTAAGACCACGGTAGACACGTCCCGGCGGAATGACCCGCGTGGGTCAAGCCGTTTAGGCCGGGGTGCGGTTACGCTCGTCTCACGCGATCGAGGACGGTTCTCGGGGTCGCGTTACCTAAGCGGGATAGCCAATAGAGGCGAACCGCGGCGAGAGAAACCCATCGCGGGCCACATGGCCCGCGCACAAACGAAAGGCTCTAAGTGAAGCGTCTCATCATGATGCTGCTGCTGGTTGCGCTTGCAATCCCGGCAACAGCTTTCGCAGGGGTTGGCGCAGCGGCGGCCGAGGTCAATGCCGTCACGCCCAGCACCAACGACATCAATACGACGAACGGCTGGGCAAACGTTCAGCAGCTCAGCAAAGGCCCCGGAACCACAGACCTCAAGTTCACAAGCACCAGGGGCTTCGCCAGCTGCTTCGAGTACCGGACAGACGGAAAAATGAGCCAGAGACACGGCGCGACAACTACAACCCCGCCGTCACTGATGGTCTGTATCCCTTCAAGTGCGTGAACAACAGCACGGCGACGTCACCGTCTCTGCGGATGAGTACGTCGAGGTTCGCATGGTCTTCGGTGCCGAAGGCGACGAGCGCTTCGACTGGACACGATTCAACGTCGAGCCGAAGTGCGAGGCGACCGGCTTCCGCAACCTGACGGCCAAGCAGATCGGCGGCAATGTGACCGGCACGCTCGACGCGACCGGCTGCGACATCGGCGTCTACTACGGCCCTGGGACGACCGGCTCGGTGACGACGGCCGACATCTCGGGTGCCCTCTACTACGGCGTCGTCGCCAACGCCGCCGCCGTGAACGTCACGAACTCATCCATCCACGACATCGGCGACACGCCGCTCAACGGCGTTCAGCGCGGGGTCGGCGTCTTCTACACGACGTTGAACCCGGACTTGACCTCGACGGCACCGCAGCGGCAGCGACCGGGACGGTCAGCGGCAACATCGTCACGAAGTATCAGAAGGGCGGGATCGTGGTGAATGGCCCCGGCGCAGCGGTCACGATCAGCGGCAACACCGTGACCGGCGAGGGCCGGGTGGCCTACATCGCCCAGAACGGGATCCAGGTCGGGCGCGGCGCGACCGGAACGATCACTGGCAACACCGTGACCGGCAACGCCTACACCGGTGCCGAACGACGCCTCATCCGCCGGCATCCTCGTGTTCGGCGGCGGCAGTCTATGGCCCGATCACGACCGGCGTCTCGATCACCAACAACACGCTCATCAACAACGACATGGGCGTCTACGTCTACAACACGGACGCGAGCGGATCGAACCCGCCCACGACCAAGACCAAGAACTCGGTCGTCAACAACACGATCAGCAACGACGGGGCCACGAACCTCTCCGGCAACGGCTCTGGCGGCTACCAGGCCGGGATCGTGGACTACGGCAACAAGGACAACATCGTCAACAACAAGATCAGCGGCATCGGCTACAACACGAACCGCGCAGGGTCGGTCTTCACCCAGCTCGACCTCGCTGGCAGCACGAAGCCGCACTTCAACAACAACGGCTAGTCCGGCAAGACAACTGATGCACAGGAAGGCCCGCTCCGGCGGGCCTTCCTGTTTGTGCGAGAGCTCGACGATGACGCCCGGCCCGCGGATCAGTCACACTTCCGAGATGGCCACTGGCCTGAAAGTCGGCGCCGACGTCGAGCAGGCTCTGGAGGACGTGCTCGTCCCGAGCTACGTCCTCGACAAAACGGGAATCGTCCGGTGGCTCAACCCGGCGGCCGAGCGGCTCGTCGGCGACATCCGCGGTCGCCACTTCACCTCCGTCGTCGCACCCGAGGACAGCCGCCGCGCCCGCGAGCTGTTCACCCAGAAGATGCTCGGCACCTCCCCGGCCACGGAGGCGACCGGCCACCTGGTCTCGACCGCCGGGAAGCGGGTGGCCGTGGAGGTCAGCGGGGTGGCGCTCAGGAACGGCGAAACGGTGGTCGGCGTCTTCGGGCTGCTCGAGGAGCGCCCCGACGACAGCGCCCACCGCACCGCCCCCGCATCTCACCCCCCGCCAGGTCGAGGTGCTTCGTCTTCTGGAGCAGGGCCGCTCGACGAAGCAGATCGCCGCCGAGCTCCATCTGAGCACCGAGACGGTCAGGAACCACATCCGCCGTCTCCTGCAGGCCCTCGGCGTCCATTCCCGACTCGAAGCCGTCGCCGCCGCCCGGGCCGCAGCACCCCGCTGATCGAAGCCCGAGGTCAAACGTCCGGCGGCTCCGCTCACACGCTGCGTTCCTACTTCCAGCGGCGACTCGATCCGATGACGTACTGACCGTAGCCGCGGAGCGCGGCTGCGGACGTGAGCACCTGGTACGCGAACAGGTAGCCGAGGAAGCCACGCTTGTCCCGTTGCGGGTGGATGTCGAGCGTTCGGAACACGTGGCGTGCTTGCCAGCGCTGCATGAAGCCGAAGACGGCGATCGTCATCGGAAGGAGGAGCATCGACCACCAGCCGAAGAGCAACGGGTAGCCGAAGAGGAAGAGGATGACTCCGGGCACCCAGAAGAAGATGACGCCGATGTCGAGGAGCGGGACGAGGTAGTCGATCCCGGCGACGAGCTTCGCGAGGACGCGCGGTTGCTTCGGCGGCGGATGCGTCTGGAGGCCTTCGAGCATCCCGCGCGCCCAGCGTGAGCGCTGGCTCAGGAGCCGACCGAGTCGCACGGGGACGACGGTGAAGCCGAGCGCGACCGGCTCGTACTGCACGAGCCCCCGAGTTCCGAGCATCGTCCAGGTGAGCACGATGTCCTCACCGATCGCATCGGGCCAACCGCCGACGTCACGCAGGTCGCTCGTCCAGTAGCCCGAGAACGCCCCCTGGGCGACGAGCGCCGTGTTGTAGGCAGCCTGCATCCGCTTCACGCCGTTGATCCCGAGTCGGTAGTCCCACTGCTGCATCCGTGTGACGAACGTCGCCAGCGGGTTCTCCGCGACCAGCGCCGCCGCGCACGCGGAAACGTGCTGGCCCTGCGGCGTGGTCGTGAGGCGAACCACGAGCCGCGTCACCGACTGCGGATGCAGATGGGTGTCGGCATCCACCGTCACGACGAGCGGGGTGGTCACCGTCGCGAGGGCGGTGTTCAGCGCGTGGTGCTTGCCCTGTTTCGCCTCGAACACCCGTCGGTAGTCGAGCCCGAGACGAGCACCCGCCGCGTCGGCGAGCAGTGCGGTGTCGTCCGTCGAGTTGTTGTCGGCGACGACGACCTGCACGCGACCCGCATACGACAGCTCGGCGATGTGGTCGAGCGTGCGGACGATCGCGTCGCTTTCGTTCCACGCCGCCACCAGGATCGTCACCGGCGGCCACTCGCCTTCGGGCCAGGTGCCCCTCGGGGGCTCGAGCGGGAGCTCCTGGTACCGGGTGATGAGGAGCGTGAAGATCATGAACCCGATGACGAGGCCGGGGATGTAGGCGAGGAAGATCGGAATCACCCAGCCCATGACGGGGCCGATCGCGGCCTCGAGCTCGTCTCGCCAGGAATCCGAGATCCAGATGCTGAACCCCACCCAGGCAAGAGTCAGCGCGGATGCGACGGCGAAGCGAACGGTCGGTCGGAGCCCCGCGGTCGGGGCCTCGCGCCGCGTGATACCGCCGAGGTGTGCGCGTGGTGGGCGAAGAGATCCGGGAACGCCCTCGGCGACGGAGAGCTCCTCGTCCATGGGGGGAACGGGCAACGACATCGATCCTCCTGAGGGGGTGGTTGGAGCCTATGGGCGAGTTCGCGTCCCCGAATCCCCCGAACGCGGATGCGGCCAAGAGGGAAGGTCGCCTGTTACGGCGCGCAGAGGGCAGAGGGCCCCCCGCCACCTCGACCGCACGGATGCAGTTCAGCC
The DNA here is from genome assembly GCA_963797805.1 of uncultured Actinomycetes bacterium. Lineage (GTDB taxonomy): Bacteria > Actinomycetota > Thermoleophilia > Gaiellales > Gaiellaceae > Gaiella. The sequence goes on along the minus strand of CAWCRC010000006.1, from coordinate 291,649 downwards.
GATCAGACCCATTGCCAATCGCTCATCCGCCACCGATGATGCGAGGCGAGAGGGGAGAATCTGGGGTGCCTGGGGAATCGTCAGTCGAAAACGAGCGCGCTCTACGTCCCGGCGATCTGGTCGAGGTTCGACCTGCCGCGGAGATTCTCACGACGCTGGACGTGGACGGGCGGCTCGAGTCCGTTCCCTTCATGCCGGAGATGCTCCAGTACGTGGGGCGCCGCTTCACCGTCGGCAGGCGTGTCGAGAAGATCTGCGACACCATCTCCCAGACGGGCAGCCGACGGATGGTAGGCACGGTCTATCTCGAGGATCTCCGCTGTGACGGCTCCGGCCATGACGGCTGTCAGGCGGGCTGTCGGATCTACTGGAAAGAAGCGTGGCTTCGACGCATTGTGGACGGCTCGGCACCGACGGTCGGCGACGGGCCCGATGGAGCGCCGGAGCTCGACCAGCTGACCCGTCGGGGAGCACGGACACTGCGCGTGCTGGACGGGGCGACGGAGGAGGTATGGAGGTGCCAGGCTACGGAGGCCCTCGCCGCGACCGAGCCGTTGAAGACGTCGAATCTGAGCCAGTACTGGCGTGAGCTCAAGGCCGGCAACGTCGGGGTGCTCCACTTCATGCGCATCCTGGTCTACGGCGCCGTCGTCGAGGTCGCCGTGCGGTCGGGCCTCAAGCGCCGGATGCCTCTCGTCGGAAACGGAGATTCGCTCGATCGGCCCCCGCTCGGTCTCGCGCCCGGCGACCTCGTACGGGTTCGACCACCGGAGGAGATCGTCCCGACCCTCGACTCCAAGGGGTTGAACCGGGGGCTCTCGTTCGATCGAGAGATGCACCCACACTGCGGAGAGACCTATCGGGTCAGGACCCGGGTGCAACGCATCGTCGACGATCGAACGGGGCGGATCATCGACATCTCGCGGGATTGCATCATCCTCGAAGGGGTCACGTGCTCGGGTGAGCGCACGGTCGGGTGCTGGTTCTGCCCGAGGGAGATCTTCCCCTACTGGCGCGAGGCCTGGCTGGAACGCGTCGAGGATCCGGCGCACCCGGCGCGGGACGAGGCGACGACGACACAGCCGACGTGAGTGCGCCTTCGCGCGAGCCGTCTCGACGCTCGGCGCGGTGAGTACCCGCGCGGGCGCACGTGTGCTCGTGACCGGCGCCAGCGGGCTGATCGGTCGCAACGTCCTGGAGCTCATCGGCGCCGGTGCGGACACGCATGCCGTGAGCAGGCATCCCCAGCCGGCACGAGCGGGCGTCACGTGGTGGCAGGCCGACCTCGCCCAACCGGGCGTCACGACGCACCTGATGCACGAGATCGCGCCCGAGATCGTGATTCACCTCGCCGGAGAGGTGCGCGGCGAACGCTCGCTCGAGGCTGTCGCCCCGACGTTGCGCGCGAACCTCGTGGCGAGCGTCGAGCTGCTCGAGGCTGCCGCGCGCCTCGGCTGTCGGCGGGTCGTGTTGAGCGGATCTCTGCTCGAGGAGCCCGTCGGCACCGCGCAGGCGACGCCTCCGTCCCCCTATGGAGCGTCGAGATGGGCGTCGTCCGCCTACGCCCGCATGTTCCACGCGCTCTTCGCCACGCCGATCGTCATCCTGCGACCGTCGTTCGCGTACGGCCCGGGGCAGGAGACGACGAAGCTCGTCCCACACGTGATCACGACGCTTCTCGCAGGCGGGAGCCCGGCTCTCAGCTCGGGCGACCGTCTGCTCGATCTCGTCTTCGCGCGCGACGTCGCCGAGGCCTACCTCGCCGCGGCCGTCGCGTCCGACGTCGAGGGCTCGACGATCGACATCGGCGTGGGGCATCTGACGTCGGTGCGTGACGTCGTCGCGACGATCGTCGAGCTCGTCGGGACGACCGCGGGTGCGCCCGAGTTCGGCCGCGTCGCCGTCCGACCGCTCGAGCAGCAGATCGAGGTCGATCCCGAGACTGCGGCGGCGGCGCTCGGCTGGCGCGCGCAAACCCCCCTGGTCGAGGGGCTGCGACGGACGATTACCTGGTACCGGGAGAGCCTGTCTCAGGCCGCCCCTGACGTCACGACCCGGTAGCTGTCGATCACATCCTCCGGGAGCGGCTCGAGGTCGCTCGCGCGGACGAAGTCACCGAGTGTCGTGCCCGTACAGGCTGCGTCGAGGTTCGGAGCGGAACGACGCTCGAGGAGATCGTCGAGATTGACGGTGCGGAAGTCGATGCTGAACCTCGTGCGGTCGGTCGTGTTCGGCACCGTCGAGTGCATGTGAGCCGCCGAGAAGACCAGGACGCCGCCCACCGGCGAGACGACCCGGATCTGCGGGTCGAGCTCGAGAGGCTCCTGCGCCTCGGGCTGCTTGCGGGTCTCCTGCTTGACCTGCGTCGCGGCCTGCTGGCGTCCGGAGCGCGTCCACTCGTCGTAGTCGTAGATGGCCGAGCTGTTCTCCACCGCGACGTCGAAGTAGCGCGGATGGAAGGCCATCGAGTTCTCGGACTCGATCTCGTACACGGGCAGCCACCAGTTCAGCTGCGCGAACGGTGCCGAGAACCACGTGTCGCGATGCGGGTGGAACTGCAGCGCGAGCCCCGCCTTCATGAACTCGCCGTGCGCCATCGTTCGAAGGCGCGGCACGTCGAAGTACGTGCGGTCCGGGTCGCAGCCGAGATCGGCCAGCAGACCCCCGATGAGCTTCTTGCAGCGCGGATCGTGGATGAATGCCGGCTTCAGATCCGCGAGAATCCGTGCGTAGTCCTCGGCCGTCATCGAGTCCTGCGCGACCGTCGGGTCGTGGGGGGCGAACGCCTCCTCGGCCATCTCGCGCGCAACGCCGCACAGGCCGGCTGAGTTGGCGCTCGGCGAGAACACGAACAGCTCCCCTGAGAACAATCTTTCGCGTCGGAGATCGTCCCCGACCGTTGAGTCGACGTACACCGCTCCCATCCCCCACTCCTTCCCCTGAGTCCTTCTCCCCCGCCCGGTGACCGGGCGCTCGCGACTCACTTTCCCTATTTCGGGTGATTCCCGCAAGCCCCGATCGGATGGGCTGCGTGCGGCCGACCTCTCGACAAGTGGCCCGAATTCGTTACACAGTGACGTGGGGATGGTGAGCAGGACGGTGAACGAGGCCCTCGAGGCCCCGCCCATGCGCGGCGCGACGAGCTGTCGACATTGCGAGAGCGCTCTCTCGCTGAGCCTCGTCGACCTCGGCAAGTCGCCGCTCTGCCAGACGGTCCTGAGCGAGCAGGCGCTCGGGGAGGCCGAGGTCTTCTATCCGCTCCACGCGAAGGTGTGCACGACTTGCTGGCTCGTCCAGATTCCGGAGTTCGTCGCGCCGGACGGGATCTTCACCGAGTACGCGTACTTCTCGGCGTACTCGGACTCGTGGGTCGACCACGCGCGAAGGTACGTCGACATGATCGCCGCGCGTCTCGCGCTCGGGCCCGACGACCTCGTGGTCGAGCTTGCGTCGAACGACGGCTATCTGCTGCAGCACTTCCTACCTCTGGGCATTCCGGTGCTCGGGATCGACCCCGCACGGAACGTCGCGGAAGCAGCGATCGCCCGGGGCGTCCCGACCCTCGTCGAGTTCTTCGGGCTCGACCTGGCGCGCCGGCTCGCCGACGAGGGCCGGCGTCCTCGTCTGATTCTGGGCAACAACGTCCTCGCGCAGGTTCCCGACGTCAACGACTTCGTCGCCGGCGTCAAGGCGCTCCTGGCCGAGGGCGGGACGGCGACGTTCGAGTTCCCGCATCTGATGACGCTGCTCGAGCATCTCGAGTACGACACGATCTACCACGAGCACTTCTCGTACTTCTCGCTCATCGCGATCCGCGAGATCTTCGCGCGGCAGGGACTCTCCGTCGTGGACGTCGAGGAGATACCGACCCACGGTGGATCGCTGCGCGTGTTCTTCGGTCATTCCGAGGAGGATCCGGTCGTGTCGCCGGCCGTCGCCGCTCTCGTCGAGCGCGAGGACGCGTCGGGCCTCCGAGACCCCGAGACCTACCGCCGCTTCGAGTCCCGCGTCGAGATGTCGAAGCGCGTTCTGCTCGACCTCCTGATTCGGGCGCGCAACGACGGGAAGCAGGTCGTCGGCTACGGAGCTCCGGGCAAGGGGAACACGCTCCTCAACTACTGCGGCATCCGGACCGACCTCCTCGACTACACGGTCGACCGAAACCCCTACAAGCAGGGGCAGTACACGCCCGGGACACACATCCCGATCCATCCACCGGAGATGATCGAGGAGACTCGCCCCGATCTGATCCTGATCCTCCCGTGGAATCTCGCGGCCGAGATCAGCGCTCAGCTGTCGTACACGGCCGACTGGGGGGCGCAGCTGGTCGTCCCCATCCCGACCGCGACGGTCTTCTCCCCCGGAACGGTTCCCGACCTCGGAGCGGCGCGGTGAAGGTCGTCATCTTCTGTGGCGGCCTGGGCGTGCGCATGGGGGAGGCGACCCAGCGCATCCCGAAGCCGATGATTCCCATCGGCAACCGCCCCATCCTCTGGGAGATCATGCGGTACTACGCCGCCTGGGGGCACACCGAGTTCATCCTCTGCCTGGGTTACAAGGGTGACGTCATCCGCGAGTACTTCCTCAACTACAACGAGGCGCTCTTCAACGACTTCGTGCTCGACGGCCGGGGTACCGAGGCTCGCGTGGAGTTGCTGAAGCGCGACGTCGGCGGCTGGCGGATCACCTTCGTCGACACGGGGATGCAGACGACGATCGGCGGACGGCTCAAGTCGGTGGAGGAATACCTGGACGGCGACGACGAGTTCCTCGCGACGTACGGCGACGGCGTCACGGACGCCCCGATGGACGTGATGGTCGATGCGTTCCGCGCATCCGGCCGGCTCGTCCAGTTCCTCTGCGTGCGGCCGGAGGTGAACGCGCACCGAGTGGTCACCGACGAGCTCGGGGTCGTCCAGTCGGTGGTGCCGATGAGCGACTCCGACGTGAGGATCAACGGCGGGTTCTTCGTGTGCCGGAGGGAGCTGCTCGACTGGATCGAGCCCGGGGACGAGCTCGTCGAGGAGACGTTCGCGCGTCTGATCCCACGTGGCGAGGTGGTCGCATTCGCCTACGAGGGCTTCTTCGGCCCGATGGACACGATCAAGGATCGGCAACGCCTGGAAGGCCTTCACGAGTCGGGCAAGGCGCCCTGGCGCATGGTCGGCCTGGACGCCGAGTCCGAGCCGAGGCCCGTCTGATGCTCTCCCTCTCGCTCTTCGGCGGCGAGTCGCCGCCGCGCCGCGTGCTGGCCATCGGCTGTCATGCGGACGACGTCGAGATCGGCTGCGGCGGCACGCTGCTCACGCTGACCGCCGAGCGGCCGGACGTCGAGGTGACGTGGGTCGTCCTCGGCGCCGAAGGCGAGCGGGCGGCGGAGGCCCGAGCGAGTGCCGAGGAGTTCCTTGCCGGCGCGGCCCGATCCGAGGTCGTCGTCCTCGGGTTCCGGGACGCCTACATGCCGTACCACGGCGAGTCGGTCAAGGAGGCGTTCGAGGACCTGAAGCGGGTCGACCCCGATCTCGTTCTCACGCACACGCGCGACGACCTCCATCAGGACCATCGGCTCGCGTGCGAGCTCACCTGGAACACGTTCCGCGATCACCTCATCCTCGAGTACGAGGTCCCCAAGTGGGACGGAGACCTGGGGCGACCGAACGTCTACGTCCCGCTGGAGGAGGAGGTCGTCGACCGCAAGCTCGACCTGGTCCTCCGCCACTTTCCGACGCAGTCCGGGAAACACTGGTACGACACCGAGACGTTCAAGGGCCTGATGCGGCTCCGCGGCCTCGAATGCGCGTCGACGTCTCGCCACGCCGAGGCCTTCTACGCACCGAAGGTGGTCCTATCGCCGTGAAGGGGTTGACGACGGTCCCGTGCGCGTCCTCGTAACCGGAAGCCACGGCTACATCGGCTCGGTGCTCGCCCCCGAGCTGGCCGGCGCGGGCCACGACGTGGCCGGGCTCGACGCGTGCTACTACGCGGGGTGCGACTTCGGAAGCGAGCTCGCCGCGATCCCCACGGCTCGACGGGACGTGCGCGACGTCACTGCTGCGGATTTCCGGGGCTTCGATGCGGTCGTTCACCTCGCGGCCCTCTCGAACGACCCGATCGGGGATCTGAACGAACGCTGGACGTACGACATCAACCTCGACGGCACCCTGCGTGTCGCCCGGGCAGCCAAGGAGGCCGGCGTCAAGCGGTTCGTGTTCGCGTCCTCCTGCTCGATGTACGGCGCCTCCGGCACCGACGACCTGCTCGACGAGAACGCACCTCTGCGGCCGCTGACCGCCTACGCGGAGTCGAAGGTGCGCGCGGAGGAGGGGCTTGCGGCGCTCGGGGACCACGACTTCGTCGTCGTGTCGATGCGGAACGCGACCGTCTACGGCGTGTCGCCGCGGCTTCGCCTCGACATCGTCCTGAACAACCTCGCCGGGTGGGCTCACACCACCGGCATGATCCGCCTGCTGTCCGACGGGTCGTCCTGGCGGCCGCTGATCCACGTGCGAGACCTCTCACGGGCAGCGCGCGTCATGCTCGAGGCGCCCGCCGAGCGCGTTCGTGACGAGGCGTTCAACATCGGGTCCGATGATCAGAACTACCTCGTCCGCGATCTCGCGGGTGTGCTCGCCGATGTGACCGGCTGCGAGATCGAGCTGGCCGGCGGCGCGTCGCCAGACCCCCGCTCCTACCGCGTCGACTTCTCCAAGCTCTCGGCCGCCTTCCCCGAGTTCCGGTTCGAATGGGACTCCCGACGCGGCGCCGAGGAGCTCGTCGCCGCCTACCGTTCCGTGCCGCTGACCGCGGAGCTGTTCGAGGGGCGGAAGTACGTTCGGCTGCGCCAGCTCGGTCATCTGATCGAGACCGGAGCGCTCGAGGAAGGGCTGCGCTGGTCCGGGGAGAGCGTGGCGCCGACGGGTCGCGCGACGGCAGGGACGTAGTTCGCTCGACGCATGCGCTTCGTCGACACCCCCATTGCAGGCGTCTACGTCGTCGAGCTGGAGCGTTTCGAGGACGAGCGTGGCTTCTTCGCGCGCGCGTGGTGCCGGGACGAGCTCGCTGCGGCCGGTCTCACGGCAGACCTTGCGCAGTGCTCGCTCTCGCGGAACACGGTGGCCGGAACGCTTCGCGGCATGCACTACCAACGCTCACCGCACGAGGAAGCCAAGCTCGTGCGCTGCACGCGGGGTGCGATCTTCGACGTCGCCCTCGATCTCCGGCCGCGCTCCGCGACGCACGGTCGCTGGTTCGGGGCCGAGCTCGACGCAGCCTCGGGGCACGCCCTGTACATCCCCGAAGGATGCGGTCACGGGTTTCAGACCCTCGTGGACGAGACCGACGTCTTCTACGCGATCAGCGCACCGTACGCCCCGGAGGCCGCGGCGGGCGTTCGCTGGGACGATCCCGCCTTCGGCATCGCGTGGCCGGTCGCCTCGAGTCGGACGATCAGCGACCGGGACCTGGCGTGGCCCGACTATCGACCCGGGGTGTCCTGAGCGACGAGTAGCCCCTGCTCGGCGAGCTGGTCGGCCGCGTCGGCGAGCTGGGCGAAGGGGATCCCCGACTTGAGGGCGACGTCGACGAGGCTCGCTCCGCCGTCGCTCAGACTCAGGAGCCAGAGGTATCCCGCCTCGCGGCTCGCGCCTCCGCCGACCGAGCGATACAGCCCGCGCCGACCGAGCTGTGGCTCGCCGTACGGCGACGCGTTCAGGTAGACGGCGTCCCGCTCGAAGACGTCCACGATCTCGAGGAGCGTGCGATACGAGTCGGCGAGCGCTTCGGGCGTGACGACCGACAGGTCGTCGTCCGACGAGTGGTACTCGGGGAACGCGTCGGCGGGTGAGCGGGAGAACGCGCCGAACGGAAGATCGAAGCCCGGCGCGCAGAACTGTCGCTCGTCCCCGCCGTAGGGTGACCAGTCGACGACCGTCGCGGAGGTGTGGTGGCCGAGCGCGGCTTCGACGGCACGGTCGGTCGTGGTCGACTCGCGACGACTCCGCTTGTAGGTCACGCCGCCCCGATCGCCGACGCAGGAGATCGCAAGGCCGTGCTGGATCTCACCGACCAGTCCGAGGTTGTGGTGAAGCCAGCACAGCGGCCCGATCGTCCCCGGGCTCCAGACGACCCTGTAGCTGTAGCGGAGTGACTGCGCAGACAGCGCCTTCGCAAGAGCGGCCGCTACGACGATCCCGGAGAGGTTGTCGTTCGCGAGCGCGGGGTGGCACACCGTCGTCGTGAGCAGAACGGTCCGCGAGCTCGCACCTGCGAGCCGGACCTCGCCGTACGTGAGTGACCCGTCCGCGAGCGTCGCGTCGATGTGCGCCCGGTAGTCACCGGCGGGGAGCGAGTCGGCCTCCCGCTGGCTCATGCAAAAGCCCCAGCGCTCGGCCCAGTACGCGGTGCGGTACGGGACCCGGTCGGGATGTGCTGGATCCGTGAAGACGTGCTCGAGCAGCTCCTCGCGCGTCAGCGCGACGTCGACCGGGACGCTGTAGCCGAGCAGATTGAGCGACGAGTCCGAGAACCTCGCGAGGCGCCTGCCGTCCGGCGCCTCGACCCATGCGTCGCGGACGTTCCACTCGCGCGGGACGACCCAGTCGAAGACCTGGGTCCCCGACGGTGTCTCGACGACGTCCAGCGGGAGGTCGGACCCGATCACGGCGAGGGTCCTGCGGACCCCGTCCCCGGTCAGACTCCGCGGGATCGGGTAGAGCTCGCGGATCCGCTCGTGGAGCTCGTCCCCGACGGTGTCGTCGGACGGGATTGATGTCCAATCGATCGGCATCCGCAGAAAGGTCCGCTGAGACCGTACATCGCGATTGACATGCGCCCCGCGCTTGCGCAGGATTGTCTGTGGGGGGTGGGGCATTTTGGGTGGGAAGACCATGAGGTACGTCGTTGCGCTCTGCGCCTGCGTGTCGGTCCTGCTCGCCCATCCCCGCTCATCCTCCGCCGACACCTTTGGCGACCCGGGCTTCGCAACCGAGGTCGTCGCCACGGTCCCGCCGTTCACGTTGGTCGGTCTGGCGTTCGCGCCGGACGGGCGACTCTTCGTGTGGCAGAAGAACGGTGTCGTGCGCGTCATCAAGAACGGCGTGCTCCTGCCGACGCCGTTCGTGGATCTGAGCGCCCGTGTCAACACGTTCGACGATCGAGGCATGTGGGGTTTCGCCTTCGACCCGAACTTCTCCACGAACGGCTTCGTCTACGTGACGTATACGTACGAGAACGCCGGCAACCCGAACAGCACGGCCGCGAGAACCGGTCGGCTGACGCGGATCACCGCGAATCCCTTGAACACCGATGTTTCGCTCCCCGGGAGCGAGATCGTGATCATGGGGTCCGTCGGCACGCCGCCGTGCAGCGCTCAGCCGGTCGGGGCCGACTGCATTCCGTCGGACGGGGGAAGTCACACCATCGGCGAGGTCACGTTCGCGAATGACGGGACGTTGCTCGTCGGGGTCGGGGACGGCGCGGACGGGGGAGTCAACGACCCGCGTCCGCTACGGGCGCAAGACCTCGATTCGATCGTCGGAAAGATCCTGAGGATCAACAAGGACGGCACAGCGCCGACGGACAACCCGTTCTACAACGGGACGAACTCGGTCCGCTCGAAGGTGTGGCTGCGGGGCGTCCGCAATCCCTTCCGTTTCACCGTCAACGAGGCGAACGGCGACATCTGGTTCGGCGACGTCGGTTGGAACACCTGGGAAGAGGTCAACCGGGGTGCCAGAGGCACCAACCACGGCTGGCCGTGCTTCGAGGGGAACCTCCCCCAGATCACCTACCAATCGGCCCCCGAGTGCCTGACCCTCCCGCAGGCCTCCGTGACCTTCCCGTACCTCGCATACGACCGCAGCGTCGGCTCGGCCGTGATCGGCGGCCCCTTCTACAACGCAACGCTGTATCCGGCGCCGTACCGGGGCAACTTCTACTTCGCGGACTACACCGGCAACTTCATCAAGCGCATCCCGTTCGACGCCCAGAACAACCCCCTCGGCACGGTGTCGTTCGCCACGGACGTCGCGGCGCCCGTGTCGCTCGCCGTCGGCCCGGACGGGATGATCTACTACCTGTCGTTCACGACCGGGGAGATCCGCCGGATCCGCTTCAACGGCCCCGTCGCCGTGGCGTCAGGCGCGCCGAAGTTCGGATACTCGCCTCTCACCGTGGCGTTCTCGAGCGCAGGGTCGAGCGGCGGCTCGCTCAGCTACCTCTGGGACTTCGGCGACGGGGCGACCTCGACGGCACCGAACCCGAGCCACACGTACACGGCATCCGGCGTGTCGACGTTCAATGCGCGCCTCACGGTCACCGCAGCCGGCCTGTCGTCGACGGCGACCGTCCCGATCGTCGTCGGTAGCACGCCGCCTGTCCCGACGATCACCTCGCCGGCCGACGGTACGAACGTTCTTCCGGGGCAGACGATCACGTTCCAGGGGTCCGCCACCGACCCCGACGAGGGGCCGCTCGACCCGTCCGCGTTGACGTGGACCGTGCTCCTCCACCACAACACCCACGTGCACACGCACATCGGAGGGACAGGTGCACAGGGATCGTTCGTCGTCGAGGACCACGGGCCGATCGGCACGTTCTCGTACGAGATCGTCCTCGAAGCGAGGGACAGCAGCGGGCTGAGCGCGACGACGAGTGTCACGCTGCCCGTGGGTGCGGACCCGACGCCGCCGACAGCGCCGACCAACCTCGTCGCGTCCGCCCCGAGCTCGGGGCAGGCGCAGCTCTCGTGGACGGCCTCCACCGACAACGTCGGGGTGACCGCATACCGGGTCGAACGCTGCCAGGGCGCGGGATGCGCGAACTTCGCCGAGGTCGCCGAGGTCGCTCCGACCACGTTCCTCGACACGAACCTGTCGGGGTCGACGAGCTACAGCTATCGCGTTGCCGCGCTCGACGCGTCGGACAACGCCAGCGGCTACTCGAACATCGCGACGGTCGTGACGCCGGCGGCGGCGCCTCTGCCGCCGGGACTCGCGGCGGCCTACTCGTTCGATACCGGTTCCGGTGCGTCGGTGCCGGACGTGTCGGGGAACGGGAACACGGGGACGGCCATGGGCAGCTTCTGGTCGACGCAGGGCCGCTACGGCGGTGCGATGTCCTTCGACGGCATCGGCAGCGTGGTGCGGGTGGCCTCGTCGCCGTCTCTGGCCCTCTCGAGCGCGATGACGCTGTCCGGGTGGATCAACCCGTCGGTGACGCAGTCGGGATGGCGGACGATCGTCCAGCGCCAGACCGATTCGTACTTCTTGAATGCAAGCCACGATGCGGGCTCGCTGCGTCCGGCGGGGGGTGGAACCAACTGGTTCATCGGCGGTCCGACGGCGAGCCCTGTGGGCGCCTGGACGCATGTGGGGTTGACCTACGACGGGACGATGCTTCGTCTGTACGTGAACGGAACCGAGGTCGCCTCGCGGACCGCCTCGGGTCAGCTCACCGCATCCACGAGTCCGCTGTGGATCGGTGGCAACAGCCCCTTCGGTGAGTACTTCGCCGGGTTGATCGACGACGTGCGCGTCTACAACCGTGCGTTGACGCAGGCAGAGATCCAGACGGACCTCGCGACTCCCTTGGGCTCCTCGCCCAGCGGCGACACGACGCCGCCGACGGCGCCGACCAACCCCGCCGCGAGCGCGGTCAGCCCGACCCAGGTGAACCTGACGTGGACGGCCGCAACCGACAACGTGGCGGTGACCGGATACCGGGTCGAGCGCTGCCAGGGCGCCGGCTGCTCCACCTTCACCCAGGTCGGAACTCCAACCACAAACTCGTTCGCCGACTCGCCGCTGAGCGCTGCAACGGCGTACTCGTACCGCGTGCGTGCCGTCGACGCCCAGGGCAACCTCGGTCCCTTCAGCTCGACCGTGAGCGTGACGACACCAGCGGCGACCGACACGACGCCGCCGACCGCGCCGACCAACCTCGCCGCGAACGCGGTCAGCGCCACCCAGGTCAACCTCACCTGGACGGCCGCAACCGACAACGTCGCGGTGACCGGATACCGCGTCGAGCGCTGCCAGGGCGCCGGCTGCTCCACCTTCACGCAGGTGGGAACACCAACCACAGCCTCGTTCAACAACACGGGGCTGAGCGCAGCGACGGCGTACTCATACCGGGTGCGTGCCGTCGACGCCCAGGGCAACCTCGGTCCCTTCAGCTCGACCGTGAGCGTCACGACACCGGCGGCGACCGACACCACACCGCCGACGGCACCCACGAACCTGGCCGCGAGCGCGGTCAGCGCGACCCAGGTGAACCTGACGTGGACGGCCGCAACCGACAACGTGGCGGTGACCGGATACCGGGTCGAGCGCTGCCAGGGCGCCGGCTGCTCGACCTACACGCAGGTCGGGACTCCAACCACAACCTCGTTCAACAACACGGGGTTGGCACCGAGCACGACGTACCGCTACCGGGTGCGCGCGGTCGACGCGGCAGGGAACCTGGGCCCCTACTCGGCGGTTCGCAACGCGACGACACCGGCGGCGACGGACACCACGCCGCCGACGGCACCGACCAACCTCGCCGCGAGCGCGGTCAGCGCGACCCAGGTGAACCTGACGTGGACGGCCGCAACCGACAACGTCGCGGTGACCGGATACCGGGTCGAGCGCTGCCAGGGCGCCGGCTGCTCCACCTTCACCCAGGTCGGGACTCCAACCACGACCTCGTTCAACAACACGGGATTGAGCGCAGCGACGGCGTACTCGTACCGCGTGCGTGCGGTGGACGCCGCCGGCAACCTCGGTCCCTTCAGCTCGACCGTGAGCGTAACGACACCGGCGGCGACCGACACCACACCGCCGACCGCACCGACCAACCTCGCCGCGAGCGCGGTCAGCCCGACCCAGGTGAACCTGACGTGGACGGCCGCAACCGACAACGTCGCGGTGACCGGATACCGGGTCGAGCGCTGCCAGGGCGCCGGCTGCTCCACCTTCACCCAGGTCGGAACACCGACCGCAACCTCGTTCGCCGACTCGCCGCTGAGCGCGGCGACGGCGTACTCGTACCGCGTGCGTGCCGTCGACGCCCAGGGCAACCTCGGTCCCTTCAGCTCGACCGCGAGCGTGACGACACCGGCGGCGACCGACACCACACCGCCGACCGCGCCGACCAACCTCGCCGCCAGCGCGGCCAGCGCCACCCAGGTGAACCTGACGTGGACGGCCGCAACCGACAACGTCGCCGTGACCGGATACCGGGTCGAGCGCTGCCAGGGCGCCGGCTGCTCCACCTTCACGCAGGTAGGAACACCGACCACGAACTCGTTCGCCGACTCGCCGCTGAGCGCAGCGACGGCGTACTCGTACCGGGTGCGTGCGGTGGACGCCGCCGGCAACCTCGGTCCCTACACCGCGATCGCGTCCGCGACGACGCAGACCGGCGGAGCGCCGCCGCCGGTCGGGCTGGTCGCCGGTTACTCGTTCGACACGGGGTCGGGGGCGTCGGTGCCGGACGTGTCGGGCAACGGGAACACAGGGACCCTGGTCGGCGCTTTCTGGTCGACGCAGGGTCGTTATGGCGGCGCGATGTCGTTCGACGGGGTGGGCAGCGTCGTGCGCGTCGCATCGTCACCGTCGATCGGCTTGTCGAATGCGATGACGTTGTCGGCGTGGATCAACCCGTCGGCGACGCAGTCGGGGTGGCGGACGATCGTCCAGCGCGAGGTCGACTCGTACTTCTTGAACGCGAGCCACGACGTGGGCTCGCTGCGTCCGGGAGGGGGCGGAACCAACTGGTTCATCGGCGGTCCGACGGCGAGTCCGGTGGGCGCCTGGACGCACGTGGCGTTGACCTACGACGGGACCACGCTTCGTCTGTACGTGAACGGAGCGGCGGTTGCCTCGAACGCCGCGTCGGGCTCGATCAACCCGTCGTCGAGTCCGCTGTGGATCGGGGGAAACAGCCCGTTCGGCGAGTACTTCGCGGGTTTGATCGACGACGTGCGTGTCTACAACCGGGCGTTGACGCAGTTGGAGATCCAGACCGACATGACAACGCCGCTCGGCGGGTAGCGACGCCGCCTGCTCAGCCGATGTGACCGCGCGCGTGGCCCTCGCCACCGGCGGATCCCGCCGCGCCGCCGCCGACGAGCGAGATCGCCGGGGTCGCCGCGTCCGCCCACCCCTTCGCCCCTCGCACCACCGCCCGTACGAGCGGGATGCCCGCCGGGATCCGGAACGTCGCGCGCGAGCGCGCGTCGAGCGTGCCGTGGGCCTGATCGCGCCAGGCGAACCGCTCGCGGTCGTACCGCTGGATCACGACGGGAGCGCCGGGACGCGCCGGCGACGCCGAGACGCGAAGCGTTCGTCCGGTCAGGGTCGTGCGCAGGATCGGCTTGAGCTGAACACGGACCGCGGGGCTGGACAGGTCCGCCGCAACCGCCCGGTAGCTCCCGGGTGCCGTGACCGCGAACCGGAGCGCGAAGCTCCCGTCCTCCCGCGGCTTGACCGTCTGCTCGGTGCCCGGCCCGCGCACTGTCACCGCGGCCGTCCCCGCCGGGGCGAGGCCGGCGAACACGATGCGCCGGCCGAACGTGACCGGGGCTTCAGGCCCCGAGAGCACGAGGCCGAATACGTCCACCTCGCCGCGCATCTGCCGGTGGATCGTGCAGCGGAACTCGTACTTCCCCTCCTTCGTGAAGGCGAACGAGAACGTCCCGCCGGGCGGGATGTAGCCCGATGCGAAGGCATCGTTCTCGGCTGTCGCCGTGTGGTTCACGTGGTCGTCGTTCTTCCACGTCACCGTCGTGCCGACGAGGACGTCGAGGCGGTCGGGGTCGAAGAGCTTGGCCGGGATCGTGATCGTCCTGGTCGGAGCGTCGGCGGACGCGGCGCCGCCGACCGCGACGAGCGCGACCGCGACGGCGGCGACCCCTGCCAGCCGCTTCATCGGCTGACCCGGTAGATCGCGATCATCCCGTTCATCATGTGCTCCTCGACGTGGCAGTGGTACAGCCACGTGCCCGGCATGTCCTCCCGCCAGCGGACGTGGAAGCTCTCGGCCGGCCCGATGACCTGGGTGTCGCGCGGCGTGCCGTCGGGCCCGATCCAGCGGTGGCCGTGGACGTGGAACGTGTGGAAGTCGCTCCCGATCGCGAGCACGTCCCACTGGACGACGTCGCCGACCTTCGCGCGGAAGACGGGCGTGTTCCCGACGAAGGCGCGCCCGTTGATCGTGTTGAAGCCGAGCTGCCCGCCGAGGTAGACGACGAACTCGCGGTCCGGCGGCTCCTCGTCGCGCCCGAGGACGGACAGCGCGCCGTACATGCCGCCCTCGATCGACTCCATCATCGACGGCGAGTGGTCGTGGTACGGCCAGACGCCCCGCGCGCCCGACCCGGCCTCGAACCGGTACGTGAACGTCTCGCCGGGCTTCACGTTCGCGCCCGGCCCCGAGAAGCCGGGGATGTAGGCGCCGTCGGAGCCGAACCGGTAGCGCACGCCGTGGAAGTGCATCGAGTGCGGATGGTTCGTCAGCGTGTCGAGGTTCCGGAAGTGGACGACGAGCTTGTCTCCCACCCGGGCGTGGAGAAGCGGGCCCTGCAAGCCGGGGTTCCCGGGGCCGTTGGGCAGCTGCTCGGCCGAAGTCCTTCGTGAACTGCCGGTACGCGACGGTGCGCATCACCGTCTCGGCCGGCAGGAACCGCTCGCCCTCGATCGCGTCCCGCTCGTTCGGCACGACGTTCCAGGTCACGGGGACGGCCGCCACCCAGTACTCGCGCACGACCGGGCGCGCCGACGCGCCGCCCGAGGCGACCGACGTGATCGCGCCCGTGGCGAGGAGGACGAGCAGCGACCCGGCGAGGGCCGCGAGCACAAGTGCCCGCGGCCCCCAGTGAGCTTGTCTTCCGGTCACTCCGGAATCGATCTTCGCCAGATCACGGGGTGACGACGACCGTCCCGCTCATGTCGATCCCGTGGATCCAGCAGAAGAACTTGTACGTCCCCGGTGCCGAGAAGGTCACGCGCGACGCCCGCGGCAACCCGATCGGGGATCCGGCCGTCAACTCGGTGACGAAGAAGCCGTTGCCGTGCATCGTGTTCCCCGCGTAGGTGTAGGGCTTCGGGTCGGATGCGAACGGCAGGAACGGCGCCACCTGGTTCGGCGACTTCGGCCCCGTCGGGAAGAGATCCGTCTGCTTCTGGAGCTTCTCGATGTACTTCGGCGGGCCGAACGTGAGGTTGTGCACCTCGCTCGGCGACTTGTTCGGAATGCTCACCGTCGTCCCCACCTTCACCCGGAGCACCTTCGGGAGGAACGCCAGCAGCGAGACCTTCCCGCCGACGCCCATCGCGACCGTGTTCGGCGCGAGCTTCGTGGAGGCGAGCAACGCCTTCCCCTTCGCATATCCGGCCGTCTGCTGCAGCAGCGCCTGGGCCTGGACCTGGGCCGGCGTCTTCGGCACGGCCGCACCGGCCGGCTTGACGACGATCCGCGCCTCCATGCCCGGGTGGAGCGTGCAGACGAGCTTGTAGCTGCCGGGCGTGGGGAAGGTGTACGTCGCCGTCGCAGGCGGCGCCTTCGGCCCCTGCGGGCTCAAGCCGCCGCTCGACGTCGGCGTCTTCCCGGAGACCGTCTTCGGCCCGAACGGCCCGAACGCGGCCGGGTTGTAGATGAGCTTCGGGCGCCCGTCGAAGTAGAACGCCTGCCCGGCCGAGTCGACGATGTTCTGGTACGTGCCCTTCGCCGGGTCGGGCATGAGCAGCGGGATCGGCCGCGGCGTGTACGTGACCGTGTGGAAGCCAAAGCTCGAGAACGTGACCTTGTCGCCCGCGGCGATGGTCAGGCTCGACGGCATGAACTGGTTGAGGGTGACGGGATATTTCTTGAACCCGCCCGGGATCTCGCTCTGCTCCCCGAGGAACACGTTGAACGTGTTCGTCGCCGTGGGTGCGCCCTGGGCGCCTCCGGCGATGGAGAGGACGGCGAGACCGATGCAAAAGATCAGTGCTCGTCTCAAATCTGGACCCCCCAGAATCGAATTGCCGCTGATGGCTCGCGCCCAAAACCGGGGACGCGACCGGGCGGGACGATAGCCCCTATTCCGGAGGTTGTCCAGACAACGACCACGGGTGGAGTTTCGCGATCGCGCGGTCGGGAACCACGTCCGGGTGAGCTACGTCCTCGTGGTGACGACGGCAGAGCACGACGACGAGTCGTTGCAGAGCGCCGTCGGACCGGACGACCACGTGAAGGTCGTCGTCCCCGCCTTGAAGCAGGGCCTGCTCGACTGGCTCGCGAACGACGAGCGGGCGTTCTCGCACGCCGCCCAGGTCGCCGACGACCGGGCGGCGGAGCTTCCGGCCGATGACGTCGAAACCGCGGCCGGCGAGGCGAACATCGCGCTCGCGATCCGCGATGCGCTGGCGACCTTCCCGGCCGACGAGGTCGTCGTCGCCGTCGCTCCCGGCGAGCGCGACGACGTCACCGCGCGGCTCGATCCCGACGAGGGCGCCGCGCGCACGATCGACGGCGTGCCGCTCCGCTTCGTCGTCGTCCCGGACTGATCCGGCCGCCGTGACGGGCGCCGGCTACGACCCCGCCGCGTCGGGGCTCTCGCCCACGACGGTCCCCGTCTCCGGGTCGAAGAACTGGAGCCGCGTGACGTCGACCTCGAGGGCGAGCGGCTGCGCTCGCGGGCCTCCGTCGTACCGCTCGAGCCGCGCGATGAAGGCGATGCCGCCGCCGCGCTCGCGCTCGGCGGCCATCCGCGCCTCCTCGTCCTCCGCGTCCTCGATGACGAGGGCCTCGACGACCTCCCTCGTCGTCACCGGGTCCGCCGCGCACGTTGAAGTGGACGTACACCTCCGAGCCCATGTCCTCGCGGATGTCGCAGACGACGGACAGCTGCCGGTCGGGATGCGTCTCCCGGAGCACGGCCGCGTCCTCCATGTCCTCGGGCCTGATCCCGAGGACGACGCTGGCGCCCCTCGTAGGCCGCCAGACCCCGGTGCTGCTCGAGCGTCGCCGGCAGCGAGGCGCAGCCGGTGCGGGCCGAAGGAGACCCAGATGTCGCCGTTCACGCGCTCGACGTCGGCGACGACGAGGTTCATCGCCGGAGACCCGATGAACTCGGCGACGAACAGGTTGCTTCGGGCGGTCGTAGAGCTCCTTCGGGTCGGCGATCTGCTGGAGCAGCCCGTTCCGCATGACCGCGACGCGGTCGCCCATCGTCATCGCCTCGGTCTGGTCGTGCGTCACGTAGATGGTCGTCACGCCGAGGTCGCGCTGGATGCGGGCGATCTCCGCGCGCATCTCGACGCGCAGCTTCGCGTCGAGGTTCGAGAGCGGCTCGTCCATGAGGAAGGCCTGCGGGTTGCGGACGATCGCGCGACCCATCGCGACGCGCTGCCGCTGTCCGCCCGGAGAGCGTGCGTGGCTTCTTGTGCAGCGAGTCGGTGAGGCCGAGGACGCGTGCCACCTCCCGCACGCGGATGTCGATCTCCTCCTTCGGCAGGCCGCGCATCCGCAGCGCGAACCCCATGTTCTTCGCCGCGTCCATGTGCGGGTAGAGCGCGTAGTTCTGGAAGACCATCGCGATGTCGCGGTCCTTCGGCGGCAGGTCGTTGATGACCTGACCGTCGAGCCGCACGGTTCCCGAGGTGATCGACTCGAGGCCGGCGATCATCCGCAGCGCGGTCGTCTTCCCGCAGCCCGACGGCCCGACGAACACGACGAACTCGCCGCTCGCGACCTCCAGCTGCAGGTCGGTCACCGCCTGCGTGCCGTCGGGATAGACCTTGGACAGGCTCTCGAGCGTGATCTCGGCCATGACTGCCTCCGGGCTCGCAATCTACTAGCATCGGCCACGACGCAATGGAGGCCCGTGCTGCCCGCTGGAAACCAGCTGGTGGGCGCTGGCGGCATGCGCTCGAGAGCCGCCGCGTCCTCGCACTGCTGCTCATCGCGCCGGCCGTCGTCTTCATGGCGCTCGTCGTCGGCGTGCCGTTCGTCTGGGCGATCTACCTCAGCTTCACGGACGCCGTCGGCGGCTCGCTGACCGGGAACTGGGTCGGCTTCGACAACTTCACCGAGCGCCGTCCAGGACGACAACTTCCGGCGCGCCGTCCGCAACACGCTGATCTTCACGCTCGCCTCCCAGGCCATCGTCCTCGTCGGCGCCGCCGTGCTGTCCAACTTCCTCGTGAAGGACTTCCGCGGCAAGTGGTTCGTCCGCTTCCTCGTCGTGCTGCCGTGGGCGGCCCCGGTCGTCCTCTCGACGATCGGCTGGCTCTGGCTCCTCGATTCGCTCTACAGCGTGGTCAACTGGACGCTCGCACGGCTCCATCTCGACGACGCGCTCGTCTGGCTGCTCGGCGCCGTGCACCTCGAGGAGGACGCGCAGGTGCCGCTGCAATGGCTCGGGCGCCCCAACCTCGCCCTCGATCGCGATCACGCTCGTGCACGCCTGGCGGATCCTCCCGTTCGCGGTCGTGATCTTCATCGCGGGCCGGGCGTCGATCCCGAACGAGGTCGAGGACGCGTCGAAGATCGACGGCGCGACGGGCCTCAAGAAGCTCTGGTACGTCGACATCCCGCTGCAGCTCCCCATCGCCCTCGTCGCGGTGCTGTTCGGGATCGTGTTCACCGCCGTCGACTTCGCCGTCGTCTACATCCTCACGCGCGGCGGGCCGTTCAACTCCACGCAGGTGCTGCCGACGTGGGCCTACTTCACCGGCATCGACGGCGGCTCGCTCGGCGCGGGCGCGGCCATCTCGCTCTTCCTCTTCCCGCTGCTCGTGGTGGTCACCGTGGGGATGCTGTTCTTCGCTCGCCGGGCCCAGGTGACATGAGGAGCCTGGCGCGAGAAGGGGCTGACGTACGCGGTCGTCGTGCCGTTCGCGATCGTGCTGGCGTTCCCCTTCTACTTCGCGCTCGTGACGATGTTCAAGACCAATCTCGACCTCGCGAACGTCGAGCACTCGCCGTACACCTACAACGATCTCGAGGGCGGGTTCCACTGGGACTTCTGGAACTACGCGACGCTGGAGCACGTCCGGTTCCTCTTCGAGGACACGAACTACCCGACGTGGCTCCTGAACACCCTGCTCGTCGGCGCCGCGGTCGTCGGCATCACGCTGCTCCTCGCGATGCCCGCCGGCTACGCGCTCGCGCGACTCGCCGGAGGATGGGGCCAGAGCGCTCGGGGTGGCGATCTTCCTCGTCTACCTGATCCCGCCGACGCTCCTCTTCCTGCCGCTGTCGCGGCTCATCACGCAGCTCGGCCTCAAGGACTCGCTCTGGTCGCTGATCCTCGTCTACCCGTCCTTCACGGTCCCGTTCGCGACCTGGCTCCTGATGGGGTTCTTCAAGACGATCCCGCAGGAGCTCGAGGAGGCCGCGCTGATGGACGGGGCCTCGCGGCTGAAGGCCTTCGCGGTGATCGTGCTCCCGATCTCGCTGCCGGGGATCCTCACGGTCGTCATCTTCGCGTTCTCGCTCTGCGTGAACGAGTTCATCTACGCGTTCACCTTCATCTCGAGCTCCGAGCAGCGGACGGTCTCCGCAGGCATCCCGAACGACCTGATCCGCGGCGACGTCTTCTTCTGGCAGTCGCTCATGGCGGCGGCGCTGATCCCGGCGATCCCGCTCGCGCTCCTCTACAACGCGTTTCTCGACCGCTTCATCAAGGGGTTTACAGGAGGCGCATTCCGCTAGAGAATCGACGCGGGAAAGGAGGTACTCGTGGCTGACGTAGCCGACGACCTCGCAGGTGCGAGGCCGGCACTGACCCGAGGCGACCTACTCAGGAGGGGCACCGCCGCGGCCTTCGCCGTAGGCATGTTCGGCGGTCTCACCGACAAGGCCCTCGGGGTCTACGGCCCGCTCAAGTTCGCGGGCAGGCAGCTCTCGGGCGAGCTCAGGATCATGACCTGGGCGCACTTCGTCCCCGACTACGACCGGTGGCTCGACGGGACGTACGTCAAGCAGTGGGGCGCGGAGAACGACGTCGAGGTCAAGGTCGACCACATCAACAACGCCCTGCTCAACAGCACGGGGGCGGCCGAGGTGGCCGCGCAGAGCGGCCACGATCTCTTCTGGTTCATCTCGCCGCCGGCGGCGTTCCAGAAGCAGACCGTGCCCGTCACCGACCTCGTCCAGGAGGTGAGCAAGAAGGTCGGGCGGATGACGAGGGTCGCGCGGAAGAGCACGTACAACCCGAGGACGAAGCAGTTCTACGGCTTCCCCGAGACGTACGCGCCCGACCCCGTCCAGTACCGGCGCAGCTACCTGCAGCAGGCGGGCGTGAGCCTCAACACGTGGGAAGACCTGCGAAAGGGCGCCCCGAAGCTCAAGCAGGCCGGCCATCCGGTCGGCCTCGGCATGTCGAACGAGATCGACTCGAACATGATGCTCACCTCGCTCCTCTACTGCTACGGCGGCTTCATCCAGAACGAGGAGAACCGCATCGTGATCGGGCAGGGCGCGAATCGCAGGGGCGCGATCCAGGCCCTGACGGTCATGCGCGACATCTACCGGAACGGCATGTCGGACGAGGTCTTCGCGTGGACGGCGGCCTCGAACAACCAGGCGTTCCTCGCGGGCCGGCTCTCGGTCGCGCTGAACGCGATCTCGATCGCCCGCTCGGCGGAGGACTCGGGGAACGCGGCGCTGTCGGACGACACCTGGCTCGCCTCGATCCCCCGCGGCCCCGCGATGCGCCTGGGGAACGAGCACGTGATGGGCGTCTACGTGATCTGGAAGTTCGCGAAGAACAAGGAGGCGGCGCAGAAGTACCTCGTCGACCAGCAGCTCTCGTACCGCGAGCACTTCGTGCGGAGCAAGTACTACAACTTCCCGCCCTGGACCGGCTCGATCCCGGGCGGCTTCAAGGCGATCCGGGCGCTCACGGCGCAGGACGCGCACAAGCCGAAGGGCAAGTACACGGTCCTCACGACGATCGCGGAGAAGTACACGACCAACCCCGGCCACCCCGGGAACTCGACGCCGGTGATGGACGAGATCTACAACACGTTCCTGATCCCGCAGATGTTCGCCGAGGTCGCGCAGGGGAAGTCGACCCCGGCCGAGGCGGTCTCGGCCTTCGCGCAGCAAGGCGCAGGGCGATCTACCGGAAGTGGAAGAACCAGAAGCTCGTCTAGGCGGGCTCGCAGTCGTGCTCGAGGGCCTCGCACATGCGGGGCCCTCGCAATCGGTGGCCGAAAATCCCCCGTTCGCGGGGTTCGGCGGAAGGGCGCCCGGGTATCGCGTCCGCATGGACCTCACCACCGCATTCCTCCGCTCCGACGACGCCGGGGCAACCGAGATCGTCGTCAACTTCGGGCCCCTCGCCGGGCGAGAGGCGACGCTCGCCGAGGTCGACCGCCTCGCGCGCCGTCTGCTCGGGGCCGTCGAATATGTCCGCGTCCATGCCGTCCGCAGCCACGAGATGAGCGCGCAGAGCGAGTCGATCGTGCATCAGGTCGTCGTCCAGGTCCCGGACGGGAGCGACGACGTCGAGCGCCTGCGGGAGATGTGCGAGGCGTGGGCCGCGGAGTGCGCCGCCGAGCGCTCCGTGGAGCCCATCGAGCTCTAGAGAGAGGGCCGTGGGGCCGCGCGCGGGTGCGCGCGGCCCCCTCCGGCCCGGTGCTAGCGGTCCCCGTAGTACGAGCCCAGCCGCCCGCGATACTCGTCGTCGCGGATCAGCGAGTCGTCGAACTCCGGAGCGTTCTTGATCTGCTCCTTCGTCCGGTCGACGAAGATCTTCTCGTCGTCGTGGTCAACGGTCGTGATGATCCCGCCCGGCAGCATGACCTTCTTGCCGAAGATCCACGGCCCGGTGTCGACCACGAGATAGGACGAGCCGACGTCGTAGGTCGCGTCGTCGACCTTGCCGATCGAGCCGTCGGTGGCCTCGACCCCGTAGCCGACGACCTCCCGCGGCGAGACGTCCTGTGAGAGAAGCCCCTCGCGGTACGTCCAGATGTCAACGGTCGTGCGCATTCCGTCCTCCTTTGCTTGCTGCCTCTCTACGCCTAACCCGGGTGCCCGAGGCTCAAACAGCGCTTGCCCGGTCCAGGAGCTGCAGGAGGTCGTGCGCGGCGAGCTCGACGTCCTTGTGCCTCCACTCGGCGGCGCGGTAGTGACAGGCGATCAGGCCCGAGCGGTGGATCCGCCTGAAGTCTCCGTAGACGAAGGCGTAGCGCGCCTTCGTCTCGTCCGTCGCGCCGTCGGTGAGGCCGAGATGCCACTCGCCGTACGCGTCCCACGAATGCCGCTCGAGGTACGCGTTCTCGTCGGCGGCGCGCGGCTGCACGTCGCCCCAGTCGCTGTCGAGAACGTACTGCCGGCTCTCGATCAGGCGGCGCGCCTTCGCCACCCCGCGCTCGTTGATCGTGTAGGACGCCATGCCTCGAGACGGCGTTCCCGGCGCGAGGCGTGTTGCAAACGCGGGCGTGCGGGGTAGGACTGTCGTGACAGCGCCCGGAGACGGGCTCGGACGGCGGACAGGGAGGACCAGATGGCTGACGGGACGGCAGGAAGAGGAGTGGCGGGGATCAGCCTCGGGGGGATTCTCGTGATCGTCGGAATCGTCGTGGCGATCGTCTGGAGCGTCTGGGTCGGCATCATCGTCGCGTTGATCGGCCTCCTCGCCTTCGGCGGCTTCGTGCGCGGTCGCTGGTACTGAGCTCGGGACCGAGTCGCGGAAATTGCGGCCACGGTCCGGCGGTGCAGACAGGTGAACCCGCCCGATGGGCCAGTCTTCGGCTCGTCGGTTGTGCACTAGGCTCCCCCGCGTGGCGGAGCGGCTGGATGAGGATCGCCTCGAGGTCCTGCGAACCTGGGGTGCCGGACTGTCTGCGAGCGGACGCGACGAGCTCCGGGCGGCGGGCAAGGCGATCGTGATGCTGATCGACGAGATCGACCGGCTCCAGGCGGACGTCTGGATGGCAGGCGAGGCGGCGGTGCAGCGTGCGCGCCTCGAGGCCGCAGCCGCGGCGCAGGCACCGCCTGAGCCCGAGCCAGAGCCCGAGCCGGAGGAGACTCCGCCGGCTCCGCGGATTGCGGTGGACGGCTCCGAGGCGCTCGCGCTGACCCTGAGCGAGCGGATCGCGCGCGGCCGCGCGCCGACCGAGCTGCCTGAGACCTAGCCGACGCCGAGCGCGTCGAGCTGCTCGAGATCCGCTGCGTCGAGCCGCCAGACGCCGGCGGCAGCGTTGGCCCGGACCTGCTCGGGGCTCGTCGCTCCCGCGATGACGGAGGCGATCCCGGGGATCGACGCGAGCCCGCCGATCGCGAGCTCGAGCAAGCCGTGCCGACGCGACTCGGCGAAGCCCTCGAGCGCCCCCACCCGGTCGAACCGCTCGTCGGTGAGGCTGTCGTGCCTCCCCGCGAGGCGCGACCCCTCGGGTGCGTGGCCGCCGCGCCGGTACTTGCCGGTGAGGAGGCCGCTCTCGAGCGGGAAGTACGGCACGTAGCCGATCTCGAGCTCCCGGCAACGGCGCAGGACGTCCGCGTCGTCGCGGCGATCCATGAGGCTGTAGCGGTTCTGGACGGCGACGACGGGTGCGTCCGAGGCGGCAGCCTCGGCGACCTGATCGCCGTCGACGTTCGAGAGCCCGAGCCACCGGACCGTGCCCTCGGCGACGAGCTCCTGCATGGCGCCCAGCGTCTCGGCGAGCGGCGTGACGCCGTCGGGCCGGTGGTAGTAGTAGAGGTCGATCACGTCCGTGCCGAGCCGCTCCAGGGAGGCCGCGAGCGCGCGGCGCATGTGCTCCGGCGACCCGCCCGGCCCGGGGACGCTCGCCTCCTGGCCGAACTTCGTCGCGATCACGACCTCACCGCGCCGGTCGCCGAGGGCTTCGCCGATGAACCGCTCGCTGTCGCCGTCGCCGTAGATGTCGGCCGTGTCGAAGAAGGTGACACCGACGTCGAGCGCGGCCCCGACGACGTCCGCAGTCGCGCGCCGGTCGAGGCGGCGGCCGAAGTTGTTGCAGCCGAGCCCGACCACCGAGACCTCGAGATCGGAGCGGCCGAGCCTCCTCGCCTCCACGACTCGATCGTACGTGCCGTGTCTCAGCGCAGGCGGAGGGCGCGCTCGAGCACGGGATCACGCCCGGCGAGGAAGTCCTCGACCGTGAGCTGCACGGCGACGTCCGGCCGGGTCGTCAGCGCCGACTGCTTGCCGAAGCGCTGGTACGACTTCGCGACGCGCGCGATCAGGCCCGCCGAGGGGATCTGGAGGACGCTCGAGTCGCCCCACTGGCTCGGGGCGCCGCCGGTCGCCTCGCCGACGAGCCCGACGCGCGAGCGGGTCGACGTCGGCGACCCGAGGGGGCCAGCACCGAGCGGACTTGTCAGCCGCGGGCGCGGACACGAACCTCGGAGATCTCCGCCGCCTCGCCGTCGGGGATCCCGACGACCCAGACGACGACGTACCGGCCGGGACGCTTCGCCACGGTAAACGTCGTCCGGCCGCTGAGCGGACGCGCGGGCGCGACGGTCGTGAACGGCCCGTCCCGCTCCTCGCCGAGCCGGATCGCGGCGGACGCTCCACGCGCGGGCACGGCGACGACGACGCGCTCGACCCTGACCCGCCGGCCCGCGTCGAGCACCAGGCCGACGCCGTCCTTGAAGAAGTGCGAGTACCGCTCGGTGCGCCAGGCGGTGTCGCGGCGCCCGTCGACGGCGAGCCCCGCCTCCTCGTCCCGCTCCCGCCCGTCTCCCTCCGGGTCGAGCGCGCCCGCGGCCGTGAGCCGCACGAAGGGCGCCGGACGCGGCACGGCGGGCTTCGGCCGGGCCGGTGTCTGCGGCCGCGGCGCGGTTGCGACCGGAGCCTCGGGCGGCGCGGCCGAGTCCTCGTCGAGCCCGCGCGAGATCGCGAGCCAGAGACCGAGGAACAGCACGACGAGTCCGGCTGCGACGGCGATCCGCTCACGGCGGATCGATATCCACGTCCCCATGCTCCAGTTGTAGGGGAACGGGCGTATCCTCGCTCGGTGAGCTTCGTGACCGCGCTGGCAGCGGCCATCGGGTTGCTCATCGGCGTGCCGCTGCTGATCGTGGTACTGACGCTCGCGGGGCCCGTCGGCTGGGTCGTCGCCGCGATCGTCCTGCCTGTCGCCGTGCTCGTCGTGATCCTCTGGCTGGGCCGCCCTCAACCGGGGGACGGCGAGCCGCCGGGACCTTCCGCGTGACGGGCGCGGAGCCTCAGCGGAGCCGGCGGAGCGCGGCGGGATCGAGGCCGAGCCAGGCGCGCGCGAGGCGGCCGAGGCTGCCGTCGGCCCGCAGCCGGCGGAGCTCACGGTCGACGTCCGCCGGGTCGAGCCCGGAACCGCGGTTCACTGCGATCACGAGCCCGTCGCCGTGCGCGATGCGGCCGGTCACGGGGCCGAAGAGCCGGGCGCGGCCGCCGATCAGCGCTCCCGCCTGCCAGGCGGGCACGACGGCCGCGTCACAGGCCCCCGTGCGCAGGAGCGTCCGAAGGCGCTCGCGGCCGGAGGCGACGAGCGGCGGCCGCACGGGCTTGATCGTCCGCGCGACGACGGGAAGCGCGTCCGAGCCCTTGGCGACGCAGACGAGGCGCGTGCGAAGGTCGGCGAGGCCCCGCGGGCGGTCGAGGCCGCGGCGAAGGATCACCGCGAGGTCGGTCGTCAGGTAGGGCGCGCTGAGTGCCGCCGCCGAGCGCGCCGGCGGCGTGGGCTCGATCGAGGCGAGCGCAAGGTGCCAGCCGGGCGCTCCGGCCGCGAGCAACCGCCCGGGCGGGCGGACGTCGACGAACCGCACGACGCGACCCCCCAGCCTGCGGGCGAGGAGCCGCGCGAGCTCGACCTCGAACCCTCGGGCGAGGATGACGTCGCGCCCCCGGACGACCCCCGCCTGGAGGCCCGAGTCGCCGAGGCTGAGCGCGACGACGAGCGATGTCGGGCGGGCGGGCGTCGGCGCCTCTGCCGCGACGGCCGGGGCGGCGAGCGCGAGGGCGAGCGCCACGACGCCGGCGAGGCGCTTCATGCCTGCCGCCACTTCATGCCTGCCGCCAGAGGACATCGACCGGCGTGCCGTACGTGGCGAACGCGTACATGAGCGGCGCGTCGCGCGCCATCATCCGTACGCAGCCGTGCGAGGCGGGGTAGGCGGGCACCGATCCATAGGCGTGGAATGCGATGCCGCCGACGAAGTAGCTCGCCCACGGCATCCAGGTCGAGAAGGGCACCGACCACGACATGCGCTCCTTGCGGTAGACGCGGAACGAACCGGAGGGAGTCCTGCCGCCCGCGCCGGACGAGATGTGGAAGACCCGCTCGACGCGGCCGTCCACGACGAGGAGCGCGATCTGGCGCGCGAGATCGATCTCGACCCGCCTGCCGGGACGGCGCAGCAGCGGCTGCGGGCGCGTCGTTCGCTCGAGCGTCGTCCGGACGCGGTCGTCCAGGAGGCCGTCCCGCGGGAGCCCGGCCCACTTCTCGAAGGCGAGGATCGCCACCGCGGTCTCCTCGTCCGACTGCCCCGTGACGCCGGTGGAAGCGAGGAAGCCGAGGTCCGCAAGCAGGAGCTGGGTCGCGCGAACGGAGGCCGGCCGGTCGACGTCGATCGGCTGGCGCACCGTGCGGCGCAGGTCGTAGCCCGGGAAGAGGCCCACGGGGACTCCGCCCTCGATCCGGACGCGCACGCCCGTGACGCCCGGAACCGAGCGGAGCGTCCGCACGAGCTGGCCGACCCGCGACGTGAGCGCGGTCTCGTTGCGCCCCTGCGCGAAGCGGGCCCCGAGGTCGACGGTGACGATACGGCGGTCGATGCGGAGGCCGAGGAGCGGCGTTCCGACCGGAATCGCCGACCGCACGCCGTCGGAGCGCTCGCGCTTCGTCGGCCCTGCGAGGAGCGAGCGCACGAGCCCGGGAACCCCCGGCGCGGAGCGGCCGACCGAGACGGGCTCACCTGCCCGGAGGAACCAGATGTCACCGCGTGTCGCTGCGCCCGCCTCCGCGGGCGTCACGAGCGCCGCCACGGCGAGCGCGGCGGAGAACGAGACGGCGAGGCGCCTCACGCGGCGTGAGTTCTACGTGCGGGGCGTCCACTCCTGCGTCGACGGCGACGCGGCTCCGGGGCCGCTCAGTCGCGGGCGCGCACGATCACGACCGGGCACGGAGCGGCGTCCGCCACCTCGGCCGAGGTCGATCCCAGCAGGGCGGAGGCGAGATTGCCGCGACCCTGGTTCCCGACGACCAGCAGATCGGCGTCGGCCGCCGCCTCGACGAGCGCCGTCGCCGGGCCGCCCTCGACGACCTTCACCACCGCGTCGTGCTCTTCCCCGAGCACCGCGCGCACCACGTCCCCCGCGATGCGCTCCGCCGCGGCGCGACTGGCGTCGAGCACCTCCATGCTCTCCGTCCACGCCATGGGAACGAGCCCCGAGTCGGCGGGCGTCGTGACGGGCATGAAGGTCCATGCGTGAACAGCTACGAGCGTCGCGCTGCCGCAGCGCGGCCTCCTCCGCGGCCCAGCGGAGCGCGGCGGCCGCATGCTCGGTTCCGTCGATCCCGACCACGATGCTGCCCGGCACGCCCGCATTCTGCCCGATGTCGGCCGTCTACCCGCACGGGCGGGATCTCAAGCTGCGCCGGTCCCCGGCCGATGCACACACGGAGCGGCTGTGAACCCACTTCCCGATACCCCCGCCTCGGCGTCGGAGCCCCGCGCCACGGACGAGCCCCTCGACCCGCTCGTCGAGTCCTACCGCAAGCTTGCGGACGTCTTCCACGAGGTCCTCTCGGAGCAGTCGCTCGACGACCTCCTCGAGCGGATCTCGCGCACGGTCGGCGAGCTCATTCCGTACGACGACATCACGTTCTACGAGGCGGACGAGGCAAAGCGCAAGGTCCGCGCCGTCTACGCGTCCGGGCCGGACGCGGAGAAGGTCCTCGCCGACGAGGCCTTCTCCTACGGCGTCGGGATCACCGGTTGGGCCGCGGAGCACCGGGAGCCGGTGCTCGCGAACCGCGCGGAGCTGGATCCCCGCGTCCGCTTCGTCGCGAACACGACACCGGATCCGGAGTCCCTGATCGTCGTCCCGCTCGTCGCGCGCGGGCACCTGAAGGGCACGCTCAACATCTACCGCGCCGGCTACCAGGAGTTCACCGAGGACGAGTTCCGGCTCGTCGTGCGCTTCGCCGACGCGGCCGCGCTCGCGATCGACAACGCCCACATCCGCGCGACGCTCGAGCACCAGGCGCAGACCGACCCGCTGACGGGCCTCTGGAACCACCGCGCGTTCCACGAGCGGCTGCGCGAGGTGCTTCTCCTCGCGTCGACCGATCAGACGTCGGTCTCGCTCGTGATGCTCGACCTCGACGACTTCAAGCGCGTCAACGACATCTACAGCCACGCGACGGGCGACCACGTGCTCTCGGAGGTCGCGTCGATCCTCCTTGCGGCCGTGCGCTCGACCGACACGGTCTGCCGGGTCGGCGGCGAGGAGTTCGCGATCATCGTGCCCGCGAGCGGCCTCTCGGACGCGTTCCGGCTCGCCGAGCGCCTGCAGGAGCGCATCACCGCCACGCCGTTCGGCCCGGTCGGGCCTGTCAGCGTGTCGATCGGCATCGCCTCGGGGCCGGTCCACGCCGCGAACCCCCGCGAGCTCGTGGCGTGCGCAGAGGTCGCGATGATGACCGCGAAGGCGCGCGGGAAGGGGCAGATCGTCGTCTTCCACGAGGAGAGCCTCGAGCGTCCCGGCAATGACTCGCTCGAGCGCGGGGCCGAGTTCCGCTCGATCGCGCACCTCAAGATGCTCCACGGCGTCTCGGCGAAGCTCAGCCGCCTCAACGACGTCGCGGAGATCGGCGCGACGATCGCCGACGAGCTCCGGCTGCTGATCGACTACCACAACTGCCGCGTCTTCGTCCGCGAGGGGGACGATCTCCGGCCGATCGCATTCCGCGGCGATCTCTCGGCCTCCGGATCGGCGATGGACGTGCTCGCGACGCGCGTCGGCGACGGCATCACCGGTCACGTCGCCGCGACGGGCGAGCCCTTCCTCACCGGTGACGCCGCCCACTGCGAGATCGGCGTCCACATCCCCGGCACCGACGAGATCGAGGAATCGCTTCTCGCCGTCCCGTTCCTCTACGGGCCGACCGTGGTCGGCGTGATCGTCGTCTCGAAGCTCGGGCTCGACCAGTTCGACTCCGACGACCTCCGCCTTCTCGAGGTGCTCGCGGGGCACGTCTCCGTCGCACTCGTGAACGCGCGCCTCTACGAGGCGCAGCGGCGCGAGGCAGAGAGTGCGAAGGCGCTGCTCGAGCTCACGCGCGAGCTCTCCGCGGTGACGAACCTCGACGGGGTGCTCGAGCAGGTCGTGAAGGGGGCGGCACAGATCATGGAGTCGCGCCGCTGCTCGGTCTGGGTGCCGACGTCCGAGGGCGGGCTCGTGTGCCGCGCGACCGAGGGCGACGCGGAGTACGCGACGCTGCAGGGTCGCGCCCTCGCCCCGGTCGTGGTCGCCCGCTGCTCCGGTCGGAGTGAGCCGTTCGTCGTCACCATGCGCGAGGCGATGCTGCTCGGCCGCGCCCTCGACGCGCGCGAGCTTGCGACGCCGCACGCCGTCGCGTTCATCCCGATCGACCAGGGGCTCGCGGCGCTCGCCGTCGAGACCGAGTCGGACATCGACGGACGCGAGCTCGAGCTGCTCGCCGGGATCGCGAGCCAGGCACGCCTCGCGATCACGAACGCGGGGAGCTTCGCCACCCTCGAGCGGACGTTCCTCTCGACCGTCGAGGCGCTTGCCAACGCGCTCGAGGCCAAGGACTCCTACACGTCCTCGCACACGCGCTGGATCTGCGACATGGCGATCGATGTCGGCCGGGAGCTCGGTCTCGACACGGCACGGCTCAAGCGGCTCGAGCTCGGAGCCCTCTTCCACGACATCGGGAAGATCGGTATCCCGGCGTCGATCCTCATGAAGCCCGGCCCGCTGACCGCCGAGGAGCGGGCCATGATCGAGCGCCACCCCGAGCTCGGCGAGCGGATCCTTGCTCCGATCGACCAGCTAGCCGAGGTGCGGCCGATCGTCCGCGCCTGCCACGAGCGCTACGACGGCACGGGCTACCCGGACCGGCTGGCGAAGGACGAGATCCCGCTCGAGGCGAGGATCATCTTCGCCTGCGACGCTTTCCACGCCATGACGACCGACCGCCCGTACCGGGAGGCGCTGCCGGTCGGCGAGGCCTTCCGGCGCCTGCAGGAGGCCGCCGGCACGCAGTTCGACCCGAACGTCGTCGCCGTCTGCCTGCACGTGCTGACGCAGCCGCCGCCCTCCGAGGGCTAGCGCTCAGCCGACGCGGCGCAACACGCGCAGCGCCCGCGCCTCGACGGGCACGTGCGAGCGGGCGACGAACACGGTCCCGTTCGGCTCGAGCTCGGGATCCGCAGTGCAGACCTCGTGCCCCCAGCGACGGCCGAAGCGGGCCGGCGGCAGCACGAACGTCACGGGCTCGCGCCAGGCGTTGAAGAGCACGAGGAACGAGTCGTCCTCGATCGGCTCGCCCTCTGCGGTCTGTGTCGGGATCTCGGCGCCGTTCAGGAACGCGCCGAGCGCGAAGGCGTCACCGCGCGCCCAGTCGGCCTGCGTCATCTTCCGTCCGTCGGGCCGGAACCACCAGACGTCCGGCGCCCCCGAGCCCTGCCGCTCCTCGCCGGTGAGGAACGCGGAGCGCCGGAAGACCGGGTGCTCGGCGCGGAGGCGCAGCATGCGCCTGGTGAACTGCAGAAGCGCCTCTTCGCGCTCGGTGACCTCCCAGTCGAGCCACGAGAGCTCGTTGTCCTGGCAGTACGCGTTGTTGTTGCCGCCCTGCGTGTTCCGGAGCTCGTCGCCCGCGAGCACCATCGGCGTCCCCTGCGAGAGCAGCAGCGTCGCGAGGACGTTCCGGCTCTGCCGGTCGCGAAGCTCGTTGACGGCCGGGTCGTCCGTCTCCCCCTCGACGCCGCAGTTCCACGAGCGGTTGTCGTCCGAGCCGTCGTGGTTCTCCTCGCCGTTCGCCTCGTTGTGCTTGCGCTCGTACGAGACGAGGTCGCGAAGCGTGAAGCCGTCGTGGCACGTCACGAAGTTGATCGAGGCCGACGGGTGCCGGCCGTCCGCCTGGTACAGGTCGCTCGACCCGGTGAAGCGACGCGCGAACTCCGCGACGGCCGTGTGCCCGCGCCAGAAGTCGCGCATCGCGTCGCGGTACATGCCGTTCCACTCGGACCAGAGGATCGGGAAGTTCCCGACCTGGTAGCCGCCGGGACCGACGTCCCACGGCTCGGCGATGAGCTTCACCTGCGAGAGGACGGGGTCCTGGTGGATGACGTCGAAGAACGCGGAGAGCCGGTCGACGTCGTACAGCTCGCGCGCGAGCGCGGAGGCGAGGTCGAAGCGGAACCCGTCGACGTGGCATTCCGTCACGAAGTACCGCAACGAGTCCATGATCAGGCGCAGTACCGAGGGGTTCACGGGGTTCAGCGAGTTGCCCGTGCCCGTGAAGTCCATGTAGTGCCGCGGATCCCCGGGCACGAGCCGGTAGTAGGCCTCGTTGTCGACGCCGCGGAACGAGAGCGTCGGGCCGAGGTGGTTCCCCTCGGCGGTGTGGTTGTAGACGACGTCGAGGATCACCTCGATTCCCGCGCGATGGAGCGCCTTCACCATCCCCTTGAACTCGCGCACCTGCTCGCCGTGCGTACCGGTCGCCGCGTAGCCGGCGTGCAGCGCGAGGTAGCCGATCGTCGAGTAGCCCCAGTAGTTCGACAGGCCGCGGTCGACGAGGACCTGCTCGTCGGCGATGTGGTGCACGGGGAGGAGCTCGACGGCCGTGATCCCGAGGTCCTGCAGGTAGCCGATCGCAGCTTCGGAGGCGAGGCCCGCATAGGTGCCGCGAAGGTCGTCGCGAACCCCCGGCAGCCTCTGCGTGAACCCTTTCACGTGGAGCTCGTAGATGACGGTCTCCGCCCAGGGGCGGTTGAGCGTGCGGTCGCCCTCCCAGTCGAACGAGCGGTCGACGACGACGCTCCGTGGGATCGCGGGTGAGGAATCTGTCGGATCGGCCACGTCCTCGCGACCCGGCACGTACGCGAGCGTCCGCGCGCGGTCGTAGCGGATCGGGCCCTCGATCGCCTTCGCGTACGGGTCGATCAGGAGCTTGGCGGCGTTGAAGCGCCGACCTTCCGCGGGCGACCACTGACCGTGGACGCGGTAGCCGTACCGCTGACCCGGGCCGACGCCCGGGAGGTAGCAGTGCCAGTTGTGGACGGTGTGCTCGCGGACCTCGACGCGCTCCTCGACCTCGTGGTCATCGAACAGGCAGAGCTCGACGCGTTCCGCGTTCTCGGAGAAGAGGGAGAAGTTCGTGCCGCTCCCGTCCCACGTGGGACCGAGCGGAAACGGGACTCCGGGCCGGACGGCGCGACTCACCGGAGCACCGTAGCGACGGCGCGGGACGTTTCTCCGTGGAGGGTTTGGCGGAATGGTCCCCGTCTCCGGGGCGCCGTCGGTCGCCGTGAGACAAGGACGCAGGGAGCGTCCGTATCAGGAGAGATGGATGCGACCGAGGACGCTGCATCACGGCGATCCGGCGCTCCCCCGGTGACATGGCGCCTGTTTCGCCAAACCCTCCTAGCCCGCCGCCTCCGCCCGACGGAGCCCGCGCACGGCCCACAGCGCCGCCAGGACGATCATGCAGAGCCCGAGGAAGAACGCGAGCGCGACCTCCGTCGGGGTCCCCGTGATGAGGCTCCTCCCCGCCTCGAGGAGGTACGTGATCGGGTTGAGCGTCGCGACCTTCTCGATCCATCCAGTCAGCAGGTCGAGCGGCACGTACACGGGCGCGAAGAAGAGGAGGAGAAAGACGGGGAGCTGCATCACGGGGCCCATCTGGATCGTCCGGAAGCGCATCGCGATGCCCGCCGCCCACAGGAGCGCCGCCGTATTGACCAGCAGGGCGAGGCTGTAGAGCCCGACGACGTCGGCGGCGTTGCCGCCGACCTGCATCCCAACGAGGAGCGCGACCGTCGTCAGCACCGTCGCGGTGATCGTCCAGCGCACGAGTGCCGCGATCGCGTACCCGCAGAGGATCCCGACCCGGTTCGGCGAGGCGAGCATGAGCCGCTTGCCGAAGCCGCTCTCGAAGTCGCGCGCGATTCCGAAGCCGGTGAAGACGCCCCCGAACGCCGCCGACTGGAGGAGCACGAAGACGAACTGGAACGACGTGTAGTCGCCCGGGTAGTCGAAGCCCGGCACGTTCTCCACCTGCGACAGGCCCCCCGCGAAGGCCGTGAAGAAGAACAGCGGGAAGAGGATCGTCGGCAGGAGCAGCGCCGGCGTCTTGAGGAGGTTGCGAATCGACCGCCAGGCGACTCCGCGCGCGACATGCCAGAGCCTCATGTCCGCGTCATCCTCCGGGTGAGCGCCCAGGCGGAGAGCACGAGCGCGACGACGGCGATGATCGTCGCGATCCCGAAGCCGAGCGCCAGCGCCTTCGCGTCCCAGCCCGTGATGATCAGGCTGCGGACGCAGTCGATCAGGTACGAGACCGGGTTGATCGACGCGAGGAAGCGGAACCAGTTGACCGCGATCAGGTCGAGCGGCGTGTTCATCGAGGAAATGAACAGGAACACGAAGAGAAGCGGGAACATCGACTGCACGGCCTCGCCGCTGCCCGTCCGCAGCGCGAGGAAGGCGCCGAGCGCGCCGAACCCGAGCGCGACGAGCGCGCTGAAGATCAGCAGGACGACGATGCCCGCGGGGCCCGAGGCGAAGTTCACGCCGAGGATCAGGCCGACGGCGATGTAGAAGACCGCCTGCGCGACGCCGAGCACGACGACGCCCGCAAGGTGCCCCGCGAGCAGTGCGGAGCCGCGGAGCGACGTCAGGGAAAGGCGGTTGAGGAAGCCGGTCTGGATGTCGCGCGCGAGCTCCGTGCCGGCGTTCATCGTCGCGAAGAGGGCTCCCTGGATGAACGGCACGGCGAGGGCGAACGCGAGGAACGAGGTCGTGGGGAACCCGGGAAGCATGGTCGACGGCTCGAGCCCCGCCGAGTTGACGAGCATCAGCGCGACAGGGAAGACGAGCGGCGGGACCGACATCGCCGGCTGACGGAGCGTGCGCTTGATCGAGCGCCCCGCGACCGCCCCGACCTGCACCGCCGCGACGCTCACGCGTCCTCCGACTCCTCGGCGCCCTCCAGCGTGCGGCCGGTCTTCGCGAGGAACACGTCGTCGAGGGTCGGCGCCCGCAGCTCGACGTCGTCGAGCGCGATGCCCTCCTGGTCGAGCCCGCGGACGACGTCGGCGAGGCCGACGCCCGTCTCGAGCCGTACGGCGAGCTCGCCGTTCCCGAGCGGCTCGCCGTACCGTCCGAGGAGCTCGACGATGCGCCCCTCGTCCTGCGAGCGCGCAGCGATCGCGTGCACGCTCGGGCGGCCGATCTCGGCCTTGAGGTCGGTCGGCGTCCCCTCGGCGACGATGCGCCCGTGGTCGATGATCCCGACCCGGTCGGCGAGCACGTCGGCTTCCTCGAGGTACTGGGTCGTGAGGAACACCGTGACGCCGTCCTCGCGCGCGAGCCGCGCCACCTCCTCCCACAGCGCCGTGCGGCTCTGAGGGTCGAGACCGGTCGTCGGCTCGTCGAGGAAGAGCACGCGCGGGCGGTGGACGAGCGCGAGCGCGAGGTCGAGCCGCCGCTTCATCCCGCCGGAGTAGCCGCCGACCTTGCGGTCGGCGGCCTCGGTGAGGCCGACGCGCTCCAGCAGCTCCACCGTGCGCGAGCGGCGCTCCTCGCGCGGAAGCCCCTGGAGCATCGTCTGGAGCCGGAGGTGGTCGCGGCCGGTCAGGAGCTGGTCGAGGGCGGCCTCCTGCAGGGCCGCACCGATCGAGCCCCGCACCTTCGGGCCTTCCTTGACGACGTCGAAGCCCGCCACGCGGGCCGTGCCGGCGGTCGGCGGCAGGAGCGTGGTCAGCATGAGCACGGTCGTCGACTTGCCGGCCCCGTTCGGCCCGAGGAACCCGTAGATCTCTCCGGGCTCGACCCGGAGGTCGATCCCGTCCACCGCGCGCGGCCCCTTCCTGAACTCGCGCACAAGGCCCTCGACGACGATGCTGTTGTCGACCGCCATCGGGTGCACGCTACTGACTGAGCACGTCGCGCCGGGTCGCGTACTCCTCGGCGTCGATCTCTCCGCGCGCGTACCGCTCCGCGAGGATCGCGCGGGCGTCGACGCGCCGGTCGTAGCGGCGCCGCCACGGCGAGAACCTCACGATCGCGACGATCACGACGACCCACAGGAAGAACCAGAACGGCGCGAACCACCAGTGCCAGCCGGCCGCCTCGTGGAGGAGCAGCTGAGAGCTCATAGATATCTCCTTTGTTCGTAGACTAATTATTAGTATACTAACGATTAGTGGACGAAGCAAACGGAGTAGGGTGAGGCATGCGGCCGCGCGGGACACCGATCGGGCTCCAGCTCGCGCGAGTCTCGAAGAACGTGGGGCGCGCGTTCAACGACGCGCTCGCGGAGGTCGGCGGCTCGCTACCGGTCTGGCTGATCCTCACGACGCTCCGGGGCAAGGAGCACCCGTCGCAACAGCAGCTCGCGCGTGCGGTCGGCATCGAGGGCCCGACTCTCACGCGCCACCTCGACCAACTGGAGGCCGCAGGCCTCGTTCGGCGCCTACCGCACCCGGAGGATCGCCGCGCGGTGCGGGTGGAGCCCACCGAGGCCGGGCTCGCGCTCCACGCGCACATGCTCGAGGTCGTCATCGCTTTCAACCGCCGCCTCACGGCGGGGCTCACGCAGGACGACCTCGCCCGGCTGCGAGAGCTCCTCGAGACGCTCGAGGCGAACGTCCGCGAGTCGAGCGGCTCGCTCTGAGGGGCGCGATCGGTCTCAGAGACCGATGTCTGTCAAGACGGCCGCCTCGTACGGGTCCGCGGTGGCGACCACGGCGTGCCGCCGCACGGCCTGCCGCTGAGAAACTCCCGCACGCGAACCGGTGGACAAACCGGCACGAAGCTGGTTCAGAGGACACTTGACGACG
Organism: uncultured Actinomycetes bacterium; assembly: GCA_963797805.1. Classification (GTDB taxonomy): domain Bacteria; phylum Actinomycetota; class Thermoleophilia; order Gaiellales; family Gaiellaceae; genus Gaiella. The sequence goes on along the minus strand of CAWCRC010000006.1, from coordinate 254,629 downwards.
TTCGTTCTCTGAGACCGGGCGGCCGAACCCCCACGACGGTCGGCGAGAATCCGCTCGCTCAGCGCTCCGGGGCGAGCCACACGGTCGCGAGCGGCGGCAGCGTGACGCCCGCGGAGAACGACCGCCCGTGGAGCGGCTCCTCGACGGCGTCGACCGCCCCGAGATTGCCGATCCCCGAGCCGCCGTACTCGGCCGCGTCCGTGTTCAGCACCTCGCGCCAGCGGCCGCCTTCCGGGAGCGGCACGCGCCAGTGGTGCCGGACGACGGGCGAGAAGTTCGCCAGGCACGCGAGGAGACGGGAGCCGTCCGCCGAGAGGCGGAGGTACGCGAGCACGTTGTCCTCGCGCGCGTCGCCGACGAGCCACTGGAACCCCTCGGGGCGGTGGTCCGCCTCCCAGAGCGCCGGCTCCGCGCGGTAGACCCGGTTCAGGTCGGCGACGCACGCCTGGACGCCCCGGTGGAGCGGGTAATCGAGCACGTACCAGTCGAGCGAGCCGCTCTCGGTCCACTCCGTCCCCTGGCCGATCTCCGCGCCCATGAAGAGCAGCTGCTTGCCCGGATGCGCCCACATGTGACCGTAGAGCGCCCGCAGCGTCGCGAACTGCTGCCACTCGTCCCCGGGGAGCTTGCGGAGGAGCGGCCCCTTGCCGTGGACGACCTCGTCGTGCGAGAGCGGCAGCACGAAGTTCTCGTCCCAGGCGTAGATGAGGGAGAACGTCGCGTCGTCGTGGTGCCAGCGCCGGTGCACGGGCTCCTTCGAGACGTACTCGAGGGTGTCGTGCATCCAGCCCATGTTCCACTTGAACGTGAAGCCGAGCCCACCGCCTTCGGTCGGCCGCGAGACCCCCGGCCAGGCGGTCGACTCCTCGGCGACCATCACGACCCCGGGCTCCGCCGCGTGGACGACGGCGTTCAGCTCCTGCAGGAACGCGACCGCCTCGAGGTCCTCGCGCCCGCCGTAGCGGTTCGGGAGCCATTCGCCCGGCTCGCGCGAGTAGTCGAGGTAGAGCATCGACGCGACGGCGTCGACCCGGAGCCCGTCCGCGTGGAACTCCTCGAGCCAGTAGAGCGCGTTCGCGAGCAGGAAGTTCCGTACCTCGTGGCGGCCGAAGTTGAAGACGAGCGTCCCCCAGTCCGGGTGCGCGCCCCGTCGCGGGTCGGCGTGCTCGTACAGCGCCGTCCCGTCGAAGCGCGCGAGCGCCCACTCGTCCCGCGGGAAGTGCGCGGGCACCCAGTCGAGGATCACCCCGATGTCGCGTCCGTGGAGGGCGTCGACGAAGGCCCGCAGGTCGTCGGGCTCGCCCATGGTCGCCTGGGGCGCGTAGTAGCCGCTGACCTGATAGCCCCAGGACGGCCCGTAGGGGTGCTGCATCACCGGCATGAGCTCGACGTGCGTGAACCCGAGCGCCGATACGTGCTCGCCGAGCTCGTCGGCGAGATCGCGCCAGCCGAGGCCCTGGCGCCACGACCCCGGGTGCACCTCGTAGATCGACATCGGCGCGGCGAGCGGATCCGTCGTCCGGCGCCGGGCGAGCCAGTCGCCGTCCGCCCACGCGTGGCGCGTGCGGTAGACGATCGAGGCCGTCGCCGGCGGCGCCTCGGCGCGGAACGCGAGCGGGTCGGCCTTCTCGCGCGTGACGCCGTCGGCGCCTCGGACCGCCAGCTTGTAGGCGTGCCCGTCCCGCGCGTTCGGGACCACGCCCGCCCACACGCCCGACACGCCCTGCGGCTCGAGCCGGTCGGCGTCCTCGCTCCAGGAGTTCCAGTCGCCGACCACCGACACGCCGCGCGCGTTCGGCGCCCAGACCGCGAAGCGAACGCCGCCGCCGTCCAGTGGATGCGCCCCGAGCCGCTCCCAGAGCCGCTCGTGCCGCCCTTCACCGAGCAGGTGGAGGTCGAGCTCGCCGAGGACGCCGGGCCGGGCGCTCACGTCACCGGCTCGAGCAGCCGGAGCATGCCGACGATCGGGATCGTCGCCCAGTCCGGCCGGTTGCGGGTCTCGTACCGGAGCTCGTACACGAGCTTTTCGAGCTCGAAGAGGCCGAGGAGGCGGTCGAAGCCCGTCCGGCTCGACGGCAGCAGCCGCTCGTCGGCCGTGGAGAGGTAGCCGTCGAGGAACGCCGCCCGGCACGCGTCGACCCAGCCGTCGGGCGCCTCGACGCCCGTGAGCAGGAGCGCCGCGTCGCCCGCGTAGGCGAACGAGCGGGTCATCCCGGCGAGGTCGCGCACCGGCGAGCGCTTGCGTCGCCGCTCAGGCAGCGAGCGCGCAGGCTCGCCCTCGAAGTCGATGACGACCCAGTCGCCCTCGGTCGCCCAGAGCACCTGGCCCAGGTGGTAGTCGCCGTGCGTGCGGATCGCGAGCCCCGCGGGACCGACCGCGGCGAGCTCGTGGACGAGGTCACGGAGGTCTTCCGCCCGGTGCGCGACGGCACCGAGCGCGTCGTCGTCCGGAAGCGACGCGAACGTCGACGCGATCTCCTCGTCGATCTCGGCGGCGAGCAGCGCGAGCGCCTCCGCGCTCGGCTCCTCGGGCGCGAAGTGCGGCTCGGTGTCCTGCGCCGCGAGCGCCGCATGCATCGAGGCGGTCACCTCGCCGAGCCGCCAGGCGCGCTCCGGCAGCCACGAGGGATCGTCGCGGAACGCCTCGAGCGTGAGCTCCCAGCCGCCGCCTGCCGAAGCGACGAGACTCGTGATCGAGACGAGCGCCGTCTCGAGCGGCGGGCCCTCGGTCGTGAGCGCCCCCTCGAGCCGCGGCGCGTTCGCGAACCCCGCAACCGCGAGCGCGCGGAGCACCTCGAGCTCGGGATTCGGCCCCGCCTCCAGCCGCCGGTATAGCTTGAGCACGTGCTGCTCGTCGAGGACGACCGAGCTGTTGGACTGCTCGACCCCGAGCGGCCGCACGCGCGCGCCCTCGGACGGCACCCCCGCCAGCGCCGCGAGCCGGGCGGCGACCTCCGGGCGCTCGAACGCGTCGACCGCCTCGCCGTCGGCGCCGAGCGCGACGAGATAGTGCTCGTGCGTCCCCGGCCCGAAGCGGACCTCGACGATCGCGAGCGTCACGACGCCGTCCTCGACCGGCACCCCCACGACCTCCGCCTCCTCGGGGACCCGGTCCTTGGCGGCGAACCAGCGGGCGCTGGCGACGAGCGTTAGGAGCTGCTCGCTCGACAGGCCTCGGGGGTCAGGCATCTGTGCTCTCCTCCTCGAGCAGGAACCAGAAGAACCCACGCGGCCCGAACGTGAGGAAGTACGGCAGCTGCCCGATCGGCGGGAACGGCGTCCGCCCCGTCATCTCGACCGGAGTCCGCCCTTCGAAACGCGAGAGGTCGAGCTCGACCGCCTGTGCGGAGCGAGCGAGGTTGTGGACGCAGAGCACGGTGTCGTTCTCGTGCGTTCTCACGTGGGCGAAAACACGGGGGTTCGACGTCTCGAGGGCTTCGTACGTGCCGAGCCCGAACACGGGGTGCTCCTTGCGGAGCGCGACGAACCGCTGCAGCCAGCGGAGGAGGGACGTCGGCGAGCGGAGCTGGGCCTCGACGTTGACCGCCTGGAAGCCGAACACCGGGTCCATGAGCGGCGGCAGGTACAGCTGTGCGAAGTCGGCGCGGGAGAAGCCGCCGTTCCGGTCGCCCGTCCACTGCATCGGCGTCCGCACGCCGTCGCGATCGCCGAGGTAGAGATTGTCGCCCATCCCGATCTCGTCCCCGTAGTAGAGCACCGGCGAGCCGGGGAGCGAGAAGAGGATCGCGTGCATCAGCTCGATCTCGTCACGGCCGCCGTCGAGGAGCGGCGCGAGACGCCGCCGGATGCCGAGGTTCAGCTTCATGCGCGGGTCCTTCGCGTACTCCGCGTACATGTAGTCGCGCTCCTCGTCCGTGACCATCTCGAGGGTCAGCTCGTCGTGGTTGCGCAGGAACAGTCCCCACTGGCAGTTGGCGGGGATCGGCGGCGTCCGATCGAGGATCTCGACCATCGGACGCGCCTCCTCGCGGCGGAGCGCCATGAACATCCGCGGCATCACCGGGAAGTGGAACGCCATGTGGCACTCGTCGCCGTCGGCGAAGTAGTCGACGACGTCCTCGGGCCACTGGTTCGCCTCGGCGAGCAGGACGCGGTCGGTGTAGTGCGCGTCGATCTCCGCGCGGACCCGCTTGAGGAACGTGTGCGTCTCGGGCAGGTTCTCGCAGTTCGTTCCCTCCTCTTCGAAGAGGTACGGAACGGCATCGAGGCGGAACCCGTCCAGGCCGAGATCGAGCCAGAAGCGCAGGCCGTCGAGCATCGCCTCCGCGACGTCCGGGTTCTCGTAGTTGAGGTCCGGCTGGTGGTGGTAGAAGCGGTGCCAGAAGTACGCGCCGCGCACCGGGTCGAACGTCCAGTTCGACTGCTCGGAGTCGACGAAGATGATGCGCGCGTCCTCGTAGCGGTGGACGGTGTCCGACCACACGTACCAGTCGGACTTCGGGTTGTCAGAACCGAGGCGGGATTCCTGGAACCAGGGGTGCTCGCTCGACGTGTGGTTCATGACGAAGTCGCTGATCACCCGCATGCCTCGCTCGTGCGCCGCCTCGACGAAGGACGCGAACTCGTCGACCGTCCCGAACTCGGGGCTGACCGTGAGGAAGTCGGCGACGTCGTAGCCGCCGTCCCGGAGCGGCGAGGGATAGTACGGCAGCAGCCAGATGCAGTCGATCCCGAGCCACTGCAGGTAGTCGAGCTTCTGGCGGAGCCCGCGGAAGTCGCCCGACCCGTCGTCCGACGAGTCGAAGAACGCCCGCGTGTGCAGCTCGTAGAACACGGCCGTCTTGAACCAGTCCGGGCTCGCCTCGAACCAGTGCTCGGCGCCTGTCATGGCTTGCCCGCCAGGCAGGATTCGGCAGGAGCCGAATCCTGCGGCTTGATCCCCCGCCTGCGGCGGGGGCAAATCCCTGAAGGCGTCGGCTTCGCCGCCGCAGCTGCCACGAAGCCCTCCACTTGGCCCCCGCCAGGCAGGATTCGGCAGGAGCCGAATCCTGCGGCTTGATCCCCCGCCTGCGGCGGGGGCAGATCCCTGAAGGCGCCCGCTGTCGCGGTCGCAACTTCCCGATGGGTCGGCGTGGGCTTCGCCGCCGCAACTGCCACGAAGCCCTTCACGGCCGCCTCACCTCGAGGACGTGGGCTTTCCCCGGGCCGAGGCGGACGTAGTTGCGCCAGCCCCACTCGTAGCTCTCGCCGGTCAGCGCATCCACGAGCTCGACGTGGTCGGGCAGGCCGAGGACGGGATCGAGGATGCAGAGGCCGTCGTGGATCGCATACGGATCGAGGTTCGCGACGACGAGGACGACGTCGTCGCCGAGCGACCGCGCGAAGGCGAGGAGGTGCTCGGACTCGGTCTCCAGCCAGGTCAGCCGCTCGAGCCCCGCTCCGATGAGCGCGGGATGCGCCCGACGCACCTCGTTGAGCCGCTTGACGAGCGGCAGGAGCACCCCGTCGAGGCGCCGCTCGCGGAGCTCGTACTTCTCCGAGTCGAGGTACTCCTCGCTCCCCGGCCGCACCGGGACGTTCTCGAGCGATTCGTAGCCTGAGTAGATCCCGTAGCTGGGAGCGAGCGTCGCCGCCAGGACGAGCCGGCACTCGAATGCCGGACGACCGCCCTGCTGAAGGGTCGCGTGGAGGATGTCGGGCGTGTTCGGCCACAGGTTCGGCCGGAGGAACGGAGACCACTCGCGGAACTGCTCGACGAGCTCGACGAGCTCCGCCTTCGAGTTCTTCCACGTGAAGTACGTGTACGACTGCGAGAAGCCGGCCTTCGCGAGCAGGGTCATCATCGCGGGGCGCGTGAATGCCTCGGAGAGGAAGACCGTCCCCGGGTGCTTCTTCCGGACCTCGGCGATGAGCCACTCCCAGAACGGGACCGGCTTCGTGTGCGGGTTGTCGACGCGGAACAACGTCACGCCCGCTTCGCACCAGCGGAGCACGACGCCGCGGACCGCCTTCCAGAGGCCCTCGCGATCGCTCGTGTCCCAGTCGAAGTTGTGGATGTCCTGGTAGCGCTTGGGCGGGTTCTCCGCGTACTTGAGCGAGCCGTCGGGCCGGTGCTGGAACCACTCCGGGTGCTCCGACAGCCAGGGATGGTCGGGTGAGGTCTGGAGGGCGAGGTCGAGCGCGAGCTCCATCCCATGCCCGCGCAGCGCCGCGACGAGCGCCGCGAGGTCGTCCTCCGTGCCGAGGTCGGGATGGATCGCGTCGTGCCCGCCCGCGGCTCCGCCGATCGCCCAGGGGCTGCCGACGTCGCCCGGCGCGGCGCGCTCGGCGTTGTTCCGCCCCTTGCGGTTCGTCTCGCCGATCGGGTGGATCGGGGGCAGGTAGACGACGTCGAAGCCGAGCTCGGCGAGCTCGGGAACGACCTCGATCACGCCGGCAAGACCGCCCCACGAGCGCGGGAAGAGCTCGTACCACGCGCTTGCGCGGGCGCGTTCACGCTCGACGTCGACCTCGAAGGCCGCGCTCCTGGCGGCGCCGTGACGCTCGCTCGCTCCGAGCCCGGGCGCCGCCACGCGCCAGTCGTCGACCGAGCCCTCGCCGAACAGCTCGGCGCCCTCGGCGAGCTCTCCCGCGAGGTCCGCCTGCCCGGCCGCGACCTTGCGGTCGTGCTCGTCCAGCCATCCCGCGTGGCGGTCGACCCAGGACTCGATCTCGAAGCGGTACCGCCCGACCGTGTCGACCGCGAACGAGCCGCCGTAGCGTTCGTTCCCGAGCGGCACGAGCGGTTCCTCGCGCCAGCGGCCGCGCGGCTTGCGGTAGCGAACGACGGCGCGGAGCGACTCGTGGCCGTCGCGCACGATCGTCGCGCCGACCTCGACCGTGTCCCCGACGCAGGCCTTCGCGGGCCAGCGCCCGCAGTCGACGCTCGGTGTGACGTCGGCGATGGTGATTCGCTCGGCAGCCACCACCGCGACACGGTAAACAGTCCGCCGTGCTGTCGGGGCGGTCAGTCGGTGTTCAGCTGCATCCCACCTCGCTGCCGGGCGGTCGGCTCGGGGGCGAGGCGCGCGCCTTCGTCGACTGGCTCGCGGAGGCGGGCGCTCGGTGGTGGCAGGTCCTGCCGCTCAATCCGCCCGACGAGTTCGGCTCCCCCTACGCGTCCTCGTCGGCATTCGCCTCGTGGGGCGGCCTGCTGGCGGACCCGGAGGCGCGGGTGGCGCCGCGCGAGGTGCGGGCGTTCCGGGCGCGGGAAGGCACGTGGGCCGACGACTGGGCGGCATTCGCGGGCGAGGGCGCGCTCGAGGAGCAGGTGCGCTTCGAGCGCGAGTGGCTCGCGCTCCGCGCGTACGCGGCCGAGCGGGACGTGCGGATCATCGGCGACGTGCCGATCTACGTCGCCGTCGACGGCTGTGACCATCGCACCCACCCCGAGCTCTTCCTGCCGCTCGACGAGGTCGTGGCGGGCGCGCCGCCCGACGGCCTCAACGACCGGGGCCAGCTGTGGGGGAACCCGCTCTACGACTGGGTGGCGATGGGGGCGGACGGCTACCGCTGGTGGATCGAGCGGATGCGCCGCGTCCTCGACCTCGTCGACGTCTTCCGGATCGACCACTTCCGTGGGTTCGCAGGCTTCTGGACCGTCCCGGCCGGCGCCGAGACCGCGCGCGACGGCCACTGGTCGCGCGGGCCCGGTATCGCCCTCTTCCGCGCCGCCGAGGAGGAGCTCGGCCGACTCCCCGTGATCGCCGAGGACCTCGGCGTCATCACGCCGGACGTCCACGAACTCCGGGACGCGCTCGGCTTCCCCGGGATGGTCGTGATGCTCTGGTCTCACAGAGGCTCGAAGGGCAACCCGCACCGGCTCGCGAACCACCGCGTCAACCAGGTCGTCTACACGTCCACGCACGACACGGACACGGTCGCCGGCGTCACGGGCAAGACCGACGTCTGGCCGTTCGTCGAGCGCGCGCTCTCGTCCCGTGCGGCGCTGGCGATCGTCCCCGTCCAGGACGTGCTCGGGCTCGGGAGCGAAGCGCGCATGAACCGACCGGGCGTGGTCGGCGGCAACTGGAAGTGGCGCCTCGAGCGCGGCGAGCTGACGGGCGCACACGCCGCCCGCCTCCGGGCGGCCGCCGAAGCCAGCGGTCGAGTCTAGGCGCGGGCCTCAAGAGAAAGACGCAGCCTCCTCGTGGGCCATTGCACCACGCATTACGACCGGAGGCCGGCTTTGCCGGCCGAGAGGTCCGGTCGGGGTGACCTCTGCGCAGCGCGGAAGGAGGGGGCTCGTGGGGGAACCATGGGTTCCCCCACGTCCGCTAGAAGAGAATCTGGAGCGCGACGTCGGCCGGGCAGCCGCGGTGGAGGAGGGACACGGCGAGGTGGAGGTCGACGTCGCGGTCGAGCGCGAGGACGAGCGCGGCCTCGCCGTCGTAGCCGGCCTCGAGCAGCTGCTCGACGCGCCAGGACGTCACGGTGTCGCGCTCGCGCTCGGCGCGCGTTGGGGCGGTGAGGGTCTGGGTGGTCATCACACAACAGAAAACGCCGGAGTTGTGTGGAGACCTTCAGGCGCCGTTACACCCGTGTGACGCCGATGTTGCGCTCGCGTTGCGGCGCGTACAGTCCGGTGGGATCAGTCCGGCGGGACCTCGAAGCGCAGCTTGGCGGCGACCTTGCTCCGGCCCCCTGAGCGGTAGGCGACGTCGACCGAGTCGTCCTTGCCGTACGAGCCGGCAATGCCCAGGACCATCGACGTCCAGCGGCCGACGCCGACCTTCTCCTTCGCGAGGGGGCGCTCGAAGACGAGCATCCCGTCCCGCACGACGTAGTCCTCGCCCTCGTGCTGCGGGACCCCGTTGAGATACACCTCGAAGGGCCGCTCGACGTCAGCGGGCAGGCGGATGGACGTTGCTCGGCGCGGCTCCTCGACCACGTTCATAGAATGCCCGCACCGTGCGCTTCGGGAGGCACATCGTCGCCATCGTCAGCGCGCTCGTCGTGCTGCTCGCGGGCGCATCCGCGGCGCTCGCGGGGAACGGCGGCTTCGCACCGGTCCCGCCGGAGTCCCCGAACGCCGACGGCATCAGCCAGAGCTGGTGGTTCGTCACGGCGTTCGTCTTCGGGATCTTCCTGCTCGTGGAGGTGCTGCTCGTCCTGTTCGTGGTGCGCTACCGGCGCCGCAACAGGCCGCGTGATGCCGACGGCGCCCAGATCCACGGCGCGAACCGCCTCGAGCTCGCCTGGACGATCGGGCCGGTGGTGATCCTGTTTGCGATCGCGGCGTTCGTGTTCGCGAAGCTCCCCGGCATCCAGGACGTTCCCGCAGCGACGGGTGGTGAGGAGAACCTCGTCATCGAGGTGACGGGGACGCAGTTCACGTGGTCGTACCGCTACCCGAACGGCGTCGTCGCGATCGACCGGATGCGCGCCCCGGAAGGCCGGACCGTGGAGCTGAAGGTGACGGCACCCGACTGGGATGTCGTGCACTCCTGGTGGATCCCCGCGCTCGGCGGCAAGATCGACGCCATCCCCGGCCGGATCAACACGACCTGGTTCGAGGCGAAGCGGGCGGGGGTGTTCCTCGGCCAGTGCGCGGAGCTCTGCGGGATCTACCACGCGAAGATGCTCGCCTCGGTGGAGGTGCTGCCGGCCGAGGAGTTCGACGCGTGGCTCTCCGAGCGGGAGACGCAGCAGGTGGCCGGGACGTCGCCGCTCGGCGAGGAGCTCTGGGAGGGGACGTGCGCGAAGTGCCACGGTCTCGACGGCGAGGGCGGCTACGGGCCGCGGATCGCCGGCAGCGAGCTCCTCCAGGATCCCGAGGCGGTCGAGAAGCTCCTCCGCGACGGCCGCGGCAACATGCCGCCGGTGGGCCGGGAGTGGGACGACGACGAGATGAAGGCGCTGACCGACTACCTGGAGCAGAACCTTGGCAGTTGACGCCGGACGCCCGGTTCCCGCCTGGCAGCGCGGCAAGGTCACGAGCTGGCTCGTCACCGTCGACCACAAGCGGATCGGGATCCTCTACATCGGCACCGCGGGGCTCTTCTTCGCGCTGTCCGGGTTCCTGGCGCTCCTGATCCGCACGCAGCTCGCCCAGGCCAACGGCGGCGTGATCACCGGAAACGCGTACAACGAGGTCGTCACGATGCACGGGACGGGGATGGTCTTCTTCGTCGTCGTCCCGATCCTCGCCGGCCTCGCGAACTTCCTCGTGCCGCTCATGATCGGCGCGCCGGACATGGCGTTCCCGCGCCTGAATGCGCTCTCGTACTGGCTCTACGCCTTCGCCGGCCTCGTGTTCTGCTTCTCGTTCTTCGCGGCCGGCGGCGCCGCCAACACGGGCTGGACCGCCTACCCGCCGCTGTCCGTGATCGCGCAGGGGAACGGCCAGGACCTGTGGATCCTCTCCCTCCACATCGCGTCGATCTCGTCGCTCGCAGGCGCGATCAACTTCATCGTGACCATCCACAACATGAGGACGCGCGGGATGTCGTGGATGCGGATCCCACTCTTCGTCTGGTCGATCGAGATCTACGCCTGGCTGCTGCTGCTGGTCCTGCCGGTGCTCTCGGCGGGGCTCACCCTCCTGCTCCTCGAGCGGCAGTTCCCGGACACGTTCGACTTCTTCGTGCCGACCGGGGAAGGCGAGGGAGGCTCGCCCATCCTGTACCAGCACGTCTTCTGGTTCTTCGGGCACCCCGAGGTCTACATCATGATCCTGCCCGCGATGGGCATCATCTCCGAGATCCTCCCCGTGTTCGCGCGCAAGCCGATCTTCGGCTACAAGGCGATCGCGTTCTCGACGGTCGCGATCGGGTTCTTCTCGATGCTCGTGTGGGCGCACCACATGTTCACGGTCGGGATGCCGACATACCTGAACATCTGGTTCATGCTCGCCTCGATGGTGATCGCCGTGCCGACGGGGATGAAGATCTTCAACTGGCTCGCGACGCTCTGGCGCGGGAACATCACGCTCGAGACGCCAATGCTGTTCGCGCTCGGCTTCATCAGCGTGTTCACGATCGGCGGCCTGTCGGGCATCTACCTCGCTGCGTTCCCGATCGACTGGCAGGTGCACGACACGTACTTCGTCGTTGCCCACTTCCACTACGTGCTGTTCGGCGGCTCCGTCTTCGCGATCCTCGGCGGGCTCTTCTACTGGTGGCCGAAGATCTTCGGGCGCTTCCTCTCCGAGCGGCTCGGCAAGTGGACGTTCTGGCTCGTCTTCGTCGGCTTCAACGTGACCTTCTTCCCGCAGCACCTCCTCGGGCTGATCGGGATGCCCCGCCGCGTGTACACCTACCGCGACGACGGCCTCTGGGAGGCGTACAACCTCACCTCGACAATCGGCTCGTACGTGATGGGGCTCGGAATGCTGTGCCTGCTCGCCGCGATCCTGAAGAGCATCAACGGGCGGCGGGCGGGAAACGACCCGTGGCAGGGCGACACGCTCGAGTGGTACACGACTTCGCCGCCGCCCCCGCACAACTTCGAGCAGGTGCCCTACGTGACGAGCGCCCGACCGCTGTACGACCTGCGGCGCCGGCTGCGCGACGCGGAGGCCGGATGAGGACCGACGGCGCACCCGGCCCGCTCCTCCGCCTCTCGACCCTTGCCGCGGCCGGGGCCGCCGCGCTCGTCGTCGCGAGCGCCGCCCTCGAGCTCGGGCGTGCGCACTGGGGCGCCGCGCTCGTGGCGCTGCCGCTGCTCGTCTGCGTGCTCGTCGCCGCGACGGTCGCCTACCCGCGCCTCGTGCGGCCGGCTGCCGCCGCGCTCGCGCTCATGCTCGTCGCGATCGCAACGGGCGGGCTCGTCGCGTGGACGGACGACGCGGCGTGGTCGATTGCCCTCCACGTCGCGGCGGCTGGGGCGTCACTCGCCGCGTCGCTCGTGACGCTCGTCGTGTCGTTCCGGGGCGAGCCGCTGCCGTTCGGCCCCTGGCGCGACTACGTGACGCTGACGAAGCCGCGGATCATGTCGCTGCTCCTCCTGACGGGCGCGGCCGGGATGTTCGTCGGCGCCGGCGGTTGGCCCGGCGGAGTGGAGCTCCTCACGATGCTCGTCGGCCTCGCCCTCGCATGCGGCGGGGCAAGCGCGCTGAACCACGTCATCGACCGTGACATCGACCGCCTGATGGGAGAGCGCACCGCCTCGCGCCCTGTCGCCTCCGGTCGCGTCCCCGCGCCGCGGGCGCTCGAGTTCGGGCTGGTGCTCTCCGCCCTGTCATTCGCGCTCCTCGCGTCGACCGTGAACGTCCTCACGGCGGTTCTCGCACTCGTCGGGAACCTCTTCTACGTCGTCGTCTACACCGGGTACCTGAAGCGCTCGACCGACCAGAACATCGTGATCGGCGGCGCCGCGGGGGCCGTCCCGCCGCTCGTCGGCTATGCGGCCGCGACCGGCAGCCTCGCGCTTCCCGCGCTCTGGCTCTTTCTCATCGTCTTCCTGTGGACGCCCCCGCACTTCTGGGCGCTCGCACTGATGATCAAGGAGCACTACGAGGCCGCGAACGTGCCGATGCTGCCCGGGACGCGCGGCGACCGCGAGACGACGCGCCAGATCCTTCTGTACTCGATCGGGCTCGTCGGCTTCACGGTGCTGGTCGGCATCTGGCTCGGGCCGCTGTACACGGTCGCGGCGGCGCTTCTCGGCGGCTACTTCGTCTTCCTCGCGTGGCGTCTCCGGCGGGACGGGTCGCGCCGCGACGCGGTCGTCCTCTTCCACTACTCCCTCGCCTACCTCGCGCTGCTGTTCGTCGCCGCAGCCCTCGACCCGGTGATCCTCTGATGCTGTCCCCCGAGCTCCAGCGGAAGAACAACCGCCTCGGCCTCGCGTTGTTCGCGCTCTTCGTCGTGCTGTTCGTCGGCGCGTGCGTGATCGCGGTGCTCTACCTCCAGGTCGATTAGGAGGGTTTGGCGAAGTGGTCCCCGTCTCCAGGGTGCCGCCGGTCGTGGTGAGGCAAGGACGCAGGGAGCGTCCATATCCGCGGATATGGACGCGACCGAGGACGCCGCGTCGCGACGATCCGGCGCTCCCCTGGAGACATGGCGTCTACGTCGTCAAACCCTCCTAGGCGCCCGACGTGGGCCCGGACCTCGAGCTCGCGCTACGACTGGCGGACGCGGCCGACGCGCTCTCGCTCGGCCGGTTCCGCGCACGCGACCTCGTCGTCGAGACGAAGCCCGACCGGACACCCGTGACCGAGGCCGACCGCGAGGTCGAGCGCCAGCTCCGCGCGATGCTGGCGCACGAGCGCCGTCGCGACGCGATCCTTGGCGAGGAGGAGGGCCTGGTCGGCTCAGGGTCGCGGCGGTGGATCGTCGATCCCATCGACGGGACGCGGAACTACTCACGCGGCGTGCCCGTCTGGGCCACCCTCATCGCGCTGGAGATCGACGGCCGCGTCGAGCTCGGCGTCGTGTCCGCCCCGGCGCTCCACCGGCGCTGGTGGGCGGAACGAGGCGGCGGGACGTACGCGGGCGGTGACCGGGTCCACGTCTCGGCTGTCCGTCGCCCGGAGGACGCGGTGCTGAGCTTCGCGCTCGAGCAGGCGCTGCCGAGCCTCGCGGCACGAGCCTGGCACGCGCGCGGCTACGGTGACTTCTGGAGCCACATGCTCGTCGCCGAGGGCGCCGTGGACGGCGCCATCGACGCGATCGGCGTGTCCGTGTGGGATCTCGCCGCCGTGCAGGTGATCGTCGAGGAGGCGGGAGGGACGTTCACCGACTTCGCCGGCGAGCACCGCGTCGACGGCGGCAGCGCGATCTCGTCGAACGGGCACCTCCACCCCGCGCTGCTGGAGGCGGTCGCGGGGATCCGCTAGGAGGCTCTGACGGGACGGGTCTCGTCTCCAGGGTGCCGCCGGTCGCCGTGAGGCAAGGACGCAGGGAGCGTCGATATCCGGAGATATGGGCGCGACCGAGGACGCCCCATCACGACGATCCGGCGCTGCCCTGGGGACAGAGCACCTTTTCCGCCAGACCCTCCTACGCGGCCTTCGCCGCAGCCTCGTAGACCGGGTCGCGGACGAGCGTGTCGAGCTCGGCCGACAGGAGGTCGCTCCCGGAGAGCGGCTTGCCGAGCGGCGGCTCGACCGGGTCGCCGTCGATCCGAATCGACGTGACGAGATCGGCGGAGCGCCGCGTCAGCGCGACGTCGCGCCTGAGGCGCGAGCGAAGCCAGCCGGCCAGGAGCTGGGCGTCAGCCTTCGGGCCTTCGACGGTCAGCCGCTCGATCGAGCGGATCCCGGGCCAGCGCGCCGCCAGCTGCGCTCGCCACGGCAGCGAGCGGCGCCAGGCGATGTCGGTGACGGCCGTGCGCTTGAACAGGCGCGCGACCTCCGCGTAGCCGGACGGCACATCACGCCACTCGTCGGAGTGGACGACGAGCCGGTCGCAGACCTCGACGAGCTCGGCGAGCGCGGGCGAGCTCCAGTCGGGCTGGCCGCGCCAGCGGCAGAACGCCGGCAGGTCGGAGATGAGGAGTGGGAGGACGACGGACGCCGGATGGTTGGCCGCGTCGCCGCGCAGCCGGAGCTCGATTACCTCGGAGAGCACGTCGCGGCCGCCCGGAAGCTCGAAGTCGCGGACCATCGCGTCGGCCTCGACCGAGCTCTTCCGCCCCTCGAGCGGCACGAGGATGATCGTGCGGGACGGGTGCCGCTCGGCGAGCCCCGCGAGCACGCGCTTCGCGCGCGAGACCCACATGGGCGGCGCCCAGACGATGTGGGTCATCGTGCTCGTCCGCAGCTCGGGCATGCCGTCGGCCTCGAGCAGGCAGCGCTTCTTCGCGAGCTTGCGTTCGACCTCGGCGACGACGCCCATCAATGCCTCCTCAGTGCCTCCGCCAGGAGCGGCCGTCGCGGTGGATCAGCTCGTCCGAGCGCGCGGGGCCCCAACTGCCCGCGGGGTAGTCGGGGAAGTTCGGCCGGTCGCGCCCCCACGCGCCGACGACGGCGTCGACGAGCTTCCACTGCTCCTCGACCTCGTCCTCGCGGGTGAAGAGCGTCGCGTCCCCGAGCATCGCGTCGAGGATCAGCCGCTCGTACGCCTCGGGGACGCCCTCGCGGAAGGCGCCGCCGTAGAGGAAGTCCATGTGCACCGTGCGGATCTGCATGCCCGACCCCGGCACCTTCGCTCCGATCGCGAGCGAGACACCCTCGTCGGGCTGAACGTGAATCAGGAGGACGTTCGGGCGCAGGCCCTCACCCGCGATCGCCTCGAACGGCGGGTGCGGCGCGCGCTTGAACTGGATCGCGATCGTCGTCTCGCGCCGCGCGAGCCGTTTCCCGGCACGGACGTAGAACGGCGTGTCGGCCCACCGCCAGTTGTCGACGTAGAGCTTCGCCGCCACGTACGTGTCGGTGGTCGAGTTCGGGTCGACACCGGGCTCCTCGCGGTACGCCGGCACCTCCTCGCCCTCGACCCAGCCGCGCCCGTACTGCCCGCGGACGACGGACTTCGGCCCCGGAGTGTGCATCGCGCGCAGAACCTTCACCTTCTCGTTGCGCACGGCGTCCGCGGTGAAGTCGATGGGCGGCTCCATCGCCGTCAGCGCGAGAAGCTGGAGGAGGTGGTTCTGGAAGATGTCGCGGATCGAGCCCGCCCGCTCGTAGTAGCCCGCGCGCGCCTCGATCCCGATCGTCTCGGCGACCGTGATCTGGACGTGGTCGACCATCTGCCGGTTCCAGATCGGCTCGAAGATCCCGTTCGCGAACCGCAGCGCCATCAGGTTCTGGACGGTCTCCTTGCCGAGGTAGTGGTCGATCCGGAACACCTCGTCCTCGCGGAACCAGCGCTGCACGATCGCGCTCAGCTCGCGCGCCGAGGCGAGGTCGTGCCCGAACGGCTTCTCCACGATCACGCGCGCCCAGCCCTCGCGCTCGCGGCGCTCGCCGACCTCGCGGACGACCATCGGGAACGCCTGTGGCGGGACGGCGAGGTAGTGGAGGCGGTTGCCGGCCGTCCCGCGCGTTCGATCGAGCTCCTCGAGCGTGTCCCCGACCCGGTCCTCGCCCGGGTCGTCGTCGAACTCGGTCGCGACGTACCGCACGCCCGCGGCGAGCGACTCGAAG
This sequence comes from uncultured Actinomycetes bacterium, assembly GCA_963797805.1. Taxonomy (GTDB): domain Bacteria; phylum Actinomycetota; class Thermoleophilia; order Gaiellales; family Gaiellaceae; genus Gaiella. The sequence continues at coordinate 238,599 of CAWCRC010000006.1, read as the reverse complement.
ACGTCCGAGCGAAACGGGTCGCGCGCGTGCTGCTTCACCGCCGCCCGCATCCCGGTGAGGAACTGTCGCGTCGCCATCTCCGTGCGGGCGATGCCGACCACCGCGAACCGGTCGGGAAGCAGATTCCGGTAGGCGAGCGAGTAGAGCGCCGGGAAGAGCTTCTTCTTCGTCAGGTCGCCGGAGGCCCCGAACACGACGAGCGCGCAGGGGTCCGGCTTGCGCCGGAGCCCCAGCCCTGCCGCGAGGGGGTTCGCCATCTACCGCGCCAGGACCACTTCGAGCTTCTTGGTGATGCCCTCCAGCAGCTCGTTGAAGGAGTCGGTGAACTTCTCGACGCCCTCCCGCTCGAGCGTGTCGACGACGTCGGCGTAGTCGACGCCTGCCTCGCGGAGCTCGTCGAGGAGCGCCCGCGCCTCGTCGAGACCGGTCTCGAGCGTGTCACGCACCTCGCCGTGGTCCTGGAACGCCCGGATCGTCTCGAGGGGCATCGTGTTGACGACCTCGCGGCCGATCAGCTCCTCGACGTAGAGCACGTCGCGGTACGCCGGGTTCTTCGTCGACGTCGACGCCCAGAGGCAGCGCTGGTTCCGCGCGCCCTTCGCCTCGAGCGGCGCCCACCGCTCGCCGGAGAACGCCTCCTTCCAGTGCGCGTAGGCGAGCTTCGCGTTCGCGACCGCGAGCTTGCCCTGCAGATCCGGCCGGCCGGCCTCCTCGAGCCGCCGGTCGGCCTCGGTATCGACGCGCGAGACGAAGAAGCTCGCGACGGAGATCACGCTGCCGGGGTCGCCGCCGGCGTCGACCAGCCGCTCGAGCCCGCGCAGGTACGCCTCGACGACCTCCGCGTAGCGCTGCAGCGAGAAGATCAGCGTGACGTTGATCGAGCGCCCCTCGGCGATGCAGTCCTCGATCGCCCCGAGGCCCGGCTCGGTCCCGGGGATCTTCACGTAGAGGTTCTTCTTCTCGACGTCGCGGTGGAACCGCATCGCCTGCTCGAACGTCGCGTCCCGGTCGTAGGCGAGGGTCGGATCGACCTCGAGCGAGACATAGCCGTCGACGCCGTTGGTTCGCTCCCACACGGGCGCGAGGAGGTCGCATGCGTCGCGGATGTCCTCCTGGGCGAGGGCGAAGAAGAGCTCGACCCGATCGTCGATCTCCGCGGCGGCCGCCCGCAGCTGCTCGTCGTACCAGTCGCCCTCGGCCAGCGCCTTCTGGAAGATCGTCGGGTTGGACGTGACGCCGACGACGGCGTCCTCCTCCATCAGGCGCGCCAGCTGTCCGGTCTCCAGCATCTCCCGCGAGAGCGAGTCGATCCAGACGCTGACGCCGTGCTCGCTCAGCTCGTGCAATCTCGAACGGTTCATGGGTACCTCCTGCGCGCTTCAGCCGTCGACGAGCTTCTCGAGCTCCTCGACCTTCTCCAACCGTGCCAGATAGCGGCCCTCGCCGATGAACGCTGCCTGGAGGAAGTGGTGGACGAGAATGGCCGCCAGCGAGGGGCCGACGACCTCCGATCCGAGGCACAGCACGTTCATGTCGTCGTGCTCGACGCCCTGCGCGGCGGAGTACGGGTCGTGGCAGATCGCCGCCCGGATCCCGGGGATCTTCGACGCTGCGATCGAGGCGCCGACACCCGAGCCGCAGACGAGCACGCCGCGCTGGGCGCGTCCCGAGCGGATCGCCATCCCGACGGCCCGCGCGACGTCCGGGTAGTCGACCCGCTTCTCGTCCGTCTCCACGCCGAGGTCGACGGTCTCCACGTCCTCCTCCTGGAGAACGGCGAGGACCGCCTCCCGCAGGTGGACGCCGCGGTGATCGAACCCGACCGCCACTTTCATCGCTCGCTACGTTACGCAATCGGAGGGGTGGGAAACACGGACGAGGGAGCCCTGATGGACGAGCGCGAGCTTTGGCGGGAGTTGGGACAGCAGCTGCGGGTCGATGCGGTTCGCGCGAGCGCCAAGGCGGGCTCCGGGCATCCGACCTCGTCGATGTCCGCCGCAGACCTCGCGGCCGTGCTCCTCGCGGCGCACTTCCGGTACGACTTCGACGCGCCGCACGACCCGAGGAACGACCGGCTGGTCTTCTCGAAGGGCCACGCGTCGCCGCTCGTCTACGGGCTGTTCCGCGCCGCCGGCGCGCTCACCGAGGAGGAGTTCGGCACCTACCGCCAGCTCGGCAGCCGGCTCGAGGGCCATCCGGTCCCGGTGCTCCCCTGGGTCGACGTCGCCACCGGCTCGCTCGGCCAGGGCCTCCCGATCGGGGTCGGCATGGCGATCGCGGGGAAGCGGCTCAACCGGCTTCCGTTCCGCGTCTGGGTGATCTGCGGCGACAGCGAGATGGCGGAGGGGTCGATGTGGGAGGCAGCCGAGCACGCCGCCTTCTACGAGCTCGACAACCTCACCGCGATCGTCGACGTCAACCGCCTCGGTCAGCGGGGCGAGACGATGCACGGCTGGGACCTCGACTCCTACGCGAAGCGGTTCGAGGCGTTCGGCTGGCACGCGATCGAGATCGACGGCCACGACGTCGAGGCAATCGACGCCGCGTACCGCGAGGCCGGGTTGACGACCGGCAAGCCGACGGCGATCGTCGCGCGCACGATCAAGGGCAAGGGCTACCCGAAGGTCGAGAACGAGAACGGGTGGCACGGGAAGGCGATCCCCGCGGAGGCCGTCGAGGAGATGGGCGGCGTCCGCAACCTCGTGATCGACGTCGCGAAGCCGGAGGCGGGCAGCTCGCACCGGTTCGAGACGGGCGAGGCCGCATGGCCGGCCTACGAGCCGGGCAGCGCCGTCTCGACGCGCAAGGCGTACGGCGAGGCGCTCGCCGCGCTCGGCGACGAGCGCGGGGATGTCGTCGTCCTCGACGGAGAGGTCTCCAACTCGACGTTCGCCGAGCTCTTCAAGGACGCGCACCCGGAGCGGTTCGTGGAGATGTACATCGCCGAGCAGCAGATGGTCGCCGCGGGAGTCGGCATGCAGGTGCTCGGCTGGAAGCCCTTCTGCTCGACCTTCGCCGCGTTCCTCAGCCGGGCATACGACTTCGTCCGGATGGCCGCGGTCAGCCGGGCGACGATCAAGCTCTGCGGCTCGCACGCTGGCGTCTCGATCGGCGAGGACGGCCCGTCGCAGATGGGCCTCGAGGACCTCGCGGAGTTCCGGGCGATCCACGGCTCGACCGTGCTCTACCCCTGCGACGCCAACCAGACCGCCGCGCTCGTCCGCGCGATGGCGGACATCGAGGGGATCTCGTACCTGCGCACGACGCGCGGCGACACGACGGTCGTCTACGGGGTGGACGAGCCGTTCCCCGTCGGCGGGTCGAAGACGCTGCGCGAGGGCGACGACGTCGCGATCGTCGCGGCGGGCATCACCCTCCACGAGGCGCTGGGCGCGGCCGAGACGCTCGCCGATGAGGGCATCGCCGCGCGCGTGATCGACTGCTACTCGGTGAAGCCGATCGACTCCGCGACGCTCTCCGGGCTCCGCATGCCGATCATCACGGTCGAGGACCACTGGGCCGAGGGCGGGCTCGGCGAGGCGGTGCTCTCCGCGCTCGCCGAGAGCGGCGCCGACACGCGGGTCACAAAGCTGGCGGTGCGGGAGCTGGCGCATTCCGGCAAGCCTGCCGAGCTGCTCGCGGCGGCCGGAATCGACGCCGAGCACATCGCCGCGGCGGCGCGGGCGGCCGTTCGCGAGAGCGCGAGCGTCGGCTGAGCTCTAGACCGCGGCCGCCTCGGCGGGCCGCAGGCTGTCGTCCGTGAGCCGGGTCGGGTCGTCGACCACCGGCCGCTCGCGGATGACCGCCTCGAGCTCGGCGATGACGTCCGCGGGCTGGCCGTGCACGACCGCGCCGACGAGCCGGCTCTCCTCGCTGAGGTGGAATCCCACGAGGCGGCCGTCGGCGAGCGAGCCGCGGAGGACGCATTCGACCGCGGGCTCGACGTCGCCGAGCACCTGGAACTTCCGATCGAAGAGCTGCGTGAAGAAGACGGGCAGGATGTCGTACGCCTCCGACGCGCCGGCGAGCTGGCGCCCGAGGTGCCCGCCCTGCGCGTTCGCGTTCGACCAGTGCTCGATGCGGCGTGGGCGGCCGGTCGTCGGATCCGGGTACCGCGCGACGTCGCCGACCGCATAGACGTCGTCGAGCGACGTGCGGAACCGCTCGTCCACGACGACGCCGTTGTCGACGTCCGCCCCCGCCTCCTGCGCGAGCTCGACGTTCGGGACGACGCCGACGCCGACGATCGCGAGGAAGCCCTCCACCGTCTGCCCGTCCTTCGTCCGAGCCCCGGTCAGAAGACGCCCGTTTCCGGTCAGCTCCTCGAGCTGCGTCTCGAGCAGCACGTCGATGCCCTCGCTGCGGTAGAGGTCCACGAGCTCCGCCGAGAGCTCGGGGCAGCGGAGCTGGGGCATCAACGTCGCCCCCATCTCGACGATCGTCACGGCGAGGCCGCGCGTGCGGAGCGACGCCGCAGCCTCTGCGCCGATGAAGCTCCCACCGATCACGATCGCGGAGTGCGCGTCCTCGGCCTCGCGGATCACGGCCTCGGCGTCGGCGAGGGTCCGATACGTGTGGACGCCCACGAGGTCGGCGCCGGGGAGCTGCAGCTCTCGCGGCCGGGCACCCGTCGCGAGAACGAGCGCGCCGTACGGGACGCGCTCGCCGCCGGCGAGCTCGACCTCGTGCGCGTCCGGGTCGATCCGCTCGACCGTCGTCCCGAGCCGGAGCTCGATGACGTCGTCCTCGTACTCCGGCTGCGGGCGGACGAACGTCCCGTCGCGCTCCATCTCCCCGCGAAGCAGGCCCTTCGTGAGCGGCGGCCGGTTGTACGGCGGGTCGGGCTCGGATGAGAGGATCGTGACGACGGCCTCTCCGCCGGCCGCGCGGTACTCCGACGCGAACCGTGCCGCCGCGAGCCCGCCGCCGACGACGACGATCGAGTCGATTGCCATGCCGTATGAGTACCCGGTTTCCGTCGATTCTTACCAGGACGGTTCTCCGCACGCGCAAGACGCCCCACGCCGCCTACCCTTCCGCCGATGGCCGTCCTGATCGCATCCGGTCTCCGCAAGGAGTTCTCCGGCGACCCGCTCTTCGACGGAGTCTCGTTCCGCCTGCGGCGGGGCGACCGGCTGGCGCTCGCAGGGCCGAACGGCGCAGGCAAGACGACGCTCCTCCGTGCCCTGGTCGGCGAGACCTCGCTGACGAGCGGCGAGCTCGCGTTCGCGAAGGACACGCGGATCGCACTCCACGACCAGCGCCCGCCGCGCGGCCAGGGCCTCACGCTCCGGGAGTACTCGCTCTCGGGCGCGGGCGACCTCGTCGCCATAGAGGAGGAGCTCACGCGGCTCGAGCAGGCGATGGCGAGCGGCGACCACGCTCCAGCGACGCTGCGACGATACAGCGAGGCACAGGCGCGGCTCGAGCACGCGGGTGGCTGGGCGTGGCGCGACCGAGCGGCGTCGATCCTGCGGGGCCTCGGGTTCCGCGACGCCGACCTCGACCGGCCGCTCGACACGTTCTCCGGCGGAGAGCTGACGCGCGCCTCGCTCGCGCGCGCGCTCTCGGCGGATCCCGACCTGCTGCTGCTCGACGAGCCGACGAACCACCTCGACGTCGAGAGTCTCGAGTGGCTCGAGCGCGAGCTGACGTCGCTCGACGCCGCGGTCGTCCTCGTCGCGCACGACCGCTGGTTCCTCGAGGCCGTGACCACCGCCGTGCTCGAGCTCGGAGGTCCCAAGCCGTTCTTCTTCGACGGCCCGTGGCACGCGTGGCGGCGCGAGAAGGCGTCGCGGGCGTCGGCCGCGTCGACACAGCTCGACCGCGTCACGGACGACATCGAGCGGCTCGAGCGCTTCGTCACCCGGTTCCGTTACAAGAAGTCGAAGGCGAAGCAGGCGCAGGCGAAGCTCAGCCAGATCGGCCGGTTGGAGAAGGAGCGCCGTGCCGCCGCGGAGGAGCTCGAGGCGATGACGAAGCGCCGCCGGACGCTCGGCTTCGAGTTCCTGAAGCCCGCGCGGACCGGGCGCCTCGTGCTCGAGGCGGACGACCTCGTCGTCGCCGCGGGGGACAAGCTGCTCCTCGACGGCGCCTCACTCGTGCTCGAGCGCGGCGAGCACGTCGCGCTCGTCGGCCCGAACGGCTCGGGCAAGACGACGCTGCTCGAGACGCTGCTGGGCCATCGCGAGCCCGACGAGGGGCGCGTGAAGCTCGGCCACGGCGTCGTGCCCGCGTACTTCTCCCAGCACGAGGCGGAGCTGCCGGAGCGCGGCTCGATCCTCGACGTGACGGCGGCGGAGACCGGTCTCCCGCGCCCCCAGGCGCAGAACCTCCTCGGCCGCTTCCTCTTCTCGGGCTGGGAGACGCACGAGAAGCAGGTCTCGGTGCTCTCGGGCGGCGAGCGGCGGCGGCTCGCGCTCGCACTCGTCGTCGCGTCGGGAGCGAACCTGCTCGTCCTCGACGAGCCGACGAACCACCTCGACCTCGAGAGCCGCGAGGCGCTCGAGGCTGCGCTCGAGGCGTTCCCCGGCACGGTGCTCCTCGTCTCGCACGACCGCGCCGTCCTCGACGCGGTCCCCGACCGGATCGTCGCCGTGGAGCACCTCGGCCTGCGGTCGTACGACGGCGGCTGGGCAGACCTCGTCCGTGCCCGCGACGCGTCGCCTCCGGCGCCGGCGGCCGCCGCGCGAGCAAGCGAAGCGCGCACCGAGGGCGAGGCCGGCGCGCCGCGAGCCGACGGAGCTCGACGGCGTCGAGAAGCGGATCTCGGAGCTCGAGCCACGCGTCGCGGAGCTCGAGGGGCAGCTCGCCGAGAAGTGGACGGACATGGATCTCCTCGCGTCGTACACCGCGAGCCGTGAGGAGCTCGACGGCCTGCTCGCGCGCTGGGAGGTGCTGTTCGCCCAAGCGCAGGCAAGCGCGAGCGACGATGACGCCGTCGCGGCCTCGCCTGCTCCGTAGCGGCCTGTGACGTCGCCGACCGCCGGTGGCGTAGAGACCATGTGCACGCGATGACGATCGCCCGTCCCGCCGCCGGCGCGACGCAGCCGCAGACGTTCGCCGAGGTCGCCGAGGCGCACCTCGACGACGTGTTCGGCTACCTGTCGTATCTCACGCGTGACCGAGCGGCCGCCGAGGACCTCGCGGGATCGACGTTCGAGAAGGCACTTCGCCTGTGGGAGCGGTTCGACCCGCAGAGGGGGAGCGCGCGGACCTGGCTCCTCGGCATCGCGCGGACGACCGCGCTCGACTGGTTCCGGGCAGAGGCCCGCCGCCGGAAGCGGGAGGAGGCCGCGGCGCTCCCGGAGCGCGTCGAAGAGGCGTTCGCCGAGGGACTCTCGCCGGAGCTCGAGGCAGCGCTCGCGACACTCAGCGCAGGCGAGCGCGAGGTCCTCGCGCTGCGCATCGTCCTGGAGCTGGACGGCGAGGCCGCCGCGCGCGTGCTCGGAATCAGCCCGACGGCCGTCTCGACGCGGCTGAGCCGGGCGCTGAAGCGACTCGAGGAGAGGGTGAACGAGGGATGAACGTGACCGAGATCGTCGACGAGCTGCGCGCCACGCGTCCCCGCGCGAGCGACGCGCTCCGCCTCCAGGTCCTCACCCTCGCGGCGAGCCCGCCGGCGAAGGCGCCGTCCTTGTTCGACCGCCTGCGACACCGCCGGCTCGTGCTACTCGTCCCCGCAGCTGCGGGACTCGCGGTCGCCGCTGCGGTCGCGATCGGCGTGACACGGCCTCAGCCCGTCCGCGACGCCGCCACGGCCCCGTCGACCGTCGAGCGCTCCGCCGCCGCGCCCGGCTCGGCCTTCGTGGGGCCGCCCGCGGCGGCCGACGCGACGACCGCGCAGAAGGCGGCACCCGGCCCGCTCACCGGCCGCGCGCAGCGTTACGTCGCCAACCTGACGCTGGCCGTCGACGACACCGACGCGCTCTCGGAGGCGACCCAGCGCTCGCTCGCGATCGCCCGCGATCTCGGCGGCTACGTCGTCGCCGTGCAGTACGCCACGGGCGAGGACGGCGCCGCCTCGGTGACGCTCCGCGTCCCGTCCGCGCGAGCCGGGGATGCGGTGACGCGCCTCTCCGCGCTCGGGACGATCGTCGCGCAGAACGTCCAGATCCAGGACCTCCAGGAGTCGCTCGACGGCCTCGACCGCGAGATCGAGCGCCTTCGCGGGCGCATCGCTGCCCTGACGGTGCAGCTCGCCCGCGAGCCGGGACCTGCCGAGCGGGCACGGCTCCTCGAGGAGCGCGCCCAGGCGCAGGCCCAGCTCCGCGAGCTCCGAGCGAGCCGAACCGCGACGGCCGCGGAGGCGCGCAACGCGACGATCCAGCTCGAGCTCCGCACGGAGGACGGCGCGGCCGCCGCGCCCGGCTCGCGCATCGACCGCGCGATCGACCGCGCCCTCGAGGTGCTCGCCTGGGAGGCCGTCGTCGCGCTCGCGCTCGCCGTCGCCGCAGCACCGCTCGTCCTGGTCGGCGCCGCCGTCTGGGCCACGCGACGGACGCGGCGGCGGCGCGAGGACGAGCGGCTGCTCGCGGCCTCCTGACGAGGCCGGCCGCGAAACAGGCCGCTTCAGGGATCCGCCCGCCGAAGGCGGGATCTGCCGCGATCGGGATTCGCTCCTGCGGATCCCGATTCCGCGGAGAGGTCGAGCGTCGCGATCAACGCCTCGGCGACGACCTTCAGCGGCTTGCCCGAGATCTGGCTCGCCTTGCGGAGCCGCGCGAACGCGTCCTGCTCGGTCAGCCCCTCCCGCTCCATCAGCAGCCCCTTCGCTCGCTCGATCGCCTTGCGGGCAGCGAGCGCGTCGGCGAGCGAGGCCGCCTCCTCGCGGAGCGCCGTGAGCTCCTCGTGGCGCGCGCGCGCCGTCTCGATCGCCGGCAGCAGGTCGCTCTCGCGGAACGGCTTCACGAGGTAGCCGAACACGCCCGCCTCCACGGCACGCGACACGAGCTCCTGCTCCCCGTACGCAGTCACCATCACGATCGGGATCGGGCGCTCGTCGAGGATCCGCCGTGCGGCGTCGATGCCGTCGAGCTTCGGCATCTTCACGTCGAGAAGGGCGAGGTCGGGCGTCTCGCTCGACGCGAGCGCGACCGCCTCCTCTCCGTCCTTCGCCTCGGCGACGACCTCGAAGCCGCTCTTCTCGAGCAGCTCGCGCAGGTCGAGCCGGATGATCGTCTCGTCTTCCGCGATCAGGATGCGCATTCGTCGTCTCCTCAGGCCGGGAATCGAACGTCGACATGCAGGCCGGCCTCGCCGGAGAGCTCGAGCGAGCCGCCGAGCTCGTCACGGACGAGCGCGCGGACGATCGAGAGCCCGGTTCCGTCGGAGGCGCCCCGCATGCCCTGGCCGTCGTCGGCGATCGAGAGAACGGCGTCGCTCCCTTCGCGCACAAGAGTAATCGAGACTTCGCTTCCGCCGTGCTCGAGGGCGTTCGAGAGGAGCTCGGAGAAGACGAGCGCGAGCGCGGTCGCACGATGGCCCGCGAGCTCCACGGGCGTGAGCTCCGCGGTCACGCGCTTCCCGGACACGAGCCCCTGGACGAGCATCGCGCGCAACCGGTCGAGGAGCTCGGCGAGGTCGACGACGTCCCCGCGATGCTCGGTCAGCTCCTCGTGGACGGCGGCGATCGCGAGGATGCGGTTGACCGAGTCGCCGAGCGCCTTGGCCGGATCGACGCTCTCCGCCCGGGCCTGGAGGCGGAGGAGCGACGCGACGGTCTGCAGGTTGTTCTTGACGCGATGGTGGATCTCCTGGGCGAGGACCCCGCGGAGCGCCATCCGCCCGTGCTCGAGCGCGACGGCGGCCTGGTTGGCGATCGCGTCGAGGAGCTGCCGGTCGTCGTCGGAGAACGGCGTGTCGCGGTCGACGACGAGCTCGCCGATCGCCCGCCCGCGCCAGCGGAGCGGCAGCCGCACCGCGTGCGCTCCCGCGCGGCCCTCGGGCCACGCGATGCGCCCGTCCTCGAGGACGACCGCGGCCCCTGTCGCGTGGAGCGACTCGACGGTCGTCTGCACGATCGCCTCGAGCGACTCCTCGAGGTAGAGCGACTCCGAGACCGCCTCCGAGATCCGGGCGAGCGCCTCGAGCTCGGCGACGCGCCGCCGCGCCTGCGCATAGAGCTTCGCGTGCTCGATCGACTGGCCGACCTGCGAGGCGATCGACGTGAGCAGTGCGATCTCTGCGTCGGTGAACGCCCGCGGCTCGCGCGTGCGGACGTTGAGCGCGCCCTCGAGCACGTCGCGCGCGAGGATGGGGACCGCGAGGATCGACTCGTACTGGTCCTCGCGGAGGTTCGGGAACGCCTTGAAGCGCGCGTCGAGGTGCGCGCGCTCGGCGATCATGATCGGCTCCCGCTCGGCGGCTGCGACGCCGGTGATCCCCTCGCCGCGACGCATGCGCGGCGCGCTCGTCTCGTCCTCGACGCCGGCGCCGTGCGTCGCCCGGAGGACGAGCTCGTCGGCCCGCTCGTCGTAGAGGTAGACGAAGCACGCGTCCGTCTCGAGCGCGGCCGCGACCTCGTGCGCGATCGCCTCGAGCACCTCCTGGAGATCGAGCGAGGAGTTCACGACCTCCGTCGTGCGCGTCAGGAGCGCGAGGTGGCGTGCGGCGTCGTCGATTGGGCTCTGACGGGTCACCTGTGCTCGACACCTCCGCGGCCGGAGGCCGGCTTCGCCGGCCGGGAGGCCAATTGCGGCCGAGCCGTGCACCACGACGAAGGAGGGGGCTCGTGGGGGAACCATGGGTTCCCCCACGCTCTCTAGCGCGAGGTGCCGGGCGGCGTCGTTCATCGCAGGTCAGCGTGCCGGACGCGTGCTGCGCCGTCGGCCATCAGTCGAGGGTCGTGAGGACGACGGCACCGAGGATCGGCACCGCGAGCGTCAGCGTGAAGTTGAACCAGCCGACGACCACGAGCCGGCGGCGCGTCGACGGCGCCGTGGGGTCGGAAACGCGGAGCTCCCGCTGCAGCCGCGGGCCGAGGACGTAGTCGTGAACGAGCGCACCGACGACCAGGAGCGCGACGAGCACCGACTTGAGGATCAGCGTCCGGTCGAAGTCGGTGTCGAGGGCGGCACGGTCGAAGCCGCCGTGTAGCTCCGTCAGCCAGAGCCCGGAGAGAATCGCAACGGCCATCGCGCTCCAGCCCAGCGGCCGCCATCGCCGCCCGAGCGCGCGCATGGCCGTCGCGCGCGCCTCGCCCTCGAGCTTCCGGATCGCGGGCACGCCGACGAAGACGAGCACGATCGTCCCGCCGACCCAGACGCAGGCGGAGAGGACGTGCAGAACCCGGAGGAACGTGAGCACGCAGGCAGGCTAATGGGGTTCACCGTTCGATCCGTGCACCAGCCGTTCACGGCCGGAGGCCGGCTTGGCCGGCCGGGAGGCACGGGGCGACCGTCCCGTGCGCAACGCCGGAAGAAGGGGCGCATGGGGAAAAATGGTTTCCCCCATGCCACAACGACCACGGGCCCCCACCGGGGACCCGCGATCGGCCGTCAGACACAGGCTTCACCGCTCGCCTTGCAGCTCGGCCTGCGTCCCGGATCATGCGCTTTTCGCGCGCCGATGTCCAGTGCAAATCGCCTCGAATTTCTGCCGTGACCGGTGCGGCGGCCGTCGCGGCCGAAGGCCGGCTTCGCCGGCCTGGAGGCCAGGAGCGAGAGACGAGTTCGCGACGCCGAAAGGAGGGGCGTGCGTGGGGAACCACGGGTTCCCCCAAGAGCCTAGAGTGCGCTCAGATACCGCTCCTTTTCCCACTCGGTGACCTGAATGCGGTACTCGTTCCACTCGCGCCGCTTGAGCTCGACGTAGCGCGGGAAGATGTGCTCCCCGAGCGCCGTCTGCATGAGCTCCGAGGCCGCGAGCGCCTCGACCGCCTCGCCGAGCGAGCCGGGGAGCGCGACGATCCCGCGCTCGTTCCGCTCCGCGTCCGAGAGCCGGTAGAGGTTCGTCGTCATCTCGTCCGGGAGCTCGTAGCCGCGCTCGATCCCCTCGAGGCCCGCGTGGAGAAGCGCCGCGAAGGCGAGGTACGGGTTACAGGCCGGGTCGGGGCAGCGGATCTCCGCGCGGGTCGCTTGCTCGGCGCCCGGCTTGTAGAGCGGGATCCGGATCAGCGCGGAGCGGTTCCGCTGCGACCACGCGACGTACACCGGCGCCTCGTACCCGGGCACGAGCCGCTTGTACGAGTTGACCCACTGGGCGAGGACGGCCGACATCTCGCGCGCGTGGACGAGCAGGCCGGCGATGAACGCCTTCGCGGTCTTCGAGAGGTGATGCGGGTCCTTCGCGTCGAAGAACTGGTTCCGCCCGCCCTTGAAGAGCGACATGTGCGTGTGCATCCCCGACCCGTTCTCGCCGAAGAGGGGCTTCGGCATGAAGGTCGCGTAGTAGCCGTGCCACGCGGCGACCTCCTTGACGATCAGCCGGTACGTGATCGTGTGGTCGGCCATGGCGAGCGCGTCCGCGTAGCGCATGTCGATCTCGTGCTGGGACGGAGCCACCTCGTGGTGGTGGTACTCGATCGGGATCCCCACCGCCTCGAGGGCGTGGATCGTGTCGTTGCGCACCTCGGTCGCCGCATCCTGGGCGGTCATCGCGAAGTAGCCGCCCTCGTCGAGGGTCTTCGTGTCCTTGTCGTCCTCGAAGAGGAAGTACTCGAGCTCCGGCCCGACGTTGAAGGCGTCGAAGCCGAGCTTCTTCATCCGGTCGAGCGCGGCCCGCAGGACGTAGCGGGGGTCGCCCTCGTACGGCGTGCCGTCCGGCTTGACGACGTCGCAGATGATGCGGGCGACCTTCGCACCAAGCTCGTGCCCGTGCTCGTCGACCGGCCGCGGCATGACCTGGAACGTCGCCGGGTCGGGAATCGCGACCATGTCGGACTCCTCGATCGCGTTGAAGCCCGTGATCGACGAGCCGTCGAAGCCCATTCCGTCGTCGAGGGCGCCTTCCATCTCGGACGGCGTGACCGCGAACGACTTGAGGTGGCCCTCGAGGTCGGTGAACCAGAAGAGGATGTGCTCGATGCCCTCGTCGCGCAGGCGCTTCAAGACCGCGCGGCGGGCCGCCGGGGTCGACGTCGCGCGGTCCTTGCTCTTGACCATCGAAGTGGCACGGCCGGCTGCCGCGCTTCTCGGTCTCGCCATCTCAGACTCCTTCCGGGAACCGACAGCAGTCGACGCGACGGTCGACCCTCCGGCGAGCGACTCTATCGCAGTGATCGCGACGGCTTGACGGGTCCCCGCAACCGCGGCTATAAGAGTCACAGCGCCGGCCGCCGACGGCAGGCGCGAGGCAACGGAGCCTCAGGACTCGCCGAGTCCTGGGGCCTTTTTGTTGGTCCGAAGCGGAGGAGCCCGATGCCCCACTACAAGCTCGAGTACATCTGGTTGGACGGTTACGAGCCCGTCCCGAGCCTTCGTGGCAAGACGAAGGTGGTCGAGTTCGACGACTTCCCGACGCTCGACGAGCTCCCGCTGTGGGGCTTCGACGGCAGCTCCACGGAGCAGGCGGAGGGCAGTGACTCGGACTGCATGCTGAAGCCCGTCGCGGTGTTCCCGGACGCGGCGCGGACGAACGGGGCGCTCGTCATGTGCGAGGTGCTGCTCCCGGACGGAACTCCGCACCCGAGCAACACGCGGGCGCGGACCCCGGACGATCCGGACACGTGGTTCGGATTCGAGCAGGAGTACTTCTTCTACAAGGACGGCGCTCCGCTCGGGTTCCCCGCGGCCGGCGGTTTCCCACCGCCGCAGGGCGGGTACTACACCGGCGTCGGGTACTCGAACGTCGGCAGCGTCGCGCGCGAGATCGCCGATGCGCACCTGGAGCTCTGCCTCGCGGCCGGGCTTTCACACGAGGGCATCAACGCAGAGGTCGCGAAGGGCCAGTGGGAGTTCCAGATCTTCGCGAAGGGCGCCAGGCAGGCAGGCGACGCGATGTGGATTGCGCGCTATCTCCTTCTGCGCGTCTGCGAGCGCTACGGCGTCGACGTCAACTTCCATCCGAAGCCGCTCGGCGCGGGCCTCGACTGGAATGGGTCCGGCATGCACACGAACTTCTCGACGAAGTACCTGCGCGAGTTCGGCGGCGAGGACTACTTCGAGGCCCTGATGGCCGCGTTCGCGGCGGCGCAGGACGAGCACATCGCGGTCTACGGGGCGGAGAATCACCTGCGGCTCACGGGGCTCCACGAGACGCAGGCGATCGACACGTTCAGCTACGGCTTGGCCGATCGCGGCGCGTCGATCCGCGTGCCCCACAGCTTCGTGGCCAACGGGTACCGCGGGTACCTGGAGGATCGCCGGCCGAACTCGCAGGCCGACCCGTACCAGGTCACCGGGCGGCTCGTCGAGACGATCCGCACGGTGCCGCTCCCCGGGACGAACGGCGCGGTGCACGCCGAGGAGATAGAGGCCGTCCCGGCGACGGCCGCGGCCTGACCGCGGAGGGTCGACGACCACGGCGGGCGCGGGCCGACCGCGCCCGCCGCCAGCTCCAGCGGCAACGGCTCGGCGTGCTGCCTCCCGTTGACGTTCGCCTCCGTAATGGGACCGCGTTATGCTCCCGAGCTTCCAGTCCCGGCTTCGAGCCAAGCCGAAGACGTCGCCATGGAACACACGCCGGAACCCCACACCGGAACCAGCAGGCCCTGCGTGTCCCTGCCGTGCTCGCGACGTGCCCTATCCCCCACGCAGGAGGCTCCGCTCGCCTATGACGGAAGAGACGCTCGTCGAACAGGCGCTCCACCTCCCAAAGCGAGAGGCACAACGGTGGCGCCACATGAAGCTCGACCAGGAGGACCTCGTCGCCGACGGATACCTCGGGCTCGCGCGAGCGGCCCGCCGGTACGACACGTCGCTCGGGGTCCCGTTCACGGCGTTCGCGCGCTACTTCGTTCGCGGCGCGATCGTCGACACCGTACGCAAGTCGGTTCGTCGTCACAGCCTGGGTGACGGCGTCTACGCGGAGGTCCGCGGCTTCTCCGACATCGCGCCGGACTCCGACGCCGACGCCCCGCCCGCGTTCGAACCCGCAGATCCGGGACCGACCCCGCACGACGCGGTGGAGAGCCGTGAGCGGCTTCGGGCGGTCGCGAGCCTGCCGGACCGCGAGCGGATCGCGCTGATCCGCACGGTCGTCGACGGCGACACGGCCGCCGACGTCGCGAAGGACCTCGGGGTCTCACCGCATCGGGTCTACTCCCTCGTCCACGACGGGTCGGCCCGCGTACGAAGGAGGGCGGCGTGACATGACGACGATGCTCGCCGAGATTCTCCAAGGGGAGCCGCTCAACGAGCGGGAGGCCGAGATCCTCGCGGGCGCTGCGAACGGCGAGACTGCGGCGCAGACGGGCGCGCGCCTGTTCCTGTCGCCGGAGACGGTGAAGAGCTACCGCAAGCGGGTGATAGCGAAGCTCGGTGCCCGGAACGGGACCCACGCCGTCGCGCTCGCGCTCCGCTCGGGCCTGCTGCGGTAGCTCGTCAGGCGGTTGCCAGGAGGGTGTGCCACTCGTTCTCGAGGCGGTACTTCCCGTCGGCTGCCCTGAACGGGGCGAGCGCCTCGAGGAGCGCCGCGCCGACCTCGGCCTCGCGGGCACCGGCCGCCTCGCCGACCCCGCCGGCGGAGAGCATGCCGCGCAGGAGCGCGTCGTCGCCCTCGTATACGTAGGCCCAGCGCACGTCGTACGCCTCCGTCGGCGTCAGCCCCGCGGCGGCCGCGAGCCCCTCGAGCGCTCCGGGCTCGGCGAGATCGGGAGGCGGCGGAGCGTTCGGGTCGAACCCGGGGAACAGTGGTCGGACGATCGGCTTGATCGCGTCGAGGTCGCAGCGTCCGTGGGCACCCCAGACCTGGATCACCACGGGGCTCCCGGGCTTCGCGACGCGTCCCGCCTCGCGGAGCGCGGCGACCATGTCGTCGGCGAAGAAGAAGGCGTTGAACCCGGCGACGACGCCGAACGAGTCGTCCTCGTACGGGAGGAACTGCAGGTCGCCGACTCGGAGGTCGGCCTCGGGCACACGTGTCCGAGCGAGCTCGAGCAGGGCGGGTGAGGCGTCGAGGCCGAAGACGGACGCCCCCCGGTCAGCGGCGGCGCGGAGGAACACGCCGGACCCGCAGCCGACCTCGAGCACCTTTTGGCCCGCGTCGAGCCCGACGCGGCGGATCGCCTCCTCATAGGTCGGGAGCTGCTGCTCCTCGCTCGCGGCCCAGTCCGCCGGGCGCGATCCCCACCGCGGCCCCCACCGCTTCGCGCTGCCGCTCACTGTCGTCGTGGATGCCATCGTCCACCTCCTCGGCTAAGCTATGTTTCATAGATATAAACTATGAACCGTAGCTATGTCAAGAGATGAGCTGAGCCTGTTCTCGTACGAGATCCTCGGTCTCGTCGGACGGTCGGGCGCCGGAGCGCACGACCTGCTGCGCTGGGCGCGACGGGGCCGAATGCTCGCGTGGGCGGGCGAGAGCCAGTACTACGTCGAGCCGAAACGGCTCGCGAAGCTCGGGTATCTGGCGGCGCGGCGGGAGCCCGGCAAGACCCGGGAACGGACCGTGTACACGCTCACCGACAAGGGCCTCGCCGCGCTTCGCGAGTACACGGCCACGCCCGCCTCGTTCACGCCGCTCAAGAGCGACCCGCTGCTCCGCCTGCTGCTCGCCGATCTCGTCGGCGAGGAGGCGACGCGGGAAGGGCTCGTCGCGCTGCGCCCGGAGCTCGCGGAGCTCTACGAGCGGCTCGACGAGAGCGAGGAGACGGCGGCCATCCTCCCCCACCGGAGCAAGTACCTCCTGCTCGTGATCTCGTTCCTGCGCCGGTACCTCGACCTCCATGGCGAGCTCGTCGACGAGGTCGAGCGCGAGCTCGCCGGCGAGGACGCCGTGCCGGTCAGTCCGCGGTCGTGACGACGGCTTCGGCCGGCGGCGCGGCGACGTGAAGGCGGGACGCCCGGCGGAGGAAGCCGAAGGCCGGGACCAGGCAGGCGGTCGCGCCGACGAGGGCGACGCGGATCGACGTCACCGTCCCGAGCGCCCATCGCCGGCCCGCCCGTCCACTGTCCGACCGCATCGGCCTGGCTGACGATCGAGAGCGTCGTCGCCCGAACGCTGGAGTCGTCGATCGAGCGGTTGAGCCAGGACCTGAAGAGCGGGCCGGAGACCTGCCGCGCGACCACGACGCCGTACGAGCCGATCACCGCGAGCCAGAGGCTCCCCGCGAGCGCGAACACGAGCCTCGCGGAGAGTCGGTGCACGCCGATGCCTCAGCCGATGGGGAGGTCGGCGCGGACCGTGATGCTGACGCTGCGGTACGTGTAGCCGAGCCGCTCGTTCAGGGCCCGCATCGCCTCGTTGCCGGTCTGCGTCCACGTCGCGATCTGCTCGACGCCGTTCGCGGCCGCCCACTCGAGCTTCGACCGCTTGAGCGCCTCCGCGAGCCCGCGGCGGCGCCAGTCGCGCCGGACGACGGTCAGCCCGTCCTCGACGGCGCCGTCGGGGTTGCGGCAGAGGCCCGAGAGCCCCACGATCTCCTCGCCGGCGAGAGCGACGAACGACCCCTCGGGCAGGTTGGCATCGTCGCCCGAAAGCCAGTCGTCGAGCGAGATCGTGACGGCGGTGTACACGGCCATGTCCGCGTAGCCCTCCGTCGCGAGGGGGTAGCTCTCGCGCAGCAACTCGGGGCGCTCGGCGATGCGTGGCGAAGACGACTCCGTCCGGAGGGACAGGGGCCGGAACGGGGTCGCCGACGACGAGCACCTGCTCGACCTGGCGGTCGACCTCCTCGAACCCGAGCCGGTCGGCGAACGCGAGCGAGCCGCCGTCGTTCCCGTCGACGTGTGCCGACGCGGTCGTGAAGCCGAGCCCGGTCAGGTGGGCGGCGAGCGCGCGAAGCAGCGCGGTGCCGACTCCGGCGCACCGCGCCGGCGGCAGCACCCGCGGCGAGAGGAATCCCCGCCCCTCCGACTGCGACGGCCCCGCGAACCCGCAGCCGACGACCGCGCCACCGCGCTCGGCGAGGAGGTACAGCCGCCGCCTGTCGCGCTCGCGCCGCTCACGCTGCTGGGCCGGATCCGCAGGCTCGTCCGGGGTGACCGCGTTCCAGACGGCGACGTACGCGTCGAGCTCGTGATCCTCCGCCGGGCGGATGTCCATCATCCCGACCGCTTGAGCTTGCCGTGCCGCTTCGCGTACACCTCGCCGCGGCTGAAGATCCAGAGGCCGAGCGGGATGCAGGCGGCACCGATGATCAGGAGCGGCCAGATGTCGCTCCAGAGCTCGGTCACGCCGGCACCGTCGAGGATCGCGGCGCGGATTCCCTCGAGCGCGTACGTCGCGGGCGAGATCGTGGCGAGCCACTGCATCCACTCCGGCAGGACCTCGACCGGGTAGTAGACGCCCGAGACGACGAGCAGCATCCCCTGTGCGACGAACCCGAGCTGCGCGCCCTTCTCCGGCGAGATGAGCGGCAGGACCGCCGTCATCATCCCGATCCCGAAGAACGAGACCGAGGCGACGACGAGGATCACGAGCGCCGCGGCGAAGTTCGCGTTGTCGAACTGCAGGCCGAAGAAAGCGGCGACGACGATGAACAGCAAGATCGCCCGGACGAGGCCGTAGAGCACCGCGAAGACACCCGATCCGCCGAGGTGCATGGCGCGGGACAGCGGCGCCATGAACGTGTACTCGATCGTGCCCTCCCAGCGCTCCCAGGCGACCGTCTCCGTGATGAACTCGAAGATGATCCCGAGGTAGGCCCAGACCACGGCGCCGATGAGGAGCGTCGTCGTCGCGCGCTCGACGTCGATCTCGCCGCCGCTCGCCTCGATCCCCTCCGCGATGAAGACGATCGTGAGCGTGTTCGCCACGGTCCAGACGAAGAACGCGAGATCCCAGTAGATGTAGCGGCGCGTGAGGTAGACGTTCCGCTCGACGACGCCGGCGAGGCCGATGAGCTCGTGCTTCAGCTCGAGTGCGATGGCTCTCATGCGAGCACCTTCCTCTCCTCCGCGTCGAGCTCGTCCACCTCGTCCTCGAACCCGCGGCCGGTGGCCACGAAGAACGCCTCCTCGAGCGTGTCGGCGCCGAAGCGCGCCTTCAGCTGGTCGGCCGGCTCGAGCGCGAGCAGCTCGCCCCGGTCGAGGATCCCGATCCGCTCGGCGAGCGCCTCGGCCTCGGCGAGATCGTGCGTGCAGAGCAGGATCGTCGAGTCGTGCGCGGCCCGCATCTCGCGGATGAAGTCCTGCACCTCGAGCTTCGAGCGGGGGTCGAGGCCCGTCGTCGGCTCGTCGAGCAGCAGCAGGACCGGCGAGGTGAGGAGCGCGCGGGCGAGCGCGACCTTCTGCTGCATGCCGCGCGAGAGGTTCTCCATCGGCTCGGTGCGACGGTCCGGCGGGAAGCCGACCCGCTCGAGGATGAACGGGATCCGCTCCCGGGTCTCTGACGGCGTCATCCCGTAGAACCGGGCGGCGTAGTGGAGGTTCTCCGACGGCGACATCTTCTTGAAGAAGCTGGCCTCGACCGACACGCGGTTGACGAGCCTTCGCACGGCCTTGTCGTCGCGGACGACGTCGTAGCCGAACACCTTCGCGTGACCGCCGTCCGGAAGCAGGAGCGTCGAGAGGAGGCGGACCAGCGTCGACTTGCCCGAGCCGTTCTGGCCGAGGACGGCGACGCACTCGCCGCGCGCGACGTCGAGCGTGATCCCGGCGAGCGCCGGGACGCGCCGCTTCCCGCGCTTGCGGTCCTTGCGGACGAACTCCTTTCTCAGCTCGCGCGCCTCGACGGCCAGCGCGTCGGGCGGAACGGGCGATAGCTCTTTCACGGTGCTGCACTCCCTTCGAACGAACAGGTCTCAGGACAGGCCGAAGTAGGCTCCGCGCCAGGCGGGCCTCGGCAACCGGTGTCCTAGACGTGAGCGAGCATCGCGCGCCGAGCGTAGCACCGTCCCCAAAACGCGCCTAGTACGGAGAACCGCACCGGCACTGGTCCCGCGAAGCGGGATTCCGCAGGAGCGGAATCCCGCCGCTCGATCCCCGCCTGCGGCGGGGCACACCCCTGAAGGCGGCGCCCCGGCGCCGCAAACCCCCGGCGCTCTTCCGCCGAACCGGACAACGTGCCCCGACCCCCGGCGAGCCGTGTCGTGACACGCGGTCGGTCCCGGGTTGCGCGCCCGCCGCAGCTTTCTCTATGGTGGGCTCCAGGCAGGGACGACGCCGTCCCGGCCGAGGGCAATGGAGCCTCATCTCTCCCGTGCGGGAGGGGTGGGGCTTTTCGTGTTGGACCGACGAGAGGAGACGGCGGTGGCCAGGAAGGAGGGACCGTGATCAAGGTCGAGGCAGTGGTCGTACGTGACCGCGTGGAGACCGTGATGGAGGCGGTCGAGGAGCAGACCGGCCATATCGGCGTGACCGTTGTCGAAGCGGTCGGCCACGGGCGCGAGAAGGGGATCACGCACGAGTACCGGGGCCGGGTGTTCGAGTCGCGGTTCCTCCCCAAGGCGCACCTGACGTTCATCGTCCGCGACGAGATCGCCGAAGCCGTCATCGACGCCATCGCCGACGCGGCGAGGACGGGCCATGTCAACGGTGACGGGATCTGCTGGATGTCGCCCGTCACGAACGTGACCCACAACCGAACGGGTCAGAAGCTGGAGGAGGTGGAGGTCGTATGAGCACCAAGGAACTCGCATTCGCCGCGAGCACCGTCTGGGTTCTGATCGCGGCGGTGCTGGTGATGTTCATGCAGGCGGGCTTCGCCTTTCTCGAGGCCGGCCTGACGCGCATGAAGAACGTCGGCCACATCGCGGCGAAGAACGTCCTCGTGCTCGCGATCGCGTCGATCGTCTACTACGTCGTCGGATTCGGGCTCGCGTTCGGCGACGGAGGCAACGGCCTCGTCGGCGGCTCCGGCTTCCTGCCGACGGTCGACGAGCTGCTGGAGATCGGGCAGTCGCCGTTCTCGTGGTTCAGCGCGATCCCTGCGGCGGCCGGCTACATGTTCGAGGTCGTCTTTGCCGCGGTCTCGCTTGCGATCGTGTGGGGCGCGATGGCGGAACGGACGCGGCTCTGGGTGTACTTCGCCTTCGGCGCGGTCTTCACGCTCATCTACTCCGTCGTCTCGCACTGGGTCTGGAGCCCGGACGGCTGGCTGTTCTCGAAGGGCATGCAGGACTTCGCCGGCTCGACCGTCGTCCACTACCAGGGTGCGCTCGCCGGTCTCGCAGGAGCGCTTCTCCTCGGCCCGCGGATCGGCAAGTTCGTCGACGGAAAGCCGCAGCCGATCCCGGGCCACAACATGGCCTACACGACGCTCGGCGTCGTGATCCTGTGGTTCGGCTGGTTCGGCTTCAACCCGGGCTCGACGCTCTCTGTCGACTTCGGCGGGGTCGGGTTCTTCGCATACGTCGCGCTCAACACGAACCTCGCGGCCGCCGCCGGCGTGTTCGGGGCTGTCGTCACGTCGTGGATCGTGATCAAGAAGCCCGACATCTCGATGATGCTGAACGGCGCGATCGCCGCCCTCGTGGCGATCACCGCGGCCTGTGCGTTCGTCGCCCCGTGGGCCGCGATCCTCATCGGCTTCGTCGCGGGCGCGATCGTCGTGCTCGGCTCGCTCCTCGTGGAGAGGATCGGGATCGACGACCCGGTCGGGGCGCTCGCCGCGCACGGCATGGCAGGCGTTTGGGGAACGCTGGCCCTCGGCTTCCTCACCGTGCCGAAGCTGGCGGAGAACCTCGCCACCGGCAACGGCGGGCTGTTCTACGGCGGCGGCTTCCACCAGCTCGGCATCCAGGCGCTCGGGCTCGTCTCGGTCGGCGCCTTCACGTTCACCGCGTCGTTCCTCGTGCTATGGCTCATGAAGGTCACGGTCGGGATCCGCACCGAGCCGGAGGTCGAGACCCTCGGGCTGGACGTGTCCGAGCACGGCATGTGGGGATACCCGGAGTTCTATATCCCGGTCCCCGGCGGCTACGGCTCGGAGCACCACGGTCATGCCGTGGTGACGGCGCCGAAGGAAGCGGCGGCGACCGCCACCGCGGCCTCGGCCGCCCCGGTCACCGGGTAGCACACGTCGGTCAGGCGGGGATCCGCTCGTTCGGATCCCCGCCCCGCCGACCTGCTAGCGCAGCTCGTAGGTGACGCTCACGGAGGCGGTCGTGTCCTGCGGCCCCGAGACGACCGGGGTCGCGGCGTCACGGGCCATGCCCTCCTTCGCCGCGAACGGCACCGGAGCGGAACCGGACTCGACGATCGCCGTGACCCGACCGAGCTCTCGGCCGGCCGCCTTCGCGAGCAGCGCGGCGCGGTCCTTCGCATCCGCCACGGCCTTCTCGAGCGCCTGATCGTAGAGGGCGTCGGCATCCGAGCGGGAGAGCGAGGGCCCGTAGACCGTGTTCGCGCCCGCCGCGACCGCGGCGTCGATGAGCGCGCCGGCGCCGGCGAGCGTCGTCTCGGCCGACGCGACGTTCGAGGCAACGAACCCGTTCGGCTGCCCCTGGTCGTCGACGGACGTCGAGAGCGACACAGTCTGCGTGGTCACGCCCTTGCCACCGCGTGCCTCGAGCGCGGCGAGGACCTTCTCCATCGCAGTCGCGTTGGCCTGGAGCGCCGCGCGGGCGGTCGCCGCGCGCGTCTCGACGCCTGCCGAGATCTCGGCGCGGTCGGGGACCGCTGCGACGACGCCGGTGCCCGTGACGCTCACGCTGTCGGTGGCAGGCGACGGGTCGACAGCGCTCGCGCCCTCGGGGCGCAGCACGCCCGCGAGCGCGGCGGCGACGAGCACGAGGCCCGCCACGAGTGCGATTCGTTTCATCGGTTCGTCCCTCCGGATGGTCGGTTTCCATCCGAGGTACGTCGCCGACGCCGGTCGGCGTCACAGGCGGGCGGAATCAGCGGCTGGCGCCGAACCGCTTCCGCGCCGCGGCGATCGCCTCGACGACGCCGCCCGGGCCGGGTGCGGGGCGGGCGGCGACGCTCCCTGCGGCCGTGGTGCCGGCCACGTACGACCCGTCGCGCACGGAGGCGGCCACCTGCTCGTGCGCCTCGCGGAACGGCACGCCGCCCTTCACGAGGTCCTCGGCGACGTCGGTCGCGAGGAGGAGCGGGTCCGCGACCGCCTCGGCGAGCCGCTCACGGTTCGCCTCGAGCCCGCTGACGAGGACCGTCATCGCCTGGAGCGCGAGCCGCACGTCGCGACGGGCCGCGAACACCGGCGCCTTGTCCTCCTGCAGGTCGCGGTCGTACGCGAGGGGCAGCCCCTTCACGGTGGCCAGGAGCCCGGTCAGGCGTCCGATCGCCGTGCCCGCCTTCCCGCGAACGAGCTCCGCGACGTCCGGATTCAGCTTCTGGGGCATCATCGACGAGCCGGTCGACGCGTTCTCGGGGAGCCTCACGAAACCGAACTCGGACGTCGTCCACAGCACGATCTCCTCGCCCATCCGCGACAGGTGCGCGAAGAGCATCGCGGCGGCGAAGAGGTAGTCGAGGGCGAAGTCCCGGTCCGAGACGGCGTCGATCGAGTTGCGCATCTGTCCGTCGGGCGGGTCGATCCCGAGCGTGGAGCCCGCGACCGCGCCCGCCCCGAGCGGGCTCGGCGCCGCCGCCTCTTCCGCCGCGGCGAACCGCGTCCGATCGCGCTCGAGCATCTCCACCCACGCGAGCAGGTGATGCCCGAGCGTGACCGGCTGGCCGCGCTGGAGGTGGGTGTAGCCGGGCATCAGGGTCTCTGCCTCGGCCTCGGCGAACGAGAGCGTGACGAGCGCGAGGGCGTCGATCTCCTCGCGCGCCTCGGCGCAGGCGTCGATCACGTAGAGACGGAACGCGGCCGCGACCTGGTCGTTGCGCGAGCGGCCCGCGTGGATCTTGCGGCCGACCGGGCCGAGCACGCGCTCGATCGCGGAGTGGATGTCCTCGTCCTCCTCGAGGATCGCCGACGGGTCGTGGGCGAGCCCCGAGAGGCGCTCCTCGACGTCGTTGAGCTCGTCGGCGGTGAGCAGGCCCGCCCCGTAGAGCCGTCCGGCATGCTCGGCCGTGGCGGTGCAGTCGTACGGCAGGAGCTCCGCGTCGTTCGCCTGGAGGAACTCCCAGACGGCGGGGTCGAGCGCCCCTCCCACGCGTCCCGACCAGAGCGTCATGCCCGCGATTCTGTCAGGTCTCCACCGGCGCCCGGACCGCGGCGATCCGCCGCCGGGCCGTTGGTGGACCGGCGGCGGATGCCCGAGGCCTACGCGGTGGCCGCGACCGGCCGCTGCGGGAGCCCGGGCGCCGTGGCCGCGAAGGCGGCCGACTCGTCGACGCCGTAGCAGCGGTTCACGCTCGCGTCGCCGAGCGTCTCGTCGACGAACGCCTGGACCTCCGAGACGGAGCCCGCCTCCCAGAGGCAGGTGACCGCGGTGCCGTCGCGGCTCGGATAGAACTGGAGCGCCCGCGCTCCGCGAGGAGCGCCCTCACCGCGTTTGAGCCGCTCTCCCCGGGCGAAGGCCGCCGGCGGGTCGGCGAGCTCGTGCTGGACGATGACGTACATGTCCACCTCCTTTCGGTACGTGTAACGTTACGCGTAACGTAACACGTTTCGCTATAGGCTGTCAACCATGGGACGACCGCGAGAGCACGACCAACGGACACGCGCCGCATTGCTGGAGGCGGCGGAGCGGCTGGTCGCCGAGGGCGGCCCCGCGGCGGTGTCCGTCCGGGCCGTCGCCGATGCCGCAGGAACCTCGACCCGCGCCGTCTACAGCCTGTTCGGCTCGAAGGAGGGCCTCGTCGTCGACGCGCTCGCCCGCGACGCGTTCGCAGTCCTCCACCGCGAGATCGACACGCTCGTCGAGACCGACGACCCTGCCGGTGACCTCGTCGACGTCGGCGTCGTCGCGTTTCGGCGCCTCGTGCTCGAGCACCCCGCTCTCTACCGCATCGCCTTCCAGCGCGTCGTCCCCGGGCTCGACGGAGGGCCGGAGCTCGTCGCGGCGCGACAGCGGACGTGGGAACAGCTGCTCGCGAAGGTGGAACGGCTGGAGGCGGCCGGCCTCCTCGGCGACAAGCCCGTCCCGGAGGCGGCGGTCGAGCTCATCGCCATGATGGAGGGGCTGGCGAACGCCGAGCTGCGCGGCGCCGTGCTCCGCCTCCTGCCGGAGGGCGACGAGGAGCGGGCGTGGCGGAACGCGCTGACGACCCTCGTCCGTGGGTTCGCCTCGTCCTCCTCTGGACGTCCGCGGAGGAGAACGCGGAGGGCCGACTCGCGTCGGCCCTCCGGCGTCGATCCGTGAGCGATGCTTCGCGGGCGGAGCCGGGCTTTGCCCGGCGGGAGCCCACCCCGCTCGACCCGTGCGAAGCGCGGGAGGAGGGGGCTCGTGGGGGAACCATGGGTTCCCCCACAGGTCTTACATCATCCCGCCCATGTCCGGCATGCCACCGCCGACCGGGGCGGCCTTCTCGGGCGCCTCGGCGACGATCGCCTCGGTGGTGAGGATGTTCTTCGCGATCGACGCGGCGTTCTGCAGCGCCGAGCGCGTGACCATCGTCGGGTCGATGATGCCCTGCTTGACGAGGTCCTCGATCTCGCCCGAGTCGACGTTCAGGCCGAAGCCCTTCTTCGCCGAGCGGACCTGGTTGACGACGACCGAGCCCTCGAGGCCCGCGTTGTAGGCGAGCTGGCGCACCGGCTCCTCGAGCGAGCGGAGGATGATCGCCGCACCGGTCTTCTCGTCGCCCTCGAGCGCCTCGAAGCCCTTCTTCGCCGTGTCGGCCGCGTTCAGGAGCGCGACGCCGCCGCCGGCGACGATGCCCTCCTCGAGCGCGGCGCGGGTTGCCTGGAGGGCGTCCTCGACGCGGTGCTTCTTCTCCTTCATCTCGGTCTCGGTCGCGGCGCCGACCTTGACGACCGCGACGCCGCCGGACAGCTTCGCGAGGCGCTCCTGGAGCTTCTCGCGGTCGAAGTCGGAGTCGGTGTTCTCGACCTCGGCCTTCAGCTGCTTGATGCGGCCCTTGATCGCCTCGGAGTCGCCGGCCCCGTCGACGATCGTGGTCGAGTCCTTGTCGATCACGATCTTGCGGGCCTTGCCGAGCTGCGAGAGCTTTGTGTTCTCGAGCTTGAGCCCCATCTCCTCGGTGATCACCTCGCCGCCGGTGAGGATCGCGATGTCCTCGAGCATCCGCTTGCGGCGGTCACCAAAGCCCGGCGCCTTGACGGCGACGGCGGTGAAGACGCCACGAAGCTTGTTGACGACGACGGTCGCGAGCGCCTCGCCCTCGACGTCCTCGGCCACGATCAACAGCGGCCGACCGGCCTGGATCACCTGCTCGAGGATCGGGAGGAGGTCCTTGACCGCACCGATCTTCTGGTTCGCGATCAGGACATAGGGGTCGTCGAGCACGGCCTCCATCCGCTCGGCGTCGGTGATCATGTACGGCGACAGGTAGCCCTTGTCGAACTGCATCCCCTCGGTGAACTCGAGCTCGAGGCCAAACGTCTGCCCCTCCTCGACGTTCACGACGCCGTCCTTGCCGACCTTCTCGATCGCGTCGGCGATCACGTCGCCGATCTCCCGCTCACGCGACGAGATCGTCGCGACCCGGGCGATGTCCTCCTTGCCGGACACCTCGACCGACTGCTTCTTCAGGTCCTCGACGATCCTCTCGACGGCCTGCTCGATGCCACGCTTGAGCCCCATCGGGTTCGCGCCCGCGGCGACGTTCTTCAGGCCCTCGCGGACGATCGCCTGGGCAAGCACGGTCGCGGTCGTCGTGCCGTCGCCGGCGACGTCGTTGGTCGCCGTCGCGACCTCGCGGACAAGCTGCGCGCCCTGGTTCTCGAACGGGTCCTCGACCTCGATCTCACGCGCGATCGTGACACCGTCGTTCGTGATCGTCGGCGCCCCGAACTTCTTGTCGAGCACGACATAGCGGCCCTTCGGGCCAAGCGTCACCTTGACCGCGTCGGCGAGCGTGTTGACCCCCCGCTCGAGCGCGCGACGCGCGTCCTCGTTGAACTTCAGCTCCTTGTGAGCCATATCTCTCTCTTCCTCCTGAGCGAAACGAGCTAGGCAGCGGCGCCGGCGAGCTTGCGCTTGCCCTTGCCACCCGTGGTTACGACCTTCGCGAGCACATCCGATTCGCGCAGGATCAAGACCTCATCGGCGCCGATCTTGATCTCGGTGCCGCCGTACTTGGAGAAGATGATCTCGTCACCCTCCTCCACATCCATCTTGATGTACTCCCCATCCTCATCACGCGGGCCGGGACCAACCGCCAGGACCCTGCCGCGCTGCGGCTTCTCCTGCGCCGTATCGGGCAGCACAATGCCGCTCGCCGTGGTCGACTCCTCGTCGAGCACCTCCACGATGAGGCGGTCACCAAGGGGCTGCAGATCCATACGAATGCCTCCCTGAGAGACTTTGCTGGGACAACTTCGGCTGTTCTGGCACTCGTATATCGAGAGTGCCAACAACCTGGGTTATAGCACGTTCCGGGCGCCGCGGTAGCGGTTGATCTCAGTCGAAGCGACTTAGATCCCGGATCGATCCGAAACGGCGACAATACCCACGTGCGCCGAGAGTTCTCCGCCGGCGGGGTCGTCGTACGCCGTATGCGCGGCCGGTGGTTCGCGGCGGTCGTGCGGCCGCGGAGAGAGCACGACCGGCCGCAGGTCTGGGCCCTCCCGAAGGGTCTGATCGACCCGGGCGAGCGCGGTCCCGAGACCGCCGTCCGCGAGGTGCTCGAGGAGACGGGCGTCCGCGCAGTCGTCGAGCGGAAGCTCGGCGACGTCCGCTACGTCTACACCTGGGAGGGCGAGCGGATCTTCAAGGTCGTGTCGTTCTTCCTCCTCCGCGCGAAGGGCGGCCGGATCGGCGAGCTACCGGCGGGAATGGAGGTCGAGGTCGCCGAGGCGCGGTGGGTGCGGCTCGAGGACGCGCCCGCGCTTCTCTCCTACGGCGGTGAGAAGGAAATGGCGCGGAAGGCGGTCGAGGTTCTGGCCGAGGGTGCAATCTAGGCGCGCGAGCCGTTAGGCTCGCGCCTGGTGCCGACGTTCGCGCTCAACTTCTACTCGCCCGTCGTCGCCGACCAGCTGCGGACCGGGAGGAAGACCGCGACGATCCGCCTCGGCGACAAGTCCTCGAAGTACCGCAAGGGGATGATCGTCACCGTGCTCGTCGGCGCGCGGTACGGACAGCGCGAGAAGGTCTTCGACGCGGTCATCGACAAGGTCGAGGTGAAGCAGCTGTCCGAGCTCTCGCCGCGCGAGATCGAGCACGACAACCCCGAGATCCGCAGGGTCGACGAGTTCACCGAATGGCTCGGGCGGCTGTACAACCGCTCGGTCTCCGAGGAGGACACCGTGACCGTGATCCGGTTCTCCCAGATCGTCGGGACGATGTTCTAGCCCGCCAGGCGGGATTCCGCCGGAGCGGAATCCCGCGGCTCGGATCCCCGCCCTTGGCGGGGCACACCCCTGAAGGCGTCGCCTCTCGGCGCCGCAACTGCCTCGCCCTCCGCGGCCCGGCGGCGGCGCCGAGACTCGGGCGTGCTTCCTCCGCGACCGACGGGCTACCGTGTCTCCGTCGTGACGACGACGCGCGCAGCCGCCGTCCTCGTGCTCGCCGTCACCGCGGCGCTCTTCGGCGGAGGCTCGGCGCCCGGGGCGCCTGCGCCGGCGGAATTGCGGATCCTGCTCTTCACGAAGACTGCCGGCTTTCGCCACGACTCGATCCCGACCGCCGTCCAGGCGCTCCGCGACCTCGGCGCGCGGAACGACATCGCGGTCGACGCCAGCGAGGACGCCACCGTCTTCACCGACCAGCGGCTGCGTCGCTACGACGTCGTCGTCTTCCTGCTGACGACCGGCGACGTCCTCGACGACCGCCAGCAGGCGGCGTTCCAGCGCTACATCCGGTCGGGGGGCGGGTTCGCGGGCGTCCACTCCGCCTCGGACACCGAGCACGACTGGCAGTGGTACGGCGGGCTCGTCGGCGCGTACTTCCGGGCCCATCCGCAGATCCAGCAGGCGACGGTCGTCGTGTCCGATCCGCGCGATGCCTCGACGCGCGGCCTCCCGCGCCTGTGGCAGCGGACGGACGAGTGGTACGGCTTCGCCACGAGCCCCCGTGGCTCCGTGCGCGTCCTCGCGACGCTCGACGAGGCGAGCTACGCGCCCGGCGACAGCGCGATGGGCGGCGACCACCCGATCGCCTGGTCGCACCTCTACGCGGGCGGCCGCGCCTGGTACACGGCCGGGGGGCACACGCGGGAGTCGTACGCCGAGATCCCGTTCCGCGGCCACCTCCTCGGCGGCATCCTCTGGGCCGCCGGGCCGCCGGTCGTCCGCTCGCTACAAGGCGTCGCCCGGGGCGGCCGACTCGTCGTCACCGGCATCGAGGCGAAGTGCATCCGCTGCAGTGCCGAGCTGCGTGTCCGCCTCGGCGGCCGCTCCGTCGTGACGCCGCTCCGCATCGAGGGCGGGACGTTCGGCGGCCGGACCGCGATCCTGCCGCGCGGTCGCTGGACCTACGCCGTGACGGTCCGGAGCGAGGGGAGCGGGCTCCGGGCGATCCGGACGGGAACTGTTCGGATCGGCTAGCGCGCGGAACGGCGGATCGGCCCGCCGAAGAGCTCGTTCGGACGGAGCTCGGCGCCGCACTCCTCGCACTCGACCTGGAACGCCGAGGGCAGCCGCGCGTCGCACGACGGGCAGCGTGCGACGAGCGCCGTCGAGCACTGCGGGCAGGCCGTCGGCCGCTCGTTCTCGTGCGTCTCGAAGTACCGCGCGACGTGCCCGCAGGACGGACAG
This sequence comes from uncultured Actinomycetes bacterium, assembly GCA_963797805.1. Taxonomy (GTDB): domain Bacteria; phylum Actinomycetota; class Thermoleophilia; order Gaiellales; family Gaiellaceae; genus Gaiella. Next base: position 208,827 of record CAWCRC010000006.1, on the reverse strand, counting down.
AAGGCGACCCAGTCGCCGAGGGTCCGGCGCCGCTCCTCCTGGATCCAGTTCCGCTTCGCCACAGGCCAACTGTAGACCTCACGAGGTCGAGCGGAGGTACGCGAGCACGGCGAGCGCGCGCTCCCGCGGGCCGCCGTTTCGAGCTGTTGAGAAGCGGACGTCGAGGCGCTCAAGGGCGGGGGTCCGCCCGCCACCCGAGTCGCTAGAGTCTCAGCCGATCGTCGCCCAGGGAAAGGGGAGCGCGCGAACATGGCAGTCCGCGAGGCCGAGCCGGTCGAGACACTGCAAGAGGTCAGGGAGGCGGGCCTCGATCGCGAGGACCTGCTCGGCATGTACCGCAACATGCTCGTCACGCGCGGGATCGAGGAGCGCGGCCACATCCTCTACAAGCAGGGGAAGATCCCGGGCTCGTTCTACACGGGGCGCGGCAACGAGGCGTCCGCCGTCGGTGTCGCGACCGCGATGGGCCCGAACGACGTCGGGACGCCGCTCCAGCGCGACATGGGCGTCCACGTCACGCGCGGGATCGAGCCGTGGCGGGTCTTCGCGCAGTACATGGGCCGGGTCGACGGCCCGATGGCCGGCCGCGACGGGAACGTCCACATGGGCGACTCCCGGCTCGGGCTCTATGCCATGGTCAGCCACCTGCCCGCGATGCTCCCGGTGGCGGTCGGCATGGGGCTCGCGTTCACGATCCGCGAGGAGAAGCGCGTCGCGATCGCCTGGTGCGGCGAGGGCGCGTCCGCGCGCGGGGACGCGCACGAGGGCATGAACCTCGCGGGCGTCCGCCGGCTGCCGGTGGTGTTCGTGATCGACAACAACCAGTGGGCGTACTCCACGCCCGCCCACCTCGAGTACGCGGTCGACCACCTCGCCGACCGCGCCGCCGCGTACGGCTTCGACGGCGTCGTCGTCGACGGCACCGACGTCCTCGCCGTGTACCGCGAGGCGAAGCTCGCGATCGAGAAGGCGCGCGAGGGCGGCGGCCCGACGCTGATCGAGTCCGTGACGCTCCGGATGGAGGGCCACGCGGTCCACGACGATGCCTTCTACGTCCCGAAGGAGCTGTTCGAGGAGTGGGCGCAGCGCGACCCGATCGAGCGCTTCCGCGGCTGGCTCCGCGACAACGCCTCCCTCACCGAGGACGAGGAGGACGAGATCCGCGACGGCGTCAAGCGCATCCTGAACGAGGCGATCCAGCGCGCGGAGGAATCCCCGCTCCCCGACCCGGCCACCCTGCTCGACGGCGTCTTCGCGACGCCCGAGGAGCTCGAGACCCCCCACCACAAGTGATGGCCGAGAAGACGTACCTGCAGGCGATCAGCGACGGGCTCCGGCAGGAGATGCGCCGCGACCAGCGCGTCTTCGTCCTCGGCGAGGACGTCGGCGTGTACGGCGGCGCGTTCAAGGTGACGCAAGGCTTCCAGGACGAGTTCGGCGCCAACCGCGTCCTCGACATGCCGCTGTCGGAGACGGCGATCGTCGGCGGCGCGACCGGCGCGGCGCTGATGGGGCTGCGCCCGATCGCGGAGATGCAGTTCGCCGACTTCGTGTCGTGCGCATGGGACCACCTCGTCACGGTCGCGGCGAAGCAGCGCTACCGCGCGGGCACGCCGATCCCGATCGTGCTGCGCCTCCCGTCGGGCGGCGGGCTTCTCGGGCGGCCCCTTCCATTCGCAGAACCCCGAGTCGAGCTTCGCCCACATCCCGGGCCTCAAGATCGTGTGCCCGGCGACACCGGAGGACGCGAAGGGCCTGCTCGCGACGGCGGTCGAGGACCCGAACCCTGTCCTCTACTTCGAGCACAAGCACCTGTACCGCCGGATCAAGGGCGAGGTGCCCGACGACCGGTACACGACCCCGTTCGGGAAGGCGCGCGTCCACCGCGGCGGCGAGGACGTGACGGTGATCACGTGGGGCGCGATGGTCTATACGGCGGACGAGGCGGCGACCAGGCTGGCCGACGAGGGGATCTCGGTCGAGATCCTCGACCTGCGAACGCTGATCCCGTGGGACCGCGAGGCCGTGCTCGAGAGCGTCGCCCGCTGCTCGAAGGCGCTCGTCCTCCACGAGGACACGAAGACGGGCGGCTTCGGAGCGGAGATCGCGGCGACGATCGCGGAGGAGGCGTTCGAGCAACTCGACGCGCCCGTCCGCCGCGTTGCGGCGCCGGACGCGCCCGTCCCGTTCGCGCCGACGCTCGAGAAGGCATTCATTCCCCAGGTGGACGACGTCGCAGCCGCGCTCCGCGACCTCGCCGCGTACTGAGAGCCGTCGCCAGGCCGCGACAGGAGGAGAGATGAGCACCGGAACCCAGGTCGAGGTCGTGATGCCCCAGATGGGCGTGTCCGTGTCGGAGGGCACCGTCACCCGCTGGCTCAAGCAGCCGGGTGACACGATCGCGCTGGACGAGCCGCTGCTCGAGATCTCCACCGACAAGGTCGACACCGAGGTCCCGAGCCCCGGCGAGGGCGTCCTCGCCGAGGTCCGCGTCCAGGAGGGGGAGACCGTCGAGGTGGGCACGGTGCTCGCGGTCATCGCGCCGGCAGGCGCCGCTCCCGCGGAGGCGCCCGCTGCCGCGCCGCCCGCCGCCGCAGAGCCGCCCGAGGCGCCCGTCGCCGAGGAGGCGCCGGTCGCTGCTGCCGCGGCCCCCGAGCCGCCGGCCCCGCCGGCCGAGCCGACCCCGCCGCCCGCGGCGGCGCAGCCGGTCGCGAGCCCCGGCGGCAACGGCAAGACCTTCGTCTCGCCCGTCGTCGCCCGGATCGCGGCGGAGCACAACGTCGACCCGGGCGCCATCGTCGGCACGGGTCAGGGCGGACGCGTGACCAAGAAGGACATCCTGGCGTACATCGAGTCGGGCGCCGCCGCCGCTCCGGCGCCGGTCGAGCCGGTCGTCCCGGTGGAGACGCCGCCGGTCACGCCTCCGGCTCCCGAGGCGGCCCCCGTCGAGGCCGCCGCGCCGGCAGCACCGACCGCACCCGCAGCTCCCCCACCCGCACCGGCGCCGGCCGCAGCGCCTTCGGCGCCTCCGGTCACGCCAGTTCCGCCCACCCCGGTCGCGATCGCGCCGAGCGTCGGGGAGCAGGAAGAGCCGATGAACGCGATGCGCCGCGGGATCGCCGAGCACATGCGCCGCTCGCTGGACACGTCGGCTCACGTCACGAGCGCGATCGAGGTCGACATGTCGCGGGTCGTCGCCGCGCGGGAGGCGCTCAAGAAGGAGTACCAGGCCAAGCACGGCGTGAACCCGACGTACCTCGCATTCGTCACGAAGGCCGCGATCGAGACGCTCCGCGAATGGCCGTGGGTCAACGGCGAGATCCGCGGCGAGAAGATCGTCACGCGGTCGTTCGTCAACGTCGGGATCGCGGTGTCGCTCGAGGAGGGGAAGGGCCTCATCGTCCCCGTGATCCGGAACGCGCAGGACCTCAACCTGCTCGGCATCGCCCGTGCCATCGCCGACGTTGCGGAGCGCGCACGGACGAAGAAGCTCATGCCCGACGACGTCCAGGGCGGCACCTTCACGATCACGAACCCCGGCGGCTACGGCACCTTCCACGGCACGCCGGTCATCAGCCAGCCGCAGGCGGCGATCCTCGGCACCTACGCGCTCGTGAAGCGGCCGTGGGTCGTGGAGGACGCGCTCGGACAGGACGTCATCGCGATCCGGCCGCTGATGAACATCACGCTCACCTACGACCACCGGCTCGTCGACGGCGCGTACAGCGGCGGCTTCCTCCGCGACCTGCGCGCACGGCTCGAGGAGTGGGGCGACGCCGACGCGTAGCGTCGGCGTCGTGTGGCGATGATGCGCGGGAGCTGCCTCTGCGGCGCCGTCCGGTTCGAGGTGACCGGGCTGTTCGACGGGGTGGTGCACTGCCATTGCGCGAGCTGCAAGAAGCTCGCGGGCGGCGGCAGCACGACGAGCGGGCGCATCGCGACGGACGCGATCCGGATCCTCGAGGGCGAGGAGCTGCTCCGTACGTTCCAGCCCGCGGACGGCAAGTCGAAGACGTTCTGCACGTCGTGCGGCTCGAACCTCTTCGGCGCCGGCTGGCCGGACGCGGAGGTCGCGGCGGTCCGGCTCGCGGCGCTGGACGAGGGGCTCGACCAGGTCCCGCAGGCGCACATCTTCGTCCGCTCGGTCGCTCCCTGGGAGATCCTCCCCGAGGACGGCCTCCCGCGCTTCGACACGCGCCCGTAGCCGGAGCGGCCGTGCAGCGGATCGTCCCGATGATCGCCTACGAGGACGCCGGGGCCGCGATCGACTGGCTGACCGAGGCGTTCGGGTTCCACGAGCGACGCGAGCAGCGGTTCACGGCCGAGGACGGAACGGTGACGCACGCCGAGCTCGAGCGAGACGGTGCGATCGTCATGCTGGCGACGCCGAACGCGGACTACCGGGGGCCGAAGCGCCACCGCGAGACCTGCGAGCAGGCACGCCGCTGGCAGGACAACCCCTGGGTCGTCGACGGCCTCTTCGTCGCGGTCGACGACGTCGATGCGCACCACGCGCAGGCCGCGGCCGCCGGTGCGTCCGTGATCCGCCCGCTCGAGGACAGCCGCGAAGCGGGCATGCGCCTCTACACCGCCGAGGACCCCGAGGGCCACCGCTGGATGTTCGGCCAGGCCGCGACTCACGTCGCTCGGAGCGGGAAAGCCGCTGGACCGGCCGTGGCCGGATGATCGAAGGCTGGTTAGGGTGGGGGTCGTCACCCGGGACGCCGTCGGATCGAGGCATCAGACGCTGACCGCATCGGTCGCATTCGTCACGCCCAGCTACCGGCTCGATCGAGACCGCTGCGCGTTGCTCAGCCGGAGCCTCGAGGCGTGCGCGCCGTCGTTCGAGCACTGGATCGTCGTCGATCGCGGTGACCTTCGGTTCTTCCGCCCGCTCCAGAACCACAGGACGCACGTCGTGGCGAAGGAGGAGGTGCTCCCGCTCTGGGTGCATCGTCTCGACACGCTGAGGATCGGCCTCCGATCGAACATCTGGATTCAGGCCCGTGGCCTGCCGATTCGAGGCTGGCTCCTCCAGCAGTTGATCAAGCTCGCCGTTGCCGAGCAGCTGACGCGCAGACGTCCTCGTGCACGCTGACTCGGACGTCGTGTTGCTGCGTCCCTTCTCGGTCGTCCTCGGTCGTCGATCGAAGCGGTCGGGTCCGGCTGTACGCGCGCCCGGACGACGTCGACGAGTCGCTGCCGGACCACGTCCGCTGGCATCGATCGGCCGAGAAGCTGCTCGGGATCGGACCAGCCGAGTCTCCCGATGCCGGACTTCATCTCGAGTCTCGTTCCCTGGAAGCGCGAGAACGCGCGTCGCGCTGCTCGAACACATTCAGAGCGACCACGGGGCGGCACTGGCTTCGGCGCTGGCCTGCCGCCTGGGATGTCTCCGAGTACACCCTCTACGGTCGCTTCGCACAGGACGTGCTCGGCGCGAGCGCAGGCAGTTCGTCTCGTCGTCTTCCGCTCTGTCACGACTACTACAAACGCGTGCCGCTCTCCGTGCCCGAGCTGGACGACGTTGCTCGACCGCGTCGGCCCAGAGGAGATCGCCGTCAGCCTCACCTCGAAGGCAGGCATGAAGCCTGAAGACTACGTCGAGGTGCTGGAGCGGCGATGGGCCTTCCCCTGGTTCCGCAGGAGCGTGTCGGAGCCATCCGCGGCCACGCGGGCGCGCGGCAGCTCCGTCCAGGCAGCCCGGCCCGGGTCGGACAACCGCGAGGCGCGCGACGCGAGCCGGTCGGCTCGTCCGGCGCGACGCAGGCGCTCGATCAGGGAGCTGGCACGCTCCGGATGACCGCGCGCCGTCGTCTTGCTCGCGCTCGTGATGTCCTTTCGCGCTGCCTCTACGTCAGGCGCGGTCAGCGGTGAGCGCGGTCGCTAGGCTCACGTCGTGGCCGACGCTACCTCCTCTCGCTCCCCGGCCTGACCCCGTACGGTGAGGCCCTCGCGCTCCAGCGTTCGATCGCCGCCGCGGTGACCGAGAGGCGATGCCCGACACGGTGATCCTGCTCGAGCACGAGCCGGTCATCACGCTCGGCCGCCGGACGGACGAGTCCGCCGAGCTCCATCTCCCGCCCGGTGCTGCATGTCGATGTCGTCGAGACGAACCGCGGTGGCAAGTCGACGTACCACGGCCCGGGCAGCTGGTCTGCTACCCGATCCTCGACCTCAACCGGCATGGGCGCGACCTCAAGAAGTACGTGCGCGACCTCGAGGAGGCGCTCATCCGGACGCTGTCCGCATCGGGCTGACGGCGTCCGCATCGACGGTCTGACTGGCGTCTGGATGCCGCCGCGCGACGGGCGGGCCGCGCAAGATCGCCTCGATCGGCGTGCACGCGTCACGCTGGGTCACGACCCACGGCTACGCGCTCAACGTCGACCTCGACCCGACGCCCTTCACCGACTGGATCACCGCCTGCGGCCTCGAGGGCGCCCAGTTCACGACGATGGCGCGCGAGCTCGGGCAGGCGCTCGGACGTCGACGACGTCCGCCCGCCGCCGCGAGCGCTATCGCCGACGTCTTCGGGCTTCGGCTCGAGGAGCTGTCGCGCGCGACGAGGCGCTGGCGCAGCCGCCCCGCCGCCGGCCGCCGCCTCGACCGGGCGACGGACGACCCGGCTCTAGACTGGCTCGCATGCAGACGTCGCTCCCCGTCGCCGAGCGCCCGCGCCGTCCCGACTGGATGAAGGTGCGCGCGCCGAGCGCGCGACGGTCGCTACTACGACGTCCGCAAGCTGCTCCACGGCGCGAGCCTCGTGACCGTGTGCGAGGAGGCGCGCTGCCCGAACATCGGCGAGTGCTGGGGCCGCGGCACCGCCACCTTCCAGATCCTCGGCGACACGTGCACCCGCGCGTGCCGCTACTGCTACGTGAACTCGGGCAAGCCCGAGCACGCGCCCGATCCGCTCGAGCCGCTTCGCCTCGCGCAGGCAGCGGCGACGATGGGGCTCCGCACGTCGTCGTCACGTCCGTCGACCGCGACGACCTCGACGACCGCGGCGCCGGCCACTTCGCCGCGACGATCCGCGCGCTGAAGTGCGAAGCTCCCCGACTCGTCGGTCGAGGTCCTCACGCCGGACTTCCTCGGCGTCGAGGAGGAGGCGCTCTCGACGGTTCTCGGCGCCCGCCCCGAGGTCTTCAACCACAACATCGAGACCGTCCGCCGCCTCCACCGGCGATGCGCGGCGCCAAGGCGACGTACGACGGCGCCCTGTGGCTGCTCCGGCGCGCGAAGGAGATCGCCGACTACCCCGTGATGACGAAGTCCGGGATCATCGTCGGCCTCGGCGAGACGAACGACGAGGTCGTCGAGACGATGCGCGACCTCCGCGCGAACGGCGTCGACGTCGTCACGATCGGCCAGTACCTGCAGCCGTCCTCGAAGCACGCGCCGATCGACCGCTGGGTGCACCCGGACGAGTTCCGCTGGCTCCGCGAGCAAGGCGAGGCGCTCGGGTTCGGGTCGGTGTTCGCCGGCCCGCTCGTCCGCTCGAGCTACCGGGCCGACGAGCAGAAGCACGCCGCCGAGACCGGCCGCGGCGCGGTTGCGTACTGACGCGACCGGCTGTACGGTCGCGGCATGGCACTCAAGGAGACCATCCTCGGCTGGCTCGGGCGGACGCCCGACAAGAGCGACGAGCTCGAGGACGCGGAGATCGACGCCGCGGACAAGGAGTACGCGGAGCAGAAGGCCGAGAACACCATGCAGGAGCGGTTCGGGAGCCCCGGCGAGTTCGAGCAGGACCAGGAAGCCCCGCGCCACTAGCGCGGCGTCGCTCGCTCGACACCGGAACGGAAGCCGCGCGAGGGCTCCCCAGCCCGGTTCGGCGAACCTCGATCGCGCGTGAGCTACTTCTTCGGCGCGACCTCGACCTGCATGAAGTTGCCCTGCTGGCTCACGCCCTGCACGCGACCGTCGTGCCGGTCTTCGGCACGCTTCACTCCGATCCAGCCCGGCTGATGCCGCCCGGTGTGGGCGCCGGTCGCAGCGTCGCTGGTCGGCGTCGAACCACCAGTCCTTCGTGTCGTCGAACACGGGGACGGCCGGCAGTGACGGAATCGTCACGGGGACGCCGTTGTCGTTGATCGTGATCGGATCCGTCTGCTCGAGCCCGAAGGTCGAGTCGAACGAAGAGGATGCCGTGGCCCGCATGAGCGTCCCGTCCGCGTTGTGGACAGAAGTCCGGATGGGCGTCGACCGGGAGGATCATGCCCTCGCCCGGATGGTCACCCACGTTGTTCTCGCCACGGATCGGGTTGTTCGGGTTCGCGTACTGGGTGTTCCAGTAGCTGATCAGGAGCCCGTCCTGGTACGGGAAGTGCTCCACCCAGTCCGGCTTCGCATTCGGCCCCGCGAGGGAGCCGAAGTTGTAGGCCGTCTTCAGCGACGTGTCGTACCCGCGATACCCGCGTTCTCGAGCACGTAGGCGTTGAAGACGACCGCACTCCGGCCGGTCGTCGCCCGGAAGCCGTTCGACGGTGTGAACGTCCAGCCGCCGCGCCGAGCTCAGCCGTCGTGCGGCTTGGCCATCGCGTGGTAGTCGAGCGCCTCGTCCAGCACCGACTCCTCCACGCCCGCCTCGCGCGCGACCTCGCGCAGCGAGCGGCCCGACGACGCGGCGTCCTTCACGATCTCCGAGGCCTTGTCGTAGCCGATGAACGGGTTGAGCGCCGTCGCGGCGCTCAGCGTGCTCTCGGCGTACTCCTCGTTCCGCTCGCGGTTCGCCTCGATGCCCGAGACGCACTTCTCCGCGAGCAGCCGCGAGGCGCTCGCGAGGAGCCCGATCGACTGGAGCAGGTTCCGCGCGATGAGCGGGACGTAGACGTTGAGCTCGAAGTGGCCGTTCATCCCGCCGATCGTGATCGCCGCGTCGTTGCCGATCACCTGCGCGGCGACCTGCGTGACGACCTCCGGGATCACGGGATTGACCTTGCCCGGCATGATCGACGAGCCCTTCTGGAGCTCGGGGAGGTAGAGCTCGGACAGGCCGGCGCGCGGCCCGGAGCCCATCAGGCGGAGGTCGTTCGCGATCTTCGTCAGCGAGACGGCGACCACCTTGAGCGCGCCCGAGGCCTCGACGAGGCCGTCGCGCGCGGCCTGCGACTCGAACGGGTCGGCGGGCGCCGAGATCGGCAGCCCCGTCGCCTCGTGGAGCAGCGCGCGGACCTTCGCGGCGAACTCCGGATGGGTGTTGAGCCCGGTTCCGGTCGCCGTCCCGCCGAGCGGGATCTGGCCGAGCCGCGGGAGCGCGTCGGACACCCGCGCGATCCCCTGGCGCACCTGGGCGGCGTAGCCGGAGAACTCCTGGCCGAGCGTCACCGGGACGGCGTCCATCAGGTGGGTCCGACCCGACTTGACGACGTCGTCGAACTCCGCCGCCTTGCCCTCGAGTGCGTGCGCGAGCTGCTCGAGCGACGGCAGCAGGTCGTGGACGATCCGGTCGAGCGCCGCGAGGTGGACGGCCGACGGGAACACGTCGTTCGACGACTGCCCCATGTTGACGTGGTCGTTCGCGTGGACCCCCTCGCCGGCGAGCGTCGCGATCACCTCGTTCGCGTTCATGTTCGAGCTCGTCCCTGACCCGGTCTGGAAGACGTCGATCGGGAACTGGTCGTCGAACTCGCCGACGGCGATGCGGTCGCCCGCCGCGGCGATCCGCTGGGCGACGTCGGGATCGAGCAGGCCGAGGTCGGCGTTCGCCCGCGCGGCAGCGGCCTTGATGCGGCCGAGCCAGTGCGCCACCGCGACCGGGATCGGCTCGCCGGAGACGGGGAAGTTCGCTACGGCCTTTGCCGTCTCGCCGCCCCAGAGCTCCTGCCGTTCCGCCGTCCCGCTCACCGCGGCGAGTCTAGCGGCGGGGGCTCAGCGTGCTGCCGTCCGGGCGGCCTCGAGCAGCTCGTCCCAGGTGCAGAGCTTGACGCGCGGCCGCCCCGATGGCTCGCCCGCCGCACGCTCGGTCGCGTCGATCGCCTCCCACCCCGCATACATGACGTGGTCGACGCCGCGCTCGCTCAGGAGCTCCTCGAGGCCCTCATCCGATGCGGCCTGCAGGCGCCCGCCCGCGCGTCCTCGAGCACGAGCGCGACGGTCTCGGTCGCGTCCTTCTTGTTCGTCCCGATCACGCCGCTCGGCCCGCGCTTGATCCACCCGGCGACGTACACGGCCGGCCGCCGCACGCGACCGCCCTCGTTCGGGATCGTGCCGCTGCCCTCGTCGAAGGGCACGCCCGGGAGCTCGACGCCGCGGTAGCCGACGCTTCGGAAGACGATCCCGCACGGCAGCGTCTCGGCGTCGTCCGTCGCCACTGCCCGGCCGTCGACGAGCACGTTGCGGACGAGCTCGATCCCCTCCACCTTCGCGTCACCGAGGATCGCGACCGGGGACGCGAGGAAGCGGAGGCGGATCGCGCGCGCCTTGCCCGAGGGCGACCGCTGCGCGTAGTCGCGGAGGTGCTCGACATTCCGCTTCACCGTCGGCGGCGCCGCCTCGAGCTCGGCTGCGCTCGCCGCGTCGAGCTCGAGCTGCGCCGGGTCGACGAGGATGTCGGCCCCGGCGAGCTCGCCGAGCTCGCCCACCTCGACGGGGGTCCACGCCGCCTGCACCGGCCCGCGGCGGCCGACGACGAGGATCTCCCGGACCCGGCGCCGTTGATCGCCTCGATCGCGTCGTCCGTCGTGTCGGTCGGCGCGAGCTCCTCCGGCGTCAGTGCGAGCATCCGGGCGACGTCGAGCGCGACGTTGCCGTTGCCGATCACGACCGCGCGCTCGTGGGAGAGGTCGAACTCGAGGTGCTGGAAGTCGGGGTGGCCGTTGTACCAGGCGACGAACGCCGTCGCGGCCCACGAGCCCGGAAGATCCTCGCCGGGGATCCCGAGCTGGCGGTCGGTCTGCGCGCCGACCGCGTACAGCACGGCGTCGTAGCGCGCAGCGAGCTCCTCGTGCGTGACGTCGCGGCCGACGTCGACGTTCCCGAAGAACCGGAACCCCGGCTGGGCCGCGATCTTCTCGAAGGCCCGCGACACGGCCTTGATGTTCGGATGGTCGGGCGCGACGCCGAGCCGCACGAGCCCCCACGGTGTCGGGAGGCGCTCGATCATGTCCACCTCGATCAGCGGCTCGTCGCTCGCGAGGAGCGCGCCGGCCGCGTAGAACCCCGCCGGCCCGGAGCCGACCACGGCGACGCGCAGCGGACGATCACTCATGGGGTGAATCTAGGCGCTTCGGGTCAGGCCGGCCGCGGCCAGCGAGCACCTCGAGGCCCGTGCGCGCATGTCGCCGTCCCCAGCTCGGCCGTGACTATCAGAACCGGTATAGCGCCGGGTCGACCGCCGCTGCGAAGCGCACCCGCGAGCGTCCGCGCGCATCGGGGTGGAAGGTTCTCTGCGGAGATGCAGTTCGATCGACCGGAGCGTCGCCGAGGCCGGCGAACCAGAGCTCGTAGTAGGCACCCTTCGGCAGGATCGGCAGCGAGTCGCTGCGGAATGCGATCACCCGCCCGATCCCCTTCTTGCGGACCTCCACGGCGGCGCGGGCGGTTCCAGCACCCGGGGCGGAGAGCGTCGTGCGCAGCTCGAGCACGGCCCCGTCCGGTCGCGTCGACAGGGCAAGGGCGGCGAGCGCCGCAGCCACGACCCCCACGGCGAGCGGCCGCCTGAGCCGGGGCCGGCGCTGCCGGCGGCGCGTGGCCGTCGCGCCGGGTCGAGCCTTCGCCGACTCTCGCGCCGCTCGCTCGACCGCGACGAAGACCCTGCCCTCCAGGCCGACCGGCGGCTCGGCGTCGGGCGCGGCGAGGGGGAGCAGTCGCGCGGTGGCCTCAAGCACTCGGAGCTCCGACCCACACTCGTCGCAGCGTCGAGGTGCCGCTCGAACCGGCACGGTCCGGCTCCGACAACCGTCCGAGCGCGTACCCGCCGAGGTCGTCGTGCCCGTTCGGCTCAGCCACGGAGATCACGCTCGCTCAGCCGGTGGGCAAGCGCTCGAAGCGCATACAGCGTTCGCGACTTGACCGTCCCGAGCGGGATGTCGAGCCGGCGGCGACTTGCGCCTGCGTGAGGTCCCGGCCGTACTGCAGCTCGAGCACCTCGCGGTGCGCGGGAGAGAGCTCGTCGAGCGCCTCGCGGAGGTCGAGACGGCACGGCATTCGTGAATGCCTTGCCGCTCTCCACGTCTTCGCGCTCGCGTCCGCCGTGCGGCTCGGCAGCGCCCGCTCGCGACGGCGCCAGAGGTCGACCGCCGCGCGCCGCGCGAGCGTGAGCACGAAGACCGGACAGATCCGCGTGACGCGTCGTATCGCTGCGCCGAGCGCCACAGGCGCACGAAGATCTCCTGGACGAGATCCTCGGCGAGCCCCTCGTCACGCAGCAGCACGAGCCCGAGCCGATAGATTCGACGCCCGTAGGCGGCGTACAGCCCGGCCAGGCTTGCTCGCGGTCGCCCGTCGCAGCTCGGCGAGGAGCAGCTCCTCGTGACGAGCATCGGCGACGACGCGCTGACTGACGGAGACGGCCACCAGCCGGATTCGCCGGCCGCGCGCGTCGTTCGGGCGGGCCGGAGCCCGCCCCGTTGCCGAGCTACCTCGTGCGTCCTGCCATGCCGCCAGCCCGGTGACGGTCACGTCGCCGCGACCACCCGCCCGAGGCGCCGCGTCTCGCCGCTCGCTAGATCGACGGCGTACACCTGCGCGCCGTCGCGCCGTCGGCGTTCCCGCCACGTACCCGACCTCGTCCGCGCCCGCGATGTCGAACCCGGTGTCCCGCCCCAGCTCGATCCCGAGCGGACCGGGCTCTGCAACGTGCCCGCGTTGGCCGGGTTCTGATCCAGAGCCGATCGGGCTCGAGCCGACGTCGAGCGCGTAGAGCGTCGTCGTCGTTGCCGCGACGCGAACGCCGCGAACGACCACCTCGTGTACGCGGAACCGACTACGTCACGTCCGCGGGCGTCAGCTTGGTGTCCGTGCAGCAGGCTGCCCGATCGGGTCGAGCCGCAGGTTGTCGTCCGCGTCGCTCGTCACGCGGATCTTGTCGACCGTGGGGTTGAAGTCGAAGCCGATCCGGTCTCCGAGCAGCGCTGTCGGCGTCGCCTCGAACGCCGGTCCTTCGGCGACGGCGATGGCGGTGGCCGGGTTGACGCGATACACGACGCGGTCGCTTCCCAGCCCGTACAGGTCGCCGGTCGCCGGCCGAAGTCGATGCCCTTGAGACGACGCCGGCGGCAGACCGTGACCCGCGTCGCACGGCGGCCTCGGGTGCGTTGGCGCGGAAGCGGTGGAGGTTGCCTGCCGCGTCCGTCGCGAAGAGCACGCGATTGGCCGCGTCGCGGAGCGGCGCGCGCTTGCCGTGGCCGCCGGCGCCTGCCGCGATAGGCACGACGAGCGCGAGCACGAGTGCCGCGGCGGCGATGGTGAGGCGCATGTGGCGCATGGGGGTCTCCTTCCCTTCGGGGGTTGAGACCCGCACTTCGCAGCGCAGCAGCGCCGCGGTTCAATCGGTGTGAGGACTTCTACGCGCTCGGCGCCGGCGACGTCCGTTCAGTGCGAGCAGCCGGAGCCGCAGCCGCCCACCTGCGTTCCCTCGGGGAGCTCCTCGCCCTCCTCGACCTGGAACGAGTGCCCGCAGCCGCAGGAGGAGACCGCGTTCGGGTTGTCGATCTTGAACCCGGACTCCTGGAGGCCGTTCAGGTAATCGATCGTCGCGCCCTGCAGATACGGGGCGCTGAACGGGTCGACGACGACACGCACACCCTCGAGCAGGAGCTCGTGGTCGCCCTCGGCGGCGCCGGAGTCGAAGCCGAGCCCGTACTGGAACCCGGAGCACCCGCCGCCCTGGATGGCGACCCGGAGGACGAGCGAGCCGGCGTCCGGCTCCTCGGCCATCAGCGCCTTCACCTTCTCGGCCGCGAGCGGGGTGAGGTCGAGCACGACGTCGGTGGGGCGCTCGGCGATCTCCATACCCTGATGGTAGCCGAGCGACCACACGGCGCCAGAGGGTCGACTTTGTGACAGCGGAAACGCACTCTCCGAGCGGGATCGGCTCCGACCTCGTGCCTCAGGACGGGAGTGGTAGGTTTCGCGACGACCGGCCCCCGGCAGCGAACGAGGACAGCGTGCTCTCCGACTGGCTCCCGTTTCTCATCTACGCGGTGTTCGCGGCGGCGATCCCGGCGACGATGATCGCGTTCTCGTTCGTCTTCGCCACGCGGCCGCGCTCACGCACCAAGCAGCGGATGCTGCCCTTCGAGTCGGGCGTCTCCGAGGAGGCGCCGGGCCAGCAGCGCCGCTTCACCGTGAGCTTCTACCTCACGGCGATGCTCTTCATCCTCTTCGACATCGAGATCGTCTTCCTGTACCCGCTCGCGGTGCAGCTCGAGCTGCTCGGCTGGTTCGGATTCGTCGAGCTCGCAGTCTTCGTGGCCATCCTCGCCGTCGCGTACGTCTACGTCTGGCGCAAGGGAGCGCTCGAGTGGCACTAGCGCGGAAGCTGCCCCTCGTCTCCGACCGCCCCGCCGCGAAGGCCGGGCTCCGCACGGAGCGGACGCTCTGGCCCGACAAGGGGCCCGGCACGTTCGAGCAGGAGCTCGAGTCCATCGAGGACGCGCTGATGATCACGACCGTCCAGAAGGCCGTCGCGTGGGCGCAGTCCAACTCGGTCTGGCCGGACACCTTCGGGCTCGCCTGCTGCGCGATCGAGATGATGTCGATCGTCTCGTCGCGCTACGACATCGCGCGCTTCGGGATGGAGCGCTTCAGCTCCTCGCCGCGCCAGGCCGACCTGCTGATCGTCTCCGGTCGCGTGACCCACAAGATGGCCCCGCCGCTGCGCCAGGTCTACGACCAGATGCTCGAGCCGAAGTGGGTGATCGCGATGGGCGCCTGCGCGAGCTCGGGCGGGATGTTCAACAACTACACGGTGCTCCAGGGCGTCGACAAGATCGTCCCGGTGGACATCCACGTCCCCGGCTGCCCGCCCCGCCCGGAGGCGCTGATGGAGGGAATCGTCCGCCTCCACGAGAAGATCCGTGCCGGCGTGCCGCCCGCGTACGAGATCCGTGGGGTCGCGGAATGACGAACGCTCGCCTACGGCTCGCGTTCGTGGGGGAAACCATGTTTCCCCCACGAGCCCCCTTCTTCTGGAGAGCGTGGGGAACCTCCCGGTTCCCCACACCCCTCCCCGCTCACGTGCGAAGGGCGCGCACGTGAGCACTGCCGTCCCGGGGCTCGTCGAGACGATCGAGGCACACGGGGAGACGACGCTCGTCGTCGACCCCGCGCGGATCGTCGAGGCGTGCACGCACCTGCGCGACGCCGAGGGCTACAACGTGCTCGTCGACCTCTCGGGGGTCGACTTCCTCGGCTGGGCGTCGACAGACGTCGCCGGGTACATCGGAACCCACGCCGGGCGCGACCTGAACGCCGAGGGCTCGCAAGGCGTCCAGCGCGTCCCGACGCCGAAGGCGAAGCGGTTCACCGTCGTCTACCACCTCCTCCGCCTCGCCGACGAGCCTGCCCGGCTGCGCCTCGAGGCGTGGCTCGACGACGGCCAGGAGATCGACTCCGTCGTCGGCGTGTGGCCGTCGGCCGACTGGAACGAGCGCGAGGCGTACGACCTGTACGGGATCGTCTTCCGGGGGCACCCGAACCTCGTCCGGATCCTCATGCCGGACGACTGGGAGGGATACCCGCTCCGAAAGGACTACCCGCTCGGCGGCGAGCCGGTGCGCTTCTCGGGGGAGGCGTAGTGCTCCCTCAGGCAATGCACCCCAGGCAGCATCACCTGAGGGAGCACTGCTGATGGCGGTCATGCCTGCCACCAGGATCTACGAGGGCACGCGAATTCCGTCCCCCTGCCCGACGATCCTCCGGATCGACCCGTCGGCACACGACCTCGACGACATCCTGCGGATCAACTTCGGGCCGAACCACCCGTCGACGCACGGCGTCCTCCGGCTGATCGTCGATCTCGACGGCGAGCGGGTCGCCGGGATCGAGGCGGTGATCGGCTACCTGCACACCGGCTTCGAGAAGACCATGGAGCACAAGACGTACTGGAAGGGGATCACGTACCCCGAGCGGATCGACTACCTCTCCTTCCAGGCGAACGAGCTCGTCTTCGTGCTCGCGATCGAGAAGCTGCTCGGCCTCGAGACGCCCGAGAAGGCGATCTGGATGCGGATGTGCCTCGCCGAGCTGAACCGCATCCACTCGCACCTCGTGTGGCTCGGGACGTCTGCGCTCGAGATCGGGGCGATCTCGATGTTCTGGTACGCGTTCCGCGAGCGCGACATGGTGCTCGACCTCTTCGAGATGGTCACGGGCGTCCGTATGCACACGCGCTACTTCCAGGTCGGCGGGCTCGCCGAGGACATCCCGGAGGGCTTCTACGCGCAGGCGCGTGCGCTCGCGCGCCACATGCCGCGGGCGGTGGACGACTACGAGGGGCTCCTCGACCGCAACAAGATCTGGCTCGAGCGGACGAAGGGCATCGGGCTCCTCTCCGCCGAGGACGCGCTCGCGCTCGGGCAGTCGGGGCCGATGCTGCGCGCGTCGGGCGTCGACTGGGACCTCCGCCGGAACATGCCGTACCTCGCCTACGACGAGGTCGACTTCGACGTCCCCGTCTACGGGAACGGAGACGTCTACGACCGCTACAAGGTCCACATGGACGAGATGCGCACCTCGGCGCGCATCGTCGCCCAGTGCGTCACGCGCCTCGAGGAGATGCGGGGCGAGCCGTGGATCGCCGACGACCGCAAGGTCGTCCTGCCGCCACGCGAGGAGCTCCACACGTCGATGGAGTCGCTCATCCACCACTTCAAGATCGTCACCGAGGGCTTCCTCGTCCCCGAGGGCCAGGTCTACGTCGCGATCGAGTCCGCGCGCGGGGAGTGCGGCTGCTACCTCGTCTCGGACGGCGGCCCCCGGCCGTGGCGGGTCAAGTTCCGCGCGCCGAGCTTCGCGGCGCTGCAGGCGACGGCGACGTGCGTGCGCGACGCGGCGGTCGCCGACCTCGTCGCGGTCGCCGCCTCGCTCGACCCGGTGATGGGAGACGTCGACCGGTGACCACGGCGCTCTACGACGCGATCCAGGAGGTCAAGAAGAGCTACCCCGAGAAGCGCTCGGCGATCATCCCGGCGCTCCGGCTCGCGCAGGAGGCGCACGGCGGCTGGCTCCCCGAGGAGGCGTTCCGCGAGGTCGCGGAGGCGCTCGACGTCACTCCGGCGTACTGCCTCTCGATCGCGTCCTTCTACGACATGTTCCACACCGAGCCGGTCGGGCGGCACGTGGTCGAGGTCTGCACGAACGTCTCGTGCGCGCTCTCCGGCGCCCAGGCAGTCGTCGAGGCGTTCGAGCGCGAGCTCGGCATCCACGTCGGCGAGACCTCGGAGGACGACTCGGTCACGCTTCGCGCCGTCGAGTGCCTCGGCGGATGCGGGTGGGCGACGGTCGTCGCCGTCGACAACCGGCACCGCCTCCACGTCCGCGCCGCAGACGTCCCGGGCATCGTCAAGGAGCTCGGCGAGTGAGCACGCCCGAGATCGTCTTCGCCGGGACGAACGGC
The DNA here is from genome assembly GCA_963797805.1 of uncultured Actinomycetes bacterium. Taxonomy (GTDB): domain Bacteria; phylum Actinomycetota; class Thermoleophilia; order Gaiellales; family Gaiellaceae; genus Gaiella. The sequence continues at coordinate 191,264 of CAWCRC010000006.1, read as the reverse complement.
GGTGCCGTCACCGAGCTCGCCGAGTACGAGGCGGGGGGCGGCCTCGCGGCGCTCCGGCGCGCGCGGGAGATGACGCCCGACGAGATCATCGCCGAGCTGAACGCCTCGAACCTCCGCGGCCGCGGCGGCGCGTTCTTCCCGACGGGGCGCAAGTGGAGCTTCGTCCCGAAGCCGGAGCAGAACCCCCGGCCGCACTACCTCGTCGTCAACGCGGACGAGTCCGAGCCGGGCACGTTCAAGGACCGCGAGATCATGCTGCGCGTCCCCTTCCGCTTCCTCGAGGGCTGCCTCATCGCCGCACGGGGGATCGAGTCGACGCACGTCTTCGTCTACATCCGCGGCGAGTACGAGCGCGAGTGGGAGGTCCTCGTCCACGCGCTCGGGCAGCTGCGCAAGGGCAAGCACCTGGACGGCACGACCATCGTCCTCCACCGCGGGGCCGGCGCGTACATCTGCGGCGAGGAGACCGCGCTCCTCGAGTCGCTCGAGGGGGAGCGCGGACAGCCGCGGACGAAGCCGCCGTTCCCCGCGATCGCCGGCCTCTACGCCTCGCCCACCGCCGTGAACAACGTCGAGTCGATCGCGACCGTGCCGCCGGTCATCGAGATGGGCGGCGCCGAGTATGCGAAGCTCGGCCTCGAGAGCTCGACGGGCACGCGCGTCTTCTCGCTCTCGGGCAACGTCGTGAACCCGGGCAACTACGAGCTGCCGCACGGGTTCCCGCTGAAGGACCTCATCTACGACGTCGGCGGCGGGATCCCGGAGGGCCGGTCGCTGAAGGCGGTGATCCCGGGCGGCTCGTCGACCCCGATCCTCACCGCCGCCGAGGCCGAGCGCGTCACCCTCGACTTCGACTCGCTCTCGCAGGCGGGAACGGCGATCGGCTCGGCCGCCGTGATCGTCATGGACGACCGTGCCTGCATGGTCCAGCTCGGGATCCGCGTCTCCCAGTTCTACGAGCACGAGTCGTGCGGGAAGTGCACGCCGTGCCGCGTCGGCACGCGCTGGCTGACGCAGATCCTCAAGAAGATCGAGGCGGGGGCGGGAACGCACGAGGACCTCGACCTGCTCCTCGACGTCGGCGAGCGGATCAACGGCACCTGCCTCTGCCCGCTCGGCGACTCCGACGCGATCGCCGTCGCGAGCTATGTCGCGAAGTTCCGCGAGGAGTTCCTCGCGCACGTCGAGGAGGCGGCGTGCCCGTTCCACGGGACTTCGTCGCTCGACGGCATCGTCGCGCCGACCGACGTCCACGCCGCACACGTCGGCCCCGCCGAGATCCCGCGGCCGCTCGAGGTCGTGGCATGACGCGCTGGATCGACAGCAGCCGCCCCGCGGCGGCGAAGCCGACGCCTTCAGGGGGGCGCTTCGCGCCACGCCCCGCCCGCAGGGCGGGGATCGAGCCGCGCGATTCGGCTCCTGCCGAATCGCGCCTGGCGGGGAAGCCGTGAGCGAGCTCATCACCGTGACCATCGACGACCGCGAGGTCGAGGTGGCGAAGGGGACGGGTCTCGTCGAGACGGCGGCCGCGGCCGGGATCGAGATCCCGGTGTTCTGCTACGAGCCCCGCCTCGGGCCGCCCGTCGGCGCGTGCCGCATGTGCCTCGTCGAGGTCGAGGGCCTGCCGAAGCTCCAGGCGGGCTGCACGCTCACCGCGCAGGAGGGGATGGTCGTGCGCACCGCCGCAACGTCGCAGCGCGCCGCCGACGGCCAGCACGGGACGCTGGAGTTCATCCTCGTCAACCACCCGCTCGACTGCCCGGTCTGCGACAAGGGCGGCGAGTGCCCGCTCCAGGACCTGACCTTCCGCTACGGGCCCGGCTCGACACGGATGCACTTCTCGAAGATGACCTTCGACAAGCCGATCCCGGTCTCGCCGCTGATCGCACTCGACCGCGAGCGCTGCATTCTCTGCTACCGGTGCACGCGGTTCTCGAGCGACGTCGCCGAGGACGGCCAGCTGATCGCGCGAAACCGCGGCGCCCACTCCGAGATCGCGACGTTCGGCGAGGATCCCTACCGCGCGCCCTTCTCGGGGAACGTCGTCGAGCTCTGCCCTGTCGGGGCGCTGACGTCCACGCAGTACCGGTTCCAGGCGCGTCCGTGGGAGATCCAGGACGTGCCGACCGTGTGCGGGCTCTGCCCGGCCGGCTGCAACATCCGCGCGACGACCCGCGAGGGCGACGTCAAGCGCGTGCTGTCGCGCAACCACCCGGAGATCGACGGCGGCTGGCTCTGCGACAAGGGCCGCTTCAGCTACCCGCACCTGCAGGCGGACGACCGCATCCTCGAGCCGCTCGCGCGCGGCGAGCACGGGCTGCAGCCCATCGCGTGGGACGAGGCGCTCGACCGCGCGGAGGCGCTGCTCCGCGAGGCGGGCGGCCGGATCGTCACCGCTCTGTCGGGGTCGGAGACGACCGAGATCGCGTACGGGCTCGGCGTGCTCATGCGGCGGGGGCTCGGGGCGCACTCGGCCGTCCTCCACGAGTCGACGTCCGCGGCCCTCGACGCGTTCCGGGCGCCCCTCTCGACGATCGGCGACGCCGAGATCGTGGTCGTCGTGGGCGACGAGGCCGTCGTCGACCGCGCGCCCGCCGTGGACCTGTGGCTGAAGCAGGCGAGGCGCAACGGGGCGGAGGTCGTGACGATCGGCGCCGAGGGCTCGATCCCGGCCGCACCGGGCGGCGCGGCGGAGGCGCTCCGGGAGCTCGTCGCGTCCCGCAGCGCGCTGGGGAAGCGCCTGCGCGACAGCGCGCGGGCCGTCCTCGTCTGGTCGGGCCCCGGCGGCGGGGGTGGCGCGCGCCTCGCCGAGGCCGCGCATGCGCTCAGCTTCGAGGGGAAGCCCGGCTGCGCCGCGTTCCACCTGCCCGCGACACCGAACGCCCGTGGCGTCTGCGAGGCGTGGTCCGCGGCCGCCGACGAGGACGAGGGAGAGGGCGAGGGGATCGGCCTCCTCGTGGTCTCCGGCGACGACGCCGCGTCCGACGCGGGCGTGCGCGCCCTCGCGGAGAAGGCCGAGCACGTCGTCGCGATCACGATGTTCCCGTCGCTCGCCACCGGATGGGCCGACCTCGTGCTGCCCGCGACCGCGACGCTCGAGCGCGAGGGCACGACGATGAACCTCGAAGGACGCGTCCAGCGGCTGCGGCGCGCGGTGACGCCGCCCGTGCCCGACGAGCTCGCCTGGCTCGCCAAGCTCGCGAACCGCTTCGACACCGCGCTCTCGCCGTACGCGGCCGTCGTCTTCGAGGAGCTCTCTGCCCGGATCTACGACAGCCTCGACCTGTCGACCGTGGGCGAGCGGGCGCCGCTCCCCGCACGCGCGCCGTACGTGGCCCCCGAGCCCGCGCAGGCGACGGGTGCGCCGCAGGCCGAGACGGTCGGGACCGACCACTTCGTGGGAACCCTCCGCCTCCTCCGCTACCGGCCGCTGTTCTCGGGGTACCACGTCGAGCGCGTTCCCGAGCTCCAGTTCCAGCGCCCCGGGCGCGAGGTCACGCTCTCGGTAGGGGACGCCGACCGTCGCGGGATCGCGACCGGCGATCTCGTCTCCGTCCGCTCGAACGGCACGTCGGTCGAGCTGCGCGCGCGCATCGACCGGAAGCTCGTCGAGGGGGTCGCGCGCGTCGCCGAGGAGCACGCGGCCGACCTCCACCTCGACGTCGAGGTGGTCAAGGCATGACGTCCTGGATCGCCGCCACCGGCGACGCCGGCGAGCCCTGGTGGATCGCGGTCATCAAGTCGCTGATCGTCATCAACCTCGTGCTCTTCGGCTTCGCCTACCTGACGCTGATCGAGCGCAAGGTGATGGGGCGCATGCAGCTCCGCTACGGGCCGAACCGCGCAGGCCCGTGGGGGCTCATGCAGCCGATCGCCGACCTCGTGAAGCTGATCCGCAAGGAGAGCTTCTTCCCGGCGGCCGCGATCGACGGCCTCTACATCGTCGCGCCGTTCCTCGCGGCGTTCACGGCGCTCACGACCTTCTCGGTGATCCCGTGGGGGCCGGGCTGGGAGATCGCCGGCTACCAGGTGAACGGCTACGTCGCCGACCTCCCGGTCGCCCTCCTCCTGATCTTCGCCGTCGGCTCGATCGGGATCTACGGCTTCATCATCGGCGGCTGGGCCTCCGACTCGAAGTTCTCGCTCCTCGGGTCGATGCGGACGTGCGCGCAGCTCGTCTCGTACGAGGTGTCGCTCGCCCTCTCCGTGCTCGGCGTCATCCTGATGGCCGGCTCGCTGTCGCTCGTCGACATCGTCGCCGCCCAGGACAGCGAGGTCTGGTACATCATCCCCCAGCTCGTCGGGTTCGTCGTGTTCATCCTCGCCGGCACCGCCGAGACCTCGCGCGCCCCGTTCGACCTGCCCGAGGCGGAGCAGGAACTCGTCGCGGGCTACCACACCGAGTACGGCGGGATGCGGTTCGGGCTCTACTCGATGTCCGAGTACATCAACCTGATCACGCTGTCGGCGCTCGCGGTGACGCTGTTTCTCGGCGGCTGGCACGGGCCGTGGCTCCCGGGCCCGATCTGGTTCCTGCTGAAGCTCGCCGTGCTCCTCTTCTTCTTCATCTGGATGCGGACGACGCTGCCCCGCCTCCGCTACGACCAGCTGATGCGGTTCGGCTGGAAGGTGCTGCTGCCCGTCGCGACGGTCAACGCGGTCGTCACCGCCCTCCTCGTGGTCTGGATCTAGATGGTTAGGGTGACGCGCTGACCATGCAGCCGTTCGGGACACTCAAGGGCTTCGGCGTCACCTTCAAGCACATCTTCAAGCAGCCGATCACGCAGCAGTACCCCGAGTTCAAGCGCCCCGTGTATCCGCGCTTCCGCGGTCGCCACCGTCTTCACCGGCACGAGAACGGGCTCGAGAAGTGCGTCGGCTGCTCGCTCTGCGCCGCCGCCTGCCCGGCGGACTGCATCCGCGTCGTCGCCGACGAGAACACCGCCGACAACCGCGTCTCCGCGGGCGAGCGCTACGCGCGCATCTACGAGATCAACCTCTCGCGCTGCATCTTCTGCGGCTACTGCGAGCTCGCGTGCCCGTTCGACGCGATCACGCTCGGGAACGAGTTCGAGATCTCCGAGTACTCGCGCGACGACCTGATCTACACGAAGGACATGCTCCTCGCCGAGCCGATCAAGCGGATCCCGGTGCAGGATCCGGACCTGTTCGACACCCCGATCCCCGCCTACAAGCGGGAGTCGTAGGCGGCCGTGGGGAACGTCCTCGTCTGGGTGATCTGGCTGCTCGCGGCGGGCGCCTGCATCGGCACCGGGCTCAAGGTCGTCACGGCCTCGAACCCGTTCTCGTCGGCGCTGTCGCTCATCGGCAACCTCGCGTCGCTCGCCGTGCTCTACCTGCTCGCGTCGGGCGAGTTCGTCGCCGTCGCGCAGGTGCTCGTCTACGCCGGCGCGGTGATGGTGATGTTCCTCTTCGTCATCGCGTACCTCGGCGGCCGCGCCGACGCCCCCTGGGCGGGCGGCACGCGGCTGATCCAGGCCGCCTCGGTGATCGCGGCCACGTCGCTCCTCGCCGTGACGCTCGTCGCGATCCTCCTCAACGCCGGCGACCGCCTGTCGGACGAGGCGGACATCAGCCGCGCGTTCGGGACGCCGACGGAGATCGGGCGGCTGTTCCTCACCGACCACCTGCTCGCGTTCGAGATCACGTCGATCGTGCTGCTCGTCGCGGCCGTCGGCGGCGTGGTGCTCGGGATGCGCTCCGAGGCGGAGGACGAGGCGGATGCGCAGGAGGCCGCCGGCTGATGCTCGGCCCCGACATTCCCTGGTACCTCGTCGTCTCGGCGATCCTGTTCGCGATCGGGATCGCCGGCGTGCTCCTGCGGCGCAGCCCGCTCATCGTGCTGCTCTCGCTCGAGATCATGCTCAACGCGTCGAACCTCGCGTTCGTCGGCTTCTCGCGCCTCTTCGGCGAGCTCGACGGCCAGATCTTCGCGCTCGCCGTGATGGCCGTCGCCGCGTCCGAGGTGTGCGTCGGGCTCGGGCTGATCGTCGCGATGGCGCGGCGCAACCTGGCGCTCGACGTGGACAGCTTCACGGAGCTGAAGGGCTAGGCGGTGGTCTACTGATGGCCGTCGGCGGCTGGGTCTGCCTCGTCGCCCCGCTCGTCGGGTTCCTCGCGATCGTGCTCGCCGGCACCCGCATCACCCGGCGGCAGGCGGGGCTCGTCTCGACCGCCTCGGTGTTCGTGGGGTTCGCGGGCGCCGTCTACGCGTTCGTCGACGCGCTCGGTCGTGACCCCGACGACCGGGTCGAGCTGACGACCGCCTGGACGTGGTTCAAGGCCGGCGACTTCGTCGTCGAGCTCCAGCTCCTCATCGACCCGCTGTCGATCGTGATGATGCTCATCGTCACGGGCATCGGCGGCCTGATCGTCGCCTACTCGAACGGCTACATGGCCGGAGAGGACGAGGAGCGCCGCTACTTCGCGTACATGGCGTTCTTCGTCTTCGCGATGCTGATGCTCGTCCAGGGCGGCAACCTGCTGCTGCTGCTCGTCGGCTGGGGCCTGGTCGGGCTCGCGTCGTACCTCCTGATCGGCTTCTACCACGACCGCCGCTCGGCAGTCGAGGCGGCGAAGAAGGCGTTCGTGATCAACGCCGTCGGCGACGCGATCATGGCCCTCGGGTTCTTCCTCCTGATCTTCCACGTCGGCAGCCTCGACTACAGCGTCGTCTTCGGCGCCGCGGAGTCGGGGGAGCTCTCCGACACGGTCGTCACGCTCGTCGCGCTCGGCCTCCTCGGGGGCGCGGTCGCGAAGTCGGCGCAGATCCCATTCCACACCTGGCTCCCGGACGCGATGGAGGGGCCGACACCGGTCTCCGCCCTCATCCATGCGGCGACGATGGTGACGGCAGGCGTCTATCTCATCTGCCGCACGAATCCGGTGTTCGAGGCCGCGCCGGAGGTGCAGCACCTGGCGGCGATCCTCGGCCTCGTGACGCTCCTCGTGGCCGGCGTCGTCGCGCTCGTCCAGTGGGACATCAAGCGCGTGATCGCGTACTCGACGATGAGCCAGATCGGCTACATGTTCGTCGGCGCGGGGATCGGGGCCTACGGCTTCGCGATGTTCCACCTCTTCACGCACGCCTTCTTCAAGGCACTGCTGTTCCTGACCGCAGGGCTCGTCATCCACCGCCTCGACGGCGAGCAGGACATCCGGAAGATGGGTGGGCTCCGCGCGAAGATGCCGTACACGCACGCGACGTTCCTGATCGGGACGCTCGCGCTCGTCGGCATCCCGATCTTCTCCGGCTTCTGGTCGAAGGACGCGATCCTCGCCTCCACGCTCGCCGACGGCGGCGCGCTCGGGTGGACGCTCTACATCGGGGGGCTCCTCGGCGCGCTCCTGACGGCGATGTACTCGTTCCGGCTCTATTTCCTCGTCTTCCACGGGACGTCCGCTCCGGAGCCGGAGGGGCACGACGAGCATGCCCACCACGGCGAGGGCTCCCGCTGGATGACCATCCCGGTCGGCGTGCTCGCGCTCGGCGCGACATTCGCGGGCCTGCTCCAGATTCCCGGCGTCTGGGAGCCGTTCGAGACGTGGCTCGAGCCCGTCCTCGAGCCGCTCGTCACCCCGTCGACCGCGCAGGAGTGGGGAACGAGCGCGATCGCCGTCACGATCGGCGTCATCGGCATCGCCGTCGCGTGGCGTGCCTTCAAGGCGGGTCGCGAGCTCGTCCCGGACGGCGTGGTCCGAACGACGCTCGAGCACAAGCTCTGGTTCGACGAGCTCTACGACGTGGTCTTCGCCCGCCCCGCGCAGGCGCTCGCCGTCCGCCTCCGGGACAACGTCGAGACGCCGGTCGTCCAGGGCGGACTCGACGAGGTCGCCGAGGGGACGCTCGACGCGGCGTCGCTCACCTCGCGCGCGCAGAGCGGCCTGCTGCGGACGTACGCGCTCGCGATCACCGTCACGGTGTCGGTCCTCGCCCTCGTCTTCCTCGTGGTGCGCTAGTGGTGCTCACTGCCGCACCCACGCCCACGCCTCGCGCGGCTGCGAACACTTCGCATGCCGTCGTCCTCGGTCGCCCCGATATGCCTCCATATCGGGGCTCCCTGCGTCCTAGGCCTGCTCGGTTCTCGCCGACGAATCGCAGCCGTGGGCACGGCACGGAGCACCAATGCTGACCACGCTGCTGATCGTCGTCCCGCTCGCCGGCGCGCTGCTCGTCTGGGTGCTGCCGGTCTCGCGCGAGACGACGAGCGGGCTGGCGCTCATGGCGGCGCTCGCCGAGGTCGGCCTATGGATCGGCGGCGCGCGCAACTTCGACTTCTCGAGCGACGCGCAGCAGTTCTCGACGAGCCGCGAGTGGTTCTCGGAGCTCGGCATCTCGTACTCGGTCGGCCTGTACGGCTTCCAGTACTGGCTCGTCGGCCTCGCGGCCGTCGTCGGCGCCGCCGCGATCGGTTACGGCCTCTGGGTCGGGCGCGATCGGCCGCGGGCGTACTTCGGCCTCATGCTCTTCCTCGTCGGGTCGCTCGTCGGCGTCTTCGCGGCCCAGGACCTCATCGTCTTCTACGTGTTCTTCGAGGCGATGTTGATCCCGATCTACGTGCTCGTGGGCGTTTGGGGCGGCCCGGCCCGGATCAAGGCGACGGTGACCTTCGTGCTCTACACGATGGTCGGCTCGCTTCTCATGCTCGCCTCGATCGTCGCGTTCGGGATCACCAAGGGCACGTTCTCGCTCGCGGAGATCGGCACGAGCTCGAACGACTGGGTGTTCCTCGGCTTCCTCGTCGCCTTCGCGGTAAAGGCGCCGCTGCTGCCGTTCCACGGCTGGCTCCGCTCCGCGTACACCGAGGCGCCCGCGGAGGTCGCGGCGATCCTCTCGGGCGTCGTCTCGAAGGCCGCCGTCTTCGGGCTCGTCTGGATCGTCCTGCCGCACTTCCCGGAGCCGGTCGACGACTTCCGGGAGGTCGTCCTCGTCCTCGCCGCTGCGACGCTCGTCTACGGCTCGGTGCTCGCGTTCCGCCAGCCCGACGTCCGCGGCGTCATCGCGTACTCCTCGATGGCCCAGATGGGCCTCATCGTGCTCGGGATCTTCGCCGTCACGGATCTCGGGCTGGACGGGGCCGTCCTGCACTCCGTCAGCCACGGGCTCGTCTCCGCGGGCCTGTTCCTCCTCGCGGCGATGATCGAGACGCGCACCGGAACGGGGCGCTTCGCCGAGCTGGGCGGCATGGGAAAGGGCCGCCCGATCCTCGCGACCCTCGTGATGACGCTCGGGATATTCGCCCTGGCCGTCCCCGGCTCGGCGAACTTCGCGGGCGAGTTCTCGATCCTCGCCGGCGTCTTCGGTCGCGGGTGGGGGTACGCGGCGGTCGGCGCGGCCGCGATCGTGCTCGCCGCCCTCTACGCGCTGCGCCTCATCTCCGCGATCCTCCACGAGCGGCGCGGGAGCGCCGTCCGCGAGGACGCCGGCGACCTCGTGAGCGGCGAGCTCGCGCTCGTCGTCCCGCTCGTCGTCATCCTCGCCGTCCTCTCGGCCTGGCCGGCGGCGATCAGCGAGCGCTCCTTCCCCGCCGACGACCCCGCGGCCTTCATCTCGAGCCGGGGCGAGGGAGGGTTCGGGCCCGGATGATCGAGACGCCGAACGTCGACTGGTTCGCGCTCTCCCCGACGCTGGCGCTGCTCGCCGTCGCGGGTCTCACGCTGCTCGGCGGCGTGTTCTACCCCCGCCATGCGGTGCGGGCGTTCTGCGTCGTGGTGTCTGCGGCCGGCTTCGCGACGTCGGCGGTGCTCTCCGCATTCCTGTTCGACCGCTCCTCGGAGCCGACCACGCTGATCGCCGAGTCGATGACGCGCGACCGGTTCGCGGCGGCCGCGGCCTTCGTGATCGCAGCCGTCGGCGTCTGCGTCGTCCTCCTCTCCGCCGGCGACGGCCGTCGCGACCACGTCGGCGAGTACTACGCGCTGCTCGCGGCGTCCGCTGCGGGGATGGTGTTCTTCGTCTCGGCCGACAGCCTCATGACCATGTTCCTGGCGCTCGAGTGGTTCTCGATCTCGCTGTACGTCCTCTGCGCGCTCGACACCCACCGCCGCGAGTCGCTGGAGGCCGGCCTCAAGTACCTCATCGTCGGCAGCTTCGGCTCGGGGATCCTCCTGTTCGGCTGCGCGCTCGTCTACGGCGCGACCGGGGAGCTCGGCTTCACCTCGATCCAGCAGGCGACGGGCGCCGACGACCCGCTGTTCGTCACCGGCATGGCGATGATCCTCGCAGGCCTCGGCTTCAAGGTCTCCGCGGCGCCGTTCCACATGTGGACGCCCGACGTCTACCAGGGCGCGCCGACCACGGTGACCTCGTTCATGGCGGCCGCGACGAAGGTCGCGGGGCTGGCGCTCATGTACCGGATCCTCGTCACGGCGTTCCCCGAGCAGTCCGAGATCTGGACGGTCGCCGTCGCGGCGCTCGCGATCGCCTCGCTCGCGATCGGCAACCTCGCGGCGATCGCGCAGAGCGACGTGAAGCGCATGCTCGCGTACTCGTCCGTCTCCCACGCGGGCTTCCTGCTCATCGCCGTCGCGGCGAACAGCGAGGAGGGCGCGACGGCGCTCCTCTACTACTTCGTGCCGTACGCCGCGGCCACGGTCGGCGCGTTCGCGGTCGTCGCGGCACGCGAGCGGGAGCAGCGCCGCCCGGTGACGCTCGGCTCGCTCGAGGGCCTCGGCTGGGAGCGACCGTTCCTCGGCGTCGGGATGTGGGTGTTCGTGCTGAGCATGGCGGGCTTCCCCTTGACCGGCGGCTTCCTCGGCAAGCTGTTCGTCTTCTCCGCGATCTACGAGGCGGGCTGGTGGTGGCTCGTCGTCATCGGCGTTCTCGCCACCGCGCTCAGCCTCGCGTACTACCTCTCGATCGTCCGCGCGCTGTTCATGCGCCAGGGGGACGAGCCGCTGCCGACCGGTGTCGTCGCCGCCGGCGGCTCACCGCCGCGCGACCTCTTGCTCCACACGACGGTGGCCGTGGCGATCGTCGTCACGATCGGCTCGTTCTTCTTCGTGCAGCCGCTCGTCGACGTCGCGCGCGACGCCGCCGCCTCGCTGCCGTTCTAGCCCCGAGAAGGCGGCGGGGCGGGATCGCTCCCGCCCCATTCCCGCCGTCGACGGCCGCCGTGCCTCAGTGCTTTGCCTGTCCCTTTGCGTTGCCGTTGCCGTTGCCCGGCCCGGCGTCCGCGCTCGACGTCGGCGTCGTGTCGCCGCCGTTCGCCTGGCCGGGAGGGCCGCCGTGGTCGTGGTTCGCGTCGCCGTTCCCCCAGCCGGGCCGGCACGCGACATCGGTCTGACCCGGAGCCCCGGCGTGGGTGTGGTTCTGGTCTCCGTTCCCCCATCCCGGCGTGCAGCCCGAGCCGGTGCCCGCGTTACGCGAACCGGAGGCCGTCACGGTGACCGTGAAGCTCCCCGAGTTGTCCCCGAGAAAGTCGTCGTTGACGGCGAACTGGAGCTCGCCCGTCCCGGAGATCGTGGTCGGGCCGCTCCCGACCTGCTTCCACGCGCCGCTTCCGACCCGCGCGACGAGGCCCCACGCGGGGGCGCCCGGAGCCGGGAACCCGCCGTATGCGCTCGAGTTCGTGTCGTACCCGGAGTTCCCATTCGGCCCGGGGCACACGGCTCCGCCGTACGGACACACGGCTCCTGTCGCCGTGACCGTCACTGCGTTGCCGTTGAGCACGAGCCCGGTGCTCGCGCCCGGCACCGACGTGCCTCCGACGACGTGCGTCGTCGTCGTGATCGTCACCGGCTTGACCGCCAATGCCGACGCCGCAAGCACGAGGGCAAGGGCGATGACGCCCAGGGTCAAGCCCTGCAAAGTCCTCATTTGCATTCCCCCTCTGAAATGCGCCGCCGAGCCCTTTCGGCGACGTCCGCACTCTCGATATCGGGAGCGGGACGACGTCGCCCCATCCCTCGATCGTGCAGGGAATGCGGCTAGGCCGCCTCCTCCGCGATCCAGCGCATCGGGTCGTCGGGGCCGAGGTCGGTGATCCCGGCGGAGTGGAGCGCGCCGATCGCGAGCATCCGCCGGTGCGCCGCGAACGTCAGGACGTGGGCCAGCATGCCGCCGTACGTGAACACCTGGGCCGGCTCGTAGATGGCGTCGACGAATGTCTCGTCCAGCCGCCTGCCGTCGATCACCTCGCGCGCGTGGGCGAGGAACACCGGTCCGGCCGTGTCGAACCGCGCGGATCGACCGGAGCGACTCGTCGCGCTCGATCGCGAAGTCGTAGGCACGGCTCTCCATTGCCGCGTTCCACATGTCCATCTGGCCGACGAGCCGCGACAGGAGCGACCGCAGGGTCGGGTCGTCGTCGAGCCCCTCGACGGATACCTCGATCGGCGCGTCGAGCCGTTCCGCCGGGAGCCGCTCCGCGCGGTCGACGATCTCGCCGACGAGCCAGATGTGGTGCTCGAGCAGCTTCGTGAGCAGGTCCATGAGGTCACCTCGTCTCGGGCGGGCAGCCGAAGCCCGCCGGGTGGATGGAAGTTGGACGCCGTTCGGCGCGGCGAGCTCGATGCGGCCGGGCCGCGCGCGCCAGGCGACCGGGGCCACGCCGTACGCGCGGCGGAAGGCGCGCGTGAACGCCTCGTTCGACGAGTAGCCGGCCTCATGCGCGATCTCGAGTACGCCGTCACCGCTCGTGACGAGCCGGAACGCGGCCCGCTCGAGTGCGCTTCTCCGGCGGGACGCTCCGCTACGACTGCGACGTCGCGTGCGCCGAACGCGTGGAGCCGCGCGGCCGGAAGTCCTCGCCGGCCGACCGCTGCCCGATCGGAAGTCGCGGCGGCGGCGCGGCGAGGCGGCGCTCGTCGCTCCGCGACCCGGCGTGCTCGGAGCCCTGTTGGGGGAGCGTCAGCGTCCCCACCGCGAGGGTGAGCATGGCGACGGCGATGTTCGCCCACGGGAGCCCGGGCCTCCCGGCGCGGCGCACGGACCTCACAGCGGTACGGCTCGGCCGGCTCGCGACGCAGCAGCCACGCCGCGGCCTCGAGGCGCGCGACGGCGTCGACGCACTCGGGGCAGCGATCGAGGTGACGCTTGAGCAGCAGCCGATCGAGGTCGTCCTCGAGCTCGCCGTCGAGCACCAGTGACGCACGGAGGTGGGCCGCCTCGCAGGGGCCGCCGACCTCGGGCCCGGACGAGTACCTCACGAGAACGAGGCGTTGGGGTTGACGGCGATGCCGACGAGGACGAGGCCGATTCCGAGCCCGACGAGGAGCGCCGACAGATGGAATGCCTCGGACCACGTCGCGAGCCCGCCCGCAGAGATCCGGCGGGCGCGCCGCTCGCGCTCACGCGCGCGCGTCGGGTCGCGCAGGCCGACGAGCGCGCCGGCGATGAAGAGCAGCGAGCCGATGAGCAGGTAGCCCGCCCGAGAGCGGCGCGCTGCACGGACACGTCCTGCGGCGCCAGCCGATCAGGAGCGAGGCGATCGGCCGTGAAGCCGAAGACGCAGGCCGAGCGCCATCGACGAGCGAGGTCGCGCAGGCCACGGCGGATCACGGGGTCCCGGACCTCCGCGGCGCGCGGGATCGAGCGCCGCGGCGGCGCGACCTCCGGCTGCGCGTGTGCGCATCTCGCTCGGCGCGTCATCGGCCACTTCTCGAGCGGGAAGAAGCACGCCGCCTCGTGGCCGCGCGCCGCGCGCGTCGAGCTCCGGGTCGCTCGATCGCGCAGCACGTCTCGCTGCGCCCGCGGGCAGCGCGGATGGAAGCGGCAGCCGCTCGGCGGGTTGATCGGGTTCGGCACGTCGCCGCCCAGGACGAACGCGCTGCGTCCCCGTCCGACGGCGCGGGTTCGCGATCGGGCACCGCCGAGAGGAGCGCGCCGGTGTACGGGTGCCGCGGCGCCACGTAGAGGTCGCGTGAGCGTCGGCCAGCTCGGCGACCTTCCCGAGGTACATCACGGCGACCCGGTCGGAGATGTGGCGCACGACGCTCAGGTCGTGCGCGATGAAGACGTAGGTCAGCCCGAACTCCGCCTGGAGGTCCTTGAGCAGGTTGAGGATCTGCGCCTGCACCGAGACGTCGAGCGCCGAGACGGGCTCGTCGGCGACGATCAGCTTCGGGTTGACGGCGAGCGCGCGGGCGACGCCGATCCGCTGGCGCTGGCCGCCCGAGAACTCGTGCGGGAACCGGTTGTAGTGCTCGGGGTTGAGCCCGACCACCTCGAGCAGGTCCTGGACGCGCGCTTCCGCTCGGCCTCGGTGCCGAGCCCGTGGATCTCGAGCGGCTCGGCCGACGATGAACCCGACCCGCTTGCGGGGATTCAGCGACGCGTACGGGTCCTGGAAGATCATCATCAGCTCGCGCCGGAACGGCCGCATGTCGCTGCTCGGAGAGCCGCGTGATGTCGCGGCCCGTCGAAGCGGACGGTCCCGCTCGTCGGCTCGAGCAGGCGCATGATCACGCGCGCGAGCGTCGACTTCCCGCAGCCGGACTCACCGACGATCCCGAGCGTCTCCCCGCGCCGCACGGTCAGCGAGACGCCGTCGAGCGCCTTGACGGACGCGACCTCGTTCTTGAAGAGGATCCCCTGCGTGATCGGGAAGTGCTTCGTGACGTTCTCGACCTCGAGCAGGACGTCGCTCATGCGCGCCTCCGCCTCGAGCGCCGAGCTCGGCGACGACGCGCGCCGACTCCTGGCGCTTTCGCTCCTCGGGGAGGTAGCACGCGTCGAGGTGCTCGGGGTCGAAGCTCGCCGGCGTCGCCTCGGGCAGCTCGCCGCGGCAGCGGTCGAACGCGAATGCGCAGCGCGGCCGGAAGCGGCAGCCGGCCGGCGGCCGGAGGAGCGACGGCGGCTGGCCGCGGATCTGCGTCAGCCGCTCGAGCTCGACGTCCAGCCGCGGCAGCGAGCCCAGCAGGCCCCAGGTGTACGGGTGCAGCGGTTGCTCGAAGAGCGAGTAGACCGGTGCCTGCTCGGCGACCCGCGCCGCGTACATGACGACGATGTCGTCGGCCGTCTCGGCCACGACGCCGAGGTCGTGCGTGATGAGCACGACCGCCGTCCCGTGCTCCGCCTGCAGGTCACGGATGAGGTCGAGGATCTGCGCCTGCGTCGTCACGTCGAGCGCCGTCGTCGGCTCGTCCGCGATGAGGAGCGCCGGGTCGTTGATCAGCGCCATCGCGATCATCACGCGCTGGCGCATGCCGCCCGAGAACTGGTGCGGGTAGTCGTCGATCCGCCGCTCCGGCCGCGGGATGCCGACCTCCTCGAGCCCCGCGATCGCGAGCTTGCGCGCCTCGCGCGACGTGACGTCACGGTGGAGCAGGATCGCCTCGATCGAGCTGGTTCCCGATCGACAGCACCGGGTTCAGCGACGTCATCGGGTCCTGGAAGATCATCGAGATCTCGCTCCCGCGGAGCGCCCGCAGCCGGCGCTTCGAGGCCTGCGAGGAGGTTCTCGCCGCGGAACAGCGCCTGCCCGGTCGAGATCGACGTGTGCTTCTTCGTCCCGTGGAGGAACGCCTCCATCTGCGCGCCGGGCGGCTCCGGCCCGGCAAGCGTCAGCCGCCCGGGCTTCGGGTTCAGGTTGAGGATCGACATCATCGTCACGCTCTTCCCCGAGCCGGACTCGCCGACGACGCCGAGCATCTGGCCCGGCTTGATGGAGAACGAGACGCCGTCGACCGCGCGGACGATGCCGTCTTCCGTCTTGAAGTACGTGCGCAGGTCGCGCACGTCGAGCAGCGGCGCCTCGCCGCCCTCCGTGCGCTCGACCGGCTCCACGGCGGCGGACGTCACGCGAGCCGGATCCTCGGGTCGATGTACGCGTAGACGATGTCGACGATCGAGGTTCAGCAGGATGATCGCGAGCGTCGCGAACACGATCACGCCCTGCATCGTCGGCAGGTCGAGGTTGAGGACGCTGTTCAGCGCCAGGCGGCCGAGCCCCGGCAGGTTGAAGATCGCCTCGGTGAAGATCGCACCGCCGAGCGCGATGCCGATGTCGAGGCCGAGCATCGTCACGACCGGCAACAGCGCGTTGCGGAGGACGTGACGGCGGATGACGACGTTTTCGGGCGCGCCCTTCGCCCGCGCCGTGCGGACGTAGTCCTCGCCGAGCGTGTCCATCACGTTCGCGCGGATCATCCGCGCGTAGCTCGCCGCGAACAGGATCGCGAACGTGAACCACGGGAGGATCATGTGGTAGGCCCAGTCCGGCAGGCCCACCGCACGACGCGCCCTCCGGCGGGTTGATCACGTCGCAATACCCCGCGTTCGGGGTGAGGCCCCACTTGAAGCCGACGAAGTACTGGAGCAGGAGCCCGATCCACACGACCGGGGCCGATATCC
Source organism: uncultured Actinomycetes bacterium (assembly GCA_963797805.1). GTDB lineage: Bacteria > Actinomycetota > Thermoleophilia > Gaiellales > Gaiellaceae > Gaiella. The sequence goes on along the minus strand of CAWCRC010000006.1, from coordinate 174,949 downwards.
CGATGAGGATGAAGATCATCGCCCCCCTGTCGAGCAGGGATCTCGGCCGGAGCGCCGACAGGATCCCGACGGGGAGCGCGATCAGCATCCACAGCACCGCGCCGCCGAGGACGAGCGCTGCGGTGACGGGCACGGCCTCCCCGACCATCTCGTTCACCTCGCGCCGGTTCGCGTAGGAGCGGCCGAGCGAGTGGTTGACGACGAGGCGCTTCAGGAACAGCGCGTACTGCTCGTGGACGGGGCGGTCGAGCCCCAGCTGGTGGGCGACGCGCTCGACGTCCTCCGCCGTCGCCGACTTGCCTGCCGCGAGCCGCGCCGGATCGGCCGGCAGGAGGAAGAACAGGACGTACGTGATGAGCGTCACGCCGAGGAACAGCACGCCCGCCCAGAGAAGTCGTCTTGTCAGGTACTGGAGCATCGATCTCGCCTCGCGGAGCGGGAGGGGCGGCCGTCGGCCGCCCCTCCCGTCTCGGTTCGCTTACTTCATGCAGACCACGTTCAGGAGCGGGCCGCTCCCGTGGGCCTCGTTGACGGTGATGCAGCCGACTCGGTTCGACAGGAAGATCCGGTCGTTCGAGTTGACCAGCGGCGCCCACGGCGGGTTCTCGCGCATGAGCGCCCCGTCGAGGGCCGCGTACGCCGTGCCGCGCTTCGTCCCCGTGAGGAGCGACGCCGCCAGCATCTGGCGGTTGTACTTCGCGACGTTGAAGTACGCGTAGTTGTTGTGCTGCGACTGCGTGACCTGGTTCCCGTCGAGCAGGATGTTCACGAAGTCGTACGGGTCGGCGTAGTCCGAGCCCCAGCGCTCGACCGTCAGGTCGTAGGTCGCGGTCTGGGGGTTGCCGGCGTTCGTGAACTGCTGCGCCCGCGGGAGCAGGCGGATCTCGGCGTCGAGCCCGATCTGCTTCAGGTTGTACTGGATCAACTGCGCCTGGAGCGGAGCGATGCCCGAGTTCGACGACCAGAGCACGGCCTTGCCGCCGCGGAGGTTGCCCTCCGCGAGCTTCCGTGCCTGCTTGTTCGTGTTCGCCGGTGATCCGGAGCGGGTAGATGCCCTGCGGCTTGTAGCCGAGCATCCCGGGCGGAAGGATCTGCCCGGTTCGCTTGCCGTAGAGGTAGCCGCCCTGCGCCGAGAAGGCCTGGCGGTCGACCGCCCAGTTGACGGCCTTCGCGAGCCCCGGGTTGTCCTTGAAGAGCGGCCGCCCGTGGTTCATCGCCACGTACCGGACGTCGAGCAGCGAGCGCACCTGCACCCGGCCGTCCTTCCTGTTCAAGCCGTACTTCTGGACGACGTTCTTCCACTCGGTCGGCGGGATGCCCGTCGACGCGTAGTCGGACGTGCCCTTCTCGACGTTCTGGAACTGCACGGCGATGTCGTTCCCGACGTTCACCTGGATCGTGTCGACGTTCGCCGAGCGGCCACCCTTGTAGTACTGGTTCCGCTTGAGCGTGATCGAGCGACCGGGCGTGCGGCTCGAGAAGTAGTACGGGCCGCACGACGCGTACTGGTTGATCCCGTTCGCGTCGATCTGCCGGGCGAGGTTCGTGTCGATCGCCTGCATGAACGGCATCGTCAGGCGGGCCAGGAAGTCCGGCGACGCCTTCGTGAGCCGCACCGTGAACTTGTTCCCCTGCGCCCGGACGCCCGAGATCGTGCGCGCCTTGCCGTCGATCACTGCCTGCGCGCCCTGGACGATGTCGAGGAACGCCACGCCGGTCGACTGCATCCGCGGGTTCGCGAAGCGGTTGAACGAGTCGACGAAGCTCCGCGCCGTCACGTTCTGGCCGTTCGAGAACCGGAACCCGGGCTTGATCGTGAAGGTGTACGTCTTGCCGTCACGCGACACCACCGGCAGGCCTGCGGCCACCTCGGGCGTCGCCACGGAACCGGCTGCGCCCTCCTTGTCCTGCCAGTTCATGAGCTTGCACGCGGTCGCGGCCTCGATCTTCCACGTCTCGCCGTAGTACGAGAGCTGAGGGTCGATGTAGTCGACGTCCGTCGCGATCTCGAACACGAACGTGCCGCCGCGCTTCGCGGTCGGTGCTGCCGTCGCGGCCGCGACGACCAGCAGGGCGATGCTCGAGATCGCGAAAAGGACCCCGAGCAGTCGTTTGCCGTTCATTGCGCTCCTTTCCAGTGGTGGACGGTGCGAACACGGCTCCGGGACATCAGCGAGATCCCCGGGGTCGAAGGCATCGCGCAGGCCGTCGCCGAGCAGGTTGAAGGCCAGCGTCGTGAAGAGCAGCGCGATCCCCGGCCAGACCATGAGCAGGGGCCGCGAGGTGTAGTACTGCGGCGCGTCCGCGAGGAGGCTCCCCCAGCTCGCCGTCGGCAGCTGGATCCCGAGCCCGAGGAACGAGAGCCCGGCCTCCGCGAGGATGAACGCCGCGACGTTGAGCGTCGCCAGGACGATGAGCGGCCCGACGAGGTGCGGGAAGACGTGCGAGCGGACGATCCGCCAGTTGCTCGCGCCGACCATCCGGGCGGCCTCGACGAACTCCTTCTCGCGGATCGAGAGCGCGACGCTCCGCATCACGCGGGCCGAGTAGAACCAGCCGAGCAGGCCGAAGACGAGGACGAGCGTGACGACGCCCTCGCCGAGGAAGCCGAACGTCACGTGGTTCAGGCGCGTCCCGAGCGTCGCCGCCAGCGTGATCACGAAGAGCAGGTACGGGAACGCCATCGTGAGGTCGACCATCCGCGAGACCGTCGTGTCGACCCAGCCGCGGAAGAAGCCGGCGATCGCGCCGAGCGAGCGTCCCGAGGAAGAGCGAGAGCAGCGTCGCGCCGACGCCCACCTCGAGGGAGACCTGCGCGCCGTAGAGCAGCCGCAGGAACTCGTCGCGCGCCAGCGTCGAGTCGGAGCCGAGGACGAACAGCTGCTCGCTCGAGCTCGCCGTCCTCCGTCAGCTTCCCGACGTGCGTCCACGGGCCGGCGGGGAGCTGGTCCGCGTCGAGCCCGCCGGACACGAGGAACGGCTCGTTCGGCCCGTGGCCGAGCATCCGCTCCGCGAGCGGCGCGCCCGCGAAGGCGACGAAGAAGAGGAGGACGATGAACACCCCGCCCGCTATCGCGAGCCGGTCGCGCTTCAGCCGCAGCCAGACGCCCTCCCAGTAATCTCGCGCCTCGACTTCCGGCTCGTCGAGCACATCGTCGAGCACCATGTCTTCGGCGGAACCCGGGACGATCCCCGGGAGGAAGGGCGTCGCGCGCCCGTTGGCTGCGGCTTCAGCGCTGTCGGCGAGGTTGCTCATCGCGGCACCACCGCCGACGCCCTCGGCACCCAGTTGTCGACTACCCAGCGGGCCCGGTGACCCGAGCCGACCTTCTTGAGGCCGAGGAAGAACACCTGGGCCCGGACTCCGGACCCCTTCTTCGGGAGAAGCGCAACCTCGATCAGCGCGCTCTCCTCGAACGACTCGTCGATCTTGTACGGCGCGACGTCGAGATGCTCGATCGGGAACGGCACGACCGGGTTGTTGCCGGACAGCCACTCCTTCCTGCTGAGACCGCCGCGGAGGTTCGGGCCGACGAGGTGCCAGGCCTCGTCGAGGTTCTTGCGCGCGACGGCGGTCTGGATGAAGCGCATCGCCACCTGCCGCGCCTCCTGCGGGAGCGGGGCCTTGACCTGCCGCTCGGGCTGCTGCGCCGGCATCGTTGCTCATGTGCACCTCCGGCGCGTTCTTGTTCGGGCCGAGCACGAACAGGAGGGCGACGGCCGCACAGACGGCTCCACCGGCGAGCACCCAGGCGACGCGCCGCCGTGTCCGCGGCGCGGCCATCTCAGACGAGCTCCTGCGCAGGCACGACGACCCCCAGGGGAACGGTCACGGCCGGGCTCTCGTCTCGTCGTGTCGGGTTGGGCATGCTGGCGTCGGTGTCGCGTCGATCGGGAGGAATCCGGCCCGGGGGCAGTCCGCGGGCCGGATCGACCCGGTGTCTGTGCGGCGAACACGTAGTCTACCCCAGCCGCTCCCGGGTGCATAGGAAACGTCGAAAAGTTCGACCGGTCGCAGAGTGCGGCGGCAGGCGTCAGCCACCGTCGGCCGGCTGCGTTAGCGCGGGAAGCGGCTCAGCTGCTCGCCGGCGCGCTGCCGGCGTCCCACCGGGCGAGGCCCGGGACGAGCCCACGGCGCCGCGGGCGTTCGAGCCCGGCGAGCTGGGTCTCGGCGTTCTCGAGCAGCCGCAGGACCGCGCGTCCGTGTGCCACGACGATGCCCCCGGCGGGGGTCACGGTGACGGAGCGAGAGCCGCTCCCCCGAACGAGGAGCGAGACGCCGACCGCCGCTTCGAGCTGCGCGATCTGGTGGCTGATGGTCGAGCGCGAGTAGCCGAGGCGCCGCGCCGCGTTGACGAAGCTCCCCTCCTCGGCGACGGCAACGAGCGCGAGCAGCGCGCGCACCTGCAGCCCGAGCCAGCGCGAGTGCTCGAGCGGACGGCGCTCGACCTCGTCGTCGATCGATCGCCGGTGGTGGTCGCGCGCCTCGTCGGCGCGCTCACGCGCGACCTGGATCGCCCATTCGCGACGGAAGGTGTCATCCACGTGCGATCACCTCCCGACGCAAAGGCGCGCAGACGTCGCAGGACGCCGCTTCGCGGCGGAGCCCCTGGGTCTGACCGAGGAGTAGCCCGAGGGGCCTGATGCCCCCTGAGACGACGCTGACGGCGCGTTGGTTTGAGCATTGTGTTCAGATTGGATGAAGAAGCTGTGAGCTCCTGCCCGCGTGTAGGCTCGCGGGCGATGGCGACGACGCTCACGTGGCTCGGGCACGCGGCGTACCGCATCGACACACCCGCCGGGACGCGGCTCTACGTCGATCCGTTCCTCGAGGGCAACCCGAGCTGCCCGGACGGCGAGCGCGAGCCGGAGCGTTGCGATCTCGTCGTCGTCACCCACGGGCACGACGACCACGTCGGCAGCGCCGTCGCGCTCGCCGAGCGCTTCTCGTGCCCCGTGATCGCGCAGGTCGAGGTCCGCGGCTGGCTCTCGACACAGGGCCTCTCCGCCGACATGAGCCAGTCGCCGAACAAGGGCGGCACGGTGCGCGTCGGCGACGTGCGGGTCACGCTCACGGACGCGAACCACTCCTCGAGCACCTTCGCCGACGGGACGTTCGTCTACCTCGGCGAGTCGTGCGGCGTCGTGCTGCGGCCCGACGACGGGCCGACGATCTACATCGCGGGGGACACGAACGTCTTCGGCGACATGGCGCTGATCCGCCGGATCTACGCTCCCGACGTCGCAGTCCTCCCGATCGGCGACCACTTCACGATGGGCCCCGAGGAGGCCGCGGTCGCGGCCGAGCTCGTCGGCGCCCCGCGCGTCATCCCATCCCACTACGGCACGTTCCCGATCCTCAGCGGGACGCCGGACGCCCTGCGCGCGCTCCTCCCCGCCGGGATGGAGCTGCTCGCACCCGAGCCCGGCGAGCCCGTCGACCTGTGAGATCCCGCTGGTTCGGCGCGACCGGGCGACGCGTGCCCGCGATCGCGCTGGACGGGTCGATCGACCTCGAAGGGGCGCTCGTCCTCGATTCCGTCGCGGACGTCGCCGCGCTCGAGTCGGCGCACGCGAACGGAACGCCGGTCGTCGTGCGGGCGAGCGACGCCGCAGGCGTGAAGGCCGCCCTCGCGCGACCGGAGGTGTCGTGCGTCCTCGTCGACGACGCCGGCCTCCTCGGCCTCGATCTCCCCGAGCTGACGTATGGCTGAGCCGCCCGTCGCGACCTACTCGATCTGCGCGTGCGATCTCGCCGCCGGGCAGTGGGGGGTCGCGACGCAGTCGAAGTTCCTCGCCGTCGGCTCCGTCGTCCCGTGGGCAGAGCCGCAGGTCGGTGCGATCGCGACCCAGTCGTACGCGAATCCCCGCTACGGGCCGGACGGGCTCGCGCTGCTGCGCGAGGGGGTCGCCGCCGAGCAGGTCGTGGCGCGGCTCACCGCGGCGGACGACGACCGTGAGGTCCGGCAGCTCGGCGTCGTGGACGGCGAGGGACGCGCCGCGACGTTCACCGGGTCGGGGTGCCACGCCTGGGCCGGCGGCCGGACGGGCGACGCCTACGCGGCGCAGGGGAACATCCTCGTCTCGGGCGCGACGGTCGACGCCCTCGCCGCGACCTTCGAGGCGACTCGGGGACGCCCTCTTGCCGAGCGCCTCCTCGACTGCCTCGATGCCGCGGAGGCCGCCGGCGGGGACAGCCGCGGGCGACAGTCGGCGGCACTCCTGGTGGTCGAGCGTGACGGCGGCTACGCCGGCCTCTCGGACTCGCTCGTCGACCTGAGGGTCGACGACCACGAGGATCCGCTCGGCGAGCTCCGGCGGATCCACGGGATCCACGACCTGTTGTTCGGGAAGACGCCGCGCGAGGAGTGGGTCGCCGTGGACGACGCCCTGCGCGCGGAGCTCGACGAGCTCCTCGGCCGCGTCGGCCACGGGACGCTCGCCGACTGGGCGGGCGTCGAGAACCTCGAGGAACGCGTCGACGGCGAGGACGAGGTCGACCCCGTCGTCCTCGCACGACTACGGGAGTCCGCATGACCGATCGCTATGCAGTCGTACCCATCGACGACCTGGTCGGCTACGAGATCCCCGGCCAGGCGCGCTGGCACATGATCCGCGCGACGCTCGGCGTCCAGGCCTTCGGGATCAACGCCTGGACCGCGACCGAGGACGGCCAGCAGCTGATCGGCGAGCACGACGAGGCCGCGGGCGAGGCCCACGAGGAGCTGTACGTCGTCCTCGCGGGTCACGCGACGTTCACCGTCGACGGCGAGGAGCTCGACGCGCCGCAGGGCACCGTCGTCCACGTCTCCGATCCCGCCGTCAAGCGCGGCGCGGTCGGCGCGGCGGGGACCACGGTCCTCGTCGTGGGCGCGAAGCGCGGGGAGGCGTTCACGCCGTCGCAGTGGGAGCGCTCGGCGCAGGCGCTCCGCTACTGGTCGACGGAGGAGTGGGACAAGGCGATCGAGGTGCTCGAGGGCCACCTCGCGGAGACGCCCGACAACGCCGGCGTGTACTACAACCTCGCCTGCGCGTACGCCCGCGCCGGTCGCTCGGACGAGGCGCTCGACCGCCTGACGCGCGCGGTCGAGCTCCAGCCGACCTTTGCCGAGTACGCGCAGACGGACGACGACCTCGCGTCGATCCGCGACGACGAGCGGTTCCCGAGCGCGAGCACGGAGGAGGCATCCTGATGGGAGAGACGATCAAGTACACGCTGGACGAGAGCGGGCTGCCGGAGGCCTGGTACAACATCGCCGCCGACCTGCCGGAGGCGCCTGCGCCCGTGCTCCATCCCGGGACGGGCCAGCCCGTCGGCCCCGAGGACCTCGCGCCGCTCTTCCCGATGGAGGTCATCCTCCAGGAGGTCTCGACCGACGAGCGGATCGCGATCCCGGAGGAGGTTCGCGAGGTCTACCGCCAGTGGCGGCCGACGCCGCTGTATCGCGCCCGCCGGCTCGAGCGGGAGCTGGAGACGCCGGCGCGCATCTTCTACAAGTACGAGGGCGTCTCCCCGACCGGCAGCCACAAGCCGAACACCGCGGTCGCGCAGGCGTTCTACAACGCGCGAGAGGGCGTGCGGCGGATCGCGACGGAGACCGGGGCCGGCCAGTGGGGCTCGTCGCTCGCGTTCGCGGGCGCGCTGTTCGGCATCGAGATCGACGTGTACATGGTCCGCGTCTCGTACGACCAGAAGCCGTACCGGCGCGCCTTGATGGAGGCGTTCGGCGCCCGGTGCGTCCCGAGCCCATCCGAGGAGACCGCGTCCGGGAGGGCGATCCTCGCGGAGCGTCCCGACTCGACCGGCAGCCTGGGGATCGCCATCTCCGAGGCCGTCGAGCAGGCCGCCCAGCGCGACGACACGAAGTACGCGCTCGGCTCGGTGCTCAACCACGTCCTCCTCCATCAGACGGTGATCGGCGAGGAGGCGATCGCGCAGATGGACATGGCGGACGCCTATCCGGACGTGCTGATCGGCTGCACGGGGGGCGGCTCGAACTTCTCCGGGCTCGTGTTCCCGTTCGTCGGGCAGAAGCTCCGCGGCGGGCGCGACGTCCGCGTGATCGCAGTCGAGCCGGCAGCCTGCCCGAGCCTCACGCGCGGCGAGTTCGCCTACGACTTCGGCGACACGGGCCACCTGACGCCGCTCGTGAAGATGCACACGCTCGGGTCCACGTTCGTGCCGCCGGGGTTCCACGCCGGCGGGCTCCGGTACCACGGCATGGCGCCGCTCGTCAGCCACCTCCACGACCTCGGCCTGATCGAGGCGCGCGCGTACCACCAGACCGCGGTCTTCGAGGCGGGCGTGCGCTTCGCGCGCGCAGAGGGCATCCTCCCCGCGCCGGAGGCGAACCATGCCGTCAAGGCAGTGCTCGACGAGGCGCTCCGCTGCAAGGAGGAGGGACGATCCGAGACGATTCTCTTCAACCTCTGCGGTCACGGGCACTTCGACATGCAGGCGTACATCGACTACTTCGCGGGCGCGCTCGAGGACCGCGAGTACGACGAGGGCGAGCTGGCGATGGCGCTCGCGGGCCTGCCCGCGGTCAGCGCCTGAGCGGCGCGCCGGCGCTCACGCGTCGCCCGGCAGCCGGTGGCCGGACGCCAGCGCGCGGAAGGCCGGCACGGGATCGTGCTCCGGTCGCGCCGCGACGACGACGGCGCCGTGCTCGGGCCCGGCGAGCGCACCGACGAGCAGCTCGACGCCCGCCGCGAGGGCGAACGCCTTGTGCGCCTGCGCGCCGCCGAACGGAACGAGGTCCTCCGGCTCGGCCGTGCCGGAGAGGACGTCTCCATGCGTGACGGCACCCATGGACACGTCGGCGACGAAGGGCCGTCCGTCGGAGGACGGGACGGCGATCGCGATCGGATTCGTCCCTGTCAGCGGCGCGCCGCCCGAGGGGTGAGGAAGACGTCGCGGCGACGTCGCCGTGACGACCGCCACGAGGCCTGCCCCGGCGAGCCGGCGCGCCCACGCGCCGAGAACGCCGGTCGGGAAGCACGCCTCACAGACAACCAGCCGTGCGCGGGCCGGCGGATCCGCGAGCAGGGACTCGCAGACCGCGTCGAGGGTGAGATACCCGAGCGCGCCGCCGCCGTGCCAGCGCTCGAAGCCCTCAGTTCGCTCGAGCCGCTCGGGTTGCCCGGCCGGATCGACCGCCGTGCCCAGCAGTCCCTCGAGCCAGGGAATACGCCCGAGCCCGTGTCCATGCTTGCCGGCGGCATCGGCCTGCGCGAGGTGCTGGACGACGATCGCGGCATCCCGTGGCGCGAGCCCGCAGGCCTCGAGTCGCGACGAAGCGTCCGCTCCGAGCATGGTTTCGACCCTATCGGGGGTGGGTACTTAACACAGTCCTCACAGGGAACCTGCGAGGATGTATCTGGATGGCCGCGCCTCCCCCCGGCGCGGACGTGCAGCGACGGCACCAGCCCACCGCCGCAGGGCTCGCCGTCGACGGAAGGGAGCCTCCGGGCTCCCTTCCCGTTTTGACGTGGGGGAAACCATGTTTCGGACGTGGGGGAAACCATGTTTCCCCCACGAGCCCCCTTCTTCTGCGCTGCGCGTGGTCTTGCCGCTCCTGGCCTCCCGCCGGGCAGAGCCCGGCTCCGGCCGCGGCAGATGGCGCACTGATCAAGGTTTGACTACGGACAATTTCTACAGTGGTCCGTGCGGAGCGCGTTGCGGCCGGAGGCCGGCTTTGCCGGCCGGGAGGCCAAGTGCGGATGGTCAGTGCGCGGCGCGGAAGGAGGGGGCTCGTGGGGGAACCATGGGTTCCCCCACCCCACTAGAGCACTGTCAGGGCCTTTCGGATCTGACCCTGGCGGCGGGACTGGACCGCTTCGGCGAGGGCGCGGATCGCCTCGCTTGCCTCGCTCGTGGGCGCGGCCTCGAGGACCGGTGAGCCCGCGTCGGAGGCCTCGCGGAGGGCGGGGTCGAACGGGATCCTCGCGAGCACCGGGGCGTCGATCTCCGCCGCGAGCGCCTCGCCGCCCCCCGCGCCGAACAGCTCCTGGCCCGTGCCGACGAGCCACGACATGTTCTCGACGACCCCGACGACGCGCATCCCGAGCTTCTGCGCCATTACCGCGGCGCGGACGGCGACCTGCTGTGCGGCCGGTTGCGGGGTCGTGACGATCAGCGCCTCCGCGCGCGGGAGCAGCTGCCCGATCGAGATCGCGACGTCGCCCGTCCCGGGCGGCATGTCGACGACGAGCGTGTCGAGCTCACCCCAGTGGACGTCCGAGAGGAACTGCTCGAGCGCCTTGTGGAGCATCGGGCCGCGCCACATGATCGGCCCGTTGTCCTCGGCGAACAGCCCGATCGACATGACCTTGAGCTCGCCGCGCACGGGCGGGACGATCATCGAGTCGACGACGATCGGGCGCTGCGTGATTCCCAGCACGTGGGGGATCGAGTAGCCGTACACGTCGGCGTCGAGCACGCCGACACGCTCCCCGCGCTCGGCGAGGGCCGCCGCGAGGTTCGCGGTCAGCGTCGACTTGCCGACGCCGCCCTTGCCCGAGGCGACGGCGAGGACGCGCGTCCCCGGGTCGAGCCGGACCTCGCGCTCGGGCCGTCCGCCACGAAGCCGCGTGGCGAGCGCGGCCTTCTCCTCGGGGCTCATCACGTCGAAGTGGAGGGCGACGCGCGACACGCCTGCGACGCTCCCGACGTGGGTCGCCACCTGGTCCTGGAAGCTCGAGCGGAGCGGGCAGCCCGCGACGGTGAGCGCGATCGTCACGTCGACGGCGCCGTCCTCGGCGACGACGACGTCGCGCACCATCTCCAGCTCCGTGACTGGGCGCTTGAGCTCCGGGTCGATCACGAGCTCGAGGGCCTTCAGGATTGCGTCGCGCTCGGGCACCACGGGACCAGCGTAGCGTCTCGGAGTGGCCGATCCGCGCGTCAGGCTGGCTGCCTTCGCGCTCGGGCTCCCGGGCGCGGCCGAGGACTTCCCCTGGGGGGAGCGGGTCGTCAAGGTGCGGGGCAAGATCTTCGTCTTCCTCGGCGGTACGACGCCGACGATCACCGTCAAGCTCGTGGAGTCCCACCCACACGCGCTCTCCGTCGATGGTGCGGCGCCGACCGGCTACGGGCTCGGCAAGGCGGGCTGGGTGACCGTCCCGGTCCCCGGCATTCCGGCGGCGACGCTCCGCGACTGGGTCGAGGAGAGCTATCGGGTCGTCGCCCCGAAGCGCCTGGTGGCGGAGCTCGACGCGCGGGGCGGACGACACTCGCCCAGCGAGCCGCCGGCTACGCGTCCGCGAACACGGTCGCCCAGTCCTCCTTGACGCTGACGACGGTCCAGCCCTCGGCGCGGGCACGCTCGAGCGCGGTCTCCGCGCCCTTCACGTAGTCGAACTCGCGCTCGGGATCGTCGTGCCGGACGAGGAGACGCAACGATGGCCGCTTGTTGCCACCCGCGAATCGGAGCATCGGCACGTCGCCGTTCGAGTTTCCGCCCGCGACGATCGGCCGTCGGCCGATCCTGCTCCAGATCCGCACCGGCTTGACCGGGCCGTCGTCGAAGAAGTCCGGCTCGGCGAGATACGTGAGCGCACCGCCGTTGTCGTCGTCCGTGTAGCGGAGCCCGTTCGAGCTGCCCACGACACGCTCGGGCGGGATTGCGTAGATCTCGCCCGTGATCGCCCGCATGAAGTCGCGGCTGCCGCCCGAGGCGATGAAGCACGTGAAGCCGTGCCCCTCGAGGTACCGCAGGAGATCGATCATCGGCACGTACGCGCACTCCCGAAGACGCCGCCCGAGCGTGGGGTGAAGGGCCTCGGCGAGGAACGCCGCGGCCGCCGAGCCGTACTCGTCGACCGTCTGACCGGCGAATGCCTGCAGCATCCCTCCCAGCAGGACCTTCACGTCGCTGTCGTCCCCCGCGTAGTGCTTGTCGATGACGCCGCCGAGCCAGGCGTAGTCCCTCTCGTATGCCGCCTGCCAGGGCTGCTTCTCACGAAGCGACGGGTCCTTCTCGGCCATCTCCGCCAGCCGCAGCAGAATGAAGCCGAGCTCGATCGGCATCGGCTTCTCGCACCAGAGCGTTCCGTCGTTGTCGAAGACGGCGATGCGCTCCTCCGGCGGGACGGTCTCCGCCGCCGTCTCGACGAAGGCTGTGATCGCCTCGCGCGTCGGCCGTGTCGTTCCAGGAGGCGAGGCTCGGCATCAATCGTGTGCGCCGCTCGCGGCAGCTTCCATCCGCTCGAGCGCCTGGTCGATCGTGAAGCTCGCCGCCTTCTGCCGCGGTGGGAAGTCCCGGAACGTCGCGAGGAAGTCGGCGACGAGCGCCTGCGCGGCCATGATCAGGTACGCCTTGGAGATGTACCAGTCCCAGTAGGTGTTCGAGGTCGTGTCCGCCCGCTCGAACGGATCCGTGCGCAGGTTGAAGAGCTTCGGGACGCGCAGCGGGACGAACGGCTCCGCCCACAGCTCGAGCGTGCCGCGCGCCCGTTGCTCCATGAAGACGAGCTTCCAGTTGTCGAAACGGAGCGCGAAGAGGTCGCCGTCGTCCGAGAAGTAGATGAACCCCTTGCGCGGGCTCTCGCTCTCCTCGCCCGGTGAGGTACGGCAGCAGGTTGTAGCCGTCGATGTGCACCTTGAACGTCTTGCCGGCCGCCTCGTGGCCTTCCTTCAGCTTCTCGACGACGTCGGGCTCGCCCGCGGCTGCGAGGAACGTCGGCAGCCAGTCGTGGTGCTGCACGATCTCGTTCGAGACGACGCCCGCCGGGATCTTTCCCGGCCAGCGCACCAGCAGCGGGACGCGGAACGCGCCTTCCCAGTTCGTGTTCTTCTCGCTGCGGAACGGGGTCATCGCGCCGTCCGGCCACGAGTTCATGTGCGGCCCGTTGTCGGTCGCGTACAGGACGATCGTGTCGTCCGCGATCCCGAGCCGGTCGAGCAGGTCGAGCAGCTGACCGACGTGGCTTGTCGTGGTCGATCATCGTGTCGTGGTAGGGCGACTGCCACCGGCCCGGCCTGGCCGAGGCTTCGCCGCTTCGTGTGCGTGCGGAAGTGCATGTGGGTCGAAGTTGACCCAGCAGAAGAACGGCTTGCGCCGGTTGTGCTGACGCTGGATGTAGTCGCAGGCGGCGTCGACGAACTCGTCGTCGCAGGTCTCCATCCGCTTCCGGGTCAGCGGCCCCGTGTCCTCGATCCGCTGCTTGCCGACCGGCCCCAGCGCGGGTGCTCCTTCGGATCGTCCTTGGTCGTCGCCCTGCACCGGAGCACGCCGCGCGGGCCGAACCGCTCCCGGAACTCTCGGAAGCCGTGCTTCTCGGGGTAGTCGGGGTCCTCCGGGTCCTCCTCCGCGTTCAGGTGGTAGAGGTTCCCGAAGAACTCGTCGAACCCGTGCACGGTCGGCAGGAACTCGTTCTTGTCCCCGAGGTGGTTCTTCCCGAACTGCGCGGTCGCGTAGCCGTGGTTCTTCAGAAGCTCGGCGATGGTCGGGATCCTCGGCCTGCAGCCCGACCGGCGCGCGGGAAGCCCCACCTTGCTGAGGCCCGTGCGGAAGACGCTCTGACCCGTGATGAACGCCGACCGCCCGGCGGTGCAGCTCTGCTCGCCGTACGAGTCGGTGAAGCGCATCCCCTCGTTCGCGATCCGGTCGATGTTCGGGGTTCGGTAGCCCATCAGCCCGTCGCTGTAGCAGCTGAGGTTGGTGATCCCGATGTCGTCGCCCCAGATCACGAGGATGTTCGGCTTGTCTGGCATCAGACAGTTGCTCCTTCCCCCCTCGAGGGTTGGTGCCGCACGATGCAGCGGAAGCCGAGGTGCGACATCGACGTGTCGATCATCTGCGGCTGGCGGGCGGCAGGGCGGTAGCGCAGGCAGTAGTTCGGCGCGCAGAGGTGCGAGCCGCCCTTGATCACCCGCCGCGGGATGTGCTCACCGGGCCGGCCCGGGTCGTAGCTCTCGTCAGGTGAGGTCACGCGCGGGTTGGCCGGCACGCAGCACGGGCTCGCGACCTCGTCCGGATGGCGCGGCACGTACCAGTCCGACGTCCACTCCCAGACGTTCCCCGTGATGTCGTAGAGGCCGTAGCCGTTGGGCGGGAAGCTCGCGACGGGCGACGTCCGCTCGAAACCCGTCTAGCTCGAGGTTCTGCCAGGGGAACTCGCCCTGCCAGGTGTTCGCCATCGCCTTCCCGTCGGGAAAGTGCTCGTCGCCCCATGCGAACGCCGCTCCTTCGAGCCCACCGCGCGCGGCGAGCTCCCACTCCGACTCCGTCGGCAGCTCCTTCCCTGCCCACGCCGCGTACGCCTCGGCGTCCTCGCAGGCGACGTGGACGACGGGGTGACGGTCGCGGCCGTTGACCGTCGTTCCCTTCCCGCCCGGGCGCTTCCAGAAGGCGCCGGGAACGTACGCCCACCAGTTCCGGTAGTCGTCGAGGTCGACCGGCCCCGTCGTGCCATGGAAGACGAGCGAGCCGGGGACGAGGAGGTCGGGGTCGGCGTCCGGGTACTGCTCGGGGTCGAGCGGGCGCTCGGCGACGGTGACGTACTTCGTCTCGCGGACGAACCGCCGGAAGTCGGCCGCCGTGACGGGTGTCTCGTCCATCCAGAAGCCGTCGACCGTGACGCGGTGGACGGGACGCTCCTCGGGATAGAAGGCGTCGGAGCCCATCGCGAACGTCCCGCCCGGGATCCAACGCATGCCCGGCGCCGGCGGTGGGCCGGGCATCGCGAGCCGGATCGGTCGGCGCCTCGGTCGAGCTCTGCCCCATGCGCCTGCCTACTGCCTCGCCATCGCGATCCGGAAGCGCTCCTCCGGCGAGACGAGGTGGTCCGCGTCCTCCGCCGCCTCGTCGATGTCGAGCTGCACCCAGCGCACCGTGCCCGTGAACGCGCTGTCCCTCGGCCCGTAGTCGTCGCTGACCGGCGTCGCGGTGTCGCTGCCGACGTCGGTCGTCTCGTCGGCCGAGAAGAGCATCGGCACCGTCCCGTCGACACGACCCTGGCCGACCTCCTCGCCGTCCACGTAGAGCGTGACCGTTCCTCCCTTGCCGAGACCGCCGCCGTCGTAGGCGAACTCCATCCGCACCTGGTGCTCGCCCGCCGGGATCGGCTCGTCGCCGTAGACCTTGAACTGCTGCAGCCCGAAGAGGTTGTAACAGTAGGCCGGCCTCCCGTCCTTGGCGTAGAGCACGAAGCCGCCGAACGCGCCGCCCTGGCTGATGATCACGCCGTTCGCGCCTCCCTGCGAGACGGAGACCTCGGCCGTGATCGCGTGCGAGCGGTTCTTCAGCGCGACGATCGAGTTCTCGGTCAAGCGTCCCATGCTGCCGTAGAGGAGCTGCGAGGTGCCGCGGACGAGCTGCGGCCGGCCGGCGAGGTCGGGGTTGAAACGCTCGAAGCGGCGGTCGTCGAGCGGCAGCACGTTGTACTTCCGGGCCTCGGTCAGGAACAGCGCCTGGAGCTCGGCGAGCTTCTCGGGCTGCTCCGCTGCGAGGTCGCGCGCCTGCGTCCAGTCGTCCGGGCCGTAGAGCTCCCAGACGTCGTCGTCGAACGCGGGCATCTCGGTCGCCATCCACGGGATGCTGTGGCGCGTCACGGCCGTCCAACCGTCGTGGTAGATGCCGCGGTTGCAGAACATCTCGAAGTACTGGGTCGTGTGCCGGTCGGCGGCGCTCCCTTCGTCGAACGAGTAGGCCATCGAGACGCCCTCGAGCGGCCGCTGGCGGACGCCGTTCACGCTCAGCGGCGCAGGCAGCCCGGCCGCTTCGAGAACGGTCGGGGCGACGTCGATCACGTGGTGGAACTGCGAGCGAATCTCGCCGCGGGCCTGGATGCCGTTCGGCCAGTGCACGATCGTGCCGTTCCGGGTCCCGCCCCAGTGCGAGGCGATCTGCTTCGTCCACTGGTACGGCGTGTCCATTGCGTGCGCCCAGCCGACGGCGTAGTGGTTGTACGCGGCCGGCGTGCCGAAGTCGTCGATCTTCGAGACCATGAACTCCGTCGTCTCGAGGCCGAACGCGCCGTTCAGGACGACGAGCTCGTTGAAGCATCCGTTCGGCGTTCCCTCGGCCGAGGCGCCGTTGTCGCCGATGACGTAGTAGACGAGCGTGTCGTCGAGGATCTCGAGCTCCGCCAGCGAGTCGACCAGCCGTCCCACGTGGTGGTCGGTGTGCTCGAGGAACCCTGCGTAGACCTCCATCTGGCGCGCGAGCACCGGCTTGAGGTCGTCGGGCATGTCGTCCCAGGCCGGGATCTCCGCCGGCCGCTCGGTGAGCTCCGCGTCGGGGGGGATCACGCCGAGCTCCTTCTGCCGGGCGAATGTCCGCTCGCGGAGCGCATCCCATCCGTCGTCGAAGACGCCCTTGTACTTGTCCGACCACTCGGTCGGCACGTGGTGCGGCGCGTGGGTGGCGCCCGGCGCGAAGTAGACGAAGAACGGCTTGTCCGGCATCAGCGCCTTCTGCTGCTTGATCCAGTCGATCGCCTGGTCGGTCATGTCCTCGGTGAAGTGGTAGCCCTCCTCCACCGTCTTCGGCTGCTCGATCGGAACCGTGTCGCGATAGATCGCGGGCGCGTACTGATTCGTCTCGCCGCCGATGAAGCCGTAGAAGTGCTCGAAGCCGGAGCCGGTCGGCCAGGCGCTGAACGGGCCCATCGGGCTCGTCTCCCAGACCGGCACCTCGTGGCACTTGCCGAACTGCGCGGTCGCGTAGCCGTTGAGCTTGAGCGTCTCCGCGAGCGGCGCCGTCGTGTTCGGGCGGATCGAGTTGTAGCCCGGGGCCGAGGTCGCGATCTCCGTGATCCCGCCCATGCCGACGGAGTGGTGGTTCCGCCCCGTGAGGAGCGCCTGGCGGGTCGGCGAGCAGAGCGCGGTGGTGTGGAAGCGGTTGTACTTGAGACCCTCGTTCGCGAGGCGCTCGGCGGTCGGCGTCGAGCACGGGCCGCCGAAGGCGCTCGAGGCGCCGAACCCGGTGTCGTCGAGCAGCACGATGAGGACGTTCGGCGCGCCGGCCGGGGGACGCAACGGCTCGATCGGCGCGAACGTGGCGTTCGGGTCCTTCGCGTCCTCGTAGACGGGGCCGTCGTACGGCGCGTCCGCGATCGGGAGCACCTCACGATCTGCGGTTGTGGGGTTTGGCACCGGATCCTCCTCGTCTCTGTCGCGTCGGTTGTCGTGCCGCTGCCGTCGGAAGTGGCCGTGTCTGCCCCGGGGGCTCCGTGGTCAGCGGCGTGCGATCGCCGCGATGAAGCCCATCAGGATGAATCCCGCCCCGAGCCCGATCAGGAGCCAGGCGAAGAAGTCGCCGAGCAGGATCCCGAGCCCGATTCCGACGAGGATCCCACCCGGGAACGCCGGACCGCCGTACTCGTAGCCGCGCCCGGATCTCGTGTCATTGGTCATCACGTCTCCTTCGCTCGCGTCCTGGGCGCCAGCGCCGGCGGACGACCTGGTGCTCGAATCCCGGCGGTTGGCCTTCCCTGCTCGACGACGGCTCTCGTGTTCTATCGCACGGCCGCCGCTCCCGGAGCGCGGCACCTCGCGCTCGAGCAGCCCTCGCACTGACGCAGCCGCGGTCGTACTAGGATGTCGCGGCCTGGCTCGCTGCGCCGTCGCGGGGGGACAGGCCGTTCATCACATCCTCGGAGAGGTAGGTGGCAGTGCCCGTAGCAGCGGACTATCCGTTCCTCGACGTCCTCTGGACGATGCTCGTCTTCTTCATCTGGATCGCCTGGTTCCTGATCCTGTTCAGGGTCCTGATCGACATCTTCCGCCGGCACGACATCGGCGGCGGGATGAAGGTGGTCTGGATCCTCTTCGTCATCCTGTTGCCGTTTCTCGGCGTGTTCGTCTACATCATCACGCAGAGTCACCACATGGCCGAGCGCGACATGAAACAGGCGCAGGCCTCCCAGGCGCAGTTCGACGACTACGTCAAGTCCGTCGCGGGCGGTGGCGCCGCAGCGGAGATCGAGAAGGCGAACGCGCTTCTCTCCTCGGGCGCGATCACGCAGGCCGAGTTCGACGAGATCAAGCGCAAGGCGCTCGCCTCGTAGGCACCGGTCCGACGGCGGGCCGGCGATGGCCCGCCGTCATCACTCGAATGCGCTGATCGCGAACGCGGTCGCGAAGCCGAGGGTCGTCACGACGCCGACCCACTTGCCGCCGTATGCGAAGGCCTCGGGCATCATCGTGTCGGCGAGCATCGTCAGGATCGCGCCGCCGGCGAACGCGAGGACGAATGCCACGACCGAGGGCGAGGCGGAGTCGAAGAGCCCGAATCCCGCGAGAGCCGCGAGGCCGGAGACGGCAACGATCCCCGCCCACAGCAGCAACACGCGAGAGCTCCGCCAGCCGGACGCCTTGAGGCCCGCCGTCGCCGCGACCGCTTCGGGCAGGTTGGAGAGGAAGACCGCTGCGAGCATCGCGACGCTCACGGTGCCACCCTGGAGCAGAGTGAGACCGAGAACCGCGGACTCCGGGATCCCGTCGAGCACGGTGCCCAGGACGATCGCGAGCGCCGACCCGCCGGCTGCCGCCCCTTCCATGCTCTTGCGCTCGGCGCCGCCCAGGCGGTCGATGACGGCGTCACCGAGGGTGTAGACCGCGCACCCCGCGAAGAGGCCCGTCGCGACGTCGCTGAGAACCCCGGACGTGTCGAACGCCTCCTCGACGAGCTCGAAGGCGACCGCGCTCAGGAGAACGCCCGCGCCGAACCCCATCACGAGCCCGAGGACGAGCCGGTTCACCGTGACCCGCAGGGCGAAGACGGCGCCGATCAGGAGCGAGGAGCTCCCGAAGGCTCCCCACCAGAGCGCCTCGAGCACCGCTACGCGGCCGTCTCGGGCGCTGCGACCGCCTCCGCGGCGGGAGGCTCCGCAGCGGCGCGGAGCTCGGCAATGCGTGCGCGATGGGCCTTCGTCACCTCGAGGACGACGATCTGGAGCGACGCCGTGACGGGCACGGCGACGAGCGCGCCGAGAACGCCGAGGAGCGCGCCGAAGAGCGTCACGCCCAGGATGACGAAGAACGGCGAGATGTTGACCGCCTTGCCGTAGATCGTCGGCCCGAGCAGGTTGTTCTCGACCTGCTGGTAGACGAGGATCACGACGAGCATGATCACGGCGGCCGTGATGCCCTCCTCGGCCCACAGGGTCGGGACGAGGATGAAGCCCGCGATCGTCGCGCCGATGTTCGGGATCAGGTCGAGGAAGCCCGCGATCAGGCCGAGCGCGAGCGCGTAGCTGGAACCGAGCAGGAAGGCGGCGAGGCCCTGGGTCGTCCCGGCGATCAGTGCGATGGTGATCGCGCCGATCGCCCAGCGCGAGATGGTCTCCGTGACGTTCTCCCATACCTCGAGCCAGCGCTCGGATTCGCTCGGAATCAGCATCGAGCGAAGCGCTCCCTTGAGGCGCGGCATGTCCACGAGAAGGAAGAGCGCGAGGAAGATCAGCGTGAAGGCCGTGAGCCCGGCTGAGAACGCCTGCCCGGCGACGCCCAGGATCGCGCTGATCGCATCGGGGATCGTCGACGAGAGGTCGTTCGCCCCCTGCTGGACGTTCTCGGCAGCACCCGAATCGCCGAGCCACGACAGCTCGCCGGAGTCGCGAAGCTCGTCGACGAGATCCGGAAGGTCGTGAAGGAAGTCGCGCAGGGAGCCGACGAGCGGGACGAGCAGGATGAGCGCGAGCACCACGACGGCAACGGTCGTGCCGAGGACCATGATCGTCGCGGAGAGTCCCCGCCCGCGACCCGTCCAGCGCATGAACGCGCGCACGGGGATCTCGAACACGAGCGCGAGGAAGATGCCGAGGAAGACGATGACGAGCGCGTCGAGGATCGAGACGACCGCGGCCGCGAGCCCGACGATGAGCGCCGCGATCAGGAGCGTCCGGACGGTGATCGCCGTCTCGAAGAATCTGCGCTTCACCGGCACCGCGCGAGCATAGAACGTCGATCAGCCGGACACGTCGCGGACAGGGGTTGCGCCGGTTCAGCGTCGGCGTGGCGGCCGCGTTCGCGCCGGCCCCGGGTCCCCGCCGTTTGCAGCCCCAACCTCCC
The DNA here is from genome assembly GCA_963797805.1 of uncultured Actinomycetes bacterium. Classification (GTDB taxonomy): domain Bacteria; phylum Actinomycetota; class Thermoleophilia; order Gaiellales; family Gaiellaceae; genus Gaiella. The sequence goes on along the minus strand of CAWCRC010000006.1, from coordinate 154,929 downwards.
CCAGGGGCACACCCGGTGCCCTGATGTCACGTTATCGCGAGCTCTCCGACGGCTCTGTGCCGACTTCATGCCGAGATTCGCGCAGACGTGAAGGCGGCGCTACGTCTGCGAGAGAGCGGCGGCGAGGGCCTCGCACTGCTCGCGGCCGTGCGCCGCGACGATGCGCGAGCGCTGCCCGAGATCGAGCGGGGCACTGCCGAAGGGCGGCTCCTCGAACAACTCGATCGCGAGGCCACGCTCCCGGACGAGGAGCTGCGCCGCGGCGATGTCGATCGACCGCGCCGGCTTGAGGCAGCAGACCGCGTCCACGCGACCGGCGGCGAGATGGCAGAGCGACAGCGCGAGCGAGCCCATGACTCGCACGCGGTGTGCGACGCCGTCGAGGCCGGGGACGGCACGGGCGATTGCCTCGGTCGTCGTGCCCTCGAGCGAGAGGATCTCGATCGTGTCCTTGGGGCCCGGCCCGTCGATCGGCACACCGTCGAGAAAGGCGCCGCGACCGCGCTCGGCGACCCATTCCTCGCCTGCGCCGAAGTCGTGGACGAAGCCGAAGAAGACGTCGTCCATCGTCTCGCCCTGCGCGACCGCGAGCGAGAGGGAGAAGAACGGGATGCCGCGCTTCGCGTTCACCGAGCCATCGATCGGGTCGACCACGACGCGCAGCCCGCCGCCGGCGCCGAACGCGCGCAGACCGAGCTCCTCCGAGACGAGCGTCAGGTCGAGGCCGATCCCTTCCAGCCGCTCGACGACCGCCAGCTCCGCCGCCGCGTCGATCGCAGTCGTGTCGTCGCCGCCTTCGCCGACCCGGAGGACCGGCTCGCGCTCCGCGCGCGTCGGCAGGGCCCGCAGGACGGCGTCGAGGTCGCGGACGCAGGCGCGCGAGAACCCGAGCCAGTCGTGGTCGCGCGCGCTCACGCGTCGACGGGGTGGAAGAGGAGTCCCGAGAGGAGCTTCGGATGGAAGTACGTCGCCTTCGGCGGCATCGTCAGACCGCGACGCGCCCGCTCGAACACGTCGGCGACAACCGGGGGGCGAAGGAGGAAGGCGCAATCCGCCTCGCCGCCCTCGACCAGTCGGATCGCGGCGTTTCGATCGGGGGTGTACGAGATCCCGTCGTGCCCGAAGCGGTCGACGAGCTCGACGTCGAGCTCGCCCGGCGCGCCGCGGACGAGCCTCGTCTCGCCGCGCCGCACGAAGACGGCGGCGGGGACTCCTTCAGGCTCGCGGCCGAGCGCCGACAGAGCGTCTTCGAGGCCGACCGGCTCGCCGGCCGGGTCGATGTCGTGCCTTCCCGTGAAGACGCGGTGGGTCGGGAAGACCTCGAGCCCGGGATCGCCGGTCGAGACGAGGACGGCGAGCATCCGATCGGCTCCGTCCTCGGCCGCGAAGGCGAGCGCGGCTTCGTACCGATGGTGGCCGTCCGCGATGAGCAGCTGCCGGCCCTCGAAGGCCTCCGGAACACCATGCTCGCCGTCGAGTCGCCAGAGCCGCGTGCCCTCGACGTCGATGTCGGGCTCGCCGTCTGGGCGTGGGACCGGCGTGGATCCGTCGTAGAGGAGGAAGATCGGCTCGAGCTGGGTGCGCGTTGCACGCAGCAGGCGAAGCCGCCCCTCGAGCGGGGTCGCGTGAGTGCGCTCGTGCGGCAGGACGACGTCGTTCGCGTACGGCTCGACCCGGAGGGAGGCGACGATCCCGTCTCGTCGCCGCGCGACGCCGTCCGGGCCGACGGAGTCCTGCTCGAGAAACCACACGGCCGGCGTCTCGTCGCGGACGAGCACACCGTCGTCGAGCCAGCGGCGGAGTCGTTCCGCCGCGGCCTCCTCGTCCGGCTCGGAGGTCAGATGCACGACGTTGTGAGGGTCGCGAGCGCGGAGCCGCGCGCAGTCGTCCGCGTCGATCACGTCGTATGGCGGCGCCGTCACCTCTGCGCTCGGCCGGGCGTAGCGGACGGCGCGGAACGGACGGACATCGGCCACCGATCGAGCCTACAGCGACCTAGACTCACCTCGTGGGGACGATCGCCGACCTGGTAGAGGATCGCACGGTCGACGGCGTCTTCGCGGTCGCACGGAAGCGGCGACTGACGACGCGGAGCGGGAAGCCGTACCTCGCGCTCGAGCTCGTCGACGCGAGCGGACGGATCGAGGGACGCATCTGGGACGACGTCGAGCTGCTCGACCGCCGGTTCGAGGAGGGCGACGCGATCCGTGTGCTCGGCCGCGTCGAGCGCTTCGACGGACGGCTCCAGCTCCAGGTACGCGCCGTCGAGCCCTCGGAGGCAGATCCCGCCGAGCTCGCGCCCGCGATGCGCCGCGACGCCGACGAGCTCCAGGGCTTCATCGAGTTCCTCGCCGCGGAGCTCGCGCATCCATCCCTCGCTGCCCTCGTCACGAACATCCTCTCGGATCCCGAGATCCGCGACGGCATGCGGCTGCTCCCGGCCGCCGGTGCGGACGGCCACCACGGCTACGCGGGTGGGCTGCTCGAGCACACCGTCGGCGTCGCGACGCTCTGCCGGGAGACCGCACAGCTCCATCCCCGGCTGCGGGGCGACCTGCTCCTGTCCGCCGCCCTGCTGCACGACGTCGGCCGCGTACGGGAACTCGGCCGGGGTCCGGCCTTCCGGCCGACCCCGGAGGGCGCACTGCTCGGTCACGTACAGCTCGGTGTGCGACTCGTCGACGAGCGGGCCGACGGCCTCGATGCCACTCTCCGGGCCGAGCTCCTGCACGCCATCGCCGCGCACCACGAACGGGCGGCAGCCCGCACCGCAGAGGCGATCGTCCTCTACCACGCGAACCAGCTCGACGCGACCGCCGCGACGCGGCCGGTCGGCGACTGACGCATTGGGCTTCGCCGCTCTCGCGCTCCTCGGCGCGGCCTCCTGGGGCATCGGCGACTTCCTCGGTGGGCTCGCGTCGCGGAGGGCGCACGTGCTCACCGTGCTCGTGATCTCCCAGGCAGCCGGGCTCCTCGGCGCAGCGATCTGGGCGCTGACGAGCGGCGACGCCCGGCCGGCGCTCGTCGACCTCTGGCCGGCCGCGGGCGCCGGCGCAGCGGCCGCCCTCGGCCTCGCAGCGCTCTACCGCGGGATGGCGATCGGTGCGATTGGCATCGTCGCCCCTATCTCCGCGACGAGCCCGATCGTCCCGCTCGCGGTCGACGTGGCCCGCGGGCAGACGCCGAGCGCGCTGCAATGGGTAGGCATCGTGGTCGTGCTCGGCGGCGTCGTCCTCCTGGCGCGGGAGACGGGCGGCGTCGGGAGAGGATCCGGCCTCGCGACCGGCGTGATCCTCGCCCTTGCCGCTGCCCTGGGCTTCGGCCTGTTCATCGTCGGGCTTGACGCATCGTCGGACGACAGCGTCGCCTGGACGATTCTCGTCGCGCGTGGGGCGGGCGCGACCGTCGCCCTCGTGGCGGCGCTCGTCGCCTCAGCTCCGCTCCGGCCGCCGGCGCGGCTCCTCCCGATGATCCTCGCGGTCGCCGCCTTCGACACGGTCGCGAACGTCCTCGTTGCCTTCGCCACCACGAAGGGGCCGGCCGGGATCGTCGCCGTCCTCAGCGCCCTCTATCCGGTGACGACGATCGTCCTCGCGCGCGTCCTCCTGGCCGAGCGCCTCGATCGCAGCAGGCGAATCGGCGGTGCGCTCGCGCTCGGCGGCGCGGCCGCCGTCGCGGTGGGCTGAGCGACCGCCTCCTCCCGGCAGGCCGCCGTCAGACCGCGGCGCCCTCGGCTGCGCGCTCGAGCTCGGCGACGTCGAGCTTCCGCATCTGGAGGAGCGCCTTCATGACGCGATCGACTTTCTCCTGGTCGGAGTCGAGGATCATGTCCTCGAGCTGGACGGGGGTCACCTGCCAGCTGAAGCCGTACCGGTCCTTGAGCCAACCGCAGACCCCTTCCTCCCCCCGTCGGTGGTGAGCGCGCTCCAGTACTCGTCGATCTCGTCCTGCGACTCGCAGCGGACCTCGAGCGACACTGCCTCGGTCGGCGCGAACTCCGGCCCGCCGTTGATGGCGACGAGACGCTGGCCGTCGAGCTCGAGCTCCACGGTCATGACGAGACCGGCCTCGCGCGGGCCTGCCTCGCCGTAGCGGGTGACCGCGACGACGCGCGAGTTCGGAAACGTCGAGGTGTAGAAGGCCGCGGCCTCCTCCGCCTCCGTGTCGAACCAGAGATTCGGGATGATCCTGGGCATCGCTGCTTCTTGTCGGACGTCGTGACTCCGCGCTTTTCCTACCCGCGAACAGGACGGCGTACGCGGCGACGACTCATCGCTCCGCTCAGACGTTGAAGCGGACGTTCAGGACGTCACCGTCCTGCACGACGTACGACTTGCCCTCGAGCCGTTGCGTACCGCGCCGCGCGGCCTCCGCGTGGGATCCGGCAGCGAGAAGGTCGTCGGCCGCGATGACCTCGCAGCGGATGAACCCGCGCGCGATGTCCGTGTGGATCGTTCCCGCCGCGTCCAGCGCCGTCTGGCCGGCACGGAGGGTCCAGGCGCGCGTCTCCTTCTCACCCGCCGTGAAGAACGTGATCAGCCCGAGTGCCTCCGAGAGGCGGCGCACGACCTCGTCGAGCGCGGATGGCCCGTCCCGGAACTCGGCCGCCTCCTCCTCGGGGAGCTCGGCGAGCTCCGCCTCCAGCCTGCCGTCGATGCCCTTCGGGCCGTTCTCCAGCGCGAGGAGCGGCTTGGAGGTCAGCGGCTCCAACTCGGCCGGCAGCTCGCCGTTCCAGTCCGCGAGCGTGAGCCCTTCGTCGAGGTGGTCGAGCAGCGAGGCGAGCACCTCGACCTCGAGGCGCTTGGTCGGATCGCCGGACTTCGCCTCTTTCGCGACCCGCTCGTGGCGGCGCTCGACGTGGTCGCGGTCGGCGACGAGCAGCTCGAGCTTGAGCGTCTCGAGGTCGTCGGCCGGCGTCGCGTCGGAGGAGAAGCCGTCGAGCACGGCGAGGATCGCGTCGACCTGGCGGAGGTTGCCGAGGAGCTGCGGCCCCGTTCCGGGGACGTCGACGACGCGAACCGCGGCGGGCGTCACCTTCTTGGCGCCGACGAGCGTGGCGAGCCGGTCGAGCCGGTCGTCGGCGATCGTCGCCATCCCGACGTTCGGCTTGTCGGTGACGGACGCGTAGGCGGTGATCTCGGCGCCGGCGCGCGTGAGGGCGTTGAACAGGGTGGTCTTGCCGCTGTTGGGCAGACCGACGATCCCGACCTCGAGCGCCATCGCGTCAGGGTAGTGGAGGCCGTCCGGCGGCCGGTCGGGTGCGGACACGGCGGAAGTGATGGCGGGTTTGCGCCGTCGGCGGCGCGGGTGCGCACCGCGCCCCAACCTCCCCCAGGGGCACTCCCGTGTCCCTGAAGACACGGTATCGCTCGACCCGTGACACGGGTGTGCCGACTTCGTGTCGCCGTTCAGTCGGCGCGATCGGTGGGCTTCGACGCCTCCACCAGCCGCCGAATCTCCGTCACGACGTACGCGGCGTGCGGCCGAACCTGCGGCGCGAGGTCGTCCCATCGCTCCTCCGTCTCGCCGAGATAGATCGACCGCGCGCGCTCGAGCACGGGCCGATGCCGCTCGGGGAGCCGGGCCAGCACCCACGCCGCCGCCTCGTCCTTCGAGCGAATCTGCCCGGTCGCGATGGTGCACCAGATCCGCGCCAGCGTCAGCACGACGTTGCGCGTGTCGTCCTCGATGTCCCCTTCGAGCTCGTCGAGACCACCGACCATCGCGGCGACGAGGTTGTCGCGCGGGACGGGGTCGAGCAACTCTGGCGGTGGCGGACCGGCGAGTGGGCGGTCGCCGAGCAGGACGATCCGAGGAGGACCGCGACGTCGCGGTGCGCGTTCTCGGACCACGGCTCGAGCTTCCCGCGCTCGAAGTCGTCGCGCAGCCACTCGCCGTATTGCAGGTCGAGCCTCGCCGGCGTGCGCCAGGGCCGTACCTCCGACGCAACGACGATCGTCAGCTCGACCGGTCGCGCGGGGACGGGGCCCCGGCTCCCGAGGCCGCGCGCAGCCGGTCGACCAGGCGGCGCTTCTCCTCGGGCGTCGTGCGCCGGGCGGACACGGCGAGGACGTCGAGGTCGCTGTGCGGCCGGATGCCTCCGAGCACGGCCGACCCGTGCAGGTACACGCCGAGCAGATCGTTTCCGAGGACGTCCGTGACGGCGGCGACGACCCGGGCCGCCTGCTCCGTCTCGGCCGCCGGAAGCCGACCTGCCGCCACCGGGGTTGCCTAGTACGCGGCGAACCCGGGCTGAGAGCCCTTCGTGAAGCGCTTGAGGTAGACCACGCGCGACACGACGACCGTGATCCGGCCGTCGTCGGTCTCGATCTCGACCGTGCCGCCGGCGCCGGAGTTGACCGCCCGCTCGACCGCCTCGGCGGTCTGCGCGGTCACCATCGCGGCGATGGTCTGCCCGCCCTTGAAGGCGAGCTCGATGCGAACCGAATCGTCAGGCAGGGGACACCACCTCGGTCAGGACGCCGTGGACGGCGTCGGGATGGACGAAAGCGACCTCGAGCCCGAAGAGCCCGCGGCGGGGAGTCTCATCGATCAGCTCGGCGCCTGCGGCAGCGAGGTCGGCGAGCGCCGCTGCGACGTCGTCGACCCTGTAGGCGATGTGGTGCATGCCCGGGCCGCGCTTCGCGAGGAACCGCCCGACGGGCGTGTCGTCGCCGGTGGGCGCGAGGAGCTCGAGGCGATCCGAGCCGACCATGACCGCAGCGGCGAGGATGCCCTGCTCGGCGAGCTCGTCGCGGTGCTCGAGCGCTCCGCCGAGGATGTCGACGTACGTCGTGAGCGCGCGGTCGAGATCGTCGACCGCGACGCCGACGTGATGGATGGCGAGCGCCTTCACGCCGCCGATGCTACTGCCCCGCCGACACCGGGCCGCGGCCCCAGCACGTCGTCGATCAGCCCGTACTCCACCGCCTCCTCCGGCGTCATGAACCGGTCGCGGTCGATGTCCTCCATCACCTGCTCGACCGGTCGCCCCGAGTGGTGGGAGAGGATCTCCGCCATCTGGCGGGTCGTGGACTCGATCTCGCGCGCGGCGATCGCAACGTCGGAGGGCGCGCCGCGGAAGCCCGCGGAGCCCTGGTGGATCATGAGCTTCGCGTGCGGCAGGGCAAGACGCTTTCCCGGCGAGCCGCCGGCAACGATCATCGCTGCGGCCGACATGCCGATCCCGTAACAGATCGTCTTCACGGCGGGGCGGATGTGCTGCATCGCGTCATAGATCGCCATGCCCGCGTAGGCGTCGCCGCCGGGCGAGTTGACGTAGAGATTGACGTCGGCGTCCGGATCCTCGGCGGCGAGGAAGAGGAGCTGCGCGACGATGAGGTTCGCGATCTCCTCGTCGACGGGCCGCCCGAGGAACACGATCCGGTCGCGCAGCAGTCGCGAGTAGATGTCGAACGCGCGCTCCGCGCGGCCGTCCGCCTCGACGACCGTCGGGATCAGCGGCACGGCCGCCTCCTTTCCGGGTATCGTGCAACCATCTGGTTGCCTAGTATACGCAACGCGGAGGTTGCGCATGGAGATCACGCGGGACATCCTGCTTCCGACCACCCGTGAGGAGGCGTGGAACGCGCTGACCGACGCGGAGCGTCTCGAGGAGTGGTTCGCCAACGAGGTCTCGCTCGACCTGCGCGAGGGCGGGGCCGCCGAGTTCCGCTGGGACGACGGCGACGTGCGGCGGGGCGAGGTCGAGACCGTGCGCGAGGAGGAGCTGCTCGTCCTGCGGTGGGAGGACAACGGTGTCGTCGAGCTGTCGCTCACGGACGCGGTGGGCGGGACGGCGGTGCACGTCCGCGAGACCTCGCCGGAATGGAGCACCGCGCTGGAGTTCACGGCACTCGCGTCGTGGACGCTCGCGTAGACCGCATCTTCGCCGCGCTTGCCGACCCGAGCCGGCGCTCCATGCTCGAGCGTCTGGCCGAGCGCGGCAGCGCGAGCCAGTCCGAGCTCGCAGGTGAGCTCCCCGTCACGCGCCAGGCCGTGGCGAAGCACCTGACGACGCTCCGGGACGCCGGTCTCGTGCGCGCCGAGCGCCGCGGGCGCGAGACGCGCTACGAGCTCGACTCCGCCCCCCTCGACGCCGCAGCCGAGTGGCTCGAGCGCGTCGGCGCCGAGTGGGACGAGCGTCTCGCGGCGCTCGCTCGGCACGTCGCGCCGCAGGATTCGGCAGGGCACTGAGCTGTTCGAGGCACCGCAACCGACGTCGGCGGCGCGGCCACGGAGCGTGGCGGTCGTGTCCGTCCTTCTCGTCCTGATCGGAGTGGGCGCCGCACTCGCCGGGCTCGCGGCCTCGGCGGTGAGCGGCTGCTGCGGCTCCCCCGATGGAGGCGACTCGACGCTCGCGCTGTTCGGGATCGGCGTGGGGGCGGCCGTGATCGTGTCCGGCGTGCTGCTGTGGAGCGGACGCATGACACGCTGGTTCGTCCTCGTGCCGGCTGCCGTCCTTCCCGTCGCATGCCTGGCGGCGGCGCCGTCGTCGTCCGACCTCGCGGGCCTCGCGCCGTTCGCACTGGTCGGATGGGTGCTCCTCGCCGTCTACGTGAGCCGTGGACGCGCCGCACTCTGGCTCGTTGCCGATCGACGCCTCGAGGACTGAGGCCTAGCGCCGCACGACGGCGACGAGAACGCGTGCGTCGCCGCCCGTGCCGAGCTCGACGGACACGACGCGTGGATGCCCGAACCACCGCTCGCGCCGGGGATCGGGGCTCTCCCATGTCGCAGAGAAGTCGTCCATGACGATCGTCGCGCCGGGAGCCGCCAGCCCGAGCACGGCATCGGGGTCGTCCTTCGCTCCGCCGCCGTCGACGAAGAGCAGGTCGAAGGGCGCGTGCGGCGGCAGTGCCAGGCGCCAGTCGCCCGTCAGCACGTGGACGTCGGGATCGTCGGCGAAGAGCTCAGCGGCGGCCTGCGCCAGACGAGGGTCGATCTCCGCGCTGAAGAGCGGCACGCCGGGCGGCAGCGCGCTCGTGAGCCACGCCGTTCCGACGCCTGTTCCCGTCCCGATCTCAGCGACCCGCTCGATGCCTCGGCGGCCCGCGAGCACGTGGAGGAGGCGGCCGTCCTGGTCGCTGCAGCTCCGCTCGAACCCCAGGTCTGCGGCGGCCGCCCGCGCCCGGCCGACGAGCGCCGGGACGGTCACGGCTACGTGCCGACGACCTCGTCCGCCGTCGTGAAGCGGACGCCGCCGGCACGCCACAGCTCGAACGAGTGCGCGACGAAGTCCGGCTCCAGCCCGCTGGAGGCATCTTCCACGAAGGCGACCGAGTACTGCCGCTGCAACAGCCCCATGATCGCCGCGTGGTCGCAGACGTCGGTCGCGACGCCGAACAGGATCACCTCGTCGGGCTCGAGCAGCTCGAGGAGCGGCTCCAGGTTCGGGTTCGAGAAGGCGCTGAACGACTTCTTCAGGAGGAGCAGCTCGCGCCGGTCGCGCACGAGCGCGGGCAACTGCCCCGGCGGGTACGGAGTGAGCGAGAGCGGGAGCGGATCGCGCTGCGCGGTCTCGGGGATCTTCGCCGCGCCGGGCGTGCCCCGCAGACAGTGCGGCGGGAAGGTCGTCGTGAAGTCAGCCTCGTCGGCGATCTCCGGATCGGTCAGCTCGTGGTCGTCCGCGGTCGCCAGGTGGGTCACGCCCTCCGCCTCGGCCCACCGGACGAGCCGAGCCATCGCCGGGATCGCGTCTTCGGCCTCGGGCACGGGAAGCTTGCCGTCGGGGCGGATGAAGTCGACCTGCGTGTCGACGTCCCAGAGAAGCCGGCCGCTCATGCCGTCATCGTACGAGCTCGAGGCGCTCGCTCGGGCGGAATCGGCGCCCGACCTTGCCGGCCGGCCGGCCGTCGGTGAGGACGATGTCCGCGGTGAAGTCGTTCTCTCCGCGGATCAGCGAGGAGCCGACGCCGTAGGCGTCGATCGGGACCCCGCTCCGCGCGAATCGCTCGATCTTCTCGACCGTGAAGCCGCCGGAGGCGACGATCCGGACGCGCTCGAAGCCGTCCTCGTCGAGCGCGTTGCGGACCTTCCAGACCAGACGCTCGTTGACGCCGCGCGGGTCGAAGTCGCCGAGCTCGTCCCAGAGCGACCGGTCGACGAGCTGGCTCGACGTGTCGAGCCGCACACCCCAGAGCCGGGGCCCGAGGGCGCGGGCGACGTCGAGGGCGGTCCGTACCGAGTCGTTCTCGAAGTCGACGAGGACCGTGATGCGGAGGTCCTCCGGCGCCCACTCCGCGAACTTCATCGCCGCGAGCACCGTGTTGCCGCCGTACGCGGCGATGAGCGAGTGTGGCACGGTCCCCAGTCCGCGACCTCCCCACCACGATGCCTGGGCGTCCGAGGTCACGCCGATCTCGGTGCCGAGCACGGCGCCCGCGACGTAGGCCGCGTAGCCGTCGCCCGTTTGCACGCGGTGGTGGTCATGACGGGCCGGCATGAAGATGATCGGCTTCCCGTTCGCGGCCTCGAGCACGCGGGCGGTGTTCGTCGCGATCAGGGTGCGCCGAGCGAGCGTCCCGAGGACGACCGTCTCGAGATGGGCGAAGTCCGTGTAGTCGCCCTCGATCGTCATCACCGACTCCCACGGCTCGATCCGGTCCCCGTCGTGAAGCGCATGGACCACCAGCCCGTCCCAGTCGTGGGAGCAGAGCCGGAGGATCGCGATCGACTCGTCCATCCCTCCGACCATCGCGTGCTTGCGCTGGAAGAGCTGCATCACGACGCGGGGATGCCGGTCGTCGTGGAGGAGCGCGGCGCGCGTGTGGTTGAAGTACGCGTCGCTGTAGTAGCCGTCGCGCATCTTCTCGACCGGCAGCTCGAAGATCGCGGGGTCGAGGCGCTCGCGCGCGACGCCCGGCGTCACGGCGGTCATCGCGCCCCCTCGGCCTCCAGGCATGCGCGGAGCGCCGCCTCGGCGACCTCGAGCTGCTCGTCGGAGGGCTCGCTCGTCGACAGGTGACGCTGGAGCTCGGTGCCGGGACGTGCGAGCGCGCGCGCCAGCCTGCGGTCGGGGTTCCTGCTCATCCAGCCGAAGATCTCCACGGCCGCGCCGAGGGCGCCGACGGTGCCGACCAGGCGAGCTGCCGGCCGGTGGCGCTCGGGTGCGCGCTCGACGGCGGCCGCGACCAGCGCCGTCGTCAGCGTCAGGGGGCCGACGAGGTGCGAGCCGCAGCGATCGTGCTCCTTCGCCGCTCGCTCGCCGGTCTCGTACGTCCCGATCGAGACGTGCTCCGCACCGTGGTACGAGGTCAGCTCGTGCCCACGCAACGCGACGAGGGCGGGCGCGATCGAGGCGAGCAGCACGGTCGCCTCGCGTGTCAGCGTGGGGAGCGACGAGCGTCGCGCAAGGCTCGCGCCGGCGCTTCCCGCGACGAGGGCAACGGCCACCGACGGCCGTTCGAAGGGCATCCGCGCCTCGGGCAGCGCCCGCTTGACGAGCGGCAGGACGGCGACCGCCTCCGCGAGCCGAAGTGGCCCGCGAAGGAACGGCATCGTCACGCGGGCGGCGATCCGCGGCTTCGGCCCCGACGCGGCCTTGACCGTGCCGTCGGGCAGCCGAACGGCGGCGCCCCAGGACGTCGGCCCGTGCACGAGCACCCCGTTCTGGAGGGCCATGCCGCCGAGCCGAAGCTTCGCCATGACGCCAGCGTAGCGCCAGCGACCCGGCCCACGGCTGCTGCGGAAGGCGCTCCTCGACGCGCTCGGCGGCGACGCGTTCGTCAGGCCCGCGCGACCCGCCGAAGCGCCTCCTGGAGGCGCTCCGCCGCCTCTCGCTCGTCGTACACGCGGTCGTCGACGGCGCCGACCGGCATGACCTCGCGGACCGACGACGAGGTGAAGGCCTCGTCCGCCCTGCGCAGGCGGCCGACCGGATACTCACCCTCCTCGACGCGGTAGCCGAGCTCGGCCGCGAGATCGAGGAGCGCGGCGCGCGTCTCGCCCGCGAGGATCCCGAGCCCGACCGCAGGTGTCAGGAGGACGGCGCCTTCCCGCCACCACACGTTCGTCACGGGCCCCTCGAGCACCGTCCCGTCGAGGTCGACGAGGACGGCGTCGTCCGCTCCGCGCCGCTTCGCCTCCGCCTCTGCGGCGACGTGCGTCGCGTAGCTCACGGACTTCGTGCCCGGCAGGAGCCACGGCGCCGAGCGCCGCGGGAACGGGAGCGAGACCAGCCGCTGGCCGCGCGCGCGGGCCGGCTCGATCCACTCCGGGATCGCCGAGACGAGGGCGATCGCGGTGGGGCCCGCGGATCCGGCGCCCGGTGTCCAATAGAGGCGGAGGACGGCGTCCTCGCCGTCACGGTCGCCGGCGGCTCCGAGCGCGAGCGCCGCCAGGTCCGCGAGCGCGGCGGCGTCGGGTGCGGGGAGCCCGAGCCGCTCCGCGGAGCCGCCCAGCCGCTCGAGGTGTGCGGCGAGCCTGAACGGCCTCCCGTCGTAGACGCGTAGCGTCTCGAAGGCCGCTCGGCCGCGCGCGAACCCCTCGTCGTCACAGACGACGACCGCCTCGGCCGGATCGACGGCCCCGCGACCCGAGATCGCGGCCCCGAGCACCATGCTCACCGCCGACCTCCCGCGGCAACCTCGGGCGAACGCCCGTCGAGCGGCGCGGCGATGGCGTCCAGCAGCGGCGCTGCCTTTGTCAGCGACTCCTCCACTTCCGCGTCGGGGTCGGAGTCCCAGACGACGCCGCCGCCGACCCAGAGATGGATGCGCCCCTCGGCGATCGCGAACGTCCGGATCGTGAGCGCGAGCTCGAGGTCACCGTTGCCGTGAATGCGGCCGAGAGCCCCCATCGACGCGCCCCGCCCGACCGGCTCCAGCACCGCGATCAGGTCGATCGCCGCGATCTTCGGCGCGCCGGTGATCGATCCGCCCGGGAACGTCGCCGCGAGCGTCTCGGCCAGACCGACCCCCGGCCGGATCCGGCCCTCGACCGTCGAGACGAGGTGCTCGACGCCGGCCAGCGGCTCGGGCACCATCAGCGTCGGCCAGCGCACGCTCCCCGGCCGGCAGATGCGGGAGAGGTCGTTCCGTTCCAGGTCGACGATCATCACGTGCTCGGCGGCGTCCTTCGCCGACGCGAGGAGCTCCTCCCGATGCCCGTGCGGCCGCGTTCCCTTGATCGGACGCGTCCAGACCCGGTCGCCCTGGCGGGCGAGGAAGAGCTCGGGAGTGACGGTGACGATCGCCCAGCCATGGCCCTCGAAGACACGCCACGCGGCATCGGCGAACGGCAGCTCGTTCGGTTGTGTCAGAGGAGCGAGCCGGGCGGCGAGCGAGCGCGGCGAGCCCGCGAACGTTGCAGAGAGGTGCTGGACCAGGTTGACCTGGTAGACGTCGCCGCGCCCGATCGCGGCACGGACCGCCTCGACTGCCCGGGCGTGCTCGGCCGGGGCCCAGGTTCGCCGCCACCCGCCGATCTCGACCCCATCGCCCGCCTCGGCATCGATACCGGAACCATCCGCGCTGTTGTCATGGTTGACACCAGCATGATCCTCGGTTCGGACGACACAGGCGGCGAGCGGCAAGGGGCACGGCTCGTCGGGCGCCGGGGTCGCCGTCCGGCGGAGCGTCGACGAGAGGCCGTACCCGAGGTAGAGGTCGGCGACGAGGTGCTCGCCTCCGGGCCGGAAGAAGCCCTGCTCACCGAGCCACGAGTCGATCCGCTCGAACGCGCCCTCGGGCTCGTGCAGCTCGAGCACGTCAGCCCTCGGTGCGGAGGCGACCGATGCGGGCGACGAGCGCGGCGGTCGAATCGTCGAGCGGCTCGGCCGGGGCCTCGCCGGTGAGCACAGGCGCGAGCCTCACCGCGAGCTCCTTCCCGAGCTCGACGCCCCACTGGTCGAACGAGTCGATCCCCCAAACGGCGCCCTCGGTGAAGACGGCGTGCTCGTACAGGGCGACCAGCGAGCCGAGCGCGAACGGAGACAGGCGCGCGAGCAGGAGGAACGTCGTCGGTCGGTTCCCCGGCATCTCCTTGTGCGGAACGAGCCGCTCGGGGACGCCGGCCTGCCGGAGCTCGTCTGCCGTCCGGCCGAACGCGAGCGCCTGCGCCTGCGCCAGGGCGTTCGCGAGAAGCAGGTCATGGTGGGTCCCGAGCGCCTCGACGGGCGAGGCGAACGCGACGATGTCACAGGGAACGAGCACCGTTCCCTGGTGCAGCAGCTGATGGAAGCTGTGCTGCCCGTTCGTGCCCGGCTCGCCCCAGACGACGGGCGCCGTGCCGCCCTCGACGGGGCCGCCGTCGAGCGTGACGCGCTTTCCGTTCGACTCCATGACGAGCTGCTGCAGGTACGCGGGAAACCGCGCGAGGTACTGGTCGTACGGGAGCACGGCCTGCGTCTGGGCGCCGAAGAAGTCGCGGTACCAGACACTCAGGAGCCCCATCAGCAGCGGCAGGTTCTCGTCGGGCGGCGTTTCGGCGAAGTGCCGGTCAACGGCGTGGAAGCCGGCGAGCAGGTCCGCGAAGCGGTCGGGCCCGATCGCGATCATCGTCGAGAGCCCGATCGCGGAGTCCATCGAGTAGCGCCCGCCGACCCAGTCCCAGAACCCGAAGGCGTTCGCGGGATCGATCCCGAACTCCGCGACGGCCTCGAGGTTCGTGGAGACGGCCACGACGTGCTTTGCGATCGCGGCCTCGTCGCCGCCGAGCCCGTCGAGGAGCCAGGCCCGGATGCTCGTCGCATTCGTCATCGTCTCGAGGGTCGTGAAGGTCTTCGACGAGACGATCATCAGCGTCTCCTCGGGATCCAGGTCACGGAGCGCCTCGAGGAGATCCGCCCCGTCCACGTTCGACACGAAGCGGAAGGTGAGCCCGCGGTCGCTGAACGCCCGGAGTGCCTGGTATGCCATCGCCGGGCCGAGGTCGGAGCCGCCGATCCCGACGTTGACGACGGCGCGGACGGGACGACCGGTGTGGCCGCGCCACTCGCCCGAGCGCACCTGCTCCGCAAAGGCCGCCATCCGGTCGAGCACCTCGTGGACCTCGCGGACGACGTCCCGGCCGTCCACGACGAGCGACCGCTCCTTCGGCATGCGGAGCGCGATGTGGAGCGCGGGCCGGTCCTCGGTCGTGTTGACGTGGTCTCCCCGGAACATCGCGTCACGCCGCTCCGTCACGCGGCGCTCGGCGGCGAGCGCGAGCAGAAGGGCGACGGTCTCGGCCGTGACCCGATGCTTCGAGAGGTCAGCGCCGATTCCCGCAGCCTCGAACGTCAGCCGCTCGACGCGGGTGCCGTCCGCCGCGAACAGGTCGCGAAGGTGGAGGTCGACGACCGCCGCATGATGACGCGCAAGTGCCTGCCAGGCGGGGGTTTCGATGAGCGTGTCGGCCATTTCTTGCGTCGTTCGGTGCGCCTTTCGTCGCGAACGACTCTAGAGCGTCGGCCAGGGTCTCAGGCGCGGGCGAGCGCCTCGGGGCCGAGCTCGCCGGGGTGCGTCACGCCGGCGAGCGCCAACGTCAGCGCGAGCTCCGCAAGCAGACAGCGGAGGACGTGCCGGACACCCGCCTCACCGGCCAGGCCGAGGCCGTAGACGTACGGTCGCCCGATGAGCACGGCGCGGGCGCCGAGCGCCAGAGCCTTGACGACGTCCGCGCCTGTCCGGACACCGCTGTCGAACAGGACGTCGACGCGGTCGCCGACGGCCTCGGCGATCGCCGGCAGCGCGTCGAGCGAGGCGATCGCGCCGTCGACCTGCCGGCCGCCGTGGTTCGAGACGACGACGCCGTCCATCCCCGCGTCGACCGCCCGCCGCGCGTCGTCGAGATGCTGGATGCCCTTCAACGCGATCGGTCCGTCCCAGTGCTCCCGCAGCCACGCGAGGTCGTCCCAGGTGAGCGTCGGATCGGCGAAGATCGACGCCCATTGGAGCACTGCCGTACCGAGACTGTCGGCGTCCACCGGCCCGCCGAGAGCGCGCACGAAGACCGGGTCCGCGAAGTAGTTCTGGTTGCCGACGCCCTTGAGGAAGGGCAGGAAGGCCCTGTCGAGGTCCCGCGGCCGCCAACCGAGCGCGTGCGTGTCGAGCGTGACGACGAGCGCCCGGTACCCGGCCGCCGCCGCGCGCTCGAGGAAGCTCGCGGCGAGCTCACGGTCCTTCGGCCAGTAGAGCTGGTACCAGCGCGGCCCGTGTCCGGACGCCTCGGCGACGTCCTCGAGCGTGGTCGAGGCCGCCGTGCTGACGACCATCGGCACGCCGACACCCGCTGCTGCGCGCGCCGCAGCCGACTCGCCGTCCGGGTGGACGATCGAGAGGACGCCGACGGGCGCGAGCGCGATCGGCGCCGGCATCGCGGTGCCGAGCACGGTGACCGACATGTCGCTCTCCGTGACGTCGCGCAGCAGGCGCGGGACGAGCCGCCACGCCTCGAACGCGGCGCGGTTCGCGCGCGCCGTCGACTCCGACCCGGCTGAGCCCGCCACGTAGGCGAACGACGTGGATGGGAGCCGCTCGGCCGCGAGCGCCTCGAGGCGCGTGAGATCCGTCGGCAGCTCGGGCAGGGCGCCCTGGAGCCCCGCCATGTAGATCTCGTTCTGGTAGCCGGCGAACGCGTCCACTCCGTCTCCTTTCGCTCGGGTCAGTCGGGCTGCCCGGGATGGACGCGTAGGCGCCACGCGGGTACCGCGCGCCGCCCGTACGTCTCGGCCCGACGAGCAACGGTGGGCAGCCGCGGCACGAGCCCTGCGACGACCCCGGACGCGAAGACGAAGAAGCACAGACTGCCCGGGAGCGCGCGCAAACTACGCATCGACGCGGAGCGTCGTCGCGACATGGCGGAACAGGTCGACGCCTGCCTCGAGATCGTCGACCGAGATCCGCTCGTCGGCCGAGTGGACGAGGCGAGCGGCATCCCGCGGCTCCATCGCCCGGAGCGGGAAGAACCCGTACGCCGTCGTGCCGAAGGCACTGCGGACGTAGTGGCTGTCCGTGAACCCGGCGAGCACGATCGGCGCGAGTCGCGCGCCCGGCTCGACTCGGTCGACCCACGTCTGCAGCGTGCGCCAGAGTGCCGTGTCGAGCGGCGACCGCGTCCCGCCGACGTGCTCGGACTCGATCCACTCGATCTCCCAGTCGCCCGGCACGCCAGCGCGCAGCAAGGCCTCGATCTCGGCAGGCTCCTGGCCCGGGAGCAGGCGACAGTCGACCTCGATCACGCATGAGCCCGGGACGACGTTGCGCTTGCGCGACGCCTCGATCATCGTCGGCGAGAGGGTCGCCGACAGCAGGGGCGCGACGAGCTCGCCGGCAAGGGGGTGCAGCGCCTGCGCGCGCTCGAGGGCGACCTCGACCGGCGGCGCCTCGCCCAGCACCGTCTCGAGGAACGCGCTGACCTCCGGGACGAGCGTGCGAGGCGGGTCGAGACGCGCGAGTGCATCCAGCACGGGGCCCGCCTTGAGCAGCGCGTTGTCGGCCGTGTGCGGGTCCGACGCGTGACCACTCCGGCCGCGGAGGCGGAGCTTGAACGGTGCGGTCGCCTTCTCCCCGGCGCAGCAGAGGTAGTAGACCCGGCCGCCGAGGACGCAGCGCTCGCCCCCGCCCTCGTTCAGCGCGAAGGTCGCGCGAACGGCGTCCGGGTGGGCGGTCGCGAGCCAGGACATGCCGTAGTCGATCCCGACCTCCTCATCGGCCGTCAGCGCGAGGAGCAGGTCCCCCTGGGGGCGCACGCCCTCTCGTGCGAGCGAGGCGACGGCCACGGCAGCGGCCGCGACGTGCCCCTTCATGTCGAGCGCGCCTCGACCCCAGACCTCGCCGCCGACGAGGTCGCCCGACCACGGATCGCGTGCCCACTCGGCCGGGTCCGCGAGAACGGTGTCCGTGTGCGCCATGAGGAGCAGCGTCGCCCCGTCACCCCCGGGGAGCCGGGCGACGAGGTTTGCGCGCTCGGGGGTCTTCGCGAGGAGCTCGCTCGCGACGCCGTTCCCGGCGAGATAGTCCTGCAGCAGGGTCGCCGCGCGTGTCTCGTTCCCGGGGGGATTGACCGTGTCGAGACGGATGAGGTCCCGGAGGAGCTCCGTGACCTCCTCCCTGAGCGTCAAGTGGATTCGGCCTTCGACCGGGCCGTGAGCTCGTTCCGGACCTCCCACAGCTCCGGGAAGAGGACCGTCTGCACGAGGCGTCCGAGCACCTCGACCGGCGTTCCCTGGGTGCCGACGACCGAGTCGCCGATCACCCGCGCGACGACGCGGTAGTGGCGCATGCGCCACTGCTGGCACCACTCGTCGAGCTCCGTCAGCGACTCCGCGAGCCGGTAGAGCGCCTCGTGATCGCGACGCTCGACGTAGACGTCGACGAGCGAGAGCCCTGCCGCCCGGCGACGCGCGTGGAACGCCTGCCCGAGCCGCGGGAGCGTGGTGCGAAGCCCTCTCCAGCCGGGCGAGTCGAAGCCGCTCCCGTGCCCGAGCACCTTGCGGATCTCCTGGTACTCCCAGGGCGAGAGCTCCTCGAGCATGTCGAGCTGATCGGTCGCGTAGCGCACGCAGCGGAGCGGCCGCCGCAGGAGACGCGCGGCCTCCGCCTCGTCGCCGGCTTCGACGAGCCTCGTCGCCTCCTCGACGTCGCTCGTCGCGAGCTTCAGCCAGAGCTCCGACGACTGATGCACGACCTGGAACAGGAGCTCGTCGCGGTGGACCCACTCGCCCGGGCCCTTCTGGAGGGCGAGCAGCTCCTCGGTGTTCAGGTACCGCTCGTAGTCGCTCGGCGCAGCGCCGTCGAGGATCGGCGTATCGAAGTCCTCGTCCGCCCCGGACATCGCGCTGAGCATACTGGCGCGCATGGGCGACCTCTTCAGCGACGCGGCTGCCGAGCGGTCAGCCGCGATCGCGCCGCTTCCGCAGCGCGTCCGACCGCGGACGCTCGACGAGCTCGTCGGCCAGCAGCACGTCCTCGGGCCGGGCACGGCGCTCCGCCGCGCCATCGAGGAGGGACGCGCGCCGTCGATGATCCTCCACGGCCCGCCGGGTGTCGGGAAGACGACGATCGCGCGGATCGTGGCGGAGGCGTCCGACTCGGCGTTCGACGAGCTCTCCGCCGTATCCGCCCGCGTTGACGACGTCCGCGGCGTGATCGCTCGCGCGCGGGACCGACTCGGCGGCAACGGCGTCCGGACGCTGCTCTTCATCGACGAGATCCACCGTTTCGACAAGCGGCAGCAGGACTCGGTCCTGCATGCGGTCGAGGACGGGCTCGTGACGCTGATCGGCGCGACGACCGAGAACCCGTACTTCGAGGTCAACCAGGCACTGCTCTCGCGCTGCACCGTGATCGAGCTCGAGCCGTTGACGGTCGACGAGCTCCGCCGGGTGATCGACCGTGGCGCAGGCGAGCTCGGAGCGACGACCTCGGCCGAGGTCGTCGGCGAGATCGCGGCGGCGGCGGGCGGTGACGCGCGAACCGCGCTGCAGACACTGGAGCTCGCATGGGAGACCGCCGGGGCCGCGGACCAGCCGCTCGCGGTCGAGCACGTACGCGACGCCGCACGCAAGCGGCCGCTCCGCTACGACCGCGCCGGCGACCGGCACTACGACCTCGCCTCCGCGCTGATCAAGTCGATGCGCGGCGGCGACCCCGACGCCGCCGTGTACTACCTCGCCGCGATGCTCGAGGGCGGCGAGGACCCGCGCTTCCTCGCGCGGCGGATCGTGATCGCGGCCAGCGAGGACGTGGGAAACGCCGACCCGCGCGCGCTGCTCGTCGCGGTCGCGGCTGCCCAGGCGGTCGAGCACGTCGGCCTCCCCGAGGCGCAGCTCAACCTCGCGCAGGCCGCGATCTACGTCGCGCGCGCGCCGAAGTCGAACGCGTCCGCCCGCGCCATCTGGGACGCACGGGCCGACGTCCGCCGGGACGGGATCGCCGAGCCGCCTGCGGCGCTGCGCGGGTCGGGCTACCGCGGAGCCGAGGCGCGAGGTCACGGGCAGGGGTACGTCTCACCCCACGAGGACCCCGGCGCGGCCCTCGTCGACCACCTTCCGGAGAGCCTGCAGGGACGGACGTACTATGTTCCGTCCGGGCACGGCGAGGAGTCGGAGGAGGACGCGACGAGTGGCGATCGGGACGGGTGACAAGGCCCCCGAGTTCGACCTCGAGGAGGCCGCGGGCAAGCCGCGGGTGAGGCTCTCGGACTACATCGGGCGATCCAACGTGCTGCTCGTCTTCCACCCGTTCGCGTTCACCGCGATCTGCGCCGAGGAGGCGATGGACCTCCAGGAGAACCTGGAGTCCTTCCACAACGCGAACACCGAGATCGTCTTCGTCTCGTGCGACGCAGCTGCCGCGCGCCAGGCGTGGAAGAAGGAGCTCGGCGCCGAGTACACGTTCGCCTCCGACTTCTGGACGCACGGCGAGGCCGCGAAGCGCTACGGCGTCTTCAACGACGAGACGGGGGCGCCGATCCGCGGGACCTTCCTCATCGACCGGGACGGCACGGTGATCTGGTCGCTCGTCAAGGACGACGGAACGCGCCGGACCGAGATGGTTCCGGACTCGCTCGAGACGCTGCACGAGGAGACGTGAGCTCGAGCCGGCGCGACCGTGACGACGGCCGGCGTCGCGGCGCCTGCGCGTGGAGACAGAGTCGGCACGAAGCCGGCACGTTCCGGTCCGTGGTCGGCGGATACCGTGACTCCAGGGGTGCCTCGCACCCCCCTTGGGGGGGCGCGGACCGGGAGCGCGGACCGGGAGCGCGGACCGGAAGGCGCGGACCGGGATCGCCCGACCCGCGCGGCCAGGCATCGCCAAGGCCGGATCCGGATCCGCGGTGAGCGACCCGCCTGCCGGCCGGCCGGTCCGCCCCGACCCCTCCCCGCACGTCAGCGACGGCGACCCGTCGACCGCGCGACCGCTCCACGTCCGCAGGTGGGGCGAGGACGGCGCGCCGGAGGTCGTCTGCCTCCACGGGGTCACCGCGTGGGGCGGGCACTTCGCCGGTCTCGCCGGGCGACTCGCCGGGACGCGCCGGATCCTCGCGCCGGACCTGCTCGGGCACGGCGATTCGCCGCGCGAGCCGCCGTGGCGCATCGAGGACCACCTCGCGAGCCTCGGCGCGGCGATCGGGGACGGGCGGCGCGCCTGGCTCGGCCACTCGTTCGGCGCGCGGCTCGCCTTCGAGCACGTCGCGGCGCGTCCGGACGAGGTCGACCGCCTCGTGCTCCTCGACCCCGCAATCCTGCTCCCCGGCCACGTCGCGCTCTGGGCGGCCGAGAACGGCCGGGCGGAGCGGCGCTACGCCAGCTTCGAGGAGGCGATCGACCGGCGCTACGAGGAGAGCCAGCTCCATCGGGCACCCCGCGCGCTGGTCGAGGAGGAGCTCAGAGGCCACCTCGAGGAGGACACCGACGGCTGGAGGTACCGCTACACGCAGGCTGCGGTCGTCACCGCGTACTCGGAGATGGCGACCCAGCCGGCTCCATTCGGCTCGGTGCTGGTACCGACACTCCTCGTCCTCGGCCAGGACTCGTACCTGCCGTACGACCACCTCCTCGACGCCCACCGCAACGCGGCCGGCGACCTGCTCGAGGTCGTGACCGTGCCGGGCGGGCACACGGTCCTCTGGGATGCGCTCGACGAGACGGCGAGCGCGATCGCCCGGTTCCTCGCCTGAGGCTCCCGGCGGGCGATGACCCGCCGGGCGGCTCAGCCCTCGTAGTGCTCGTCCGTGAGCGCGAGGACGTCGTCGAGGATCGCGACACCCTCCTCGGCCTCCTCGCGCGTGATCGTCAGCGGCGGCACGATCATGATCACGTTCCAGTGCGTCATGAGATAGAGGCCGCGCTCGAGCGCCGCCTTGACGAGCCGCGTGACCGGCGCCGCCGCCTCGCCCGCCGCGTTGAACGGAACGAGCATCTCCTTCGTCTCACGGTTCTTCACGAGCTCGAGGCCGAAGAAGCAGCCCAGCCCGCGCACGTCGCCGATCGACGGGTGGCGCTCCGCGAGGCCGCCGAGCGACTCGGCGAACCAGTCGCCCATCGCCGCGGCATTCTCGACGACGCCCTCCTCCCTGAAGGCCTCGATCGAGGCGACGGCGGACGCGCAGGCGAGCGGATGGCCTGCGTAGGTCAGGCCGCCCGGGAAGAACCGGTCGCTGATCGCCTCGACGATCTCGCCGCGCGCAATCATCGCGCCGAGCGGGACGTACCCGGAGTTGATGCCCTTCGCCACGGTGATGATGTCCGGGACGACGTCCCAGTGGTCGCACGCGAACCACCGGCCGGTGCGCCCGAACCCCGCCATCACCTCGTCGAGGATCAGCAGGATCCCGTGCCGGTCGCAGACCTCACGGACGGCCTGCAGGTACCCGTCGGGCGGCGGGATGATCCCGTTCGTCCCGACGACAGTCTCGAGCATGACGGCGGCGACCGTCTGCGGCCCCTCGTACTGGAGGATCTCCTCCAGGTGCGGCGCGCCCGTGCAGACGGGGCACGGGTCCGGATGGCCGGCCGGGCACCGGTAGGTGTACGGGTCGAGCATCCGGACGACGCCGGGCATCCCCGGCTCGACGGCCCAGCGACGGGGGTCCCCGGTCAGCGTCACGGCCCCGTTCGTCGCGCCGTGGTAGGAGCGGTACCGCGCGACGATCTTGTTCCGGCCGGTGTAGAGGCGGGCCAGCTTGACCGCGTTCTCGTTCGCCTCGGCGCCGCCGTTCGTGAAGAACGAGACGGAGAGGTCGCCGGGCGTGACCTCCGCGAGCATGCGGCCGAGGCGCGAGCGCGACTCGTTCGCCATCGGCGGGCCGATCGTGCAGAGCTGGTCGGCCTGGTCCTTGATCGCCTGGATGATCTTCGGATGCTGGTGGCCGATGTTGACGTTGACGAGCTGCGAGGCGAAGTCCAGATAGCGCTTCCCGTCGTAATCCCAGAAATGACGGCCCTCGGCACCGGCGACCGGGATCGGGTTGACCTGGCTCTGCACGGACCACGAGTAGAGGACATGCTCCTTCGCATCCGCGACGATCTGGGCACCGAGGTTCGGGTTCGCCTCGACGATGGCCATCTCCACGCTCCTTCGCTTCGCTCCTCGCCGATGGTATCGCCGTTCACCGAGGCTCAGCCCCGTGGCTTGTCGGCGCCGGCGAATCCCGTCAGGATCCAATGATGGCGATCATCGAGTCCTCCTCGACCGACGTCCTCCTCGAGCGCGAGGAGCCGCTCGCGACGCTCCACGCGGCCTTCACGGGCGCCGCCGCAGGACAGGGGCGGCTCCTCTTCGTGGGCGGGGAGGCGGGCGTCGGGAAGACGTCCCTCGTCCGGCGCGCCTGCGCCGACCTCCCCGCGGGAACGACCCTCTTCTGGGGAGGATGCGACCCGCTCGCGACACCGCGACCGCTCGGGCCGTTCCTCGAGATCGCCGAGACCGCGGGGATCGACGGCGTCCTCGATCCGTGGAGCGCGCCCCACAACGTCGCCGACGCGGTCCTCGAGCTCATCCAGGCGCGCGACGCCGTGGTCGTGATCGAGGACGCGCACTGGGCGGACGAGGGCACGCTGGATGTCCTGCGGCTCTTCGCCC
Organism: uncultured Actinomycetes bacterium; assembly: GCA_963797805.1. Classification (GTDB taxonomy): domain Bacteria; phylum Actinomycetota; class Thermoleophilia; order Gaiellales; family Gaiellaceae; genus Gaiella. The sequence continues at coordinate 131,422 of CAWCRC010000006.1, read as the reverse complement.
GGAAGCTCCCGACGACGTCGTCTCTCGTCCTCGTCACATACCGCGACGACGAGCTCGCGCGCGACCACCCGCTCCGCATCGCGCTCGGAGACATCTCGACCGCGGCGGCCGTCGAGCGGCTCGTCGTCCGGCCGCTCACCCGCGACGGGGTCGCCGAGCTCGCCGGTGCGCGCGGCGTGGACCTCGACGTCGTCTGGCGCCTCACCGCCGGGAACCCGTTCTACGTCACCGAGCTCCTCGCGCACGGCACCGACGAGGTGCCTGACACCGTGCGCGACCTCGTGCTGCGCCCGGGTGGCGCAACTCGGCCCCCAGGCGACGGCGGTCGTCGAGGCGACGGCGGTCGCTCCGCCCTCGCTCGACGCGGAGCTTCTTCTCGCGGTGTGCGGCGAGGCGGCCGACTCCGTGGACGAGTGCCTCGCGAGCGGCGTCCTCCACGTCGTCGACGGAGGCGTCCAGTTCCGGCACGAGCTCTCGCGCGCGGCCGTCGAGGAGTCCCTGTCGCCGGCGCGGCGGCTCGCACTGCACCGGTCCGTGCTGCTGGCGCTCACGGACGCGCCCCGTGCGCGTGCCGACCTCGCACGCATCGCACATCACGCGGCGGAGGCCGCCGACCGAGACGCCGTGCTGCGCTACGCGCCTGCGGCGGCGGAGCAGGCGGCGAGCGTCGGGGCGTACCGCGAGGCGGCAGCCCAGTACGCCCGGGCGCTGAGCTTCGGCGACGATCTCGCTCCAGGAGACCGCGCCCGGCTCCTCGAGGGCCGCTCCCGGGCGCTCTACCTCGCGGACGACCAGACCGAGGCGATCGACGTCATTCGCGAGGCGATCCGGTGCAGGCAGGCGGAGGGCGCCCCCCTGAAGGAGGCGCGCGCCCTCACCGAGCTGACCGACTACCTCTGGTGCCGCGGCCACAACGGCGAGGCCGACGAGACCATCTCGCGCGCCTCGTTCCTGGCCGAGCAGGGGCCCGAGCAGCGCGAGCACGCCTACGTGCTCCACATCGAGGCGCTCCGAGAGCTGTACAACGGCGACCCGGACGCGTGCCTCGATCGTGCCGGCCGGGCGCTCGAGATCGGCGAGCGCTTCGACGACCTCGGTATTGCCGGGCATGCTCGGGTCACCCTCGCCGGGGCGACGGCGCACCGCGACCTCGACGAGAGCGTCCGCCTGCTCGAGGAGGCAGTCGAAACCGCCCGGCGGGACGGCGAGCACGAGGTCGCCGCGCGCGGCATGAGCGCGCTGGTCAGCCAACCGATGGCGTCGGGGCGCCACGACCTCGTCGAGCGGTACCTCGACGCCGCGATCGAGTACTGCACGGAGTACACGCAGGACCTGTGGCGGATCCACGTCCGCGCGATCGCAGCACGGTGGGCGCTCGATCGCGGTCGCTGGGACGAGGCCGCCCGCCACGCGCTCGCGGTCATCGGCGACCCGCGCGAGTCGCCGTGGACGCACCACGAGGCGCTCTGCGTGCTCGCTCTCGTGCGCGCCCGCCGCGGCGACCCGGGCGCCGACGACGCGCTTGCGCGTGCGACTGCGGTCGGCGTCCCGACGGACGAGCGCTTCGCCCATGTTGACCTCGCGGCGGCCGGCGCGGAGATCGCCTGGCTCGAGCGCCGGCCGGGAGACGTCGACTCCGCAACGGCGGCAATGCTCGCCGTTTCGATCGAGGAGGGCGACGATGAGGGCGCGTCGCGCCTCCTCTTCTGGCGCCGGCTCGCCGGGCTCGACGTCGAAGTACGAGACGATTCGGGGCCGTACGGGCTCGCGCTGTCCGGTCGCTGGACGGAGGCAGCAGATGCTGTGGACGCGACGGAGCTGCCCGTACGAGGCGGCGCTCGCGCTCTCGCAGACCGGCACCGAGACGGCACTGCGCGAGGCGCATGCCGAGCTGCAACGGCTCGGAGCGCGCCCGCTGGCGACCCTGGTCGCCCGCGAGCTCCGAGGGTTGGGGGTCCGCGATCTCCCGAAGGGCCCGCGCGCGACGACGAAGGCGAACGGTGCGTCGCTCACGGTGCGTGAGCTCGAAGTGCTCGCGCTCATCGCCGAAGGGCTTCGCAACGCGGACGTCGCGGAGCGGCTCGTCGTCTCGCGTCGAACGGTGGACCACCACGTGTCCGCGATCCTCCGCAAGCTGGAGGCCGGCTCGCGCGGCGAGGCGGTCGCGGCCGCCGGTCGTCTCGGCATCCTCGACGACAGGTAGGCCGTCGGCGAGCAGCGCTTGCGGAGGCGCCGGCCGGGGGTCACGATGCGGCGCATGCCATCGTCGGTCGAGCAGAAGCTCGAGGCCCCCGAGCTCGCGGAGCGCGAGCGCGAGCTCACCGCTCTCGAATCCGCACTCACCGAGGCTGCGGCAGGGCACGGCGGCATGGCGGTGGTCACCGGCGAGGCAGGTGCCGGGAAGACGGCGCTGCTGCAGGCGTTCTGTGCCCTCCGGCCACCGGACACTCACGTCCTTTGGGGGATGTGCGACGCGCTCCTGACGCCGCAGCCGCTCGGCCCGCTCCACGACATCGCCACGGACACAGGCGACGGTCTGCGCACGCTCCTTCGTGGCGACCCGGTCCCATACGCCGTGGCCACGGCGCTCATCGACGAACTGCGCCGGAGCGGGTCGACGATCGTCGTGTTCGAGGACGTCCACTGGGCGGACGAGGCGACGCTCGACGTGATCCGCCTCGTCGCCCGCCGCATCGACACGATCCGCGCAGTGATCGCCTTGAGCTATCGGGAGGAGGAGCTGGACCCTCGCCACCCGTTGCGGCTCATGGTCGGTGAGCTCGCATCGGCCGTCTCCCTTCGCCGCGTCCCACTTTCGCCCCTCTCCCCTGTCGCAGTCGCTCGACTCGCCGAGCCATACGGGATCGACCCGCAGGAACTCCACCGCACGACCGCCGGCAACGCATTCTTCGTGACGGAGGTGCTCGCTTCCGGTGGAACGGAGATCCCCGCGACGGTTCGCGACGCCGTTCTCGCTCGAGCGGGCCGCCTCTCGCCCGGCGCACGAGACGTGCTCGACGCCGTTGCGATCGCGCCGCCGCACGCCGAGACGTGGCTGCTCGAGGCGCTCACCGGCGCGATCGACGCGAGACTCGACGAGTGCGTCGCCTCGGGTGTGCTCGTCTCCGCCGACGGGAACATCTCGTTCAGGCACGAGCTCGCCCGACTGTCCGTCGAGGAGTCGATCCCGCCCGCCCGCACACGAAGCCTTCATCGTGTCGCGCTCGCAGCGCTGCTCGAGCGGCGGAGCGGCGATCGCGATCTGGCGCGCCTCGCGCATCACGCGGACGCAGCCCGAGAGGGGGAGGCCGTGCTCGAGCTCGCGCCCCTCGCGGCCGACCACGCGTCGTCCGTGGGAGCGCATCGCGAAGCGGCCGACCAGCTGGCGCGTGCGCTCCGCTACGCGGAGGCAATGCCGCCTGCCGAGCTCGCACTGCTGCTGACGCGGCACGCGCACGAGTGCTACCTGACGGATCAGGTCGAGGACGCAATCGCAGCGCTCCGCACGGCATCCGCCTCCTACCGCGATCAGGGAGACCCCATGCGGGAGGGCGCGACACTCATGAGGCTCGCCAACTTCCTCTGGTGTCCCGGACGCGGCGTGGAGGCGATGCCGGTTGCGCTCGACTCAGTCGGCATCCTCGAGGGTCTTCCCGTCGGACGGGAGCTCGTCGAGGCGTACGCGACGCTGTCCTTCCTCTGCTACTCGGCTGCCGACCGTGCACGCGCACGGCAGTGGGCTGCGCGGGCCTACGACCTCGCGGTCGACCTGGACGACACCGCCGCGCTGGCAAGAGCGGAGTACGCCGTCGGGCGCGTTGAACTCGAAGAAGATCCCGAGCCCGGACGGGAGAGAGTGCTGCGCGCTCGCGCGCTCGCGGAGCAGAGCGGGCTCGAGGAGATCGTCGCCGAGACCTACCTCACCCTCGGTGAAATCGAGGTCGGTCTCATGTACTGCCACGAGCACGGAGTCGAGCTGATCGAGCTCTACCTCGTCGCCGTGCGCGCGGCCAGAGAGCTCGGACAGGGCCTTTGGACCGAGGCCACGATGTCCGCGAACGCCGTCCTCGGTCGGCGCGCGGTCTCGACGTTCCCCGCGACGCTCGCCCTCACGGTGCTCGCGCGCGCCCGCGCGCGCCGAGGCGACCCGGACGTCGCGCCACTGCTGGAGCACGCGCGCGCGCTGGCCGATCCGACCGGCGAGCTCGGGCGGATCACCCCGGTCGCCGTCGCGAGCGTGGAAGCCGCGTGGCTCCGAGGAGACATCGCGGCAGCCCGCTCCTCGACGGACAGTGCGCTCGACCTCGCGGTTCGCACCGAATCGTTCGATGTTGTCGTCGAGCTCCAGGCATGGCGACGACGGGCGGGCGTCGAGGATCCGCCCATGGACATTCCCGGCACGGGCCCGTACGCGCTCGAGGTCGCAGGTGACGCCGCCGCCGCGGCCTCGTCCTGGTCGGAGCTCGGCCGGCCGTACGAGGCGGCACTGGCTCTGGCAGACGTCGCGAGCGAGGAAGCCCTCCGAGCGTCGCTCGCGTCGCTGGACTCGCTCGGCGCCCGGGCAGCGGCGTCCGTCGTGGCGCACCGCCTGCGGCGACTCGGCGGTCGCGACGTGCCGCGAGGCCCTCGGCGTTCGACCCGCTCGAACGTCGCCGGGCTCACGGCCAGAGAGCTCGACGTCCTCCGGCACGTCTCTGACGGGCTTCGCAACGCAGAGATCGCCGAGCGGCTGTTCCTGTCGCCCCGCACCGTCGACCACCACGTCTCGGCAATCCTCCGCAAGCTCGACGTGCGCTCGCGCGGAGAGGCGGTCGCCGTCGCCGGCCGTCTCGCGCTGCTCGAAGACCGGTAGCGCGGGCGCGAAACCTAGGTAGTTCCGCCGATTCGGGCACCCGCCTCTCCGCCTTACCGTCGAGAGCGTCGATGGACGACCAGGAGGGAGACGGGATGGAGACCTATGTGATCCTGCGGCGCGGCGGCTGGCGGACGGCCGACGATCTCGCCGCAGCGGCGGAGCGCTCGACGTCCCAGGGTGAACGGATGCCCGACGACATTGCCTGGATCCGCAGCTACGTCCTGGAGGAGCTCGACGGCTCGGTCGGAACGGTGTGCATCTACCAGGCATCGAGCCCCGAGGCGATCCGGCGCCATGCCAGCGCCGCGGATCTGCCCGTCGACGAGATCGTCAAGGTCGCCGACACGGTGATCGTGCGGCCCGACCCGGTTCCAGCAGCAGTCTGAGAGGAGAGGAGAATCATGCGTAAGAAGCTTCTGCTCGGAGGGCTCGTCGCCGTGCTACCGGTGCTCGCGATCGCCGGCTTCGCGGCTGCGGGAGGCGGACAGTCGTCGCTCGCCGACCTCCGCGACGCAACCGCCGCATACCACGACATCGGGGCGGCGCGACACGCCGGATACACCGTCGAGCTCGAGCAGACGGCCGCGTTCGGCGGCGGCACGTGCATCGCGAACGGCACTGCCGGGGCGATGGGCATCCATCTGCTCTCGCCGGACCGCGTTGACGGGACGCTGGATCCCGCCGATCCCGAGGCGCTGCTCTACGAGCGCCGCAACGACGGGACGCTCAAGCTCACGGGAGTCGAGTACATCGTCGCGGGCGGGCCACAGCCCGAGCTGTACGGACAGAAGTTCAGCGATACGAACCTCGGCCGCTTCGGCAACCCGGCCGCGAACGTCTGGACTCTCCACGCCTGGGTCTGGAAGCCCAACCCGAGCGAGCCGCTCGGGATCTTCAGTCCCTGGAACCCGCGGGTGTCCTGTCCCTAGCCGGACCCAAGTGAAGGAGGCATCGAGAATGAGACTGATCGGAATCGCAACGCTGGGAGCCGTCGTCCTGGTCGTGGCCGGCGCGGCGCTCGCGAACAACTCCAACGAGCGCATCGCCGCCAAGCAGGCGACGGCGGCCTTCCAGCAGCTCGCCAAGGCGAAGGCGGCGGGCTACACGCTCGAGCTCAAGACGACACCGGCGAACGGGTCGAAGGCGTGTATCGCGGACCCGGCCGGCGGCATGGGGATCCACATGGTCAACGCGAAGCTCCTCGACAGCGGCATCTCGCTCAAGTCGCCCGAGGCGCTCGTCTACGAGCCTCGCGGCGGGACGATGAAGCTCGTCGCGCTCGAGTACGTAGTCGACAAGAAGGCGTGGCACGACGCGGGCAACACCGCGCCGCCGAAGCTGTTCGGGCGCCACTTCTCGCTGACGACGAAGAACCCGTTCGGGCTGAAGCCGTTCTACGCACTGCACGCCTGGGTGTGGAAGACGAACCCGGCGGGGTGGCTGCAGCCCTGGAACCCGCAGGTGAGCTGCCCCTAGCCCGATGCCATCGACGCGTCGCCGGCCGGCACGACAGGTCGGAGCCGGGCCGGCACGACGACGAGTGAGCTTCGGGGGGAAGACGGCGGCGCCGGGCCGATCGGGCCCGGCCCGCCGTCTGCGGCGTGCGACGGGATCGCGCGACTAGGCTGTCGACGATGCGGGCAGCGCTCATCCGTGAGGTGGGAAGCGCTCCGGAGGTCGGCGAGGCCGCCGCCCCCGAGGGCGCCGATTCGGTCGAGGTGCTCGCGGCGCCGCTCAACCCGATCGACCTCGCCGTCTCGCGCGGCATCCTGGCCACCGGCCACCCCGACCTGCCGTACGTCCCGGGGTGCGAGGGCGTCGGCCGAACGGGAGACGGACGGCTGGTCTGGCTCTTCGGCGGCTCGCTCGGGCGAACGGCGAACGGCACGATGGCCGAGCGCGCGTCGATCGGTGACGCGTTCGCCATCGACGTGCCGGACGACGCCGACGCGGCCGTCGCGGCGGCTCTCGGGATCGCGGGCCTCGCCGGCTGGCTCCCGTTCGCCTGGCGCGCCCCGCTCGAGGGCGGCGAGAACGTGCTCGTGCTCGGCGCGACGGGGTCGGTCGGCCTCGTCGCGGTGCAGACGGCGAAGCTGCTCGGCGCCGGTCGCGTCGTCGCTGCAGGCCGAAGCGCGGCGGGCCTGGAGCGCGCCGTTTCGGTCGGCGCGGACGCGACCGTTCGGCTCGACGAGGCGGGCGACCTCGTCGAGGCATTCAAGGACGCCTTCGGCGGGGAAGGCCCGAGCTATGTCTTCGACCCCCTCTGGGGCGCTCCGGCGGCCGCGGCGGCGCAGGCGGCTGTCCCGTGGGCGCGGATCGTCAACCTCGGCCAGTCGGCAGGCGCGACCTCCGATCTCGCGTCGGCCGCGGTCCGCTTCAAGTGCCTCTCGATCCTCGGGCACACGAACTTCGCCGTTCCCGCCGACGAGCTCGCCGACCATTACCGCCGGCTCGTCGGCCACGTGAGCGCGGGCGACATCCGGTTCGAGGTCGAACGCGTCCCGCTCGACGACGTTGCGGATGCGTGGCGACGCCAGGGAGAAGGCGCCGGCGCGAAGCTCGTCGTCGTGCCGTAGGCCACTCGGGGATCGTCTAGGCTCGCGCCCGTGCCGCTCGATCCCAGCCGCGTCGTCGACCGCCTGCGCGAGCTCCGCTCCCTCACGGGAGACGACGACGGCGCTCAGCGGGTCGCCTGGACGGAGACGTGGGCGACGGGGCGCGCCTGGCTCGCGGACTCGCTGTCCGACCTCCCGCTCGAGGTCGAGCGCGACGCCGCCGGCAACGACTGGTACACGCTTCGCGGCGCGTCCGACAGCGCCGTGCTGATCGGCGGTCACATGGACTCCGTGCCGAACGGCGGCTGGCTCGACGGCTGCCTCAACGTGCTCGCGGGCGCGGAGGTCCTGCGCCGGATCGCGGACGACGGAACGCCGCCCGTGACGGTCAGGCTCGTCGACTGGGCCGACGAGGAGGGCGCCCGCTTCGGCCGCTCGCTGTTCGGCTCGTCCGCCGCGGCCGGCTCGATGTCCGATCAGGACGAGCTGCGCAAGCTCGTGGACCGCGAGGGCGTCTCCCTGCCCGACGCCATCGGCGCGTTCGACGTCGACCTCGACCGCGCGCTCGAGGCACGGACGCAGCTCGACTCCGCGGCGGCCTACCTGGAGCTCCACATCGAGCAGGGGCCGGTGCTCGAGTCGCTCGACCTGCCGCTCGGGGTCGTGCTCGGCACATTCGGCGTCGAGCGGTCCCGCATCACGTGGACCGGACAGGCGGCGCACGCGGGCTCGACGCCGATGGACCAGCGGCGCGACGCGCTCGCGGGCGCCGCAAAGCTTGCGCTCGCGATCCGGGACGTCGCGCGCGAGACGGGCGACGGCGCGGTGTGCACGTCGGGAGACGTCACGTGCCGGCCGGGCATCGTCACGTCGGTCGTCGAGACGGCCGAGCAGCTCCTCGACCAGCGCCACCTCGACGCCGGCAAGCTCGCCGCGATGCTCGCTCGCGCGCAGGAGCTCGCACGCTGGTTCGCAGAGGAAGAACGGATCGACCTCGTCTGGGACCGCATCTGGTCGATCGAGCCCATCCTGTTCGACGAGACGCTGAAGGGCTTCGCCGAGGACGCGATCCTCGAGGTGACCGACTCCGCCCACCGGCTTCCCTCCGGCCCGCTTCACGACGCGGCGGAGGTCTCCCGCGCCGGCGTGCCCACGGTGATGATGTTCGTCCAGAGCCTCCGCGGCCTCTCGCACACCAGGCTCGAGGACACGCGGCCCGAGCACCTCGAGCTCTCGGTGGCCGCGCTCGACCGCCTCGCGTCGAAGACCCTGGCCCACGTGGCAGCGGACTCCTGACTCGAGCCCGTCCGGCAGCCGAGCTGCGGCCCCGCTCGTCGATGGCGGTCGTCGCGGGGATCGTCGTCGGCTGCTTCCTGACGTGGAACGTCACGAATGTGGGTGCGGTCGCCGACCCGCTCGCGGAGACGTACGGCGTGTCCCTCGCCGCGATCGGTCTCCTGACGACGGCGCTGTTCGTGACGCACCTCGCGGCGCAGCTCCCGGCCGGGATGTGGTCCGACCGGTACGGAGCGCGCGCCGTCGCGCTCGGGGCCTGCGTCGCGGCGGCGGCCGGCAATCTCGTCCTGCTCCAGAGTGACGACTACACGGTCGGCCTCGTCGGCCGGCTCGTCGTCGGGCTCGGGTCGGGTGCGGGGTTCGTTGCCGGGCTCGATCTCGTCCGCGCCGGAGGCGGCGGGCCTCTCCTCCAGGGCGTCTACGGCGGCGGGACGATGGCCGGCGGGGGCCTCGCGCTCATGATCCTGCCTGCGCTGACCGATGCGACGAGCTGGCGCGCGCCGTACTGGACGGCCTTCGCGCTCGCGCTCGCCGCGGCACTTCCGGTCTACGCCGCCGGAGGGCTGCGCCCGGTCGGGCGCGCCGGGCGCGGCGTGCTCCGCGACGCACGCCTGCTCCCGGCCGGGATCCTGCAGGCGGCGACCTTCGGCCTGGCGGTGATCGCCGGCAACTGGGTCGTGACCCTCCTCGAGCGGGAGGGCGCGAGCGCCGCCGAGGCCGGTGTCCTGGGCGGGCTCGTGCTGCTCGCCGGGATCGTCACGCGGCCGCTCGGCGGAGCGCTCGCCCGCCGCGCCGGAAGGGGCCGCCGCGAGCTAGTGAGCGGCAGCCTTGTCGCCGCCTCCGCCGGGGCGTTCCTGCTCGCCGCCGGAGGCCCGCTGTGGGTCTCCGGGCTCGGCGCGCTCGCGCTCGGGCTCGCCGCCGGGCTCCCGTTCGCCGCGATCTTCGACGCGGCTCAGCGGACACGGCCGGATGCGCCCGGAGCCGCGGTCGCGCTCGTCAACGGGTGCGCCGTCCTGACCATCCTCGTCGGCACGCCGCTTGCGGGCCTCGCGTTCGAGCTTCCGAGCGACGGCGCGATCGCGTTCGCAGCGATCGGCGCGCTGGCCGCTGCCGCACTGCCGTTCACGCACCGACTCCCGTGACGTTCCGGGCGTGGTCAGCGCCGTAGACTGGGCGCACGATTGCCGCCTCGGAACCGCGTTTCGACCGGCGCGAGCTGCTCGAGCGAGTCGGGCGCTTCGCCGTCGTGGCCGGCGCGGCGCCGGCCGTCCTTCGACGCCGTAGCACGCCGGATCTCGCCGCGCTCCAGTCGCGTCTCGCCGGCACCGTCGTGCCACGCGGCAGCTCCGGGTACGACGCCGCTCGGCTCCTCTACAGCCCGCGGTTCGACGCTGTCCAGCCGCTCGCGGTCGTCTACTGCCAGAGCGCGACCGACGTCTCCCGCACGATCCTCTGGGCGCGGGAGAACGGTGTCCGGATCGCCGCTCGGAGCGGAGGGCACAGCTATGCCGGCTACTCGACGACCACGGGCGTCGTGATCGACGTGTCGAGGCTCGACTCGATCACCGTCAACACCGGGGCGGGCACGGTGGGGATCGGCGCGGGCGCCCGGCTGATGGACGTCTACCGCGAGCTCGCGGCGCACGGGCTCGCAGTGCCCGGCGGCTCCTGCCCGACGGTGGGCATCGCGGGGCTCGCCCTCGGCGGCGGCGTCGGGTTCTCGGGCCGAAAGCTCGGCCTGACGTGCGACAACATCCGAAGCTTCACGATGGTCACGGCCGACGGGGTGATCCGGTCGTGCAAACCCCAGCGCAACCCGAATCTGTTCTGGGCCGGTCGCGGCGGGGGCGGCGGCAACTTCGGGGTCGCGACGAGGTTCACCTTCACGACCCATCCCGTCGACTCCGTGACGATCTACCGGGCCGGCTGGCCGTGGTCGGATGCGGCGCGCGTCGTAGAGGCGTGGCAGAACTGGGCACCCGCGGCGCCGGACGAGCTCTTCTCGCTGCTCGACCTCGAGGCCACGGGCTCGGGGCAGCTCCACATCGGCTCGAGCGGGCAGTTCTTCGGGACGGCACCTCAGCTCCAGGCGCTGCTCGCGCCGTTCTTCGCCGCCGGGACGGGGCCCGCGACGCTCGAGGTCAACACGATGCCGTATCTCGACGCGATGCTGCTCTGGGCGGGCTGCTCGGACGCTCTCCACTGCCGGCTCGGAGACGGGGTCGGTCGCTCGACCTTCGCCGCGAAGTCCGACTACGTCAACGGCCGGCTGTCGAGCGCGGGGATCGATGCGCTCGTCCGGGCTGTCGAGGCCCGGGCGGCGACTCCCGCGGCGGGATCGGTGCTCCTCGACGCGTATGGCGGCGCCATCAACCGCGTGCCCAAGGCCGCGACCGCATTCGTCCACCGCGATGCCTCGTTCTCGTGCCAGTACATCGCCGGGTGGAGCCAGGCGAGCGGCGACGCCGGCGCCGCGTCGGCGGCAGCCTGGCTCCAGAGCACCTATGCCGCGATGCGCCCGTACGTCTCGGGGCTCGCGTATCAGAACTACATCGACCGCGCGCTCCCGCACTGGGGCCTCGCGTACTACGGATCGAACTACGCGCGGCTCCGCCAGGTGAAGCGCCAGTACGACCCGCACAACTTCTTCCGCTTCGCCCAGAGCATCGTGCCCGCGCTCCACTGAGCGCCACCTCGGTCTCTACAGTGCGGCGGTGCCCACGCCACGCTGGCCCCTCGAGACCGAGCGCCTCCGCCTGCGTCCGTTCGAGCCGGACGACCTCGAGGCGCTGTTCGCGATCCAGGCGAACGAGAGCGTGGCGCGCTGGCTCTACAACGACCCGCGGACGCTCGAAGAGACACGAGAGCTGCTCGCCCGAAAGATCGGCGGCGCCGCGCTCCGCGGCGAGGGCGAGTGGCTGAGCGCGGCGGCCGTGCTCCGGACGACGGGCGAGCTCGTCGGCGACGTGTCGCTGCTACTGGGCGAGCGAGGCGCATCGGCAGGGCGAGCTCGGCTTCGTCGTCCACCCGGAACACCAGGGCACGGGCTACGCGACCGAGGCCTCACGGCCGCTGCTCGACTTCGCCTTCGGCCAACTCGGCCTGCACCGCGTCATCGGTCGCCTCGAGCCGCGCAACGCCGGCTCGGCCCGCGTCCTCGAAAAGCTCGGCATGCGACGCGAGGCGCACCTCGTCGAGAACGAGTGGGTCAAGGGCGAATGGCAGAGCGAGCTCGTGTACGCCATCCTCGCGCGCGAGTGGGTCGGCTCGGCTGGCACGCTCCAGGCGGACGGCGGATACTGACTCCCTCGAACACGACGGAGGATCACGACATGGCACTCTCTTTCGGCGTCACCGTCCTGCCCGACCCGCCGGCGTCGCGGCTCGTCGAGCTGATGAAGCTCGGAGAGGACAACGGCTTCGAGATCGGGTGGACCTACGACTCGCACGTGCTCTGGCAGGAGTCGTTCGTCCAGCTCACGTTGGCGATCCAGGCGACCTCGCGGCTCAAGTTCGGTCATCTCGTGACGAACCCGGGCACGAGGGACCCGACCGTGCTCGCGAGCCTCTACGCGACGATGCACGACATCTCCGACGGCCGGATGGTGATGGGGATCGGCCGCGGCGACTCGGCGCGGCGCTACATCGGGCAGCAGCCGGTCCGGGTCGCCGAGTTCGAGCGGCGCCTCGAGATGATCAAGCCGTTCATGAACGGCAAGGAGGTCCACTGGAACGACAAGGACCTCCACCTCAAGTGGGTCCGGCCCGAGCTGCCCGAGATCCCGATGTGGGTCGCGGGCTACGGCCCGAAGGCCCTTGCCGTCGCCGGCCGTGTCGGAGACGGCGTGATCATCCAGCTGGCCGATCCCGAGATCATCCAGTGGATCATGGGCACGGCCCGAGCGGCCGCCGAGGAGGCCGGTCGAGATCCCGCGGCGCTCAAATGCATCGTCTGCGCACCGAGCCACGTCGGGCCGATCGAGGAGGGCCGTGAGGAAACCCGCTGGTTCCCCGCGATGGTCTCGAACCACGTGAAGGACCTCATCGAGCGCTACGGGACGGACGGCTCGGTTGTCCCGCACGCGCTGACCGACTACGTCGAGGCGCGGAAGTTCTACGACTACGACGAGCACTCGCGGGTCGGCGCCAAGCACGGCGAGTTCGTCACCGACGAGATCTGCGACCGCTTCTCCGTCCTCGGCGACGTCGACCAGATCACGACGAAGCTCCGGGAGCTCGAGTCGATCGGGGTCGACCACTTCTCCATCTACCTGATGACGCACCGACAGGAGGAGACGCTCGACGCGTACGGCACACAGGTGATCCCGCAGCTCACGGGGGCGACCGCATAGACGCCCGCGAGGAGAGCATCCAGGCCTGGCGCTCCGTCGCGGCGGGGTGGGAGCGGCGGCGGGAGCTGATCTGGACGGCCACGCGCCCGGTATCGGAGCGCCTCGTCGAGCTGCTCGGCCCGGAGCGGGGCGAGACCGTTCTCGAGCTCGGGGCCGGGCCGGGCGACACCGGGTTTCTCGCGCTCCCGCACCTGCTGCCCGACGGACGGCTCGTGAGCTCCGACGTCGCCCCGGAGATGGTCGAGGTCGCACGCCGGAGGGCGACGGAGCTCGGCCTCGACGACGTCGCGTTCGCCGTCGAGGACGCCGCATCGCTGTCGTTCGACGACGCGTCCTTCGATGGCGTCCTCTGGCGCTGGGGCCCGATGCTCGTCCCGGACATGGAGGCCGCGATCGGCGAGGTGCGTCGCGTCCTCCGTCCCGGCGGGCGGGCGGCGATCGCCGTGTGGGCGAGCCCGTCCGCCAACGAGTGGATGACCGCCTCCGGCCGCGCCGCCCTCGAGCTCGGCCTCGTGGACCCGCCCGATCGCGACGCGCCAGGCCCGTTTCGGCTCGCGGGCGACGGGCTCCTACGAGAGGCACTCGAACGCGGCGGGCTCGACGTCGAGGTCGTCGAGGACGTCGCAATGACCTGGCAGGCGCCGAGCGTCGGGGACTGGTGGAGCATCTCGCGCGACATGTCGCGGATGCTCGCCCTCCTCGCGGAGAGGCTCACCGCGGACGAGCTCGCGGCCGTGCAAGAACGGGCGGAGGAGCTGCTCGCGGGCTACGTCCAGCCGGACGGGACGCTCGCCGTCCCGAGCCTCGCCCGGGTCGCGCTCGCGACCAGATAGGCATCGACAGGAGTGGCGAGGGCCGGACTTGAACCGGCGACACCACGGTTTTCAGCCGTGTGCTCTACCAACTGAGCTACCTCGCCTCGGGGGCTGAGTGTAGCGATGGCGTGGGGGAACCCATGGTTCCCCCACGAGCCCCCTCCTTGTCGCCGTCACAGTGCCCGCCGCACCTGGCCTACCGGCCGGCAAAGCCGGCCTTCGGCCGCGACGCGGTTGGCCCGGGCGACGGTGTAGCCTCCCTGCGCCGTGGGGGCCACGCCGAAGACCGTGACGATCGTCGGGGCGCCGCTCGACCTCGGCCAGGGCCGGCGGGGCGTCGACATGGGCCCTTCGGCGATCCGCTACGCGGGGCTCGAGGAGCGGCTCTCTTCCTTCGGCTGCCAGGTCGTCGACCAGGGCAACGTGGCGACGCCGGAGCCCGAGTCGCTCATCGTCTCGGACGAGCGCGCGCGGTTCCTTCCCGAGATCCTCGAGGCGTGCGCACGACTCGCCGGCATCGTCGCCGACGTCGTTGCCGACGGCTCGGTCCCGCTCGTCCTCGGCGGCGACCACTCGATCGCGCTCGGGACGCTCGCGGGCCTGCGCGCGGCGGCGGGCCAGCCGGGGGGCGTGATCTGGATCGACGCGCACGGCGACCTCAACACGCCGGCCTCGAGCCCGACGGGAAACGTCCACGGGATGCCCCTCGCTGCCGCGCTCGGCCTCGCGGGAGATGCGTTCGCGCGTGACGGGCTCGCGATCCCGGCCGTCGACCCCGAGCGGGTCGTCCTCGTCGGCCTCCGCTCGCTCGACCCGGCGGAGCGAACGCTCATCAGGGAGCGCGGGATCCGAGCGATCACGATGACCGAAATCGATCGGATCGGGATCGAGGCCGCGATGCGCGAGGCGATCGACCGCGCCTCCGGGCCAGGGTTCGTCCACCTCTCACTCGATCTCGACGCGCTCGACCCGGAGATCGCCCCGGGAGTGGGCACGCCGGTGAAGGGCGGGCTCACCTACCGTGAGGCGCACCTCGCCTGCGAGGACCTCGCCGAGGCGGGGATCATCGGCTCGCTCGAGCTCGTCGAGGTGAACCCGATCCTCGACCGGGAGAACGGCAGCGCGGCGATCGCGGTCGAGCTGGCCGCGAGCGCCCTGGGACAGTCGATTCTCTGAGGGACGACGCCCTCGGCGACCCAGGCGACCGCCGCGTCGCGCTCGTCCGGCTCGAACAGCCGCAGCTCGCCGGGGCTCAGCCAGCCGAAGACGCTCGCACCGTGGCGGATCCAGTCCTTGTCCGTGAGGAGCGCCATCCGCCCCCACGCCGACCGGTGACCGAGGCCCCGATCGACCCCGCGGTCTGACGTCCTCCCACATGGCGCCGAGATCGAGGCCGAAGTCGTCGTCGAGCTCGATGTGGAGGTTCCGCGCCGTCCCTCCGGCAAGTGCCTCGCTGAGCGGGCGGACGAGGCCCTCCCGTTACTCGGCGGCCGTGACGGTCCCGGCGAGTCGGAAGCCGAGGACGCCGATCGGCAAGTTCTCGATGCGTTCGACCATGTCGTCAGGCTGCGAGCCGTGGAGCTCTCCTGGGCGAAAGAAGAGCGTCCGGGCCGGCGATCCGCGCCACGAACGCTCTTCGGTGCCCGGACCCTATCGCACCGACACCGCCGGGCCAAGCGTGCGGATGACGAGTCGCTGGCCCGGTGACGCGTGGAGCATCGAGGCGGCGTTGCCGCGGTTGATCGCCACGGACATGTTCCCGTAGCTGTCCTCGTACAGGATCACGTCGCCGGGGCGGGCGTCCGCGAACGTCCTCGCCATGACGGCGTAGTACCCCTCTCCCGACAACACGAGCTCGATCCGCGTGCCCGGCGCGACGCCAGCGGCCTCGACGTCGTCACGCGTCAGGTTGAGCGCGATGTTGCCGAAGCTGTCGACGTAGAGCATCGTCGCGTCGATCCGGTCGTCGCGGAAGGCCGGCACCGGGAGGTCGAGGCGGACGAGCGCGTCCGGGTCGACGGGAGGGCCGAGCTCGGCGAGCGGCACGCCGTTCGCGAGGTGCGCGGCCGCGGGCGCGAAGAGGTCGCGCCCGTGGAACGTCCGCGAGATCGACCTCGAGGGCGTAGGCGGGGTTCGCGAGCTCGCGGGCCTCGACGATCCCCGCTCGCTCCGCCGCGGGCAGCAGCAGCCCGTTGTCAGGCCCGACGAAGAGTCGTCCGTCCGCATCCTGGAGCGCCAGCGGCCGCCGCGACCCGCCGACCCCGGGGTCGACCACCGCGAGGTGAACCCCGGCGGGCATGTACGGCAGCGTGCTCGAGAGGACGAGCGCGCCCTGGAGGACGGCGGTCGGTGGGATCCCGTGAGTGACGTCGATCACCCGCGCCTCGGGCGCGATGCGCGCGATGACGCCGTGGCACGTCCCGACGAAGTCGTCCTGGAGGCCGAAGTCCGTGAGGAAGCAGATGACCACCAGAAGTCGAGTCTACGGCCTCTCCGCCAGGCCCACCTCGACCGCGCTCACGACGCCGTCGAGGTCGCTGCGCTCCGCCTCGGCGAGCACGGTGATGCCGGCGGCGCGGGCGGCGCGGGTCGTCTCGGGCCCGATCGAGACCGCGGGAACGTCCCGCGTGACGTGGGCGAGGGCACGCGCCGCGGACGCCGACATCAGCACGACGAGGTCGGACGCCGGCCACTCCGCCGGCTCGAGCTCGAGCGTTCGGTAGAGCGGGACGACGTCCGCGGCGAGCGCGTCGGGCAGGAGCCGTCGCGCGCCCTCCGCAGCCGCGAACAGCACCCGTCCCGGGCCATCCGGGAGGTCCTCGAGCAGCCCTTCCTGCGTCGACGTCTTCGCGATCAGGTCGGCGCCGCCGAATGCGTCCGCCGTGGCGCGGCCGATCGCCGCCACGCGCCGCGGCGAGCCGCGCATCCGCCGCCGAAGCTCGCGCGCCGCATTCGCGCTCGTGAGGACGACCCAGTCATAGCCCCCGACGTCGATCGGGTCGTCCCCCAGCGGCTCGATCGCGACCAACGGCACGTGCACGACGTCGTGCCCGAGCGCACGAAGCCGCTCGACGAGCGCCGTCTCCTGCCCGACAGGGCGCGTGACGACGATGCGGGCGGCGCGTGGTGGTCCCATCCCTAACCCCCACCCACCCGCGGGGACCGGAACGATAGCCGGCGAGGTGTGCCTTGTCCGTGTCGATTCTGAGTCGGGTCTGCGCCGGTGGTGGCTGCGGCACGCGGATCCCGCGCCCGCACGATCATCCGGCCAGCGCGACGAGCTCGTGGCCGAGCGCGTCCGGGTCGTCGCCCTCGAGCCGGTGCACCCAGCTCCCGTCCTCCGCAGCGATGAGCGCCGTGAGCGTCGCACCGTCGTGATGTGCCGCGACCGGGGCGAGGCAGCCACCGCCGACAGCGGCGACGCAACGCCGCTCCAGCTCCACCCGACGTCGCGTCTCGGCGTCGTCGGCGATGGCCACGAGCTCCTCCTCGCCGGCACGCACCTGCATGGCCAGCGCCCCCTGACCGGCCTCGGGGAGCATGACGCCCGGGTCGAGGCGGAGGCCGATCTCGGCGGAAAGGCCGAGGCGGTCGAGCCCGCAGGCTGCGAGCACGACGGCGTCGAGACCCCGTTCGACGCGCTTCCGCAGCCGGGTATCGACGTTGCCGCGCAGCGGCTCCACCGAAAGGCTCGGCTCGAGCGCGAGGAGCTGGGCCCGGCGCCGGACCGACGCCGTGCCGATCCGCATGCCCGGCTCGATCCGGTCGACTCCACAGAGGGCGTCGCGAGGATCCTCCCGCGCCGGATAGGCGCCGACGACGAGGCCGGTCGCGTCCGTCGAGGTCATGTCCTTCGCCGAGTGGACGGCGACGTCGATCCGCCCGTCGAGGAGCGCCTCCTCGAGCTCCTTCACGAAGACGCCACGACTTCCGATCTCGCCGAAGGGTCGCGTCCGGTCGCGATCGCCCGCGGTGGTGATCGGGACGAGCGCGATCTCGATCCCCGGCCGTCGCAGCGCCTCGGCCGCGCGCTCGGCCTGGGTGAGCGCGAGCCTACTGCCGCGCGAGCCGACGCGAAGAAGCACGGCAGCGACCGGCGCTCTGCGTCGCCGGAGCGCCACAGAGACGCGGTCCTCGCGGACGGATCCGAACGAACGCGGTGGGAATCAGGAGCGGCAGAGGCCGGCTCCGAAGGGCATCAACCGGACGCGTCACGTCTCGCTCTCCTCCCCCAGCCCGAACAGGTGGCGCACGACATCAGCATAGAGCAGGCCGTCGGAGGTGACCGCCGCTTCCTTCATCCGCACGGTCGGCAGATGCAGGAGCTTGTTGACGATCTGCGTAGTGACCGTGTCGACGGCGTCGCGGTCGCCCTTGGGCAGCCGCCCGAGGCGGGCCTCGATGCGTGCGAGCTCCGAGGCGCGGATCTCCTCGGCACGCGCGCGGAGCGAGGCGATGGCCGGCACGACGGCCAGCGACGCCTGCCAGGCACGGAACCGCTCGGCCTCCTCGGTGACGATCCGCTCGGCCTCGACGGCCTCGGTACGCCGGCCGGCGAGTGACGCGGAGACGATCGCCTCGAGATCGTCGAGGTCGTAGACGAAGCACCCGTCGATCCCTGCGAACGCGGGATCGACGTCTCGCGGGACGGCCAGGTCGATCAGGAGCAGCGGCCGGCCGCGTCGCGCGCGGAGGGTCGGGGCGAGCTCCTCGGCCGTGAGCACGAAGCCGGACGCGCTCGTGGAGGAGACCACGATGTCGGCATCGGAGAGCGCGCCCACGAGCTCGTCGAGCGCGGCCGCTCGGGCCTCGAGGTCGGCGGCGAGCGCCTCTGCGCGCTCGAGCGTGCGGTTGAGGACGCAGGCGACCGTCGCCCCGCGCGAGCGGAGGTTCCGCGCGGTGAGCTCGCTCATCCGGCCCGCGCCGACGAGGACGACCCGGCGCCCGTCCAGCCGCTCGAACACCTGCTGGGCGAGCGCAGCGGCGGCGGCGGGGATCGACGCCGGGCTCTCCCCGATCGCGGTCTCGACCCGCGCTCGGCGGCCGGCGTGGAGCGCCATCCGGAACACCCGGTCGAGAAGCGGGCCAGGCGCACCCGCCTCGAACGCGTCGCGCACCTGGCCGAGGATCTCCCCTTCGCCGGGCACCATCGAGTCGAGGCCGGCCGCGACACGGAACAGGTGGAGCGCGGCGGACTCGTCGGCGAGCCGGTACGCGACCGGCGCGAGCGAGTCGGCCGCCGGGCCCGCCAGAGACAGGAGCGCTCGGTCGGCGAGCTCCGCCAGGCCCTCGTCGTCGTCGGCGGCCAGGTAGAGCTCGGTGCGATTGCAGGTCGAGAGCACCACGGTCTCGTGCCCTCCGCGCGCGCCCGACGACAGCTCGTGGGCGAGCGAACCCGCCGCCGTCAGGTCGACCGCGACGCGCTCGCGCAACTCCAGCGGAGCGCGATGGTGCGAGACGCCTGCGAGCGCGAGCCTCATGACGCGAAGTGGGTGAGCGGGAGGACGACCGCGACGAGCAGGGCTCCGGCGGTGAGTGACCACGCGAGACGGCGACCCTGGAGGCCCGCTTCGCGGCGCAGCAGGAGGACGATCCCGTAGAAGGCCCAGATCGCGATCGTGACGGTCATCGTGGCGTCGAGGCCGTCGACGTCGAGCCAGGCGAGCCCGACGACGATCCCGGCGGAGAGGAGCGCGAGGCCCGCGAGCGTGGCGCGCACCGCAAGTCGTTCGAGACCCTCCAGGGACGGCAGGCGAAGCCGGAGGAGCCCCGCGTCCCGCCGTGTGAGGCGACGGTCCTCGTCGAGGTAGAGGACAGCGGTCGCAGCGGCAACCGTGAAGCTGGCGAAGCCCGCGAGCATCAGGCCGGCGTGCACGGCCAGCGCCCAGCCGTCCCCGTCCGACTCCTCGACCCCGGTGCCGCCACCGGCCCACGCGAGGACGAGCAGGCCCGCTGCCACGGGCATCACGCCGAGGCCCACGAGCCGGTACCGCGGCTTGCACCCCCAGATCAGGTACGCCGAGACGACGAGCCAGGAGAGGAGGTTGAGCGCCCCCGCCCAGGTACCCCACGGAAACCCGTCGGCGGACAGCGCCTGGACGATCAGCAGCGCGGTCTGGGCGAGCCAGCCGATCCGTACGCCCCAGATCCCGATGCGACCGTAGTGACCGGGCCCGTGCAGCTCCCCGGCGTAGGCGACCGCCGCCTCGCCGTAGGCGATCAGCGCGGGCCAGACGAGCAGCTCAGCCATCGGCCGGCTCACCTGCCGCGGGACGCGCCCGGGCGAGCTGCACGAGCTCGCCCGTCTCCCGCTCGAGCCGCGAAAGCTTCGCGGCGAGGATCGCGACCCAGACGAGCACGACGACGACAAACACGCCGTATGCGGCCGCCACGTACTTCTCTGCAGAGCTCACGGCTGGAGCGCCTCTCGGAGCTCGCGCAGGTTCGCGTCCGTCCGCTTGCCGGCGAGCTCGGCCCGGTACATCACGTACGCGAGCAGCGTGATCGACGCCCACGAGATGCAGAATGCGGCGAACATCTCGCCGGTCATCTGGGGCCCTTCTCGCGTGAACACGGTCGGGTGGATGAAGTCGTTCGCGAGCCGGATCGCGAAGAAGCTCACGGGGATCAGAGCGACGCCGAAGAGCGCATACACGGCGGAGATGCGCTCGCGGCGAGGCCCCGGCTCGACGGAGAACCGAAGCATGAAGTAGGCGCAGTAGAAGAGGAAGAGCACGAGGAACAGGACGAGCTGGTTCGAGCTCCACGTCCACCAGACACCCCACGACGCCTTGGCCCAGATCGCACCCGTGACGAGCGTGAGCACGCCGAAGATCGTCCCGAGGTGGACGCCGGTGTAGCTCTCGAGGTCGTACCGCTCTCCGCGCGTCGCGAGCAGCCTGAACGCCTTCCACGCGCCGAGCCCGAAGCACGCATAGGCGGTGAGGGCGATGGGAACGTGGACGTAGAAGATCTTCTGCGAGAACCCCTGGTCGGCGTCCTCGGGCGCGACGACGAAGATCATCACGGCGGCGAGCGCCACGAGGGCGGCGGCGCCCCACGCCAGCACGGTCAGGGATGGCTTCGTGATGGTCATCTCGAGGGTGTCACTCGGTGACGACGTACTCGAACGCCGCCCACGAAAGTATCGCGAAGACCGCGTCGTAGAGACCCAGGAAGGCGAGATACGTACGGGGATCGGGCGAGATGCTCGCCCCGACACCACCCACGACGAGCGGGATCGCGAGCGGCAGGAAGAGCAGCGGGAGCAGCACCTCGCGGCCCCGCGCGGCCGCGGCCATCGCGGAGACGAGCGAGCCGACGGCGCAGATCCCGATCGACGCCAGCACGACGCCGGCGAGCGCCGACGCGTCGAGCGGCGCGAAGAAGATGACGAATGCAGGCAGGGCGACGAGCTCTGCCGCAGCGAGGAACGCGAGCGTCGCAAGGGTCTTCCCGAGCCAGATGGCGCTGCGGTCGGAGGGGGCGAGCACGAGCCCGTCGAGCGCCCCCGCCTCACGCTCCGCGACCCACGCGCGCGCGAGCCCGAGCAGCGCCGTGAAGACGAGCGCGACCCAGAGGAGCCCGTAGGCGGCATCCTCGCCTGCGTCGGCGGGGAGGGCGAAGTGGAAGACGACGAGCGTCGAGAGAACGAACAGCAGCATTGCCGGCAGCGTGTCGCGCGCCCGCAGCTCGAGCTTCAGGTCCTTGTGTGCGAGCGCCGCGACGTCCGCGAGGTACGTGCTCACCGGTGCCCCAGGGCGAGCCGCGCGGTGGCGACACCGTCGAGCCGCTCGGGGGTGTGCGTCGCGACGACGAGAGCGCGTCTCTCGGCGAGCGCTGCGAGCTCAGCGTCGAGAATGACCGCGCCGTCCTCGTCGAGGGCAGAGTGCGGCTCGTCGAGCACGAGCAGCTCCGGCTCATGGAGGAGCGCGCGACAGATGGCGAGCCGCTGCGTCATCCCGCGCGAGAACGCGGAGACGCGCTCGGCGCGCGCGTCCCAGAGGCCGTACCGCTCGAGCAGCATCCCGATCCGCTCCCGCCGCTCGGGGACGCGGTAGAGCCTCCCGAACAGATCGAGGTTTTCGAGCGCCGTGAGCTCGCGATAGAGGATCGGCTCGTGGCCGACGTACCCGACGCGGCCGCGGTCGACCGCGATCTCGAGCGTCCCGCGGGTCGGTGCAGCGAGCCCGACGAGCAGTCGGAGCAGCGTCGTCTTCCCCGAGCCGTTCGGGCCCGTGACGACGAGGGCCCCGAGCCGCGGGAGGTCGAAGGAGATCCCGCGGAGCACGGCACGCGAGCCGTACCGCCTCTCGAGGCCCGAGGCGCGGAGGACCAGGGCGTCATCCATGTCGGCGGGCTCCTCGGGGGCGTTTCCGCTGCTCGGGCGCCACGCCCGACCTCGGACGCCACTCGAACCACACCGCCAACGACCCCCAGGGGCACCCCCGGTGCCCTGATGTCACGGTATCGCCTGAGGTGCGTCGCATGGGTGCCGGGATCGTGCCGGAAGTGTGACCGTGGCGTCGTCTCTCCGACGTCGGAGAGGCCGGAGGGGCGTGCCCGTCGAGCGGTCCGCCGGGCGAACGGCCGAGGCCGAGGGAAGGGCTTCACGGCTCGCTTCGCGAAGATGGTCGTCGGTACATGGAGCGGCTCCGTGCGATCCAGCTCGACCTTCTCGCCCGCCACCGGGCGCGTGCGCTCGACGTGCTGCTCCCCGCGTCGGCGACCTACGACGGACGCCGACGGCTCCGCGACACCCCCGAGGGCACGACGCTTCTTGCGCAGCCGGCGGAGCTCCTCGTGTCCGTCGCCGTCTCCGCGGCCGCCGCCGCGGTCGAGCGACGCAGGATGCAGAGCGTCGAGGCCGACAGACGCGAGGTCGTCCGGTTCGACACGGCCGACGCTTTCCCGTCGGAGATTCTGGCGACCCTCCGGCGCCGGCGCCTGCCGTTCACGCGCGCCGACATCGAGCTGATCCTCGATCTGGGCACGTCGACGATGGACTACGAGCGACCGTTCGCGCGCTCGTTCGAGACTGTCGCCTTCGGCGTCGCCGCAGCCGCCGCCCACCTGCGAACCCAGGTGGCCTCGGCCTCGCTGCTCGCGTCGCTGGAGCGCGCCGGGCAGGCGATCGACGCACTCGGTCCCGGGCCCTCGAGCGGTCCGGCCGACCTTCGACAGCGGATCCGCGCGCTCACGAGCGCACAGCTGCCGCCCGGGCTGCTCGACCTGCTCGTCGTCGACCCGCGGGACGCATGGGCCGAGCCGGCGAAGGAGACCCTGCGAGACCACGCCGAGCGTTGGGACGGCATCCAGGAGCTCGTCGTCCTGCTCGCCCGCGCCCGGGGCGCCCGTCCGACGCGCACCTGGCGCCGCGCGGCTTCCGGCCTCGCGGTTCAGTACGAGGGGCTCGGCGAGCTGCTCCGAGCGCTGCTCGAGCCCGTCCTCGTGATCGATCTCTCGTCGTCGGGCCTCCCCCGCCCGCCCGCGTGGCTTCTCGCGCCGGACAACGAGGTGCTGGTGAAGGGAGCCGCGTGGGCGACCGCCGAGCTCGATGAGCCGTGGGTCGTGCCGCTCCTCGGGCGACTCGCGCTCCGTGGGGCCGCGCCCTCACCTCATGCGACGGTCACGACGTCGCTGTCGCTGCCCGTCGCGAGTGCCGCCGTCGAGGCGCTCGCTGCGATCGGCACACCCGCGGCGGGACGCGAGCTGGACACGTTGCTGTCGGAGATCCGTCGGCGCGACATCCTCAAGCGCATCGCCGCGATCGTCGGCGAGCCGGGCCAGGAGACCCGGGCTCGGGACGAGCGGATCCGTCGCGAGAAGCGGCGCGCCGTGACGCGACGGGCCGACCCGGAGCCGCAGGAGCGCCAGCGCCAGGCGGCGGCGGCCGTCCGCCGCGACCTCGGTCCGACGCTCCGCGACGCGGGTTTCACGACCGTTGTCGGCAGGACGTTCTGGCGAGCGCTCCCCGACCGGGTGGAGACGGTGCACTGCAAGGCGCATCGCGGAGGCATGACGCTCGAGCTCGGGATCTGGTTCGGCTTCGTTCCTCGCCGGACGCAGGTGGTCGAGCGGGCGGGCAAGCCGGCGCCCGTGGCGCATGCCTGTGACCTCCAGGGGAACGTCCACGCGTGGGACGACGATCTCCGCGCGGCCGGCGCGGCCGCAGAGAAGTGGTTCTTGCGCTGGCGGCCGTTGCCAGCCGTTCTGCGCTGGCTGCTCGTCGGATCTCCCTCGGACGAGACGTTCGGGCCGGGGATGCGAGGCACGCCGGGTCACGCGCTGTTGACGGGCTACGTCGCGCGGGAACTGGGCGAGTCCGCCGTCGCGCGGCGCCACCTCGAGCGGGCAGCCGCGTCGTACCGGGCGCTCGCCGACGAGCGGCGAGCCAGAGGGGCCGAGGCGGCGCCCGACCTCGACGCTTGGGTCGCGCGGCTCGAGGTGGACGCGGCGCGCTGAGCGGCCCGCGCCACGGGCGCAGCTCGCGCAAACGTCCCCCACGGCTCGCGGAAACGCCCCAACCTCCCCCAGGGGCACCCCGAGTGCCCTGATGTCACGTTATCGAGGAGGGTGTGCCGCGTGGGCGCCGCCTTCGTGCCGGAAGTGAGCGCGCCGACCCCGCCTCGTTCGCCGCCCGGCAGCTCAGACGAGCGTGTCGAGCGCGACGAAGGCGAAGAAGGCGATCGACAGGACGCCGTTGACCGTGAAGAACGCGGCGTCGAGACGCCGGAGGTCGTTGGGACGGACGATCGCGTGCTCGTAGGCGAGGAGCGCCGCCACGACGAGGACACCGAGCCAGTACCACACCCCCACATCGAGCCCGAGCCCCGCTGCGCACAGGAGGAGAACCGCGCCGGCATGCATCGCGCGGGCGCCGAGGAAGACACCCTTGACGCCGAACCGCGTCGCCCACGAGTGGAGGCCGACGGCGAGATCGTGCTCGCGATCGAACAGCGCGTAGAAGAGGTCGAAGCCCGCGACCCAGAGGCAGACGGCGCCACCGAGCGCCCATGCCTGCCAGGGCAGCTCCCCGGTCACGGCGACCCAGGCTCCGACCGGCGCGAGGCCGAGGGACGCGCCGAGCCAGAGGTGGCAGAGCCACGTGATGCGCTTCAGGTACGGGTAGACGACGAACATGAAGACGGGGATCGGCCAGAGCCAGCGGACGATCGGCTCGAGCTGCCACACGGCGACGAGGTAGAGCGCGAGCGCGAGGGCGCAGAGCGCGATCACCTGCGCCCGAGTGAGTGCGCCCGCCGGGAGCTCCCGGCCCGCCGTACGGGGGTTCCGCTCGTCGATCTCCGCGTCGACGAGTCGGTTGAGACCCATTGCGAGCGTTCGCGCGCCGACCATCGCGAGAGTGATCCACGCCATCGTGGCGAGCCCCGGCCACCCGTTCACCGCGAGCAGGGCGCCGACGTACGCGAAGGGCAGCGCGAAGACCGTGTGCTCGAGACGGACGAGCCGCGCGAGCCGGATCGGCAGCGGCGCCGCGACGGAGCTCACGCCGGCTCCTTCGTCTTCGAGACGAGCACGACATCGTCGATCCGCATCTCCTTGTCGATCGCCTTCGCCATGTCGTAGACCGTCAGGCCCGCCACCGTGACCGCGGTGAGCGCCTCCATCTCGACCCCGGTCTGCGCCGTCGTCTCCGCGGCTGCCTCGATGACGACGCCCTCACCGTCGACCGCGAGCGTCACCTCGACGACCGTGAGCGGGAGCGGGTGACAGAGCGGGATGAGGTCGCTCGTCCGCTTCGCGCCCTGGATGCCTGCGATCCGGGCGACGGCCAGCGCATCCCCCTTGGGGAGCGCCCGGATCCGCTCGGCAGTGGCCGCCGCCATCCGAACGCGCCCTCGCGCGACTGCGCGGCGGCGTGAGAGCGGCTTCGCGCCGACGTCGACCATCCGCACCTCGCCGGTCGACTCGTCGACATGGGAGAGCTCGCTCACCGAAGCACCTTGCCTGCAAGATGGGCGAGACCGCGGCGGTGCGTCCAGAGCGCTGCCGCGCGCGCGATCGGACCGTCGCCGTAGAGCCCGGCGAGCACGCCGCGGAACCCGTCGACCGCTCGATCGGAGTACGGGTACCACCAGCCGGGCTTCAACCGGCCCGGGTCGACATCGGCGAACGCCGGTCGCGACAGCGCATACAGGCCGTGCCGCGACGTCGTTGTGCCCAGGCCGGAAGCGCGACGGCCACCCCAGGGCGTCTGCTCGGCGCCGAACGAGTATGCGTGGTCGTTGATCCATGTCATCCCGGTGTCGAGTCGCGCCGCCACCGAGCGCGCGCGGCCGAGGTCGCGCGACCAGACGCTCGCCCCGAGCCCGAAGTCGGACGCGTTCGCCCAGCGCACCATCGTGTCGTCGTTGTCTTTCTCGACAACGATGAGTCCCGGGCCGAAGAGCTCCTCGTCCCGGAGCCGGGCGTCGCGCGGCTCACCGAGGAGTACCGTCGGCTCGTGGAACCAGCCGGCCAGGCTCGTGCGCGGGCGGCCGCCGCCGCTTGCGACCGACGCGCCGTGCTCGACCGCATCCGCGACGAGCGCCTCGAAGCGGGCGCGCTGCTCCTCCGAGACGAGCGGGCCGAGCTCGACGTCGGGATCCGCCCCGTGGCCGACCCGGAGCTGCGCCGCGCGAGCCGTGAGCCGCTCGACGAAGTCGTCGTGAAGCCCGGGCGCCACGGCGATCCGCTCGATGCCCGCGCACGCCTGCCCGCAGTTGACGAACGACCCCCAGAGCGCGCCCTCGACTGCCCGGTCGAGATCCGCGTCGTCGAGCACGAGCATCGAGTCCTTCCCGCCGAGCTCGAGGACGGCGGGGCAGAGCCGTTCGGCGGCGGCTCGCGCAACCGACCTCCCGACCTCGGTAGAGCCCGTGAAGACGATGCCGCCGATTCCCCGGTGCCGGACCAGCGCGTCGCCGACGGTCTCGCCGGGCCCCTGGACGACGCGAACGAGGCCCGGCGGCGCTCCGGCCCGGCGGAAGAGCTCCTCCACCCAGGCGCCGCTCAGCGGGGTGAGCTCCGACGGCTTGATGACGACGGCATTTCCCGCAGCGACGGCGACGGCCGCCTGCCGAAGCGGTAGCGCGAGCGGGAAGTTCCACGGCGAGACGACCGCGACGACCCCGAGTGGGTCGTGTCGGACGGCGCCGCGCTTGTGCCGGAGAACGAGCGGCGAGAGGCGGAACCGCTCCTCCGCGAGAACGTCCTCGAGGTTGGCGGCGAGCCACGTGCAGGCGTCGGCGGCGACGATCAGGTCGTGGACGTACGCCTCCGCCAGCGGCTTTCCGGATTCCGCCACGATCGTCTCGGCGATCGCGCGGTCGTGCTCGACGAGCGCGTGCGCGACTCCCTGGAGCAGCCGACGCCGGACGACGAGCGGCTCACGGGCGAAGGCCGCCTGGGCCATCCGCGCCTCTCCGATCACCTCGGCGAGCTCCTCGGGCGGCGTGACCGGCACGCGGCCGACGGCCTCGAGCGTCGCGGGGTCGACCGAGACGAGCTCCTGCGCGACGACGTCCGGGCCGACGCTCACGCGCGCATCGTAGCCCCGTCCCCGCCTGCCTCTCGAAGAGGCGCCCGCCCTACGCACCCGAGGGCGCTCGCGCCTCGAGCTCCTCGAGCTCCCGCGTAGCCCACGCCTCGACGTCGTGCGCGCGGACGCGGCTCCGAATGCCCTCCAGCCGTTCACGCCGCTCGTCGGGCGGAAGGGTGATCGCCCGCGCGAGGGCCTCGGCCTGCTCGTCGACGTCGAGCGGATCGACGCCGATCGCCCACTCGTCCAGCTCCGAGAACGCGCCGGCCTCACGCGAGAGGACGAGCACGCCGTCGCGCCCGTTGACGAGCGGCGCCTCCTTGGCGACGAGGTTGAGGCCGTCCATGACCGGGTTGATCAGAAGGACGTCGTACTCGACGTAGGCGGCCACCGAGGCGAGGAAGTCGTCGCGAACGTCGAGCCGGACCGGCAGCCAGTCGTCCGTGCCGAAGCGGCCGTTGACGGCGGCCGCGGCCTCCTCGGTCGCCACGACGGTAGTCCACGTACTCGGGAATCTCCTGCCGGGAGGGGTCGAGCAGCGCGAGGAGCGCGATCCGGCCGTGGAGCGCCGGCTCGCGCTCGAGCAGCCGGCCGAACGCCTCGAACCCGCGGACGGCGTTCTTCGACGGATCGGTGCGGTCGACGCGCAGGACGAGGATCTCCGGCCGGCCCGCCTGGAGCTCGACGCGTCGCGCCCGTACCGCGTCGCTCGCGGCGAGCTCGTCGAACTCGGCGGTGTCGACCGCGATCGGGTTCGCGTGCGACCGCCGCTCTGCGTCGCCGCCCCGGCCGAGGAGCGCCTCGCAGGACGAGATGAACGCGCTCCGCCATCGCTCCGTGTGGAACCCGACGCTGTCGCACGCGAGCACCCCTTCGTGGATTGCACGGCTGATCTCGTCGGGAAGCACCGCCCAGTCGCCGGGTCCCGACCCACGGGATGTGGACGAAGAACGCGATGCGGGCGTCCGGACGCATCGCGCGGACGAACGCCGGGACGAGGTACAGGTGGTAGTCGTGCACGTAGAGGGTCGCGTGCGGCGCCCGGTCGAGCTCAGAGACCGCGGCCTCGGCCAGCGCCCGGTTCGCCGCGACGTAGCCGTCTTGCCACGGGCCCGCGAGGTCGGCGTCCGGATCGTCCTTGAGCGCCCACAGCCGGTGCTGTACGAACCAGAGCACCGGGTTCGCGACGACGCTGTAGAACAGGCGGTACGCCTCGGGGTCGTGCGCGACCAGTCGCAGCCGGAACGGCGTGCCAGCGGCCGAGCGCTCCTGCCGGGCGCCGGTGAACGCCAGCTCGCGCTCGGCGTCGCCCATCGCGCTCGCGACCCAGGTCACATCACCCCGGTCGACGAGCGGCCGGAGCGCCGTGACGAGGCCGCCGGCGCCGCGTACGGTGGCCAGCTCACCGTCCGGGTCGCGACGAAAGCCGACGGGCCCGCGATTCGAGACGACGACGAGCGGCGCGGCCACGGGAACGATGCGGCGCTACCGCGAGTCGAGCGGACGGTTGCCGAGCGTCACGTCGACCGCCGTCTTCCGGCCGCCGCGGACGACCGTGAACTCGACCGTCTGGCCGGGCAGGAGCTCCGTCACGATCCGAGACACGTCGTCGGTGCCGGCGACGGCCTTGCCGGCGATCGCGACGATGAGATCGCCGCCGAGCGTGATGTCGACGCCGTTGTGGGCCTCGATGCGAGATCCGCCCCGAAGCCCGGCGCGGTCCGCCGGCGTCCCGTCCTCGACCCGCGTCACGATCGCACCGCGGTCGGCGCCGAGGCCGAATGCCTCGGCGATCCCCGGTGTCACATCCTCCGTGCGGATGCCGATGTAGGCATACCGGACGCGGCCCGTACGGACGAGCTGGTCGAGCGAGCGGCGAGCGATGTCGATCGGGATCGCGAACCCGACGCCCTCGGCGGTGCCGGACGTGCTCTGGATCTGGGCGTTGATCCCGATCACGCGGCCGTCGCCGTCGAACAGCGGCCCACCGGAGTTGCCGCGGTTGATCGGAGCGTCGGTCTGAATCGCATTCGCAACGGCGAAGCCGGACGTCAGGGAGTCGATCGACCGCCCGGTGGCGGAGACGACGCCCACGGAGAGGGAGGTCTGCTTCCCGAAGGGCGCGCCGATCGCGGCGACGGGCTCGCCCACGACGACCCGCGCCGAGTCGCCGAGCGGGACAGGCTCGAGCGGATGGTCGTCGGGCTCGACCCTGATCACGCCGACGTCGCTGAAGAGGTCCCAGCCGACGATCCGCGCCGGGACGCGCTCGCCGTCCGTGAACTCGACGTAGACGGCGCCCGCGCCGCGGACAGGCGTCGACGACCCACGATCGAGCTCCGCGACGTTCGTGATCACGTGTGCGTTCGTCAGGATCGCGCCCGCCCTGTCGACGACGAAGCCGGATCCCTGCGATTCGCCGTCGGCGCCGAGATTCGCGTACACGGTCACGACGCCGTGGGCGCGCGCGGCGTACAGCGCCGCGGGGTCGAATGTCCCGTCGAGCCGGGGTCGAACCGGGGTCGACGGCGTCGTCTGCGGCGCAGCCTCGACGACCGTCGTCGTCGAGTCGCCGAGACCGGTGACGGATGCCACGAGGAGCGCCGCGCCCGCTCCGACCGCTGCGGCGACGGCGGCGACGGCCACTGCGACGGACGCGCGCATCACGGCCACCGTAGCAGCGCCCCCCGCCCGGCCCGGTGGCTCGTTTTCACGTGGAAACGCCGCGCCCCGCGGGTTTTCACGTGGAAACGGCGAGCTCCGCGGCGAACACCGACGCCGCCGGCAGCGAGAGCGTGAACGTCGTCCGGCCCGGCGCGCTCGTAAGCTCGACGGTCCCGTCCATGTGCTCCGCGAGCTCGCGCGCGATCGCGAGGCCGAGGCCGCTGCCCGACGCCTGCGGCCCCTCGACGCGGTAGAACCGGTCGAAGACGCGCTGGGCGTGCTCGGGCGGGATCCCCGGCCCGTCGTCGCGGACGGCAAGCACCGCGCGACCACCTGCGCGGGCAGCGGTGACGACGACCTCGGTCCCCCGCGGCGTGTGCGCGAGCGCGTTCGCGACCAGCGCGCGCCCGATCTGCAGGACACGCTCCTCGTCGGCGATCGCCCACGCCGACGGGTCGGCGTCCACCGTCAGCGCGTGCTCGGTGGTCTCGGCGATGGGCGCGAGCTCGTCGGCGAGGATCCGTGCCGCGTCCGCGAGCGCGACGTCCTCGCGCTCGACGCGCAGCCGGCCCGCGTCCATCCGCGAGAGGTCCAGGAGATCGGCGGACAGCTTCGTCAGTCGCTCGACCTGCTCGCGGGTCGTCGCCAGGAATCCTGCGCGGGTCTCCTCGTCGAGATCCTCGTCGGTCATCAGCTCGAGGAAGCCCGCGAGCGAGAACAGGGGCGTGCGGAGCTCGTGTGACGCGTTCGCGACGAACTCCTTCCGCGCCGTGTCGAGCTGCGCGAGCTGCACGCGCATCCGCTCGAACGCGGCGGCGAGCTCGCCGATCTCGTCGCCGCCGAGGTCGACCACCGGCTCGTCGAACTGCCCCTCCGCGATCCGGTTGGCGGCGCGCTCGAGCCGGCGGATGCGCCGCGCGTGAAGCGAGGCCGCGACCCCGCCGAGGATCGCGGCGATCGCGAGCGCAACGCCCGTGGCGTACAGCAGACGCCGCTTCACGACGCGCACGGTCGCCAGCTGGTCCTCGATCGGCGTGGATAGGAGGAGCACCTCGCCCGAGAACAGCGGGACGGCGACCTCTCCAAACGGGCGGCCGCGCCATTGGACGCGACCGCGCGACACCTGGGACGTCCGCGCCGTGTCGAGCGCGACCGTGTCACTGCTGATCGACCCCGCGCGCGACGACGAGTCCGCGAGCGGCCGGAGCGAGACCGGGTTCGGGCCGAAGACCTGGTACACCACGACGCGCGCGTCCGAGAGGAACGACTCCCCGATCACGAACCGGTCGATCGCGAGCGGATCCCTGAAGTCCGTCTGGGCATAGGAGTACGCGGTCGTCAACGCCTCGCGCTGGAGGTCGTCGAGCCGCTGGTCGACGAGGCGCCGCTCGAGCGACGGCACGACCATCAGATACGCGCCGCCGAGCGCGCCTGCCACGATCGCGAGCAACGCGATCGCGATCGTGGTCCGGATACCGCCCGGGAGTCTCATCCCACGGACACTGCGCCGTCCCGGAACCGGTACCCGGCCCCGCGGACGGTGAGGATGAGCTCGGGGTCGCCCGAGTCGCGCTCGATCTTCTCGCGCAGGTGCCGGACGTGGACGTCGATCGTCCTCGGCTCACGGTAGTCCGCGCTCCCGCGGATCCGCTCGAGCAGCTGCCGGCGCGTGAACACGACGCCCGGCGCGGACGCGAGCAGGGCGAGGAGCTCGAACTCGACGAACGTCAGCTGCACCGGCTGCCCGCGCACCTCGACCGTCCGCCGGGGCAGGTCGACGACGACGTCGCCGCGGTCGATCACCTCGTCGCGGCGCCCGGAGACGTGCGGCGTCGCAGCGCGGCGCAGGAGCGCGCGGACCCGGCTGCGGAACTCGCGGATCGAGAACGGCTTCGTGATGTAGTCGTCGGCCCCGAGCTCGAGCCCGAGCACCTTGTCGAGCTCGTCGTCGCGGGCCGTGAGCATGATGATCGGCACGGTGCTCTCGGCGCGGAGGCGACGGCAGACCTCGAGCCCGTCGACACGCGGGAGCATGATGTCGAGGACCACGAGATCGACGTCCTCCTCGGCGAACCGGCGGAGCGCCTCGTCGCCGTCGCGTGCCTGGACCACCCGGTAGCCGTCGCGCTCGAGCGGGTACGTGAGGAGGGACTGGATCGCGTCCTCGTCGTCCACGAGGAGAATGGTCGAAGAGGGATCCGGCATCTCGGCAGGTGGTGGCGACGCCTCGGGCGTGATCGCCTGCCCACGCCTACTATAGCCCTCCGGATGGAGCCCGCCCGCCTCGGCACGACAGCGCGGAGGCCGCGGCGTGGCTCGGTCGAGCGCCCCGTCGACATGCGCCTCGTGCGCAAGGTCTCGGTCGTCCTCCTGCCACCGCTGCTGCTCGCCCTGCTCACCCTGAGCCGCTCCGGCCCGCTGCCCGCGCCCGCGCTTCCGCCGTCGTTCGACCCGGCCACGGCGGCCGCGCTGACCACCGAGTTCGTCAACCAGTACCCGAGCCGTGTGCCGGGAACGCTCGAGTCGGGACGGGCCGCGGACTGGTTCCGGGAGAAGCTCGCCCTCTACGGCCTCGCCGTCAACGAGGACCGGTGGGAAGAGGACGTGCCCGGTGTCGGCCAGGCACGAGCTCCGCAACCTCGCCGCCGTCGTCCCGGGCACCCTCGCGGAGACGATCGTCCTAGTTGCCCATAGAGACAACAACGGCGAGAGCGCGGGAGCGAACGACAACGGAAGCGGGACCGCGGCGCTCGTCGAGCTCGCCCGCCCGTACGCGACGGCGGGCACGACCGAGTCTGCCCGCACGCCGCTCCACACGCTCGTCTTCCTCTCGACCGACGGCGGCGCCTACGGCTCGCTGGGCGCTGCACGGTTCGCCGCCCGCTCACCGCTCGCGCGGCGGGCGGTCGCCGTCGTCTCGCTCGACGGGATCGGCGGGCCCGCCCGGCCGCGGATCGAGCTGAACGGGCTCGACGGCCGCTCGCCGCCGCCGGCGCTGGTCCACACGGCGTCGCGCCGGATCGCGAGCGAGGTGAACGCCGAGCCGCTCCGCCCGGGCGCCCTGACGCAGCTCGTCTCGCTCGCGATGCCGTTCGCGTACGGCGAGCAGGCGCCTCTGCTCGGTTCGGGCGCGCCCGCGATCCGCATCACGACCGCCTCCGACGCCGGCACGCCCTCCGGCGGCGACGAGCTCGAGGTGTTCGACCGCCGACGGCTCGGCCAGCTCGGTCGCGCCTCGGAGACGCTGCTCGGGTCGCTCGACGCGACGGTCGAGGTCCCCGACTCGACGGACGGCGCCGTCTTCCTGGGCGGCCGCGTCCTTCGCGGCTGGGCGCTCCAGCTGCTGCTGCTCGCGGCCGTCCTCCCGTTCGCGGCGGCCACGCTCGACCTCCTCTCCCGTTGCCGGCTCAGGCGACTGCCCCTCGCGGCGGCCTGGCGCGCGCTTCGCCGCCGCGCGGGTCTCTGGGTCGTGCTCGTCGCGCTCCTCGGCCTGGCCGCCGTCACCGGCGCGCTTCCGCGCGAGCCGCGCCTCCCGCCGCCGCCCGACCAGCCGCCGGTCGACTCCTGGCCGGTCGGTGTCGCGGCCCTGCTCCTCGTCGTCGCCGCTCTCGTCTGGCTCCGGATCCGCACGGAGCTGGTCCCGCGCGTGCGGGCGACGCCGGAGGAGGAGCTCGGGGCCTACGCCGTTGCCTTCGTCGCGCTTCTGCTCCTCTGCGCGGGCGTCGCCCTCGTCTCTCCATACGGCCTGCTGTTCGTGCTCCCGTCGCTCTACGCGTGGCTCTGGCTTCCGCAGCTCCGCAGCGCGCCCGCCTGGGTCACGGACGCCGTCTTCGGCCTCGGCCTGATCGGCCCCGTGCTGTCGCTCGTCGTCGTCGGAGAGCAGCTCGAGCTCGGCGTCCGCGCTCCGCTCTATGCCGCGTCGCTCGCCACGACCGGCGTGATCCCGTTCGCGTCGACGCTCGCGTTCGCCGCGTGGGGCGCGATCGGCAGCCTCGTCGCCGCGGTCGCTGCGGGTCGCTACGCGCCGGTCGGCAGGTCGAGCGCCAGATAGCGCACGGTCGCTCCGCTCGGCAGCTCGTCCTCGCCGCGCGGGATGTGGACGAGCGCGTCCGCGGCGGCGGCGCGGACGATCATGTGCGACTCCTGGCCGCTGACGGGGTGGAGGACCGGAACATCGTCCGTCCACTCCAGTCGCGCGCGCTGATAGTCGTCACGGCGCGGACGACGGCTCGCCGGCGATCCGAGCACGCCCTGCGCGAAGCGTGGCGCGGGATCGCGGACGCCCTGCATCGCACGGAGCGCCGGCTGCACGAACAGCACCGTGCCGACGAAGGACGAGACCGGGTTCCCGGGAAGTCCGAAGACGAGCGTGTCGCCGCGTACCGCGAACGAGAGCGGCTTGCCCGGCCTCATCGCGACCCCCCAGAACACCTCCTCGGCGCCGAGCCGCGCAATGGTCGGGCGGACGAGGTCGTGCGGGCCGACCGAGACGCCGCCCGACGTGACGAGCATGTCGGCCTCGAGACCGCGTGCGAGCGCGGCCTCGTGCGCGGCCTCGTCGTCCGCGACGCGGTCGGCCCGCTCGACCTCCGCGCCCGCCTCGGCGAGGAGCGCTGCGAGCATCACCCCGTTCGACTCGTAGATCTCGCCGTCGCCGAGCGGCTCGCCCGGCCGGCGGAGCTCCGTGCCGGTCGCGACGATCGCAGCCCGGGGCCGCCGCGCGACGAGTGGCGTTGCGACACCGGCGGCTGCGAGCGCGGCGAGGCGCGACGGGGAAAGCACGGTTCCCGCCTCGAGCACCGTCGCGCCCGCGACCACGTCACCGCCACGGGGGCGAACGTTCTCTCCCGTGGCGACGGCCTTGGGCACGACGACCGTCTCTCCTTCGTCGGTCACGTGCTCGATCGGGACGACGGCGTCCGCTCCCTCCGGGACCACGCCGCCGGTCGCGATTCCCATCGCCTCGCCCGGGGCAAGCGGGCGCGACGACGGACGGCCCGCGGCGATCCGCGCGACGACGGGCAGCGTCGCGGGCGTGTCGGCGGCCCGGAGTGCGAACCCGTCCATCGCAGAGCTCGGGAAGCGCGGCAGGTCGACGACGGCGCTCGCGTCCTCTGCGAGCACGCGACCGGCCGCCTCGCCGATCGGGACCGGCTCCGCCGCGAGCCGGGGGACGCGCTCCAGCACACGGCGGAGCGCCTCTTCGACCGTGAGCAGCTCGGCCACGACGATGACGCTACACACGGGGTACGCTCGGGCGCGTGATCTCGGTCGTCGTCCCCGTCCGCGACGAGGAGCACACCGTCGACGAGCTGCACGCGCAGCTGGTCGACGCGCTCGCAGGGCGGGGGGAGCCGTGGGAGGCGGTCTTCGTCGACGACGGCTCGCGTGACGGCACGCACTCCGCCCTCGTCCGGCTCCACGACACCGCGGACAACGTGAAGGTCGTGCGGCTCCGGCGGAACGCCGGCAAGGCGGCCGCGCTCGATGCGGGCTTCCGCGAGGCCGAAGGCGACGTCGTCGTCACGATCGACGGCGACCTCCAGGACGACCCGGCGGAGATCCCGAGGCTCCTCGCGAAGCTCGACGAGGGATACGACCTCGTCACCGGCTGGAAGACGCAGCGGAACGACCCCGTCGTTCGCCGCGTGCTCTCCCGGATCTTCAACACGGTCACGGGCTGGCTCTCGGGCCTCCGCCTGCACGACATGAACTGCGGCCTCAAGGCGTTCCGGGCCGAGGTGGCGCGCGAGCTCGACCTCTACGGCGAGCTCCATCGCTTCATCCCCGTGCTTGCGCACGACCTCGGGTTCCGCGTGACGGAGATCTCGGTCAACCACCGCCCGCGCGAGCACGGCCGCAGCCGCTACGGCATGGAGCGGTACGTGCGCGGGTTCCTCGACCTCCTGACCGTCACCTTCATGGGCCGCTACCGGCACCGCCCGCTCCACCTGTTCGGAGGGCTCGGGCTCGTGCTGTCGAGCGTCGGCACCGCGATCCTCGTCTACCTCACGATCGTCAAGCTGAGCGGCGAGGCGATCGGGCGGCGCCCGCTCCTCCTGCTCGGGGTCCTGCTCGTGGTCGTCGGGATCCAGTTCCTGTCGCTGGGGTTGCTCTCGGAGCTCCTCACGAGCCAGCATCGGGAGCGGATGCGGGCGCTGGACGATCGCGGCTCGCGTCTCGTCGACGAGATCCTCCGCTGACCGATTCGTCCTTGAAGGTCCTCTACTTCGGGACGTACGACCGCGCCGCGCCGCGCAACTCGCAGGTCGTGTCCTGCCTCCGCGGCGCCGGCGTCGAGGTGCTCGAGCGGCACCGGGATGTCTGGGGCGTGCAGAACTGGTCGCTCGGGCTGCGGCAGATGTCGCGCGTCCTGAAGGCGGAGCGATCGCTCGCGCGTGACGAGGAGCGCGAGGCGGACCTCGTCCTCGTCGGCTATCCCGGCCACTTCGACCTCCGAGCCGCGCGACGCATCGCCCGTGGCCGCCCGATCGTGTTCAACCCGCTCATCTCGCTCCACGACACGCTCGTCGGCGATCGCCAGCGGTTCCGTCCGTGGTCACCGGCGGCGCGGATCCTGCAGATCGTCGATCGGGGCGCCTTCCGCTCGGCCGACCTCGTTGTCGCGGACACCGAGGCGCATGCCTCGTTCTTCCGAAGGGCCTTCGGCCTCCGCGAGGACCGCGTCGACGTCGCGCTCGTGGGCGCCGAGGAGGCGCTCTTCCGGCCCGGATGGCAGCCGCCCGAACCGTTCCACGTGCTCTTCGTCGGCAAGCTGATCCCCCTCCACGGGCTGGACACGATCCTCGCCGCGGCCGCCCTCCTTCCGGACGTGCCGTTCCGCGTGGTCGGCGACGGCCAGCTCTCGCCGCTCCTCGACGGCCGGCCGGGCAACGTCGAGCACGTCCAGTGGATCCCGTATCCCGAGCTGTCGACGGCGTACCAGCGTGCCGGCTGCGCGCTCGGCATCTTCGACACGGGCTCCAAGGCGTCCCGGGTCATCCCGAACAAGGTGTTCCAGGGCCTCGCCTGCGGGCGACCGGTGATCACCGCCGACACCCCCGCGGCGCGCGAGCTCCTCACCGACGGCGGCGACGCCCTGCTCGTCGCGCCGGGCGATCCCGCGGCGCTCGCCGAGGCGATCCGGCGGGTCGCGGACGAGGACGGGCTCGCCGAGCGTCTCGCCGACGCAGGTCGCGCAACGTACGAGGCGCGCGCCTCGGAGGCGGTCCTCGGCGCGCGATGGAAGGAGCTGCTCGAACGGGTCGTCGCGTCGGGATGAGACGGCCCGTCTCGCTCGTCTCCGCGGGGGTGGTCACGTTCGGCGTCGGCCTCTCGGCGCTCGCGGTCCTCCAGCAGCGCGCGTTCTGGACCGGCCGCTTCGACGTCGGCAACCTCACGCAGGCCGTGTGGTCGACGACGCACGGCGACACCCTGGAGGTGACCGGGCTCACCGGCCGCCAGTTCTCCCGCCTCGGCGCGCACTTCGACCCGATCGTCGCCGTCTTCGCGCCGCTCTGGTGGGTGTGGCCGGACCCGTCGCTCCTCCTCGTCACCCAGGCCGCGGCGGTGGCGACGGGGGCGATTCCCGTCTACCTGCTCGGCCGCCGCCACCTCGAGTCCGACTGGGCGGCCGCCGGGTTCGGGCTCGCATACCTCCTCCAGCCCGCGACCCAGTGGCTCGTCCTCGACGACTTCCATCCCGTCGCGCTCGCGACGCCGCTCCTCCTGTGGGCGTTCTGGTTCCTCGACACCGACCGGCTCGTCCCGTTCGCGATCGTCGCGGGGGCGGCGTGCCTGACGAAGGAGCAAATCGGCCTCGTCGTCGCGGCGATGGGCGTGTGGTACGCGGTGCGACCCGGCCGGCGTCGCATCGGTATCGCGGTCTGCGTGATCGGCATCGTCGTGTCCGTCGTGGCCGTGGCCGTCGTCGTCCCGCACTTCGCCCCTGGGGGCGGCTCGCCGTTCGCCGGACGGTACGAGTCCGTCGGCGGGTCGCCCGGCGGCATGGTCGAGACGGCCGTCACGGATCCCGGCGCTATCGTCGGTGCGGCCACGGACGGTCGCGACCTCGCCTACCTCGCCGACCTGCTCGTGCCGCTCCTCTGCCTGCCGCTGCTCGCGCCGCTCGCCGCCTTCACGGCCGTGCCCGAGCTCGCGCTGAACCTCCTCTCGGACACGAGGACACAGACGTCGATCCACTTCCACTACACCGCGGGGGCGCTCCCCGGCCTCATGGTCGCGGCGGTCCTCGGCGCCGCGCGGCTGCGGCGGCGCCATGCCTGGGCGCGCCGCCCGGAGGGCCGCGCGATCGTCGTCTCGACGCTCGCCGCGGGGATCCTCCTCGGTCCGCTTCCGATCTGGGCGCACGTCCCCTTCGGGTCGGACCTCGCGGCGCGGGAGCACGTCGTCGGCGAGCACGCCGAGATCGCCGAGCGAGCGATCCGCCTCGTGCCGGCGGACGCGGCGGTCAGCGCCACGAACACGCTCGGCGCGCACCTCTCCGAGCGCCGGCGGATCTTCAGCTTCCCGGTGCTCCGCGAGGCGAACTGGATCGTCGTCGACCGGACGCGGCCGAGCTACCGCGACCGCGCGGACGAGCCGGAGATGTTCGCAGCCGCGCTCTCGCGAATCCAGGCGTCGGGGCGGTTCGAGCCGGTGTTCGACGAGGACGGGATCCTCGTGCTCCGGCGCGTTCGCTAGTACGCCTCTACCAACCGTGGCCGGGTCGGACACGACGTCGGGTTGCTCGGTGGCCGATGCGCATCCGGTCGACGCCGGAGGCCGGCTCCGCCGGCCGGGAGGCGATGTGCGCTCGAGCCGTGAGCAAGCCCGGAGGAGGGGGTGGGCGGGGGAACCAGGGGTTCCCCCGCCTTACTAGAGCGGGATCGTCTGCGGCAAGAGGTACGCCGTGAGCGCCAGCGCCGCGATCCGCGCGACGCGGTCCTCGTCAGCCGCCGCCAGTGGAACCGCCCAGGCGAGGTACCAGACCGCGAGGTAGGGCGTCGTCGCGAGCACGAGACATGCGGCGAGGCCGAGCCGCGCCTCGCCGTGGTGCGCCCGTCGCGCGAGGAGGAGCAGCCCGACCGCCGCGATCGTCAGGGCCGCTCCGACGGCGGCGTCGTGCGGGAGCCCCAGCTGCTCGAGCCGCGCGGGCAACGCGTAGCTCGTCTCGAGGACGGCGTTGTCCGCGATCGGGCCGACGACCCGCAGCCAGTCGAGGCCGTACCGCCAGGTCGCGAGCACGCCGATCGCGAGCGCGGCGACGAGCGCACCGCGCAGCCCCGACGGGCGGCCGCGCGCGCGGGCGGCGATCGCCGCGAGCGCGAGGAAGACGATCGGGACCCACTTCACGAGCGCCGCGAGCGCGAGCGCCGCTCCGGCGAGCTCGTGCCGGCGGCGGAGCACGAGCGCGACCGAGAGGGCGGCGAGAGCGCCGACGAGGGCGTCGTTGTGGCCCCCACCGGCGAGGTGGACGGCGAGCACGGGGTTCCAACCGACGAAGGCGACCGCGAGCGCGGGGGCAGCTGCGATGCGGGCGACCGCAGCGAGCGCGGCGAGGATCGCGGCGGCGGCAAGCCCCTTGTAGAGCCACGCGGCCACCTCGGACGAGTCGCCGGAGACGCGGGCGAGGGGCTCCGAGAGAAGCGTGAACGCCGGCCCGTAGACCGTCGTCGTGTCGTGCCAGGCCGCGCCGAGGTAGTCGGCTGCCGGGCTCTGCGGGAAGTCCGCGGGAGGGTCGACGTAGGGGTTGCCGCCGCCCTCCGTGCCAATCCAGCCGTAGCCCCAGTACGTCCAGGCATCGGTCGAGAGGAGGAGGGGAGCGGCGAGGGGGACGAGTTGCACCGCGAACGCGATGCCGAGCACCGGCCGAAGCGCGACCGTGCTTCGCCGCAGCAGGACGAGACCGGCGAGGTACGCGAGCATCGCGCCGACGAGGAGGACGAGGAACGGCCACGCCGTCCCCTGGTCGGCGAGCCCGCCGTCGCGGGGGACGAGCGGCGAGTCGGCCCGCCACGCGAGCATGCTCGCGGCGGCGACCAGACCCAGAGTGGCGGCTCCGGCCGCAAGAGCTCGTTTCACGATGACGGTTCGTCGTCCGAGGCGAGCTTCACGCCCGCGATTGTCCTACGGATCGAGCGGCTGCGCGGGGCTGGACGGCGGCCCGTCGACGCCGCCCGCGTCGTCCGCGGTGGCGGCGCCCGCGGAGGGCTTCTTCGCGCCCGCGCCGGCGCCCGCGGACGGCTTGTCGCCGGTGTCGGCACCCGTGTCGGCGTCGTCGTCGGTCTTCTCCGGCTCGGCCGGCGTCGGCGGGGTGTAGTACGGGTCGTAGGAGAGTGCCAGCGGGCCGCGCTCCCACGTCCGGAACGAGACCGGGTGCCTCGGCTCCGGGAAATCGCGGGCGCGGCGACCGACGAGCGCCGGCTCCATGAACCGCCGCCAGATCTCGGCCGGGAACGAGCCGCCCGAGACGGAGATGCCGTGGACGTTCTCCATCGGGACCTCGCCGCGGGTGTAGCCCATCCAGACAGCGGTCGCGAGGCCCGGCGTGTAGCCGACGAACCAGGCGTCCGCGTGCTCGTCGGTCGTCCCCGTCTTTCCCGCGACGGGCCGAGACAGCGCGGCGCGGGTGCCGGTGCCGGAGCGGACGTTGTCCTCGAGGATCCGGGTGACGACGTTCGCGACGCCGTCGGAGACGACGCGCGTCCGCCGGTGGCGCGTCGCCCAGCGGTCATCGGGCTTCCCGTTCGGGAAGACGACCTTCCGGATCGCGGTCGGCTTCGTGTAGATGCCGCCGGCCGCGAGCGTCGCGTAGGCGGACGCCATGTCGAGCGGCGAGACGGCGACCGACCCGAGGCCCATGGCCGGAGGGAACTGGCCGTTCACCTCGAGCGGCGTCCGCACGCCCAGCCGCCGCGCGACGGCCGCAACCCGCCGGGCACCGACGTCGAGCGTGAGCTGGGCGAAGACGCTGTTGTCCGAGCGCAGGGTCGCCCGCTCGACCGACGTCCAGCCGACGTAGCTGGAGTCGTACGTCTTGACGCACCACCAGCTGCCGTCCTCGCAGTTGCCGTTCGGGTCGGGCCGGTAGGTGAACGGCGCCGAGACGTAGTAGGTCGAGCCCGGGTCCATGCCCTCCTCGACGGCCGCGGCGAGGACGAAGGTCTTGAACGTGGAGCCGGGCTGGCGGCGCGCCTGCGAGAGGAGGTTGAACTGGTTGTTCGCCCGGCCCGGGACGATCGCCGTCATCGCACGGATCGATCCCGTCGCCGGGTCGATCGAGATGAGCGCTGCGGCGGGGTCGTGCGGAGACGTGAGCGTCCCGCGGATCGCGTTGGCCGCGAGCCGCTGCCAGCGCGGCTGGATCGTCGTGTACACGCGCAGGCCGCCCGAACGGACCGTCTCCGTCCCGTACGCGCGTACGAGCTCGTCGCGCACGTAGCCGAAGAAGTACGGCTCGCGGATCTCCGCGTACAGCCGCCCCGGCACGAGCCCCGCCCGGCTGCGGACGGCGAAGCGGTACTGGCGCGCGTTGATCATCCCCTCGTCGCGCATCGCGGCGAGCACCTCGTTGCGACGCGCGAGCGCGCGGTCCGGGCTGTCGAGCGGGTCGTACGCCGACGGGGCCTGCGTCAGCCCGGCGAGGAGGGCCGCCTGCGGGAGCGTCAGCGAGCGGGCGGAGCGCGAGAAGTACGTGCGCCCGGCGGCCTCGGCACCGTAGGCGAAGTTCCCGTAGAAGACGGAGTTCAGGTAGTTCGCCAGGATCCACTGCTTCGAGCGCTCGCGCTCGAGCTTCACCGCGAGGCACGCCTCGGTGACCTTCCGCTCGACGGTCCGCTCGTTCGAGATGTAGAGGTTACGGACGAGCTGCTGCGTGATCGTCGAGCCGCCCTCCACGACGCGGCCCGCCTTGACGTCGCGCCACAGAGCCCGCGCGATGCCCTCGGCATCGACGCCGCCGTGCGAGTAGAAGCGCCGATCCTCGATCGCGACGGTCGCGTTCACGAGCCACGGCGAGATCTGCCCGAGCCGCACGACCTGCCGGTTCCGCTCGGCCGGGATTGCGCCGAGCAGCGATCCGTCCGCCGCGTAGACGAACGAGTTCTGCCCGATCTTGATCGGCCGGAGAGCCGAGAGATCGCACCGCTCTCCGAACGTCAGGACGGCCGCTCCGGTCGCGACACCGGCGGCGGCGAGG
This sequence comes from uncultured Actinomycetes bacterium, assembly GCA_963797805.1. Taxonomy (GTDB): domain Bacteria; phylum Actinomycetota; class Thermoleophilia; order Gaiellales; family Gaiellaceae; genus Gaiella. Next base: position 89,143 of record CAWCRC010000006.1, on the reverse strand, counting down.
ACGGCGAGGAGTGAGACGATCACGACGACGCGCTTGCCGTGGCCGCGCGAGCGCGTTCGCCGGCGCGAGCGCGGGCGCGGAGGGGGCGGCGCGGTGCCGCGCCGGGGGCGGGGGCGCCGCGAGGGGCTCATTCCGCGATGGTAGCCACGTTCCAGACGATTTCTGCGTCGTCGCGGGACTCCCTCGGGCGATATCGTCGCACCGTGCGCGGCGCCGTCGCAGCGTCGTGGCCCGCTCTCCGGGTGTTCGTGTGGAGCAGGCTCGCGCTCTGGGCGGTCGCCGCCGTGACGGTGCTCGCCTTCGGGGACGAGCTCAATCCCGCCCGCGGGCGCTGGGACGCGCCACGGCTTCATGAGCTCGGCCGTGTCGTCGACGTCTGGGCGCGGTGGGACAGCGACTGGTATCTCCGGATCGCGGAATCCGGCTACGACTGGCCGTCCCAGACGCCGGCGTTCTTCCCGCTCTACCCGCTGCTCGTCGGCGGGCTCGGCCGGCTCCTCGGCGGCCACTTCCTGCTGGCCGGCCTGCTCGTCTCGCTCGCGGCGTGCGCCGTCGCCTTCGTGCTTCTCCACCGGCTCGTCCGACGCCGCTTCCGCCCCGGCGACGCGCTTCGGTCGGTCGTCTACCTCGCGCTCTTCCCAACGTCGCTCTTCCTCGGGGCGGTGTACGCCGAGTCGCTCTTCCTCGCGCTCGCGATCGGCACGTTCCTGCTGGCCGAGGAGCGACGAGCCGGGTGGGCGTCGGTGACGGCCGGCCTCGCGCTCCTCACGCGGCCCTACGGCGTCGCGCTGCTCCCGGCGCTGGCGGTGTTCGCGTGGCGCTCCGACCGTCGTCGCCGGGACCTTGCGCTGCTCGGCGTCCCCGTCGCGTTCTTCCTCGCCTACCCGCTTGCGCTCGAGCTGTGGATCGGCCACGGCCTGGCGTTCGTCGACGCCCAGCGCGTCTGGGAGCGCTCCCTGGCGCCGCTCGGCCCTCTCGGCGGGCTCGTCCAGGCGATCGGCGATGGCGACATCGTCGGGCCGGTCCTCGCAATTGCGCTGCTCACCCTGGCCGTCGTCGCCTGGCGGAGGGTCGGCGCGGCGTACGGGATCTATGCGCTCGTGTCGCTCGCGGTGCCGATGGCGCTCCCCTCGGAGCGGCTGGGCGGCCTCTACTCGTTCCCGCGCCTCGCCCTTGCGGCGTTCCCCTGCCTCATGGCGCTCGCGCTGCTCGGCCGGGACCGCCGCGTCCACCTCGCGGCGGTCACGGTTCTGTCGGCGGTGCTCGCGGTCTACGTGGTTCGATGGGCGCTGTGGTACTGGGTCGCGTGACCGAGGTCCCCCGCTCGCGGCTGATCGCGTGGGCGGCGCTCGTCACGGTGCTCGCCTCGATCTCGTACGCGGCGAACTTCCTCGGCAGCACGGACGTCGATGTCGAGAGCGCGACGAACACGAAGCCGATCGTCGTCACGACGTCGAAGGGCCACGGCTATGAGACGGGCGACGCCGTCACGGTGCGGGACGTCGAGGGCAACAGGGGAGCGAACGGCACCTGGAGGGTGATCGTCCGCAACGACGTCACGCTCGCGCTCGAGGGCTCGGCCGGGACCGGCGCCTACACCGGCGGCGGCACCGTCGCGCCCGGCGACCTGCTGTACCGCTGGTCGACGGTGATCGGCGGCCTCGTCCAGTACGCCCTCATCCTCGGGCTCGTCCTCCTCATCGCCCGCGGCCTCGCGCCCGCGGTGCTCGGCCTCCGACGGCCCCGGTCCTGGCGCGGCGCCGCCGGGTGGATCGCCGCTTCGATCGTCGCGATCTGGGTGGTCGGCGCGCTCCTCAACCCCTTCCTCGAGGCCGGCGAGGAGCAGGGCCTCGTTCCCGACGACTGGGAGTCCGACCATGCAGCCGCGTTCGTCGCGAACTTCCTCGTGGTCGCCGTGGTCGCCCCGATCGTGGAGGAGCTCACGTATCGCGGCCTCGGGTTCGCGGCCGTGCGCCAGTTCTTCGGAGCAGGCGCGGCGATCGTCGTCACCGCGCTCGCATTCGGCCTCGCGCACGGGCTCGTCATCGCGTTGCCCGTGCTGACGATCTTCGGCCTGATCCTCGGCTGGCTCCGCTTCAAGACGTCCAGCCTCTACCCGCCGATCATCCTCCACGCGATCTTCAACGGGGCCGCGCTTCTCGCGGCGGTGCTGGTATGAGCAAGAGCAGCGATCCGCTGGCCGGGCTCCGCGACCGCATCGGCGCGAACGACCGCGCGATCGTCGCGGCCGTGAACGAGCGTCTGCGGCTGGTCACGGAGCTCTGGAGGCTCAAGGAGGTCCACGGTGCGCCCCGGCTCGACCCGGACCGCGAGCGAAGGCTCCGTGAGGAGCTCGCCGCCGCGAACACCGGCCCGCTCTCGTCCGAGGGACTGGACGCGCTCGTGAGCGAGCTGCTCGCGCTGACGAAGCGCGAGCTCGACCGCTAGCGCGGGCTAGGCGGCGGGCGGGTCGTCGGCGCCGGTCGCGAACTCGTCCGGCGTGACGGTGTCGAGAAACTTCCGGAACTCGCCGAGGTCGACCTCGCCGAGGTCCTTCACGTCCTGGGCGTAGGCGAGGTCGGGCACGTCACCCTCCCAGACCACGCCCGACTCGTCCATCACCTCGTCCTCCGCGAAGATCTTCGCGTCGGCGCGGATGGCGAGGGCGATCGCGTCCGAGGGCCGGGAGTCGATCTCGACCTCGGCGCCGTCGCGGAGGAGCGTGATCCGGGCGTAGAACGTCCCGTCCTTCAGTTCGGTGACGGTCACCTTCACGACCTCGGCGTCGAGCGACTCGACGAGGGACAACGCGAGGTCGTGCGTCAGCGGCCGCGGCGGCTCCTGCCCCTGGAGCCGCATCAGGATCGCGGCGGCCTCCGGGTGACCGATCCAGATGGGGAGGTACATCGGCCCCTCCGCGGCCCGCAGCAACACGATCGGCTGCTTGCCGACGAGGTCGAAGCTCACCCCGTAGACGGTCATCTCGTGCATCGGGCCCTCCCGCTCAGTGTATCCCCGGCCCTGTTTGCGCAACCCCGTCGACTCGACTCGATCGCCGTCTTTCGACGACTCGAGCCCTGAAGGCGGAAGCTTCGCTGCCGCAACGGCTTCGCTACACTCGTCAGCCGCGCGGGCGATTAGCTCAGTCGGTTAGAGCGCCGCTCTGATAAGGCGGAGGCCCCTGGTTCGAGTCCAGGATCGCCCACCTTTCAGCGAGGGACGTGGCTTCCGCCGCGTCCTGACGCTACAGCGCCTCGAGCGCCTCGATGAGCTCCGCGAGCCCTGTCTCGTCGCCGAAGTGGAGCTCGAGCTTGCCCGCCGAGACGCGCGCCGGCAAGCCGGTCAGGCGCTGCGCGGCGGTGCGCGCGCGCTCGGCGAGCATCGGGTCGACCGGCGTCGCCCGGGGTCGCCGCTTCGCCCCTCCCTCCTGCGCCGCGCGCTCGGTGGCCCGCACCGTCAGCCCGTCACGGGCGACGCGGCGGGCGAGCCGGCGGCGACTGTCGTCGTCGGGCACGGCGAGGATCGCGCGGGCGTGTCCCTCGGTGAGCTCCCCCCTCGCGAGCATCCACAGGACGTCCTCGGGCAGCTCGAGCAGCCGAAGGCGATTCGAGACGCCGGGCTTCGACCGCCCGACGCGCTCGGCGACCTCGCCCAGCGAGAGGTCGAACTCGTCGACGAGCACGGCGTACGCGCGTGCCTCCTCCACCGGCGACAGGTCCTCGCGGGCGACGTTCTCGACGAGCGCGAGCAGCAGCGCTTCGCGGTCGTCCGTCTCCCGAACGAGCGCGGGGAGCGTCTCGAGGCCCGCCTCGCGCGCAGCGCGCCAGCGGCGCTCGCCCGCGACGAGCTCGTACCCTCCCGTGCTGCGCGGACGCACGACGACCGGCTGGAGCACGCCCTGGTGCCGCAGCGAGGCTGCGAGGCCGGCGGTGGCTTCCGGCTCGAACCGCTTGCGCGGCTGGCGGGGGTTCGGGTGGATCGCGTCGACGGGAAGGTGCAGGAGCTCCGAGCCGGCCGTCTGACCGCCGACGAGGAGCTCGAGCCCGCGGCCGAGGCCGCGGCGGGACGACGGGGTCTCAGGTGCGCTCGACAAGCTCCATCGCCACCTTCCAGTAGGCCTCGGCACCGGCGGAGCGCCGGTCGTAGGCAATCGCAGGGAGACCGTGGCTCGGCGCCTCGGCGAGCCGCACGGAGCGAGGGACGGTCGTCGTGAAGACGAGGTCGCCGAAGTGGGAACGCAGCTCGGTCTCGACATCGCCGGCGAGGCGCGTCCGGCCGTCGACCATCGTCAGCAGGATCCCGGCGACGCCGAGGCGCGGGTTGAGCCGTCGCTTGACGAGGTCGATCGAGCCGAGCAGCTGCGAGAGGCCCTCGAGCGCGAAGTACTCCGCCTGGACGGGGACGAGCACGCGATCGGCTGCGGCAAGAGCGTTCACGGTCAGCGGGCCGAACGCCGGCGGGCAATCGAGGAACACGAATCCGTAATCGTCCGCCTTCCCGCCCGCGAGGGCGTCGGAGAGGTATCGCTCGCCCCCCTCGAGCGCCGAGAGGTGCACCGTCGCGGCCGCGAGCTCGGCCTTTGCGGGCACGAGGTCGAGGTTCGCGAACGAGCTCTCGGTCACGAGCTCCGTGAGCGGTGCGCCGTCGAGCAGGTCGAGCGTCGAGTGCCCGTTGGCGCGTCGGCCGAGTCCCGATGTGGCGTTCGCCTGCGGGTCGAGATCGACGAGCAGGCAGCGCTCGCCGGCCTCGGCGAGGCAGGCGGCGAGGTTGATCGCGGTGGTCGTCTTGCCGACGCCGCCCTTCTGGTTCGCAATCGCGTAGATCCGGGCCGCCACAGGGTCACGGTACCCGCGCGCCCGGACGCCTCCAGGTCTGCGAAAACGGCTAGACGGAGGCGCGCTGGCGGTGCTCGCGGGCCTGCACGAGGAGTCGGTCCTCGCCGGTCTTCAGGTGGCCGAACGCGGCCCAGGCATGTGCGGTTCCACGTGGGACGTCGCCGGCGCGGAAGTGCTCGGCGGCGCGCCGCGCGTGAGCGCCCGCGAGCTCCAGCTCGTCCGCCGCCGACTCGAAGAGCGACGCCGCGGCCTCGAGTCGGACCAGGCGCTCCTCCTCGTCTCCCATGTGCGCGTCTTCGCGGCCTCGGGGCGCACTCCTCGCGCGTACTGTCGGGAGCGTGGACGAGGCGCTCGAGACCGCGAAGGAGCGGGCGTGGCGTGGCTTGTCCCCCGATCGCCACGAGCGGCTCACGCGAGCGGTCGCTTGCGCGCCACGCCGGTGCGGCGTGGGAATCCGACGGGCGTCGGGCCGACCTTTCGCGCCACGAGGAACCCGGCCGGCGCGTCGACGAGCTCGCCGGCGACACGGTCGGCGGCTCGGGCGACACGGTCGCGCTCCGCCGAGGGGCCTACCCAGAGGACGACCCCTCCGCCCTCGCGGACGAGCGGCAGGCACCACTCGATCGCCGTCGGCGGATTGGCGAGCGCCTTCGCGACGGCGACCCCGTGCGCCTCGACGGGCTGCTCCTCCGCCCGGCCCCAGATGACCTCGAGATTGGGCAGCGCTGCCGTCCACCCTTCGAGGAAGTCGGACTTGCGGCGCTCGGCCTCGAGCAGCGTGACCTGCCGGGTCGGAAGTGCTGCGGCAAGCGGGATGCCCGGCGTCCCGCCGCCCGATCCGACGTCGATCACCGAGCCGTTGAAGCGCTCGACGAGCTCCACGCCGCGAAGCGCGTCGTCGAGGAGGACCCGGCGCGCATCGCCCGGGTCGTCGATCGCGGTGAGACCTGGTGTCGCGACGACGGCAGCGAGCCACCGGTCGAGGAGCGCGGCTGCGGACCGGTCCAGCTGTCCCATGCGGCGGTTCGGGGCTAGTCGGCAGAGCGCCGCGGCAGGACCACGACGTACCGGTTCGGCTCGGCACCCTCGCTTGCCGTCTCGACCTCCGGGTCGTCCTTGAGCGCCTCGTGCACGATGCGCCGCTCGACGGCGCTCATCGGCTCGAGCTCGACCCGGCGGCCGGTCGCGGACGCCTGTTCCGCGCTGCGGCGGGCGAGCGTCTCGAGCGTCGCGCTCCGCCGGGCGCGGTAGCCGGCGGCGTCGACGACGATCCGGCGTCGCTCCTGGCCGACCGAACGGTGCGCGATCGCGTTCGCGAGGTACTGGAGCGCGTCGATCATCTGGCCGTGACGGCCGATGAGGACACCGAGGTCACCCCCGGTGACGGTCGCGACGACCTCGTCGCCGGACTCGGCGACCTCGACTCGCGCGTCGACCCCGAGCGCCGTCACGACCCGCTCGAGCAGCTCGCGGGCGACCGCCGGCTCTCCCTCCGACGCCGCCTCAGCTGGTGTCGTGGCCGCAGGCGCCGCCGGGCGCTCAGCGGTCGCGACGACGCGGGCCGGCGCGTACCCGACCCCGAGCAGACCGCGCTCGCCCTCGCTGACGACCTGGAAGCGAACGGCCTCGCGGTCGATTCCCGGCGCGAGCCGCTCGAGCTCGCGCAGGGCGGACCACTTCGCCTCGCCCACGGTCTCCCCGGTGGCCTCGACGGAGAGCTCCTCGCTCAACGGCGTCGGCCTCCGCCGCTCCGCTTGCGCTTCACCCGCCTCGGGGGCCCGGCGACCACGGGCGCGCCGTCCTTCTGGGCGCCCGAGCCGGATCCCGTCGAGACCGCCGTCGCCTCCTGCTTCGGCGCCTCCTTCGGCGGCGTGCGCGAGCTCTTCTTGTCGGCGCCGGCCGGCACCGGCTTCGGCATCAGCCGTCGGGTGATGAAGCCCTGGCCGGTGGTCCACAGGTTCGTCGTCAGCCAGTAGACCATCAGGCCGGCGGGGAAGTTGATGATGAACGGGATGAAGACGATCGGCAGGACGAGCAGCAGGATCCGCTGCGCTTTCTGCATCGAGGCCGACATGTAGTACGACGAGGTCAGCTGGCTCGCGACGTAGACGACGAGCAGGAGCGGGCCCCAGCTGTCGATCGTCGGCTCGGTGATGTCCACGAGCCCGAGGAACTCGAGCGAGCCCGATGTGAACAGGGTCTTCTCGGCGTCCTTCAGCACCCAGAAGAGGGCGATGAAGATCGGGATCTGGAGCACGATGGGCAGGCACGACGCGGCCGGGTTGATCTTGTTCTCGCGGTAGAACTTCATGAGCTCTTCGTTCTGCTTCTGCCGGTCGTGCTTCCAGCGCTGCTGGATCTCCTTCATCTCCGGCGCGTGCGCCTGGAGGTTCTGCATGGAGTGGATCTGCCGGACCGTGACCGGAACGAGGACGACCCGTACGAGGACCACGAGGGCGACGATCGACCATGACCACGAGAGCCCCGCCGTGTTGTGGAACCACTGGAGCAGGTCCTCGAGGAGGTTCTCGAGCGGGCGGAGCGGGTTGAAGGCGGCGATCACACGCGCCTCCCCTCACCGTCCGGCGGGCGGAAGAGCGTGCGGTCGTGGACGTGATCGACGCCGCCGTGGCTCCAGGGGTTGCACCGCAGGATCCGCCACCCGGCGAGGATCCCGCCGCGGACGAGCCCGAGCTCCCGGAACGCGTCGAGCGCGTACTGCGAGCAACTGGGGTGGTACTTGCACGTTCCCTCCGGGGTCAAGAGCCCGAAGGTGTACCGCCAGGCGTAGACGAGCCCGATCCCGAGGTACCTCACGTCGTCACCTTGCCGAGAACTTCGCGTACCTGCTCGACGAGCCACGTGTGGCCGCGTTCCTGCGCGGGCTCGGCCAGCCCCGGCCGGGCCGCCAGGACGTAGTCGCATCCCGGAGGCGCGTCGGGCTCCACGTCGGTCCAGACCTCCCGCAGTTGCCGCTTGAGCCGGTTCCGGCTGACGGCGGTGCCGACCGCGCGCGGGATCGCGAACCCGACCCGTGCGCCACCCCCGGGATCGTCCTCGCGGACGAACCAGTGGAGCGTGAGGAGCCGTGTCGAGACCGAGCGCCCTTGCCGGTAGACCGCGTCGAAGTCACGCGAGCGGGACAGGCGGTGGCGGCGCTCCACGGCCGCCGCTCAGGCGGAGAGCCGCTTCCGGCCCTTGGCGCGGCGCCGCTTCAGGATCGCCTGGCCGCCGCGCGTCGACATGCGGGCGCGAAACCCGTGCTTGCGCTTGCGGCGGCGGACGTTCGGCTGGTAGGTGCGCTTCACGGCGGGAGAGGAACCTTCGGCTCGGACTGGCCCGCACCCTCTCGGGCGCGGCGGAGCGGGGAGTATAGACGAGGTCCGCGCGCCCTCGGTTATCCACAGCGGGGTGAGTCGGGCGCGTGGTCGAAAGGGCTGCTCACAGGCTCTCGGCGTCGCCCGCACGGACGCGACCCAACTCGCTTTCCACACCTGTGGAGAGACATGTGGAGACGGGTGAAGTACCTGCAAATCAACAATTTTTTGTCCAGGGTTCGGCGTGTTCGGCAGCCCCGACGCGGCATCGGGACAGTGGTATGCTCGCGCCTTCCCGCGACCGCCCGAGAGGAGCACCGACCCCGCTTTGGAGCACCCCGTCGAGCCCACTGCCGAACGACTCTGGGACGACGTCTCCAGGCGGCTGCGGGACACGCTCAACGAGACGACCTTCGAGACCTGGTTCGCGGCTGCGGCCGGCGGCTCGTTGAACGACGGCGTCTTCGTCGTCTCCGTCCCCAACGACTTCACGCGGGAGTGGATCGAGAACCACTTCCTCGGGTTGCTGCGCGCCGCGACGAAGGATTCCCTCGGCCGCGAGGTCCGCGTTGCGCTGACGGTCGAGGAGACGCCCGCGGAGCCGTCCGAACCGGTTCACGCGGCCGTGCCGGCGAACGAGCGCGAGACGCAGCCCGGGACGAACCCGAAGTACACGTTCGACAACTTCGTCATCGGGTCGTCGAACCGGTTCGCGCACGCCGCGGCGCTCGCGGTCGCCGAGGCACCCGCGCAGGCGTACAACCCGCTCTTCATCTACGGAGGGACGGGGCTCGGCAAGACGCACCTCCTCCATGCGATCGGCGCGTACGTCAACGACCATGCGAAGAAGCTCACGACACGCTACGTCACGAGCGAGACGTTCACGAACGACTTCATCAACTCGCTGCGCGACAAGCGGATCGAGGGCTTCAAGCATCGCTACCGCGCGTACGACGTCCTGCTCGTCGACGACATCCAGTTCCTGGAGGGCAAGGAGCGCTTCCAGGAGGAGTTCTTCCACACCTTCAACTCGCTCTACGAGGCGGGGCGACAGATCGTCATCTCGTCCGACCGCCCGCCGAAGGAGATCGCCACACTCGAGGAGCGGCTGCGGTCGCGCTTCGAGTGGGGACTCATCACGGACATCCAGCCCCCGGACCTCGAGACGCGCATCGCGATCCTCCGCAAGAAGGTCACGACGGACGGGATCGCCGTCACCGACCCGGAGGTGCTGACCTTCATCGCCGGGCGCGTGACGACGAACATCCGCGAGCTGGAAGGCGCGCTCACGCGCGTCGTCGCGTTCTCCTCGCTCACCGGGCTGCCGCTCGACGTCGACCTCGCCGAGCAGGTCCTGCGCGACCTCTTTCCGTCCACCGGCGACCTCCGAGAGGTCACGATCGCGCGCATCCAGGAGGCCGTCTGCGAGCGGTTTGCCCTCTCGGTGCAGGAGCTCTGCAGCCCGCGCCGCTCGCAGGCCGTCGCATACCCACGGCAGGTCGCGATGTACCTCTCGCGCGAGCTGACGGATGCGTCGCTGCCCAAGATCGGCAAGGAGTTCGGCGGGCGCGACCACACGACCGTGCTCCATGCGAACGCGAAGATCACCCGGATGATCTCCGAGGACAGGGCTGTGTACAACCTTGTGCAGGATCTCACCACAAGGATCAAGCATCGTGGATGAACTCGACACGCTCGGCGCTCCGACGCCCGTTCCTGGGGGACCGGTGGAGAACGCCCACTGCTGGACCCACCGCCGAAATCGGCACGGGTACAGGGCTTTCATCCGTCTTCCCCGTCGTCCACACTCCCTATGGACTACGACGAAAGGTTTAAAAGAGAAATGATGGAAACCGACACCGCCGTCGGTGCGGGGGTCCGTGTCACCCTGTCGCGCGACGACCTCTCGAGCCGCCTTGCGCTCGTCTCCCGTGCCACATCGACCCGCGGCACCGTCCAGGTGCTCGGCGGCGTCCTGCTTCGCGTCAGCGACGGCCTCGTCGAGCTCGAGGCGACGGACATGGAGCTCTCGCTGCGCACCACCGTGCCGGCCGAGGTGGAGGGCGAGGGCGCGCTCGTCATGCCCGCGCGCCTGCTCGCCGACATCGTGAAGCTCCTGCCGGCGGAGTCCGTGACGCTCGCGTACCGGGCCGAGGACGGCGTCGCCTCGATCGAGTCGGGCTCGTACTCCTCGCGGGTGAATGTCTTCGCCGCAGAGGACTTCCCGCGCCTGCCGTCGATCGACGTGCCGCTCCAGGAAGTCGAGGCCGGGTCGCTGCTCGAGACCGTACAGCGCGTCTCCCGTGCCGCTTCGCGCGACGAGTCGCGGCCGGTACTCACCGGGATCCTCGTGCGGTTCGAGGGGTCGCGGCTCATGATGGCCGCGACCGATTCGTATCGCATGGCCGTCAAGGAGACCGAGCTCGGGACGGGCGGCCCGGAGCTCGAGGCGATCATCCCCGCCCGCGCGCTCGACGAGCTCGGCCGCGTCGCAGCCGGCGCCGAGACCGTCCAACTCGGCGTGCACGAGAACCACGTGATCTTCGGAGCCGGCTCGGCGTGGCTCACGACGCGCCGGATCGACGGCCAGTTCCCGAACGTCGCCCAGCTCCGTCCGGAGACGTTCGACGTCGAGCTCGAGCTCCCCCGAGGCGAGCTCCTCGAGGCGGTGCGCCGCGCCGCGGTGCTCGCGCAGCGCAACACGCCGCTCCGGCTCCGCTTCGCCGAGGGCGAGCTGACCATCTCCGCCCAGAGCCAGGACGTCGGCGAGACGAAGGAGTCGCTGCCGGTCGCGTACACCGGCGAGCCACTCGAGATCGGGTTCAACGCGGAGTTCCTGCGCGAAGGGCTCGAGTCGATCACGGCGGACGCGGTGCAGCTGCAGCTGATCAACCCGCTCCGCCCCGGCCTGCTGAGCGCCGAGGGCGACGCCTTCTGGTACCTGATCATGCCGATCAGGCTCGCCGGGTAGCGGCGCGAAAAGTGCGACGCGCTCACGCGACGCACTCTTCTCGCAGGTTCGAGTCGAGCAAGAGCGGGAGCGGGTGATCGTCGCGCACGTCTCGCTCCGCGACGTCCGCTCGTACGAACGGCTCGAGCTCGAGCTCGAGCCGGGCCTCGTCCTCATCACGGGCCCGAACGGAGCCGGCAAGACGAACCTCCTGGAGTCCGTCCACGTGGCGACCCAGGGGCTCTCGTTCCGGACGCGCCAGGACGCGCAGCTCGTCCGCCGCGGAGCGGACGAGGGCCGCGCAGCCGTCACCGGGCGGCGCGGGACGGTGGGCGTCGAATCCGACGTGGCGCTCTCGGTGCGCTCGCCGAAGCGGATCCGCCTGAACGGCGCCCCGGTCCCGTCGGCCGAGGAGCTGCGCTCGCGGCTCCATGCCCTCGTCTTCACGCCCGACCGGCTGGCCGTGGTCAAGAGCGGCCCCGCCGGCCGGCGCGCCTACTTCGATCGCGTGCTCGCCCGCCTGCTCCCGGCTCGCGCCGATGTTCCCGCGAGCTACGCGGCGGCTCTCGGCCAGCGGAACGCCGCGCTCCGGCGCCTTGGCGCGGGCGTGTCCGAGCCGTCGGCGGTCGAGCCGTGGACCGACCGTCTCGTGGCCCTTGCCACGGAGCTGGTCGAGGCACGGCGTCTTGCCATCGACCTCCTGTCGCCCGCGTTCGCCGAACGCGCGGAGGAGCTCGGGCTCCCTGCCGCATCGCTCGGGTACGACTCGGAGCCGCCGAGCCGGACGGACCTGGACGCGCGGCTGCACCGGGACGCCGAGCGTGGCACGACGAGCCTCGGCCCGCACCTCGACGAGATCCACGTCATGTCGGGCGACCGCGACCTCCGGGCGTTCGGATCGCAGGGCGAGCAGCGCCTTGCGGTCCTCTCGCTGCTGCTCGCGGAGGCCGAGCTCCTGACGGATCGCGGCGACGTCCCGCCCCTGCTGCTGCTCGACGACGCGCTGTCGGAGCTCGATGCCGACCGCCGCAGGGCGCTGAGCACCCGTCTTGGCGCGGCCGGCCAGACGCTGGTGACCGCCACCGGCGCCGAGGCCCTGCCGCTCGCTCCGGCGCAGCTACTCGTCGTCTCGCCGGGAGCGGTCGGGCCGGGCTGATGGAGCGGCTGGACGGGACCGTCCGCCGGGCACTCCGCACCGTCGGCGTGCCGGACGCAGGGCAGCTCGCGGAGGTGACGAGGGCCTGGCCCGACGCGGTCGGGCCGGGGATCGCGGCGTCGGCATGGCCGCAGCGCATCGCCCGGGACGGGACGCTTCATGTCAACACGGCGTCGTCGACCTGGGCCTTCGAGCTCGACCGGATGGGCGAGGAGGTCATCGGGAAGCTCCGCGCGGCCCTCGGCGACGCGACGCCGCCGGCCCTGCGGTTCGCGCCGGGACCGCTCCCTGCCTCGGGCCCTTCCGAGGAGGAGCGGCAGCGTCTCGAGCCGACCGCCGCGGACGCCGAGGCGGCCGCCGCGTTGAGCGCCGCGATCGAGGATCCGGGCCTCCGCGAGGCGGTGCGGAGAGCTGCCACCGCGAGCCTCGCGAAGGCGCGTCTCGACCACACTGTCTGATATACTTCATTCAGCCCGCAAAACCTCTGTTTTGCAGGCATTTTTCGTCTCAGGAGGCTTGTGACAGACACCGCCTATACCGGAAAGGACATCACGGTCCTCGAAGGCCTCGAGCCCGTCCGTCTGCGACCCGGCATGTACATCGGCTCGACCGGCTCGAGAGGGCTCCACCACCTCGTCTACGAGCTCGTCGACAACGCCGTCGACGAGGCCATGGCGGGCCATAACGAGAGCGTCGAGGTGACGATCCACCCCGACGACTCGGTCACCGTCGTCGACGCCGGCCGCGGGATCCCGGTCGACATGATGGAGGACCAGGGGCAGTCCGCCCTGACCGTCGTCCTGACGAAGCTCCACGCCGGCGGGAAGTTCGGGGGGGACGGCTACAAGGTCTCCGGCGGCCTCCACGGCGTCGGCGTCTCGATCGTGAACGCGCTCGGCGGAATGGCTCGTCGCGGAGGTCCGTCGCGATGGGAAGATCCACCGCCAGGAGTTCGCGCGGGGAGCGCCGCAGACCGAGCTCGAGGTCGTCGGAAAGACGAAGGAGACGGGGACGACGATCTCGTTCCTCCCCGACCGAGAGATCTTCGACGAGGTCGAGTTCTCCGCCGCGACGCTCGTGCAGCGCCTCCGCGAGACAGCGTTCCTGACGCGCGGCCTCCGGATCACGCTCAACGACGAGCGGCCGGGCGGGAAGACGGAGGAGTTCCACTACGAGGGCGGGATCTCCGACTTCGTCGCGTACGTCAACTCCGGCAAGGACCCGATCCACAAGCACGTCGTCTACTTCGACGGCGAGAACGAGGACGGCCAGGTCGAGGTCGCGCTCCAGTGGAACACGTCCTACGTCGAGTCCGTCTTCTCGTTCGCGAACAACATCAACACGAGCGAGGGCGGGACGCACCTCTCCGGCTTTCGCTCGGCGTTGACGGGGACGCTCAACCGCTACGCCCGCGACAAGGGGCTCCTGAAGGAGTCCGACGAGAAGCTCGAGGGCGAGGACGTCCGCGAGGGGCTCGCCGGCGTGATCTCGGTCAAGCTCCGCAACCCCCAGTTCGAGGGGCAGACGAAGTCGAAGCTCGGCAACCCGCCGATCGAGAGCCTCGTCAAGACGGTCGTGAACCAGAAGCTCGCGGAGTTCCTCGAGGAGAACCCGACCGAGGCGAGGCAGATCATCACGAAGGCCGTCTCGGCCGCCCGCGCGCGCGCCGCCGCAAGGAAGGCGCGCGAGCTGACGCGCCGCAAGAGCGCGCTCGAGAACTCCGCGCTGCCGGGCAAGCTTGCCGACTGCTCGCTCAAGGATCCCGATCTCTGCGAGCTCTACATCGTCGAGGGCGACTCCGCCGGCGGCTCGGCGAAGCAGGCCCGCGACCGCACGTACCAGGCGATCCTGCCGCTCCGCGGGAAGATCATCAACTCGGAGAAGAACCGGATCAACAAGGTGCTCTCGAACAACGAGATCCAGGCGATGATCACGGCGATCGGGACAGGTTTCGGCGACGAGTTCGCGATCGAGAACCTCCGCTACGGGCGGATCATCGTGATGACCGACGCGGACGTCGACGGCGCGCACATCCGGACGCTGGTGCTGACGTTCCTCTACCGGACGATGCCGGAGCTGTTCGAGCGCGGGCACATGTACATCGCCGTTCCGCCGCTCTACAAGGTGAAGCTCGGGAGCCAGGAGCTCTACTTCGAGAAGGACCACCAGCTCGAGGAGCTTCTCGCCCGGGAGCGCATCTCCGAGATGATCGTCTCGGACAGGGCCGGGAACGAGCTGGCGCTCACCGAGGCCCGCTGGGGACGCCTGACGCGCGAGCTCGCCGACGTGGACGCCTGGCAGGCGAAGCTCGCCTCCGACTACGGGCCGGCGGCGGCGTTCGTCGTCTCACACCGCGTCGTCGAGAGCGAGGCAGCGGACGCGAAGGGCCTCGAGAAGCTGATCGGCGCCATGGCGCCGAACGGCTACGAGCTCTCCGTCGTCGGCCGCGAGGACGCGCGGCTCTCCGTCAAGGTCGTCGAGAGCGAGACGAGCGCAGCGTCGTTCGTCGATGTCCCGGATGCGCTCTTCGCCGACCCCGCCTACGCAGCGCTGCGCCGCGCCTATGGCAAGGTCGCCGACATCGTCGGCCTGCCGCCGTACTCGCTCGCCCACGGCAAGAAGCGGGCGGCGGCCGAGACGTCGCTGCAGCTCCGCCACGCCGCTCTCGACCTTGCGAAGGACGGCATGCAGATCAGCCGCTTCAAGGGGCTCGGCGAGATGAATCCCGAGCAGCTGTGGGAGACCACGATGGACCCCCAGAACCGGATGCTCCTCCGCGTCGACGTCGAGGACGCTGCCGCCGCCGATCACGTGTTCACGATGCTCATGGGCGACGCCGTCGAGCCCCGCCGCGAGTTCATCGAGCAGAACGCCCTGGAGGTGAAGTTCCTTGACGTTTGATCGCGGTGGAACCCATGGTTCCCCCGCGGGCCCCCTCCTTCTGCGCTGCGCACGGGATGGGACGCTGCGGGCCTCCCGGCCGGCAAAGCCGGCCTCCGGCCACGAAGCGGCGTCGCACGGGTGGATTGTCTTGAACGGAAGGACGCGGCGTGTCTGATGTAACCGAGCCTCTGGGCGCCGGCCGGATCGAGCCGCGCGAGCTCGAGCAGGAGATGCGCTCGAGCTACCTCGACTACGCCATGAGCGTCATCGTCGGGCGCGCACTGCCCGATGTCCGGGACGGGCTCAAGCCGGTGCACCGCCGGGTCCTCTGGGGGATGCACGACGCCGGCATGCAGCCGAACCGGCCGTACAAGAAGTCCGCCTCGATCGTCGGCGAGGTCATGGGGCGCTATCACCCGCACGGCGACAGCCCGATCTACGACTCGCTCGTCCGCATGGCGCAATCGTTCTCGCTCCGGAACACGCTCGTCGACGGGCAGGGGAACTTCGGCTCGATCGACGACGACCCGCCGGCCGCGATGCGCTACACCGAGTGCCGGCTCACGCGTCTCGCGACCGAGATGCTCCGCGACATCGACATGGACACGGTCGACTTCGGGCCGAACTACGACGAGTCGCGCCGCGAGCCCCTGTCCCTCCCCTCGCGGTTCCCGAACCTTCTGGTCAACGGCTCGACGGGGATCGCGGTCGGCATGGCCACGAACATCCCGCCGCACAACCTCGCCGAGACGATCGAGGCGGTCGTGCAGCTGATCGACAAGCCCGAGGCGAACGTCGAGGACCTCATGAAGCACCTGAAGGGCCCCGACTTCCCGACCGGCGGCATCGTCGTCGGCCGCTCGGGGATCCGCGACGCCTACCGGACGGGCCGCGGCCGCATCGTGATGCGCGCCCGCGCGCACGTCGAGGAGCTCCGCGGCGGCAAGAGCGCCGTCGTCGTCACCGAGCTCCCGTACGGGGTCAAGAAGGGCGGCGACTCCGGGATCATCAAGAAGATCGCCGACCTCGTGAACGAGAAGGTCATCACGGAGGTCTCCGACCTCGCCGACCACTCGGACAAGACCGGGATGCGCGTGCAGATCGAGCTGAAGCGCGACGCGATCCCGCAGGTCGTCCTCAACAAGCTCTTCAAGCACACGGGCCTGCAGACGACGTTCGGCTACAACGCCGTCGCGCTCGTCGACGGGGTTCCGAAGACGCTGTCGCTCCTCGAGCTCGCCCGCCACTACCTCGACTACCAGCGCGACATCGTCACCCGGCGCTCGAAGTACGAGCTGCGGCAGGCCGAGAAGCGCGCGCACATCCTCCAGGGCTACCTCATCGCCCTCGACAACCTCGACGCGGTGATCGCCCTGATCCGCGGCTCGGACGACACCGACCAGGCGCGCACGGGGCTCATCGAGACGTTCTCGCTCTCCGAGGAGCAGGCGCAGGCGATCCTCGACCTCCGCCTCGCGCGGCTCACCGGGCTTGCGCGCAAGGAGATCGAGGAGGAGTACGCCGACCTCCAGGAGCGGATCGCCGAGCTCCGGTCGATCCTCGGCGACCCGGCGAAGATCGACGCGCTCATCCGCGAGGAGCTCCTCGAGGTGAAGCAGATCTACGGCAAGGGCGACGACCGGCGCACCGAGATCGTGGCCGGCGAGGACTCGCTCGAGCTCGAGGACATGATCGCGGAGGAGGACATGGTCATCGCGATCACGCGGTCCGGCTACATCAAGCGGCTACCGGTGACCACCTACCGCGAGCAGCGCCGCGGCGGGATCGGCGTGATGGGCATGGACATGAAGGACGAGGACTACATCGAGCACCTCTTCGTCGCCTCGACGCACGACTACATCCTGTTCTTCACGACCGTCGGCAAGGTCTACCGGCTCAAGGTGCACGAGCTCCCGCTCGGCTCGCGCCAGTCGAAGGGCCGGGCGATCGTCAACCTGCTGCCGCTGCGCCAGGACGAGGCGATCCGTGCCGTGATCGCGACGCGCGACTTCAAGGAGGCGAGGTACCTCGTCTTCGCGACGAAGAAGGGGATCGTCAAGAAGACCGAGTTCCTCGAGTACAACACGCCGCTCAAGGCGGACGGGATCATCGCGCTGAAGATGCGCGAGGACGACGAGCTGATCGGCGTGCGGCTCTCCGACGGCGACGACGACATCCTCATGGTGTCGCGGATGGGCCAGGCCGTGCGGTTCTCCGAGAAGGACGTCCGGTCGATGGGCCGTCCGGCCTCCGGCGTCGCGGGCATGAAGCTCCGGTCGGGCGACGAGGTGATCGAGGTCGACATCGCGTCCGACGACGCGGACCTGCTCGTCGTCACCGAGAACGGCTGGGGCAAGCGGACCCGGGTCGCGGAGTACCCGGTAAAGGGCCGCGGGACGATGGGCGTCAAGACCGCGCAGCTCGTCGAAGGGAAGGGCCGCCTCGCCGGCGCGCGGATCGTCCGCGAGGGCTACCAGGTGATGCTCATCTCCGACGGCGGCACGGTGATCCGGACGGGCGTCGACGGGATCAAGCGGTCCGGGCGCGCGACGCAGGGCGTCATCGTGATGCGCCTCCGGGACGGCGAGCAGGTCTCGAGCCTCGCGCCCGTCATCGGCTCGGACGACGAGGCGGAGGAGATCGACGCAGTCGAGTCCGAGTTCGCCGAGCCCGAGGCGGTCGAGCCGGCCGATGGCGACGCCGACTGACGCACCGCTTCCCCCGCGAGCCCCCGACGACGCCGACACCGAGCTGAGCCCGCCGGCGTCGAGGCGCGGCGCAGCGCTTCGCGAGGGCACGCTCACGGACGCGGACCTCTCCGACCACACGCTCGGCGAGGGACGGCTGACCGACCTCCGGCTCGTTCGCGGCTCGCTCGCGAACGCCGACCTGACGCGCTGTGAGGTTCGCCGGGTCGAGCTCTCCGGTTGTCGGGCGACGGGCAGCGCGTTCACCGAGTCGACGCTCGCCGACGTCGTCTTCGCCGACTGCCGGCTCGACCTCGCGTCCTTTCGGTTCGCGACGCTCGAGCGTGTCGCGTTCCGTGACTGCCGGCTCGAGGAGGCGGACTTCTACGGCGCGACGCTCGCGTCCGTCCTGTTCGAGCGATCGCCGCTCACAGGCGCGACGCTCAGCGAGGCGACGATCGAACGCGTCGAGCTCCGCGGCTGCGACATCGCCGGCCTCAAGGGCGCCGAGCGGCTCAAGGGGGCGCGAATGCCCTGGGTGGACATCGTCGCGAGCGCCGGCACGTTCGCCGCGACGCTCGGGATCGTGCCGAGCGACATCACGCCGAGCGACGACGGGTAGCGCGTCGCTCAGTCGACGAGCGCGACGACGACGACGACGCCGAGGATCACCGCAGCGAGGACGATGAGGCCCTCGACGATCGACTGGAGCGCCGTCCGCCCCGCATCGCCGGCGTCGCCGGCCCACCCGACGCGCCGGACGCCGCGCACCGCGACCGACGCGAGCCCCGCGAGGACGAGCCCGACGACGAGGACGCCGACGAGCGCGCGCATCTACTCGACCTGCTTCGGTTTCTCGAACCCGAGCGCCGCAAGGAACTCGATCGGGATCGGGAAGACGATGGTCGAGTTGTTCGAGGCTCCGATCTCGAGGAGCGTCTGGAGGTAGCGGAGCTGGACCGTGATCGGCTCCTGCGCCATCACAGCGGCCGCGTCCTTGAGCCGCTCCGACGCCTGGAACTCGCCCTCCGCCGAGATGACCTTTGCGCGGCGCTCGCGCTCGGCCTCGGCCTGGCGGGCCATGGCGCGCTGCATGTCGCTCGGGATCTCGACGTCCTTGACCTCGACGATCGAGACCTTGATCCCCCACGGCGAGGTCGCCTCGTCGATGATCGACTGGAGGATCTGGTTGATCTTGTCGCGCTCGGAGAGCAGCTCGTCGAGCACGTGCTGGCCGAGCACCGAGCGGAGGGTCGTCTGCGCGATCTGCGACGTCGCGACCATGTAGTTCTCGACCTGGACGATCGCCGCCTTTGGCTCGACGATCCGGAAGTAGGCGACCGCGTTGACGCGGACCGGAACGTTGTCCTTGGTGATGACCTCCTGCGGCGGCACGTTGAGCGTCACCGTGCGGAGGTCGACCTTCTCCATCCGGTCGATCACCGGGATCAGCAGGAAGAGCCCCGGGCCCTTCGGGTTCGGAAGCAGGCGCCCGAGACGGAAGATCACGCCGCGCTCGTACTCGCGCGCGACCTTGACCGTCGCGAAGAGCAGGAGCACGAGCAGCACGACGATGACGGCGACGGCGATCAGCGCAATGGACATCAGACCCTTTCGGTCGTGTGCGGGGATCCTACGACGAGCTCGAGGTCGTCCTCGATCGCTTCGACGGTGACCTGGTCGCCGGGCACCAGCGGCGCGCCGTCGGCGGAGCGGGCGCGCCAGAGCTCGCCGCCGACAGCGACCCAGCCTTCTCGCCGGACGACCGCGGCGTCGCCGACGAGGTTCGTGACGCCGACCTCGACCGGGTTGCGCCGCGCTTTCACGACGCGCGTGAGCGCGACGCCGAGGAGGAGCGCGAGCGTGCCGGCGATCGCGAGCGCCACCCAGACGGACACCTGGTACGCCTCGCCGGCGGGGTCGAAGAGCATCAGCGCGCCGATGACGAATGTCACCGCCCCGGCGACGGTCAGCGCCCCGTGGCTCGGGATGAACGCCTCCATGACGAAGAAGGCGGCCGCGAGGGCCATCAGCAGCAGCCCGGCCGCCGACACGGGCAGCACCTGGAGGCCGTAGAGCCCGACGATCAGCGAGATCGCGCCGACCGTGCCCGGGAGGATCAGGCCCGGGTTCCAGAGCTCCACGACGATCCCGATGAGCCCGATGGACAGCATCAGCGCGATGATGTTCGGGTCGATCAGGAGGTCGAGCGCGCGCTTCCACCAGCCCATCTCGACCCGCTCGACGGTGGCGCCGGAGGTGTGGAGGACGAGGTTCTTCGGCGTCGTCTTCGTGCCGTCGATCTGCTCGAGCAGTGCCGGGACGTTCGGAGCGATCACGTCGATGACGCCGAGCTCGAGCGCCTCGCGGGCGCCGTAGTTCGCCGCCGTCCGCACCATTGCCTCGGCGGCCTTCTCGTTGCGACCGTGCTCGCGCGCCAGCTCGCCGACGTACGCGGCCGCGTCGTTGATCACCTTCCGCCGAAGGTCCTCACCGAGGTCCTCGCCGGTGGCGGAGATCGGCGTCGAGGAGCCGATGTTGGTCTGCGGCGCCATCGCGAGGACGTCCGCCGCCTGGCCGATCACGGCACCGGCGGAGTCGGCGCTCGAGCCGGCGGGCGCGACGTAGACCACGACCGGGATCTCGAGCGCGAGCATCGACTTGACGATCTCGCGCATCGAGGAGCCGAGCCCGCCCGGCGTGTCCATCTCGATGACGACCGCCGCGGCGCCCTCGTCCGCGGCCCGCTTCATC
Organism: uncultured Actinomycetes bacterium; assembly: GCA_963797805.1. Taxonomy (GTDB): domain Bacteria; phylum Actinomycetota; class Thermoleophilia; order Gaiellales; family Gaiellaceae; genus Gaiella. The sequence goes on along the minus strand of CAWCRC010000006.1, from coordinate 68,561 downwards.
GAGTCCTGCAGGAACTCCTGCGTGACGGGGTTGACGTCGTTGTCGAACTCGACCACGACGACGTGCGGCGCGTCCGCGGGCTCCGCGGCCGCCGCCGGCACCGCGAGGACGAAGGCGGCTGCGACCGCCGCAAGGAGGGGGCTGAGCACACGCCCGAGCGCCGCGTTCACGACGATTCGACTGTATCAGCGCGCTTCCGGAGCCCCGGCGGCGACGTACGCATTTCGTAAGGGGAAGGGTCGCGCTCCTTGCCGGAGAAGGCGTGGTGCGCCACCCTGTGGCCTCCACCCGATGGCCCGACGCCTCCTCCTCGCCGTCACGCTCGCCCTGGTGTTCCCGGCCGTCTCGTCGGCCGGGCTCGCGTCGCTCGAGGTGCGCGAGCGTCGCGGTCGGAAGCGCCCGGACGCTCAGCGCGACGCATCCGGCGAAGCCGTTCCAGCTCGTGGGGATCCACTGGCGCGGCTCGGGCCGCGTCGAGCTGCGGACGCGCTCGGCCGGCGGCGCCTGGTCGCGCTGGCAGCCCGTCGTCGAGGACGAGGACGGCCCGGATCCCGGCGGCGCCGAGCAGCGCGCCGGAAACGGCTGGCGGGTCTCCGCGCCCGTCTGGGTCGGCACCGCGGTCGCGCTCGAGGTGCGGACGTTCGGCCGGGTCACGCGAGCGCGTGTGCTTACCGTCCGCAGCCCCGTCTCGAAGGTCCCCTTCCGGGCGACGGCCTCTGCCGGGATGCCGCGCGTCGTCGCGCGATCGGCATGGCTCGCGGACGAGGCGATCGTGAAGGGGAAGCCCGCCTATGCGGACGTGCTCCGCATGGCGCACGTCCACCACACCGCGGGGACGAACACGTACACGCGGCTCCAGGCGCCCGCCGTCGTGCGCGCGATCCAGCTCTACCACGTCAAGGGGAACGGCTGGAACGACATCGGCTACAACGCGCTCGTCGACCGCTTCGGCACCGTCTACGAGGGCCGTGCGGGCGGCCTCGACCGGAACGTCGTGGGCGCGCACGCCCGCGGGTTCAACACGGGCTCGTTCGGAATCGCGCGTGATGGGCGACTTCCGGACCGTCGACCCGCCTGCCGCCGCGGTCGACGCGCTCGTCAAGACGCTCGCGTGGCGACTCGACCTCGCACACGTCGACCCGCTCTCGACCTTCAACGGCGTCTCCTCGGGCAACGAGCGGTTCAAGCCCGGCATCCCCGTCTTCCTGCGCGCGATCTCCGGGCACCGCGACACCGGGCTCACGACATGCCCGGGCGAGCGGCTGTACGCGCGCCTCGGCGAGATCGCCCGCCGTGTCGCGGCGCTCGGCCTGCCGAAGCTCTATGCGCCTACGGTCGCGGCCGACGAGTCGGGCGGCTTCCGCTTCCGGGGGCGGGTCTCGTCGGCGCTGCCGTGGAGTGTCGTGGTCACGGACCCGACGGGCCTCGAGCTCGCCCGCGGCACGGGCACCGGGGCGACGGTCGACTGGACATGGCGCCCGCTCGTCCCCGTCCTCGCGGGAACCAGATGGCGGATGGAGACTCCGGGCGCGACTCCCGCCGAGGGCACGATCGGCACCGCGGCGGCGACGCCGACGACGACCCTTCAGCTGAACGCCGTGACCGCCGCGCCGGCGACGATCACGCCGAACGGCGACGGTCAGGCGGACACCACGACGATCGCGTTCACGCCCACGGTCGACGCGAACGTCACCGTCGCGGTCGTCGACCTCGCCGGTGCGACGGTCGCCGAGCTCGAGAACCGCCGCTGGCGGCGGGCGGGAGCACGATCGGTGACGTTCGACGGCGCCGGCTTGCCGGACGGCACCTACCTCGTCCGCGTCACGGCCCAGGCGACCGGCGGTCGCGAGGCGGTCGCCGAGATCCCCGTCCGGATCAGCCGCGCGATCGGAACCGTGACGCTGTCGAGCCCATTCCTGACGCCGAACGCCGACGGGGTCACGGACACCGTCTCGGTCGTCGTGCCCCTCACCACCCCGTCGCTGGTCTCGATCTGGGTCAAGCGGGACGGGCGCCTGGTCGCGACGCTCTTCTCGGGCAACGCGGGCCCGGGCGAGCAGACGGCGTCCTGGGACGGCATCAAGCGGCTCGGGCGGGCGCTCGACGGCACGTACACCGTGTCGGTCGAGGCGACCGACGCGCTCGGAGCCGCGGTCGTCGACGTCCCGCTGGTGGTCGACACGAAGGCCCCGGCCGTGCGCATCGTCTCGGATGCGCCGCCGCGGCTCCAGGTCTCCGAGGCCGCGACGCTCGACCTGAAGGCGAACGGCGCGCGCCGGAGGATTCGCGTGGACGCACCCGGCGTCGTGCGCATCCCGCGGATCGAGCGGCTGCGGACGCTCACCGGAACGGCGATCGACGCGGCCGGCAACCGGACCGTCCTCGGCCGCTGACGGTCGAGGGCCCGAGTACACTCCACTGGTGATTCCCGCCGCCCCGTTCGGGCGCGACGTCATCGCGTCCATCCTCCCACATCGCGATCCGTTCCTGCTCCTCGACGAGGTGCTCGAGCTCGAGCCCGGCTCGCGCGTCGCGGCGTCCTATCGGGTCCCGGAGGACGGCTGGTGGTTTGCGGGGCACTTCCCCGAGCGCCCCGTGATGCCGGGCGTCCTCATCGTCGAGGCGATGGCGCAGACCGGCGCGGTCGCGGTGCTCGTCCAGGCGGAGAATCGAGGGAAGATCGCCTTCTTCGCCGGGATCGACGACTGCCGCTTCAAGCGGATCGTCTCGCCCGGGGACACGCTGACGCTCGAGTGCGAGATCGACCAGGTCCGCGGCCCCGTCGGGCGCGGCAAGGCGTCCGCCCGTGTCGACGGGCAGCTCGCGGCCCGGGGAACGCTGACGTTCGCGGTGGAGCGCTGACGGGTATGACAGCTGTGTCGTCGCGATGTTGAACGGTGATCTGTGCACTGCGCTGTGCGGCCGGAGGCCGGCTTGGCCGGCCGGGAGGCCCGGTGCGGCTGGCCAGTGCCCAGCGGAGGAAGGAGGGGGCTCGTGGGAGAACCACGGGTTCCCCCACGCCTCATGATCGGATCGGCCAACGGCACGAGGATCGGGATCACCGGGCTCGGAGTGCATGTGCCGGACCGGGTCGTGACGAACGACGACCTCGCGCAGTACGTCGACACCTCGGACGAGTGGATCGTCGAGCGCACCGGCATCCACGAGCGGCGGATGGCCACCGACGACGAGGCGCTGACGGACATCGCGCTGCCCGCCGCCAGGGCGGCGCTCGCCGACGCCGGTATCGACGCGAGCGAGATCGACCTCCTGATCTGCGCGACGGTGACGCCCGACATGATGTTCCCGACGTCGTCCGCGTTGATGGCCGACGAGCTCGGGATGCCCCACGCTGCCGCCTACGACCTCCTCGCGGGCTGCACCGGCTTCATGTACGCGGTCGCCCAGGCCTACGGAATGCTCGCCGCCGGCCTGTCGCGCCGTGCCCTCGTCGTGGGCGGCGACGTGCTCTCGAAGATCCTCGACTGGGACGACCGCTCGACCCTCATCCTGTTCGGCGACGGCGCCGGGGCCGTCGTCATGGAGCCGGTCGCGCGCGGCGGCTTCCTCGGCTTCGAGCTCGGGGCCGACGGCGGCGGGGGCGTGCACCTCCAGTACCCGGGCAGCGGCTCGCGGACGTTCGAGAATCCCGAGTCGATGCTGAAGATGAACGGCCGCGAGGTGTTCAAGTTCGCGACGCGCGTGATGGTCTCGTCCGCCGAGGCGGTCCTTGCCGAGTGCGGGAAGACGATCGGGGACGTCGACGTCTACGTCCCGCACCAGGCGAACAAGCGGATCATCGACTACGCGGTCGGTAAGCTCGGCGTCCCCAAGGAGCGAACGGTGGTCAACGTGGAAAGGTTCGGAAACACGTCGTCGGGCTCGATCCCGCTCGCGCTCGCGGATGCGCGGGCCGACGGACGCCTGCAAGAAGGCTCGCTCGTGTTGATGACCGGAATGGGGGCGGGGCTCACCTGGGGCTCGGCGCTCCTCGAATGGACGAACGGGAGGAGTGCATGACGAAGGTGGCGTTTTGCTTCCCCGGGCAGGGGTCGCTCGAGGCGGGAATGGGCCGCGAGATCGCGGAGGCGCACCCGGAGGCGATGGAGGTCTACCGCCTCGGCTCCGAGGCGACGGGCATGGACCTCGCGCACCTCTGCTTCGAGGCGCCGTTCGACGAGCTCGTCGAGACCGAGGTGCAACAGCCGACGCTCGTCGCGACGAGCCTCGCGATCCTGGCCGCCGTCCGCAAGGAGGGCATCGAGCCGGACGTCGTGGTCGGGCACTCGGTCGGCGAGTACGCAGCCCTCGCGTCCGTCGGCGCGATCGGCACCGGCGAGGCCATCGGCCTCGTCCGCGAGCGCGGGCTCGCGATGGCGGAGGCGGCGAAGCAGCGCCCCGGCGCGATGGCGGCGATCCTCGGGCTCGAGGACCAGCTCGTCGAAACGCTCTGCCGCCGGATCCTCAACGTGTGGCCGGCGAACTACAACTGCCCGGGCCAGATCGTCGTCTCCGGGGAGAACGAGGCAGTCGAGGAGTGCTGCGCCGAGGCCGAGAGCCTTGGCGCTCGACGAGCGATCCGGCTGAAGGTCTCCGGCGCGTTCCACAGCCCGCTCGTCGCGCGGGCGCGCGATCGGCTGAAGCCGGCCGTCGACAAGGTCCGTTTCGCGGATCCCGTGACGCCGTTCATGTCGACGGTGACGGCGAAGATCGAGCCGGCGCAGCGCCTCGCGTCGCTGCTCCTCGACCAGCTCACCGAGCCGGTGCGGTTCACCCAGGCCGCCGGCGAGCTCATGAAGGACGGCGTGACGACCTTCGTCGAGATCGGGCCGGGGAATGTGCTCTCCGGGCTGGTCAAGCGCATCGACCGGAGCGCCCGGACCGTCTCGGTCAACGACCTCGCGAGCCTCGAGAAGCTCAAGGAGTCCCTGGCGACCAGATGAGCTTTGCGTCGCTGGAGGGCAAGACGGCGCTCGTCACCGGAGGCTCGCGCGGCATCGGCCGTGCGATCGCGCTCGAGCTCGGCCGGGCCGGCGCGAACGTCGTCGTCGGCTACCGCACGGGTCGCGAGGAGGCGGAGGCCGTCGCCTCCGAGATCGGAGGGCGCGCGGTCGAGGCGGACGTCGGCGACCCCGAGTCGGCAAAGGCGCTGGTCGAGGGCGCAGGCGACCTCGACATCCTCGTCAACAACGCGGGCCTGACCCGCGACGGCCTGCTCGCGCGGATGAGCGACGAGGACTGGCGGACGGTGATCGACACGAATCTTTCGTCTGTCTTCTACACCTGCCGCGCCGCGGCCCGACCGATGATGAAACGCCGCGTGGGAGCGATCGTCAACGTCTCGTCGATCGTCGGCGTGCACGGCAACTTCGGCCAGACGAACTACGCCGCCTCGAAGGCGGGGATCATCGGGTTCACGAAGTCCCTCGCACGCGAGCTCGGCAGCCGCAACGTGCGCGCGAACGTCGTCGCTCCCGGCTACGTCAAGACGCAGCTCACGGACGTGCTCCCCGAGGAGGCGACCGCCATGATGCTGACGAACACGCCGCTCGGACGGCTCGGCGACCCGGAGGACGTCGCGGGCGCCGTGCGGTTCCTCTGCTCGGACGACGCGAAGTTCGTGACGGGGGCCGTGCTCCTCGTCGACGGCGGCCTCGGGATGTAGCGTGGCCGGCGTGAACGGCAACGGGAGGCGCCGCGTGGTCGTCACCGGTCTCGGCATGGTGAGCCCGCTCGGCAACACGGTCGATGACTCGTGGGCGTCGCTCGTCGCGGGCGAGTCGGGCGCGGGGAAGATCACGCAGTTCGACACGACCGGGTTCCCGGTCGACTTCGCCTGCGAGGTGAAGGACCTCGACCTCTCGAAGTACGTCGAGCACAAGGCGTCGCGTCGGATGGACCGGTTCACGCACCTCGCGCTTGCCGCGGCACGGCAGGCGGAGGCGGACGCGGGGCTCGACATCGCGGCAGAGCCAGAGCGCGTCGGGGCGGCCGTGGCGACGGGCATCGGCGGGCTCAAGTCCTTCGAGTCGTGCATCCAGGTGCTCGACGAGCGCGGCCCCGACCGGGTGAACCCGTTCTCGATCGTCCAGATCATCCCCAACCTCGCGGCGGGATGGGTCTCGATGGAGCTCGGGACGAAGGGCCCGCTGCTCTCCGAGTGCACCGCGTGCGCAGCGTCCAACATGGCGATCGGCGACGGACTCGACGCGATCAGGCTCCACCGCGCCGACGTGATGATCTGCGGAGGCACCGAAGCGCCGGTGTCGCGCGTCGGCATCGCGGGCTTCGGCGCGATGCGCGCGATCTCCCGCCGGAACGGCGACCCAAGGGCCGCGTCGCGTCCGTTCGACCTCGAGCGCGACGGGTTCGTGATGGGCGAGGCGAGCGCGATGATCGTCCTCGAGGAGCTCGAGCACGCACAGGCGCGCGGAGTGAAGATCTACGCCGAGCTGCTCGGATACGGCGTCTCGTCCGACGCGACGCACGTCTCCGACCCCGACCCGACGGGCGCCAGCCCTGCGCGCGCCCTGGCGATGGCGTTCGACGACGCAGGCATCTCGCCGGACGAGGTCGGCTACGTCAACGCGCACGGCACGTCGACGCCCGTCGGCGACAGCGCGGAGACCCGGGTGATCAAGCTCGCGCTCGGCGAGGAGAAGGCGTTCAGGACTCCCGTCTCCTCGACGAAGGGCGCCACCGGCCACTGCCTCGGCGCGGCGGGCGCGGTCGAGGCGTCGTTCACCATCCTCGCGCTCGAGCGCGGCGTCCTGCCGCCGACGATCAACCAGGAGGTCGCCGACCCGGAGTGCGACCTCGACTACATCCCGAACGAGGCGCGCGAGGAGCAGGTCGAGATCGGCGTCTCCAACTCGTTCGGGTTCGGCGGGCACAACGCCTGCGTCGTCTTCCGGCGCTGGCAGGGCTGAGCTCCGCGCTACGGCAGCCGCAGCTCGAGGAGCAGGGTGTCGCGCCACTCGCCGTCGAGCTGCGCGATCCGCTCTCGGCGGCCGACGCGACGGAAGCCGACGGCCTCGTGCAGCGCGACGCTTGCTGCGTTGTCCTCGAAGAGCGAGGTCTGGATCGTCCAGATCCCGTGCGCCGCCGCCGAGCGGAGGAGCGCGTCGAGAAGCAGCCGGCCGACGCCGCGACCACGCGCGGCCGCGGCGACGTACACAGAGTGCTCCACGACGCCTCGGTACACCGGACGCCGCGAGACGGGGGAGACCGCGATCCAGCCCAGCACCTCGCCGTCCTCCTCCGCGACGAAGCGCGGCGCCTCGAGGTGCGCAACGTCCCACGCCTCCCAGGACGGAACCTCGGTCTCGAAGGTCGCGGCGCGGGTCGCGATCCCCTCGCCGTAGATCCGGGCGACCGCCGGCCAGTCGGAGGGGACTGCGTCGCGGACGATCGGCATCCGCCAACAGTACGGATCCCCGCACCACCGCTCCGAGCCCGCGCGCCTACCGTCACCTGGGTGCACGACGTGCGCCCATCTTCCGAGTCCGTGGACGAGGTCGTCCTCCGGGCTCCCACGCTCGCGGACGCCGACGACGGCGTCGCGGTGATCAACCGCGCCTCGCAGGCCCTGCGCGGACGCGACGAGATCGGCACGAGCGGCGTCGAGGGCTGGTGGACGCCGCCGCCGCCGTTCGACCTCGAAGCCGACGTCGTCGTCGGCGTCCGTGACGGGGGGGATCGTCGGCTACGGGGACCTCGGCTGCGGGTCGTCCAGCGCTGGGACATCTGGGAGCGCACGGCGTGAACGCACTTCAGGCACGCGCGGTCGTGCCGCGGCGGCGCTATCGTCCGGTCGCGATCTCCCGGCTCGACCTCACCCCCTTCCGCGACGAGCACCTCGGCGACGCGGGGGTGCTGCTCGCCGAGCGGCATGTACGGCACCGGACGCTCGAGCCGCTCCTGTCACCCGCCTTCGAGGACGAGGACGTCGCCCGCGCGGAGGTCGAGAAGGCGTGGGGGGCGGAGGGCGCATCCGGCTCGGCGGCGCTGTCGGACGGCCGAGTCGTCGGCTTCATGGTCGGGGCCCCACGGCCCGGGACCGCCTGGGGGCCGAACGTCTTCGTCGAGCCGGGCGGTCACGCAGCGGAGGACCCCGAGGTGGTGCGTGATCTCTACGCTCTCGCCGCAGCCGGGTGGGTCGACGCGGGCGCGGCGAACCACTACGCCGTCGTGCCGGCCGATCCGCCGCTCCTCGACGCCTGGTCCAGGCTCGGGTTCGGCCAGCAGCAGGGGCTCGGCATTCGCGAGGTGCCGGTCGAGCCCGTCGAGACGAGGCCCGCTCGCACCCGCATCGCGACGGTCGAGGACGCCGACGCGATCCTCCCTCTCGACATCCTCGGCGACTACCAGACCTCGTCCCCGACGTTCGCGCCTCACACGCCGCCCGACCCCGAGGAGGCCCGTGCCGAGCTGATCGAGGAGCTCGAGGATCCTCGTGTCGCGACGGTCGTCGCCGAGCTGGACGGACGGCCGGTGGGTATCGCGACCGTCGCCCCGGTCGAGTACTCGGGGCTGCACACGAGCGTCGCGCAGCCAGAGGACGCCTGCATCCTCGGCTACGCCGCGACACTCCCAGAGGTGCGGGGCGCCGGGAGCGGCCTCGCCCTGACCGAAGGCGTGTTCGCCTGGGCGCGCGAGCACGGGTACGCGACGATCGTCGTGGACTGGCGCATGCCGAACCTCCTGTCCTCGCGCTTCTGGCCGGCCCGCGGGTTCCGTACGAGCTTCGTGCGACTGCACCGGTCGATCCGATGAGCGCCCTGCGCGCCCGGTGCCCGCACTGTCGCACGCTCACTGCGGTGGCGTTCGACGAGGGGTACGAGTGCCACAGCTGCGGCACGTCGTTCGCAGCGGGCCTCGTGCGCGTCCCGCGTGCGTGGGGCTCCGGCGGCGAGGCCATGGCCGAAGCCGCACACATCGCGGTCGCGTACCCCGAGGCGCTCGTCGTCGAGCGCGAGACGCTCGACGAGCAGAGCGCGGCGATCGCAGACGGGCTGCCGGCCCGGCCGCTCGTGCTCGGCGGGTGCTGCTGCTCGCATGTCGGCGCGATCCGGGGGCTCGCGCGGCGGCATGGGCGGATCGCCGTTGTCTGGCTCGACGCCCACGGCGACCTCAACACGCCGGAGACGTCGCCGTCGGGCAACGAGTGGGGGATGCCCCTTCGGATGGCGATCGACGAGGGAAGCGTGCGCACCGGGGACGTCGCGCTCGTCGGCGCGCGCGACCTCGATCCACCGGAGCAGGACTACGTCGCCGCGCACGGGATCGACGACGACCTCGGCCGAGCGCTCGACGGCGTGGTGGGCGCCTATATCGCCCTCGACGTCGACGTCCTCGAGCCGGGCCTCGTCTCGTGCTTCATGCCGTTCCCCGGCGGACCGGGCGTCGAGGAGGCCGAGTCGACGCTCCGTGCCGTCGCCGGGCGCACGCGCGTCGTCGGCATGGGACTGACCGGGCTTCGCGCCGACGCCGAGCCCGTGACGCTCGCGGGCTTCGCCGCCGCGGCGGGACTCTGAGCGGCACGACCGGTCGGGACTAAGATGCCCGGCATGTCGTCGGGTCACATCGACGTCTCGATCGAGCACAAGCGGGCCGATCCGGCGCAACAGGACGGGGAGCGGGAGCATCCGAACACCTGCCCGGGCTGCGGCTCGCACTATCGCGACGACGAGCTCGCGCAGCACCTCCGTGTCTGCCCGCACTGCGGCCACCACTTCCCCGTGCGCGCTCCCGAGCGCATCGAGCAGCTCGCCGACCACGGGTCGTTCGAGGAGGAGGACGCCGAGCTCCGCTCCGCCGACCCGCTCGACTTCTTCGACCTGAAGCCGTACACCGAGCGGCTCGCTCAGGCCGAGATGGATACGGGCCTCGGCGACGCCATCCTCACCGGCAAGGCATCGATCGACGGCAACGCGTGCCGGCTTGCCGCCATGGACTTCTCGTTCCTCGGCGGCTCGATGGGCAGCGTCGTCGGCGAGCGGTTCGCGCGAGCCTGCGAGCGCGCGGCCGAGGATCAGGGCGTCCTCGTCTCGATCTCCGCCTCGGGCGGCGCCCGGATGCAGGAGGGGATCCTCGCGCTCATGCAGCTCCCGAAGACCGTCGTCGCGGTCGGCGACCTGCACGACGCCGGCGGCGCGCTCCTCTCGGTTCTCGCACACCCGACCACGGGCGGCGTCACCGCGAGCTTCGCCAGCCTCGGCGACGTGATCCTCGCCGAGCCCGGGGCGTTGACGTCCTTCGCAGGCCCGCGCGTCGTCGCGCAGACGACGCGCGAGAAGCTGCCCGACGACTTCGGGCTCGCCGAGTCGAACCTCCGCTTCGGCCACGTCGACGCCGTCGTGCCGAGGCCCGAGCTGCGGCCGACGCTCGCGCGCCTCCTACGCTTGTTCGGAGCCAGGGGATGACCCAGGAAGCCGAGCTCGGGCTGCGCGACCGCCTCGCCCAGCTCTCGGGGGTGAAGCTCCTGCGCGGGACGAAGCTCTCCGCCGAGCTCGAGCGCCTGCAGCGGCAGCTCGAGCGGCTGCGCGAGGACACGTCGGACGAGGAGATCTGGCGCTCGGTCGAGCTCGCACGCAACGAGAAGCGGCCGTACACGCTCGACTACGTCGAGCGGATCCTCGACGACTGGTTCGAGCTCCACGGCGACCGCGGCCGGATGGACGACCCGGCCATCGTCGCGGGGCTCGGCTCGCTCGACGGCCGGACGATCGCGCTCGTCGGCCACCAGAAGGGCCGCGACATCGCTCAGCGGGGCTACCGGAACTTCGGGATGGCGTACCCCGAGGGCTATCGGAAGGCGATGCGGACGATGGAGCTCGCCGAGCGCCACGGGTTCCCGCTCGTGACCTTCGTCGACACGCCCGGCGCCTATCCCGGGATCGCGGCGGAACAGCACGGCCAGGGCGGCGCGATCGCCCGGTCGCAGGCGCTGATGCTGCGGCTCGCGACGCCGACCGTCGCCGTCGTCATCGGCGAGGGTGGCTCGGGCGGCGCGATCGCGATCGCCGTCGCCGACCGTGTGCTGATGCAGGAGAACGCGATCTACTCGGTCATCTCGCCCGAAGGCTGCGCCTCGATCCTCTGGCGGGACGCGGCCCAGGCGAAGAAGGCCGCGTCGGCCTTCAAACCGGACGCAGCGCACTGCCTCGAGCTCGGCGTCATCGACGGGATCGTCCCGGAGCCCGAAGGCGGCGCCCACGAGAGCCATGACGCCGCCGCGGTGCTGCTCCGCGAGGCGCTCGTCGCGCATCTCGACGAGCTCGCGGACGTCCCCTCGGACGAGCTCCGACGCCGCCGTAGGGAGAAGTTCCGCTCGATGGGCGTCCTCGTGAGCGTGTGAGCCCAGCCTGACACGACAGACGTTCTCTCCACACTTTCCACAGGCTTATCCCCGGCTCGAAGAGCGTCGGTTTGCGGGGGATTTCTCGGAGCTGTACAGACGATGTTAAGGGTCGGCCTCGACATGGAATCATCGGTGCGATGCCCGACCTCCGCGACTACCGGAAAAAGCGCGACCCGAAGAAGACCCCGGAGCCCTTCGGCGGCGCCGGATCCGCCAGGGCGCCGATCTTCGTCGTCCAGCGACACGACGCGCGGCGCCTCCACTACGACCTCCGCCTCGAGCGTAACGGGGCCCTCGCGAGCTGGGCCGTCCCGAAAGGGCTGCCGTTCCACGCGGGCGAGCGGCACCTCGCGGTGCACGTCGAGGACCACCCGCTCGACTACGCGGCGTTCGAGGGCGTGATCCCGGCCGGTGAGTACGGCGCCGGAACGGTCGAGATCTGGGATCGGGGCACGTACGAGCTCCTCGAGGAGAAGCGGAACGGGGGCCTGACCGTTCGCCTCGACGGCAAGCGCGCGCAGGGCGTCTGGACGCTCGTCCCGGCGCGCCTGGACGGCGACGAGCGGAACTGGCTCCTCCTGCGGAAGGACGCGCCGGAGGCCGGCGAGGAGCGGCTCCGCCCGCAGCTCGCCCAGCTCACCGAGCGGCTGCCGAAGGGCGACGGCTGGCTGTACGAGCCGAAGTGGGACGGCTACCGCGCGATCGTGACTGTGTCCGGAGGGGAGGCGACCCTCACGAGCCGCAACGGCAACGACCTCACCGAGCGCTTCGGCTCCGTCGCGCGGGCGGCGGCGAAGGCGGTCCGGACGCCCTCCGCCGTCCTCGACGGTGAGGTGTGCGCGCTCGACGAGGACGGGTCGGCGCGATTCGAGGCGCTCCAGAGCGGCTCCGGGCGGCTCATCCTCATGGCCTTCGACCTGCTCTCGGTCGACGACGAGCCGGTGCACATGCTTCCCCTCGTCGAGCGGCGCGAGCGGCTCGAGGAGCTGCTCGACCCCGCCGTCGACGGCGTGCGGGTCTCGCCGGCGTTCGAGGACGGCGAGGCGCTCCTCGCGGCGGCGCGCGCGCAGGGCCTCGAGGGGGTCGTCGCCAAGCGAGCCGACGCTCCCTATCGCCCCGGACGGCGCACGCCCGAGTGGCAGAAGCTGAAGCTCCGCGATCAGGAGGACTTCCCGATCGTCGGCTACACGCGCGGCACGGGCAAGCGCGCGCGCCTCGGCGCGCTCGTCCTCGGCCGTCGCGAGGCCGACGGGCTCCACTGGGCCGGGAACGTCGGCTCCGGGCTCGGGGACGAGGAGGTCGGCCGGTTGCTGGAGCTCCTCCGCCCGCTCGAGCGCAAGTCGTCGCCCCTCGTCGCGACGCCGAAGATGGCCCGCGTCCGCGCCTCTGACCTGACGTGGGTCGAGCCGGTCCTCGCGGCAGAGGTCGCGTACGCCGAGACGACGCGCGAGGGACGGCTCCGCGCGCCGGTGTACCTCGGGGTCCGCGACGATCTGCCCGTGGAGCGCCCGCCGATCGAGCCCGAGGTCAAGCGCGGCCGCCGATCGCTCAAGCTGTCGAACCTCGACAAGCCGTTCTGGCCCGACGAGGGGATCACGAAGGGCGAGCTCCTCGCGTACTACCGGGACGTCGCCGACGTGCTCGTCCCGCACCTGCGCAAGCGGCCGTTCACGATGAAGCGCTACCCCGACGGCTGGCAGGGGAAGAGCTTCTTCCAGAAGCAGGCGCCGTCGCACATCCCGGACTGGATCGAGACCGCGCCGTTCCCGGCGTCGACCCGCGAGGGCGAGAAGCGCGTGATCGACTACGCGCTCGTCGACGACGAGCTCGCGCTGCTGTGGATGGTCAACATGGGCTGCATCGACATGCACGCCTGGGCCTCGCGCGCCGACAAGCCGGAGCGGCCGGACTGGGTGATGTTCGACCTCGATCCCGCCGAGGGCGCCGGCTTCGAGGAGGTCATCGAGGTCGCGCTGCTCGTCAAGCAGACGCTCGACGTCCTCGAGCTCGAATCGGTGCCCAAGACGAGCGGCTCGCGCGGGATCCACGTGCTCGTGCCGATCACCCGCCGCCACCGCTTCGACGAGGTGCGCGAGTTCGCGGGCATCGTCGCCGGGGCACTCGCCCGCGCCCATCCGGGGCTCGTCACCACCGAGTGGACGCGGGCGAAGCGGAAGGGCGTCCTCGTCGACGCGAACCAGAACGGGCCGGGGAAGACGACGGCCTCGGTCTACTCCGTACGGCCGCGCGCAGGCGCGCCCGTGTCGACCCCGCTCCGCTGGGACGAGGTCGCGGCCGGGCTCGAGACGGCGTCGTTCACGATGGACGTCGTGCTCGACCGCGTCGCACGTGAGGGCGATCTCTTCGCGCGAGTGCTCGAGGGCGGCCAGTCGCTCGGCGCCGCGCTCCGCGCCCTCCGCTGAGGGCGGCTACTCGTCCTCGCCGAGGTGGCGCTGGTGCCCCAGCGCGGAGAGCTCGACGATGTCGCGGCGGAAGAACAGCGAGACCGTCCAGTCGGTGACGACGCGCACCTTTCGGCGGAACGTCGGCAGTGCGTAGAGGTGGTACGTCCGGGCCACCCACCAGCCGGGAAAGCCGCGGAGGCGGATACCCGGGAGCTCGGCGATCCCCTTGTAGCGGCCGAGCGTCGCGACCTGCCCGAGCATGCGGTACCCGTACGGGCGCGGCTCGCCGACGAGGTTCTTCGCGAGCCTCCGCGCCTGCCGGAGCGCGTGCTGGCAGGTGGGCGGGTCGAACGCTCCCGGCGTCTTCGTGTTGGGAACGGCCGCGCAGTCGCCGAGCGACCACACGTCCGACGTGTCGACGACGCGGAGGGTCTCGTCGACGACGACGCGCCCACGGTCGTCGAGCGGGAGCTGGAGGGTCGTGAGCGCCGGGTGCGCACGCACGCCGGCGGCCCAGACGAGCGTTCGCGCCGGGATGCGCGTCCCGTCCGCGAGCACGGCGTCGCGCCCGTCGAACGACTCGAGGGTCGTGCCGACGTGGATCCCGATCCCCCGGCCCTCGAGCTCGTGGTGCGTGTACTGCCCGAGCTTGCGCGGGATCTCCGGGAGGATCCGCGGAGCGGCGTCGACGAGCACCCAGCGCTGTGCGGCGCCGCGGAGCGTCGGGTACGACCGGCGGATGGCGTCCTGGGCGAGGTCGTGGAGCTCGGCCAGTGCCTCGACGCCCGCGTAGCCCGCACCGACGAAGACGAAGCCGAGGTCGCGTGCCGCCTCGTCCGGATCGAGGCGCGCCGCGGCCGACTCGAGCGCGCGCAGAAGCCGGTTGCGGAGCGCGATCGCATCGGCGACGTCCTTGAACCCCTTGCCATGCTCGGCCAGGCCGGGAACGGGGAACGTCCGCGGAACGGCGCCGAGCGCGACGACGAGTCGCTCGTACCCGATCTCGAACGTGCCGCCGAGGGTCTCTGCGACGACCGACTTCCGCTCGGGGTCGCGCGAGAGGACGCGGCCGAGGAGAAGCTCCGCGTGCGTGCACATGGTCCGCAGCGGCACGACGACGTGCCGCGGCTCGAGCGTCCCTGCCGCCGCCTCGGGCAGGAGCGGCGTGTAGAGCATGAAGTTGTCGGGGTTGACGATCGTCGCGCCACGCTCCCCGAGGAGGCGGGCCACGTAGGCGCCGGCGAAGCCGCCGCCCACGACGAGGGTGCCGCCCTGTGCCTCTCGACGCTCCACCGCCCCTAGGATCGCAACCGTGGCACGTCAGGTGTCGGTCATAGGGAGCGGGCGGGAGCACGAGGGCGACGCCGAAGCCGTCGGACGGCTCCTCGCCGAGCGGGGATGCGTCGTCGTCACGGGCGGGCTGGACGAGGTCATGGCGGCGGCCCACCGGGGCGCGAAGGCGGCCGGTGGGACGACCATCGCGATCCTTCCGGGCGAGCGGCGCGACGACGCGAACCCGTGGGCGGACCACGTCGTCGTCACCGGTATCGGCCATGCGCGGAACCTCGCAGTCGCTGCGTCGGGCGACGCCGTGATCGCCGTCGGCGGGAGCTGGGGCACGCTTGCGGAGATCGCGTTCGCCGTGCGGCTCGGCCGGCCGGTCGTCGTCCTCGACGGCCCTTCGGTGGAGGGCATCCCGCGCGCGTCGACACCGGCCGAGGCGGTCGAGGCCGCTCTCGCGGCTCTCTAGCTCACGCCTCGCCCGCGACCTCGCGCAGGCGGCGCTCGAGGAAGCGCCGCTCGGGTGCGTTGTCGGTGAGGGCGAGCGCCTCGCGGTACTCGTGCGCGGCCTCGTCGCGGCGGCCGAGGCGCCGAAGGAGGTCGGCGCGTGCCGACGCCAGGTAGCTGTAGCCCTCGAGCCCGTCGATCCCGTCGATCAGCGCCAGCCCCTCCTCGACCTCGCCGGCGAGGGCGACGGCGACCGCCCGGTTGAGGCGGACGATCGGCGACGGGTCGAGCCGCTCGAGCGCCGCGTACGCCGCCACGATCACCTCGGGCGAGGCGCCCTCGGCGTGCCCGGCCGCGATGACCGCCTGGAGCTGGTACGGACCGGGGCGCCGCAGGGCCACCGCGCGATCGAGGACGCGCAGGCCCTCGTCGATCGACGTGCGGTCCCAGAGCGACCGGTCCTGGTCGGCGAGGAGCACGAGCTCGCCGTCCGGGCCGACCCGCGCGTCGCGCCGCGCGTCCTGGAGGAGGAGCAGCGCGAGGAGGCCGAGCGCCTCCGGCTCGTCGGGCATCAGAACGCAGACGAGCTTCGCGAGCCGGACCGCCTCTGCGCAGAGCTCGCGGCGCACGAGCACGTCGCCCGCCGTCGCCGCATAGCCCTCGTTGAAGACGAGGTACAGGACGCGGAGTACATCCGAGAGGCGATCCGGGAGCAGGTGATCGGGTGGGACGCGGAAGGGGATGCCGGTCTCCCGGAGCCGGCGCTTGGCACGCACGAGCCGCTGCGCCAGCGCGGACTCCGTGACCAGGAACGCGCGCGCGATCTCCGGCGTCTGCAGTCCGGCCACCTCGCGGAGCGTCAGCGCGATCCGGGCGTCGACGGCAAGCGCCGGGTGACAGCACGTGAAGAGCAGCGCGAGCCGCTCGTCGGGGATCGAGCTCACGTCCGCCTCCTCGTCGGCGGGGACGGCCTCGAGGCGCGCGAGCAGCTCCGCCTTGCGCGCGAACGTGCGCTCGCGGCGGATCCGGTCGATCGCGCCGTTCCGCGCGGTCGCGACGATCCAGGCGCCGGGCGAGCGCGGCATCCCGTCGCGTGGCCAGCGCTCGAGCGCGGTGGCGAAGGCGTCCTGCACCGCGTCCTCGGCGAGCGAGAGATCACCGAGGACGCGGGTGAGGATTCCGACGGCACGAGGCCACTCCTCTCGAAACGTGGCCTCGAACGGGGTCACCGTTCCACGATAGGCCGAACCTCGAGCGAGCCGTACTCGGCCGCGGGCACGAGCGAGGCGATCCGGATCGCCTCGTCGAGGTCGGGAAGCGTCGTGAGGAAGAGCCCGCCGATCTGCTCCTTCGTCTCGGCGAACGGCCCGTCGGTGACGATCGTCTCCCCGTCGACGACCCGCACGACCTTCGCCTCGGTGGCCGCGACGAGCTCCTTGCCGGCGGCGTCGGGATCCGCCTTGCCCATCTCCTCGAAGAGGTCGATCCAGCGC
Source organism: uncultured Actinomycetes bacterium (assembly GCA_963797805.1). Lineage (GTDB taxonomy): Bacteria > Actinomycetota > Thermoleophilia > Gaiellales > Gaiellaceae > Gaiella. The sequence goes on along the minus strand of CAWCRC010000006.1, from coordinate 51,573 downwards.
GGCATCGACTCCGCCCGGCGGCGCGCCGACTCCTCCTCGTCGATTCCCTCCCAGTCGGCCTGGTCGCTGTAGACGAGCAGCGCGTACTTCATGCCATTGCCTCCTCGTCGACGTACACCTGCCGGACTTCGACGGCGCCGTGCGACGCGCCCGGGATCCGCGCCGCCCACGTGACGGCGTCGTCGAGCGACGGGCAGTCCAGGATGAAGTAGCCGCCGAGGGCTTCCTTCGCCTCGGCGTACGGGCCGTCCGTCACGAGCTGACGCCCCTCGCGAACGCGGACGGTCGTCGCGGACGCCGTCGGACCGAGCTCCTCGCCGCCGGCAAGCACTCCCGCGTCGCGGGCGGCCTGCGAGAACTCGCCGTACTGCTCGTACGCGGCCTCGCGCTCCTCGTTCGAGAACCGCTCCCATGTGGCCTCGTCCGCGTAGATCAATGCCAGGTACTCCACAGCTCCTCCTTGTCGCGTTCGATCCTCTCATCCGCATGACGAACGAGGTGCGCGCCGATCGACACCACGTCCTCAGGCGCACATCCGCTCGAGCAGCGTCCTTGCGGCCGCCTTGTCGAGGAACTCGTTCAGGTTCCCGCACTTCGGGCTCTGGACGCACGATGGGCACCCTGCTCGGCACGGGCAGCGCTCGAGCAGGCGCGCCGTGTCGGCGACCCAGTCCGCGAAGCGGTCGAAGCCACGCTCGGCAATGCCGACCCCGCCCGCGTGGCCCTCGTAGACGAAGACGGTCGGCCGACCCGTCTGCTCGTGCACGTTCGTCGACAGCCCGCCGATGTCCCAGCGGTCACACATCGCGAAGAGGGGGAGGAGCGAGATGAGCGCGTGCTCGGCTGCGTGGAGCGCCGACACGAGCGTCGGCATCGTGTCGATGCCCTCGAGTAGGCGATCACCGGGCGAGAACCAGACGCCCTCGGTCTCGAAGGACGTCTCGGGGAGGTCGAGCGGCGTCACGTCGATGACGCTCCCGTCCGCGATCGCCTTCCGCTGGTACGCGACCACCTGCTCGCGGACGGCGATCCGCCCGACGTGGAGCCGAACGCCCGCTACCTCCGCGATCCGGAGCGGCTCGACGATCGAGGTCTCGGTCTCCTTCCGCGCCTGCGTGTACCAGTCGACCGTGACCGGCCGCACGAGCGCCGTCCGGGTCTCGAGATCGAGCGCGGTGACCCCGTACTGCTCCCCGAGATGGAGGTACACGGCGCCCTCGTGGACGGTCGAGAACGCGCGCTCGCGCTCCGACGTGCCGAGCACGGCCCCGGTCTCCTCGTCGACGATGACGAACGCCTCGGTGTCGCCGGAGCGGAGAGACACGCGTGCCGCGGGCGTGTCGCGGCCGCGCCAGACGAACCCCGCGGCCGTGGACTCGAGCTCGGGCAGCGCGGCCGCCCGCGCGAGCGCCTCCGGCCCGAGGATCGCCGCGTCGGCCTCCGTGAGCGGGCCTTCGTACGCGGCCGCGAGCACGTGGCCGTCGAGGATCCGCGGAGACGCGTGGTCGATGAGCGCGGCTTCGGCCCGGCGCTCGAGCAGCGCCGCCGGCTCGTTCATGAAGAACTGGTCGAGGCCGTCCTCGCTCGCGACGAGAACGGCGAGACCGGTCTCACGCCGCCCGGCGCGTCCCCACTGCTGGCGCAGCGACGCGACCGTCCCCGGGAACCCCACGGAGATCGCGCAGTCGAGCGAGCCGATGTCGATCCCGAGCTCGAGCGCGTCCGTCGCCGTGACGCCCAGCAGCTCGCCCTCGACGAGCCGGCGCTCGATCTCGCGCCGCTGCTCCGGCGTGTAGCCCGCCCGGTACGGGGCGAGCCGGCGCGCGGTCTCCGCGTCGACGCGGTCGCTCGCGAACCGGTGGACGAGCTCGGCCGCCTTGCGGCTCTTCGTGAAGCAGATCGTCTTCCGCCCCTGCGAGACGAGGCCGGCGAGGAGCCGGGAGGCGTCTCCGAGCGGGCTCGCGCGCGTGCCGAGCTCCTCGTCCACGAGCTCCGGGTTCCAGAGCACGATCTCGCGGTCGGCCCGCGGCGAGGTGTCGGTGTCGACCACCTGCACGTCCAGCCCGGTGAGGCGCCCGGCGAGCTCGCCGGCGTTCGCGATCGTCGCGGAGGCGAGCACGAACACGGGCTCGGCGCCGTACGCGACGGCGAGGCGGCGGAGGCGCCGAAGGACGTTCGCCACGTGCGAGCCGAACACGCCGCGGTACACGTGGGCCTCGTCGACGACGACGACGCGGAGGTTGTGGAGCGCGTTCCCCCAGCGGTCATGGTGGGGGAGGACGCCGATGTGGAGCATGTCGGGGTTCGTGAGGATGGCGTTCGCGCTCCGACGGATGTGCGCGCGCCGCTCGATCGGCGTGTCGCCGTCGTAGATCGCCGGCTGGAGCCCGCGGAGCCCGAGGGAGGCGAGCCAGCGCGCCTGGTCCTGCGCGAGCGCCTTCGTGGGGTAGAGGTAGAGCGCGCGGCTCGCCTGCTCGCGCGCGATCGCGTCGAGGACCGGGAGCGAGAACGCGAGCGACTTCCCGGAGGCCGTGCCCGTCGTGACGACGACGTGCTCGCCGCGGGCGACCGCCTCCCACGTGTCGGCCTGGTGGGCGTAGAGGCCCGTCACGCCCCGCGCTGCGAGCGCGTCCAGGACGGCCGGATGCAGGTCGGCGGGGAGCGGTGTGGTGCGACCCGCCTGCCCCGCCTCGACGGCTCGGTGGACGACCTCGACGCCGTCGAGCAGGCCGTCGGCCACCGCTACGCGGCGAGCGCCCGGGCGACCGCCTCGGCATAGCGCCGCCGGGGCTGCGCGCCGTCGATGGTCTCGACGATCGCACCGCCGGAGAAGACCATCACCGTGGGGAGCGAGAGGACGCCGTAGCGGCCGGGCGTCGCCATGTCCGTCTCGATGTCGAGTTGCACGACCCGGATCCGGCCCTCGTGCTCACGCTCGAGATCGACGAGGAACGGCTCGATCGCCTTGCACGGGCGGCACCATGGCGCGGTGAACTCGACGACCACCGGCTCGGCGGGCTCGAGCACGTCCTGGGCGAACGCCGCGTCGGTCGTCCGGATCACAGCGTCCCCCGAAGGGCCTTCCACCGGAGGACAGGCACCTGGCGCATCGCCTCGAGCACGATCCCGCCGCTCATCTTCGACTCGCCGACGCGCCGGTCGACGAACGTGATCGGGATCTCGACGACCCGGAATCCGGCGCGGAGCGCGCGGTACGTGCCCTCGATCTGAAACCCGTAGCCACGCGCCGCGATCGCATCGCGCTCGATCGTCTCGAGGACGACGCGGCGGAAGCACTTGAAGCCCCCGGTCAGGTCGCGGACCGAGACGCCGAGCACGAGCCGCGCGTAGAGCGAGCCGCCACGCGAGATGACGCGCCGCAGGAAACCCCAGTTGACCGTCCCGCCGCCGTCGACCCAACGCGACCCGAGGGCGAGGTCAGCGCCGTCCTCGCAGGTCGCGATGAGACGCGCGACGTCGGCCGGGTCGTGCGAGAAGTCGCAGTCCATCTCGAGCACGAGCTGCGCGTCGGACTCGAGCGCACGGGCGAAGCCCGCGAGGTACGCGCGGCCGATTCCCTCCTTCGCGGTCCGATGCAGCACGTCGAGCCACGGGAGCTCGGAGGCGAGCCGGTCGGCGATCTCGCCCGTGCCGTCCGGGGACCCGTCGTCGATCACGAGGACGCGGTCTCGCGCCGTGTCGAGGACGTCGCCGAGCGCCCGGATCATCGGCTCGATGTTGTCCCGCTCGTCGTAGGTGGGCAGGCAGACGACGGCGCGGATGGGCATTGCCGGAGTCTGCCCGCTCGGGCCCCGGCAGTGCGGGCCTATGATCGACGCATGCCCTCGTTGCCTCGCAACGCGGACGTCGCGGACTCGTTCGACGCGCTCGCCGACGTCTCCGAGATCCTCGGTGAGCAGGGCTTTCGGGTGCTCGCGTACCGGCGCGCCGCGACACGGATCCGCGAGACCGGCTCGTCGATCGCGGAGCTCGCGCTCGCCGGCAAGGCGAAGGAGCTCCCCGGAATCGGCGCGACGATCGAGGCGAAGGTCGTCGAGCTCACCGAGACGGGCGAGATGTCCGCGCTCGAGAAGCGGCGCGCCGAGGTGCCCGACGAGGTGACGCAGTTCCTGCGGCTGCCCGGTCTCGGTCCGAAGACGGCCGCCCGGATCTGGCGCGAGCTCGGGGTCACGACGCTCGACGGCCTGCGCGAGGCCGCGGAGCAGCAGCGTGTGCGAACGCTCCAGGGGCTCGGCGCGAAGAGCGAGGAGAAGATCCTCGAGGCGCTCGACAAGGGCCTCGGCCCGGAGCCCGAGCGGCGCGGCCTCCTCGGCCAGGGTCTCCCCGTCGTGCGGGAGGTCGTCGAGGCGCTCCGCGCGCATCCGGCGGCCGTAGAGGTCTCCGCCGCGGGCAGCGTGCGGCGCGGGCGCGAGACGTTCCGCGACCTCGACGTGATCGCCACCGCAACGGATCCCGTCGCGCTCATCGCGCACTTCGTCGAGCTGCGCTGGGTGCTCGAGATCGCCGCACACGGCGACACGAAGGCGACCGTCGTCACCAAGCAGGGTCTGCGCCTCGACCTGCGCGTCGTCCCGCCCGAGGATTTCGGCAGCCTGCTCCAGCACTTCACGGGCTCGAAGGACCACAACGTCGCGCTGCGCGAGGACGCACAGCGCCGCGGGTTCTCGGTCTCCGAGTACGGCGTCACCGTCGTCGACACGGGCGAGGTGCACCGCTTCGGCTCGGAGGAGGAGCTCTATCGCTTCCTCGGCTACGCGTTCATCCCGCCCGAGCTCCGCGAGAACGGCGGCGAGCTGAAGGCCGCGCGCGACGGCGGCATCCCCGTCCTCGTGGAGCCGGGCGACCTCGTCGGCGAGCTCCACTGTCACTCCAACTGGTCGTCGGACGGGAAGCACTCGATCGAGGAGATGGCGCTCGAGGCGAAGCGACGTGGGTACCGCTTTCTCGCCTTGACCGACCACTCGCACTACCTCCGCGAGGAGCGGATGGAGGCGCAGTGGAAGGAGATCGAGGAGGTGAACGCACGCGTGAAGCCGTTCAAGGTGCTCCGCGGGGTCGAGGCGAACATCCGCGCCGACGGCTCGGTCGACGTGGACGACGCCGTTCTCGCCGAGCTCGACTGGGTCGTCGCCTCCCTCCACGCCGCCTTCGACCGCAGCCCGACCGAGCGCCTCCTCGCCGCGCTCGACCATCCGCACGTCGACTGCATCGGCCACCTCACGGGGCGGAAGCTGAACCGCCGCTCCGGGGCCGACGTCGACGTCGAGCAGGTCGTCGCCCGCGCGGTCGAGACGAAGACTGCGCTGGAGATCAACAGCCAGCCCGACCGGCTCGACATGCGCGACGTCCATGCGCGGCTCGCGGGCGAGGCCGGAGTGCGGATCCCGATCAACACCGACGCTCACTCGATCGGTGCGCTCTCGTACTCGGAGCTCGGTGTCGCGCAGGCCAGGCGAGCCTGGCTCACGAAGGATCAGATCCTCAACACCCGCCCCTGGCGCGAGATCGCGGCCGCGCGTCGGTGACCAGCTTCCGCGACGACGGCGCGGCCGCGCTCGAGTGGCTCGCGACATACCTCGAAGGGGTCGACGAGCGGCAGCCGGTGCTGTCGCCGGTCGAGCCCGGCGCGATCAAGGCCGCGCTCCCCGAACGGGCGCCCGAGTCCGGGGAGCCGTTCGCCGCCGTGCTGCGGGACATCGACGAGGTGCTCATGCCGGGGCTGACGCACTGGCAGAGCCCCCGCTACTTCGCGTACTTCCCCAGCACCGGGTCGTCGCCCGGGGTGCTCGCCGAGCTCCTCGCGGCGGGGCTCAACCAGGTCGGGATCCTCTGGCGGACGTCGCCGGCGCTCCAGGAGCTCGAGGAGGTCGCCCTCGCGTGGCTCGCCGACCTGCTCGGCCTCCCGCCGGGGCTGCACGGCCATCTCGAGGACACCGCGTCGACCGGGCTCGTGACGGCGCTTGCCGCGGCCCGCGCCGCCGCGCCCGGCAAGCGCATCGTCGTGTGCTCCGAGCACACCCATTCGTCCACGGCGAAGGCTGCCCGCCTTCTCGAGCTCGAGCTCCGGACCGTGCCCGGGGACGACGCGTTCGCGATGCGCCCGGAGCTCGTCGACCTCACCGACGCCTGCGCGCTCGTCGCGACCATCGGCACGACCTCGTCGACGGCGATCGACCCGGTCCCCGCGCTGGCCGAGCGGTGTGTCGCGGAGGGGGTATGGCTCCACGTCGACGCCGCGTACGCGGGGTCGGCCGCGGTGTGCCCCGAGCTCCGGCCGCTGTTCGCAGGCTGGGAGCGCGCGGACTCGATCGGCGTCAACCCGCACAAGTGGCTGCTCGTGCCGATGGACTGCTCGGTGTTCCTGACTCGCCGGCCGGACGACCTCCGGCGCGCGTTCAGCCTCGTCCCGGAGTATCTGCGGGTCGACGAGGACGTCGTCAGCCTCAGCGAGTACGGCGTCCCGCTCGGTCGGCGCTTCCGGGCGCTCAAGCTCTGGGCCGTGCTGCGCTGCTACGGCCGGGAGGGCCTCCAGGCCGTGATCCGCGAGCACCTCCGCCTCGCCGCGCTCTTCGAGGAGTGGGTGCGCGCCGAGCCCGGCTGGGAGGTCTGCGCGCCCAGGCCGTTCGCGCTCGTCTGCTTCCGGCACGAGGGCACGGACGAGGAGAACGAGGCGTTGCTCGAGCGCGTCAACGCATCCGGGGAGGTCTTCCTCTCGCACACGCGGCTCGGCGGCCGCTTCGTCCTGCGCCTCGCGATCGGCAACGAGCGGACGACCGAGGACGACGTGCGCCTCGCGTGGGACGTCCTCCGACGCGAGGCCGCCGGCTAGAGGGCGCGCAGGAGGGCGAGCACGCCGTCGGTCCCGTCGACGACGAGGTCGGCCGCGGCCACGAGGTCGGGCGGCGCCTCACCCGAATCGACCGCGACACGCACGGCGAGCTCCAGCTCGTCGAGCCCGCGGAACGCGTCCACGTCGGTCGTGTCGTCGCCGGCGTAGAGCGCGCGCGACACACCCGCGCGCGTGACCAGGGCGCGGACGGCGGTGCCCTTGTCGGCGTCGACCGGCGGCCGGATCTCGAGGACCATCCGGCCCCAGCGTGGGACGAGCCCCTCCGCCTCCGCCGCGTCCGCGACGCGTGTCAGGTACGCGCGGGCGGCAGTCTCGTCGTCAACCCGGCGGAAGTGGAACGTGAGGCTGAGCGGCTTCCGCTCCACGGGCCAGTCGACGCCTTCCGCGAACGTCGCGATGGCGTCCGCCCAGCGCCCCGCCTCGGGGGCGAGCTCGAGCCCGTGCTCGCCGACGATCGCGACGCCCTGGACGCCCAGCATCCGCTCGACGTCGACGCCGGGCCGCCCGCTCACGCACGCGACGAGGGCGTAGAGCCCGGCCAGCCGGGCGAGCTCGCGGCGCGTCTCGTCGGGCACGCGCGCATCCTCCGGCCGCTCGACGATGGGGGCGAGCGTGCCGTCGACATCGAGCAGCACCGCGGCGCGCGAGGGGTTCTCCGAGAGCCTGCCAACGAGATCGTCCGCCATGGGCCGAGCCTAGGATACGAGCGGTGCGTCTCGACCAGGTCCCCGCGGCCCGGCTCGCCCTGATCGGTCTCGTCGCCGGGGTCTTCTCGACGCTCTTCGGCGTCGGCGGCGGGATCGTCATCGTCCCGCTGCTCGTCGCGCTCGTGGCGTTTCCCATTCACGCGGCGACGGCGACCTCGCTCGGTGCGATCCTCGTGACCGCCACTGCGGGCGTGGTGCTCTACGCGCTCCGCGGAGACGTCCATCCCGGGTACGCGGCGCTCGTCGGCCTCCCGGCCGTCGCCGGCGCCGTCATCGGCACCCATGTGCAAGGGCGGCTTTCGAGCGGACGGCTCACGCTCGGGTTCGCGGTGCTCCTCGCCGCCGTCGGGGTCTGGCTGATCGTCGGATGAGCGCGTGGACGATCGCCGCCGCGATCTCCCTCGGGCTCCTCGCAGGCGTCCTCTCCGGCGTCTTCGGCGTGGGCGGCGGGATCCTGTTCGTCCCGACGCTTGTCGCGCTCGGGCTCGGCCAGGTCGAGGCGGCCGCGACGTCCCTCCTCGCGATCGTGCCGACGGCTACGACCGGCGTCCTCCGTCAACGTGCGACCGGGAATCTGCGGATGAGCGCGGCGCTCGTCGTCGGCGTCACGTCCATCGTCGGGGCGGAGGCCGGCGTGCGGATCGCGAAAGCGGTCGACGAGAGTGTGCTCCGCCGCGCCTTCGGTGTCCTCCTCCTCATCGTCGCCGTGCAGTTCGCGATTCGGGGTGTCCGCGCGACCCGTCGCTACCCTGACGGGTCGTGAGAGGGCTCCGCCTCGCATTCGTGCTCGCGCTCGTCGCCACCACCGCGAGCATCGCGGCCGCCGCGCCGAGTGACCCTGTGCCCGAGCAGTCGCGTGCCACGGCGCTCGTGGCCCAGGTCGCCGTGCCTGGGCAACCGACGATCGCCACCACCCTCTACGAGGCCCCGCCCGTGGTGAACGGCGACGGCGCGTTCGCGCACCCGGCCGACGGCTCGATCCTGCGCATCGGCGCGGCGAGCACCAACGCGACGGCCCAGCCCGGGATCTCCTCCTCGGCGGAGGCGAGCGTACGCGCGCTCGCCGTGTCGATCCTCGGCGGCGAGATCGCCGCACAGACGGTCGTCGTGCGGTCGGGCGCCGCCGCAGGCCCGGCCGGCGCGACAGGTGACGTCGGTCGCTCGACGATCACGGGCCTCGTCGTGCTCGGACAGGCCGTTACCTCGAGCGGGAACATCCAGCTGCCGCTCGCCGACTGGGGAACGCTCGACGTCCTCGGCGTGTCGAGCTCGACGTCCGACGATCCGCGCTCCGCCGAGAGCTCGGTCACCGGCCTCCGCGTTCGCCTCAACGCCGAGCACGCGGGCCTGCCCGGCGGCACCGAGATCGTCGTGGGGGCGACGACCGCCGTCGCCATCGCGCAGGCGGCGCCGTCCACCCCCGCGAAGCCCCCGAAGCAGGGCGGGGCGGGACCGCCCGCCCGGGTGGGCTCGCCGGGCGGCGGGCCGCCCCGTCGCCCCGCGCCGAACGCGCCCCGCGAGCCGGGCCGCTCCATCCCGGGCGCGCCGCCCGAGATCGTTCGAGCCGTGCCGGAAGGCGTCACCGCCCGCTTCACGCAGGGCGGTTACGTGTTCCCCGTCTTCGGGGCGGCCGCCTTCGGCGACACGTTCGGCGCTTTCCGCGGCGACGTGGCGGGCAAGTGGCACCACGGCGAGGACCTCGTCGCCCCGCGCGGAACGCCGCTTCTCGCCGTCGCGGACGGGAATCTCTTCTCCATCGGCTGGAACGACATCGGCGGCTGGCGCCTCTGGCTCCGCGACGACGGAGGCAACGAGTTCTACTACGCGCACCTCGATGCGTACTCGCCCCTTGCCGTCGCCGGTCGGAGGGTGAAGGCCGGCGACGTGCTCGGCTTCGTCGGGACCTCGGGCGACGCCGAGGGCGGCCCGCCGCACCTCCACTTCGAGATCCACCCGGCCGAGCTCTTGTCGCTCGGCTACGACGGCGCGGTCGCGCCCTACCCGTTCCTCATCGGCTGGCGTCGCGCCGAGGACGTGGCGTTCGGCTCCGGGCGTCAGTACGTCGTGACGCGCGGCGGGCTACCGGTCGCGTCGGCCCGCGCCGGCGCGGTGCTGCTGGACGCGAGCGACATCTCGGGCGCGAGCGGCCTCGTGCCCGGCGCGCTGCAGCGGGCGCTCGCCACCGGCGAGGCCCGCTCCAACGCGAAGCCGTAGGCCGTCCGGCGTTCCTCCCTAGGAGGACGCCTTCGATTTGGTCGACTTGGCGGCACTCTCGGCTGCCTCCGCGGCCTCGCCCGCCGTCTCCTCGACCGCTGCCGACGCGTCCGCGACGGTCGCCTCGAACGTGTCGAGCGGCTGGAGGTCGTCCTGGCCGGCGATCATGTCGAGCAGCTTCTCCCGCGTCTGCGGCCCCGTCCACGGGTTGTAGAGCGCCCCGGCGACCAGCCCGGCGAGGAGGACCATGTTGCGGCCCTTGTGGCCCTTCTTCCTCTTGCCCTGGAGGTTGTCCTTGGCGCTCAGGAGATCCTCCATCGCGCGGCGCATCTGCTCCTGCGCCTTCTTGTCGGTCGCGAGCGCGCGCGCGCCCCCGCTGACGCCGTTCTGCTTCGACAGCGGGCCGTACAGCTCCCGCGCCGCAGCGAGCGCGTCCTTCAGGTCGTTGCGGAACTCCTCGTCGGTCATCGCGCGCTCGAGGTAGGGCTTGACCATTTCGAACGTCCCTGCCACCGTCGCCGCTTTCTTCTTCGCCATGCGGCCGTCCTTTCGTCTCGGGAGAGTCCCCGAAGTATTACCCCGTTCGGCCACCTACGATGCACAGGTGCGCGTCCTCCGGCGGATCGCGATCGCCGCTACGGCGACGGTGGCCCTGATCGCCTACGTCTGGATTGCCGCCGTGCGCGCCGTGCCGGGTGTCCGGCGCCGGAAGGCGGAGGCGCGCGCTCGACGCCACGGCGCCGCCTGAACGCGCCGATCGCCCCATGATCCACCCGCCCGTGATCCGCGGCGGTGCCGGGCTCCGCTCGGTCTCGCTCGTCGTCGGCCTGTTCCTGTTCGCGCTCGGCATCGTCCTCCAGCTGCAGTCGGATCTCGGGCTGAGCCCCTGGGACGTGCTGAGCCAGGGCGTCAGCGATCAGACGTTGCTCTCGTTCGGCACGGCGAACATCGTGATCGCGATCGTCGTCCTCGCGGTGGCGTGGGCACTGGGGGCGCGGATCGGAGTCGGCACGGTCGCGAACGCGATCCTGATCGGGCTGTTCATCGACGGCCTCACGAGCCTCGAGCCGATCGAGTCCCTCACGGGTCACGGCCTCGGAGCTCAGATCGCCCTCCTCGTCGGCGGCATCGTGCTCGTCTCCCTGGGGTCCGGCTTCTACATCGGCGCCGCCATGGGCGCCGGCCCGCGCGATTCGCTGATGATCGTCGGGGCACGCCGCACCGGCGTCCGCATCGGAATCGTCCGGGCGGCCATCGAGATCTCCGTCGCGCTGGTCGGCTTCGCGCTCGGCGGCACGGTCGGCATCGGCACGATCGCGTTCGCGTTCGGCATCGGGCCGGCCGTGGAGATCGTGTTCCGGCTCCTCGTCCGGGTCGGGGTGGCCGAGCCGTCGGCGCTTCAGCGCGAGTACGATCGCCGACGATGAAGGGCCTCGTCTGTGCCGGAGGAGAGGCGACCCGTCTCGGCGAGCTGACGCGGGTCTCCAACAAGCACCTGCTGCCCGTCGGCCGCTGGCCGATGATCTATTACCCGCTCCAGCTGCTCGAGCGGGCCGGGCTCGACGACGTCCTCATCGTGACGGGCAAGGGCCACGCGGGGCAGATGATCGATCTCCTCGGCGACGGCCGGCTCAGCGAACGTGGCACGGACGAGCCGCTCCTCTCGCTCGACCTCTCGTACAAGGTGCAAACCGAGCCCGGCGGGATCGCCCAGGTCGTGGGGATGGCGCGTGACTTCGCGCGGGGCGAGAAGCTCGTCGTCGTGCTCGGCGACAACATCTTCGAGCGCTCGCAGGCTTCGGCGATCGGGCAATGGGCGGCGGGCGACGACCGCGCGCTCATCTTCGTCAAGGCCGTCCCCGACCCGGAGAACTTCGGCGTGGTCGTCTACGGCGGCGACGGCCGCGTGACGGACATCGTCGAGAAGGCCGGCGTCGTGGACACGCGGTACGACGCGCCGCCGACCGACGAGGCCGTCGTCGGGCTCTACTGCTTCCCGTCCGACGTCTTCGACGTGATCGACCAGCTCGAGCCGTCGAGCCGCGGCGAGCTCGAGATCACGGACGTCAACCGCCACTACGCGACGGAGGGCCGCCTCGACGTCGTGCGCGTCGAGGGCTGGTGGGAGGACGCGGGCAAGCACTGGCAGCACCTCGCCGACATCGGGCGCCTCGTCGACGAGACCGGGGCGAACGGCTGACGGTGAGCGTCGAGGGCGTCGTCCGGATTCCGTTGCGCCGGTTCGCGGACGACCGCGGCTGGTTCGTCGAGCTGCGACGCGACAGCGCGCTCCCACGACGCACCGCGCAGACGAACCTCTCGTACTCGCGCAAGGGCGTGATCCGCGGCCTCCACTACCACGAGCGGGGCCAGGACGATCTCTTCGCGTGCCTCGAGGGCACCGCGCGGGTCGTCGTGCTCGACCGCGAGAGCGGGGAGACGTTCACGGAGGACATCGGCGACGAGAACCCCGTGGCGATCTACGTCCCCGGCCGGCACGCGCACGGCTTCGAGGCGCTCACCGATCTCCTGTTCTGCTACCACGTCACCGAGGAGTACGACCCCGACGACCCGGACGAGCACGGAGTCCCGTGGAACGACCCCCGGGTCGCGCACCTGTGGAGCACGACGACGCCGATCCTCTCGGAGCGAGACGCCACACCCTGATCACCGGCGCGCGCGGGCAGCTCGGCCACGCGCTCGTCGATGCGTTCCAGGGGGACGACGTCCTCGCGCTCGGCCGCGACGGGTGGGACGTGCGCTTCGACGCGCCGGCGCTACCCTGGGCACCCGAGCTCGTCCTCCACGCAGCTGCCTGGACGAACGTCGACGGCGCCGAGGACGACCCGCAGTCCGCTGCGGCCGTCAACGTCGGCGGGACGGCGCACGCGGCGGCGCTCGGCGCCCCGCTCGTGACGTACTCGACCGACTACGTCTTCGACGGGACGAAGCGTGAGCCGTACGTCGAGTCGGATGCACCCGCGCCGCTCTCCGCCTACGGGCGGACGAAGCTCCACGCGGAGGCCGCCGCCGGCGAGCGCGCGTGGATCGTCCGGAGCTCGTGGCTCTTCGGCGAGACGAGCCACAACTTCGTGCGGACGATGCTGCGGCTCGGCGCCGAGCGGGACGAGGTCGCGGTCGTCGACGACCAGCGCGGCTGCCCGACGTACGTCGGGCACCTCGCCGAGGCCACGCGAGATCTGGTGGACGGCGGGGCCGCCTTCGGGATCTGGCACCTCGCGGCGGACGGCGACTGCACCTGGGCCGATCTCGCGGAGGCGATCTTCGAGGACGCCGGGCTCGACTGCCGAGTGAACCGGATCACGACCGCGGAGTTCGGCGCAAAGGCGCCGCGGCCCGCGGTGTCGATCCTGCGAAGCGAGCGGGGCGCGCCGCGGCTGCCGCACTGGCGCGACGGCCTGCGTGCCTGCCTCGCCGGGCTGCGCTAGGAGGACTTCGAGAGGAGCGCCGCGATGCGCTCCTGGCCGCGTTGCATCGCCCAGCGGTGGTTCCAGGCGAAGAGCGGGCGCAGGAGGGGGGTGAGGTGCCGGACGAGCGGCTTCCGCACCTCGACGTGCCATTCGAGCACCGCGCGCGTCCCGTCCGGGACGGGTGTGAACGTCCAGATCCCCTCGCCGACGAAGTCGCCGTCGATGTGCGACACGAGCTTCCGCGGCGCGTCGGCCTCGGCGCAGACGAGCTCCCACCGCAGGCGGTACGGCAGCCGGCCCCGCGTCACGAGCCGCGCCCGCTTGCCCGGCGCGGCGGGGCCGGGATCGCCCTCGCCCTCGAGGAACGCATCGCCCCACCAGTCCGGGTACTCGCGCGGGCAGGAGAGCAGGTCGTAGACGGCGTCGAGCGGCGCCGCAACGTGCCATTCGTCCACGAAGGAGTACCCGGCCACGACCCGTGTTCGTCACTCGCCTCCGTTCGGTTCGGACCGCCTCGGCAGACGACGACCTTGTACCGAGGAGTCACAAAGTTGCCGCGCCACGCGGTCGCATCGCGGCAGAGCCGGGTACCCTCCTCCGGATGCGCGTTCTCGTGACCGGCGGCGCCGGGTTCATCGGCTCGCACTTCGTGAGGCGGCTCGTGGCGGGTGGGGACGACGTCGTCGTGCTCGACAAGCTCACGTACGCCGGCAACCCCGCCAATCTCGAGGGCGCGGGCGCGGAGCTCGTCGTCGGCGACATCGCGGACGCCGACGCGGTCACGCGCGCGGCGGAGGGGTGTGACGCGATCGTCAACTTCGCCGCCGAGACGCACGTCGATCGCTCGATCCTCGGCCCGCAGGAGTTCGTCCACACCGACGTGCTCGGGACGATGACGCTGCTGGAGTGGGCGCGCGAGCACGATGCGCGGTTCGTCCAGGTCTCGACCGACGAGGTCTACGGCGACCTCGAGGCGGGCGGGCGCGCGGTGGAGGGCGACCCGCTGCGGCCGTCGAGCCCGTACAGCGCCGCGAAGGCGGGCGGCGACCTCCAGGTACTCGCGTACGTCCGCACGTACGGCGTGAACGCCTCGATCACGCGGGGAGCGAACACGTACGGCCCGAACCAGTACCCCGAGAAGCTCGTCCCCCTCTTCGTCACGAACGCGCTCGACGGCGAGCCCCTCCCCGTCTACGGAGACGGCAAGCAGGTGCGCGAGTGGCTCCACGCCGGGGATCACTGCACGGGCATCGAGCTCGTGCTCCGCGAGGGGCGCCCGGGGGACGTCTACAACATCGGCGGTGAGGATCACGAGAACCTCGAGGTGACGCACCGGATCCTCGAGCTCACCGGCGCCGATCCGTCGCTCGTCCGCCATGTCGACGACCGGGCGGGCCACGATCGGCGGTACGCGCTCGACGACGCGAAGCTCCGCGCGCTCGGCTGGTCCCCCGAGCACTCCTTCGGCGAGACCGGGCTTCGCGAGACCGTCGACTGGTACCGCGCGAACCGCGCCTGGTGGGAGCCGATCAAGTCCGGCGACTACCGCCGCTACTACGAGGAGCAGTACGCGGAGCGGCTACGGGCGTAGCCGTCCCCGCCGATAGGGCAACCGTGCGCCGCGTTCTCATTCCACTCGCCGTCCTCGTCGCCGCCGTCGCGGCGGCGGCTGCGCCGAGCGCGCCGAAGCCTTCGCAGCCCTCCTTCGTGCTCGCCGGGGGTGGCTGGGGGCATGGTGTGGGGATGAGCCAGTGGGGCGCGTTGGGCCAGGCGAGGGCCGGGCGCGACTACCGGGCGATCCTCGGGCACTACTACCGCGGCACCGAGATCGGGTCCGCGCCCTCCAGCGTCATCGAGCGCGTCCGCGTCCTCGTCGGCGACCAACTGGCGAAGGTCACGCTGACGAACGCCCTCGCGGTGTTCGACGCGAACGGCAAGCGCTACGTGCTCCCCGTGGGCCCGGTGACCGTCGGGCCGAAGCTCCAGCTCCCCGTCGGCGAGGGCGGCAAGCAACTCGCCCTCCCGGGGCCGCTCACCTTCCGCGCCGTGCCCCGGTCGTACCTGACCGTCGCCGACAAGGGCTACCGGGGCGATCTCCGGATCGCGAAGGCGGGCGCCAAGCTCCAGCTCGTCAACGTCGTCGGACTGGAGGACTACCTCCTCGGCGTCGTGCCGGGGGAGATGCCGAAGGACTGGCCGGTCGAGGCACTCAAGGCACAGGCGGTCGCCGCCCGGACCTACGCGATCGCCCACCTCGTGAAGGCGAAGGGGTACGACCTGCACTCGGACTGGCGGAGCCAGGTCTACTACGGCGTCGCCTCGGAGGCGCCGGGCCCGTCGCGGGCGGTCACCGAGACCCGCGGGGAGATCGTCACCTACGAGGGCCTGCCGGCGCAGACGCTCTACTTCTCGTCGAGCGGCGGCCGGACGATCAGCTCGCTCGACGCGTTCGGCACGGACATCCCGTACCTCGTCTCCGTGGACGACAAATGGGACGCCGTCTCGCCGAACTTCCGCTGGCCGCCGCAGCTCCTGACCGGTGCGCAGCTCGCGAAGCGCTTCGGTCTCGGCGGCGTCGTGACCGACGTCGCGTACGTCCCCGGCGCGCCCGGGCGCCCGGCGGTCATCCACCTGACGACGACCGCGGGCACCAGCGACGTGCGCCTGAGCGACGTGCGCGCCCGACTCGGGCTCAAGTCCACGGGCTTCCGGCTCGGCGTCCTCCGCCTCGACGGGCCGACGGTGACCGAGGCGAAGGGGAAGCTGCGCCTGACGGGGCTGGCCCGCGACGCCGACGACGTCGTCCTCGAGCGCCGCGATGGTCCGAGCACGTGGGTCACGGTCAAGCAGCTCCGCCCCGAGGGAGACGGCTCGTTCGGCGTGTCCCTCCGGCTCGACGCGACGACCGTCTTCCGCCTCACGGCCGACGGCCTCTCGGGCCCGACGCTGACGGTCCGGTTCAAGGAGTGAGGAGAGGTGCCCTTGTCGGGGCGCTCGTCTGGTGCGCCGTGCTCGCATCGCCGGCAGCGAGCCTGGCGGCGCGATATCACGTCGGCCTCGCACCCGGTGCGGACGCCGCCGTCGTGGCGACGGCGGTCGAGCGCGCGACGGGCCGGAGGCCCTCCAGCCTCGCGCCGTTGCGCGCGCTAGCGGTCGACATCCCGACCGCCGCCGCTCTCGACGACGTGCCCGGTGTCGCCTGGGTCGAGCGAGACCGGGGCCGGCGGCTCGCCTTCGCCCCGACCGACCCGCTGGCGCCGCGTCAGTGGTACGCCGCCGCCAACCGCTCCTACGACGCCTGGGAGACGCCGCCGCCGCTCGCGCCCGTGCGGGTCGCGGTGATCGACTCCGGCGTCGATCTCATGCACCCCGACCTCCAGCGCCGCATCGCGATGGCGCGGAGCTTCGTCGGCGGCACGGCCCAGGACACGCGCGGGCACGGGACGATCGTGGCGGGGATCATCGCGGCGGAGCTCGACAACCAGACCGGCATCGCGGGCCTCGCCCCGGCGGCCGAGCTCCTCGTCGCGAAGGTCGTGTCGCCGGCCGGGACGATCGCCGTCGACGCGGAGGCACGTGCGATCCGCTGGGCGGTCGACAACGGGGCGCGCGTCATCAACATCTCACTGGGCGGCCTGCGCGATCCGCGCCACCCGAGCCGCGACACGTACTCGCGTCTCGAGGAGGAGGCGGTCCGGTACGCCGTGAAGCGCGGCGCCGTCGTCGTCGCGGCGGTCGGGAACGCCGACCAGGCGCCGCGCTCCCCCTGGCGCTTCGCGAGCTACCCGGCGGCGCTCCCGCACGTGGTCGGCGTGAGTGCCCTGACGCGAAGCGGCGCCTCACCGGGGTTCTCCAACCGCGACGCGGTCTTCAATGACGTCGCGGCTCCGGGCGAGGACATCATCTCGACGTTCCCGCGGTCGATCACGGCGGACAAGCCCGGCTGTCAGGAGCAGGGCTACACCCCGTGCGCGTCCGACGAGTTCCGTCCGCCGGACGGCACGTCGTTCGCGGCGCCGCAGGTGAGCGCCGTCGCCGCGAACCTCCTGGGCGTGCGGACGAGCCTGCGCCCGGAGCAGGTCACCGAGATCATCGAACGGACGGCAGTCGATGCAAGCGCCTCGACGGGGTGCCGGATGTGCCCGCTCGGACGCGATCCGCTCACGGGGTGGGGCGCGCTCGACGCGACCTCGGCAATCGGCGCCCTCGCCGGCGTGGTGCCGGCGCGCGATGCGCACGAGCCGAACGACAACGCGGGGGACGACGCGTACCGGCTCTACTTCGCGCCGGGGGAGAAGGCCCGGTTCGTGAAGGCGTCGGTCGACTTCTGGGACGACCAGGACGACGTCTACGCGATCTACCTCCGGCGCGGCGAGCGCCTCTACACGTCGCTCGTCCCCGCTGTCCCCAGCAACGTCGTCCTCGCGCTCTGGAGGCCCGGGACGGCCGTCGTCACGGGCCTCGCGCCGCCCGACCGGCGGATCCGCCTGTCGAACCGCGCCGGTCGCCGCGAGCGGCTCGCGTGGACCGCGATCCAGGAGGGCTGGCACTACCTCCAGGCGCGCCTCACCGCGCCGAGCCACCTCTCCGTGGCGTACCGCCTCTCCATCGTCCGGACGCGCTAGCCGGGGTCAGCCCCCCGCGCGGTGTCGGGGCGCGCCCGGCTCGGAGTCGTCTCGAGCCCAGGCCGAGCGCTTCCCGGAGGATCGCCGCGGCGGTCTCCTCGTCCCGCATCGAGCGGGCGGCCTGCGCCTCGGTTAGCAGGTGCTCGAAGCGCGCCGTGTCCACCGTGACGTCCCCGTCGACGGCGTAGCCGGGATCGCGTGTGACGACGATCTCGGGGCCGAGCAGCTTGCGCAGCTGCGAGACGGCGTTGTGCAGCGACGCGAGCGCCGTGCGCGGCGCCTCGGCGCCCCAGAGGTCCTCGACGAGCCGGTCGACGGCGACGGTCTCTCCGGCGCGAAGCGCGAGGAGCGCGAGCAACGCCCGCTGCCGCCGCTGGCGAATCGTGACAGCGCGGTCGCCCTCGACCACGACCGGCCCGAGGAGGAGCACGTCCACAGGCGCCTTGTAACACCGGAACGAAAAAGGAGAAGCGCGTTAGCCCGCGATTAGCGCCGGATCGCATGCTGGCGTGGCGAGGATCGGTGCCCATGCTGATCCGGGGGGAGCCCGCCCCGTGCCCGGACCGATCCGCCGGGCACGGTGGCGGCGGCAGCGAGGCTGCCTGACCCCGAGCCTAGAATCGAGCGTCATGACCGACCCACGGAGGTCAACGGGCTCCGTCCTCGCGGTGCCCGAGCCGGCCTCGCGACCGCTCCTCAGCGTCGTCGTCCCCGTCTACAACGGCGGCGAGGAGATCGTCGACAACGTCGGCGTGATCGGCCGGGCCATCGCCGCCGGCCTCGGCGACGAGGAGTTCGAGCTCGTCGTCGTGTCGGACGGCTCGATGGACGGGACCGCCGAGCGGCTTCTCGGCGAGCGCGTCCCGGGTCTTCGCGTGATCCACTACGACCGCAATCTCGGCAATGGGTATGCCGTGAAGGCAGGCGCGCTCGTCGCGCACGTGCCGCCCATGTCCGACGAGGGGTCGCCGATCACCGCGGAGCCGAGACGGCGCCCGAGCGGCCACGTGACGACGACGGCGATCGCCGCGTATGTCACGAGTGCGACCAGCCCCTCGAGTCGTCGTCGTTGGGCTACGCGGCGTACCCGGATCGGCGCATGTTACGCGGCTGCGCTTCCGCGAAGGTACGCGAGCACCGCGAGCACGCGGCGGTGGTCGTCGGACGCCGGCAGGAGACCGAGCTTGAGGAAGATCGAGTTGACGTGCGTCTCGACGGTCTTCGGGCTGAGGAAGAGCTTCTCGCAGATCGCCCGGTTGGAGCGGCCCTCCGCGATCAGGCCGAGCACCTCCCGCTCCCGCGGGGTCAGCTCGTCGAGCGGGTCGTCCGTGCGCCGGCGGCCGAGGAGCTGCGCGACGACGTCGGGGTCGACGACGGTGCCGCCGTTCGCGACGCGGCGGACGGCGGAGAGGAACTCGTCGAGCTCGACGACCCGGTCCTTGAGGAGGTAGCCGAAGCCCTCGGGGCTGTCGCGGAAGAGCGTCAGGGCGTGCCGCGCCTCGACGACCTGCGAGAGGACGAGCACCCCGACCTCCGGATGC
Organism: uncultured Actinomycetes bacterium; assembly: GCA_963797805.1. Classification (GTDB taxonomy): domain Bacteria; phylum Actinomycetota; class Thermoleophilia; order Gaiellales; family Gaiellaceae; genus Gaiella. The sequence continues at coordinate 32,184 of CAWCRC010000006.1, read as the reverse complement.
TCGGCGCGGATCGCCACCGCGGCCTGCGTCCCCTCGTCGGTATGGGTCGGCGGCATGCGGACGTCGACGATCGCGACGTCGGGCGTCTCGGCCCGCACGACTCGCTTCAGCGCTTCGGCGTCACCGACCTGCGCGATGACCTCGAAGCCGTTCTCCGCGAGGACGCGGGCGACGCCCTCCCGGAGCAGGACGGAGTCGTCGGCGATCACGACACGCACGGAAGCTCCCCGATCACGCGTGTCCCCTCGCCGGGAGGGCTCTCGATGCGCAGGCGCCCGCCGTGTGCCTCGACGCGGTCGCAGAGGCCGCGCAGGCCCGAGCCACCGCCGTTCATCGACGCCCCGCCGACTCCGTCGTCAACCACCTCGACGACGAGCGTCCCGTTGCGACTGGCGGCGCTGATCGTCACCGAGGTCGCGTCGGCGTGCTTCACCGCATTCGCGAGCGCCTCGCATGCGACGAAGTAGGCGGCGCCCTCGATCTCGCTCGGCAGCCTCGCTTCCGGGGCGGCGACGATCCGCACGGGGATCGGCGTCCGGTCGGCCAGCGACTCGAGCGCCGCGCCGAGGCCGTCCTCGGTGAGGATCGCCGGATGGACGCCCCGCGCGAGCTCCCGCAGCTCGCCCACTGCGAGCTGCAACTCGTCGACGGCGTCGGCGAGCACCTCGTCGAGCTCCGGCCCGAGGTCGCCGCCGAGCCGCTTCTGCGCCGCCCGCAGCTCGAGCGCCAGGGCGACGAGGCGCTGCTGGGCGCCGTCGTGGATGTCCCGCTCGATCCGGCGGCGCTGGTCGTCCCCGGCGGCGACGATGCGCGCCCGCGACTCCTGGACCTGCGCGAGCTGCGCGCGGAGCTCGGCCTGGAGGCGCGCGTTCTCGAGCGCGAGCCGCGCTGCGGCGCCGGCGGCGTCGAGAATCCGCGGGTCGTCACAGAGGCTTGCGTCGTGCACCAGCGCGGCGATCGGCTCGCCGTCGCTCTCGAGCACCGTCACGGCGCGGCGCGAGCCGGGGACCGGGAGCGCGACGGGACGCCCGTTGGCGTCGGCGTAGGCGCGCCGGTCCGGCAGCCAGAACGCGAGCTCGAGCGACGGATCGTCGAGGGCCCGGGCGAGCGCCTCGCGGAGCCGCTCCGGCGGCACCTTGTCGAGGTCGCGGACCAGATCCGCGACGTGCGCGGCGGCGAGGCGTGAGTACAGGAGCCCCCAGACGATCGCGAACGACAGCGCGACCTGGCCGATGACCTGCCACCAGTAGACGTAGTCGGCGATCGCGGGCACCTCGCTGCCGAACGTCGAGAGGAACTCGTAGAACGCGCGGAGGGCCGCCACGCCCGCGGCGAGCAGGAGCGGGGCGAGGATCCGTCGTCCGCGTGGGGTCGCCATGACGAACTTCCGCACGAGGAGGGCGACGAAGCAGGCTGGTCAGGAAGCCGAAGAAGACGATCACAAAGACCCGTTCGAGCGTCCGCGCGAGCTCGGCGTCGGCCGAGACGAGCAACGGGCTCTCCGGCGCGAGCGGCGCGTACTTGAGCACCGCCTCGTTCGGCGCGACGAGCAGGATCGCCAGCGGGAACGCGACGACCGTGACGTACCCGGCCCGGACGAGCCACAGCTCGAGCCGGTCGACGACGCGCCCGGTCGGATATGCGAGCGCCACGTGCCCGAAGAGCGCGAAGCTGAGGCTTCCGAGCGCGAAGCCGATGGTGAAGACCCATGGCTCGTCGCTGTACTGCCAGGGGCGGATCAGGACGGCGAACCCGAAGAGGGTCATCAGGAGCCCCATGCGGTTCGCGGGCCGCTGCCACCACGCGAGGAGCCCCGTCGCGATCGCCGTCCAGCCGATCACGACCGCGGGGAGCGAGCGGATCTCGGTCTGATGGAGGTCGTCGTGGAGGAGGCGGAACGCCATCACGCCGAGCGGGATCGCGAGGATCGCGAGCGCGATCTTGACGGCCTTCATCGCCGCCGCTCCAGGGCGGTCGCGACCGCTTCTCCGGTCAGCTGGTCCTTCGGGATGAAGGCGAGCGCCTCGCTCCGCCGGACGGGGCCGGCCACGTCCCGGGGGTCGCGGCTCGAGACGAGCACGACGTCCGAGATCGCGCTGAGCGCCGGGACGAGGTCGAGGCCGCTCGTGTCGGGCAATGCGACGTCCAGGAGCACGACGTCAGGCCGGAGCCGCTCGACGACCTCGACCCCCGAGGCGCCGTCGCCCGCCTCACCGATCACGGCGAACCCCTCGAGCTCGAGGAGCTTTCGAGCGGAGCGCCGGAACCGGGCATGGTCGTCCACGATGACGACGGTCCGTGGCATCGGGCCAATCGTCACACGCGGCCCGGCTGCGGGCCACGGGGCTACCCCCGGTCTCGCCGGGCTCCGCTCCTCGGGGAGCACCCTGATGCCACACGTCCACGCACGCACCATGCGCCCTTCCCGCAGCCGCCGCAACCGTCCCGCCCGCCCGCGTTAGCGGGCGGTTAGCGGCCCGTCGCACGCTGCGGTCGTGAGCACGCTCGAGCACCGCCACCCGCACGGCCCGGCCCCCGGGAAGCGAACGGCGGCTCGCCGCCGTGGTCACACGCGCCGTCACAGTCGGCGCCGTGCTCGCGGCGGTCGCCGTCTCGGCCGCATGCGGCAGCTCGGTCGCATCGTCGTCACTCCCCCTGGAGCAGGACTTCGCCGACTGCGGGGCTTCGGCATGATCGACGAGATTGCGACCGACGACTGCCCGGAGGGAGAGTTGCGCATCGTCGTCTCGATGCCGGCCGTCTCCCCGATGAACCTCGTCCCGCTCCGGTTCGACGAGCGGCCGCGGACACTCCGCGTCACCGCGGCAGCTCGTGCGACGAGTGGGCGGGGGGCGTGGGGACTCGGATGTCTTGCCTCGGAGCCGGGTGAAGCGAGCCGCGGCTACGTGTTGGTGATGGACGACGAGGGCTCGCTCGCAATCCTTCGGATCAGACTTTCGCGCGCTCGAGGCGGAGTCGGCCTCGGCCCCGCAGCCCTAGCGGGCGAGCCGCCTGCCCGTCATCGCCGATCGGGGTTGACCCCGAGACGGAACGGGTGCGCACCCGGTTCCCGGCGCGCCGCCGCCGTCCTACGGTCGATCCAGAACGAGCGAAAGGACGAGTCGTGGAAGGGCGGATCGACATGCAGGGCACGCACGCGGGCGTCGAGGAGCAGCGTCGCGTCGCGACCGGAGCGCGTTCGCGGAGGCTGCCGGCGACGCTCCTCGTCGCGGCATTCGTCGGGTTCCTGCTCCCCTTCGCGACGGTCTCCTGTGGGACGCCGGTGACCTTCACCGGGATCGAGCTCGCCACCGCGAACGTCCCCTCGGAGGGGATCGACGACACCGAGTTCGCCGGTGAGGTCGAGAGCAACGGAACGACCGTCGCGGCGTTCGCGCTCGGCCTCGTAGTCCTCGCCCTCGCACTCCTGCTCGCGCGCATCCCCGGCTGGAGCCTCGCCGCTCTCGGGGGCCTGCTCGCCGTGCTTCTCCTTCCGTGGATCGCGGCGTCCGCGATGGCCGACTTCGAGCTCCACGAGGGCTACGTGCTGTCCGCCGGCGCGCTCGCCGGCGTCCAGGGCGTTCGCCGCGTCGACGCAGTGAGGCGGCGACGGAGCCTGGGTCGCCGCGTGTGGCCCGCCGTCCTCACGGGCGTGATGCTGGCGATCCCGCTCGTCGCGACGGTGCTGCTCGCCGCGAGCTCCGGCGCCTAGAGCAGTTCCTCGTCGGGAACCCCGCGGATCACGCGGGCGGGGCTCCCGACGACGACCGTGCGCGGCGGGACGTCCTTCGTCACGACCGCGCCGGCGCCGACGAAGGCCTCCTCGCCGATCTCGATGCCCGGGCAGAGAATCGCGCCGCCCCCGATCCGCGCGCCGCGGCGGATCGTCGGCCCCTTCATCAGCTCGAGCCGCTTCTCGGTCCTGCCCATGAAGTTGTCGTTCGTCGTGACGACGCACGGCGCGACGAAGACGTCCTCCTCGAGCGCCGAGTAAGCCGTGACGTAGGCGTCCGCCTGGATCTTCGTGCGCGCCCCGATCGTCGTGTCGTTCTCGATGAGCGACCCCCGACCGATAACGACGTCGTCACCGACCGCGACGCGCTCCCGAACGCACGACTGGTCGCCGAGGATCACCCGTGCCCCGATCGTCGAGCCGGCGAAGACGATCGCGCCGGTCGACACGACCGTCCCCTCCCCGATCACCGTCGGTGGCAGCGGATCGCGACTCGCCGTCGAGCGGGGAGAGAGCGTCGGCTGCTTGCCGACGACGGCGTACTCGAGCACCTTGACGCCCGTGCCGAGGACCGTGCCCGGGTGGACGACGGCGGTCGGGTGGACGTCGGCCAACGCCTAGCCCCTGGTCGCGCGCAGGCTCTCGGTGAGCCGGTCGAGGGTTCGCACCACGGCGAGCCCGTCGCGCGCCTCGCGGTGGTCGCCGGGCCCTTCGGCGACGAGGCGGAAGAAGTGCTGCAGCTCGAGCCGGAGCGGCTCGTCGGTCGGGATCTTCGGGCTGTAGATGTCGCCCGTCCGGGTCCGCCACTCTCCGTACGTCTCGGCGGGCTCCCACGGCGCCTTCTCGTAGACGGTCACCTTGCGCTCGAGCTCCATGTCGTCGAAGACGACCATCTTCTCGCGTCCGACGACGGTCATCCTCCGCATCTTGTGCGGGTCGAGCCAGGAGAGGTGCATGTGCGCCACCTTGCCGGAGGGGAAGCGGAGGAAGCAGAAGACGACGTCCTCGATGCCGTCCTGGAGATAGTCCATGCCGTGGGCGACCGCCTCGGTCGGCTCCTCCTCGAGCAGCCAGAGGATGACCGAGAGGTCGTGGACCCCGAGCGACCACAGCGCGTTCTCGTTGGAGCGGATCACGCCGAGGTTCTGACGATTGCCGTAGACGCAGGCGACCTCGCCGAGCTCGCCCGCGTCGATGAGCTCCTTCACCTTGCGGAGCCCCGGGTGGTAGAGGAGCAGGTGGCCGGGCATCAGGACGCGGTCGCGCGCCTCGGCGAGCGTGACGAGCTCCTCCATCTCGGCTTCGCGCATCGCCGGCGGCTTTTCGACGAAGACGTGCTTGTCCGCCTGGAGCGCCTTCTTCGCGAGCTCGTGGTGGGTCGGCACGGGCGTCGCGATCACGACCGCCTCGACGGAGTCGTCGGCGAGCACGTCGTCGAACGACGCCGTCGCTTGCGCCTGCGGGTAGCGCGCCGCGTACTCGGCCCGGCGCTCCTCGTCGGTGTCACAGATCCAGGCGAGGTCGGCGAGCTCCCCCGCGACCCGGACGACGTTCCTTCCCCAACCGCCGACGCCCGCGTGGGCGACGCGGGTCAAAGCTTCCAGACCTTGTCGCTCGTGACGCCCGCGCGCCCGGTCGCGTTGCGCAGGTCGACCACGAGCTCGGAGTCCGCGACGAGCTTCGCGTAGTCGACGCTCGTGTGGGCGGTGGCGATCACCACGAGGTCGTAGTCGGCCGGGGCGAGCGGCACCGACTCGAGCGCGATGCCGTCCGTCGCGAGCGAGGCGACGTGCGGGTCGTGGTAGGAGACATTCGCTCCCGCGTTGCGGAGGAGCTCGATCAGCTTGACCGCGGGCGACTCGCGCCAGTCGGAGATATCGGCCTTGTAGGCGACGCCGAGCACGAGCACGTCGGAGCCGGAGAGCGACTTCTGCGCGCCGTGGTTGAGGGCCTGAGACACCCGCGAGCGGCAGTAGTACGGCATGTTCTGGTTGACCTCGCCCGCCAGCTCGATGAAGCGGGTCTGGAAGTCGAACTCGCGCGCCTTCCAGGTGAGGTAGAAGGGGTCGATCGGGATGCAGTGGCCGCCGAGCCCCGGCCCCGGCTGGAACGGCATGAACCCGAACGGCTTCGTCGCGGCCGCGTCCACGACCTCCCAGATGTCGATCCCCATCCGGTCGCACAGCTGCGCGAGCTCGTTGACGAGCGCGATGTTGACCGAGCGGAAGATGTTCTCGAGGAGCTTCGTCAGCTCGGCGGCCTCCGGCGACGACACGCGGTGCACCGTGTCCACGGCCGTGCCATAAAGCCCCGCTGCGGCGTCCGTCGATGCTTCGTCGATCCCACCCACGACCTTGGGGACGGTCTTCGTCGTCCAGTCGACGCGGCCGGGGTCGACTCGCTCGGGCGAGAACGCGAGATGGAAGTCCTTCCCTGCAACGAGACCCGACTCCCGCTCGAGCACGGGGAGGAGCTCGTCACGTGTCGTCCCCGGGTAGGTGGTCGACTCGAGGACGACGAGGTGGCCGGGCCGCAGACGCCTGCCGATCTCGGCTCCCGCCGCGACGATGATCGAGAGGTCCGGCTCGCGCTGCTTCGAGAGAGGCGTCGGAAGGGCGATGAGGATCGCGTCGGCGTCGCGGAGCACGTCGTAGTCCGTGGTCGCGCCGAGGCTTCCCTCGGACACCAGCGGGCCGAGGGTCTCGGACGGCACGTCCTCGATGTAGCTCTCGCCGCGGCGGAGCCTTTCGACCCTGCCGGCGTCGGTGTCGACGAGCACGACGCGGCGCCCGGCTTCGGCGAAGACCTGCGCGAGCGGCAAGCCGACGTAGCCCGCGCCGACGATCGCGACGTCGTACGTCGCCGACCCGCTGCCGGCGTGGCTCTCCTCGGTCGTCTCGGGGGTCGTCACGGCGCGACATGCTACCCGGGCGACCAGCTCGATACTGATCGTCACAACCCTTGAACGCCCGGCCGTGCGGCGACCCTCCTCGACTCGCCCGCCGTGCGCCAGCTCCTCGACGTTCGGCCGTGAGCCGGGCTCAGGCGGGGGCGATGACGGCGGCGATCCGCTCCGCGGCCCGCCCGTCGCCGTAGAGCGGCGGCGCGTCCGCCGGGAACCGCGACGACGCGACCGCGGCCACGAGCGCGTCCGGGTCGTCGTCGACGAGCACGTTCGCCCCGACCTCGACGGTGTCGGCCCACTCGGTCGAGGGACGGAGCGTCACGCACGGCACGCCGTACCAGTACGCCTCCTTCTGGAGGCCGCCGGAGTCGGTGACGATCACGCGGGCCTGCGACGCCGCCGCGGCGAAGGCGAGGTACCCAACCGGCTCCCGCAGCTCGACATTGGCGCCGAGAGGTATCCGCTCGCGCGCGAGAACCCCCGCCGTCCGTGGGTGCGCGGGGAAGAGGACCGGCTCGTCGAGCCGCGAGAGGCCCTCCGCGATCCGGCGGAGCCGCTCGGCGCGGACGTTGGCCTCGCGATGGACGGTGGCGACCACGTAGGTCCCCGGCGGGTGTGGCGGCGCGACGCGCTCGCGGGCGATGGGCGCGAAGCGGAGGGTCGCGTCCGCCATCACGTCGCCGACCACCTCGATGCGGCCCCCGACGCCCTCCGCGCGAAGGATGTCCGCCGAGCGGTCATCGGGGCAGAGGAGGATCGCCGCCAGCCGATCGACCTCGATCCGGGACCGCTCCTCGGGCATCCCCAGGTCGCCGCTGCGGAGACCGGCCTCGACGTGCGCGATCGGGACGCCCGCCGACGCGGAGGCGCGCGCACCCGCGAGCGTCGAGTTCGTGTCGCCGAGGACGAGAACCAGGTCGGGCCGCTCCGACTCGACGAGCGAGCGAAGCGGCGGCGTCAGGGTCTCGACGTCGGCCGTCCGGAGGTCGAGCCGATGCGCCGGCTCGGCGAGCCCGAGCTCGTCGATGAAGATCTCGGAGAGCTCGTCGTCCCAGTGCTGGCCGGTATGGACGACGATCTCCTCGATCCCCGCGTCGCGAAGCGCCTCGGACAGGGGCGCCGCCTTGACGAATTGCGGGCGGTTGCCGACGACGGTGATGACGCGCACGCGCCCAGCGTAGAGAGACGAGCGTCCTCGCCTTCGCCCCCCGCTTCCCATCCCCACCAGCCGCCTGGTCCCTCGATCGAGTGAGGAGCCTCCCTCCGAGGGGTGACGCGCGTTCGCCCGATGCCTCGAAAGCTCCGAAATGCAGCGGGTTTTCCAAGAGGGCAGGTGCGCATGCGGCCAGCGACTCGTGCATCGGCGTCGCGATCGACGTCTCGTCCGGCGGTTGTCCTGCCCGCGCGTGCTGGATCCGGATGGCAGGCACGGCCCTCGGTCGCGGTGCTCCTCCGCCTCGTGGCGTGGTGCAGCCCGATCGCGGTCTCGGTAGCGGCCGTCTACGTCGCGAGCAGGGCCGTCCCGGCGCCCGAGGGGCACGGCATCCGGTACGTGGAGTGGTGGCTGGCGCTGTCCGCGTCGGCGACCGTGGCGCTCGTCGCGGCGGGGCGGCTGGTGCGCCGCCTACTGCCCCTCGCCGCCCTCATGCGACTGTCGCTCGTCTTTCCGGACGGCGCGCCCTCGCGATTCCGGATGGCCCTGCGTTCGGGGACGACGGCCACCCTCGAGGAGCGGCTTGCGGACGCGCGACGCCTCTCCGCCGAGCGGACCCCGTCCCAGTCGGCGCAGCTGCTGCTCGAGCTCGTCGCGCTGCTCGACGTGCACGACAGGCTCACGCGAGGACACTCCGAGCGGGTTCGCGCGTATGCCCAGAGCATCGGTCGGGAGCTGGGGCTCGGTCGGCACGAGCTCGACCTGCTCAACTGGGCGGCGCTTCTCCACGACGTCGGCAAGCTCGACGTGCCCCGCGAGATCCTCACGAAGGGCGGTCGGCCGACGGACGCCGAGTGGGACGCGATCCGGGGCCACCCCGCCGCGGGTGCGCGCCTCGCCCAGCCGTTGCGCGAATGGCTCGGCGAGTGGGGCCACGCGATCGAGGAGCACCACGAGCGATGGGACGGCGAGGGCTATCCGCGTGGGCTGGCCGGGCCGGAGATCTCGCTGGCCGGAAGGATCGTCGCGGTCGCCGACGTCTACGACGTGATGACATCCTCCCGCTCCTACCGTGACGCGGGCTCCACCGCCGAGGCCCGACAGGAGCTCGCCCGGTGCGCCGGGACGCAGTTCGACCCGACGGTCGTGCGGGCGTTCCTCGGTATCTCGATCCGCTCCCGCCGGCTCGTGAGCGGGCCGCTCGCGTGGCTGGCCCACGCGCCGGTTCTCGCACGCATCCCGCTGTCACCGGCGTCCGGCGCCGCGTCGGCGGCAGCCGTGGCCGTCGCCCTTCCGGTCGGGTCGGTGCCGACCGTCGAGCCCGCGGTGTCTTCGATCCCAGTCAGGTCGGCGCCGCCCCCCGTCAATCGCTCCGTGGCCCTCTCGCCGAGTGTCTCCAGACCCACGGATCGCGCCGTGCCGAGCGCGCACGCCGGTGCCGCCCGCTCACCCGGTCCGATGCAGGTGCCGTCTCCAGCAGCCACACCGGTTCGCACAATCGCCGCGCCGGGGGTGTCGGGCCCGGAGGTCGAGCCTCCGGTGACGACGCGGCCGGCGCCACCGGACGACGCCGGGACAGCCTCTTCCGTCGAGACCACCTCCGACCCCGCCGTGACCCCGGTCGTCCCGCCAGCGCCTGCAGGGGCTCCCGTCCCGCCCGTTCCCGCTCCGCCGACCGGGGAAATCCCCGGGCCGGTGAAAGATGCGCTCGCGCCCGTCACGGAAGCCGTGCCGCCCCTCGTGGAGGACGTGCTGGCGCCGGTGCAGGGCATCCTGACCCCGGCCGACCCGCAGGCGCCGGCCGCGGAGCCCCCGGCGCCCGTTCAAGGGGCGCTCGAGGCCGTCGACGACGTTCTGGACGGCGTCGTGCCGGGCCTGGGCCTCGGCTCACTGCTCCCGGCCGAGCCGCCGCCGAAGCCGCGCTGAGCCGGTCGCCCCGCAACGCCTGACAGAATCGCCCGACGTGAGACCGCGGGCCCTCCTCGTCGTGCTTGCCGCAGGCGTCGCTCTCGCGGCCGCCCCGGCCGCCGCCGCTGACCTCGCCGACGAGACGGCGCTCGCCGAGAAGTACGCGCCCGTCGTCCGCCTCGTCGAGCAGACCGAGGAGTGCGGGCCGGGCGAGCCGTACCTCCCGACGGACGTCGACGTGCTCTTCGGCGACCCGACGGTCGCGCTTCGCGGTCCCTGGAACGCGTTCGACCTGGTGAAGATCGGCCCGGCCGCCGACGACCTCGCGGGGCTCTACGAGTACCACCTGGACTTCCCGGGGAACGCCCTCGACCCCGGCTGCACGTACGAGCTGTGGGCCCGTCGCCTCACGGAGGACAGTGAGCCCGCCGTCTACGCGCACGTCGTCTCCGAGCCCGCCTACGCCGGGAAGGTGGCGCTGCAGTACTGGTTCTTCTACCCGTTCAACGACTTCAACAACACGCACGAGGGCGACTGGGAGATGATCCAGCTCGTCTTCGACGCCGACGACGCGCGCTCCGCGCTCGCGACGGAGCCCACCTCGGTCGGGTACAGCTCACACGAGGGGGCCGAACGGTCCGACTGGACGGACGACGAGAAGCTCGACCGCGTCGGAACGCACCCGGTCGTCTATCCCGCCGCGGGGTCGCATGCGAACAAGTTCACGGAGGCGCTCTATCTCGGCAGCTCGGCCGAGGCGGGCGTCGGCTGCGACGACACCCGCGGTCCGCACCGCGAGCTGCGGCCGAGCGTGAAGACGATCCCGAGCGACGCGTCGGCGGCGGGCGAGGCATTCCCGTGGATCATGTTCGAGGGGCGCTGGGGCGAGCTCCAGAAGGCGTTCTTCAACGGCCCGACCGGCCCGAACCTGAAGACGCAGTGGACGACGCCGATCGAGTGGTCCGAGGGCTGGCGCGACCGAAGCTACGCGGTGCCGACGGCGCGGCCTCCTCGGCACGAACGCGACGGACCTGTTCTGCTCGGGTGTCGCAGCGGGGTCGCGGGCGCTCACCAGGCTCGTGAGCAACCCGTTGCCGATGATCCTGCTCATCGCGGGCCTGCTCGCGCTCCTGGCGTTCGCCGTGATCCGCGTGACCTGGACGCCGACAGCGCCGCTCCGCATCGCGCGCCGCCGAAGCTTCGGACAGATCCTCTCGGCCTCGGCACGGATGTACGTGAAGCGCCCCCGTCTGTTCCTCGGGATCGGGCTCCTGATGCTCCCGATCGGACTGGTCATCGCGGTGCTGCAATGGCTCGTGATCGAGGCGCTCGACCTCGTCGCGGCGGTGACCGGAGAGGCGGCGGGCATCGCGGCGTTCCTAGCCCTCGTGATCGGCACGACGCTCACGCTCCTCGCGCTCTCCTTCGTGATGGCGGCGACGGCGTGCGCCCTCGTCGAGCTCGACGAGGGCCGCCCGATCGACGCGACGAGCGCGTTCCGCCTCGCGGCCGCGAGGCTTCGCCCGCTCCTCGGTGCGACGGCGCTCTTCGTCCTCGTGTGGGTCGTGCTCACGGCCACGGCCGTCCTCATCCCCGTCGCGCTGTGGCTGGCGATCCGCTGGTCGCTGCTGGCCCCGATCGTGGAGCTGGAGGGCGGCACCGGTCGGGCCGCCCTGCGCCGCAGCGCGCGGCTCGTGCGCGGGCGCTGGTTCCGGGTCGCCGGCCTCGTCGGCGTCGGCGCGGCCGTCGCGCTGGCGATCGGGCCGCTCCTCGGCGTGCTCCTGATCTTCGCGACCGCGGCGCCGCTGGCGCTCCTCAACATCGTCGCAGGGCTCGTCTACGCGCTGGCGCTCCCCTTCGTCGCGCTCGTCACGTCCTACGTCTACTTCGACGCGCGCGCGCGCCACGAGCTCGAGTGGGAAGAGGCGCCCGAAGAGCTGCCCGCCGAGTTCGCGCTCCGGCCGAGCTGACGACTCAGCCGGCGCGCCGGGCGCCGGCCGACCGCCACGGCGGCTCCGACACCTCGACGGACTCGGTCACGGGCTGCCGGCCCGGCGGGTGCGACGACGCGAACCATCGCGCGTAGCGCCGCGCGAGCGGCGCCGCCGTGAGCCCGTGCAGGAGCACCGAGAGGCCGACCGTGACGTACGCCGTGACGAGGATCGTCTCCTCGTGCGGGAGGTCGCTGCCCTCCTCCAGGAGGATCGCGAAGACGATGGACGCGAGCCCGCGCGGGCCGAACCAGCCGAGGAACGCCACCGTCCGGGGCCGCACGGCGGCGCCGAGCATCGCGAGTGCGACGGGCGCCATGCGAACGACGGTGAGGCTCAGCACCGCGTAGGCGACGATCGCTGCCGTGAGGTGGCCGAGCGCCGGCCCGAGGAGAACCGCGCCGAAGACGACGAACGTCAGTGCGCCGAGGATCGCGCCGCTCGCCTCGGTCAGGCTCGCGAGCTCGTGCGCGTGACCATCGAGCAGCCTGCCGAACACCATGCCGCCGACGAACGCCGCGATGAGACCCGACCCGCCGAGCGGCGAGGCGGTGCCGTATGCGAGCGCGGCTCCCGCGAGCGGTGCGATCTGGAGCCAGGCGTCCCCGGCGCTGCCGTGCCGGAGTGCGGCCCGAACGACGACGGCCGCCGCGGCACCCGCGACGACCCCCGCCACGACGCCGTAGCCGATCTCCTCGACGACCACGCGCACGGCGGCGCCGTCGCCGATCGTTCCCGCCTCCGCGCTGGCCAGCCCGAGGGCGATGAAGAAGAGCGGCACGCAGATCCCGTCGTTCAGGCCGCTCTCGACGTTCAGCCCCTGTCGGATGCGGGACGGCAGCGCGGGGAGCGTCACCACGGCCTGTCCGAGCGCAGCGTCCGTCGGCGCGAGGATCACCGCAAGGAGGAGCGCCTCGCCGAGCGACAGGTTCGCGAACAGCGCGACGCCGGCCGCAGTGCCGGCGACGAGCGTCAACGGGAGCCCGAGGCCGAGCAGCCGGATGGGAATCGACAGCTCGCGGCGAAGCGCGCGGAGGTCGATGCGCGAGGCGTCCGCGAACAGGACGACCGTCAGCGTCGCCTCGGCGAGCTGCTCGACCCCCTCGCCGAGGACGGGGAGCTCGAGGAGGCCGAGCGCCTCCGGGCCGACGATCAGGCCGAACGCGACGAAGACCATCGCGGCGGTGACCGGCGTGCCGTCGAGCCGTCCCGCGACCGCCGCGTAGACCAGGAGCGCCAGCGCGAGCGTCGCCACGGCCCAGTCCACCTGACGAACCTAGAGCCTTTGCTGACACGATGCGCGCGTGACCGACTACCGCGCCGTCAACCGCGCCAACTGGGACGAGCGTGCCCCCGCGCACGCCGCTTCCGCCGGCTATGCGCTCGACCGGTTCCACTCCGACCCGGGGCACCTGAGCGACGTCGTGCGCTTCGACCTCCCGCTGCTCGGCGACATCGCGGGGCGCGACGGCGTCCACCTGCAGTGCCACATCGGCACCGACACGATCTCCCTCTCCCGCCTAGGGGCGAGGATGACCGGGCTCGACTTCTCACCTGCCTCGCTCGCGGAGGCGCGCCGCCTCGCCGAGGGGGTGGGCGCCGACGTCGTGTTCGTCGAGTCGGACGTCTACGCCGCGGTCGAGGCCCTCGGCTCGGAGCGCTTCGACCTCGTGTTCACCGGGCGTCGGGGCACTGTGCTGGCTGCCCGACGTCCGCCGGTGGGGGCGCGTTGTCTCGGATCTTCTACGAACGGGCGGCCGCTTCTTCATGCGTGAGAGCCATCCCGTGCTCTGGTCGCTGGGCGAGCGGGCGGACGTGCTCGCGCTCGACTACCCGTACTTCGAGACCGCCGAGCCGCTCGTCTGGGACGAGCCGGGCACCTACGTCGACACCGAGGTCGAGTTCACGCAGACGCTGACGCACGAGTGGAATCACGGCCTCGGCGAGATCGTCGGCGCCCTCCTGGACGCGGGGATGGAGCTGACCGGCCTCGTGGAGCACACGAGCGTCCCCTACGAGGCGCTGCCCGGACAGATGGAGGACATTGGCGGCGGTGAGTGGCGACTGAAGGACCGACCCGAGCGGCTTCCCCACACGTACACGCTCCAGGCAGTCAAGCGCGGTTGACCTGGCGCTATGCCGCGTGGATCGTCCGCGCGGCCTCGATCGAGTCGGTCGACCACTGCCCGTCCGAGTCGACGGCCCACGCGAGCGCATGCGCATACCCGAGCCCGCGGAGCCGCTCGCGGTCGAGCCCGAGGTCGGCGAGCGCATCGAGCGTCCGGCTGACGGCGGCGCGGGCGCGCGAGAGCCCGGCGTTCCGCAACGGGCCGACGCCGTCGAGCTCGGGCTCGCCGACGAGCGGCTTCGGGTCGATCGCGAGCCACGGCTCGCGCGCCGCCCGGAGGACGTTCCAGGCGTGGAGGTCCTGGTTGACGAGACGGCCCGCATCCGGGTCGACGCTCCGGAAGACGTCGACGGCGGCGTCGAGGAGCGATCGCTCGAACGGCCGGCCGCCCCGCTCGTAGCGCTCGGGCACCTCGTCGGCCCACCGCTCGGCCTCGTCGGCGAGGCGCCTGAAGTCGTGGTCGGGCCCCGGGTCGTGCGGGAGCCGCGCGAGGACGTCGACGATCACGGCCGTCTCGCCCTCGCCCGACAGGGCGAGGGGCGTCCCGGGAACGCACCGCTCGACGAGGAGCGCGCGGCGCTCGTCGTCCCGCGCCAGCAGCCGCACGGCGCCGCGGCCGTTCCACCGGGCGAGCGTGTCGGCCTCGTGGTCGGCCTCGAAGTGCGACGGCGCGTTCAGCTTGAGGACGGCGTCTCCCGCCGGGAGGACGAGCGAGAGCGGCGTGTCGTACGGCTCCTCGAGCTCGAGCCCCCAGGCGGAGGCGCACTCAACGGCGAGGCTCGGCAGCGCCTCGAGCCACTCGGGCTCGCGCCGCCATGCGTTTGTCAGGGACGGCGGGAGACGCGGTGCCCGGGTACCCACGACGGCGCCAAATCTACGTGTCGATGGGGCGCGCCTGAACCGTGGGGCCGTCGTCCAGGCGGCGGGATGACGCGGGCTTCCTGGTCCGCCACACTCCCGGCATGGCGCAGGGAGCTCCTTCTCCCGACCGCGTGCAGGCGGGGCTGACGGCGGACGGGCTTGCAGTCGGGGGCGACGTCGAGCGCGCGCTCGCGGACGTGGGAGTCCCGAGCTACGTCCTGGACTCCGCGGGAGTCGTCCGTTGGCTCAATCCCGCGGCCGAACGCCTCGTCGGCGACGTCCGCGGGCGGCATTTCACCTCCGTCGTCGCCCCCGAGGACCGGCTGCGCGCGCGCGAGTTGTTCACCGCCAAGGTGCTCGGCGCCGTGGACTCGACGGACGCGACCGGCGCCCTCGTATCGGCCGACGGGGAGCGCCTGACGCTCGAGATCAGCGCGGTGCCGTTCAAGAACGGTGAGCGCATCGTCGGCGTCTTCGGGATGCTCGTCCGCCCCCTGCCGACGGAGCACCCCACGCCGCCGGCGCATCTGACGCCGCGCCAGGCCGAGATGCTCCGTCTGCTCGAGCAGGGGCGCTCGACGAAGCAGATCGCGGCCGAGCTGCACCTGAGCACCGATACGGTGCGCAACCACATTCGGCGGCTGCTCCAGGCGCTCGGCGTGAGATCGCGACTCGAAGCCGTCGCCGTCTCGCGCGGCGCGACGATCGCCCACCCGAGATGACGCGCCAACGGTGAGAAGCCTGAGCGCGAGATCCGCCCAGCGTCGCCGACTTGTGGTCGTTCTCGCGCTCGGCCCTGCGTTGGTCGCTGCGGCGGACGCCCGGACGGCGGATACGGCGCCGCAGCTGATGTCTGGCGGCCGTATGCCGGCTGTTGCCGCTGAGAATCTGCGGGTGGGGAGCCCGCGATGGCTTGGCCCTACGGCGACGGGCCAGGCCGCCGAGGTCTATGCGTCTGCGACCGACGTGGCGCCGGGTGGCGAGGTCGCGGTGCATGTCTCGACCCTGCCCGAGGCGAGGTACCGCATCATCGTGTATCGGCTGGGCTGGTACCGCGGCGTCGGCGCGCGCAAGGTCTTGTGCCTCCCAAGCTGTTCCACTTCCAAACGCGGCAAGGCCGAGGCGATGCCGACCCCGGAATCGACGGGTCGCATCGTCGCTGGATGGCCCACGACCGACACGCTGAAGATCGGACGCAACTGGGTCAGCGGCTACTACCTGATCCGCGTGCTGCTACTCGATGGAACCCAAGCAGGCAACTCCGCCACTACCTATCTGGTCGTCAACTCACCGGGACGGGACTCGAAAATGCTGATTCAGGTCCCCGTCCTCACGTGGCAGGCCTACAACAGCTGGGGCGGCCGCAGCCTCTACGACTTCCCGGGCCTCGGCCCTCGCGCGCGATATGTCTCCTTTGAACGTCCTTATGCATGGGATGGGCCTGGCGGCCAGGGGCCGCTTGGTTGGGAGATCCAGTTCGTCCGCTTCGTCGAGCGCAACGGCTACGACGTTGCGTACCAAAGCGACGTCTACACCAACGCGCATCCCACCTCACTCCTTCGGCATCGCCTTGTCGCAGTTGCAGGCCACTCGGAGTACTGGTCGAAGACCATGCGTGACGCCTTTCAAACTGCTCGCGACTCCGGCGTCAACCTCGCTTTCATGGGCGCGAACGCTGCCTACTGGCAGGTCCGGATCGAAGACGCTGGACGAACGATCGTCGCGTACAAGTCGATGTACGACCCGAACCCTGATCCGGCACTGAGGACCGCGATGTTCCGAGAGTTGATCCCGCCCCGCTACGAATGCGAGCTGATCGGGATCCAACACCAAGGGGTCGCACTCCACTGGCAAGCGGGTGACTACACCGTGCAAGAAGCGGCCATCACCGACCGCTGGATGCGAGGCACAGGGTTCAAGGGTGGCTCGGTGATTCGCGGTGTCGTCAGTGTCGAGGCCGACACGATTCCCGGCAACCAAACAGCCACCTCATCCTGCGGGCACCGCCTGGTGGTGTTTTTTCATCGTGAGCTCGGGGGCGACAAGGACGGTAACGCCGACTCGACCCGCTACGTCGCCCCGTCCGGTGCGATCGTCTTCGCGGCAGGATCGCACCAGTTCTCCTGGGGGCTGGACGCCTTACCAGAGGCCGTCGGCTCTGCCCGCCCTCTCGTCGACCCACGCCTCCAGCGCTTCATGCGTAACGCGCTCGACGCAATGACACGTGGAGCGAGCACGCGCACGGCAACCCCCCGACCCTGACGCTCGCTCGGCGGTCGGAACAGCCGCGAATTCAGATGGCGACTCTTCCGTTGGTCGCAGGAATACGAACACGTGACATGGGCCGTGTAGGGATCGAACCTACGACCTTGGGATTAAGAGTCCGGGACAGCTGGATACCGCGTGATGCAGCTAGCTGCGTCTAGCCTGCAAATCGGCCATTTCGCGGTGCCGCGAGATGCAGCGAAATGCACCCTGCGGAGCCGAGCCCGTACGCGCACCGTACGCGCGCACAGCTGGCGGGAACGGCGACATCTATGTCGTGAACGTCGATGGGAGCGGGCTACGGAACCTGACCCGCGACATTCGACAGCAGGCGTTCGGGAATTGCCTGGGCGCCCGCGCAGAAGTAGAGAGCGTCGCGCGGCACGCGAATCGGCTTACGCTCGCCGGGCACGCGACGGTCAGCGACCCCACGCTCGCGCGGCATCGGGGAACGCTTCACGTCGTCTCCTTCTCTCGCCTAGGCTCTCTCGCGAAAACCCGGGGAGTGTCCAATCTGTTCACCGTCTAAAAAACTTGAACGCGCAGCTGGTTACAGCTCGCGCTGCTAGAACCCCCGCATGGGCAACCAGTGGGAGTACATGCTGCTCGCCGGGAAGGGGCTCGATGCCGAGCAGCTCGTGGACAAGCTGAACGAACTTGGCGCGGAGGGATGGGAGGTCGTTGCGCACGTCGGCTATGAGGTGGTTGATTCGATCGTTCTGAAGCGTCCGAGGGTGGTCGCGGGGAAGCGGCGTGGGCCGAGGGATGGAACTGGTTCCGCGGGGTGACGTAGCTCCGCGCTGCTAGTCGACGGAGGTTTAGAGCCAGGCGAATCGGGCTATACCGATGTCAGCGCGTTGGTCGCCTTTGACGGCGTTGAGGGTTTGTACGTTCCTCTTCGATTGTCACCCCGACCGAGCGCAGCAGAGGGTTCGTTCGGACTCCCTGTCCTGTACGGAACGAAGGAGCACCCATGTTTGCGATCATTCGTCGTTACGACGGTGTGGCCCAGAATCGCTCGGCCGAGTTGACCGGCAAGGTCAACGAGACGCTCGTCCCGAAGCTGGAGAAGCTCTCCGGGTTCGCGGGCTACTGGCTGATCCAGGACGGCAACGTCTTCAGCTCGCTCAGCCTGTTCGAGACGCCTGAGCAGTGCAAGGAGTCGACGAAGCTCGTCGCCGGCTGGATTCGTGACGAGAAGCTCGACACGATGTTCCCCAACGAGCCCAAGATCACGAGCGGCAAGGTTGTCGCTCACAGCGACCGCGTGCTGGTCGCCGCGTAGCTCGACCGCACCGCATTCGACAAAACGAGGGCCCGGCTTGCCGGGCCCTCATTCGTGTTGCCGCCTGCTCTGTTTTCCCTGCGCCGCGACCCGGATCAAGGACAGATGCGGGCGAGCGGGCTCATCTAAGTCTCCCAACCAGCGCGGGTCACGTTCCGTCCTGACAGCTCGTCACACGCCGAACACCCCCGCCATCGCCTCCGCCTCCCGCCGACGCGTTGCCTTTTCGAAGTGCCCGTAGACGTTGCTCGTAACGTCTAGCGACGAATGGCCGAGATGCTTGGAGAGCCAGAAGATGGGACGGTTGTTCTCGACCGCGACCCTCGCGAACGTGTGCCTCAGCGAATGAAACGTCCGCTTCTCCCCCGTCGGCGCGACCCCGGCGGGCGCACCGCTACGATCACCATCCGTGGCGAGCAACGTGAGGGTGAACTGGAATTCCGCAAAGGTCGACGTTGACGGCGCCCACCTACTGCTCACCGTGACTTTCGATCCCGTGCCAGAGAGCAGCGCATGGCACCGCGCCTTCGACCAGCTACGCGAGAGGAAACGGGCCGAGGTTGGCAGGTTCCCACCCTCCGCATGGATCAACTCTACTTTCCCGGACGGCGTCACGATCGGTTTTGGAACGGGGGATGAGGCATTGATCCGAGCGGCGCTTGATCAGCTCGTGAGCGACGCGAACGTGCGAGTAGACCAGCTCGAAAGCGAACGCGAGGCTAAGGAGACGCAAGACGCCGAGCGAGCTGCCGCCTTAGCGCGCGACGCAGAGACGGCTGCCGAACGCTTTCGAGCTCAGAGCTAGACGCCGAACACACCGGCCATCGCTTCGGCCTCCCGTCTCCGCGTCGCCTTCTCGAAATGCCCGTACACGTTGCTCGTCACGTCGAGCGACGAGTGCCCGAGGTGCTTGGAGAGCCAGAAGATCGGCCGGTTGTGCTCGATCGCGATCCGCGCGAACGTGTGGCGTAGCGAGTGGAACGTCCGCTTCTCGCCGGTCGGGCCGATCCTCGCGATTCCGGCGCGTTCCATCGCCGGATACAGCTCGCGACGCAGGATCACCTGCGGGCTGAGGTAGCCGGTCGTCGTCTCCCCCGGCAGCACGAGCTTCTCGTCGGCCGGCTTGCCGCACTCGCCCCACCACGAGCCCAGCAGGGCGACGACGTCCTCGGTGACGAAGACCTCGCGCACGGATCTTTGCCTTCGGCTCCCACAGGGGTCAAGCCAAGGCGATCTCACGGTTCTTGGTCCTCACAACGATCCAAATCCGAACCTCGTCGTCTTCCACCAGGGCACTCAAGCGCCCCTCGTGCTCCACCCGGCCAGGCATCAGGTCGCCCGGATGGTGAATCAAAGACACGAGACGTTCGAGGTCAGCCAACGTCAGAGAAGCATCAAGGAGCACCTCGACGGAGAAGGCGACGTCTGCCGCCACTCCGGGTTCCTTTCGCAGAACAATCTCAAGGTTGGGGAACTCCGACGAAAGTAGAGCAAGGAGCCTCGTTGCGTCATCGTGCGTCACTTAGGTGACGCTACACGGTGCCGAGGCTCGTACTACCTCGGTACGCCCGGCCGGTACGTCGCGAACCGCGAACGGCATGAACGCCATGGGCCGTGAAGGGATCGAACCTTCGACCTTGGGATTAAGAGTCCCCTGCTCTACCAGCTGAGCTAACGGCCCGAGGACGCCCAAGGATAGCGCCAGCTCAGGCTTGGTCGACCGTGTCACGGGCGTCGCTGCCGGAGGCCGGCTCTGCCGGCCGGGAGGCCAGATGCGGGTGAACCGTGCGGCGCGAAAGAGGACGGGGCTCGTGGGGGAACCAGGGGTTCCCCCACGTCGGCTGATGTAGTCTCGGCGCCGTGATCCGGCGTGGAGCCCTGGTCAAGATGGTGGTGATCGCGGCGCTCGCGGCACTCGTTACGAGCCTCGTCGCGGTCCTCATCGACTGGCTGCCCGAGTCCGCCTCGAAGGAGATGGACCGGATCGAGTTCACGTACTGGTTCGCGACCATCATCTGTATCGGGATCTTCTCGCTCGTCGCGGGCGTGATCGTCTATGCGGTCTGGACGTTCCGTGTGCAGCCTGACGACGACACGGACGGCCCGCCGATCCACGGGCACACGGGGCTCGAGGTCGCGTGGACCGTCGTCCCCGCGATCCTCGTGATCGCGATCGGCATCGTCAGCGCAGTGGTGCTCTCGAAGAACGCGGATGCGGGCAGCGACCCGCTGAAGGTGAAGGTGTTCGCGCAGCAGTTCGCCTGGCGGTTCATCTATCCGGGCGACGTTCGGTCGGCCGAGCTCGTGATGCCGGTCGACCGCTCGGTCCAGTTCGAGCTGAACTCGGCCGATGTGATCCATTCGCTCTGGATCCCGCAGATGGGCCAGAAGCAGGACGTCGTCCCGGGCGTGACCACGGAGATCGTCATCACACCGACGAGGACGGGGCGCTTTACGCTCATCTGCACCGAGCTCTGCGGGCTCGGCCACTCGACGATGCGTGCCCCGGTGCGCGTGCTCGACCGCGCCGCATTCGCGGCCTGGCTCGAGAAGCAGGGGCAGGCCGGCGCTGGCGGCGCAGGCGCCGGCGCGGGTGCGGGCGCCGGCTCGGGTAGCGGCGGCGGCGAGCAGGGCGGCGGCGCCCAGGAGCTCGGCGCGACGACCTTCGCCAAGGCGGGCTGCGGCGGCTGCCACGCGTTCTCGAAGGCAGGCAGCGACGCCGAGATCGGCCCGCGGCTCGACGACCTGACCGCGGCCGCCGAGCAGGCGGGCATGCCCGTGGCAGAGTTCGTAAGGCAGTCGATCGTCGACCCCAATGCCGTGATCACCCCCGACTACCAGCCCGGTGTGATGCCGAAGGACTTCGCCCAGACCCTGACGCCCGAGGAGCTCGACGCGCTCGTCGCCTACGTGAGCGGGGAGGGATCGACGGAGTGACGACGACCGTCGACCAGCACGCGCATCCCGAAACGGGTCACGACCACCCGCCGCCCCGCAAGCGCGGGATCTTCATGCGGCCCGGCTACATCCGGGCGCTGTGGTGTGCCGCGCTCTTCTTCTTCATCGGGATGTACATCGTCGTCACGCTCCGCTGGCTCGCGGGGTGGGACCCGGTGTACGACTGGGAGTACATCGTCCTCGTCGGCGGGATGGTGACCGCGCCGCTCGGCTTCCTGCTCGGGATCGGCACGTTCGACTACTGGCTCTACTGGATCTCGGGCCGCCCGACCGTCCCGGACGACCACGCCAACCACGGCGCCTACAAGTGGACGGACTACTTCAAGGTCAACACCGACCACAAGGTGATCGGGGTCCAGTACCTGGTCACGACCTTCTTCTTCTTCATCACGGGCGGCTTCCTCGCGATGCTGTTCCGCGCCGAGCTCGCGCAGCCGGGCATGCAGTTCTTCGACACGCAGACCTTCAATGGGCTCGTGTCGGCGCACGCGACGCTGATGATCTTCGTGTTCGTCATCCCGGCCTTCGCCGGGCTGGCGAACTTCGCGGTGCCGCTGATGCTCGGCGCGCCGGACATGGCGTTCCCGCGCCTGAACGCGCTGAGCTTCTGGATGCTGCCGATCGCCGGCGTGATGTTCATGGCGAGCTTCCTCGCCCCGGGCGGTGCCTTTGCGACCGGCTGGACGAGCTACGCGCCGCTCGCATCGGAGCAGCCGTTCGGCCAGGTGTTCTTCAACATGGGCGTCCAGTGGGCGGGCGCGTCGTCGATCGCGACGGCGCTGAACTTCCTGGTCACGATCATCACGATGCGCGCGCCGGGGATGACGTTCTGGCGCATGCCGCTCCTCGTCTGGGCGAACTTCACGACGTCACTGCTCGTCGTGATCGCGACGCCGTTCATCGCCGGCTCGCAGTTCTTCGTCATGTTCGACCGGGTGATGCACACGAGCTTCTTCACGCCGGACAACGGCGGCTATGTGCTCGGGTACCAGCACATCTTCTGGTTCTACAGCCACCCGGCCGTGTACATCATGATCCTGCCCGGGTTCGGGATCATCTCGGAGATCATCTCCGTGATGAGCCGCAAGCCGATCTTCGGCTACCGGCTGATGGCGATCTCGCTGCTCGGGATCCTCGTGCTCGGGTTCTCGGTGTGGGCGCACCACATGTTCGTCGCCGGGATGGCCGACTGGCTGCGCGTGCCGATGATGATCTCGACGCTCCTCATCGCGGTGCCGACGGGCGTGAAGGTCTTCTCCTGGCTGGCGACGCTGTGGGAGGGGAAGATCCACCTGAACACGCCGATGCTCTTCGCGCTCGGCTTCGTGTCGATGTTCGTCATCGGCGGCCTTTCGGGCATCTACCTGGCGGTGGTCCCGATCGACATCCACGCCTCCGACACGTACTTCATCGTCGCCCACATCCACTACGTGCTGTTCGGCGGCTCCGTGTTCACGATCTTCGCCGGGATCTACTACTGGTTCCCGAAGATGACGGGCCGCATGTACAACGAGCGGCTCGGGAAGCTCCACTTCTGGCTGACGTTCATCGCGTTCAACGTGACGTTCTTCCCCATGCACTGGGTCGGTCTCGTCGGGATGCCGCGCCGCGTCGCCGACTACGCGGCGACGTTCGGGGCGCTCAACATGGTCGTCTCCATCGCGTCGTTCGCGCTCGGCGCCTCGGTGATCGTGTTCGCCTACAACATCATCACGAGCTGGGCACGAGGGCCGATCGCGCCCTCCAACCCGTGGCGGGCGATGACGATCGAGTGGCAGGTGAGCTCGCCGCCGCCCGTCTTCAACTTCGACGAGATCCCGCAGGTGGTCGGCGGGCCGTACGAGTACGGCGTGCCCGGCGCGAAGCACGCCGTCCTCCGCGGCGGAGCGTTACAGGAGGCGCACGTATGAGCGAGCCCGGGGCCACGGACGCGGCCGTCGTGCTCGTCGTCGCCAACGAGACGCTGGTCGGGGAGGAGCTCCTCGACGCCGTCCGTCGCCGGGCCGCGCAGGGGCCGATCCGCGCCGTCGTCGTCGCGCCCGTCAACGACCCACAGTCCGGCTACGTCGTCTACCGCAACTCGCGCCGTGCGAGCGCCGGGCGGCGTGTCGACGGGCTGGTGGCGGCGCTTCGCGCCGAGGGCATCCCGGCGCACGGCGACGTCTTCGAGGGCGGCCCGATCCCGGCCGTCGAGGACATCCTCGCGCTCGAGCCGATCGACGAGCTGATCGTGTCGACCCATCCGCAGGAGACGTCGGGCTGGCTGCGCCGCAAGAACGTGCTCTCCGAGCTCCGCCGGCTCGCGGGCGATCGGCCGTTCGAGCACGTCATCTCCGACGTCGCCGCGCGCACCGGGCAGGCAAACGTCCTCGTGATCGCAAACGAGACCGTGCTCGGCGAGCGGCTCCTCGACCGGATCCGTCAGCGTGCAGCGGACGGTCCTGCGGCGTTCCTGATCGTCTCGCCGCAGAGCGACCCCGAGACGGGAGAGCACCCCGAGGCCGAGCGGCGGCTCCGGGCGGCGCTCTCGACGCTCCGCGCGGAGGGGATCGAGGCCCACGGCCAGGTCGCGCATCCCGACCCGTACACGGCCGCGATGCAGGTCGTCGACGACGAGAAGGTCGACGAGATCATCATCTCGACCTTCCCCGGCGAGCGCTCCGGGTGGCTGCGGCGCGACGTCGTCGAGCGCCTTCGGAAGGACGCCGGCGTCCCGGTCGAGCACGTCGTCGCGAGCGCTCCCGCCGAGGTGGCGTCGTGAGCGCCCACGCCGAGGCCGTCTCGGACCACGGGCACCACGGGCCGCCCCCCGCCAACCGCTCGTCGCGGCTCGATCCGGCGACGCTCGGGATGTTCCTCTTCATCGCCTCCGAGGCGATGCTGTTCGGCGCCTTCTTCACGGCGTACTTCTTCGTCCGGGTCGTCAACCCCGACGCGCCGTCCACGTGGCCGCCGCCCCCGTACGAGTTCCCGGTCTTCGTCGCGAGCGTCAACACGGCGATCCTCGTGACGTCGAGCTTCACGATCCACTGGGCGACGCAGTCGATCAAGCGCGGCGACCGAAACGGCCTCAAGGCTGGCCTCGTCGTCACGATCCTGCTCGGCGCAGCCTTCCTCCTCACGCAGGCGATCGAGTATGCGCATGTCGGCTTCAACACGAGCGACGGCGCCTTTGCGTCGGTCTTCTTCGGCCTCACGGGGCTGCACGGAGCACACGTGTTCGTCGGTCTGTCGCTCCTCACGATGGCGGCCGTCCGCTCGTTCAAGGGCCACTACTCGCCCGATCACTTCCACGGCGTCGAGATCCCTGGGATCTACTGGCATTTCGTCGACGTGATGTGGATCATCGTGTGGGCCGCCGTGTACCTGCTCTGAGGCCGTAGCGAGACGCGGGTCGCGCCGTCGTCGCGAATCCGCTAGATAGTTCGTGGCGTATGCAACAGAGAACCGCTCGGACATGAAGAACCCCGTACGAGACGAGTCCTCGGCATTCCAGGTGGTGTGGCTGACGCTCGGCGGCGCCGTGCTCGTCGTCGCCGCGGCCTGGATCGAGACGTGGCTCGGCGTGATCATGTTCCTCCTGCTCGTGGCAGGGGCGCTCTGGACGATTCGCGGCGGCATGCGCCACAGCGCACAGGCGCACGTCGTCCGCGACGAGGGGCCGACGCGCCGCATCCTCGTCGTCGCGAACGAGACGGTCGGCGGCGGCGAGCTCCGGGACCTCCTGGGGAAGAAGGCATTGGGCGTCGACGAGCACGTGCTCCTCGTGTGCCCGGCGCTGAACTCGAAGCTCAGAACCTGGACGTCGGACGAGGACGGCGCCCGGGTCGCGGCTCAGGCCCGGCTCGACGCGAGCCTCGAGCGTCTCGCCGCGCTCGGCGTGCACGCGCGCGGCGAGATCGGGGACGGCGATCCCCTCCAGGCGCTCGAGGACGCGCTCCGCGAGTTCCCGGCCGACGAGATCGTCGTCTCGACCCACCCGCCGGGCCGCTCGCACTGGCTCGAGCAGGGCGTCGTCGAGAACGCGCGGATGCGCTTCGACGTGCCGGTGACGCACGTCGTCGTCGACCTCGAGGCGACCACGCCCTAGCGCAGGGCGGCGGCGGTCCCGTCTACTTGCCGGCGTTGTCGGCGACGAACTTCGCTACCGCCTGGATCTGCTCGTCGCTCAGCTGCCCCTTGAAGGAGGGCATGCCGCCCTGGCCGTTCGTGACGCGGTCGACCGCGAGGTCGAGCGAGGGCTTCGCCTCGTCGAGGTTCGGCCCGACGTTCCCGGTGGAGCCCGCGGCCGCGAGCGTGTGGCAGCCGGCGCACCCGGCCGAGGCGAAGATGCTCTTGCCGTCCGCGGCACCGCCCTCGGGGGGCGTCGGCTTCGGCGGGCTTGCGGGATCGAAGGGCTCGCCGCTCGCGTCGAGACCGGCGACGGAGGCGACGTAGGTCGCGACGTCCTCCGCGTCGATCCCCTCGAAGATGTTCGCGGGCATCCCCGGCGCGTCGGTCGAGGGGTCGGTAACGGGGTACGCGATCTGGCCGCGCACGACCTGGAGGATGCTGCTCTCCCCGAGACCGTCGATGCGTGACTGGACGAACGCGTAGTCGAGATTCGGCCCGATGGCCCCGGTCGTCCCGGCGTCGGCGAGCGTGTGGCACGAGCCGCAGCCCTTGACGAAGAGCTCCTTCCCGCGGATGCGGTCGCCGTTGCCCTCTGAGTACCCGACCGTGTCGCCGCATGCGGCGAGGCCGACGGCGACGACGAGGGCCAGCACCACCGAGATCGCGGCCTGAAGGGAGCGAACGCGCGTCACGCGCGAGACTCTAACCAGCGGAGGCGGCTGCGGCCCCGCGAAGCTGTTTCAGCTGCTGGCGGACGATCGCCGCGTTGGGGTCGTCCGGTGCGAGCTTCAGAAATCGCTGATACGCGGCGATCGCGGTCGCCGCGTCACCCGTTTGTTGCGCGGCCTGCGCGAGCTCGAGCTGGACGTTCGGATCCAAGGGCTGGAGCTTCGCGAGCTGCTCGTACGCGTCGACCGCGAGCGTGGCCTGCGTCTGGACGTCCTGGTAGGCGGTCGTCGCGCGCTGGCTGAACTGTGAGTTCACGCCGAGCCCGATCGGGTCCGAGAGCACCGCCTGACCGGACGGCGCGGTGAAGACGAGAAACGACTGCGCGGGCGCCCGGTACGCCGCCGCGAGCTGGGCGAGCTGGGCGTCCTGCTGGCGCTGCGTCGCAAGCGTCAGGTGGAGGCTGGCGAGCTGCCGGTAGGGGTCGGGATCCTTCGGCCGCAGCGCGATCGCCTGCTCGATCGCCGTGATTGCCTCCCTCGTCTCGCCCTCCGTCTGGAGCGCGGTCGAGAGCTCGAGCCACGCATCGGGATCCTTCGGGCGCTCCTGCGTCGCCTCGCGCGCGTCCGAGATGGACTGCCCGGACGTGCCGCCGGCGTCGCGGAAGACGTCTCCGACCCCGACGCCGCCCGCGCCGACCCCGAACAGCACGAAGCCGAGGCCGAAGACGAGCGCGAGCAGGACGAACATCCACTTCGCGTGGCGCCGCAGCCGCGGGAAGAACATCGTGTCCTCGACCGAGGGCGCCGTGGTGCCGCGTCGCGGCGCCGCTACTGCAGCATGAGGCTTCGTGCTCTTCGCGCGGCTCTTCTCGAATCGGGCCATTCGGTCGTCCCTCGCCGGTAGCGGTCCTCGCCGGCTACGAGAGTAGCTGCAACGCGCTCCGGCGATCCTCCGAGGACGACGGCCGCAACAGGATCTTCAACAGGCGAGAGAGGGCTCTCGTCGAGGGAGACGACCGTGATGTCCGCTTGCTTCCCGGCGACCAGCGACCCGATCTCGTCGCCCATTCCGAGCACGCGCGCCCCGCCGAGCGTCGCGAGCTCGAGCGCTTCGGCCGCCGTGAGCGCGTCCGGGCGCCGCTCACGCGCCCGCGCGGCGACGATCGCGGTGCGGAGCTCCTCGAAGAGGTCGAACGACGGCGTCGACGCGGGGCTGTCCGTCGCGATGCCCAGGGGCATGCCGGCGGCGCGGAGCTCTGCGAGCGGCGCGACCCCGCAGCCGAGGATCCCGTTCGAGCGCGGGCAGTGGGCGACGCCGATCTCGTGGCGGGCGAGGAGCGCGATCTCCTCGTCGTCGACGTGGACGCAGTGCGCGGCCATGAGGTGCGTATCCAGCAGGCCTGCTTCCCCGAGCATCCGGATGCCCGTGACGCCCGGCGGCGGGACGAGCATGTGCGCGAACGCCGACCAGTCCCCGTCGCCGTCGACGAGGAACTCGCGCTCGGCGACGCTCTCGGCGAAGTGCGTGGCCATCGGGAGCCCGAGCTCCGCGCAGGCCTCGTAGAGCTCGAGGGTGCAGGTGTACGGCGCGTGGGGCGAGACGCCGAGCACGAGGCGGTCGGACGCCAGGTGCGCCACGCGCTCGTGGAGCTCGTCGAACCGCTCGAGCGCCGACCGGTCGCGGCCGAACACCTCGAGGTAGACGATCGCGCGGAGCCCGGTCTCGGCCGCGGCCTCGGCCGCGGCGCCGGCGAAGCTGCAGTCGCCGACGGTCGTGATCCCCGAGCGCAGGCACTCGTAGGCGCCGTCCGTCGCGATCGCCCGCATGTCGTCGAGGTCGAGCCTTCCCTTGCGCGAGACATGGATGCCGATCCACGTCGGGAACGGCAGGCCGTCGCCGAAGCCCGCGTAGACCGCGTACTCGAGGTGCGAGTGGCTGTTGACGAAGCCGGGCACGATCACGCAGCCGTCGAACCGCTCGCCGGCGCCGATGTCCGAGGCCGGCCCGACTGCGGCGATCCGACCGTCGTCTGCGATCGCGACGGCGCCGTCGGCGATTGGGTCGCCCTCGACGGGGACGACCCAGTCGGCCGAGATCGCCCTCATGGCCGGAGCTTCCGCCTCGTTTCGTGCAAAAGGAGGGGGCCCGTGGGGGAACCATGGGTTCCCCCACGCAGGAGCCAGTCGCCGGAGACGACTCTCACAGAGCCTCGGCCTCGGTGGCCGAACGCTCCCAACGCCGCTCCATGAACACCGAGAGCCAGATCGACACCTCGAACAGCACGAGCAGTGGCGCCACCTCGAGCACGAGCGAGACCGGGTCGACGGTCGGGAGGAGGATCGCGAACGCCAGCATCAGGACGTAGCCGATCCGCCGGTTCCGCCGCAGGCGCTCCGAGGTGAGGACGCCGAGCCGCACGAGGCCGAGGATGAAGATCGGCATCTGGAAGGCGATGCCGAACGCGAGCAGCGTCAGCGTGACGAAGGAGAGGTAGTAGCTCGCCCGGATCTGCTCCTGGTAGAGCTCCGAGTCGTAGTCGACGAGGAAGGTCAGCGCCTTCGGCAGCACGATGACGTAACAGAAGGCCACGCCCGTGGCGAACAGGAACGTCGCGAACACCACGAAGGCGCCGATGACCCGCTGCGTGTCATCGCCGACCGCGGGGGCGAGGAATGCCCATATCTGCCACAGGAGGATCGGCAGCACGAGGGCGATCGCGACGTAGAAGCTCACCTTGAGCGACGTCGTGAACGGCTCGGTGACGCCGAGCGTGACGAGCGGCGTTCCCTCGGGCAGAAGGCCCTTGAGGCGCTCGATCAGCTCGTCGTGGAACACGTACGCGATTGCGAACGCCGGCACGATCGCGATCAGGCAGATGACGAGGCGGTGCCGGAGCTCGGTCAGGTGCTCGACGAGGCTCGCTTCCTCGTCGTGGCTCAGGCGCCGCGGGACGATCCGGCGGGCCATGCGACGGGTGAGCTAGGAGACGGTGTCGCGCTCGCGCGACGGCGCGGCGGACGTCGTGGCCGTGTCTGCGGGAGGCAGCTCGGCGATCTCGTCGACCGTGTGGAGGTCGTCGTCGTCCTTGTCCGACCCGGACACCGACTCCTTGAACTCGCGCATCCCCTTGCCGAGCTGGCGGCCCATCTCGGGCAGCCGCTTGGGGCCGAAGACGAGGAGGAGCACGAGCAGCAGGATGAGGAGCTCCCAGATACCGATTCCGAAGGGCATGAAAGGAGCGTAGCTCACATCGCACGAGCGGTGTCCATGGCGCGCGCGTTAAGCCGTCGTCGAGAAGGTTCCTCCACCCCTGCATGTACCCCGGCGGCCGAAGGCCGGCTTCGCCGGCCGAGAGGCCCGCTGCGGGTGAGCCATGCACGAGCGAGAAGGAGGGGGCTCGTGGGGGAACCATGGGTTCCCCCCACGTTTGGTCCGGCTACGCTTGGAGGGACGCGTGCAGGGCCTTCGCCCCGTGCGCAACACTCTCTACTGGTAACGCGACCGAAGGACTTCCGTGGCACTGCTCGAGATCACCAATCTGCACGTCGCCCTCGAGGACGGCACCGAGATCGTCCAGGGTGTCGACCTCGCCGTCGACACGAACGCGAAGCACGCCATCATGGGCCCGAACGGCTCCGGGAAGTCGACACTCGCGTACGCGCTGATGGGCCATCCGTCCTACGAGATCACGGAGGGCGACATCCGGTTCGACGGCGAGTCGATCCTCGAGCTCGGTGCCGACGAGCGCGCCCAGCGCGGCCTCTTCCTCGCTTTCCAGTACCCGCACGCGATCCCCGGCGTCACGGTCACGAGCTTCCTGCGCAGCGCCATCAACGCGAAGCGCAAGGCGGCGAACGGAGGCGAGGAGAATCCGGTCCCGGTGAAGGAGTTCCGCACGGAGCTCCTCTCCGCGATGGAACACCTCAAGGTGCCGCGCGAGCTGGCGCAGCGTTACCTCAACGACGGGTTCTCGGGCGGCGAGAAGAAGCGGGTCGAGATCCTGCAGATGGCGATGCTCAAGCCGCGGATCGCGATTCTGGACGAGACCGACTCGGGCCTCGACATCGACGCGCTGCGCATCGTCGCGGAGGGCGTGAACACGCTCGTCGGCCCCGACATGGGCGCGCTCGTGATCACGCACTACCAGCGGATCCTCAACTACGTGACGCCGGACCACGTGCACGTCTTCGTGGACGGGCGGGTCGTCGCCTCGGGCGGCGCCGAGCTGGCACACCAGCTCGAAGCCGAGGGCTACGAGGCCTTCATGCCCGCCGGTGTCGCGGTCGAAGGAGGCGAGTCCGAATGAGCCAGTCAGAAACCGAGACCGTTCGCGACATCCGCGCCGACTACGGGTACGGCTGGCACGTCGACGACGTCTCCACGATCTACAAGGCACCGAAGGGCCTCACGCACGAGCTGCTCGACGTCATCTCCGACCACAAGTCGGAGCCCGACTGGATGCGCGCGTTCCGCCACCAGTCGCTCGACTACTTCCTGGCGCGGCCCATGCCGGGGTGGGGCGCGGACCTCTCCGGCATCGACTTCGACAACATCCACTACTACTTGAAGCCCACCGAGAAGCAGGTGGACAAGTGGGAGGACCTCCCGGCGGAGATCCTCGACACGTGGGACCGGCTCGGGATCCCGGAGGCGGAGAAGAAGTACCTCGCGGGCGTCGGCGCGCAGTACGAGTCCGAGGTCGTCTACCACAAGCTCCAGGCGGATCTCGAGGCGAAGGGCGTGATCTTCCTCGACATGGACTCGGGCCTGCGCGAGCACGAGGAGCTCGTGAAGCAGTACTTCGCGACGATCATCCCGCAGAACGACAACAAGTTCGCCGCCCTCAACTCGGCCGTCTGGTCGGGCGGCTCGTTCATCTACGTGCCGCCGGGCGTCTCGATCGAGATGCCGCTCCAGGCCTACTTCCGGATCAACGCGGAGAACATGGGCCAGTTCGAGCGCACGCTGATCATCGTCGACGAGGGCGCCTACGTGCACTACGTCGAGGGCTGCACCGCCCCGATCTACTCGTCCGACTCGCTGCACTCGGCGGTCGTCGAGATCGTCGTCAAGAAGGGCGGCCGCTGCCGCTACACGACGATCCAGAACTGGTCGAACAACGTCTACAACCTCGTCACGAAGCGCGCAGTCGCCTACGAGGACGCGACGATGGAGTGGGTCGACGGGAACCTCGGCTCGAAGGTGACGATGAAGTACCCCGCGATCTGGCTGATGGGCGAGCGGGCGCACGGCGAGGTGCTCTCGATCGCGTTCGCAGGCAAGGGCCAGCACCAGGACGCGGGCGGCAAGGTCGTCCACGTCGCCAAGAACACGTCGAGCGTCATCACGTCGAAGTCGATCTCGAAGAACGGCGGGCGCGGCGGCTACCGCGGCCTGCTCGAGGTCGCGAAGGGCGCCACCGGCTCGAAGTCCAAGGTCGTCTGCGACGCGCTGATCCTCGACGAGGACTCGCGCTCCGACACCTACCCGTACATCGACGTGAAGGAGAACGACGTCGACCTCGGGCACGAGGCGACCGTCTCCAAGATCGGCGAGGAGCAGCTCTTCTACCTCATGAGCCGCGGGCTCTCCGAGGCGGAGGCGAGCGCGATGATCGTGTCCGGCTTCGTCGAGCCGATCACGAAGGAGCTCCCGCTCGAGTACGCGGTCGAGATGAACCGCCTCATCCAGCTGCAGATGGAGGGCTCGGTCGGCTAGCGCGCCCGGTGCGGGGCTAGCAAGTTGCACGGTGCAACTTGTCGTGATCCCCGGCGGCGCACAGGAGAGGTGTCACGATGAGTGCTCGAATCGACAAGGTGGACTTCGTCGCCGTGCCGTCGACCGACTGGCAGCGCTCGCGCGCCTTCTACGTCGATACGCTCGGCCTCCGGCCCGACGCGACCGGTCAGGCGGAGTTCTGGGTCGGCCAGACCTGTTTCGGCATCTACGAGCCGACGACGTTCGGGCTCGAGTTCGCCCCGCAGACGACCGCGCACCCCGCGCTCCACGTGGACGACGTCGCAACCGCACGCGCGGAGCTCGAGGCGAAGGGTGTCGAGTTCCAGGGCGAGACGTTCGACACCGGCGTCTGCCACATGGCGTTCTTCAGCGACCCGGACGGCAACGCGCTGATGCTGCACCACCGCTACAAGCCGCGCGAGCAGCAGGCCGAGTCGTGATCACCGTCGACCGGAGCGACTTCGTCTCGGTTCCGG